>NZ_JBMDKK010000039.1:0-9497 GCF_057809675.1 Sphingomonas sp. FG14 | reverse complement strand
CTTCTGTTGCGGTGTCAAGGAAAGGACAGGGCTTCGACAGGCTCAGCCCGAACGGGGGTGAAGACTGGCGCGCTATCCTTTGCGAAACTCAGCCCGAACGGATGTTGGTGGCGGTGCCATGTGTGGCCCGGCCCGAACGGATGGCGGTGGCGGTGCCATGGGTGGCCCGGCCCGAACGGGGAGAGGAAGACTGGCGCCCCCTCACCGCCCCACGAACAGGAACCCCACCGCCGCCATGATGCACGCGAACGCCGCGAAATGGCGCCAGTGCAGCGGTTCGCCCAGCACCCACACCATGAAGCCGCCGAAGATGATCAGCGCGATCGCCTCCTGCGCGATCTTGAGCTGGCCCGGCGTCCACCCGCCCGCGAAGCCGATGCGGTTGGCGGGCACCGCGAAGCAATATTCGACGAGCGCGATGCCCCAGCTTATCAGGATCACCAGCAGGATCGGCTTCTCCATCCCGCCCTTCAGATGCCAGTACCAGGCGATCGTCATGAACAGGTTGGAGATGATCAGCAGCGCGATCGTGGGCATGCTTCGTCCTCAGCGACTCTTGATGAAGCCCCGGATATCGCGCGTCAGCTTCGCGCGATCCTCGTCGCGGACGTACATCATGTGGCCCGCGTCATAATAATGATACTGGATGCGGTCCTTCATGAAGCCCGTGCGGCTCAGCGAATATTCGGCGGCGTAGAAGGGCGTCGCGAAATCGTACCAGCCCTGCCCCACGAAGATGCGCAGCCCGCTGTTCTTGCGCAGGGCGGTGCCGATATAGGGCGCGACATTGACATAGACGTCGTTGTCGCGGCCGCCGCCCAGCCGCCAGTCCCAGGGCTGGACGCTGCCGATCGTCACATAGCGCCGGTCGGTCTGGAAATTGAGCGATTCGCGCACATAGCTGTTGATCGCCGCGGTATAGCCGCCGTCGATGCCGTAGAAGCTGGGATCGTCGTCGGGCGTCTCGCCGGCGCTGTCGAAATCCTTGCCGGTATAGCGGCTGTCGAGCCGCCCCACCGTCAGCCCCCGGTCGCGCAGCAATTCCTTGTAGAAGCGGCCGGGCTCGACGCGCAGGTCCGCCTGTTCGAGATAGGTTTCGGACAGCCCGGTGAAGCGCGCCAGATCACGGCGCACGGCGGCGCGTTCCTCGGCGGGCAGCGACACGCCCTTGAGGAGCGCGGTGATATAGGGGCCGGACGCCCAGCGCCGCGCTTCCTCCGCGAACTGCTCGGGCGTGCCCGCGAACTGCGTCTTGCCGTGGAATAGCGCGGTCACCGCCATCGATGGCAGGTTAAGCATGAAGGTCATCTCGTTGCCCGGCGTATCCGCCCCGGCCGCGAAATCGAGCACGGTGGAGATCAGGATCACGCCGTTCAGCGCCACATCGTTATACTGGCCCTCAAGCTGGTTGAGCACGGCGGCGGAGCGCGTGGTGCCATAGCTTTCGCCGCCCAGGAACTTGGGCGAGTTCCAGCGGCCATTCTGGTTCAGCCAGATGCGGATGAACTCGGCCACCGACTGCGCATCCTTGGTGACGCCCCAGAATTCCTTGGGATCGGTCTTGCCCAGCGCATGGCTGAAACCAGTGCCGACGGGATCGATGAAGACGATGTCGGTCACGTCGAGCAGGCTGTCCGGATTGTCGACCAGCGGATAGGGCGGCGCGCCGTCGTCGCGCGCGTCTGAGGGGATGGCGACGCGCTTCGGCCCGAACGCGCCCATGTGCAGCCACACCGATCCCGAACCCGGCCCGCCGTTGAACAGGAAGGTGACGGGGCGCGAGGGATCGCGCGGCTCCTTCACATAGGAATAGGTGGTGATGCTGGCGCGCGGGGTGCCGTCCTCCGCCTTCAGATAGGTTTCGCCCGCCGTCGCGACATAATTCATCTTCACGCCGCCGAATGTGCCGCTGTGCCGCGTCACCGCCACCTGCGGCGCCGGAATGTCGGACGCGTCGGCCTTCGGCTTCGGCGGATCGGCCTTGTCCTGCGCCATCGCGGGCAGGCTGAACGCGCTCGCCAGAGCAAGACCAATAACCAGCTTTCTCATATTCCTACCCCCGTTCGGGCCGGGCCTGTCGCGGCCCCGTCCTTCTTCTCCAAGCCCGGATAAAGACCAGAAGGCAAGGGCTTCGACAAGCTCAGCCCGAACGGCTTGGGGTTTTGCGACGGAATGACTAGATAGCCGATCATGCAGACGACCCATCTTGGCCGGCAGACGCCGCTTCCCGCCTCTCCCGAAGAGGCGATCCTCGACTACGTCCCGAACCCGCGCGCGGGCAAGCTCTATCTGGTCCGCTTCGCCGCGCCGGAATTCACGTCGCTGTGCCCGGTCACCGGCCAGCCCGATTTCGCGCATCTGGTGATCGATTACGCGCCGGGCGAAACCATCGTCGAATCCAAGTCGCTGAAGCTGTTCCTGGGCAGCTTCCGCAACCACGCCGCCTTTCACGAGGATTGCACCGTGGGCATCGGCGAGCGGCTGTTCGACGAGATGAAGCCGCTCTGGCTGCGCATCGGCGGCTATTGGTATCCGCGCGGCGGCATCCCCATCGACGTGTTCTGGCAATCGGGCGAACCGCCCAGGGGCCTGTGGCTGCCCGACCAGGGCGTGCCGGGCTATCGCGGGCGGGGCTGACCCCGCCCCTTTCACCCTCACACCATTCACCCAAACCGTTCGGGCTGAGCCTGTCGAAGCCCTGCCCTGCCTTGGCACCGCAACGGAAGAACAGGGCTTCGACAGGCTCAGCCCGAACGGGGTTGGGACGGAAGCGATCCGACGCCTCCGGCGAAAGGCCGAATCCGCCGCGCTTCGGCACCGCTTCATCCCAAAGGCACGATTTTTCTTGCTGCAACGCACAATTCGCGCAACCATCGCATATCGGAGTCGTTAGGCTCGCTTGGGAAATCGTCGCACGAACATTTGTTGCAGGAGCGAAAGAACGGGCATGGCCACGATCGACAGCGCGACCGGAAAGATCGAACGTCCCAGCCATATCGCGTTGATCGGCAATTCGCTTCCCCGCCGCTGCGGCCTCGCCACCTTCACCTCGCACACATTGCAGGCGCTCAAGGCGAACTTCCCCGATCTCACCGTCGATCTCTACGCGATGGATGACGGCACCGGCATCGCCTATCCCGATGGCGTCCGCACCATCGCGCAGGACGATCCGATCGCCTATCGCGACGCCGCGCGCGAAATCGAGCGCAGCGGCGCGCAGGCGATCTGGCTCCAGCACGAATATGGCATTTTCGGCGGCGTCGCCGGCGATCACATCCTGGCGCTGCTCGATCGGGTGAACCTGCCGCTGCTGGTGACGCTGCACACCGTGCTCGAACATCCCGGCGCCGACGAGCGCCGCGTGCTGGAGGCGATCGCGCGCCGCGCGTCGAAACTGATCGTGATGGCGGAAAAGGGCCGCGCGCTGCTGCGCACCGTCTATGGCGTTTCCGATCGCCAGATCGAGGTGATCCCGCACGGCGTGCCCGATCGCCCCTTCGTCGCGCCGGACGCGGCCAAGCCGCGCTTCGGCTTCGCGGGGCGCGACGTGATCCTCACCTTCGGCCTGCTCGCGCCCGACAAGGGCATCGAATATGTGGTGGAGGCGATGCCCGCGATCGCGGCCGCGCATCCCAACGCGCTCTACGTCGTCCTGGGCGCCACCCACCCCAATCTGATCCGCCAGCAGGGCGAGGCCTATCGCGAGCAATTGCAGGCGCGCGTCGCCGAACTCGGCATGTCCGGCCATGTCCGCTTCATCGACGCCTTTGTCGAGCAGGAGGACTTGCTCGATTATCTGGAGGCGGCGGACATCTACGCCACCCCCTATGTGAAGCGCGACCAGATCACCTCGGGCACGCTGTCCTACGCGGTGGCGCTGGGCAAGCCGGTGGTTTCCACCCCCTATATCCACGCCACCGAGATCCTGGCCGACGATCACGGCGTGCTCGTCGATTTCCGGAACAGCGCGGCGATCGCGGCGGCGGTCACCGGGCTGTTCGACGACAGGGCCGGGCGCGCCGCGCTTGCCGGCCGCGCCTATGCGCGCGGGCGCACGATGCTCTGGAGCCGCGCCTCCGAACGCGCGGTGGCGCTGCTCGCCGCGATGAAGGGGAAACGGCCGGCGCGCATCGCCGGCAAGCCCGCCCGGCCGCTGGCGCCCGATATCGCCGCCGTCGTGCGGATGAGCGACGCCACCGGCATCCTTCAGCACGGCATCTATTCGGTGCCCGATCGCCGCCACGGCTATTGCATCGACGACAATGCCCGCGCGCTGATCCTGATGTCGCGGATCGACGATATCGAGGATGGCGAGCGCGATCGCTGGACCAGCATCTACGCCGCCTTCGTCCAGCATGCCTGGAACCCCGATCGCCAGCGCTTCCGCAACTTCATGAATTTCGATCGCACCTGGTGCGAGGAGGAAGGATCGGAGGACAGCAACGGCCGCGCGCTGTGGGCGCTGGGCGTCACCGCGCGCGACGCGCGGATGGACAAATACCGGCAATGGGCGGCGCCGCTGTTCGATCAGTCCGCCGGCCTCGCCTTCTCGCTCGGCTCGCCGCGCGCGCAGGCCTTCGCGATGCTCGGCGCCGCCGCGATGATCGGCGCGCATCCGGGCCATGCGCGATCGCGCGAGATACTGGAGCGTTTCGGCGATCAGCTCCTCAATCTGCTGGCGCTGTCGCGCCGGCCGGACTGGCCGTGGTTCGAAGCGGTGCTCGCCTATGACAATGCCCGGCTGCCCGAGGCGCTGCTGCGCGCGGGCGCCGCGCTGGGGCGGCAGGATTATATCGATTGCGGGCTGGCGACGCTCGACTGGATCGTCGCGCAGCAGACCGCGCCGGAGGGGCATTTCCGCGCGGTCGGCACCGAAAGCTTCGGCCGCCCCTTCACCCCGCCCCTGCCCTTCGACCAGCAGCCGCTGGAGGCGCAGGCGACGATCGACGCGTGCGCGGCGGCGGTGGCGGTTTCGGGCGATGCGCGCTGGGTGGATGCGGCGCAGCGCGCCTATCGCTGGTTCCTGGGCGCGAACGACCTGGACATGCCGCTCGCCAGCCAGGGCGACGGCGGCTGTTATGACGGGCTGATGCCCACCGGGCTCAACCGCAACCAGGGCGCCGAATCGATCCTGGCGCTGCAACTGGCCTCGGCGACGATTTCGGGGCTATCCATCGACGCGGAACGCGTGGCAGACAAGCGCGACGCCGCCTGAACTATCGGGGGCGAGGTTCCCACCTCGGGGGAGGCAGATGCTCGACGTCTATAATCACGATCTGCGGCTTTATGCCGATCCCTCGCGCGTGGTGGTGCGTCCCTTCCACCTCGCCTGGCAATCGAACGGCCCCGCGCCCAGCCGCGCGCAGAAGCTGATCCAGCACGTCGTCGACATGGACATGACGACGGCGCGCGCCCAGCTCGAAGCGGTGCTGCGCGATTTCGAGGCGCGCCACTGGCAGACGCGGCGCGTGTTCATGACGCGCTACGAACAGCTCGAGGAGCTGCTGGACCTGAAGCTGGGCGATATCGGCGACGAGAAACGCCAGCTTGTCGGCGCCTATTTCTGCCATGAATACAGCTATGCCGCCGCCGCGCTGATGAACCCCAGCGTGGTGCCGCATTTCGACCAGAGCGGCATGCCCGCGGGATCGCAGCGCATCCTGATGTCGCTGCGCGCGGTGGGCGAGGGCCATATCTCCTCGGTCGCCTTTCGCGAGGGGATCATCACCGACAAGGGCGAGCTGCGGCTGGCGCCCGAACCGCCCTTCGCCACCGCCACCGATTCGCCCGACACCGACGGCGTGTACGAGGACGGGCAGGTCACGGTGTTCCGCCATCAGGACAGCACGCTTTCGGGCACGGTGATCTTCCCGATCACCCCCGCGCAAAAGAACGGGCTGGAGGATCTGCGCCTCGTCCATTTCACGCATGACGACGGATCGGTCGAATGGCTGGGCACCTACACCGCCTATTCGGGGCGGGAGATCCAGTCCGAAATGCTGCGCACGCGCGATTTCCGCTCGTTCGACCTGTGCCCGATCGCGGGATCGGCGGCGCGCAACAAGGGCATGGCGCTGTTCCCGCGCAAGGTGGGCGGCCAATATATGATGATCGGCCGGCAGGACGGGCAGAACCTGTTCCTGATCAAGTCCGGCGATCTGCTCCACTGGGACGAGGGCGATCTGCTGCTGGAGCCGCGCTATCCCTGGGAACTGATCCAGATCGGCAATTGCGGCGCGCCGATCGAGCTGGACGAAGGCTGGCTGCTGCTCACCCATGGCGTGGGCGCGATGCGCAAATATTCGATCGGCGCGGTGCTGCTCGACAAGGACGATCCGTCGAAGGTGCTGGCGCGCTCGCCCGAGCCGATCCTGTCGGCCGCCGATGAGGACCGCGAGGGCTATGTGCCCAATGTCGTCTATACCTGCGGCGCGATGCGGCACGGCGACCTGATCTTCATGCCCTATGGCGTGGCGGACAGCTCGGTCGCCTTCGCCTTCGTGCCGATCGCGAAGCTGCTGGAGCTGATGGAGTAAAAGCATCGCGCGGAAAAGTGGGAACCGGTTTTCCGCACAAGCGATGCGGCAGACAGACAGGAATAAATCCAGGTCTGGCGGGGGTAGAGCATTGTGACTCGCCCATGCTTACACTAATGTAAGCCCATGGCAGCGCTTCCTCACGACCACGCGATCCGGATCGTCCCCGGCGACATCGACTTCATGGGTCATGTCAACAACGCGCATTACCTCACCTGGGTGCAGGAAGCGGTGACCGCGCACTGGCGCAAGCTCGCCCCGGCGGAGGCGGTGGCCCGCCATCTCTGGGTCGCGCTCAAGCACGAGATCACCTATCGCAAGCCCGCCTTTCTCGACGATCAGGTGGTCGCCACCGTCATCCTCGAAAAAGTCCATGGCGCGCGCGCCTTCTACGAAACGCTGATCAAGCGCGGCGAGGAGGTGCTGGCGGAGGTGCGATCGAGCTGGTGCTGCGTCGACGCCGAAACCCTGCGCCCCGCCCGCATCGCCAGCGACATCGCCGAGCATTTCTTCGGCAAGCCGGACTGATCGTCCCCTTGCGCTGGCATGACGTCTGGGATTGCCATCACCAAAACCAACACCGTTCGGGCTGAGCCTGTCGAAGCCCTGCCCTGCCTTGACACCGCAACAGAAAAACAGGGGTTGGCCTACGGCCGACTTCGTCCCGACAAGCTCAGCCCGAACGGGTGCTGGCCGTGGCGATGCGAGCCGGGCTCGCTCAGGCCACTCCCACCGCCCCCTATTTCAGCGGCAGGAACAGCTCCACCACCACGTCATGCACGGGCGCGTTGGGGAAAAAGGTGAAGTGCCGCCGGCAATAGATCGGGAAATCGCGCGCCTCCTCGCCGCTGGCGGGCAGCCAGTCGCGATAGAGGTAGAGCGCGGCGGGCTCCAGATTATGCGTGTTGTGGACGACGCGCAGCACCGCGCAGCGCCCGCCGGGGATCTCGCCGGGCGTCATGCCCTGCTCGTTGGGCGCCACCGGCCGGTCGGTCCCCACGCACAGGTCCATCGCGTAATCGTCCGGGTTCTGGGGGATGCGTTCGGACCGGAAGATGTTGAAGGTCGGGCTGGTCTCGGGCGAAAGCCCCGCCGCCTTGCGCCAGGCGATGAAGCGCTGGATCGTGTCGGGCAGGGTCTCGCGGTCGCCGCGATGTTCCAGCACCGCCACTCTGGTCGGCGCCATGTCCCGGATCGTCACATCGTCCGGGGTGTAGATGATCTGCATCAGCTTGCTCCTGGCATTGTCGAGTGGCCCGAAGGCCGCAAGCCACGGCACCCAATCGGGTGATTTCCGGAACGACGATGGCGATTGCCCCAGCCTGCGGCGAAAGGCGCGGGCAAAGGCGTCGGGCGCGTCATAGCCGGAATCCATCGCGATATCGGTGACGCTGCCGGCGTCGTCCGAAGCCAGCCGGTTCGAAGCGCGCTTCATGCGGGCAAGCTGGATATAGCGATGGACGGACAGTTCGAAGGTCGCCGCGAACTGCCGGTGGAAATGGAATTTCGAAAGCGCCGCGACCCCGCTCACCGTCTCCAGGTCCAGATCCTCGTCGAGATGCCGGTCGATATAATCCAGCACCCGCCGCATCCGGACATGGTAGTTCTCAAGCGCGTCCGCCTTCATCGTCATCCTCCGTGGCGGCCCCAGCTAGCCGCTCGGGTGCGTTGCGCGCTCGACCGATCTTGCGGTTTGGTGTGCGATCCATGGCTGGAGCGACGGGCGGTGATTTCGCGCGACAAGCGCCGGTCACCGCAGCGGTAGGGTTAGGTGGCTAGCGACTCTGCCGAACCGCGAGATACGCATCCTGTTCGGCCTGTTCCTCATCCGTAAAGACGACGTTCTCAACACCCGCGCTCTGATACTCTCCATAGCCGAGCCGGTCGTTATACATCTGCATCGCTTCATGCCATGACGACGCCCTCAGGCTGAACATGAACCGTGCGTTCGGCTCCATCCTGGGCTGAACACGATCATTGTGCTCGTGAACCACAAAGAACGAGCCGCCGTCCTCGTCTTCCCAATATTCGAAAAGCAAGCTCGCCATCCACCGATTATGTCGCCGGGCCGCAATGCCCACAACCCGAGCGCATCACGCCCGCCTCGGCTCAGCACCTGCCGCCGGCCACATCGACGAACGGCTACCAACATGGACCGAACAAATCCCCATCCCCCGGGTCACCCCAGCGAAAGCCGGGGTCTGCCAACCAGATCGCGGCTTATCCTGTGGGCGATCCCAGCCCTCGCCAGAGGCGAGGCCTGTCCTGAGCTTGCCGAAGGGCTGGGATGACGTACTGGATCAACAGGACAAGCACACACCCCGACATCCCGTCGCTCCAGCGAAGGCTGGAGCCTATGCGATACGTCCAGCCGCGCTGAAGTCCGAATATCGTATGGGCTCCAGCCTTCGCTGGAGCGACGGACGGTGATTTGATGCGAAAAGCGCCAGCCACGGTAGCGGCTGGAACTGACGGGAAATCGTCATTCCAAAACATTAATCGCCATGCGCTACCACACATGTCCTGGTACGCATGAGGTGGGAATCGATGATCCTTTTGGCCTTGGCCCTGGCGGCCGATTACCAGCCACATCCACGCGAACATCCCCAATCCGCGATCACATGGCTCGATCATTACGATTATTGCCTGGAGGCAAATCACGCTGCGGTCCTCAAGGAGAAACGGGAGAACGGAGATCAGTGGGCCGCAAAGCGCGCAGTCATCAGATGCTGGCCTGTCGAAGCTGGCGTTCGCGGCAGGATTGTGGACGAGCTTTCGAACAACCACGAAAAGAATGCAGCCGAACGTCACGACATCGCCAACCGGCTCATCTGGATGGTCGCAACGGCATTCGCCACGAGGCACAATATGAAGGTCAGCGATCTGGGGCCGCTCTCGCCTGAGAACTAGGTGTTTGATCCCACGGTTTGATGGTGCGATCCTTTCATTGGAATGGAAGGA
>NZ_JBMDKK010000038.1:0-9611 GCF_057809675.1 Sphingomonas sp. FG14 | reverse complement strand
CCTTGCGGAGCCTGAATCAGATCGCGACGCTCACATCAATGGGTCCTGACCCTAGCATGCAAATCGGGGAAACGGCAATCGCCGCGGTACCCGGACTCTGAACTCTTCGATCACGAGCTCTCGATTTTAATTGAAATAGTACGATAACCAGTACGAACAATCGCTGGCGAAGACCTCGCATATATGCCGAAAGAACATCCAAGCCCTTGCCCGCCGCTACTCCCATTGCCAAACCGATTTCACTTCGGAAAAAATGGCGCTGGGAGATCGGCAGAATCGATCACGTTGGATCTGCCGGACAATATTGATAGCGGGCGTGGTTTCGGCAGCCTCTACTGGGTCACATCCACTCTGGAAGGACTGAACTGGCTGATCCATCTGCGATCGATCAGATGGGGATCCACTTTCCTTTGCCAGCCCGGTGAGAATCTGGCAGCAGATTCCACTATCGGGGGTGAGGATGCGTATAGCGTATATGGTCGCGGTTCTGGCGTGCCTGGCGGGGTGCGATCGTATCCCCGGCACGCTGCTCTACAAACAGGGCATCGGCACGGCCGCCGTCGCCGGGGATATGATCGATCCCGACGCCGCGAAGTTCCGCAATGTCCGCCTCGTCACCAGGAACGGCTTCGAAAGCGTCTGCGGAGAGGTCAACGGCAAGAACAGAATGGGTGCCTATGCCGGGTTCAGGCCCTTCATCGTACGGCTGGGAAACGACAAGCCGACACTGGTGAACATCCAGCCACCGCTGAATACGGACGAGGGGCGCGTGCGCGACGCGCAGGCGCGATGCGACAGGGCGCGGGAATATCCCTACAGCTCCAGCACGGCGAGCGCGCTGTGCGAACGCGCGCAATCCATGCGCAATGAACTTCAGGATTCCGTCAATTTCGACGGCTTGTTGAAACTCTCATGCTGAGCGCCCTTCCGAAAAGGGCGGACCGGAGCGAGCGCCCGTGAAAACCTGTCCCAAATGTGCCGAGCAGATCCAGGATGAAGCGATCGTCTGCCGCTATTGCCGGAGCGATCTGCCCTCGGCCAAAACGCAGGAAGTGCGCTTCTGGCTGACGGGCGCCGGCATCGTCGCGGCGGTGTTCCTCGCCATCTACATCCTGCCGGCATTGGGCGACATGCTATACGATCCGGTCGCGGAAGCGCGACATGACCAGCTCGTCGACCAGTTCGTGGAGATGTCGCGGATCGAAGATCTGGTGAAAGCGCGGCTGAACGATCCCGATTCCGCGAAGTTCGAACATCTCGGCAGGGGCTGCGGCTATGTGAACGCCCGCAACGCGCTCGGCGGCATGACGGGAAAACAACCCTTTGTGGCCGGCGCCAATCAAAAGGTCGCTTTCCGATCCGACGATCCCGAGGCCTTCGACGTCGTGTGGCGCGGCCACTGCCAACGCTGAGGATTTCTGCCCGCCCCGGCCTTCCCAACCTTCGACACAGGACATATGTCGGGATCGTAACCCTATGAAGCAAATGAGATGATCTGGACGATCGCATTGCTGGCGGCGGCGGCGGAAGGGCGTCAGTCCGATCCGTTGGCCGAGGACGATCGCGCATCGATCCGGAAAGAAGTGGAGGCGCAGCTCCTCTTTCCCGCGACGGCGCGCTACCGGTGGCCCGCGACACGAAAATGGGGCCTTTATTGCGGATGGGTGAGTGGCCAGAATCGTGCCGGAGTCTATATCGCCTTCCGTCCCTTCTTCGTCATCGGCGGGCGCGGCGCGACAGGGCCGTACAAGATCATCAACACGCTTGTGGCGAACGGCGATCCGAAGGGTCTGAATTCACGGGTGGTCGAGGACATGTGCAGGGAGCAAGGCTTCGACATGAGCGGCCCACCGCCGGAATGACGGCGGCTTGCCCGGCCGGAAGCGGCCCGCCATCATCCCACCCCATGCGCCTCCATGAAGCGCCGCAGCCTTGGCAAATCGCTGGGGCGATCCGCGCCATCGGGTGAGTGGCGCTCGTTCCATACCGTCAGCAGCGCGGTATATTCCCAATAGGAGAGGTCCCGCGCCTCGGATGGCGGGATGCCCATCATCGCGCAGTTGGTGAGCGCTTCCGCATAGTCGAAGCGGCCTTCACCGCCGGCTTTGCCGTTGCCGGCGCTTCTTTTTTTTTATCGGGCGGCGAATAGCCGTCGATCGCTGCGGCCAGGATCGACGCGGCCAGCGCCCATGCCTCGGTCAGCGGCCGTTCGGGATAGAGATAGGCGGAGACCAGCCGGTTGGCGTCGGCTGGCTTCACCTCCACCGTCTGATCGTCGACCACGCCGGCACGCCCGCCGATCAGGCCCTGACGCACCGTTTCGATCAGGTCGGCGGCGAAGAACTGGGCTTCCATCGGATTGCCCAGCGGTTCGCCGTCGATGATGTAGCGGCCCTTGATCACGCGCGCATAGAGCGCGCCGATGCCGCAACCGCACTTCGCCTGAAGCTCCGCGATCTGCGCCAGCCCCAGGCGGAAGCTGTACGCCCCGTCCGCGAACTCGATGTCGATCCGGGTGGACGGGGCGTCGCTCATCAGGCGGCCGGTGTCCAGACGAGGTCGTCCTGGCCCTCGATCGTCACTTCAAGGCCGCTGTCGCCCTCGATCTGGATCGATCGGTTGCGCGTGGTGAGCATGCCCGATCCGGCCCAGGTGCCCAGCAGGTCGCCGGCATCGGTGCCGTCGTCCTTGTAGCATTCGATCTTGTAGTTCTGGATGACGCCCTTCACGTCGCCCAGCACGTCTTCCTGGTCGATGTTGATCACGCCGCTGCCCGTCACCTGCCACGAGGATCCGGTGGCGCTCAGCTTGCGCTGGCCGGGGCGGTTGGGCTTGGCGCAGTCGCGGCGATAGCGTTCGCGCGTCTGCACGCTTTCGTTGACGTTGGCGTTCTCAAGGCCGCACAGGGTGGTGAACACCGCCGGCGGGCCGGGGGCGGTCTGGACCTTGATCAGCGCGAAATCGGGTTCATTGGGAAGGCTCACTGCGCGTCTCCAGCGATTGATCTGGCGGAAAGATTAGGGGTGCCCACCCGCCCTCACTACCGCCGTCAGAGGGAGGGGGAATGGATGGCCCGCGCTATTCGGCGAAGGCGCGGGCCGTGACGGCGATGATCCCGTGCCAGGCGTCGCGTTCGGCGCCGTCGGGCATCGCCCGGGTCAGATCGGACCAGAGCCGCACGCTGCCGCCGGTCAGCGGCACGCGGTTGCGATGGACCACGCGCCGCGCGGCGCCCAGCGCGCGCAGGACGAAATCCTCCGCGGTCTCGGTCATCGCGCCGCCGCTGTTGAACACGGGCCTGCCGAACACATGCAGCCGGAACGATACGGTCGCGCCCCAGGTCAGCGGCGTCGCGGACGGCGCGTCCCAGCGCATGAACGGCCAGGGGGCGTCGCCCGCCTGCGTCGCGGGATGGATATTGGCCGCCGGGATCAGCGCGGTCAGCGCCGCGTCATCCTTCAGCGCTGTCAGCGTCGCCCGCCGCACCGGCCTGATCAGATCCACCGGCGTTCTCCTTTTCCAGCGCCCCGGCGGCATGGGCGGCCGCGGCGATCTCGTTGGTGATCTCGCCGGACCAGCCGGCCTCGAAATAGGTCGTCTCCAGCCCGCGCACATGCGGAAAGGGCCGGGCGAAAGTGACGGTCTGCATGGTCATGCTCCCTTGGATTTGCGGATCAGCGCGGAAACCTGCTCGCGCACCAGGCGCACCGCCTCGTCACGCCGCCGCGTGGCGGCCGGCTTCATGAACGGGCGCGCGGCCATCTTCGACGTACCGAATTCCAGATCGGCCGAATATGGCGCGTTGGACGAAACCTCCACGCGCAGGGGCTGGGGCTGCACCAGCTCGATATTGTCCGACAGCCGGTGCGTGTCGGCGTTGGGCGGTTCGCCGGGGCGGGAGGGCACATGCTGATCACCCGAAACCGATCCCTCGGTGATGCTGTCGCGCGCATCGGCCTGGATCAGCTTGCCCGCGGCAAACAGCCCCTCGCCCACCTCGCGCGCCAGCCCGGCGCCCATGATGCGCTTCAGCCGGCGGCTGTGCTCGGCGGCGCCGCGGATCCTAACCATGCCGGCCGCGCCCCACCCAGCCGATCCCGGCCGGGTCGGCCTCCAGCGCCGATACCGTCCACAGCCCGGCATGCGGCCCGGCCAGTACGCGCACGCGCGCATCGGTGCCCACCGCGCCGTCCAGGCCGGCGGACAGGATCAGGAAACGCGCGTCGCCCTGCGCGAAGCCGGCATCGCCGCGCATTGCATCGGCGATCAGGTCGATCTGCACCGAACAGGCGCGCTCGGCCGGCGTGCCCGGACCGGCGATCGATCCACCCTCGTCAAAGGATGGCGCGCCCGCGTCCAGAATCACGGCGTCGGCGAACGGCCCGTCCATCCGCGCGGAAACCGCGCGCGCGATGCCGGCAAAGGCTGCGGGCATCGTCATCGGAACGCGCATCCCAGCCGCCCGCCCGTGGCGACGCGCGGCCCGGCGCGGTTGCGCCGCAGATAGACCGCGAAGTCCTGGCCATAGGGGGTGGAGGCATAGCCGCCCTTCACCGCCGCGCTCACGGCGGCTTCGGCGAAGCTGGCGGAAAAGGCGCCCGAACGAAAGCTCGTCACCCCCGCCATGCCGCCGGCCGCGCCCGCATCCGCCGGGCCGGTGCCGTTGCGCGCCATCCGGTGCGCCGCCAGCGCCATGATCGCGGGCGCGTAATCCGCCTCGATCCAGCCGGTGGTGACGGTGGATTGGGCATCGGCCAGCCAATGCTCGATGATGTCCTCGGTCACCGAAGCGAACGCGGGATAGCGTTCCTTCAGCTCCTCCGCGCTTGGGGGGACGTGCGCCATGTCACTGCACCAGCCAGCACGCGGTGGCGCCGGTCATCGCGGTGATGCGCGCCGGCACGAAGGGCAGCGGCACGCCGTCCTTCACCGGATAGCCGGTGCGCGCGGTGCCCGCCGCGTTCTTGAAGCTGATCGTGCCGTCGCCCGCGAAGACCACGGCCTTCACGTTGATCGGCAGGTCGCTGTCTGCCGGGGTGTGGGGAACCGCGTCGCTGCCGAAGGTGCGGGCATCGTTCTGGCGATCGGTGCTGTATTTGTCTGCCATCAAGGCCTCTTCACAAAACGGGCCGCCGCGACGGATCGAGGCGGCCCAGGGTGGGGAATCATGTGCGATCAGGCCGCGCGGGCGCGTTCGATCGCGGAAAGGATCTCGGTCTTGCGGCCGGCATCGCCCAGGTCGATGCCCTCGTCCGCCGCCAGCGCCTTCAGCGCCGCCACGGTCAGGCTCGCCAGCGCCAGCCCGGCCAGCGGCGCGTCTTCATGGCCGAATGCGAACCAGTCCGAATCCTCGGTCCGCTCGCCCGCCGCCAGCGCGATCTCGCGCGCCTCGCCCGGCCGCAGCATCTCCACCGCGCCGGACGCGGCGTGGATACCGCGCGGCCCGGCGGAGATGTTGCGGACCAGCACCATCAGAACGAATCCCGATAGGCGATCGCCTTGGGCAGGCGGATCTCGAGGCCGCCGATGTTCATGATGCCCGCCACTTCCCAGGTCATCGACGATTTCTGGAAGGGAGACAGGAATTCATGCTCGCCGGGCAGGTGGAACTGCACCACCTCGCGGCTGTTGTCATAGGCGATCATGCGCGCGCCGTTGCCGGTGCCCGCCGTTTCCAGCGCGCGGGTGGCGCGGATGGTCAGCGGCTGGCCGGTCTGCGCGGTATAGGCGTTGCTCTGCCGCAGGAAGTCCATCACCGTGATGTCGGTATCGGTCAGCCGCGTGCGCGCGATCATGTTGAAGCGCGACGTGGGCAGCAGCAGCGTGTTGGCCAGATGCACTTCCTTGGTGGCGATGAACGGCGCCTCCAGCGC
This sequence comes from Sphingomonas sp. FG14, assembly GCF_057809675.1. NCBI lineage: Bacteria > Pseudomonadati > Pseudomonadota > Alphaproteobacteria > Sphingomonadales > Sphingomonadaceae > Sphingomonas > Sphingomonas sp. FG14. The sequence goes on along the minus strand of NZ_JBMDKK010000038.1, from coordinate 3,738 downwards.
CTCGTCCACGTCGCGCAGGATCTGGTCTGGCGTCTTGGCGGACCACAGGCGCGACGGGCCGGTGCCGTCGTTCGCCACCTGGGCTGCGGGCACGGAAGCGTTGTTGACCAGGCCGGTCAGCCCCTTTTCCGTGTTGCCGGTCATGGCGATCGCCCATTTGAACTGCTGCGCCACCTTCGACGCGGCGGCCGCCTTCTCGGTGCTCAGGTTGCGGCCCAGCTTGGCGGCGCGCTCCAGTTCCTGCAGCGACCATTCATAGCCGATGCCGGCCAGGTGGTTCTGCTGCACATGCTGGGTGGCGGCGACGCTGGCATAGGGCATGTCGAAGCCCCGGCCGGCGATCCACTGCGCCGCGCCGGCGACGTCGCCCGAATAAAAGACCGATCCGATATCCCACATGTCACCGTCTTCGTTGACGTGCATCAGCGGCGCGATGTCGAACGAAGGATAGCGGACTTGGTAGACCTCGCTTTCGATCCGGTACATCTGCGGGGTCAGGAACGCGATCTGCTGCTGCGCGTCGCGCGCGAAGCTCGCCTCGTCATAGATGAAGGTCATGTGTCCGTTCCCTTGTTTTAGCGCTTCGAGATGCGCACGACGGCGCCGGTGGAAACGGTCTGGTCGAACACCCAGCCCGTCGCGATGATGTTGTCGGTGGCGGTGTCGACGATCGCCTTGTCGTCGGGATCGACATAGACCTGCGCGCCATCGGTCACATTCTCGCCCGCCGTCACATAGACGGCGCCGGACGTGATCACCGGGGCGCTCGCATATTGCTGATATTCGTCGGCGTCCGCGCCGGGCAGCGCCACGGTGCCCGCGTCCGCGATGGTGAAGCCGAGGAAGCCGGAACCGACCGTCGCGGTCACGCCCTGGTCGCCCGCGCCCCGGAACACGGCCTTGCCGAACGCGATGCCGGCGGCATCCTCCACGGTGCGCGAGATGCGGTTGCTCGTCTCGCCATTGGCGACCATGCCGGGATAACCCGCCACGATGCTATCGCTGTAAACAGTCTGGACTTCAGCCATTGATCAAGCTCCTTGGGCGGCGTCGATGCCGCAATAGGCGGTTGCGTTATATGCCCGGCGCCGGGCCAGGGCGGCGTCGCGGGCGGCGCGCGCGTCGCCCAGGTTGGTCAGCCCGCCGCTGATCGCGCGGCGCAGCGGATCGGGTGCGGCGTCGCGCAGCCCGGCGGACAGTGCGGCGAAGCTCGCCGCGATCTGCGCCTCGCTCCACCCCCTGGCTTCGTCGCCCAGCCGCGCGGAAACCACGGCGGCCATGATCGCCTCGACGGTGTCGTCCTCGCCCACGGCCACGCCCAGCGCGCGGGCGCTCGCCACCGCGTCGGCATAGCCGCGCGCCAGGTCGCGCAGCCGCGCGGGGGTTGGCGCGGCGTCGCGCACGCGGCGCTCCAGCGTGGCGATGGTGGCGTCGCGGGTGTCTCGGTCGGCGGTCAGCGCGGCGATCAGCGCCTCCAGCGCCCCCGCCTTGCCGTCGGCATCGTCCAGCCGCGCCAGCAACGCCTCGATCGCGGCGGCGCCCTCGGGCGTCACGTCGATCGGGCGGCCGTCGAACAGGATCGTGCGATTGGTCCGGCCCTCGCCGGCGGTACCAGCGTCAGCGCCGCCTGCCCCGTCCCCGATGCGCAGCGCGGATCCGCCGCGCGCATGATCGACGATGGCCAGGTGATTGATGCGGATGTTGCGCTGCACGGCGTCATAGGGCCGCCCCTCATGCTCGCCCGGCTCGAACGCCAGGTCGCAGGCATAGCCCATGCTGATCTCGCGCTTGCCCGCCTCCACCTCGCGGATGGCGGCGGCGTCGCGCAACAGGAAGGGAACACGCACGGCCTCGCCGTCGCGCACCACCTCGCCATCGGTCTCGCCCACGGCATAGGTCTTCCAATTGTCGGTGGTGACGCTTTCGGGGGGATGGTCGATCGTCACCGGCGCGCCAGCGAAGGAACGCAGGCTGTCGGCGGCGAACACCTCCGCCTCCGGCCGCAGGACGCGAACGATCCGCATCTCCGGCCTGCCGACCTCATAGCCGGCATAATCCTGTATCCCGGTCCGCGCGGCCAAGACCGAGGCGACCATATTGCCAGCGCTATCGAAGCGCGGCGCATCCAGTGTCAGGCGATCCGTCATGTACATGCGACGGTTGATATGGAATGGCCGGGGTGGTCACTACCGCCGTCAGGAGTGGTGAAGATGGAGCTATGCGACAAGATATCGGTCAAGCCTGTAAGCCAGTGCTCGTACTGTCAGCTTACAGGTCCACCACACGCTCCGGCCCATCTGATGCCTATGGAGCGGCGAATGAGCCCGCCATTACAGATATTCCCGCCATATCTGGGCAGCAGACGCCAACCGGTGCACACTTTGGAGAACTTTTCTGTACGACCATCGCATTCGAATTGACACATGCGTGCGATTTTGTGAGTCATGCCCGAGAAGGGGGATGAGACCACGTGAATCGGCGCGTATGCCTTGATCACCCACGTGCCTTGCTCCCACAGACAGTAGACTCATTTGAGACTCAATTTTCCGCTAGGCGAGTCGTGGCTAAAGCGACTCGTTACGCTTTCGCGCCGGGAACATTAAACACCGGTTCACGCTTTTTATGGCAGCATGCATAGCAGACGAGGTGCATCATGAGCTTTGAGATTCCGTCTGACGATGAAGTCGTCGCTACCCTCCAACGGATCGGTGATCGCGTGACCGCACGCGATCTTTGTCTGGAACTAATTAACGCCGGACACACGGTGCGCGAGAGTCAGGTGGCGATTCAGCGAGCGGCGGAGCGCGGCCGGATTCAGGTCAATGACGATTGGACCCTAAGCGCCATCGTCGCGGAGGCGATGGCGGCCTGACAACTTGACCTGGGGGGAAGCTGACCGCTCAGAGCGGCGCCACAGAAATGCGGCCAAAGACCAGCGCTCCGAATTTGAGCGCGATCGGGATCGCTTGCTCTATTCGTCGGCTTTTCATCGGCTAGCGGGAATCACGCAGATAGTACGTGCAGGCGAAGCGGACGTATTTCATACCCGCCAGCAGCACACGATTAAAGTCGCGCAGATCGGACGGCGCCTGGCCCAAAAGCTGAAGGCGGAGCAACCGACGATCGCGGCAGTGCGCGGGCTCGATCCAGAGGTAGTAGAGGCCGCATGCTTAGCGCATGATCTCGGGCATCCGCCGTTTGGCCATATCGGGGAGCACACCCTCGATAAACTCGTTCGCGAACACGATACGGAGGGCTTCGAGGGTAATGCACAGTCATTTCGGATTTTGACGAAACTCGCAGTGCGATTCCCAGATTCCCCGGGGATAGACGTCACTCGAGCAACGCTTGCGGCATGTCTTAAGTACCCATGGATGCGGGGACAGAAGGGAAAAAAATCCAAGAAGAAATGGTCTGCCTATACAACGGAAAAGGAAGACTTCGACTTCGCAAGAAAATTTCATGATCACGATGAAAAAACACTCGAAGCCGAATTAATGGATTGGTCTGATGACGTAGCATACTCAGTCCATGACCTTGAGGACTTCCACCGCTGCAATGCACTACCTTGGCAACGAGTTTTCGATGAAAAGGATCGAATCATCGAACATGCAGCCGGAGAAAGCAGCAACCAAAAAGAAAAGTTAAGGCTGGTCAAAGCCTACGATCGCCTCAAAGGATTCTTAGGGTCAGGACTCGTTGATCACAGCCAGAAGATAACGGTGGCAGCGAGGGCGA
>NZ_JBMDKK010000037.1:0-11871 GCF_057809675.1 Sphingomonas sp. FG14 | reverse complement strand
CGGATTGCTCCGACAGAACATGCCGCCATCAACACCCCCGCTCGGGCTGAGCCTGAACGGTTGGAGGTTACGGATTGCTCTGACAGAACATGCCGCGATCAACACCCCGCTCGGGCTGAGCCTGAACGGTTGGAGGTTACGGATTGCTCCGACAGAACATGCCGCCATCAACACCCCCGCTCGGGCTGAGCCTGTCGGGACGAAGTCGGCCGCAGGCCAACCCCTGTCCTTCCCTAGGGCCGGAGCCGGAAGAAAAGGACAGGGCTTCGACAGGCTCAGCCCGAGCGGCGGGGGGTGTATGATCCCGCCCGCGCAAAACCGGTTCCCACTTTTCCGCGCGATGCAGGTTGTTGGTCGTCGCATCGCTGATGCGCAAAACCGGTTCCCACTTTTCCGCGCGATGCTCTAAGCACCGGTCATGATCGCACAGCTTCGCGGGCAGCTTATCAGCGCCGGTATCGACCATGCCGTGATCGACGTCTCTGGCGTCGGCTATCTTGTCGGCGCGTCTTCCAAGACGCTGGCCGCGCTGGGGCCGACGGGGGGCACGGTCACCATCCATACCGAGATGCTCGTCGCCGAGGATTCGATCCGGCTGATGGGCTTCGCCACCGCCGACGAGCGCGACTGGTTCCGCCTGCTCACCAGCGTGCAAGGCGTGGGCGCGCGCGTGGCGCTGGCGATCCTCTCGACGCTGGCGCCCGCCGAACTCTCCCAGGCCGTCGCGCGCGGCGACAAGGCGATGATCGCGCGCGCCAACGGCGTCGGGCCGAAACTGGCGCAGCGCATCGTGATGGAGCTGAAGGACAAGGCCGGCGGCATCGCGCTCGGCCCCGGCCCGGCGATCCCGATCGCGGGCGGGGCGGCGGCGGACGCGGTCTCCGCGCTGCTCAACCTGGGCTTCAAGCCCGGCGAGGCCGGCAACGCCGTCGCCGCGGCGGAGGACGAACTGGGCGCGGGCGCGACCCTGGACGCGCTGGTGCGGCTGGCGCTGAAAAAGGCGGCGCGCTGAGGGGGGCAGCGCCCCGCGCCATCAGGACCAGGCCCGATCTCCACACCCGCTGGCGATGGCTGGCGCTGAAACACCGGCGCGCCGAGCAGCGGTTCAGCCCCCCCGCCATCAGGATCAGGACCAAGCCCGAACGGAGTGTTGGTGGCGGTGCTTCGGAAGGCCGGTTGAAGGACGTTGAGGGTGGCGCCCCCTCAGCCGCCCCAGACATCCCCGAACAGCCGCAGCAGGTTGCCGCCCAGCACCTTGTCGATCCGCGCCTCGGTCCAGCCGCGCGTCTTCAGGTCGGCGGCGATGCCGTTCATGCGGTCGACATCGTTATAGCCCTCGACGAAATTCATCACGTCCGCCGCCTCGCCGGGCGCGGCGATGCCGCGTTTCGCGCGGTCCTCGTAGAAGGCGCGCTGCGCCGCCCGCGCCTCGTCGTTGACGGTGAAGCCCATCAGCGGGCCGTCCGTGCCGATGCTCACATGATCCTCGCCCGCCACCTTCACCGCATGGTCGAGATGGCGCAGCAGGTCCTCGCGCTGCGGCTGCCCCCCGTTGCGGAGGAAGGGCATCAGGTAGATGCCGACGACGCCGCCCTTGTCGGCCACCGCGCGCATCTCGCGGTCGAAGGTGTTGCGCGGGAAATCGACCAGGTCGCGGCAGCCGGTGTGCGTGATCGCGGGCGGCGCCTTGGCCGCCGCGATCCCTTCCGCGATCGTGCGCTGGCTGGCATGGCTCAGGTCGAGCAGCAGCCGGTTGGCGTTCACCGCCGCGATCACCTGCCGCCCGAAATCGGAAATGCCGCCATTGCCGGGCTCCAGGCAGCCGTCGCCCGCCAGGTTGCGCTTGTTGTAGGTGAGCTGCTGCACGCGCAGCCCCAGCGTCTTGAACAGCGCCACGCGGGAGGCGTCGCCCTCCAGCGCGGTGCTGTCCTGAACATTGTAGATCAGGCCCAGCCGCCGGCCGGCATGGGCGGCGCGCAGGTCCGCCGCGCTGGTGATCTTCATCAGCAGGTCCGGATTGTCGGCGATCATCCGGTCCATGCCGGCGATGCCCTCCACCGCGCGCAGGAACCGGTCCGGGCCGTTGCCCACCTCGCCCACCGTCTGGCTCAAGGCGGTGAGCTTGCCCGCGCGGATCGCCGCGACCACCGCCGGCTCCGTCACCCGCCCGCCTTCGCCGGCGCGGAAGCCGCTGAGCCCGTCGATCATGATCCGCGATCCCGCCGGGGCGGCGGATGCCGCGCGGCCCAGCGCCAGCGCGCCGGCGGCGGCGCCCGTTGCGACAATGAACTGACGGCGATCCATGGCATTCCCCCGATTTTTCGAATCGGAATAGTGTAGCCGCGCGGCATTCCCACTCAAGCATGTTGATGGGGGTTCGACAGCGCCCGGCCTTGCGCTATGGCTGGCGCGTGGAACAGCCCCAACGCATCATTTCAGGCGATCGCCGTCCAGAGGATATCGATGCCGCGCTTCGCCCCAAGTCGCTAGACGAATTTGTCGGGCAAAAGGCGGCGCGCGAGAATCTGCGCGTCTTCATCTCCGCCGCCCGCGCGCGCGGCGACGCGCTCGATCATGTGCTGTTCTTCGGCCCGCCGGGGCTGGGCAAGACCACGCTGGCGCAGATCATCGCGCGCGAGCTGGGCGTGGGCTTCCGCGCCACATCCGGCCCGGTGATCGCCAAGTCGGGCGATCTCGCGGCGCTGCTCACCAATCTGGAGGACGGCGACGTCCTGTTCATCGACGAGATCCACCGGCTGAATCCCGCCGTGGAGGAAGTGCTCTATCCCGCGATGGAGGATCGCGCGCTCGACCTGATGATCGGCGAAGGGCCGTCGGCGCGATCGGTGCGGATCGATCTGCCGCGCTTCACCCTGGTCGGCGCGACGACGCGGCAGGGGCTGCTCACCACGCCGCTGCGCGACCGGTTCGGCATTCCCGTCCGCCTCGCCTTCTACACCGTCGACGAGCTGGAGCGCGTGGTGACGCGCGCCGCCGGGCTGCTCGATCTCTCCATCGCGCCGGACGGCGCGCACGAGATCGCGAAGCGCGCGCGCGGCACCCCGCGCATCGCCGGGCGGCTGCTGCGCCGCGTGCGCGATTTCGCCAATGTCGCGGGCGCGGCCGTCGTCGATGCCAGGGCGGCGGACGCGGCGCTCAACCGGCTGGAGGTGGACCAGCTCGGGCTGGACGCGATGGACCGGCGCTATCTGATGATGATCGCGGACATCTATCGCGGCGGCCCGGTGGGCGTGGAGACGCTGGCCGCCGGCCTCTCCGAACCGCGCGACACGATCGAGGAAGTGATCGAGCCCTATCTGATCCAGCTCGGCCTGATCGCCCGCACCGCGCGCGGCCGCTGCCTCAATTCGCGCGGCTGGAAGCATCTCGGCCTCAATCCGCCCGCCGAAGCCGGACAGGATGGCCTGTTCGACGTGAAGTGAAGCGCGGAACGCGCTCGCGCGCCCGACCCGATCCAGCGCGTCACCCCGGCCCTCGCCAAAGGCGAGGTTCATCCTGAGCGCCTGCTTGCAGGCAGTCGAAGGGCTGCGGTGACGCATGAGGTTGGCAGCCCCGATCAATACCCCCGTTCGGGCTGAGCCTGTCGAAGCCCCTGTCCTTTCCTGAACACCGAAGAAGAAGAAGAAGAAGAAGAAGAAGAAGAAGAAGAAGAAGAACAGGGCTTCGACAGGCTCAGCCCGAGCGGGGGATGAGTGCCCTCGCCACGGGGGACGGGCGCCCCTGGCCACAACGCCATGTTCCCCACCCCCGAAACCCGCCAGGCCAGGATCAATCGTTACGCCCGCGGGGCAAAAGGGGTTGAACGCTTTCCCCCAGCCGCTAGACCCGGCCGCCATGGCGGCACAGCAACCCGACCTGCCTTATCAAGGGCGTTTCGTCGGCAAGGCGCATCATTTCGCGGTGCGCGTCTATTTCGAGGACACCGATTTTTCGGGCGTGGTCTATCACGCCAATTATCTACGCTTCATGGAACGCGCGCGATCGGACATGCTGGCCCGCGCCGGCGTGGACCAGCGCGGCGCGCATGATCAGGGGCTGGGCGTCTATGCCGTGGCGGAGCTGGCGATCAAATATCGCGCCCCCGCGAAACTCGACGACGCGCTCCTCGTTATAAGCGAGGTGAAGGAAATCCGCGCCGCATCCTGCCATATTCATCAGAGAGTCATGCGCGGGGATGAGATAGTCGCGGACGCGCGCGTCGTCGCGGCCTTCCTTTCCCCCAGCGGACGGCCCCGGCGGCAACCGCCTGCCTGGATCGAAGCATTTCAGAGACTGTTGTGAGGATTCCGAAACCGCGATGAATGCCATCATGAGCGCCGACGCCGCCACCCTTTCCCCCGTGGCGCTTTTCCTTCAGGCCGACTGGGTCGTGAAGTTCGTCATGATCGGATTGCTGGCTGCCAGCATCTGGACATGGGCGATCATCATCGGTTTCGCGGCGCGGCTGCGCAAGACGTCGCGCGCCTCCGAGAAATTCGAGCGCGAATTCTGGAAGGCCGAGGATATCGACACGCTGTACAAGATCCACAACAGTTCGGATCTGCCCAGCGCCAAGGTGTTCGCCGCGGGCGTTTCCGAATGGCGACGCTCCACCAACCGCAAGTCGGTGGACCGCGAAGGCACGCGCGCGCGCCTCGCCACCGCGATGGGATCGGCGGCCGCCGGTGAGATCGACAAGCTGGCGGACCGGCTGAACATCCTGGCCACCGTCGGCTCGGTCACGCCCTTTGTCGGCCTGTTCGGCACGGTCTGGGGCATCATGCGCGCCTTCACCTCGATCGCGGCGGAGCAGAACAGCTCGCTCGCGGTGGTGGCGCCGGGCATCGCGGAGGCGCTGTTCGCGACCGCTTTGGGCCTGTTCGCCGCCATCCCGGCAGTGATCGCGTTCAACCGCTTCAGCCACGGCATCAACCGGTTCGAGGCGCGGCTCAACCGCTTCGCCGACGGCTTCCACTCGACGCTGAGCCGCGAGCTGGAGACCGACCGCTAATGGCGATGGGCCCCCTTCCTTCGCAGCGCGGGCGCGGCCGCCGCGCGCCGATGGCGGAAATCAACGTCACCCCGCTGGTGGACGTGATGCTGGTGCTGCTGATCATCTTCATGATCACCGCGCCGCTGCTCGTCACCGGCGTGCCCGTGAACCTGCCGGACAGCCGCGCCGGCGCGCTCGACCAGGACAAGCAGCCGCTCCAGATCTCGCTCGACAATGAAGGCAGGATCTTCATCGACGAGACCGAGGTGCAGGAAGCCGAGCTGGCGACGATCCTCGCCGCCAAGGCCCCGGCCGAGGGCGCGGAAGGCCCGCCGGTGTTCCTGCGCGCCGATCGCACGCTCGATTACGGCCATGTCATGCGCGTGATGGGTGAGCTCAACCGCGCCGGGCTGAACAAGGTTTCGCTGGTCACCACCGGCGCCGAACAGGCGCAGTGATGGATCGCGCCGAACAGACGGGCCTTGGCGTCGCCGTTGTCGGCCATGTCGCGCTGTTCGGCCTGCTTTCGGTCGGCTTCCTCGCGACGCCCAACCCGCTGGACCTGAAGCAGAAGCCGATCGAGGTGACGCTGGCGGACGAGGTGGCGCTGGAAAGCACCGCGCCCGTCGCCAGCCAGGAGGAACCCGCCGCCAAGCTCGCCGAGGAGGAAGGGCCGGTCGAACCGACGCCGCCGCCCGAGCCCGTGCCGGAGCCCACCCCCGCGCCCAAGCCCGTGCCGCGCCCCGCGCCGACGCCGCCCGCCCCCGCGCCGAAGCCGACGCCAAAGCCGGTTCCGGCCAAGCCCGCGCCGCCGAAACCCGCCCCGCCAAAGCCGACCCCGGCCCCCGCGAAGCCCGCGCCCGCGAAACCCGCTCCGGCGAAACCCGCGCCCGCCGCCAAGCCGCAGCCCAAGCCCGCCCGGCCCACCGGCCGGCTCGCCGGGCTGGTCGACGGATTGACCGACCGGCCGACGCAAAGCCGCGTCACCACCCCGCCCGCCGCCGTCGCCGGCCCCGCCGTGCAGGCGTCGCTTCAGGCGGAAATCCGTCGCCAGCTCAAAAGGCATTGGAGTCCCCCGACCGGCGCGGACGTGGAAAAGCTGAAGACGATCGTTCGCGTTCGCCTGGCGCGTGATGGCAGCATCATGGGCCAGCCGCAGGTGATCAGTCAGACGGGCCAGACCGAGAGCAACAGCAGCCAGGCGAAGCTGCATGCCGAACGCGCGATCAGGGCCGTTCAACTGGCCGCCCCCTTCAACCTTCCCGCGGAATTTTATGACGCGTGGAAAGTCATCGACCCCGTATTCGACCTGAGGCTAGGAACATGATCGACAAATCCGTTTTCCGCCATTCACTGGCTATCCTCGTCATCGGCGGCGCATCGGCGACCGCGGCGTCCGCGCAGGTCCAGCCCCCGTCCGTCACCGCGCAACCGGCTGAGTCCGGCTTGAGCGTCGATGTGACGGCGGAGGGGAATGACGACCTCATCATCGCGGTCCCCGCGCTGCCCACGCCGCAATCGATCGGCACCCCCGCCGGCAGCACCGATGCGCTGGGCCGCCAGGTGGCCGACGTGATCGTGGCCGATCTCCGCAATTCCGGCCTGTTCCGCCCCAAGGGGCCGGGCGCGGTGCGCGACATCCAGTTTCCGGAGGTGACCGCGCCGCAATTCCCCTATTGGCGGGGCAGCGACGCGCAGGCGCTGGTGCAGGGCTTTGTCCGCGCCAATGCGGACGGCAAGCTGACGGTGGGCTGCTATCTCTACGACGTCGCGCTGGGCAGCGAACTGACGCGCAAGGGGTTCGAGGTGACGCCCGGCGACTGGCGCCGCGCCGCGCACAAATGCGCCGACGCCATCTATGCCCGGCTTTCGGGCGAAAGCCCGTTCTTCGACAGCCGCATCGCCTATATCGCGGAAACCGGCCCGAAGGGGAACCGGCGCAAGCAGCTCGCGCTGATGGATTCGGACGGCGCGAACCACCGCTTCATCACCAACGGCCAGTCGATCGCGCTCACCCCGCGCTTCTCGCCGGATTACAAGCAGATCGTCTATCTCAGCTATCTCAACAACCGGCCGCGCATCTTCATCTACGATCTGGGCAGCGGCACGCAGCGGCTGGTGACGGAGGGGCAGAACTCGATGTTCGCGCCGCGCTTCTCGCCCGATGGCAAGACCATCCTCTATTCGATGGCGGTCAACGGCAATACGGACATTTATTCGATCCCCGCCGCCGGCGGCACGCCGCGCCGGCTGACCAACGCGCCGGGCATCGATATCGGCGGCAGCTTCTCGCCGGACGGCAGCAAGATCGTGTTCGAGAGCGACCGTTCGGGCGGCCAGCAAATCTATGTGATGAACGCCGACGGCAGCGACCAGCGCCGCATCAGCTTCGGCGGCGGGCGCCACGCGACGCCCGAATGGAGCCCGCGCGGAGACCTGATCGCCTTCACCAAGCTGGCGGGCAATTTCCGCATCGGCGTGATGACGCCCAGCGGCGACGGCGAACGGCTGCTCACCAATAGCTGGCAGGACGAGGCGCCGACATGGTCGCCCAACGGCCGCGTCATCCAGTTCTTCCGATCGACCCAGGGGCGCTCCGGCACCTCCAGCGTGTGGCAGGTGGACCTCACCGGCCGCAACGAGCGGAAGATTCCCACCCCGGTCAATGGATCCGATCCGGCCTGGGGACCGTTGTTGCCCTGAAACGAGTGATTCCCCTATCGTAACGATCCGCCGCGCTGGCGGGCAACAGGGTGGGCATCATTGTCTGACGTGAAGAAGGAGACCGAAATGGCCCGTCTGGGTACGAAGTTCGCACTGGCCGCCAGCCTGACGCTGATGGCGGCCGCGTGCGCGAAGAAGCCGCCGGCGGATGTGGGTCCGCCCCCCGGCCCCGCCGAAACCACGCAGCCCGGCGACACCAGCGGCGTCACCGACGCGCCCGTCCCCGGATCGCAGGCCGATTTCCTGGCGAAGGTCTCGTCTGACCGCGTGTTCTTCGATCTCGACCAGTTCGATATCGATGCGGAGGATCGCGCCACGCTCGACAGCCAGGCCGCCTGGCTCAAGCAATATCCGCGCGTGCGCGTGACGATCGAGGGCCATGCCGACGAACGCGGCACCCGCGAATACAATCTCGCGCTCGGCGAGCGCCGCGCCAATTCGGCGAAGAACTATCTCGCCACGCTCGGCATCGACGCCAGCCGCATCTCGACGATCAGCTACGGCAAGGAACGCCCCGACGCCCTCGGCTCGGACGAAGCCTCCTGGGCCCGCAACCGCCGCGCGGTGACCGTCACGGTGCAATAAGCGCGAACCGGCAAGACCCCGGTTCCGGGATCAAGAACCCTTCCCCGCTTCGTGCGGGGGAGGGTTTTTTGTTGGGGTTGTCTAACTTTCCAGTCACTCATGGAGCACAGGTTCCGCATGCTTTGGTATCGGTTCTGTGGAGGTGACCCGCGACTTTGAACGCCAAGTCTCGATCTTTATATGGGCCATGCCACTGCCCATTGCGGCCAGAGTCTGCCGTTTGCATACCTCGGCCGTCATTACAGAAACTGCACGTAGCGCGGTGAATGCGAGCTCGATCATGCGTCCAGTTTTCATAGACAAAAAAGTTCACTTCGACCTCTCCGATTCTAGCTTATACCTTACGATGTTCGTCCAGTATGCCTTGAATCACTTTACATCATCACCGATCTCAAGCTCGCGGCTAACCTGATTGAACTTGCCTAGTTGACTCTGCTACTTATCTTGTGCTGCGCTGGTCGCTATGACCTCGAAACCACCTGAATATAGCTACGTAGCATACATCGACGAAGCCGGCGACGATGGGTTGAAAGCAGTCAAACCACTATCCTCGCCCGGATCAAGCGAGTGGCTTATTCTCTCCGCCGTAGTCGTCCGCGCGGAGAAGCAAGCGGCGGTCACCCAGTGGGTTGAAGCCATCAAGGCCGAATTTCGTAACCACCAACGCCCCGATATTCACTTCTCTGGCCTCAACCCTGCCAAGCGTCTGAAAGCGTGTCAGATGATGGCCGAGCTAGATGCGAGATATTTCGTAGTCGCGTCCAACAAGAAGAACATGGAAGGCTACGAGAATCCGTTCGCGGGCAAAATTCCATCCTCTAACTGGTTCTATTGCTGGATGACACGCCTCCTGCTTGAGCGTGTCACAAAGTTTGTGCACGATCTGGCTATCAAGGAACATGGCAAAGCAAAGGGCCTGCGCGTGGAATACAGTGCTCGCGGTGGTCTTCGCTACTCGCAGATGTCCGCATATTATGAGTGGATGAAGCTTAAGAAGCACAATCCATTTCTGCCTTGGGGCAAAATCTATTGGGACGTGATGCATGCGAACCTGTTACACGTTTACCCCCACTTAGATCGCGAAGGGCTGCAACTCGCCGATGTTGTCGCCAGCGCATTCTTCAAGGCGTGCGACAAGCATGACACCGGTGCTTGCGACCCATCGTTTGCTAAGGCGTTGAAACCCCGGATGGCGAGAGAACCTGATAAGTTGAGAGGTCAGATTGCTGGATATGGCGTCAAGCTGATGCCCAGCCTGAGGAAGGCAAAGCTCGATCGCGACCAGGCCGCGATCTTCAAATTCTATGGCTACCCAAATCAGTGGTGGTGCCCGGAAGCGTTTAGCGACTAACCATTAAGCCCGATTATCGTCGTATCAAGCGTATCAGTCGATGCCGCTGGAATACGAATACCGACGACCCGACGACCGGCGCACCACCATAACGGTGTCTCATAAGGCTTTCTTTAAGTCAAGATTCATCCATTGATTCCATTAACTTAATAGAAGCCATTGATAATGAATCGGTTTATCCACAAACGCAGGCTTACGCATCAAGCCGCCAATTTGGTGATGCATTAGTTGTCAGTGCATTGGCGGCACCCTGATGGCCATCAACGCCGTTTGCGAAGCTATGCCCATCCGCTTGCACTGCGTTTTCTTCCTAAGGATCAAACCTCCGCACTCTCTCACACTCCCCCCAACGATTCCGCTTGCCATCCGCCCGAACTCGATATTAATATGATATCATAATTCTGGAGGACATGATGACACACGGATCTCCCACCGCGCTCAATGCCAGCGTCGAACGGCGGGCGGGCACGTTCAGCGGCTATCTGATGCTGGTCGCGCTGCTGGCGGTGACGGCGCTGGGTTTCTACGCCTTCTCGCTGCTGGTGGGCAGCGAACAGCCGCCGCTGGGGCCGGTGCTGTTCTTCGTCGCCACGGTGCTGGTGTTCTGCTTCATCTCGATCGGCTTCTACATGATCCAGCCCAATCAGGCGGCGGCGATCCTGCTGTTCGGCGATTATCAGGGCACCGATCGCGCCACCGGCCTGCGCTGGCGCTGGCCCTGGCTGAGCCGCACCAAGATCTCCGTGCGCGTGCACAACATCACGTCCGAACGGCTGAAGGTGAACGATCTGCGCGGCAACCCGATCGAGATCGCGTCCAACGTCGTCTGGCGCGTCACCGATACGGCGCAGGCGCTGTTCGACGTCGACGATTACAAGCAGTTCGTCCATATCCAGATCGAAAGCGCGGTGCGCGCGATCGGTTCGCGCTATCCCTATGACGATATCGAGCACAAGGAAGTGACGCTGCGTTCGGATGCCGACCAGGTGAGCGAGGAACTGCGCGTCGAGTTGCAGGAGCGCGTGGCCGCGGCGGGCGTGACGGTGGACGAATGCCGCCTGACCCATCTGGCCTATGCGCAGGAGATCGCGCAGGCGATGCTCCGCCGCCAGCAGGCGGAGGCGGTGATCGCCGCCCGCGCCCGGCTGGTGGAGGGCGCCGTCTCGATGGTGCAGCTCGCGCTCGATCAGCTTTCGGCGAAGAATGTCGTCGAGCTGGATGACGAGCGGCGCGCGGCGATGGTGTCCAACCTGATGGTGGTGCTGTGCGCCGAACGCGATACGCAGCCGGTGGTCAATACGGGCTCGCTGTACCAATAAGCCCCGGAAGATGACGACCACGCCCCCCAAAAAGCCGTTCGCGCTTCGCATGGAGCCCGCGCTCCATGCGGCGCTCGAACGCTCGGCGGCCGCCGATCTGCGCAGCGTGAACGCTCAGATCGAGGTGCTGCTGCGCGAGGCGCTGGCGCGGCGGGGCGTGAAGGTGGCCGCCCCCGAACAGCGCACGCGCGGCCGCCCGCCCAGGGAGACTGACGATGCCCAGGATTGATAGCCCCTTCCGCCCGCGCAAGGTGCGCCCCGGTTACTGGTTCGCGCGGCGGCGCTGCGGTTTCGGCGGCACCCCCGCCACCTGGCAGGGCTGGCTGGCGATCGCGATCTTCCTCTGCCTGTTGCTGCTGGCGGTGAATTTCCTGCCGGGCAAGACCGCCCAGGGCGCCGCCGCCTTCGCGCTGATCGCGGTGTTCGTGACGATAAGCTGGATCAAGACCGACGGCGGCTGGCGCCTGGGCGACGATGACTGAGCATCGCCGCCGGCGCCCCGCGATGATCGCATGATGGAAGAACCGATGGCCGACCCCAATCTCCTGATCGCCCTGTCCGCCGTGTCGGGCATCGCGATCCTCGCCTTTTGCGCCCTGCGCGGCTGGCGCGGCTGGCTGGAACTGAAACGCGCCGAACTGGACCGAAGGGATGGCGACATCGCGCCCCAGGCAGGATCGCGCATCGAGATCGCGAACCTGAAGGAACGCATCCGCAAGCTGGAAGCAATCGCGGCGGGGGTGGATCTTTAGCGGCCAACAGCCGTTCGGGCCGGGCCACCCATGGCACCGCCACCACCATCCGCTCGGGCTGAGCCACACATGGCACCGCTACCACCATCCGCTCGGGCTGAGCCTGTCGAAGCCCTGTCCTTCTGTTGCGGTGTCAAGGAAAGGACA
>NZ_JBMDKK010000036.1:0-13385 GCF_057809675.1 Sphingomonas sp. FG14 | reverse complement strand
GGGCGCCCCCCCCCCGCGCCGCCGGATCGTCGGTGTCGCCGAGGATCAACTGCGCCGGATCGCCGGGAATGAGCCGGATGAGCGCGAAGATCAGGAACAGGGCGATCAGGATCGTCGGCAGGGCCAGGACGAAACGGGAAAAGGCGTATCGGATCATGACCGCGTGCCCCCGGGCGCGCGCACGCCCCAGAAACGGGCGCGGCCGAACTGCCACGACCGGAATCCGGTCACGCCGTCACGTACGGCATTGTTGTCGGCCGGGCTGAACAGCGCGATATAGGGGACGTCGCGGATCATCAGCGCGTGCAGCCGTTCGAAGATGGCATGGCGTTGCGCCGCATCGTCGGTCGCAGCACTCGCCGCCAGCAGATCGATCGCCGCCGGATCGTTCCAGGTCTTGCTGGGCGATTTCACGCGATCACCCAGGATGGATTCGTAGCTGAGCGACGGATCGGCCTTTGCCGAGAAACCGAACGACAGTAGCTGGAACTTGCCCGAGCGCCAGCGATCCATATGCGTCGCCCATTCGAGCACCTCGATCTTGATGTTCAGCCCGACCTGCCGCGCCATCGCCTGCGCCAGCAGCGCCTGGTTGAACATCGCGGGATAGCGGCGATTGGTGGTGAGAATGATCGGCTGGCCGCGATAGCCGGCCGCGCGCAGCAGCGCCCTGGCCTTTGCCGGATCGAACAATTTGCCCCGAGTGTCGGAATGGAACGGACTTGCCGTCGCGACGATCGAGGCATTGCCCGCGGCCGTACCTTCGGTGACGAGGCGCGCCAGCGTCTCTCGATCGATCGCATAGCCGATCGCTTCGCGGATACGCGGATCCGCCAGCAGCGGATCCTTGTCCTGGACGAGAATGCCGTAGCTGCCGAGCATCGGCGCCTGGGCGATCCGGATCCCCTTCAGGTGGCGAAGCTGAAGCATCTCGGCGGCCGGAACCTCGGGCATGACATCGACCTGCCCCTTTTCCAGCGCCGCGAGCCGCGACGACGAGTCACGGATGATGAGCCAGCGCAGCCGCTTCTCATAGGCGATCTTGGCGCCGACATTGCCGTCCTCGCGGCCGGGCGCGGGCCGATATTGCGCGAACGCGTCCATATCGATGAAGCGCCCGCGTTCCCAGCGCACGATGCGATAGGGGCCGGTGCTGATCGGTGCGCGCCAATTGCCGCGCGTATCGACCGAATCCGGATGAAGGATCGCGCCGCCGCCGCAGGTGAACGCCGCCATCTGCGTAAGGAACAGCGGCTGGCGGCGGTTGAGCGTGAACGCGACGGTCTGCGGATCGATCGCCTCCACCGCCTCGATCTTCATGCCGCGCGAACCGTCGAAATCGGCGAGGCAGGTCCAGTTCGTCGCCGGATCGAGATAGCGCCGCCACGACCAGACCACTTCGGCGGAGGTCACCGGCCGGCCATTGTGGAATTTCACGCCGTCGCGCAGCCGGAAGACATAGCGCCGGCCATCGGGCGACACCGTCAGCGATTGCGCCAGCATCAGGCCGGGACGCCCGTCCTCCTGATAGCCCACCAGCCCCTCGAGGACGTGCATCATCACCGTGTCGGTGTTGGCGTCGCGATTGACGCCGGGATTGGTGCCGCGGATGTCGGAGGTCAGCGGAATCTGCATCACGCCATGGGCGGACCGGGGGGTGGCCGCGCGCGGGCCGCAGCCCGACAGCCCGAGCAGGGCGACGGCCAGCGCCACGGCGGCATTTCGGTGCAATGGCGCGAGGATGGTCATGACACTCAACGGGCGCCAGCCTCGAGCAGTCGGCGCGCGCTGCTCATTTCGTCGCAGATCCATTCATGGAACAGGCGCACCTGACGCCGTGCATTGAGATTGGCCGGACGCACGAGATAATAAGACGTTCCGCTGGCGACGACACGACGCGACGCCATCGTCAACTGCCCGGCCTGCACCGCGTCATGCGCGAGCAACTGATCGCTCATCGTGATGCCGAAGCCAGCCTCCGCCGCGCGCAGCGCCATGTCGAGCACGTCGAAATCGAGGCCCTGGTCGGTGTCGATCTCTCCCCCTTCCCAGCCGAGCGCCCAAATCTTCCAGTCCTGGTGATCGGGCTGGGAATGCAGCAATGTGGCGCCGCGCAGATCCTCGACCGAGCGCAGTTCGCGGCCGGAAAGATAATCGGGCGCGCAGACCGGCACGAGACGCTCGGCATAAAGCTCGGTCACGTCCTCGCTGCGCCAATTGCCCAGGCCGTAGCGAATGCCGAGTTCGGCGTCGTTGTCGCTGGAGATCATGTCGTGCCAGCGCGTGTGGATCATCACCTTCACGAGCGGATGCTGATCCTGGAAGGTCCGCAGCCGGGGATAGAGCCAGCGCAGCGCGAAGCTCGGCAACACCCGGATCTCGACGACATCCTGATCGCGATGGAAACTCTCGATAGTCCGGGCGATCTGGTCGAACGCGTCCTTGGTGCTGGATGCCAGGATCCGGCCCTCCGGCGTGATCTCCAGCCCGTTATGACCCCGCTGGAACAGGGTGATGCCCAGTTGCTGTTCCAATATCCGGACCTGACGGCTGACCGCGCTCTCGCTGACGCGCAGCGCCGCCGCAGCCTTGCGGATGCTCATCTGCGCCGCAACGACTTCGAAGCATTTCAGTGCGTTCACGGATGGAAGACGACGGGACATGGTGGCAGTCCTGCTGTGAAAGGGATCGTCAATATTGCGTGTTGGTGATCCAGATGGTCTTGCTGTGGAGATATTGGTCCATCGCCTCCACGCCCTTGTCGCGGGCAAGCGAACCGGATCGTTTATAGCCGCCGAACGGGGTCTTCATGTCACCCTCGGTGAAACCGTTGATCGCCACCGTACCGCATTCCAGGCGATTGGCGACGTGCATCGCGGCGTCGATGTCGCGCGTGTAGATGGTGGCATGCAAGCCGTAATCGCTGTCGTTGGCGACACGCACGGCCTGATCCAGACCGTCGACCTTCAGAACCCCCAGCACGGGACCGAATATCTCCTCACGCGCGAGCGTCATCTCCGGCGTCAATCCGGCAAGAACCGTCGGCCCCATGAACCAGCCGTCCCGGCCCTGATCGGAACGATCGAGCGTCGTCACCGCGCCTTCCCGCCGGCCGATATCGAGATGGCGCCGGACATTGGCCCGATGCTCCTCCGACACCAGCGGCCCCATCTCCGTCGCCGGATCGAGCGGATCGCCGATCACGATCGCATCGGCACGCCGCGCCACCGCATCCACAAAAGCGTCGTGAAGCCCGCCGCCGACGATCTGGCGCATATTGGCCGAACAATTCTGGCCGGCATTCCAGAAGGCGGACATCGCCGCATTCTCGATCAGATCGTCGGACAAGGGAGCATCGTCGAGGATGATGAACGGGCTCTTGCCGCCCATTTCGAGCCCGACGGTCTTCAGGTTGGTATCGGCCGCATAGCGCAGGAAATGGCGGCCGACCTCGGTGGATCCGGTGAAGGACACGGCATCGATATCGGGATGACGCCCGATCGCGGCGCCCGTCGTCTCGCCAAATCCCGGAACGACGTTAAGCACGCCCGCCGGCACGCCCGCTTCGGCCGCCAGTTCGGCGAGGCGCAATGCGGTGAGCGAGGTCTGCTCCGCCGGCTTCACCACCACCGAGCAGCCCGCGGCCAGCGCCGGCGCGAGTTTCCACGCCGCCATCAGCAGCGGGAAGTTCCACGGCAGGACCAGCCCGACGACGCCGACAGGTTCCTTGACGATCATCGCCCAGACGGTCTCACCGGTCGGGGCGACCTTGCCGAAGCTCTTGTCGATCAGTTCGGCATACCATTGGAAGCAGGACGGAACTTCCTCGCCGATCTCCTTCAGGCAATCCCGGATCGGCTTGCCGCTGTCGAGACTTTCGAGGACCGCGAGATCCTCGGCATTGTGCCGGATGAGGTCGGCAAGCCGCAGCAATATGGCCTTGCGATATTCGGGCGGCTGCCGTCCCCAGACGCCGTCGCGCACGCTGCGCCGGGCGGCGCGCACCGCGCTGTCCACCTCGGCATCGCCGCAATGGGCCAATGTCGCGAAGGCCTGGCCGGTCGCCGGGTTCACGGTTTCGAAAAGCGCGTGCCCATCGTGCCAGGCGCCATCGATGAATGCGCGCCCCGCCATCGACACTCGCGAGGCGATCGACCGGTAATGCGCGTGATCGGCAATGGTCATGACGGACTCCTCAAAGCGGCGCGTGGGGCTGGCCGAAAGTGCCCCGTTCGAAGCGATCGAGACGGAATGCCGAGAGGTCGAGCGGCGACGCCCGCCCGGCCGCGATCGCGGCGACGGTGCGGCCGACCGCCGGCGCAAGACCGAAACCGTGCCCGGAAAAACCGGTGGCCACGATCAGACCCGACACGCCCGTCGCGCCGTCCATGACGGGCAAGGCATCGGGCAGCACATCGATCGCGCCGGCCCAGGATCTTTCGATCTCCACAGTCTCGGCGCCGGCAAAGAGCTGCCTGAGCAGGTCTCGCATCTTGTCGGCGCGCTTTTCATTGGGGGCCAGGAACGGCCGGCGCGGTTCGATCAGCCGCTCTTCGCGTTTGCGCACGATCAGGCCGTGCAGATCGTCGAGCAGGGGCCGGCCGATGCTCAGCCGGAAGGTGCGCCAGTTCGCCAGGAAACTGGACAGGAAATAGCGCGCATTGTGAAACGAACCCAGGGTGACGTCGACGTCCGAGGTCGATTCCGCGGCAATGATGCAGGACCCGTCGGCCCGTTGCCGCAGGCCGAGCCCGAAGCCGCAGAAACAGGGCTGCGCAAGCGGAGCGACCGGGGTGGTCAGCGACACGGTGTTGCGGACCGTCTTTTGCGGCAGCAGCAACGCCAATGGCCGCAGCAGATGGTGGGAGATCGCACCCGCGGCGCAGATCACGACATCGCTGCGGATCGGGCCATGTTCGGTCCGGACGCCGGTGACCCGGCCCCCGGCGACGTCGATGCCGATCGCGCCGCAATCCTCCAATATCTCGACGCCCGCCGCCCGGGCGGCGCGGGCGAAGGCCATTGTCGCCTGCCCCGGTTCGGCCTGACCGTCGTCGGGCGTGTACAGCGCGCCCACCGCGGGCCGGTTGAGCGACGGCAGCAGCCTGGCGGTTTCCCCGGCACTGAGCAGCCGCGACGAGGTCGCGTGCGCGCCCGACTGGCGGAGCCAGGCTTCGAAAGCACCATATTCGGCATCGTCGGCCGCGGCGAACAGGCAGCCCGTGGCGCGCCAGCCGAGCGCCGTGCCGAGTTCGGCCTCGAGCCCCGGCCAGATGCGCAGCGCCTCCAGCGCCAGCGGCATTTCAGCCGGGTCGCGATATTGCGTCCGCACGAATCCCCAATTGCGGCCAGACTGCTGCGATGCGACGCGATCCTTCTCGATCACCACCGCCTTCACGCCGGCCTGCGCCAGATAATAAGCGGTCGCGATCCCCATGATGCCGCCGCCGATGATGATGGCGTCAGCGCGGGCCGGCAGCGCCCAGGCCCGGTTCCCGATCCGGGCGAGCACGTCGTCCGGGGTATGCGGCCTGAGATTAAGGGCGGACATCGACAATCGCGTCCATGTCCATCTCGACACGCATGGCGGGGTCGAACAGCTTCGCCTCGACCGTGGTGCAGGCGGGACAGATCCCCTCGAAAGCCCGGGCATAGGCCTCCATGATCGCGTCATAATCTTCGGCATAAGCCAGATACATGCGGACCCGGACGATATCGGCGAGCCTGCCGCCGACCTGGGCAAGCGCGGCCTCGACATTTCGGATCAGTTGCTCGGTCTGTTCGACGGGGCCGTCGGCAAGCGTGCTGGTGGCATAATCATAGCCGGTGGTTCCGGAGATCATCAGATGGTTTCCGACGAGCACGGCGCGGCTGTAGTTATAGATGCGCTCGAATTCGCTGCCCGATGTGATGCGCGTGCGTGGAATGGCGGTGGGCTTGTAGGTCGAAGTCATTCTGGGTTCCCGAAAAGATCATGGTGTCTGGACGCGTCCGCCGGTCACGGAGCGGCGGTGAGCCGGTCGGGCGAAAGTGCCGTGGCATCGATCCCGAATTCGAGAAGCGCGTCGGGCAATGACTGCCCCAGCGCCGCCGCAGCCGCCGCCTGCCCCAACGCGGGGGAGGTCAGCACCCCGCATCCGCCCTGCCCCGCCACCCAGACGAAGGAGGGATCGTCGGCGCGGGCGCCGCCGACCGGATTGCGATCGGCAAGGAAGTTGCGCAGTCCCGCCCAACTGCTCATCGGGCGCCCGATGGTGAGCGTCGTGTCCGCCGCGATATTCTCGATCGCCTGGGCGACATCCAGATCGTCGGGATAGACGTCGCTCGGCGGCGACAGCACCTCGTCGGCAAGACTCCCCATGAACCGGCCGGTTTCCGGCTTCAGATACCATTGCCGATCGACCTTGAAGACATGCGGCCAGGCATCGACGGTCAGCCCCGCCGGCGCCGCGAAGGTGAAGGCGGTTCGCCGCATCGGCCGGATACCGACAGGCGCGACGCCCGCCATCGCCGCGATCTGATCGACCCAGGCGCCGCCGGCATTGACGATGACCGGCGCCTCGAACGCGCCCTTGCCCGTCGTCACGATCCATCGGCCATTGCCGCGATCGATCGACGAGACCGGTGCGTCGAGAAGGATCTCGGCGCCATGACTGCGCGCGCCACGGACATAGCCCTGCAACAGCCGGTTGCTGTCGATATCGGCCGCACCGGGTTCATATATGCCGAGTTCGACGCCGTCCGGCCGAAGTGCGGGAAACAAGGCCAGCGCCTCCGCCCCCGAGAGCGACCGTGCCTCCGCGCGGGCCGATGCCAGGCGCTGCGCGAGCATGTCGAGGCGCGCACGATGCTCCGTCGCCCCGACGGTGAGGCAGCCGCGCGGCGACAGCAGCGGCTCCTCACCGAATTCCGCCGGCGGCGTGTCGAAGAACGACCGGCTGGCCGCGCCGAGGTTGCGCATCAGGTCCGCCGCGATGCCGACCGTGAACTGCTCGGCCGAGCGCCCCGAACTCTGGGTGCCGGGCGCCGGTTCCCGCTCGATCAGGAGCACCGATGCGGAGCGCGCCAGGAAATAGGCGGTCGAGGCACCGGCAAAGCCCCCTCCGACGACGATGACATCGAACTTCATTTATATCCTCGTTTCATGACGGCGTCCCCGGCAATGCATGTCGAACGTTTTGCGTGGCGGGGACGGTCTGGATCATCATCGGGAGCAGAGCCGGGAGCCGTCTCAGAAGGACGTCGCGACCGAGACCTTCACCGTCCTCGGCACGCCCTGTTGCAGCAGGCTGGATCCGGTGGCCGCCCAATATTCGCGCCCGCCGACATTCTCGCCATAGAGGCGGAACGAGGTCGGATGTCCGGCGATCTCGGTTTCGTAGCGCAAGCCCAGGTCGAAGGTGGTGTAGCCGTTGACGAAGGCGGTATTCGCGGCATTGGCGGCGCGGCGCCCGACCCGGAACATGCCCGCGGAGACCCGCAGCCCGTCAAGCGCCTCGATGCGATATTCGGCAAAGATCGAGCCGCTGAACTTCGACGTATTCTCGATCATATTGCCGACCACGGCCGCGCTGCCGGTTCTTTGCACGGCATCCAGGAACACGCCGCTGACCGACAAGGAAAGATTGGGCCCGATATTGCCGCTGCCGCTGAATTCGAAACCCTTGAAGCTGGCCTGGCCGTCCTGGACGAACAGGTTCGCGGCATTCAGATAGGCCGATGTCCGGTCGATATTGAAATAGGCGCCGGTGATCAGGAAACCGCGCA
Source organism: Sphingomonas sp. FG14 (assembly GCF_057809675.1). NCBI lineage: Bacteria > Pseudomonadati > Pseudomonadota > Alphaproteobacteria > Sphingomonadales > Sphingomonadaceae > Sphingomonas > Sphingomonas sp. FG14. Next base: position 5,618 of record NZ_JBMDKK010000036.1, on the reverse strand, counting down.
TCGGTTCAAGCTTCACGCCGAACTCGCGCTGCTTGCTGAGCGCGGCCGGCAGGACCTGACCGGCATTGGTCGCGATCTGCGGGACGATCCCGCCCGATTCAAGTCCCTCGATGTAGTTCCCGTAGATGCTGAGCCAGCGCATCGGCTTGACCAGCGCGCCGTACGACCATGAATCCGGCCTGGCCTTGTAGGTGGTCGTCAGGCTGCGATCCTCATAATCGGTCTTGCGATAGCCGATGATGAGATTGAGCCACTCCCCCACGCTGGCGCGGTCGAAAATGAAGAACGCGCTTTCCTTGACACGCGAAATGCTCGTGATCGTGCGCGCCGGCGTCGGCTGTTCGGGAATGACGATGGGATCGTAGAGATTCTGCGCGAATGTGTAGCGCGTCGCCGCGGGGATGTTGCTGTCGCGGGTGTAATAGGACGCCCCGATCAGCAGATCATGTTTGATCGGGCCGGTCCGGATCACGCCCGCCACGTCGCCGCGCGCGATCCGTGCGCGATAATCATTGCCATGGGTGAGCGCGAGGCCGAGCGTGCCGTTGCCGGTCGCGATGTTATAGCCGGAAAAGGACGAGTAGCGGCGGTCGCGCTTGAGATAGGATTCGCCCGTGCCGAAAGTGACGCTCCAGTCTTTGGAGATGGCGTATTTCAGGCGGGCGAGCAGGTTATACTCATAGCCCTCGGACAGCAGCCAGGTGGCGCCGACATTCTTCGACGCCTTTTGCAGCGGCGGCACCGTGATCACGCCGTTGACGGCGGCGGGCAGGACCAGTTCGGTCGCCTCGGTGATCGACTTGTCGATATATTCGGCGTCGAGCTGAAGCGTCAGCCGATCGGTGACGGACCAGTCGAAAGCCGCGGAGGTGAAGAAACGGCGGCCGGTCGTGCGGTCCACACCGGTTTCGAGCGAATTGGCGGCCGCGTTCACGCGCAGCCCGACATCACCCCATCGCCGGCCGATATCGACATGGCCGCCGAAAGATCCGTGAAGATTGCCGCTCACATCGACCCTGTTGACGGGATCGGCGGTCGCGCGGGACGAGACGAGATTGACGATGCCGGACGGCGAGGCGAACCCGTAATAGAGGCCCGCCGCGCCCTTCAATATCTCGACGCGATCCTTGCTCTCGATCGGCATGTCGATGAAATTGATGATCGGCAGGATGCCGTTGAACCGGAAGTTGGTGAGATTATCGACGGCGATGCCGCGAATGGAAAGATTGCTGTAGATCGTGCTGTTGAGCTGCGACTGAGTGACGCCGGCGGTGTTGCGTGCCGCGTCCATGATGCTGCCAGCCTGCTGCGCGTCGAGCAATTCGCGGCTAAGAACGGAGACGGTCAGCGGCGTATCGATGATGCGCGCGTCGCGAAACGCACCGGCCTGCAGATAATCCTGACCGAAACTGTTGCGCCGATCCGCGGTGACAACAATTTCCTCGTTCGATTGCGCCCCTTGCGGCTCCGCCTGGGCTATAGCCATCGACGAAGCCGAGCAGCAGACCGACGCCATTACGACTCGAAAGGCCATGCTCTTGATATTTTCCATTTCACACCCCCCTTTTATTTATTGAACGCATGTGATCGCCGATAGATTGGTATTTTTACTCGAACTCTATTCAGTCACTGCGAAATTTCATGGGTGATGATGATCCCGAGCAGGTGGTCGAGTCGATCACAATTTTTGGAAGCCGCCCCCTAATTGTCGAGCAAAGCGGGCGTGCCGGCGTCACGCACGAGTCCGGTCAGGATCGGACGGAAGGCTGCCGCCGCGATCGGGTGGATGCGCCGCGCGCGCGCCGCCGCGACCACCAGAGCCACAGCCCGAGCAAGATCATCGCGAGCAGCCCCATGCCCATCACCAGCGTGGCGAAGCGGCCGGCGCTGCCGCCCCATTCGCCGGTGTGGATGGTGTAGAGCGCGACCACGGCCCGGGCGGGAAGGCCGGCCGCCGTCGCATCCCATTGGCCGACCACATCATAGGATCGCGCATCGACATAGACGCGGCTGGTACCGAATATGCGCCGCCATTCCGTGGGCTGCCGCATCTGCAGCACATAGCAGTGTCGATCCGCCTGCGGCAGCGAAGCGACGACCAGTCCGGCGTCGGGAAACACCCGCCTCGCGCTTTTCAGGGCGCGGGCGGTCGACAAAGCGGGCGCTGGCCCGGCGGTGGCGATCCGGCATTGCGGCGGCGGCACGGCCCGGCTTGCGGTCAGTTGCTCGAGCGTCGGGATGAAGGACAGTCCAAGGCCGGTCAGCGTGATGACGAGGCCGAATGGCAACATCCATAATCCGAGCGCCCGGTGCCACGAAAAGCTCCGGACCACGGCATTGCCGCCGCGGACCGGCACGAGCACGGACCGCCATCGCCATTTCATCGGCCAGGCCAGTTTCAACGCGATCAGGATGTTGACGAGCAGCATGGCCGCGCTCGCGATGACGATGATCCGCCCCACTGCCCCGGCGAGCAGGGATTTGTGAAGGAGCAATGCTCCGCGCGCGAACGAAAGCTTCCACCAGGGCCCGTTCCACGCGCTCACGCGCCGGACGGCTCCGTTCGACCCGTCCACGCGCCAGACCTGCAATCCTTCGCTGCGATCCTCGACCAGGATATCGATCTGGCCCGGTACGCCGCCGCTGACGAAATATTCGCGGACGGTGGCGCCCGAGCGGCCAATCACCGCGATCGTGCGGTCGACGGCATCCGAAGAGACGGTGCGTCCCGAGGCGCCCATCGCCATGTCGTCGACGGTCCGGGCATAGATGAGAATGGTGCCCGTCATCGCCTGGACGATCCAGAACAGCGCGAGCGACAGCGACACATAGCGGTGGATCGTCAATAATCTGCGCTTCATCGATCCTGGCTTCCGAACGAGACGGTCAGGCGCAGACCGGCCAGCAATGCGTTTTTGGAGTCGCGATCATAGGCCGGCCTCAGAATATATTGCACGTCCGGCTGCAGGCTGACGGTCTCGCTCAGCGCGAGATGATAGGTCAGCTCGACATTGGTTTCGCGCCGCGCATAGCCGATCCGGCCGGGACCGTCGGGGCGGACGCGGATGGTGCTCACTGCCAGCCCCACTTTGTCATGTTCCCGTCCAGGAAACGGTGCGTGCCTGACGATACCGCCGCTGATCTGATGGCGCACGTCCGAAATCGCCGCATCGGCGAAGCCGATACGAAGCCAGGCGGCAAGCCCCCATATGGCCGGCAATTCGGCCATCGCATAGACGCCGCCGCCGCCCTGGCGCCGCGTCATGACCTCCGGTAACGGGACGGGCGCACGACTATATCGATAGACGCCGAACCCGAGCGAAGGGCCGTCCCGACCGAGGGCATAGCGCGCCTGGCCGACGATCAGCGCACCATCCCGCCCGCGCAAGCGCATCGAAGCGAGACCCCCATGGGCGGTCGCATCCGGTGCGCCATCGAAGGCCGCCGCCTGAAGCGTCAAGCCCGACCAGGTCCCGGCGGCGCTGATGCCGAGCCCGGTGGCGGGATAGGTGGAAGGGCCATTGACTCCGCTCGCCGCGAATTCGGTGCCCATGCCGTGTCCGCTGTTGAGGAACAGCGATGCGCTATCGATGGCGTCGAACTGCGCATTCAGATCCATCAGCCCGACACGCACCGACGCGTTCCGCGCGAGCCTCGCCTCCACCCATGCCTCGAAAAGCCGGTGGTCGGGGTCGCTTTCGGCATTATCGATGCCATGCCCGTCACCGACCAGGCGTTCGCTGGGGCCGTGGCCGACGATATGGAAATAGCTCGCATGGGCGCTCAGCCATCCGACCCCGGCCGCATGCCCGTCAACGGTAATCGCCGCGTCGATCTTGTTGAGCGCCGCGATGTTGCGTCGGGTGCCATTGTCGATCGCGGCCCAGCCATCGGCGGTATTGCTCAGCCGCCATGCGATCGGGGAATCCAGGCTCTGCGCGCAGGCGATGGACGGATACAGACCGGATATCGCGACAGCGAGACCCAGCCGCCTGCCGCCGGCGCGCCACGCGCCGAAGCAAGATCGGCGTCCCGGCCCCCTGGGGTGCCATCGCTGGAAATGATCCGCCAATGCAGTGCCTCGCTATCGAGCCGGCGACCGCGACGCCGCGGTCAGGGCTGGACGAACGTGAGCGTCGCGACGTGAGTGACTTTCGACACCCGCATCGTCCCCTGAAGCAGGTCGGTTTTTTCCTCATGATCGACATAGATCAGATATCGGCCGCCCGGCCCGGTCGGCACCGCGAACCGCCCGGCATCGTCTGACTTGATGTTCTTCAGCCAACCATCGGGGCGGATGATCCTGACCCCTTCGCGCGACGCAGGCGCACCTTTGAACATGATCTGGAAGACGTTCGCGCCGGATTGCTGCGGAACGATTTCCAAGTCGAGCATCGCCCGGGTTTCCGTCCGGCCTGCCCTGGCGTAATAAATTCGCGCGCTGTACGTGCCGTCTTCCTGGCGCTCTGGCTCAAAGATCGCCGGGTCCCTCAACCTGATATCGCCGACACCCGGTACATCGGCCTCGAGATGATCGACACGCCGGACAAATGTGGCGGCTTTTGTCTGATCCCCACGGAAGACGAGCGGTGCTTTCAGGCGGGGGAATTCCTTGTCCCCACCTTGGGGCACGGGATAATCAGGCTCCCCAAGAAAAACCCTTGCCGGCCCGGCATCGTCCTGTTCCAACCAGATTTCATGAGCATTGGCTTGAGATCCGGCAAGCAGAGCCGCGACAACCAGGAAAAACTTACGGTTCATATCCATTCCTCACCTATCGGCAGCCTCACGCCAATAGCGGGAAGCGTTTGATGGCAGGATCATCTCTGCTTATCAGACACCTTGCGATTACAATTTTTCTGGGTGCGTTGCGGTTTTTGATCTGCAGATCAATTATGCAGCATGCCGAAGGCAGTGCGGATCCTGGCCGAGGGCAGGACGGTTCGGGATGACCGAGCTACAGTATCGCGTTTTTCGCGCCGAACGGCTCGACAAGACGCCCGCGACGTAAGCGGTTCGCGCAGCACTGACACCGCCCCAAGCGCCCCTCCTTGTCCAGTTGACATGGTGAATCGGCTTTCCAGCCTCAATGGAATCCCCATGGTCCGGTTAAGTCGTAGACTCATAAAAGCAGCCTGCCCGCTTCCGCCCCATTTTCCGCCGATCATTCGGGCTCCAGAAAGCCTAGAGAACGGACATTGGCATATGAGGGCGGGAACCGTTATTCGACCATGATGACGAAACGAGTGCTTCTCCGTGTCGCCTTGCTCGCGATAGCGATCTTCATAGCCCAGGCGGTTTATCTATTGTCTGTCGAAAGGCGGATTAGACTCTCGGTCGAGCCCCGGATTGTCTATATATATGAGGGAGACTTGGTCTCTCAAACTCCTCCGGGGAATGTCGATAAGGCTTCGAGAACGACACGGGCGAATTGGGAATTCTGTCGTTACTGGACGGGATTGACGATTCGGACTGTCCTTCTTCCCCCAGGAAATTGCCCCTCCATCACCGCTTAAGTCCGGTTCCACCATGCCCTGTCGTAGAGCCGACGGACCGCTTTCCACCCAATTCCGTTGAAAAAGGCAGCTGCGGCATCGTTGCGGCGGAGTTCACGATGA
>NZ_JBMDKK010000035.1:0-17412 GCF_057809675.1 Sphingomonas sp. FG14 | reverse complement strand
CCGATCGCCGCATAATTTAAGCCGAATGGCCTCCGGCAATCCCGGGGCGGTTCAAAGAGCTCCTGAACGAGGTGATCGAGATCACGATAGACGGCGAGGACATCCTCTTCACCCGCTACGATCTCCCGGAGCCGTGAGGCGACGCTCTTGGAGTGCCGCGCTGTAGCGGCCAACGCACAACCTTGATCCTATGGACGTCCATGAAAGGATCGCTCTATGGTCCCGACATATGGTACTCCACATGCAGGACGACTTGGCAGCGCTTAAAGCCGCTTCCGAAAAAACCGCTGATTTCCGTAGGGACATGTCCACACGGGTTGGTGGCATGCTTGAGCGGATAGAGGTCGCAAAAACGCTGGGCATTAGCCCCGTAGAAGTCTCGGCATTGCACAACCGTCGGCAGATTCTGGGAGTACCCTATGGAGCGGAAACTCGCTATCCGGCCGCGCAATTCGTCAATGGGCGCCCCCTACATGGCTTGAATGACATTCTCGACGCCTTCGATGACATGAACCCATGGGAGCAGCTTATGCTTCTAGCTACGCCGCTCGAGGGCTTTAGCGAACATCCTGAGACAATTTTACAGATGCTGGCAAAAGAGCAAGATTCCGACTGCCTGCAGCAGCTGACCGGCCTGGCCTTGAGCTGGGCAACCTAAACCCAAGGTGAGGCAAGCAGCCTTCCTGTCCGGAAAAGTAGGGCACAACTCGGCTATTTCTTCGCCGTCCAGACCGGATCTCCCGTGATCATACACTCCGTCTTTTCGATATAATGAAGCAATGTCATCCGGCCACGTTCGCCGCGGTTCTGCCCGTATGAAGGAATCATGGTGCATCCCAAGAGCTTTCTGCTCACCGGCAGAATAGCGACAATCTATGCGCCCTCGTGGCATCGAGGCCGTCGTACGATGTGCCTTAGGAAAGGCCTCCTCGTCCCCGCCGAACGTCTCCCGCGAAATCCCTTCCGTCACTCATTCGGCGCCACCCGAACCCATTGGCACCGCATTCGGCACAGATGCGCGTAATGCAGCGCAAAAGGGCGGAAATCGGCACATTCGGCACTTTAGTGCCCTACCCCTTGCGCAGCGAATCACCTTGCTGCAGTATGATGCTGGACAAAGAAGAGACTGGATGTGCTACAGGCCAATCTGGGCTCTGGACTGCCGCCTACATGCCCAACGGATGGCTAGGTTGCTTCCCGGTAGCGGCCATGGCCGACCTTCAGGAGCAACCCTTCATCGCACATGCGGGAGAGGTAGCAGCGAGGGATACCAACGTCCGTGAGATCCTTGGTTCTCACTTCGCCCCGCTCTCGTACAAGGAGGACGGCGCGTTCCCTCAAGGATAGTTTCGGAGCAACTGCTGATTTGATACGTTCCTTACGATCGCGGTCACGCTTGCGAACCCCATGCGTGGGCTCCCGTGGAAATGACAGAGGTGCATCTGTGGCGAACTCATGGGACAACACTGCCGGCTTGAGCAAGGAATTTCTTGCCAACGCACGGTATCGTGATATAGTTTTTCTTGCTTCCTCGGATGCGAATATTAAAATTGTTTTAGACGTATCCTGAAATGGGAGCCATTTTTCTTTCGGATACCAGCATCCGAAGCGGTCGGCGCAGCGACGACTGTCAGCCACCCGTCCGGCCTGTTCAGCCCCACCACCAACAAGCCTGATATATTCGCGCGCCATGCTCCGTTCTTCGCCTTCTCAAGGCCGAGAACGACTAACGCTTGGCCCCAAAATTACTGGTTTGCCGCAGCATCGCACCGAACAGAGAAATGGCGCCACGACATCGCGGCACGGTCGAGCTGCTGGCGCGGAATCCGCTCTGGAAGCCCGAGGCACACCGCGCCGCTCTCCGGCCCGTCGATCGAGGTCAACCCTGGGGAGTTCCTGACATGCGCCTGCTGACCGCTCTGCTCGCCACCAGCCCGATCGCCACGCCAGCCGGCGTGTTCTTCTGGGTTGGCGGCACGCCCCAGGCCGAGTTCGATGCAGCCAGGAACGGCGGCAAGCCGCTGGTCGCCCACCATTCCCCCTTCTTCCATGTCGAGGCCAAACCGTCGGCGACGTGCGGCGCAAAGGCGATGGTGGTGGCGGCGCTCGATCTGCTGAAGAAATGATCGCGCGGCGCGTCCGGAACGCGACCGCTCCTGCCCCAATCATTCCGTGCGCGGAGTTCCCTTCAACCAGCGATCATACCAGCCGATGTTGCTGCGCATCCGGTGGATCAGGTAGCTCGGCACCGTCAGCCCGTGATTTTCGCCGGGATAGACGATCAGCTTCGTCGGCACGCCCCGCGTCTTGAGCGCCTGGTACATCTGCTCAGCCCCCACGCACGGCACATTGTCGTCCGCTTCCGCGCATTGGAACAGGGTGGGCGCGGAGATCCGTCCGGCCTCCAGCAGGGGATAAGCGAGCTTGCGCCACGTCTCGAACCGCTCCCACGGCGCGCCCAGCTCGAGCATATATTCGCGCGCATACATGTCGACGCCGAACAGGCTCAACGCGTTGGCGACGCCAGCCCCCGAGATCGCCGCCCGGATCCGCGTGTCGCTGGCGATCATGTAGTCGGTCAGGATGCCGCCATAGCTCCAGCCGCCGACACCGATGCGCTCGGGATCGGCGATCCCCAGCGCGATCGCATGGCTGATGCCCGCGCTGATGTCGCGTACGTCCAGATTGCCCCAGTCGGCGTAGATGGCGCGCGCGAAATCGAAGCCCCGCCCCGACGAACCACGCGGATTGACCTTGAGCACGACATAGCCGGCCGCCGCATAGAGCCGCGCATCCAGGTCGAATTCGTGGCTATGCTGATAGACCGGCCCGCCATGAAGATCCGCGATCAGCGGATAGCGTTTCGCGGGATCATGATTCGGCGGGAGCGTCAGGAATCCGTGGATCTCGGCGTTCCCGCTCCTGAAAACGATATCGCGAACCTCGCCCAAAGCGCGATCCAGCAGCCAGGCATTGTGATGTGTCAGCGCGCGTCCGTCGCCAACTGCATAAAGTTCGGACGGCATCCGGTCGTTGGCGTCGAGCACGGCGACATTGCCGTTCGCCGCCACCGCATGATCATAGCCGAAGCGCTTGCCCTGCGTGAGATAGGTGATCGCCCCGCTGGCGGGATCGATCCGGGCAAGCCAGGTGTCGCGATCCTGCTCGATCAGCGCGATCAGCTTGCCATCGGGCGTCCAGCGCGGCTGGTAGAACCAGCGATCGATACGCGCCGGCCGCGCGATCGCGCCGGTCGCGACATCGGCGACGGCCAATTGATGCGGAGCATAGTAGATCCACTTATCCTCGCCGCCCTCCAGCCAGACGAGCCTGCGGGAATCGGGCGACCAGGCCGGGCCTGAACCCCAGTCCGGATCGCTGTCCGCTCCCCCCGAAACGCTGATCCGGCGTGGTTCGCCACCGGCCGGCGCGATAGTGAAAACCTCATAGTTCAGCGTCCTGTCCGCATCGCCCTGATCCTTGGCGACATAGGCGATCAGACGCCCGTCCGGAGACCATGCCGGATGCCAGTGATCGCGTGCGCCACTGGTGAGTTGGCGCGCCTTGCCGCTCGCCAGGTCGATGACGAAAAGCTGCGTCGCGCGATCGTCGAGATACCCCCGCCCGTCCTGCTTGAAGAAGAAGCGTTCGGTCTCGATCGGCGGCGGGGTCTTGGCTGTGCTGCCGACAGTGCGGCCGACTTCGGCGACCACGACCGCCTGCCTGCCGTCGGGGGACAGCGCGTAATCGCTGATACCCCCCGGCAGGGTCGTGATCCTCTGCGCGGCGCCACCCTTTGCCGGCATTCGCCACAATTGCGTATTCTCATCCTCCGCCTTTTTCCGGTCGTCCGGATCAGTGCCCGCCTCGGTTTTTTTCACACCAGCGTCGCTCAGGAACAGGACCCACTCGCCGTCGGCGCTGTAGCGCGGCTGCGTTTCGCTCGCTTCGCCGGTATCGGTGATCCGGATCGGTGCACCGCCTTTCCACGCCACCGTCCACAGATCGCTCTTCGCCGCGTCCTGCCTCGCGTCACCCAATGTCACGCTGTAGACGATACTGGTCCCATCAGGCGAAAAAGCCGGGCTCGCGACATCCGCCAGGCGATGAAAATCATCGAGCGCCACCGGCACAGGCTCGGCAACGAGCACGCCGGGCCAGGCAAGCAGCGTCAGGCCATAAAAAATGGATCGCATCGTGCCCCTCCCGCATCGGCTTTCGGTCGGTATCTTATGGGCGGGCGGCGAACTGCTTGGCAATTGTCTAGCGATATCACTCGAAAGTCGAGCATTATCCTTGGGTGCGGCCATTGGCGACGGGGCAAGCTTCGGTCTAAATGGACCGATGAAGAAATCATCGCAGCCGACCATCAACGACGTCGCCCGCCTGGCGGGGGTTTCCAAGAAGACGGTCAGCCGGGTGATCAATCGCTCCCCGCTGCTCAACGACGATACACGCGAGCGCGTCCAGGGCGTGATCAAGGATCTGGGTTATATCCCCAACCCGCAGGCGCGCGCGCTGGCGCTGCGCCGCAATTTCCTGATCGGCCTGGTCCACGACAATCCCAACGCCCAGACCGTGCTCAACGTCCAGCAGGGCATATTGGAAGCGCTGCGCGATACCGAATTCGAGCTGGTGGTGCGGCCGGTCGATCGCGGATCGCCCGCGATGCTCGACGATCTGCGCCATTTCCTCGAACGGCAGCGCCTGTTCGGCGTGCTGTTGATGCCGCCGATCTCCGAAAATGATACGCTCGCCAAGCTCTGCGACGAGATCGGCTGCCGCTATGTCCGCATGGGTTCCGCGCAGCTCGACGATCCCGAACATACCGTCGCGTCCAATGATCGCGAGGCGGTGCGCGAGGCGACCGAGTATCTGATCAAGGCCGGCCATCGCCGGATCGGGCTGGTGCTGGGGCCGCATGGCTTTCGCTCCGCGCTCGAACGGCGGCTCGGTTTCGAGGATGCGCTGGCCGCCGCCGGCATCGCGCTGCCGCGCAGCCTGATCGCCGATGGCAGCTACACGTTCGATTCGGGCATGCATGCCGGCGAACGGCTGCTCGACCTGCTGCCCCGCCCCACCGCGATCTTCGCATCGAACGACGAGATGGCGGCCGGTGTGCTGCATACCGCGCGCCAGCGTGGGCTGGACGTGCCGACCGACCTTTCGATCATAGGCTTCGACGACAATCCGATCGCCGCGCATATCTGGCCACCCATGACCACGGTGCGCTGGCCGATCGCGACGATGGCGCGATCCGCCGCGATCAAGCTGGTCGGCGACACGATCGATCCGGGCAGCGAGGCCCGGGAGCCCTCGCTTTTCCTGTCGGCGCTGATCCGCCGCGCATCGGTGGCGCCGCCGCCACAACAATGACCGATCGCATCGAATCCCTCCAGCAAAGCACTTGAAGGTTTTTTTGACACCGGTTACCAAAGCGAAGGACAAGAGACGAGGGAGAGTTGGTGAAACCGCTGAGGCTCAATCCGGATCGGCTGTTTCCCGTCGAATCCAGAACGCGCGATATCGCGCGCGCGCTCTATGCCGAAGTGGCGTCGTTGCCGATCGTCAGCCCGCACGGCCATACCGATCCCGCCTGGTTCGCCACTGACGCGCCATGGCGCGACGCGACCGAATTGCTGCTGGCGCCGGACCATTATCTCTATCGCATGCTTCACAGCCAGGGCTTCGCGCTCGATGCGCTCGGCGTGCCCGATCGCAACGGTATGCCGGATACCGATCCGCGCGGCGCATGGCGGCTGTTCGCCGCGCATTATCATCTGTTCCGCGGCACGCCTTCGCGGATCTGGCTCGATCACGTCTTCGCGGAGGTGTTCGGTTTCGAGGTCGCGCTCGATACGGGCACGGCTGATCACTATTTCGACAAGATCGCCGAAAGCCTCGCCACCCCGGCATTCCGCCCGCGCGCGCTGTTCGACCGGTTCGGCATCGAACTGCTCGCCACCACCGAAGGCGCGCACGAGGATCTGGGCCATCACGCCGCGATCCGCGCCTCGGGCTGGACGGGACGCGTGGTCACCACCTATCGCCCAGATGCAGTGGTCGATCCCGAACATCAGGATTTCACGGCGGCGCTGTCGCGCTTCGCCGAACTGTCGGGCGAAGACATCCACGACTGGCAAGGCTATCTGAAAGCCCATCGCAAGCGCCGCGCCGATTTCCGCGCCGCAGGCGCCACCGCGACGGATCACGGCCACCCGACCGCAGCCACGGCGAACCTCGCCCCCGATGTGGCGGAACGGCTATTCCGCCAGGTCGTGACCGGCAATGCGACGCCGGACGAAGCGGAACTGTTCCGCGCGCAGATGCTGACCGAGATGGCGGCGATGAGCGTCGAGGACGGCATGGTGATGCAACTGCACCCCGGTGCCTGCCGCAACCACAATGCGGCGCTGTTCGCCAGCCATGGCCGCGACAAGGGCGCCGATATCCCGACGCGCACCGACTATGTCCATGCATTGAAGCCGCTGCTCGACCGTTTCGGCGGCCACCGCGACCTTTCGATCATCCTCTTCACGCTCGACGAGACGAGCTATGCCCGTGAACTGGCGCCGCTGGCGGGCCATTATCCCTGCCTGAAGCTCGGGCCGGCCTGGTGGTTCCACGATAGCCCGGAAGGCATGCGGCGCTTCCGCGAGATGACCACCGAAACCGCCGGCTTCTACAATGGCGTGGGGTTCAACGACGATACCCGCGCCTTCCTGTCGATCCCTGCGCGCCACGACGTCGCCCGCCGTGTCGATTGCGGCTTCCTCGCCCGTCTCGTCGCCGAGCACCGGATCGAGGATTGGGAAGCCGCGGAGCTCGCTCATGCGCTTGCCTATGGCCTCGCCAAACAGGCCTATAAGCTCGACGCGCCCGATATTTCCGTCGCTCAGGCGGCGTGATCGCCATCAACCCGGAGAAACCGATGTTCGAACGCACCTATTACGCCACACATCCCGACATGATGGAGTGCGTCTCCAACGAGGAACTGCGTGACCGCTATCTGATTGGCGGTCTGTTCCGGCCGGGCGAATGCTTGCTCAACTATACCCATGCCGATCGTTTCGTGATCGGCGGCGTCGCAGTGATCGATGCCCCGGTGAAACTGCCGGACCAGACCGAACCGGCCTCCGCCGCCGGCCATCCTTTCCTGGAACGCCGCGAACTCGCCATCGTCAATGTCGGCGCGGTCGAAGGCACGGTCACCGTCGATGGCGAGGTCTTCACGCTGGGCAACAAGGACTGCGTCTACGTCACCATGGGCGCCAGGGAGGTGCTGTTCTCCGGCGCCGGCGCGCGTTTCTACCTGGCCTCCTGCCCCGCCCACAAGGCGTTCGCGACGCGCAAGCTCTCGATCGCCGACGCCAACGCGCTCGATCGCGGCAGCCTGGAGGAATCGAACGAGCGGACGATCTACCAGTTCGTCATCCCGGGCATCTGCGACAGCGCCCAGCTCGTCATGGGGCTGACCGTACTCAAGCCGGGCAGCGTGTGGAACACCATGCCGCCTCACATCCATGAACGGCGCAGCGAGATCTATTTCTATTTCGACCTGAACGGCGCCGGCGACCGCGTGTTCCACTATATGGGTGAGGGAGACGCGATGCGTCACATCGTGATGGCGAATGAGGAAGCGGTGATCTCGCCACCCTGGTCGATCCATATGGGATCGGGCACGCGCGCCTATGCCTTTATCTGGGCGATGGCGGGCGAAAATCTCGATTATACCGACATGAACGTCCTCGACATCTGCCAGCTCCAGTGATGACAAGCCCCTTCGATCTGACCGGAAAGGTCGCGCTGGTCACCGGCGCCAATACAGGTATCGGCCAGGGCATCGCGCTGGCACTGGCGGCGGCAGGCGCCGATATCGCCGCCGCCGGGCGGACGCCCGCGACCGATACGATGGAGCGCGCCCGCGCACTCGGCCGCCGCGCGGAGATCATCTCGGCGGACCTGTCGACGATCGAGCCCGTCGAACGCGTCGTGGCCGAAACCGTCGATCGGCTGGGTAGCATCGATATATTGGTGAACAATGCCGGCATCATCCGCCGCGCCGACAGCATCGATTTCACCGAGGCGGATTGGGACGCGGTGATCGATACCAACCTGAAATCGGTCTTCTTCCTGTGCCAGGCGGCGGCGAAGCGGATGATTCCCGCCGGTGGCGGCAAGATCATCAATATCGCATCGATGCTGAGCTTCCAGGGCGGTATTCGTGTGCCAAGCTATACCGCGTCGAAGAGCGGGATCGGCGGCCTGACCAAGCTGCTCGCTAATGAATGGGCGAGCAGGGGCATCAACGTCAATGCGATCGCCCCCGGCTATATCGCGACGAACAACACCGAAGCATTGCGCGCCGACGGCAAGCGCAATGCCGAGATATTGGGCCGAATCCCTGCGGGTCGCTGGGGCGAGGCGGAGGATCTGGGCGGTGCCGCCGTGTTTCTCGCATCCTCCGCATCCAACTATGTCGATGGCCATATCCTGGCGGTCGATGGCGGCTGGCTCGCCCGTTGAAAGGAAACCGCATGGCCGGCCGCACCGTCTGTTTTGGGGAATTGCTGCTCCGCCTGACGGCGCCGGGGCGCGAATTGCTGCTCCAGACCGGCCGGCTCGATGTCCATGTGGGTGGCGCCGAAGCCAATGTCGCGGTCGCGCTCGCACGGCTGGGCCATGTGACACAGATGGTGAGCGCGGTGCCGGACAATCCGCTGGGTGGTTCGGCCGTTTCCGTGCTGCGCGGTCATGGCGTCGATTGCCGCCATGTCGCGCACCGCGACGGACGGATGGGCCTGTATTTCCTCACCCAGGGCGCCGGCCTGCGCGCCTCGGAGGTCGTCTACGACCGCGCCCATTCCAGCTTCGCAGAGGCGCCCGCCGACGCCTATGACTGGCCGTCGCTGCTCGACGGCGCCGGTCGCTTGCATCTGTCCGGCATCACGCCTGCATTGGGTCCGGCGACGGCAGCCGCCGCGATCGCGGCGGCCGAAACCGCGAAGACGATGGGCATCCCGGTGTCGTTCGACGGCAATTATCGAGCGAAATTGTGGGAAAGCTGGGACAGCGATCCGCGCGCCGTGCTCACCCGGCTGGTCGGGCTCGCCGATATCCTGTTCGGCAATCACCGCGACATTTCGCTGCTGCTCGGCGAAACCTTCCATGGCGACGGCCCAGAACGTCGGCGAGAAGCGGCCGACGCGGCTTTCGCCGCCTTCCCCGGCCTCAACCTGATGGCTTCGACAGCCCGCCACACCGAAGATGCCGACCGCCACCGCGTCTCCGCGCGGATCGACACGCGCGAAGCCGCGCACCAGACCGAGGAGATCGCGGTTTCCGGGATCGTCGACCGGATCGGCGCAGGCGACGCCTTCGCCGCCGGCATCCTGCACGGGCTGGGGATGAGCGCCGATCTGGACTGGACGGTGCGCTCCGGCCTCGCCCTCACCTGCCTGAAACACAGCCTGCCGGGTGACGCCAGCCTGTTCGGACGGGCGGATATCGACGCATTCCTCGCCGGGGAAATGGACGTTCGGCGATAACGCCCGGATCTGCGGCTCGCCCGTTCGGACGGTTTAGGTCGAGGCGCCCTTACAGCACCCCGTGGCAGTGCTTGTACTTGCGCCCTGAACCGCAGGGGCACGGCGCATTGCGGCTCACCTTGTCGCCCCATTCCGCCGGATCGTCACCCAGATCCTCGACCATCTCGGGCTGGGCGATCTGCAGCGGGGGCAACCGCGTGGTGATCAGGCCCAGATTGCCGGCGTCGATGTCCGCGCTATTGTCCTCGCCAGTCAGCGGATTGATATGAGTGGTGATGAAATCGGGCATCTGCGGCAGCGGCGGCGCTTCCTGCGGCATAAACTGCGCATTGGCGAGAACACGGGTCACATCCTCGCGGATCGCCGACAGCATGCGTTCGAACAGCGCGAACGCCTCCTGCTTATATTCGTTGATCGGCGTCTTCTGCGCATAGGCGCGCAGATGGATCACCTGGCGCAGCGCGTCGAGCGTCGCCAGATGCTCCTTCCAGTGATGATCCAGGCTCTGGAGCAGGATGCTCTTCTGCACCTGCGCCCAGCTTTCCGGATCGATCTCCGCCGATTTTCCGGCGATCGCCTCGTCCGCCAGTGCCTGCAGCCGCTGCTCGATCAGTTCGGGGTCGATCGCTTCCTCGGTCAGCCACGCGTCGAAATCGGGCTCGATGCCGAGCACTTCCAGCGTGCGCTCCTTGAGCTGCGCGATATTCCATTGCTCGGGATAGGTGTCGGGCGGGCAGGCATCGGCAACGATGCCATTGACCGTCTCGGCGCGCATATCTGCGACGACATCGTCCACCGTTTCCGCGTCCATGATGTCCGAACGCTGCTCGTAGATCACCTTGCGCTGGTCGTTCATCACGTCGTCATATTCGACGACCTGCTTGCGGATGTCGTAGTTGCGCGCCTCGACCTTCTTCTGCGCGGTCTCGATCGCCTTCGACAGCCACTTCGATCCGATCGCCTCACCTTCCTGCAGATTGCTCCGCATCATCTTCGCGAACATCGTGTTGGGCCCGAAGATCCGCAACAGATCGTCGTCGAGCGACAGGTAGAAACGGCTGAGACCGGGGTCGCCTTGACGGCCCGAACGGCCGCGAAGCTGGTTGTCGATGCGGCGGCTCTCGTGGCGCTCGGTGCCGAGCACGAACAGGCCGCCGGCGGCGAGCACCTGCTGCTTCTCGGCCGCGATCTCCGCCTTGATGCGTTCGATCGCCGCCTCGCGCTCCGGCCCTTCCGGCATCTCCGACAGTTCGTCCTCGACGCGGAATTCCAGATTGCCGCCCAACTGAATGTCGGTGCCGCGGCCCGCCATGTTGGTCGCGATGGTGACTGCGCCCAGTCGGCCAGCCTGCGAGACGATATGCGCTTCGCTTTCATGATAGCGCGCATTGAGCACGCTGTGCTCGACCTGTTCCTTGTTCAGAAAGTCCGACAGCAATTCCGACTTCTCGATCGAGACGGTGCCGACGAGCACGGGCTGGCCATTCTCCGCCTGCATCCGGATCCGCTTGGCGATCGCCGCGAACTTCTCTTCCAGGCTCTTGTAGAATTCGTCTTCCTCGTCGACCCGCTGGACGGGCACGTTGGTCGGGATGGTGACGACATTCATCTTGTAGATGTCGAAGAATTCGGCCGCTTCAGTCGCAGCCGTACCGGTCATGCCCGAAAGCTTGGGGTACATGCGGAAATAATTCTGGAAGGTGATCGAGGCGAGCGTCTGGTTCTCGGGCTCGATATTGACCCCTTCCTTGGCCTCGACGGCCTGGTGCAAGCCATCGGACCAGCGCCGTCCGTCCATCATGCGGCCGGTGAACTCGTCGATGATGATCACCTTGCCTTCCTTCACGATATAATCGGTATCGCGCTTGAAGATCACATTGGCGCGCAGCGCCTGGTTCAGGTGATGGACGACCTGGGTGTTCTCGTAATCGTAGAGATTGCTGCCTTCGAGCAGGCCGGCGGCTTCCAGGATCCGCTCCACCTTCTCGGTCCCGTCCTCGGTCAGGATGATCGAGCGCTGCTTCTCGTCGACCTCATAATCCTCGGCGACAAGCTGTTTCACCACCGCATCGACGCGCATGTACAGTTCGGACTTGTCGTCGGTCGGGCCGGAGATGATCAGCGGCGTGCGGGCTTCGTCGATCAGGATCGAGTCGACCTCGTCGACGATCGCATGCGCGAAGGGGCGCTGCACCATCTGGCTGCGCTCATATTTCATGTTGTCGCGCAGATAGTCGAAGCCGAACTCGTTGTTCGTGCCGTAGGTGATGTCCGCCGCATAAGCGTCACGGCGCGCCTGGTCGCCGATATTGGGCACGATCACGCCCACTGTCAGCCCGAGGAAACGATAGACCTGGCCCATCCATTCGGCGTCGCGGCGGGCGAGATAGTCGTTGACGGTGACGACATGGACGCCGGTGCCCGGCAGCGCGTTCAGATAAGTGGCGAGCGTCGCCACCAGCGTCTTGCCCTCGCCCGTCCGCATCTCGGCGATCTCGCCGCGATGGAGCACGATGCCACCGACCATCTGCACGTCGTAATGGCGCTGGCCGAGCACACGCTTCGCGGCCTCGCGCACCGTGGCAAAGGCTTCGGGGAGGATGTCGTCCAGCGTTTCGCCCGCGTCCAGGCGCGCACGGAACGCAGCGGTTTGCGCGGAAAGCTCCTCGTCCGACAACGCGGAGATCGAGGGTTCGAAGCTGGCGATGCGCGCGACGATCTTGTCGAGCGACTTGACGTAACGATCGTTCGACGATCCGAAAATGGCCTTGGCGATGCCACCGAGCATGATAAAATCCTGTATTGAATCGAGGGTTTGGACGCCGGCGATGCCAGCTTCGGCCGCGTGGCACGCACGCGTAGATCGGGGATGCGGCCAGCAAGAGCAGGCCAGCCACGGCTATTCCAGCCGGCTGCCGTTCACCAGAAGGACCGCGCGGAGCGCGCCGGCCTGGACAGGCGCGAGCGACATGGCGGCGGGAAAAGCGGCGGTAGTACGACCGGGATCATGCATCGCACGCGGCGCGGGCGCCGCGATTTCGGCCAGCGCATCGACGGCTGTGCCGGCGGCGGCACTTTGCACCTGTGCACGCTCCGCCACCCGCTCGCCGGAGATGATTCCGGTAAAGCAGGTCAGCAGTGCGGAGAGGAAGAGCAGCAGTTGCAAATGCACGTCCCAGGTTAGAACCGCCACGACATAGGTGCTGTCGGGCCGTTCGTCTAATCAAAAGCTCATATAAACGTGATGTGCCATAAGCGTTTCGGCTGAACGCCACATTGATCCCCGACACGGCGAAGCTATAGCGGCCATCATGACTCAGCCAGCCCGCTCCCCCCTCGCGCCCGAAGGCTTTCCCGATCTCCCCGCCATTGACGGCGTTGCGCTGCGCGTGGCGCGTGCGCGCTACAAGGCCTGGGACCGCTGTGACCTGACCTTCGTCACGCTCGATCCGGGCACGTCGGTCGCCGGCGTGCTGACCAGGAGCAAATGCCCCTCGCCCGAAGTCGAATGGTGCCGCGCGGCGCTGACACTCGGCCAGGCGCGCGCGCTGGTCGTCAATGCCGGCAATTCCAACGCCTTCACCGGCAATCGCGGGCGCGCCGCGGTTGAGGCGATCGCCGCGCGCACCGCCGCGCATCTCGGCTGCCAGCCGTCGGACGTGTTTGTCGCCTCCACCGGCGTGATCGGCGTGCCGCTCCCCATCGACAAGGCGGAAGCCGGGCTCGACGCCGCCTTCACTGCCGAACCCTGCGGCTGGCAGGACGCCGCCGCCACGATCATGACCACCGACACCTTCGAAAAGGCGGCGGTGACGCGAGCGGTGATCGGCGACCGCACCGTCAGCTTCGTTGGCATCGTGAAGGGATCGGGCATGATCGCGCCGGACATGGCGACGATGCTCGGCTTCATCTTCACAGACACGGCGATCGAGCCCGGTCTGCTCCAGGCGATGCTGAGCACCGCCAATCGCGCAACCTTCTCGTCGATCACCGTCGACAGCGACACCTCGACCAGCGACACCGTGCTTGCCTTCGCCACCGGCCGGGCCGGGAACGCTCCGCTCGCGTCGTTCGACGATGCCGGTGCGGACGCCGTCCAGGCCGCGCTCACCGACATGTGTCGCCAACTCGCCCATCTCGTCGTCCGCGACGGCGAAGGCGCGTCGAAATTCATCGAGATCACCGTGACCGGCGCAGAATCAGACGACAGCGCGCATCGCATCGCGCTCAGCATCGCCAATTCGCCGCTGGTGAAGACGGCGATCGCGGGCGAGGACGCCAATTGGGGCCGTGTCGTCATGGCGGTCGGCAAGGCCGGCGAGCCCGCCGAACGCGACAAGCTCGCCATCCGCTTCGGCGCGACCCAGGTCGCGACCGGCGGCCTTGCGGTCGAGGGTTATGACGAAGCCCCCGTCGCCACGCATCTGAAGGGCAAGGAGATCGAGGTCGGTGTCGACCTCGGCCTGGGCGATGGCCGTGCGACGGTTTGGACCTGCGATCTGACGCACGGATATATCTCGATCAACGCCGACTACCGGAGTTGATCCGATGCTGACGATCTGGGGTCGGCTCAACTCGCACAATGTGAAGAAGGTCGCCTGGTTCGCGCACGAGATCGGCATTCCGCACGCCCGCCGAGATGTCGGCGGTGCCTTCGGCATGGACGCGGCCTATCTCGCGCTCAATCCCAATGCGCTGATCCCGACGATCGAGGACGACGACGTTGTTCTGTGGGAATCGAATGCGATCCTGCGCTATCTGGCGGCACGCTACGCACCGGAAGCATTCTGGCCGAACGATCCCGCCTTGCGCGCTCAGGCGGACAAATGGATGGACTGGCAGTTTGGCTATGCCGATGCGCAGCGAGACGCCTTCCTCAACCTGGTGCGCTATCCCGCAGATGCGCGCGATCCCGCGGCGGTGGCGCGATCCGCGCAACGATGCGCCGAAATGATGGCGCTGATCGAACGCGCACTTGACCGCCAGCCATGGCTATCTGGCCAGACCTTCGGCCTGGGCGACGTTCCGATGGGCGTTTACGTGCATAGCTGGATGACGCTCGATATCGAGCGCCCGGATATGCCCAATGTCCAAAGATGGTATGCCGCACTTAAGGCGCGGCCGGGCTATGCCAGCCAGGTCATGATCCCGCTCACCTGAGCGCCTCCCGCAAGCAGGAGCCTATCGCGATGCACAGCCTCTACCGCCCCGTCGCCGAACTGATGGAGCAGGTGGCGGCAGATGTCGTCCTGCCGCGCTATCAGAATCTCGCCGAAGACGAGATCAGCGAAAAGGCGACAGACGATTTCGTCACCATCGCCGACAAGGAAAGCGAGTTGCGGCTGATCGAGGGGCTCGCCCGGATCCTGCCGGACGCCGGCATGATTGGGGAGGAAGCCGCGGCGGCCGATCCCGCGATCCTCGATCGCGCCGGCATCGGCCTCAACTGGATCATCGATCCGATCGACGGCACCGGCAATTTCGCCGCGGGCCGTCCACCCTTCGGCATGATGGTAGCGCTCGTCGCGGACGGCGCCATCCGGGCCGGCTGGATCCTCGATCCGCTCGACGGCCGGATCTGCCATGCCGTCGCAGGCGGTGGTGCATTTCTCGACGGAGAACGCATCACGGCGCAGGAAAGCGGATGCACCCTGCCCGTCGCCGCGCTTGCCGTCTATTTCATGACGCCGGAACGCCGCGCCGAAATCGTCGAACGCGCGCGCGGCCGGTTGACGCTGGTCGATATCCCGCGCTGTGCGGCGGAGCAATATCCCCGCCTCGTGCTCGGCCAGAACGATATCGCACTGTTCGAACGCACCCTGCCCTGGGATCATGCCGCCGGCGCGCTGTTCCTGGCCGAATCCGGCGGTCGCATCGCCCGGCCGGACGGATCACCCTATATCGTCGGTGACGGCCGCAAGGGCCTGCTCGGCGCCGCATCCACGCGCGTGTGGGACGAAAGCGCAAAAATCCTTTTCGGCTGACCGAATCAGCCACCTCCTCCCCGCGCATCCAGCATCCTTGACGAAATAGTTCTCATCTGCGTTAAATATTAACAGATAGGAGAATCGAAATGGCCGATATATCTCAACGCCCCGCAGTGGTTTCCGCGATCGTCTACAAGGATGCGATGGCCGCGTTCGAATGGCTGCAAGGCGCCTTCGGCTTCGAACCCGCGATGCTGATCACCGATGCGGAGGGCAATCTGGCGCATTCGGAAATGATCTTCGGCGACGGCTGGATCATGGTCGGCAACGAATGGAGCGACGATCATCGCAGCCCCGCCAATCTCGGCGGCAAGAACACCCAGACCGTCCATCTCCAGATGACGACCGATATCGACGCGCATTGCGAACATGCGCGCAACGCCGGTGCCGAAATCCTGATGGAGCCCGAAACCCAATTCTACGGCGACCGCACCTATCGCGCGCGCGATCCGGAGGGGCATATCTGGACCTTCGGCCAGACGGTGAAGCAGGTCGAGCCCGAGGATTGGGACAGGGATACCGGTCTGAAGACCAAGATCTGGCCGTGAATGCCGCAGCGAAGCGGCTTGACCGGACATTGGCGGCGCTCGCCGATCCGCATCGCCGCCAGGTCGTGGAGTTGCTGCGCGAACGGCCGAGGCGCGCGGGCGAACTGGCCGAAGCCGCGGGACTCAGCCCTCCTGCGATGAGCCGCCACCTTCGCATGCTGCGCACATCCGGGCTGGTGGAAGAACGGCATGACGGTTTCGACGCGCGCGTACGCATCTATCGCCTGACCCCCGCCCCGATGGCGGAACTCACCGAGTGGCTGCGCCAAACCGAGGAGATGTGGGCGGATCAGCTCAGTGCGTTCCGCAACCATATGCTGGCGCGGAGCGACGCGCCATGACGTCGCGCATCCTGGTGGCGATGCGCGTACCCGGACCACCCGAGCGCGCCTTTCGCGTCTTCACCGAAGAGGTCGGCCTTTGGTGGCAGGACAATCCCCTGTTCCGCTTCACGCCGCGCAGCCCCGGTACGGTGGCGTTCGAACCGCCGACCGGCGACGCCCCCGCCCGCTTCGTCGAGAAGCTGCCCGACGGCAAGGTCTTCGTGATCGGCGACGTCGCGGTCTGGGATGTCGGCCGACGCCTGGTATTCGGCTGGCGCCAGGCGACGTTCAGGCTGGATCAGCGCACCGAAGTCGAAATCCGTTTCGAACCCGTCGGCGACGAAACGCGTGTGACGGTCGAGCATCGCGGCTGGGACAGCGTGCCGCAACCCCATGTCGCAAAGCACGGCATGCCGTCGCTTCTGTTCGATCAGCGGCACGGCGAATGGTGGCGCACATTGCTGGCGGCGCTGCGAACATACATCCACTGACGGGCACGCACCCCGAGCCGATATTCGCCGACCCCAGAACACCGCACCGGCGATTTTGACCGGCACGCCGTCGGGCGTGCCGGTCAATGATCGTCAGGCGAAGGTGATCTGGTTGATGTCGGAGATGCCGAGGAGTGTGACGGAGCCGCCCTGTTCAAGATTGAGGCGGAGGTCGGTGATGGTATCGCCATTGGTGTCGCCGACGACGACATTGAGGATGTCGAGCCCGTCGGCGAGATCGACGATATCCTGGCCCGGGGTATAGTCGGTGATGATATCGTGCCCGTCACCGAAGTTGATGAGGAAGGTGTCCCTGCCCGCGCCGCCGGTCAGCGTGTCATCGCCGGCACCGCCGATCAGCACGTCGTCACCGCCGGCGCCGTTGAGGCTCTGGTTGCCCGCGAACCCGTAGAGACGATCCTCGTCCGCCGTGCCCATCAGCACGCCGCCGCTGCCGCGACCGCCGCCCACGACGTTCCTGCCGTCCGCCAGCGTCGTGATCGTCATCGTCACCG
>NZ_JBMDKK010000034.1:0-20096 GCF_057809675.1 Sphingomonas sp. FG14 | reverse complement strand
CCGTAGCCGGCCCGGCCGGCGCGGCGCTGCCGCCGCCCGATCCGGCCGCCGTGGCGCGCGTCACCAGCTTTTCGTGCGAGGGCAAGCTGAGCGCGGGCCGCGCGCTGGTCTGTTCCGATCTCGGCCTGGCGATCTCCGACTATAATCTGTCGCTGCTCTACAATTCGGTGCTTGCCGCGCGCGGCGGGGCGGCGCTGCGCCGTTCGCAGGCCGAATGGAAGGCCGAGCTCGACCGTATCGGCAACGACCGGCAGCGCGTGGCGGACCATTATCGCCGCCGCTTCGACGCGCTCACCAAAATGCAGGCCGGGCGGGACTGACGGTTCCGGTCAGCGCCGAACAGGCTTTCTCCCGGCGCCGGAAACCGGCATCATGGCGCCCTGTCGGGCAGTGGGGTAAGCGTGTGGGTGCGGAGGTCATCGTGGTGCTCGTCATGGGCGCGGGCGTGCTGGCCGCGCTTCTGGTGAACGGCGAAATACAGCGCCGAAGTCAGGCGAAGGGCGACGGACTGTTCCTGATGTGGAACAAAGGCGGCCTTGCGGGCTGCTGCGCCATGATCGCGGTCTGTGTGATCGCCCTTGTGATCGCGAATATCGTCAAGGCGCTGGTCTGACCTGCCGACCGCAAACGGCCAATCTCAAACGGCCCTAGAGCGATTTCCAGTCAGATGGCTTCATCTGACGACTCGGAAATCGCGGCGAAACAAAAGTTTAGAGCGGTCGATCTGATTCAATCAGATCGGAAACCGCTCTAGCGCGCCGCCGCCCGCTTCGTCGGCGGCCTTTGCGCGGTCAGTGCGTCGATGTCGATCAGCCGGTCGAACGCGACGCCGATCCGGCGGTCCTGCACCCAGCGCACCGTCGCCGTCATCTTCGTGCCTTCGCCCAGGTCGATCGAGACGATGCTGTCCACGGGCATCGGGCGGTCCAGGTCGATCTGCGCGCCCGATGTGGAGATGTTGCGGATGCGGCCGGACACGGCGCGCGCCTCGTGGTGGAGGATGGCGGAACGCAGCATCCGCACGCGCGGGGCGCGGCTGCGCTCATAGCCCTGCGGCGTCACCACGCCGGTGGGGCAGCTCAGCTTTTCGGCGGCCTCGCGCGCGGACATCGGCCGGCCGAAGATATAGCCCTGGATATGCGAGCAGCCGAGCGTGCGGATCAGTTCCAGCTCGTCGCGGGTTTCCGCGCCCTCGGCGGTGGTGTCCATGCCCAGCCCTTCGGCGAGCGAGACGATCGCGCCGATGATCGCGGCGTTGCGGTTGCCCGGCACCGCCGCCCCCGCGACGAAGGACCGGTCGATCTTGATCTTGTCGAACGGCGCCTTGCGCAGATAGCTGAGCGAGGAATAGCCGGTACCGAAATCGTCGAGCGCCAGCCGCACGCCCAGCGCCTTCAGCCCGGCGAACATCGCGTCGGTATCCAGCCCGTCGTTCAGGAAGACGCTTTCGGTGATCTCCAGCTCAAGCTGCGCCGGATCGATCTGCGAGGCGGCCAGCGCGCTCATCACCACGCCGGGAAAGGCGGGGTTGGCGAACTGGACCGAGGAGACGTTGACCGCGACGCGCACATGCGCGGGCCATTGCGCCGCCTCCATGCAGGCGGTGCGCAGCACCCATTCGCCGATCGCCTGGATCAGCCCGATCTCCTCCGCGATCGGCACGAACAATTCGGGCGAGATCGGCCCGCGCGTGGGGTGGTTCCAGCGCAGCAGCGCCTCGAACCCGACGATCGTTTCCGCCGCTGCGCACACGACCGGCTGATAGGCGAGGTGAAGCGCGTCGGTGGCCAGCGCGTGGCGCAGATCGGTCTCGATCATGCGGCGT
Source organism: Sphingomonas sp. FG14 (assembly GCF_057809675.1). Lineage (NCBI taxonomy): Bacteria > Pseudomonadati > Pseudomonadota > Alphaproteobacteria > Sphingomonadales > Sphingomonadaceae > Sphingomonas > Sphingomonas sp. FG14. Next base: position 18,271 of record NZ_JBMDKK010000034.1, on the reverse strand, counting down.
TCCTGCGCATTGGCGTGCATCGACTGTTCGTAGAAGCGCAGCGCGCCGCGCCCGGACGCCTTGGCGGCGTAGAGCGCGAGATCGGCGTTGCGCATCAGCGCGTCCGCCGTCGCCCCGTCCTGCGGGCCGATCGCGATGCCGATCGAGGCGCCGATCGAGATATGCGATCCCTCGACCATATAGGGTTCGGAAAGCCGGCGGATGACGTCGGCGGCCAGCGCCTCGATCGCCGAATGCGCGGGCGCCACCGGCAGCACCACGGTGAATTCGTCGCCGCCGAGCCGGCCGACGCGGCCGACATCGCCCACCGCCGTTTCCAGCCGCTTCGCCACCAGCTTCAGCAGCGCATCGCCCACCGGATGGCCCAGCGTGTCGTTGACGCCCTTGAACCGGTCGAGATCGAGCAGCATCAGCGCGCAGGGCGCCGGGTTGATCCGCGCATTGCCCAGCGACTGTTCCAGCGTCTGGAACATCAGCGCGCGATTGGGCAGGCCGGTCAGCGAATCGAAGCGCGCCAGGCGGCTGATCTCCGCTTCCGACTTGCGTTCCTCGGTATAATCGGTGCCGCTGCCGCGAAAGCCGCGGAACTGGCCGAGCGCGTCGATCACCGGCCGGCCCGTCACCGACATCCAGCGCCCCTCGCCGGGCACCGCCGCGCGCACCGGCAGGTCGGAAAAGCCCAGCCGGCTGCTGAGATAGAAGCCGATCGTGCGCTCGACATGGGGAGAGGCGAGATCCTCGTCCCCGCCATTGACGATCAGGCTGGCCATCGGCTGGCCGAGCAGGTCCGCCGGCTGCCTGCCGAAATATTCGGCGAGCCGGGGCGACGCATAGGTGAGCTGGCCGTGACGATCGGTTTCCCAGAACCAGATGCGGCCATTCTCCTCGAACATGGCGATCAGCGCGTTCGCCTTCGACGCGTCGTTGCGCGCGCGCGCGGTCTTGCTCATCTCCGCCTGGTCGGCGCGCACGAACGACAGCAGCACGGGCGCGATGATGCTGGCGAGCAGCGTGACCACGGGCAGATAGGCGGCGTCGCCGCTCGTCATCAGGATCGCGCCGATCATGCCGGCGACGCTGGCGATGACGAGCACGGGCAACGACGCGAAGGCGACGACCGTCGCCAGCGCCGCGCCGGCGGTGACGCCGATCAGCGCCTGGCCGAGATGCGATCCGTCCTTCAGGTCGAGCGCCAGCGCGCCGCCGAGCGCGATGCCGACAAGCGCGGCGAAGACGGTGAGGATGCGCACCCGGCGCGAGGCGGGCAGGCGCTTGCCCGGACCCGAATTGACGATGGCGAAGGCGGCGGGGGTGAGCAGGATGGGCGCGGCGGCGAGCAGCATGTGATCGATCGGGGCGCCGTTGCCGAACAGCATCCGCAGCGTGACCTGGAGCGCGCCGGTGGCGAGATAGATGGTGGCGAGCGCGGGGAACAGGCCGACGGTGCGGCGTACCGCCGCGCGGATCTGCGCGGCCGCGCCCTCGTCGCCCTCGGTCAGGCCCATCACCGCGAGAGTCGGCGTGGGCGCATCCGCTTCGTCGCGACCCAGTGCCTTCCTTACGCGATTCGTTATTGTCATTTGGCCCCACCCGATTGGGGCCAGCTAAGGGCGAAGCGGTTTAGTCTTTGTTAAGCGCGCGGATCAGAAGCTCATTTCGTCATAGATCTTCGAAATGTCGCCGCCCCAGGCGCCGTGATAGCGGTTGAGCAGGGCCTGGGCGGGCACGATGCGCGAGGCCGCGATCTCGCGCAGCGGATCGATGAAGCCGCTTTCATTGTCGCCCGAACTGTTGAGCCGCGCGCGGGCGGTGAGGCCGCTGCTGGCGATCTCGACGATCTCCGGCGCGATGTCTCCCAGCGTGCGGCCGCCCGCGATCGGTGCGTCGAGGCCGAGCCGGGGCACCGCGTTGCGAAGCGCCTCGCGCTCCTCCATCGTCCAGTGCTTGACGACGTCCCATGCCGCGTCGAGCGCGGTGCCGTCATACAGCAGCCCCACCCACAAGGCGGGCAGCGCGCAGATGCGGTTCCACGGGCCGCCATCGGCGCCGCGCATCTCCAGGAAGCTCTTCATCCGCACTTCGGGGAAGGCGGTGGAGAGATGATCGGCCCAGTCCGACTCGGTCGGCTTCTCGCCGGGCAGCGCGGGCAGGCGGCCGTCGAGGAAATCGCGGAAGCTCTGGCCCGCCGCGTCGATATATTTGCCGTCGCGATAGACGAAGTACATCGGCACATCGAGCGCGTAATCGGCATAGCGTTCGTAGCCGAAGCCATCCTCGAACACGAAGGGCAGCATGCCGGTGCGGTGCGGATCGGTGTCCGACCAGATATGGCTGCGATAGGAGAGGAAGCCGTTGGGCTTGCCCTCCGTGAAGGGCGAATTGGCGAACAGCGCGGTGGCCAGCGGCTGGAGCGCCAGGCCGACGCGGAACTTCTTCGCCATGTCCGCTTCGGACGCATAGTCGAGATTGACCTGGATCGTGCAGGTCCTCAGCATCATGTCGAGCCCGAGCGAGCCGACGCGCGGCATGTGGCGCAGCATGATCTCGTACCGGCCCTTGGGCATGATCGGCAGCTCGTCGCGGCGCTTGTCGGGCCAGAAGCCCATGCCGAGGATGCCGACGCCAAGCTGCGCGCCGACCTCCTTCACCTGGTTGAGGTGGCGGCCGGTCTCCGCGCAGGTCTGGTGCAGATTCTCCAGCGGCGCGCCGGAAAGTTCGAGCTGGCCCGCCGGCTCCAGGCTGACATTCCCGTCCGGCCCCGCCAGCGCGATGACGTTGCCGCCCTCGCGGATCGGTTCCCAGCCGAATCTGGTCAGCGCGTCGAGCAGCGCGCGGATGCCGTCGGGATCGGCATAGCCGGGCGCGCGGTGATCGGCGTTGCGATAGACGAATTTCTCGTGCTCGGTGCCGATGCGCCAGCGTTCCGCCGGTTTTTCGCCCTTGGCGAACGCTGAAATGAGCTGGGACCGGCTTTCGATGACCGGATCGTTGCCTTTTGAAACCGTCTTCGTGCTCATGGCGCGGCTCTAGCGGGCGGACGAGGCTTTTGAAAGCGTCGTTTCATGCGCGCGGCGCATGGGGGATTGTTCGTTTGGGAAATGTGCGGAAGAGCACATTTCCAGGGCCGCGCCAGCCCGCTCCCCCACCCGGCCTCCCAGAAGATACTGCCGTTGGGAGGCCGGGTGGGGGAGCGGGCGGAACAGGCCAAGGTTCCGGCGATGCAAAGCATCGATGGAATGCCTGTGGAGGGCGGTGCTGCAATGCGCCGGAGGCGCATTTCCCTAACGAACAACCCCTCAGCTCCAGTCCCCGGCGGCGGCCATCCACAGGCTGATCGCGGCGGCGGCGGCGGTTTCGGCGCGCAGGATGCGCGGCCCCAGCGATATGCCCGTCGCCTGCGGCAGCGCGCGGATGGCGTCGCGTTCCTGCGGATCGAATCCGCCCTCCGGCCCGATCAGGATCGCCGCCGGACCACGATTCGCGCGCATCGCCTCCATGGCGGGGGCGCCGCCGGTCTCGTCGGCGAAGAACAGGCGGCGCTCCGCCGGCCAGTCGCGCAGCAGCGCCGCCAGCTTCACCGGCTCCGCCAGCGCGGGCAGCGCGGTGCGCCCGCATTGCTCCGCCGCCTCGATCATGTGGGTGCGCAGCCTTTCGCCGTTGAGCCGGTCGATCACGGTGCGGCGCGTCAGCACCGGCACCAGCCGGTCGACGCCCAGTTCGCACGCCTTTTCGGCCACCCAGTCGATCCGCCCCTTCTTGATCGGCGCGGCGCACAGCCACAGATCGGGCACCGCTTCGCGCGCGCGCAGCAAGTCGGTGGCGCTGAGCGTCAGGTCCCGCCGGCCGACGGCGACCGCCTCCGCGCGCCATTCGCCCGTCCGGTCGTCGAACAGGCGCACGGTGCCGCCGGGTTTCAGCCGCATCACCGCGATCAGATAATGCGCCTGTCCGCCATCGATGCGGATCTCGTCGCCCTTGGCGATCTCGGTATCGATGAACAGGCGGGGGGTGCTGTCGGGCGGCCAGGCGGGGGTTGCGGTCATGCCGCTATGTACCGCGCCGCGCGGCCGGGTACATAGGGCATGATGAGCGCCGAGTCAGAGATCGTCCCCGACACCCAATATGGCGCGCTGATGCGCGCGCTGCCCGCGAAACTGCGCGCCTTCGCGCTGCTCGCCCGGTTCGACCGGCCGATCGGCTGGTGGCTGCTGTTCTGGCCCTGCGCCTGGGGCGTCGCGCTGGCGGGCGGGCTGCGCGATCAGTGGAGCCTGGTGTTCTGGCTGCTGCTGGGCGCCGTCGCCATGCGCGGGGCGGGCTGCGTCTATAACGACATCGTCGATCGCGACCTCGATCGCAGCGTCGCGCGCACGCGCAGCCGCCCGCTCGCCAGCGGCGCGGTGTCGCTGAAGGCCGCCTGGGGCTGGCTGTTGCTGCTGTGCCTGATCGGGCTGGCGGTGCTGTTGCGGCTCGATCGCGCGGCGCAGGTAATCGCGCTCGCCAGCCTGGCGCCCGTCGCCGCCTATCCCTTCATGAAGCGAATCACCTGGTGGCCCCAGGCATGGCTGGGGCTGGTCTTCTCATGGGGCGCGCTGGTCGGCTGGGCGGCGGTGCGCGGCGCGGTCGAGCTGCCGATGCTGCTGCTCTATGCCGGATCGATCTGCTGGGTGATCGGCTATGACACGCTCTACGCCCTGCAGGATCGCGAGGACGACGCGCTGATCGGCATCCGCTCCTCCGCGCGGCGGATGGGCAGCCATGTGCGCGGCGGCGTGGCCGGCTTCTATGGCGCGGCGATCGCGCTGTGGGCGGTGGCGGTGTGGCTGGTGCGGCCGGACTGGATCGCGCTCGCGGCCTTGCTGCCGGTGGCCGCGCATCTGCTGTGGCAGGTGGCGGCGCTCGATCCCGATGACGGGCTGGACGGGCTGATCAAGTTCCGCGCGAACCGGTTCGCGGGCTTCCTGATGTTCCTCGCCTGCGCCGCCGTGGGCACGGCGGGCTGATCGGGGCCGGCAGGCTTGCCACCTGCCTCGCAACCACTTCGCCCCTGTTTGTCGTGTTTCCCGAGTCGGCAAGTGTTGCCACTTGCCTCGGAACCACTCTAGTGCGGGACATGCTCAGCGTATCCCAAGCCGAATCCCATGCCGCCGATCTGGTGGCGCTCGCCCGCAAGGCCGGCGCCGACGCCGCCGATGCCCTGTATGTGGGCGGCGCATCCACCCAGGTGCAGATGCGGCTGGGCGCGCTCGAGGATGTCGAACGCTCCGAGGGCGAGGAGATCGGCCTGCGCGCCTTTGTCGGCAGTCGTTCGGCCAGCGCCTCCACATCCGATCTGACGCTGCAATCCTTCGCCGCGCTGGTCGAGCGCGTCGTCGCGATGGCGCGCGAGGCGCCGGAGGATCCCTGGGCCGGGCTCGCGCCCGAGGACCGGCTGATGCGCGACGCGCCGCCGATGCTCGACATCGACGATGGCGGCGCCGCCGAACCCGCGATGCTGAAGGCGCGCGCGCTGGAGACGGAGGACGCGGCGCGCGCGGTGGCGGGCGTCACCAACAGCGAGGGCGCCGGCGCCAGCGCGGGCCGCTCGATCGCGGCGCTTGCCACCTCGGCGGGCTTCGCGCGCGGCTATGCCGGCAGCAGCCACGGCGTTTCGGCGAGCGTGCTGGCGGGCACGGGCGCGGGCATGCAGCGCGATTACGCGCATCATTCGGCGCGCCATATCGGCGATCTCGACGATCCCGCCGCGATCGGCCGCCAGGCGGGCGAGCGCGCGGTGGCGCGGCTCGATCCCGCGCGGCCGCGCAGCGGCGCGATGCCCGTCGTCTATGATCCGCGCGTGTCCGCCGGGCTGCTCGGCCCGCTGATGGGCGCGATCAACGGCGCGGCGATCGCGCGCAAGACCAGCTTCCTGCTCGACGCGCTGGGCGAGGCGGTGTTCGCGCCGGGCGTGCGCGTGATCGACGATCCGCTGCGCGCGCGCGGCCTGCGCTCGCGCCCGTTCGACGGCGAAGGGCTGGCGACCGGGGAAACGGTGATCATCGACGATGGCGTGCTCACCGGCTGGCTGATGACCGCCGCCGCCGCGCGCCAGCTCGGCCTTGCGCCCACCGGCCATGCGGTGCGCGGCGTGGGTGGCCCGCCCGGGGCCAGCAGCACGAATCTCCACATGGCGGCGGGCGCCGTCAGCCCCGCGGACCTGATTGCCGACATCGCCTATGGCGTTTATGTGAACGAGCTGATCGGCATGGGCGTGAACGGCGTGACCGGCGATTACAGCCGTGGCGCCTCCGGCTTCCTGATCGAGAATGGCAAGATCACCCGTCCGATCGCGGAGATGACGGTGGCGGGCAACCTGAAGGACATGTACCGCCAGCTCGTGCCCGCCGACGATCTGGAATTCCGCCATGCGGTCAACGCCCCGACGCTGCGCATCGAGGGCATGACGGTGGCCGGTGCCTGAAACGCTGATCGACCGGGTCGCCGAGATCGCGGCGGAGGCGGGGGCGATGGCGCTCTCGCGGTGCGAAAGCGACTATAAGCGCTGGGAAAAGGCGCCCGGCAACCCGGTGTGCGAGATCGACCATGCCGTGAACGACATGCTGCGCGAGCGGCTGTACGCGCTCGATCCCGAGGCGGGCTGGCTGTCCGAGGAGACGGTGGACAGCGCCGAACGGCTGCTGGTGCCGCGCATATGGGTGATCGATCCGATCGACGGCACGCGCGACTATATGCGCGGCCGCCCGGGCTGGGCGGTGAGCGTGGCGCTGGTCGAGGGCGGCGTGCCCGTGCTGGGCGTGCTCGACGCGCCGGCGCGCGGCGAGCAATGGCGCGCGGTGGCCGGGCGCGGCGCGTGGCGCAACGGCGTGGCGCTCAAGGCGAGCACGCGCACCACCTTTCCCGGCGCGCGCGTGCCCACCGACGCGCTGCCCAGGGTGGACAGCGACCTGACCGCCGTGTTCAAGCCCAATTCGATCGCGCTGCGCATCGCGATGGTCGCCGCCGACGAGGCCGATCTGCTCGCCACGCTGCGCTGGGGTAATGAATGGGACATCGCCGCCGCCGTGCTGATCGCGCGCGAGGCGGGCGCGAGCGTGACCGACGCGTTCGGCGGCGCGCTGCGCTTCAACAGCACCAGGGGCGAGGCGTTCGGCGTGATCGCCAGCGCCCCCGGCATCCATGCCGCCGCGGTGGAGCGGCTGCGCGAACGCGCGGAAAAAGGGATTGTGCGCTAGGGGGATCGTGCTGGGTGATCCTCGCTTTCCCATACCCCCACACCCGTCCCATATCCCTACACCCGTTCGGGCTGAGCCTGTCGAAGCCCTGCCTTTCCTTTGCACCGGAAGGAGAAGGACAGGGCTTCGACAGGCTCAGCCCGAACGGGGTGTGGGTGGTGGTGGTGCGTGGGCGGTCGCGGTGCGCGCGCTCAGCCCGAACGGAGTGCGGGTGACGGCGGCGGTACCCCGTCGGCCCTAACGGCTCCCGTCGAAGCGGAGCATGTTGCCGAAGGGATCGGTGATCGTCGCTTCGTCCCCGTCGGCGCCCGGCCGGGCGAAGCGGGCGTGTTTGTCGGCGAGCTCGCGGAAGAAGGCGCGGGCGTTCGCGGTCCGGATCCAGACCACGGCGCCGGGCGTGCCGTCTCCATAATGTTCGCTCAGATGCAGTTTCAGCCCCGATCGCGAGACCTGCGCGTAAAGCGGCAGATCAGGCGCGAAGCGATGTTCCCAGTCGAGCGTGAAGCCCAGGAAATCGATGTAGAATTCCATCGCCTTCGCGATGTCGTAGATGCGCAGCACCGGAATGCCCGGCTCGAAGGCGATCGCGTCCGTCATCCGGTCAGGACCCGGTGATCCGTGGCAGCCCCAGCCTGGGGATGTCGATCGCGGGGCAGCGGTCCATCACCACCTTCAGCCCGGCCGCCTCGGCGCGGGCGGCGGCGGCTTCGTTGATCACGCCAAGCTGCATCCACACCGATTTCGCGCCCGCCGCGATCGCCTGGTCCACCGCGTCGCCCGCTGCTTCGGGACGGCGGAAGATGTCGACCATGTCGATCGGCTCGCCGATCTGGGAAAGCTCGCGCCAGACATATTCGCCGTGCACATGCTCGCCGGTGATCTGCGGATTGACCGGGATCACGCGATAGCCGTGATCCTGGAGGAAGCGCATCACCCGATAGCTCGGCCGGTCGGGCCGGTCCGACGCGCCGACCAGCGCGATCGTGCGGGTTTCGGTGAGCAGGGCGGCGATATCCTCGTCTCGGGTCAGGGGCATCGAATCATCCTTTCGCCCTTGCATCGCGCGGAAAAGTGGGAACCGGTTTTCCGCATGAAGCGATGCGACATCCAGTGCTAACGATCTAGTGTGCCGGCTGGTTCAACCATTCGGCGATGCGCGCCGCGATCGCGTGGAAGGCGGCCGCCTCCGCGCCGTCGCCGGCGGCGGGCGGCGTGCCCGCGTCGGATGCGGTGCGGATGGCGAGGGTGAGCGGGATGCGGCCGAGGAAATCATGGCCCATCACATTCGCCGCCGCCTGCACGCCGCCCGTGCCGAAGGGATCGGAAACCTCGCCGCAATGCGGGCATTCGTAACCCGACATATTCTCCACCAGCCCGATGATCGGCACGCCCGCCTGCGCGAACAGGTCCATCGCGCGCGTCGCGTCCATCAGCGCCAGATCCTGCGGGGTGGAGACGATCACCGCGCCCGCCGGCTTCTGCTTCTGGATCATCGAGAGCTGGACGTCGCCGGTGCCGGGCGGCAGATCGGCGATCAGCAGATCGGCGTCGCCCCAATCGGCGTCGATGATCTGGCCCAGCGCGTTGCCCGCCATCGGCCCGCGCCACGCGATCGCCTGGCCCGGCTTGGCGAGATGGCCCATCGACAGCATCGGGATGCCGTGCGGGCTCATGATCGGGATCAGCTTCTTGTCCTCGGCCTGGGGCCGCTGGCCTTCCGTCGCCATCAGGCGCGGCTGGGAGGGACCGTAGATATCGGCGTCGACCAGCCCGACCTTGAAGCCGCGCGCCTTGAGCGCCAGCGCCAGATTGGCGGCGACCGTCGATTTGCCGACGCCGCCCTTGCCGCTGCCCACCGCGATCAGGCGGCGGCCCTTTTTCTCGCTGGTCATCGCCACGCGCACTTCGGAGACGCCGTCCTGCGCCAGCAGCGCGGCCTTGATCGCGGCCTCCATCCTCAGCCGTTCGTCACCCGAAAGCCCCGTCACGTCGAGAATCAGGCTGGCGCGTCCTTCGGCCAGCCGGAGCCCGGCGGCACGGCCTTCCGCGATGGGGGAGATGGCGGCGAGCAGGCGATCTTGATCGGTCATGCGCGCCAGATAGGCAGAGTTTCGGGCAATGCCACTGTTTTTCCCGAAAGTGCTTCCTATAATGGCGGCATGAACAAGAGATCGGGGTGGTTGGCGTCCATCGGCGCCGTGCTGAGTGAAAATGGTGGCCCATGGGGCAGCCGCGGTGGTGGCGACGGCGAGGGATCGGGCGGCGGCCGCCCGAATCCGTGGAGCCGTCCGCCCGGCGGCGATCGTTCGCGCCGGCCCGGCGGCGGCCGTCCCGGCCCGTCCGCGCTGGACCAGATCATGGCCAAGCTGCGCGAATTGTTCGGCCCCGGCGGCGGCATCGGCGGCGGCGGTTTCTCCGGCCCCGGCGGCCTTTCGATCTGGCCCTATCTGATCGGCGGCTTCGTGCTGCTGTGGGTCGGCATGACCTCCGTTCACCGAATCGGCCCCGAACAGGCCGGCGTCGTCACCCAGCTCGGCCGATATGCGCGCACCATGCAGCCGGGCGTCAGCTTTTCATGGCCGGCGCCGTTCGAACGCGTGCAGAAGGTGGATATCCAGGCGATCCGCACCATCTCGATCGGCCAGCCCGGCGGCGACGACAATCTGGTGCTGACCGGCGACCAGAATCTGATCGACCTCGCCTATACCGTGCGCTGGAACGTGAAGGCGGGGGCGGCGGAACAATATCTGTTCCAGCTCGCCGATCCCGAGCAGACGATCGGCGAGGTCGCCGAAAGCGCGATGCGATCGGTGCTCGCCAATTTCACGCTGATCCAGGCGATCGGCCCCGGCCGCAACGAGGTGGAGCAGCGCGTCCGCGAGACGATGCAGACCATCCTCGACGACTATAAGGCGGGCATCGAGATCCGCGGCGTCTCGATCAGCCAGGCCGATCCGCCGAGCGCGGTGAACGAGGCGTTCAAGGAAGTGACCGCCGCGCAGCAGCGCGTCCAATCCAACCTGAACGAGGCGCGCACCTATGCGCAGCAGGTGGTGGCGCGCGCCCAGGGCGAGGCCGAATCGTTCAACAAGGTCTATGAACAATATCGCCTCGCCCCCGAGGTGACGCGGCGACGCATGTATTACGAAACGATGGAACGGGTGCTTTCGAAAGTGGACAAGACGGTGGTCGAGGCGCCGGGGGTGACCCCCTATCTGCCGCTGCAGCAGCTCCAGCGCCGCCCGGCGGAAGGAGCGGCCCGATGATCGATCGTATCGGCCGGCACCCCATCGCCGCCGCGCTCGCCGCCATCGCGGCGCTGTTCATCCTCGCTTCCACCGTGGTGGTCGTGCCCGAAACCAAGCAGGGCGTGATCCTGCGCTTCGGCCAGCCCGTGCGGCTGATCAACGTCTATGATCCCAAGAAGAGCTTCGGCGGGGTCGGCGCGGGCGTGATCGCCAAATGGCCGTTCATCGACGACATCACCTGGATCGACAAGCGCATCCTGTCGATCAGCATGGAACAGCAGCAGGTGCTCTCCACCGACCAGCTCCGCCTGCAGGTGGACGCGTTCGCGCGGTTCCGCATCGTCAATCCGCTGCGCATGGTGATCACCGCCAAGAACCCGGAGAATGTGGCGTCGGCGCTGCGGCCGATCCTGGGTTCGGCGCTTCGCAACGAACTGGGCAAGCGGCCCTTCGCCGCGCTGCTCAGCGCCGAACGCGGGCAGGTGATGGACAATATCCAGTCCGCGCTGAACCGCACCGCGCGGCAATATGGCGCGGAGATCGTCGACGTCCGCATCAAGCGCGCCGACCTGCCCGAAGGCGCGCCGCTGGACAGCGCGCTGGAACGGATGCGCACCGCGCGTATCCAGGAAGCACGCACGATCGAGGCGCAGGGCCTGAAACAGGCGCAGATCGTTCGCGCCCAGGCCGATGCCGACGCCGCCAAGGCCTATGCCGAGGCGTTCAACAAGGATGCGGGCTTCTACGATTTCTATCGGGCCATGCAGTCGTACGAACAGACGTTCACGCCCGGCGAGGGCAAGGGCGCGTCGTCGATCATCCTGTCGCCCGACAATAGTTATCTGCGCGAGTTTCGTGGCTCGCGCTGAACCGGAACCATTCAAACTGCGTTAAGCCGTCGAGTAGCAGCCTGGCGGCAAACCGCGAGGCCCGGACGCCGGGCAAGTGAAGGAAGTTGGAAGGAAGATGAACGTGCGCTACGCATATGCCATTACCACCGCGCTGCTCCTGGGCGGAGCCGCGATCACCGTCGGCACCAATGTCGGCGCGCAGACGGCGCAGAATGACGATCGCGCGATGGCGGCCGCCGCGCCGCGCGGCGCCCCGATGAGCTTCGCATCGCTCACCGAACGGCTGGCGCCCGCCGTGGTCAACATCTCGACCAAGCAGACCGTCCAGGTCCAGCAGCAGCAGAATCCGTTCGCCGGCACGCCGTTCGGCGACCTGTTCGGCCAGTTCGGCGGCCAGCAGGGCGGCCGCCCGATCACGCGCGAGGCGCAGTCGCTGGGCTCGGGCTTCATCATCTCGGCCGACGGCTATATCGTCACCAACAACCATGTGGTGGCGCCGGGCAACCGCAGCGCCGTGGTCGATTCGATCACCGTGACCCTGCCCGACCGCAAGGAATATTCGGCCAAGCTGATCGGCCGTGACGCCGCGTCCGACCTGGCGCTGCTCAAGATCGAGGCGAGCAACCTGCCCTTCGTGAAGTTCGGCGATTCGACGAGCACGCGCGTGGGCGACTGGGTGGTCGCGATCGGCAATCCGTTCGGCCTGGGCGGCACCGTGACCGCGGGCATCGTTTCTGCGCTCCACCGCAACACCGGCCAGGGCGGCGCCTTCGATCGCTATATCCAGACCGACGCGTCGATCAACATGGGCAATTCCGGCGGCCCGATGTTCGACCTGAACGGCAATGTGATCGGCATCAATTCGGCGATCTTCTCGCCCACCGGCGGCAATGTCGGCATCGGCTTCGCGATTCCGGCGGAACAGGCCAAGCCGATCATCGATACGCTGCGTTCGGGCGCGAAGGTGCAGCGCGGCTATCTGGGCGTCGCGCTCCAGCCGCTCGACGAATCGATCGCCGCGTCGCTGGGCCTGCCCAAGAACACGGGCGAGCTGATCGCGCGCGTCGAACCGGGCGAGGGCGCGGCCAAGGCAGGCATCCAGCAGGGTGACGTGATCACCAAGGTGAACGGCACCCCCGTCTCGCCCGACAACACGCTCTCCTACCTCGTTTCGAACCTGAAGCCCGGCACCCGCGTGCCGATCGAACTGGTCCGCAACGAAAAGCGCATGACGGTGAACGCCACTGTCGGCACGCGCCCGCCCGAGGAACAGCTCGCCGCCTTCAACGCCGATGGCGACGATGCGGTGCCGACGCCCGACAACGACGCCACCGAACAGTCGACGCGCGATTCGATCGGCCTGGTGGTGCAGGCGCTGACGCCGCAGATCACGCGCCAGCTCGGCCTGTCGCAGGACGTGCGCGGCCTGGTCGTCGGCGCGGTCGATCCCGCCAGCGACGCCGCCGCCTCGGGCATCCAGCGCGGCGACATCATCGTCACCGCCAACCAGCGCCCGGTGGTGCAGCCCGCCGACCTCGCCAATGCGGTGAAGGTCTCGGTCGCGGCCAACCGCCCGGTGCTGCTGCTCGTCCAGCGCGGCAACGGCCCGGCGCGGTACGTGGGCGTGAAGACCACCAAGCGCAAATGATCCGGACGCCCTTTTCCCCTTGAGGGAAAGGGCGCTTCCCCGATGCACGGCAGGCCGCGCGATCCCCGGATCGCGCGGCTTGTTGTTTTTGGGGCGGGCGCTGGTTGAATGTGTTGAATTTGGCTGTGGTCTCGATCCCCGTTCGGGCTGAGCCTGTCGAAGCCCTGTTCTTCTCTTTCGGTGTCCAGGAAAGGGCAGGGCTTCGACAGGCTCAGCCCGAACGGGGGATGATGATGCCAGTCCATACGTCATCCCAGCGTAGGCTGGGATCTGCCAACCAGATCGCGCCTGAGCTTGTGGCAGACCCCAGCCTGCGCTGGGGTGACGTGCGGGGTTGGCAGGGTCCGAACGGTTTTGGGGCGTGGGGGATGGGTTGTCCGTCGCATCCCTGATGCGGAAAACCGGTTCCCACTTTTCCGCGGGATGGGTTGTCCGTCGCATCCCCGATGCGGAAAACCGGTTCCCACTTTTCCGCGGGATGGATTGTCCGTCGCATCCCCGATGCGGAAAACCGGTTCCCACTTTTCCGCGGGATGCTCTAAAGCATATCCAACAATCGGAGGACTGCGCATGACTGACGAGACCGGCCTTTTCATCGGAACCGGGGGCGGCGAGCGGCAGATCCTCAATTTCAGGCGCGCCAATCGCCACGGGCTGATCGCGGGCGCCACCGGCACCGGCAAGACCGTGACGCTGCAGGGCATCGCCGAGGGCTTTTCGCGCGCCGGCGTGCCGACCTTCCTGGCCGATGTGAAGGGCGATCTTTCGGGCATGGCGATGGCGGGATCGCCTACCGCCAAGGTGCATGACGCATTCGCCGCGCGCGCCGCCGAGATCGGCGACACGGACTGGGCGTACAAGGACAATCCCGTCCAGTTCTGGGATCTGTTCGGCGAACAGGGCCACCCCATCCGCACCACCGTTTCCGAAATGGGGCCGCTGCTGCTCGCCCGGCTGCTCGACCTGAACGACGTGCAGGAAGGGGTGCTCACCATCGCCTTCCACGTCGCCGACAAGGACGGGCTGCTGCTGCTCGATCTCGACGACCTCCAGGCGATGCTGAGCCACTGCGCCACCCGCGCCGACGAACTGACCATCACCTATGGCAACGTCTCCAAGGCGACGGTGGGCACGATCCAGCGCTCGCTGCTCCAGCTCCGCAGCCAGGGCGGCGACCATTTCTTCGGCGAGCCGGCGCTGGAGATCGAGGATTTCTTCAAGCTCGACGAACAGGGCCGGGGCATCGTCAACATCCTGGCCGCCGACAAGCTGATGGCCAGCCCGAAACTCTATTCCACCTTCCTCCTGTGGCTGCTCTCCGAACTGTTCGAGACGCTTCCCGAGGTGGGCGATCCCGACAAGCCCAAGCTCGTCTTCTTCTTCGACGAGGCGCATCTGCTGTTCGACGAGGCGCCAAAGGCGCTGCTCGACAAGGTGGAACAGGTCGTCCGCCTGATCCGGTCCAAGGGCGTGGGCGTCTATTTCATCACGCAGAACCCGATCGACATCCCGGAGGATGTGGCCGGCCAGCTCGGCAACCGCGTGCAGCACGCGCTGCGCGCCTTCACCCCGCGCGACGAGCGCGCGATCCGCTCCGCCGCCGAAACCTTCCGCGCGAATCCCGGCGTGGACGTGGCGACCGCGATCACCGAATTGAAGGTGGGCGAGGCGCTGGTCTCGCTGCTCCAGGCCGACGGATCGCCGTCTCCGGTGCAGCGCACGCTGATCAAGCCGGTCTGTTCGCGCGTCGGCCCGGTGACGCCGGTGGAACGCGGCGTGATCAAGGAGACCGACGCGGTCGGCGCCAAATACGACACGGTGATCGACCGCGAATCCGCCGAGGAACTGCTGGCCGCCAAGGCGAGCGAGGCGCAGGCCGCCGCCGCCGAGGCCAAGGCGGCGGAGGAACAGGCCAAGCTCGACGCCGTCCAGGCCAAGGAAGACGAGAAGCAGCGCATCGCCGCCGAGAAGGAAGCGGCGCGCCAGGCCAAGGAGGCCGAACGCGTCCGCATCGCCGCCGAACGCGAGGCGCAGCGCGAGGCCGCGCGGCAGGCGCGCGAGGACGCCAAGCCGAGCTTCACCGAGAAGATGGTCCAGTCCGCCGCGCGCTCCGCCGCCACGTCGGTCGGCCGCCAGGTGGCCGGTCGGCTGGGCGGGCAATTGCTGCGCGGCCTGCTCGGCGGCCTCTTCAAGGGCCGTTGATGCGCGCGGCGTTCGCCGTGCTGGTCGGGGCGCTGGCATTCGCCGCGCCCGCCGCCGCGCAGGATCGGGCCGCGATCGCGGGCGGCTATCAGGTCGATCAGATGGAGGTGGGCGGGGGGCTGCTGCTCGCCGCCGACGGCCGCTTCCGCTACGCGCTCGAATATGGCGCGGTGAGCGAAACCGCCGAGGGGCGCTGGACCGTGGAGGGCGGAACCGTGCGCCTGACCAGCGAGCCCAAGGTGAAGCCGCCCGCCTTCGCGGTGGTGAAGGACGAGCCCGCGCCCGCCGGCGAGCTGCGCGTCGCGCTCGCCGATCCGGGTTTCGACTGGGGCGATCCGCTGGAAGTGGCGATCGCGTTCGAGGGGCAGGCCGGACGGCGGCTCCGCGCGGTCGGCAAGGACGGGCTGGTGCCGCTGGAGGCGGGGGAAATCCCGGTCTCGGTCGTGCCGGTGATGCCCGTCTACGGCATCGCCGAGCCGCCCCACCCGCTGACGCCGGGCGGGCACCGCATCCTGTTCCGGTTCGACGCCAATGATTTCGGCCGCGCCGATTTCAACGGCGAACCGCTCCGCATCGACGGCACGAATTTGGTGCTGAACCGCTACGACATCGCGATCCGCTTCAAGCGGTTCGACGATCCCGCCGAATGACAGCGAAGGAAATCCCGTGACCCAAGCCACCGCACCGGCCCGCCCGCTCGCCGAACTCACGATACGCGGCGTGCTGCTGGGCGGGCTGATCACGCTGCTGTTCACCGCCGCCAACGTCTATCTGGGGCTGAAGGTGGGGCTGACCTTCGCCACCTCGATCCCCGCCGCCGTCATCTCGATGGCGATCCTGCGTTACTTCAAGGATTCGACGATCCTGGAGAACAATATCGTGCAGACCGTCGCCTCGGCGGCGGGCACGCTGGCGGCGATCATCTTCGTGCTGCCCGGCCTGGTCATGATCGGCTGGTGGACGGGCTTTCCCTATCTGCTGACCGCCGCGATCTGCGCGACCGGCGGCATATTGGGGGTGATGTTCTCCGTGCCGCTGCGCCGCGCCCTCGTCGTCGACGGCAACCTGCCCTATCCCGAGGGGCGCGCCGCGGCGGAGGTGCTGAAGGTGGGCGCCGAATCGCGCGCCGGGGCCGCCGAAAGCGGCAAGGGGCTGGCGATCATCGTGATCAACGCGGTCGTCTCCGCCGGTTTCGCCGCCTTCGCCAAGACGAAGCTGGTGGTGGAGGAAGCCGCGATCTTCTTCCGCGCGGGCGCGGGCGCGACGGGGATTTCGGGTGGGCTTTCCTTCGCGCTGTTCGGCGCGGGCCATCTCGTCGGCATCTCGGTGGGCATGGCGATGTTCACCGGGCTCGTCATCGGCTGGTGGATCCTGCTGCCGATCCTGACCGCGCAGACCCCGATGCCCGGAGAGGTGGAGGCATGGGCGGGCACCATCTTCCGCAACGATGTGCGCTTCTTCGGCGCGGGCGTGATCGGCGTGGCGGCGATCTGGAGCCTGATCCGCATCGCCGCGCCGGTGACGCGCGGCATCCGCGCCGCGATGGCGGCATCGGGCGTCTCGCGCGGGGGGGACGCGCTGCCGATCGAGGAGCGCGACATCCCCTTCGGCATCGTCGTTTCCTGCGCGCTCGCCACGATGATCCCGATCGCGATCCTGCTCTGGTCCACGCTCACCGGCGGGCCGCTGGAGGGATCGGCATGGCTGCTGGTGGGCGGCGCGCTGCTGTTCGTGGCGGTGATCGGCCTCGTGATCGCGGCGGTCTGCGGCTATATGGCGGGGCTGATCGGGGCGTCGAACAGCCCGGTTTCGGGCATCGGCATCCTCTCCGTCCTCGCCGCCTCGCTGCTGCTCGTCGGCCTGTTCGGGCGCGGCATCGATCCCGCCTCCACCGATGCGCTGATCGCCTATGCGCTGATCGTCACCGGCGTCGTCTTCGGCGTGGCGACGATCTCCAACGACAATCTGCAGGATCTGAAGACCGGCCAGCTCGTGGGCGCGACGCCGTGGAAACAGCAGCTCGCGCTCGTCTTCGGCGTGCTGTTCGGATCGATGATCATCCCGCCCGTGCTCAACCTGCTCAACGAGACGCTGGGCTTCGCGGGCGCGCCCAATGCCGGGCCGAACGCGCTTGCGGCGCCGCAGGCCGCGCTGATCTCCGCGCTGGCGAAGGGCGTGCTGGGCGGCGGCGTGAACTGGCCGATGATCCAGCTCGGCGCGCTGGTGGGCGTGGGCGTGATCATCGTCGACGAATTGCTGGGCAAGGCGGGCAAGCTGCGGCTGCCCCCGCTGGCCATCGGCATCGGCGTGTACCTGCCGATGGCGGTGACGCTGCCGGTGGTGCTCGGATCGGTGATCGGCATGGTCTATGACCGCTGGGCGGACCGGACGGCGGACCCCGAATTCGCGCGCCGCATGGGCGTGCTGACCGCGACCGGCCTGATCGTGGGCGAAAGCCTGTGGGGCGTCAGCTTCGCGCTGATCGTCTACGCCACCAACAGCGACGCCCCGATGGCGATCGCACCCGAAGGCTTCGGCCCGGTGGCGCTGATCGCCGGCCCGGTGATCGTGATCGCGCTGCTCGCCGCGCTGTACCGCTATACGCGGCGGCAGGTGATGAGCCGGGGGACGTGATCGGGGCGCGGGCGGCCGCGTTCGCGCTGTCGGCTACGCTCGCGCTGCTCGGCGGATGCGAACGCCCGACCCGCGACGAATCGGTGCTGCGCGCGATCCGGGCCGAATCCGCGCAACTGGTGGCGACGCATCCGATCAGGCCGCCTGAGCGCTCCGTTCAGGTGCCGAAAAATCGATTGCCGCGCGTGATCGCCAGCCTCGATCCCGAGATGGTGACTGTCCATGACTGGGGCGTCGATATCATGATGAGGCCCGGTTTCGACGGAGGCTGGGGCTATCAGGTCGCCCGCGACAAACGCGACCTGCCGATGCCCGCCGAGTGTTATTCGGACGTGGGGGCGGGTGTTTTCTGGCACGGGCCGTGTTGATGGCGGCGGGTGCGGGGTCCGCGAAACGGACTTGATGCTAGGTGTTCAGTCCCGGCATTTGGTGGATCGGATTGACGATGAAGCGGTCTGG
>NZ_JBMDKK010000033.1:0-23672 GCF_057809675.1 Sphingomonas sp. FG14 | reverse complement strand
GCTACGGCCCCGGAAGCCGCGGCCCCGCCCGGCGCGCCGACCGCGCCCCTCGATCCCGGCGTGCCGACCGCGCCTTTCGATCCAGCCGCGCCGCCACCGCCCGCCTGCGCCGCGATGTCATGGGCGGCGGGCGGTTGCGTCTGCCTGCGATAGGCCTGGGCCTCCGCGCGATCGCGCGTCGCCACCGCATCCTCGGACGCGGAATCGCCGGTCAGCCAGGATATCGCGGCGACGATGGCGGCGATCAGCGCCACGATCACGCCCAGCAGGATCAGCAGCGGCACCGCGATGCTGCGCGGGCCTTTCTTCATCGGGCATTCGGCATCGCGGCAGCGCGCCAGCGATATCCTGCCTTCCTCCCCGTCGAACGTGCGCTTGCAGCGTTCGCAGGTGGCCGGAATCACCGCCCGCGCCCCGTGATGCCCCTGATCAGGCGCGGGATCGGCGCGTTGCGATCCATCCATTCGGCATAGGCGCGATAGGCGGGATCGGCGCCGAGATGCTTCTCCTCGGTGCGCGCGCGCCAGTAATAGACGCCGCTCACCGCCGCCATCAGCAGCGTGTTGCGCACCGCGTCGATCGGGCTGCCGGTGGTCGCGAGGAACGGCAGGGTGGACAGCCACCAGAAGCTGTTCTTGGCCAGATAGGCGGGGTGCTTGGTCCAGGCATAGGGGCCGTGGGTGAGCACGCCGCGATGGGTGAGGTTGGAGAAGCGCAGTCCGAACGCCACCGTCGCCCAGGCATAGATCGCGGTCAGCCCCACCAGCACCGCGCCATAGGCGGCGACGACACTTGGATAACCCGCCAGCCAGTCGGACCATTCGGCGGTGCCGATATGATAGTCGAGCGGGCCGCCGTCACCCATCATGATGAAGGGCGGATAGCAGATCAGCGCCGCCATCCAGCCCGCCGCATAGGGATTGGCCGAACGGATATGCGAATCCAGCGGCTTCATCGTCAGCACATAGCCGACGGTGGCGAAGGCGATATCGACCACGAACATCGCGGTGATCAGCCAGCCGGCCAGCATCACCGGGCTGGCGACCATCGCCGCCAGCGGCTCACGCACCAGATCGCCGAACGCGCCGGGCACGATCGAGATCATGAAGGCGGAGAAAAAGCCCTTCACCGCCCAGGCGCGGAAATGATCGTACAGCACGGTGCGGTCGGGCACGCCCTGCCCGATCAGGAACTGGCCGAAGGCATGGGCGCCGTCGCGCGGCTCGACCAGCCGCCGGTCGATCCAGATCACATAGGGGACCGAGGTGACGGCGAGGATCGGCGCGAGGGTGACGAGCACCTCCATCGCGAACAGATAGCTGCCGCTCCAATACCAGCGGCCGACACAGTAGAAGACGGCGATCGCGCCCCAGGTCGCCCACAGGCCCGCGATCTTGACCAGGCTGATGTCGATGGTCTCGCGCATCGGGCGCGGCGCGGCCGACCAGTCGATGCCCGTCGACGGATTGCGATGGACCTTGTCCACCAGCAGCGACCACAGCACCATCGGCACGCCGCAGCAGATCACGCCGGTCAACGCGGAAAGCGGCCCGTCCATGCCGTAATATCGGGCGATCAGGATCCAGCCGAACAGGCCGGCAAGGCCCGCCAGCCCCACCCCGGTGCTCACCGCCGAGCGCGGGCGGACGTCCGGCGCGGCTTCCGTGACGATCATGGCATGCGCGTTCATGCCGTCGATCCCTAGGGAAAAGTGGTAAAATCTTTCATAAGGCGGCCCCGGTTCGTCGCATCGCGGGCGGCCTCCGCCGGGGCTTCGCGGCCGGTGCCTGGGCCAGTGGTCGGACCAGTGTTCAGGCCGGCAGCCACAGCGTCGCGCGCAACCCGCCTTCGGGGCGGTTGGCCAGCGTCAGCCGCCCGCCATGCTGAAGCGCGATCGCCTTGGCCAGCGCCAGCCCCAGCCCGGTGCCGCCGGTTTCGCGGCTGCGCGACTGTTCCAGCCGGGCGAAGGGTTCGAACATCGCCTCGATCTTGTCCTCGGGAATGCCCGGCCCATTGTCGTCGATCAGGACGGCTACGCCCTTGTCCGCCTGGGCAACGCTCACCTCGGCGCTGCCGCCATATTTGACGGCGTTGTCGATCAGGTTGCGCAGCGCGCGCGTCACCAGCGTCGGCCGGATCGTCACGGTGGTGCGCGGCATGTCCGCCAGCGACACGGTGTTGCCCAGCGCCTGGAAGTCGTCGACCACCTGGTCGAGCAGCGCCGACAGGTCGACGCGCGTTTCCGGCTCGCTCGGCCGCCCGAGCCGCGCCAGCGACAATATGTCGTCCAGCGTGCGGTTCATCTCCTCGATGGTCGCGGCCATGCGGTCGCGCTCGGCCTCGTCCTCCATGCCCTCCGCGCGCACGCGCAGCGAGGCGAGCGGCGTGCGCAGGTCGTGGCCGATCGCGCCCAGCATCCGGTCCTTCTCGTCGAGCAGCCCGGCGATGCGCGTGCGCATGCCGTTATAGGCGGAAACCAGCCGGCGCACGTCGGACGGGCCGCTTTCGGGCACCAAGGCCGCGCTTTCGGCGCTGCGGAAGCCCTCGACCGCGCCGGTCAGCTCGCGCAGCGGGCGCGCGACGCGGCGCACGCTCCACAGCACGGCGGCGAGCACCACGAAATAGAGGATCATGGTCTGGAGGAACAGCCAGCCCAGGAAGCGCGGATCGCGCGACGGCAGCCGCGTGATCAGGTTGACCCAGCGGCCGGGGCTCACCTCCGCCGCGACGATCAGATAGGGGCGGTTGTTGCGCCGTTCGGGATCGATCGTGTCGCGAAGCTGCGCGATCCGGTCATGGCCGGGCAGCCGCACCGCCGATCCGGCGGCCTGCGCCGCATCCACCCTCAGCACCGGCACGCGCAGGTCGTGCAGCGCCACGCGCGCGCGTTCCGCGATGTCCTCGCGGCGCGGCATGCCCGGCGTCACGCGGCTCTTGCCCTCGACGACGACGCCGCGGCGCAGCAGCCACGGGCCGCGCTCGCGCAGCATCGGCGCGCCCGCCGCGTCGCGCTCGATCGCGTCGGCCAGCCGCGCGATCGCGGGGGCCGCCACCTGGATCAGTTCCTGGCGATCGCGCGCGCGCACCAGCAGGCCGAAATTGATCGACTGGGCGACGAGCAGCGCGATGCCCACCAGCAGCGCGATCTGGCCCGACATGTTGCGGGGCCACAATTTATCCAGCAATTTCACCATCACATCCGCGTCACATCGGCGGCGAGCGTGTATCCGCCGCCCCACACCGTCTTGATCAGCGTCGGGTTGCGATGGTCGGGCTCCACCTTGCGGCGCAGGCGGCTGATCTGGTTGTCGATCGCGCGATCGAACGGATTGGCCTCCCGCCCCTGTGTGATGTCGAGCAACTGGTCGCGGCTCAGCACCTGGTTGGGCCGGCTGACCAGCGCCAGCAGCAGGTTGTATTCGCCGGTCGACAGCGGCACGGACACGCCGTCGCTGTCCACCAGCGTCCGTTCGCCCGCCTTCAGCACCCAGCCGGCAAAGGCGTAGCTTTCGCTTTCGGGGGGGCGGAGGCGCGCGCCGCCATTGCCCGCGCGGCGCAGGATCACCTTGATCCGCGCGATCAGCTCACGCGGGGAAAAGGGCTTGAGCACATAATCGTCGGCGCCCATTTCCAGCCCGACGATGCGATCGGTCTCCTCGCTGCGCGCGGTCAGCAGGATCACCGGGATCTCCCCGCTCTCGCGGATATGGCGGCACAGGCTCAGCCCGTCCTCGCCCGGCATCATGATGTCGAGCACGACCAGGTCGATCGCATAGCCCGCCAGCCGCAGGCGCGCGGTGGCGGCGTCGCCCACCGCCGTCACGCGGAAGCCGTTCTTCTGGAGATAGGCGGCGAGCGGTTCGCGGATCGAACGCTCGTCGTCGACGAGGAGGAGGTGGGGACGGTCGCTCATGGCCTGCCTTCGTTCATGCCGGAGGGGCGGGCGATGCGCAACGGCGCACGCCCGCCCGGATCACGCGGGAAGGATCAGCTTCCCGACCGTTTCGCACGCCATGCCGCGCGCGCCGCCTGGCGTTCCTCGAGCGTGATCGTGCCGTCCTTGTCGGCATCGACACGATCGAACATCGCCAGCGCGGGCGCCTGGAATTCGGCGCGGGTGACGGCGCCGTCGCCATTGGCGTCCAGCTTGCCGCGCATGCCGCCCGGTCCACGCATGCCGTCTCGGCCGAAACCGCGATGCGCCATGCCATGCCGGCCGCGCTTGCCATGTTCGCCACGCGCCTCGCGGCGCTCCATCCGCGTCTCGCGCGCGGCGTCGAACTCGGCGCGGCTCACCTGGCCGTTCCTGTCGGCGTCGAGCGCGGCGAACATGCGGTCCGCGCGTTCCTTGCCGCGCGCCGCGCGGTCCTGCTCGGTCAGCTTGCCGTCCTTGTCGGCGTCCAGCCGGTCGAAACGCGCATCGGCGCGCGCGGTGGCGTCGGCGCGGGTCGTCGGCGCGCCGGGGGCACGCGTCTCGCCGGTCTGCGCCATGGCGATTCCGCCGGCCAGCGCGATCGCGCCGAGAGCGGAGACAGCGATCACTTTCTTCATCCTTTGGTCCTTCGATGACACGGCCTGCCTGGATAGCCGCCGATGAGACGGCTTATCGGGCAGACATGTCCTCAAATTATCGCGGACCGGCGGAAATTTGTCGCAATTTGTCGCACCCCCGGATCCGCGATCCGGGGGCGGACCGGCTTATTTCAGCGACAGCAGGTAATCGGCGATCTGCGCGGCGACCTTGGGATCCTTCTGCCCGGCATAGACCATCTTGGTGCCCGGCACGGTCTTGCGCGGATCGGTGACGAACGCGATCAGCTTGTCGCGCGTCCAGGTGATGTTCGACTGTTTCATCGCGGGCGAATAGGCGAAGGTGGAGACCGCCGCCTTGCGATTGCCGACGCCCCACAAATTGGGGCCCATCGCCGATTTCTCGCCCGCGTTCACCTTGTGGCAGACCGCGCACATCGCGAATGCCGGCGGCTTCGGCCCCGGCGCGGCGGAGGCCGTCGCCGGGATCGACGCCAGCGCGAGCAGACCCAGCCCGGCGGTGAAACCAAACGCTTTCTTCATGAACATCCCTCTCACGAACGAATCTTGTTCCATCCCTGCGCCGGACGACATGAATGCAGCGTTGCCGTTCGGCAAGTCTTTTGCCGCCGGTGGAATGCGCGGAGACGGCTTGTCGCGCCGCCCCGCCGCCCCCATCTCCGCCGCGCTGGGCACGGCAAGGAGACCCCGATGATCGAACTTCATTACTGGCCGACCCCCAATGGCCACAAGATCAGCATCGCGCTGGAGGAAATGGGCCTGCCCTATGCCGTCCATCCGGTGAACATCGGCGCGGGCGAGCAGTTCGCCCCCGAATTCCTGAAGATCAGCCCCAATAACCGCATGCCCGCGATCGTCGATCCGGACGGGCCGGACGGCGAACCGATCTCGATCTTCGAATCCGGCGCGATCCTGCTGTATCTGGCGCGCAAGACCGGCCTGTTCGGCGGCGCCAACATGCGCGAGCGGGCGGAGGTGGAAAGCTGGCTGATGTGGCAGATGGGCGGCGTCGGCCCGATGGCGGGCCAGGCCAATCATTTCCGCCATTACGCGCCGACGATCGAGCCCGATCCCGAAAAGCTGCGCTATGGCCAGGATCGCTACACCAACGAGATGAACCGCCTGTTCGGCGTGCTCGACACCCGGCTGGCCGATCGCGACTTCGTCGCCGGCCCGCTCTCGATCGCCGATTTCGCGATCTGGCCCTGGGCGGTCCTCGCCGACCGCGTCGGCCAGGACCTGAACGACTTCCCCAATGCCAAGGCGTGGATCGAACGCTGCGGCGCGCGCGAGGGCTTCGCCAGGGGCCGCGCGGTCGGCGCGGAGCTGCGCAAGCCGCTGGAAGCCGATACCGAGGAAGGCCGCAAAGCCCGCGCCCTCCTCTTCGGCCAGACCGCACGGCGCTGATCGGCGGGGCGACAAGCCGCAAAATACCGCCGCACCGCTCCCCCAATCCCGTTCGGGCTGAGCCTGTCGAAGCCCTGTCCTTCTCCTTCCGATGCAAAGGAAAGGCAGGGCTTCGACAGGCCCGGCCCGAACGGTGCAGGTGACGAGGATAGACGCTCAGCCCGAACGGTGCGGGTGGCGAGGATACAGGCCCGGCCCGACCGGAAACGGGATCGCGGATCATTCCGGGCCACGCGTTCCCACCCACCCCATCCGGCCTTCCCTGCCCGGCCTTCCTGCTCTAGCTTCGCGCGCTCACAACATGGGTCGCGCCTTCATGCATCTTCGCAACCTCCTTCCCGCCCTGCTGCTTTGCACGCTCGCGGCGTGCAATCCGCAGCCCGCCAGCGAGAATGCCGGAACACCGCAGGTGGCGCCGGTGCTGACCACCGACGAGGCGAAGGACGTCCACAGCTATGCGAAACCCCAGGAAGCGCGCGTCACCCATGTCTCGCTCGACCTGACCGCCGATTTCGACGCCAAGGTGATGGCGGGCACCGCCACGCTCGACCTGCAGACCAAGGAGGGCGCCAAGGAGATCGTGCTCGACAGCCGCAACCTCGCGGTCAAGCAGGTCACCGACGCGGAGGGGCGGCAATTGCCCTTCGCCTTCGGCAAGGGGGACGCGATCCTGGGCCAGCCGCTGACCGTGCAGCTTGGCGGCGCGAAGAAGATCGTGATCCACTACGCCTCCGCCCCCGGCGCGCCCGCGCTGCAATGGCTCTCGGCGGACCAGACGGCGGGCAAGAAATCGCCCTATCTGTTCAGCCAGGGCGAAGCGATCCTCAACCGGAGCTGGATCCCGACGCAGGACAGCCCCGGCATCCGCCAGAGCTGGGACGCGAGCATCACCGTGCCGGAGGAACTGGTGGCGGTGATGAGCGGAGACCGGCTGACGCCCGAGGGCGAGAACAGCGACGGCGGCCGCACCTTCCGCTTCAAGATGGACAAGCCGGTCGCCCCCTATCTGATCGCGATCGCGGTCGGCGATCTCGCCTTCAAGGAGATCGGCCCGCGCACCGGCGTCTGGACCGAACCCGCCATGCTGGAGCGCAGCGCCAGCGAATTCGCCGATCTGGAGAAGATGGTGAGCGCGGCGGAGGGGCTGTACGGCCCCTATCGCTGGGGCCGCTACGACCTGCTTGTGCTGCCGCCCAGCTTCCCGTTCGGCGGCATGGAGAACCCCACGCTCACCTTCGTCACGCCCACGGTGATCGCGGGCGACCGCTCGCTCGTCAGCCTGATCGCGCACGAACTGGCGCATAGCTGGTCGGGCAATCTCGTCACCAACGCCACCTGGAACGATTTCTGGCTCAACGAGGGCTTCACCGTCTATTTCGAGAACCGGATCATGGAGGCGATGTACGGCGCCGATCGCGCCGCGATGCTCGCCGATCTCGGCTGGAGCGACATGGAGGCGGCCTTCAGGCAGGTGGGCGGCCAGGACGCGCCCGACAGCCGCCTGCATCTCGATCTTGCCGGGCGCGATCCCGACGACGGCATGACCGATGTGGCGTATGAAAAGGGCGCGGTGTTCCTGCGCACGATCGAAAAGACGGTCGGCCGCGAACGCTGGGACGCGTATCTCAAAAGCTATTTCGACCGGCTGGCCTTCAAGCCGCAGACCAGCGCCGGGCTGATCGGCGACATGCGCGCCAATCTGTTCAAGGATGGCGAGGAAGCGAAGATCGGCGTCGAGCGCTGGGTGTACCAGCCCGGCCTGCCCGACGATGCCGTCCATGTCCGCTCCACCGCCTTCGCCGCCGTCGACCGCGCGGCGGCGAATTTCGCGGCGAGCGGAAACGCGGCGGCGGTGGACCGCACCGGCTGGACCACCCAGCATTACCAGCGTTTCCTCGCCCGCCTGCCGCGCACGCTGTCGGCCGACAAGCTCGCCGCGCTCGACGGCGCCTGGGGGCTTTCGGACAGCGGCAACAGCGAGATCCGCTTCGCCTGGCTGATGCTCGCGATCGGCAGCCGCTACGATCCCGCGCTCGCCTCGGCGGACCGTTTCCTCACCTCAATGGGACGGCGCAAGTTCGTGGCGCCGCTGTTCGAGGCGCTCAACGCCCAGGCCGAATGGGGCGGCCCCGCCGCGCGCGCCATCTATCTGAAGGCGCGCCCCGGCTATCACTCGGTCACGCGCGGCACGGTCGACAAGACGCTGGGGGTCTGAGGGGGCACACCGCCCCTCGCACCGCTCAGTCCCGCACTCACACCGTTCGGGCCCAACTCACACCGTTCGGGCTCGCCCCATCCCGCTCGGGCCCACCAACCCCGTTCGGGCTGAGCTTGTCGAAGCCCTGTCCTTCTATTTCGATGCAAAGGGAAAGGCAGGGGTTGGCCTACGGCCGACTTCGTCCCGACAAGCTCAGCCCGAACGGAGATGTCAACAGTGGCGGGACAGGCTTAACCTGATTGCGCACCCAACTTCGCGATCCCCCCGGGTCAGGCCGAAGGCACCACCGGCGCGGAACGCCATTCCTCGCGGAAGCTGCCGTCTTCCTCCTGCACCATCACGCGCGACTGATAGCCGGTGGTGACCGCCTTGCCGGCGGTGTCGATCGCGTCGCGGATCGCCGCCGACTGCGTCGCATAAGGCCCGTAATTCTTGCCGGCCAGATTGATCCGCCAGACGGCGCCATCGCGGATCACCGTGTAATGCGCCATCTGCATGAACTTATCCTTCCATTCTGGCCAGCAGTTCCGCCGCGAACTGGCTCAGCGTGTCGTCACGCGCGCCCATCACGACGATCCGGTCACCCGGCTTCGCCAAGATGGTCAGTCGTTCGCCACATGCAACACGGTCGGGAAGATATTCGGCATGGCGCCCGCCCGCGCTGACGCCGGCGACGATCTCCGCCGCGCCGACGCTGCGGTCGGTGGTGCCGCCATAATAGACGGGATCGGGCATGATCAGCACATCGTCCGCGCCAAGCTGATCGACGAAACCGGCAACCAGTTCGTTGCGCATCGTGCGCAGCGGGCCGAAGCCGTGCGGCTGGAACATCACCAGCAGCCGGCCGGGAAAGGCATGGAGCGTGGCGAGCGTCGCCGCGATCTTGTCCGGATTATGCGCGAAATCGTCGATCACGGTCACGCCGTTCGCCTGGCCGACCACCTCCATCCGGCGGCGCAGCCCCTCGAACCCGGCCAGCGCCTCCGCGGCGGCCGCCAGCGGCACGCCGCACGCGCGCGCCGCGCCGATCGCGGCCAGCGCGTTGGAGACATTGTGGCGCCCCGGCACGCGCAGCCGCACATCGGCGCGCCCGCCATCGGATCGCTCGACCACGGTGAAGGACACGCCGTCGGGCGCCTCCGCCACCGATTCGGCGCGCAGATAGGCGCTGCCGCGATCGATGCCATAGGTCAGCGCCACGCCTTCGGGCAGGATCGCCGCCAGCTTCGCCACTTCCTCGCTGTCGGCGTTGATCACCGCGCAATCGGCGCGGCCGATGAAGCCGCCAAACAGCGTGCGCAGCTCCTCGATCGACTTGTGGTCGAGCGAGACATTGTTGAGCACCGCGATGTCGGGATCGTAGAGCGCGATCGAACCGTCGCTCTCGTCCACCTCGCTCACGAACGCCTCGCCCCCGCCGATCAGCGCGCTGGCGAAGGGGGTTTCGGGCCCGATGAAATTCTTCATCACCGCGCCGTTCATCACCGTCGGCTCACGCCCGGTGGCGCTCAGGATCCAGCCGATCATGCCGGTGACGGTGGATTTGCCGCTGGTGCCCGCCACCCCGATGCTGGTGCGCGAGGCGTTGAACAATTCGGCGAGCAGGTCCGCGCGGCGCATCTCGGGCGCGCCGATCGCGCGCGCCTTCACCACGTCGGCGATCTCGTCCTCCACCGCGGCGGAGGTGACGAGGATCTGGTCCGCGCTTTTCATGCCGCTGCCGTCCTGCGGATAGAGCGTGATGCCCTGCGCCTTCAGGAAATCGAACTTGGCGGCGATGCGCCCCTGGTCCAGCGAACGATCGGATCCCTTCACCCTGGCGCCGCGCGCCTTGACGATGCAGGCGAGCGGCAACATGCCGCTGCCCCCGATTCCGCAGAAGAAATAGCTTTTGGCCCGAGTCATGGGCGCGCGCTATTGACGCTTTTATTGGGTTGGGCAAGCGCATGGGGATGAAGGCGATGAAAACCAGGATCGGTGTGGTCGCGCCGAGCTGCCCGATCGACGACGCGGTGGCCGAACGCGTCACCGCGCGGGCGGAGGCTTTGTACGGCGCGGCGGTGGAACTGGCCTTCCATCCGCAATGCTTCCTGAGCGCGGGCCATTTCGCGGGCGAGGATTGCGCGCGCGAGGCCGCGTTCGTCGAGGCGGCGAACGATCCGCATCTCGACGCGATCTGGTTCGCGCGCGGCGGCTATGGCGCCTGCCGCGTCGCCGAGGGCGCGATCGCCCGGCTGGGGGAAGCGGCGCGGCGCAAGACCTATCTCGGCTATAGCGACGCGGGCACTTTGCTCGGCGGGCTTTACGGCCGGGGCATCGGCACGGTCGCGCACGGCCCCATGCCCGTCGACATCCGCCGCGACGGCGGCGAGGCGGCGGTGGACCGGGCGCTGCGCTGGCTGGTCGAACGCGACCCCGCGTCGCTGGAACCCGGACTGGACGGCGAGCGCCCGGCGGCGGCGTTCAACATGACGATCCTGAGCATGTTGATCGGCACGCCGTTGCAGCCCGATCTGTCAGGCCATGTCCTGCTGCTGGAGGATGTGGGCGAATATCATTACCGGATCGACCGGACGCTGTGCCACATCACCAGCAATCCCGGCATCCGCAAGGTGGCGGGCATCCGCTTCGGCCGGGTCAGCGACATCACCCCGAACGACCGCCCCTTCGGCCATGATGCGGAGGAGATCGCGGCGCACTGGTGCCATGTCTCGGGAATCCGCCATCTCGGCGGCGCCGATATCGGCCATGACGCCGCGAACCGCGTGGTGCCCTTCGGATGATCGCGGCGCGATCGCTCGCGCCGCTGGCGTTAATCGCGACGAACCGTTAGGGGCTGGCCGCTTATGGACGTCACCGATCTCCGCATCGCGCTGTTCAGCGGTAACTATAATTATGTCCGCGACGGCGCCAATCAGGCGCTCAACCGGCTGGTGGGCTATCTCCTCCGCCAGGGGGCGTCGGTGCGCGTCTATGCGCCGGTGGTGAAGGAACCCGCCTTTCCGCCGACGGGCGATCTGGTGGGCGTGCCCGCCATCGCCATTCCCGGCCGCGCCGAATATCGCGCGCCGGTGATGATCCCGCCGAGCATCAAGCGCGACATCAAGCGTTTCGCGCCCAATATCTTCCATGTCTCCAGCCCCGAGATCCTGGGCCACCGCGCCGTCAGCCTGGCGCGGCGCTGGGACAAGCCGGTGATCGCGTCGGTCCATACCCGCTTCGAAACCTATTTCCGCTATTACGGCCTCGCCTTTCTGGAGCCGCTGGCGCTGGCGGCGATGCGGCGTTTCTACCAGCGCTGCGACGCGATCTTCGCGCCATCCGAATCGATGGCGCAGCTCCTGCGCGAACAGCGGATGAGCTATGATGTCGGCATCTGGACGCGCGGCATCGATCAGGAGATCTTCCGTCCCGACCGGCGCGACCTGGCATGGCGGCGCGGGCTGGGCATCGCCGATGACGAGGTGGCGATCGGCTTTGTCGGCCGGCTGGTGATGGAAAAGGGGCTGGACGTCTATTCGGACGCGATCGACCAGCTCGTTCGGCGCGGCGTGAAGCATCGCGTGCTGATCGTCGGCGAGGGACCGGCGGGCGACTGGTTCCGCAACCGGCTGCCCCAGGCGGTGTTCGCGGGTTTCCAGGCCGGGCCGGACCTGGGCCGCGCCGTCGCCTCGATGGACATGCTGTTCAATCCTTCCGTCACCGAGACCTTCGGCAACGTCACGCTCGAAGCCATGGCCTCGGGCCTGCCGGTGGTCGCCGCCAAGGCGACGGGCAGCGACAGCCTGGTCGCGCACGGCGTGAGCGGGCGGCTCGTCCGCCCCGGCGCGATCGTCGGCTTCGCCGACGCGCTCCAGCATTATTGCGAGAATGGCGACGCCCGCGCGGCGGCGGGCGAAGCGGGGCGCAAGGCGGCGGACCGCTATGGCTGGGACGCGGTCAACCAGGAACTGGTCGACGGCTATCTGCGCATCATCCGCCAGCGCCAGGCCGGCAGCCGCGCGCCACGCCAGAGCCCGCTACCCTATACGGATTGAGATCGGCCAGGCTGGCGCTCATGCCAGCACCCCGTTCGGGCATCCGCAATCGGGCGAGCTCGCGCCCCTGCCCACACCCCGTTCGGGCTGAGCCTGTCGAAGCCCTGTCCTTCTCCTTCCGATGCAAAGGAAAGGCAGGGCTTCGACAGGCTCAGCCCGAACGGTGTGGGTAATTGGCGCCATGTCGGCACGATCCGAGCACGCGGGGGTTAAGCAGGTCCGAACGGTGCGGGTATTTGGCGTCACGCCGGCACGATCCGAGCACGCGGGGGTAAGCAGGCCCGAACGGTGCGGGTATTTGGCGCCACGCCGACACGATCCGAGCGCGCGGGGTTTAGCCCGGCCCGAACGGTAGGCGCATTTGGCGCCGTCCCGACACCATCCCCGCATTCGCGGGGATGGTGTCGCGCATGTTCACCCCACCGCCTGCCAGTCGAACGCCAACGGCGCCTCGCGGAAGGCGAAGCGGTCGAGGTGGCGGGCGACCGCGCCTTTCAGCCCGTCGAGCTGCTCGGCGGAGGTGGCGTCGATGCGCACCTCGAGCGTTTCCGCCCGTGCGTCCATCGTCACCAGCCCGTCGCCGGGGTGATCGGCGCCGCGCGCGTCCCTGGGAAACACCACGGTGCCGTGCTCGGGGGTGAAGGCGACCTCCAGATTATGCTGCCAATGCTTGCACAATTGCTGGAGGTAACGGCTGCCCGATCGGGTCGGCACGCTGGCCGTCGCCGCGAAGCCGCTCATTTCAGCCGCTCGATCTTCTGCGCCGCCTCGTCGATCACCTGGACGATCGCGTGCAGCCTGTCCTCGTCGACATCGCCCTCGCTCATCCGGTTGACCAGCACCTGGCGGAGATTGCCCATCGCGCGGCGGATCGATCCGCCCTCGGTGCGGGCACGATGCTCGCCCAGCGCGTCGAGCCGGGCGAACAGCCCGTCGATCTCGTCGGTCCGCTCGGCCAGATGCGCCTCGCCCGCCGGGGTGACGGCGAACAGCTTCTTGGCGCCTTCGGACTGTTGCTCGCCGATCAGCCCCATATCGTCGAGCAGGGTGAGCGTGGGATAGATCACGCCGGGGCTGGGCGCATAGGCGCCGCCCGTCCGCTCCTCGATCGCGCGGATCAGGTCATAGCCGTGGCGCGGCTGGTCGGCGATCAGCCGCAGCAGCACCAGGCGCAGCTCGCCGCCGTCGAACACGCGGCGCCGGCCGCGACGGCCCTCGCCGTCCTCGCCCATGCCGTGATGGCCGCGGCGGGAATGATGGCCGCCTGTCCAGGCGCCATAGCCCATTCCAAAACGCATTTTCGTAATTCCTTATCTGTTACGTGATAGCTTAAGATATATCTTGATTCGATCTTTTTACAAGCCCCCCTCACACGGGAATGACATCGCGGCCCGCGCTGCCTATCTAGGGCGCCCCATGGCCGACCTTTTCGCGACCGACGATTCACCGAAACCGCTGGATGCCAACGCGCCGCTGGCCGATCGCCTGCGCCCGCGCACGCTGGACGAGGTGGTGGGCCAGGACCATCTGACCGGGCCGGAGGGCGCGATCGGGCGGCAGGTGGCGGCGGGCAAGCTTTCCTCGCTGATCCTCTGGGGGCCGCCGGGCACGGGCAAGACCACCACCGCGCGGCTGCTCGCCGATGCGGTGGGGCTGCGCTTCCTCTCGATCTCGGCGGTGTTCTCGGGCGTGGCGGACCTGAAAAAGGCCTTTGCCGAGGCGCGCGACCATGCCCGGCTGGGCCAGCGCACCCTGTTGTTCGTCGACGAGATCCACCGCTTCAATCGCGCGCAGCAGGATGGTTTCCTGCCCTATGTGGAGGACGGCACCGTCACCCTGGTGGGCGCCACCACCGAAAATCCCAGTTTCGAGCTCAACGCCGCCTTGCTCAGCCGCGCGCAGGTGCTGATCCTCAACCGGCTGGATGCGAACGCGCTGGAAACCCTGCTCGCCCGCGCCGAGGCGCTGGAGGAACGGCCGCTGCCGCTCGATCCCGACGCGCGCGCCGCGCTGATCGCGAGCGCCGATGGCGACGGGCGCTTCCTGCTCAACCAGGCGGAGACGCTGTTTTCGGTGAACCTGCCCGCCCCGCTCGATCCCGCCGGTCTCTCGGCGCTGCTCCACCGCCGCGTGGCGGTGTACGACAAGGATCGCGAGGGGCATTACAATCTCATCTCCGCGCTGCACAAGGCGATGCGCGGATCGGATCCGCAGGCGTCGCTCTATTATCTGGCGCGGATGCTGACGGCGGGCGAGGAACCGCTCTACGTGCTGCGCCGGATCGTGCGCTTCGCCAGCGAGGATATCGGGCTGGCCGATCCGCAGGCGCTGGTCCAGTGCCTGGCCGCCAAGGACACCTATGAGTTCCTGGGTTCGCCGGAGGGCGAGCTGGCGATCGTCCAGGCCTGTCTCTATTGCGCGACCGCGCCCAAATCCAACGCCGCCTACAAGGCGCAGAAGGCGGCATGGCGCTCCGCCAGGGAAACCGGGTCGCTGATGCCGCCCAGGAACATCCTGAACGCCCCGACCAAGCTGATGAAGCAGATCGGCTATGGCAAGGATTATGGCTATGACCATGATACCGACGAGGGCTTTTCCGGCGACAATTACTGGCCGGAGGAGATGCGGCCGGAAACCTATTACACACCCGTCGAGCGCGGATTCGAGAAGCGGATCGCGGAGCGGCTGGCCTATTGGGGGGAATTGCGTGAGAAGAAGCAGCGCTAGCCTGGCGGCGATACTGGCGTTGGCGGCGGCAGCCCCGTCCGCCGCGCAGCTCCAGGAACCGCCCAAAAGCTACGACCGCGCGATCGCGGCGGGCTACAAGGCGCTCACCCTGTGCAGCGCCATGTTCAACGCCGGGCGCACCCAGGCGCAGGCCGAGGCGCTGGAACTGACCGGCACCTATCCGCAATATGACGCGATCCTGCAGACGCTTCAGGCACAGGTGGTGAAGGGCCGCGACGATCGGGTGGCGATCGTCAGCGTTCCCTATGATCCGGCGATGCCGCCGCGCGCCGCCACCTGGGCGGTCGATCGTGGCTGCACGATCACCCCGATCGGCGCGACGCCCACCCTGCCCGACGACGTGCCGCCGGCATCGACGCGCACCGCCGCCGACGCGAAGCCCTGGCCCGCCGGAGAGGCGCAGGCAACGGGCAGGCTCGCGGGCGACGCGAAGGCGCTGGGCGCGGCGATGGACCGCGTCTTCGCCGAAGGCTTCGGCAAGGGGACGCGCACCACCGGCGCGATCGTCGTCCAGAACGGGCGGATCGTGTTCGAGAAATATCGCGAGGGCTTCGGCCCCCATGTCTCGCAGCGCACCTGGTCGGTCGCCAAGAGCGTGACGGGCACGATCGTCGGCCTTGGCGTGGGCAAGGGGCTGCTGGCGCCCGAGCAGAAGGGGGTGATCCCCGAATGGCGCGACGCGGGCGATCCGCGCGGCAATATCTCGATCGACCAGCTTCTGCGCATGGCCAGCGGCCTGCACAGCGACACGGCGGGCAATCGCACCGACGCGCTTTATTTCGGCGGCACCAGCGTGACGCAGGAAGTGACGGCCTGGCCGATCGAGGCGATGCCGGGCACCCGCTTCCGCTACGCCAACAACGATATCGTGCTCGCGATCCGCGCGCTCCGCGCCCGCATCGGCGACGACGCGGTCTATACCCGGTTTCCGCAAACCGAGCTGTTCGACCGGATCGGCATGACCCGCACGATCGCGGAGACCGATTTCCAGGGCAATTTCGTGCTCTCCAGCCAGGTCTGGTCCACCGCGCGCGATCTGGCGCGCTTCGGCCTGCTCTACCAGAATGACGGCGTCTGGAACGGCGAGCGCGTGCTGCCCGAAGGCTGGGTGAAATACGTCACCACCCCGTCGGGACCGCAGCCCGAGGGGCCGTACGGCTATGGCGCGACCTTCTGGCTGCTCAACAAATCCCCCGGCGTGCCGGCGGACAGCTTCGCCGCCTTCGGCAATCGCGGCCAATATGTCGTGATCGTACCCAGCCGCAACGTCGTGCTGGTGCGGCGCGGCGAGGATCCGGCGGGCGCGCCCTTCGACGTCGCCACATTCACCGCCGAGATATTGGCGACGCTCAAATGAGCCTCGACTGGGACGGCGTCGTCGCGTTCGCGCTGTCGCTGCCCGGCACGGAGCTTTCGACGAGCTATGGCAAGCCCGCGGTCAAGACCAATGGCCGCGCCTTCGTGGCGCCGGGGCGGGAGGATGGGTCCTTCTGCCTGATGATCGATCTCGACACCGTCGAGATGCTCATGGAAACCGATCCCGACACCTATTGGCAGACGCCGCATTATGCGGGCTGGCCCGCCGTGCTTGTCCGCCATGACAGCGCCGATCCGGACCGCGTGCGCACGATGATCGCCCAGGCGCATGGCTGGAACGCCGCCCGCCCGAAGCCCCGCCCGCGCAGGAAGCCATGAGCTTCACCTGGGATCAGGCGGCCGCCTTCGCGCCGGCGCCCCCCGCCCCTGACCGCTTCACCGGCTTCGCCGCGATCGACTGGTCGGGCGCGGTGGGCATGCGCCAGCCCGGCATCGCCATCGCCTTTTGCGAGGCGGGGAACGACGCGCCCCGGCGCGTCCGCCCCGGCCATGTCTGGTCGCGCGGCGAGGTGCTGGACTGGATCGCGGGCGAGATGCCGGCGGGCACGCTGGTCGGCCTCGATCTCGGCCCGTCGCTGCCCTTCGCCGATCGCGGCGCCTTCTTTCCCGGATGGGACGAAAGCCCCGCCGACGCGCGCGGCCTGTGGGCGCTGGTCGATCGCATCTGCGCGGACGACGCGCATCTTTCCGCCACCAGCTTCGTCGATCATCCGCACGCCGCGCGCCATTTCCGCCGCCATGGAAATCGGCCGGGCGACCTGTTCGGCGCCGGGCGCGGGCGGCTGCGCGTAACGGAGGAGGCGCAGCGCCAGCAGGGCCTCAATCCCTATAGCAACCTCAACCTGGTGGGCGCGGCGCAGGTCGGCAAATCCAGCCTGACGGGCATGCGCGTGCTTCACCGGCTGGGCGGCGCGGTTCCGGTCTGGCCCTTCGATCCCGATCCGGGCGCGGGATCGCTGCTCGTGGAGATCTATACCAGCCTGGCGGCGGTCGCGGCGGGCCGCGCGCGCGGGCGCACCAAGATGCGGACGGTGGAGGCGCTCAACGCCGCGCTCGCCGCCCCCGCGATCGCCAGCGGCCCCCATCCCGGCGAAGGGCCGATCGACGATCACGGCAGCGACGCGATCCTGACCGCCGCCTGGCTCCGCCGCGCCGCGCCCACCCCCGCACCCTGGCGCCCCGCCACGCTCGATCACCCCCTCGCGCAAACCGAGGGCTGGACCTTCGGCGTCGTCTGACGCATGGGGGAATCAGCGCCGGCTTAGCTCAGTTGGTAGAGCACCTGATTTGTAATCAGGGGGCCACGGGTTCGAATCCTGTAGCCGGCACCACAGCATTTCTGCGGGTTTGCGCGTCGTTCTGACGCCTCCCGTTCCGGCGGCCGTTCCGACACTTGGTGATGCGCTCTCGGCGGGCGACACCGATTCGCCTCGCTTTCTCCTGGCTCGCCTTGTTGCAGGCTATCGGGCTATTTGATCAGATCGCCGATGCATCTTTCGAGCAGTTCGATCCGCGCAGGCTTCGCGCCGATCATGGCTCCGCGCGAAATCTCCGCCCTGCGGACGCTTGATCTCGACAATGCACGCACCCCGATCGGCGAACGCGCGCGTGCGGCGGGGCGCGGCCACCGCCTGTTCGACGCTGACCACCAATATGCCTTCAAGAGGGGATGTGCGATCCTCCGCCCGGCCGGACCGCCGGCTGTTGCTGACTGATGCAGTGGAAAGATCCACCCTCGGTCAATAGCGTATTGGCCGCGAGGCCGATAACGGCGCGGTCGGGAAATGCGGCCTGCAATTGCTCAAGGGCCAGCCCCTGGCTCGCGGTGCCGTAGACGGGCACCAGCACCGCCCGATTGGCGATGATAAAATTGAGATGGGAGGCCGCGAGCGGTGCCCCGTCTTCCGCCAGCACGCGCCCCGGCGAGGCGATGCGGATTACCTTTATCGGCCTGCCCCGCGCATCGACCCGGCCCGTCAGCGTATCGGCAATCGCGTCGTAAAGCGCGGCATCCCCGTCCTCGCCCGCCGTCCCGACGGACACGAGGACCGTCGCGGTGCCGGCGAACCTGGCGACATTGTCGATGTGACCATGAGTGTGATCATATTCCAGGCCGCGATCCAGCCACAGCAAAGTCTCGACGCCTAGCGAGGCGCGCAGCGCCGCCTCGGCGTCGCCCTCCGACCAGCGCCGGCCGCGATTGGGATTGAGCACGCATTGGCGGGTTGCGAGCGCCGTCCCGTCGCCGTCGAAATCGAGCATGCCGCCCTCGAGGACGAAGCGATGCTCGTCGAGGCACGCGCGCGCATGGGCCGCGATCGAGCGCGCCACGTGCAGATCATCGACATACCCGAATTGCTCGCCCCAACCGTTGAAGGCAAAGGCAGCGGCCGAGCCGTCCGCCCTGAAGATCGGCCCGGTGTCACGCAGCCAGACGTCGCCGACATCGAACGGCGGAATTTCGACATGGGCCACATCGGCCAGCAGGCTGAGCGCGCGATCCCGCGCCTGCTGGTTGCCGACAGCCAGATACACATGCTCGCCACCGTCCGTCGCCAGGCTGCGCACCAGCGCCGCCACCTCGTGCTGCGCGCCGTCGAGATTATGTCCCCAGACCGCCGCCCGGCTGGGAAAACCGATCCATATGCCGTCATGGGGCGCCCATTCGGCGGGGATGTGGCGGGCGTGGTCGGCCGTCATCGCAGCGCGCGCGCGACCGCCGCGAAAAAGGCGTCGTCGTTCAGCTCGTAGCGCAGCCGGTAATTGGGCTTCGAGCGGGCGCTGAGCAGCACGATCATGAGATTCTCGCGCGGGTTCACATGGATATACTGGCCGTAAATGCCCTCGGCCTGGAAAGCGCCTTCGAGTTCGGGTGCCTGCAGCTCGGGAACCCACCACATATAGCCATAGGGCACCAGCTTCTCGCCGATATGATAGGGTGCGCCGGCCTCCCGGAACCAGCCGGCGGGCACCACCCGCTCACCGTCGATCACGCCGTCGTCGAGCACGAACTGACCGAAGCGCGCATAGTCGCGCATCGTCGCGCCCATGCCGCTGCCCGACACCACCATGCCCCCCGGGCTGTCGAGCCACCATGTCGCGTCCTGGTCCATGCCGAGGCGCGACCAGATCTTCTCCGACAGATAGTCGGTCAGCGACCGCCCGGTGGCATTTTCGAGCAGCGCGGCGACAAGATAGGATTCGCCGGTATTATACGCCCATGCGCCACCCGCGGCGGTCAGGCGGCTCATCCCCGACATATGCGCAACCACCGCGCGCGGGCTGAATTCGAGCTGACGGTCGAGCAGGACGCGGCGCTCGGAGCGCGGGTCGACATATTCCTCGCTCCATTTGACGCCCGTGCACATGCGCAGCAACTGGCGCACCGAAACCTCGGCATAGGGCCCGCCAATCTCGACATAGTCGGTCAGCGGCGCATCGAGATCGCCGATCGCCCCGTCCAGGATGGCCGCGCCGACCAGCGCCGATGTGAAGGACTTCGCGACCGAACAGGAGGCCCAGTGCGTGTCGGCATCGAGGCCAAGCTCATAATCCTCGAGCACGACCTGGCCATCCTTCATGACGAGGACGCCAGCGACGCGGTTGACCGACATGAAGTCACCGAGATCGAAGGTGCGGCCGTCGTGCGCGATCTCGATCTTCGGGAAGGGCGTCGCAGACACCGGCAACGGCCGCGCCGGCGCCAGCCCGCGCGCGACCGCCGCATGGGGGAACATGCGGCTGTTGCGCAGCATCACATCGACGACCTCGCCGGGCATCAGCGAACCGCCGAAGAATCGCAGCAGATCGGCTTTGTCGCCTGGGGTAATGCTCATGTAATATCGCTCCGGGGGCCTGTCGAAAGCCGATTTCTAGACGGGGGCGAGACCAGGGTCGCTTTCAATAATTATGCGCCTGGCCGCAAAAAATCCGCGCGGGGCGAACACAGCACATAATGCCCGCCGCCGAGATCGACCATCTCCGCGGCATCGTCGTCGTCCGCCTGATGATAGGCGAAGCCGGACGGGGCCGCCGCATGACCGGTCGGCGCGACGACAAGCTCATAATGATCCGGCGCGCGCCGAACGATGCGCGGCGTGGCTTCGAGCAACTGGTGGGTATAGGGGTGGCGCGGCCTGTCGAAGATCGCTTCGCGCGGGCCCGCCTCGACGATCCGCCCGCGATACATGACAATCACGCGATCCGCGATCTCCTCGACGACACCCAGATCGTGCGAGATGAAGAGATAGGAGAGGTCGTAAGTCTGTTTCAGGCGCATCAGCAGATCGAGCACCTGACGCTGCACCGATGCGTCGAGCGCCGACACGGGTTCGTCGGCCACCACCAGCGCGGGCTGCGCCACGATCGCCCGCGCGATACCGACGCGCTGGCGCTGCCCGCCCGACAATTCATGCGGATAACGGGCGAAGAAGGGCTCGGCGAGCCCGACCTCACGCAGCATCTGCCGCGCCTGTTCCAGCCGCGCGTCGCGGGTCAGCCGCGCATCGTGCCGCAACGGCTCCGCCACGATCCGCTCTATCGTCATCTGCGGATCGAGCGACGAATAGGAATCCTGGAAGATCATCTGGATACCCTCGGCCGACGCGGTGCCGAATTCGATCGCCCCCGACGCGGCGCGATGCAGCCCCAGCAAGGTGCGGCCGACGGTCGTCTTTCCCGAGCCCGATTCGCCGACGACGGCCAGCACCTCGCCGCGCCGGATGTCGAAGCTCGCATCCTTGACGGCGCGGACATGGCGCCGGGGGCCGAAGGGCAGCGGACGCTTCAACGGAAAGGCGACATTGAGCCCCGACACGCCGACCAGCGTCGCGTCGGCAACCTCCGCATGTGCCTCGGCCGGACGGCTGGGCAGGGCCGCCACGAAACGGCGCATATAATCGGTGCGGGGATCGAGCAGGATCCGGCGTGCCTGTCCCTGCTCGACCACCAGGCCGTCATGCAGCACCGTGGCGCTGTCGGCATATTGCGACACCATGCCGAGATCGTGGCTGACGAGCAGCACCGCCGTGCCGAGCTCGCGCGTCAGCTCGACCATCTGTTCCATGATCTCGCGGCGGATGAGCGCGTCGAGCGCGGTGGTCGGCTCGTCGGCGATCAGCAGTGCCGGACGGGTCAGCAGCACCGAGGCCAGCATGAAGCGCTGGCGCATGCCGCCCGAGAATTTGCCCGGATATTCGTCGAAGCATCGTGCCGGATCGCTGATCCGGACGCGGTGCAGCATCTCCAGGCTGCGCGCTTTGGCCTCGCGCGCAGAGACGCCCTCGTGCAGCCTGAGCGCCTCCATCATCTGCCGCCCGACCGTCATCGACGGGTTCAGCGACGTCATCGGTTCCTGAAAGACCGCGGCCATGCGCCTGCCGCGCAGGCTGCGCAGGGTGGCGGCATCGGCACCGACCAGATCCTGTCCCTCGAAAAGGATCGTGCCCCCGGCGATAGTGAGCGCGGGCGACAGCAGCCGGAGGACGGCGCGCCCGATCGTGGTCTTGCCGCTGCCCGATTCACCGATGAGCGCGCCGATTTCCCCCGCCTGCAACGACAGGCCGACCTGGCTCACCACCGCCCGCCCGCCGGGCGCGGTGATCGTCAGCCCGTCAATGGCGAGAACCGGCTTTCCCGCGTCGCGTGTCATGGCTTCATCTTCCGGTCGAAATGATCGCGGCAGGAATCGCCGAACAGGTTGATGCCGAGCAGCGCACCCGAGATCGCGAGGCCGGGCACGATCGCGAGCCAGGGCGCGTCGGCGAAATAGTTGCGGCTGTCGGCCAGCATCCCGCCCCAGCTCGCGGCAGGCGGCGGCAGGCCGAGGCCAAGGAAGGACAGCGCCGATTCGGCGAGCAACGCCCATCCGAACAGCGACGTGGACATGACCAGCACCGGACCGATCGTGTTGGGCAGGATGTGACGGGCCAGCGTATAGATCGGCCGGTTGCCGATGATCTTCGACGCGGTGATGAAATCGCGATTGCGCATCGTCAGCACGTTCGTCCGCACCACCCGCACCATATAGGGCAGGTAGGCGACGCTGAGCGCGATGACGGGCGCCAGCGACGACCCGGCCAGCACCGTCGTCATCGCGATCGCCATCACCAGCGCGGGAAAGGCGAGCAGCGCATCCATCAGCGCGATCACGATGCGATCCAGCCAGCCGCCGGCAAAGGCCGATAGCGCGCCCAGCACGGCGCCGGTCACCGTGACCATGGCGGTCGTCAGCGCGGCGACCGCGACGGTGATCGCGGCACCGCCCAGCAAACGGCTGAGCACGTCGCGCCCCCATTCGTCGGTGCCGAGCCAATGCAGGAGCGAGGGCGGCGAAAGCCTCGCCGAAAAATCCACCAATGTCGGATCATAGGGCGTGGCGATCGCGCCCGCGAGCGCGGCGACCAAGGTCAGGATGACGAGCATCCCGCCGATCGCGCCGCTCGGTCGCGCGGCGAATGCGCGGATCGACGAGTATCTTGCGCGCTTCCCGGCCGAAAAACCGGTGCCCACTTTTTCGGGAAGCGCTCTAGTCATGGCGCAGCGACGGGCAGATGAGCGGAGCGGTCAGTTCGACCGCCAGATTGACGCCGACATAGCTGAGCATCACGATGACCATGCACCCCTGAACGACGGGATAGTCGCGGGCGAAGACGGCCTCGACCATCAATCGGCCGAGACCAGGGAGGGAAAAGACGGTTTCGATCACCACCGCGCCGCCGAGCAGGCCGCCAAGCGCCAGCCCGATCATCGTCCAGGTCGGGCCCATGACATTCTGGAAGGCATGGCGGCGTGCCACGGCGGGTTCGGACAATCCCTTCGACCGGGCATGCGCGATATAGTCGAGCTGAAGCACCTCGACGGTGCTGGCCCGCACCAGCCGGACGAGCACCCCGGCCTCGATCAGCGCAAGCGTCACGACCGGGAGGACCAGATAATGCAACCCTTCACGCGGATCGTCGAACGGCGAGACATATCCGACCACCGGAAACAGATCGAGCTTCACCCCGAAATAGAGCAGCATCATCAGGCCAAGCCAGAAGCTGGGCACCGACAGGAAGAAGGTCGCCGCGGTCACCACCAGCGTATCGGTTCCGCTGTTCTGCCGCCATGCCGCGAACATGCCGAGCGGCAATGCGAGCAGCGCCGCGATGATCACCGCCGGCACCACGAGCAAGGCGGTCACGCCGAACGCCGGCATCAGCAGGTCGATGACGGGGCTTTCCATCGAGATCGACCGTCCGAAA
The DNA here is from genome assembly GCF_057809675.1 of Sphingomonas sp. FG14. NCBI lineage: Bacteria > Pseudomonadati > Pseudomonadota > Alphaproteobacteria > Sphingomonadales > Sphingomonadaceae > Sphingomonas > Sphingomonas sp. FG14. The sequence goes on along the minus strand of NZ_JBMDKK010000033.1, from coordinate 90 downwards.
TCGCCATGCGCGATCGCGGCGATCCAGTGCATGAACTGCACCGGCAAGGGCTGGTCGAGCGCCAGCGTGGCGGGGCTCCCCGCCAGCCCC
>NZ_JBMDKK010000032.1:0-24264 GCF_057809675.1 Sphingomonas sp. FG14 | reverse complement strand
GTCGCCCTCGCTGCCACCGTTATCTTCTGGCTGTGATCAACGAGTCCTGACCCTAGCGAGACGAATAGAAAAAGGGTTGATATGAAAATCTTGGCTCCGTTCTTGCTGATCTTGCTCGTTGGATGTGACGCATCTGATGTGCCAGAGATCACGCATTGCGAAAATGCGCTTAAGGTGAAGCTCAAGGCACCCGCGTCATACAAGCGCGTTTCCGCTCACGCCTTTGGATTTCCAAGCTCCAACCCCACAGAGCAGCATGTTCTCATCGAATTTGACGCGGTGAACGATTTCAATGTGCCACTCCGCAGCGCCGAGGCGTGTGTGTATCCGATCCGGGGCGGCAAGATCGATTTCAATGTTCCGAATGAAGCTGGGGCGAGAGCGGCGGATGCGGAAGCGCTGGCAAGCGACATTGAGGCAGCGGCAAATGTGATTGAAAAAGAAACGATAGGTAAGCGCTAGAAGATGGAATCAGATGAATAAAGGGTGTCTTGGGGACAGGGAAACAAGCTTAGTGACGGCGGTATCAGCATAGGCTTTGCGAGTTTAGTCCGGAAGGGGAAATCTCCAGAGGACCGACATGGCCGCAGTCGCCGATCAATTGGTTATTGAACTTACCGCACGCATCGACAGGGCGGAGGCCGATATACGCCAATATGGCGAGTCTTTCTCGCGCGAGATGCGCAGGCTCGAAGAAAGCTCCGAGCGCGCCGAACGGGGCGCGGGTAAATCCTTCGGTGGAATCGGGGAAAAGTTCGGTAAGCTCGCTGGTGCCATGGGTTTTTCCATAGCCGACATCACGTCTGGGGTGATGAACGGTATCATCGCCCTCACGAAATATGCAGGCGGTCTCAATGATACGGCGCGTTCATTGGGCGTGACCACTGATCAGCTCCAACAATATCGTTATGCCGCTGACGTGTCCGGTGTATCGAACAAGGCGCTTGAAGGTGGCCTTGCCTCCCTACGGGATAAGCTGGGAGAGGCTGGGCTTGGCGCTGAAAAGCCTATCAAGATGTTCAAGACGCTTGGCATCGAGATTCGGGACGCCACGGGTAAAATCAAGACTACGGGTGAGACCTTCCCGGAACTGGCCGACCGGCTGAATGCCATCGACGACCCGGCCCAACGGGCCGCTACCGCCGCATTGTTCCTGGGCGATGCAGCCGAAGAACTTGAGCCCCTGGTGCGGCAAGGCAGCAAGGGGATGGATGCGCTGGCGGAATCAGCGAACAGGCTCGGTATCGTCATGAGCGCTGAAGAAATTCAGAAGGCTGACGAGGCAGCGCAGAAGCTTGATGATGTGCGTAGGGTGCTACAGGCCGAAATAGCAAGCACGGTCGCGAACAATGCGAAGAGCATCGTGGCATTGGCGAATGCGCTGGCTTCCCTTGCCGGAAAGATTCTGGGTTTCTGGAATACGAATCCGGAACGTGCGCTAGCCATCATAGGTGGACTGGGGGGGCTTGCGCTTGGTGGCCCCATTGCTGCGGGCGTTGGTGTCGCCGGCGGCTATTATCTGGGGCGCGAGCAGCGCTTTGCCCGCGACGACGAAAATATGGACATCAACTTCCGCACGCGGCAGCTAGGAAACGCAAAAGCTGAGCTTACTGCCCGGCAGGAAAAGCCGTTCTTTCGCGTGCGGCGCGGCAAACACGATCAATCGGGGGGGACGATTGAGCAGGCGCTGGCGGAGGTGGAACGTCAGCGGGCATTGCTGAAGCGTGCTCACGAAAAAGCCCGTGAGGATGCACGTCGCAAGGTGCAGAAGCAGGAGGAGGACGCAAAGGCGAAGCCGAAGCCCGATGTTTCGAATCTTCTTGCGTCAGAGAGGAACAAGGGTCGATCCGGACCGTCGGCGGAGTCGCTTGCGAAAAAGGCGGAAGAAGAGCGTCGCCGCCAGCTTCGCGAAGATGTGCAGTTTTCGAATGATCAGGATGCCATTCGTCTCCAGATCCTCGCGTCGCAGACCGAAATCAATGGCACCGAAAAGGATCGGCTCGATCTTGCCAAGGCGCAGGTTACCAACACGCGCGTCCGTGATGAACGCAACCTGCAAATCGATTTTGAACGGAGCGAAGCCGATAAGGCGATCCTGAAGGCTCTTTACAAGGAACGCGAAGCGATCGAGCTGAAGGCGATCGATACGAAGAAGCAACTGAGCGATCAGAAGAAAGAGAGCGACGCGATCGTCAATGATATTCGTCGCAAATCGGAGGTGCGCAAGCTGGAAGCGCAACTGGCCACGACCGCGAAAGAGCGCCGGGCCATCGAACTCGAGCTTCTCGATCTCCAGTATCAGGAAGCTGAGGAGCGCCTGAAGCTCCTGGCGGCGTCGAAGGATGCAGCTATCGCGGCCGAGGCGCGAAAGGACCTGAAGGCGCTGGGCGAGAAGAAGGGCCTGGAAAAGCGCAATATCGAAAAAAACTCGAAGAGCCCGATCGAGGCGTATCTTGATGAAATTCCAGACACTGCGGCTGAAATCGATCAGGCGCTTGAGGGCATTGCCGTCGGCGCGCTGAAGGATATCGAGGATGGGTTCGCCGGGGCGGCGACCAAGGCGCTGGGCTTGAAAGGCGCGATCGGAACGGTCGTGCAGGAACTGATCAAGCTCGCGATGAAGAAATATGTGATCGACGCCCTGTTCGGCCTGCTGGGAATCAGCAAAAAGGGAGGCTCGGCGGTCGATGGCGCGCGTGCGTTTGGTGGCCCGGTCAAGGCCGGCGGCACCTATCTTGTCGGCGAGCGGGGGCCGGAGATCCTGCGCATGGGCGCGCAGGGCGGGGTGGTGATTCCGAACCACCAGATCGCGGCGCCCGGAGGTGGCGGCACCACCGTCGTCCAGAATTTCACGCTGGATGCGCGCGGGGGCATCACCACGCCGCAACTGCTCGCGCAGGTGAACAACACCATCACCCAGGCGGGCACCGCCGCCGCGCTCGCCGGCGGGATGGAGGGCGAGCGCCGCGTGATGAAACGGGCCAGCCGGCGGATTCCGTGGTGATCGCCTGAACCGCCGCGCGAACCGGCATGGGGAACCGGCCGTTCGCGAACCGCCGCGCGGCCATGATGCGCCGGGATGTGATTATCGGCCCAGCGCGTCCGCCGCGCGGATGCAGCGTTCGATGCTCGCGGCCGGATCGCGGGGTTTCTCGCCGCTCAGCCGCTCCACCAGCGCGGGCTGTTCGGCGCAATCGGCCTTGGCGGCCTCGCGGACAGCCCTGGCATTGGCTTCGCGGATGCCGGCGCTTTCGGCGGCGCCGATATCGCCTGTCACGGTCACCGGGGCCTCATATTCCATGAGCCGCCCGAATGGCGGCGTTTCCGCGAACAGCGGCCCGGTGAAATTCGCATAGCCCTTGCCGACCAGCGCCTTCACCTCGGCCGGCTGGAGATCGCTCAGCGGCGTCAGGATGTTGAGCGTATAGGTGCCGGGCGGCAGCGGCTTGCCCTTCCAGCTCAGCGGCGCGCTTTCGAATCCGCCTTGCGACACCGACAGTTTTTCATCCGCCATGAAGGCGAGCTTCGGGTTCGCGAGCGAAAGCATCAATTCGGTGCCGTCGGGAAGATTGGTCTTGCCCTTCGCGATCAGCGCGCCGCCGTCCAGCCTGGTTTCCACGGCGAACGCCAGCGCGCGCGGGCCCGCCTCCGCGACGGGCGGATCGCTCGCATCCGGGGTGGACTGGCCGCAGGCGGCCAGCGCCAGACATATCAAAAGCCCCGGTACCCTCATTCCCGTCTCCCTCGCGGCGGCGGCGATCGTCCGCCGATCGCGCCGCATCGGACGATGCATAATCGGCCGGTTCGAAGGTGCCAATGCCGATCGCGGGGATTCCGCCCGCGCGCCATGACGGCGGTAGAGGGGCAGGGCCGCCGACCCTAGCTTGGGCATATGGCGGCCGTTCTTCTTCCAACCTGTCCCCTCCCCAATGAAGCGCAGCCTTTCCTGGTGGATGCGGGCGGATATCTCACACCCTTTCTCGGCGGGCCGGTGCAGCGGATCAACCGGCTGGGCATGCGGTTCGGCGTGCGTTTCGTCATGCCCGAGCTGGATGGCGAGGAGGCGCGCGCCTATGTCGCGCGCCTGCTGCGCGGACGGGCGGACCGGGTGGTGATCCCCTGGCCGCAGACCATCTATTCCGACGACGATCCTGGCAATGCATCGATGCTGGGCAACGTTGCCGGCGGCACGGCGATCAGCGTCAAGGGACTCAATCCATCCTATGCCTTCGCCGAGGGGCAGTTCTTCAGCGTGATCCATGGCGGCCGGCGCTACGTCTACATGACGACGAGCACTGCGCAGGTGGGGATCGGCGGCACCGCGGCGCTTTCGATCTGGCCGCCGCTGCGCACGCCGCTGTCCGTGAACGACGTGGTCGAGGTGGCGGAGCCGATGATCGAGGGGCTGGTTTCCCCCGGCGACGAGCTGGCCTGGCAACAGGCGATCGACCTGACCTCCGTGATCGAATTCAGCGTGGTGGAGGGGCGATGAGCGATCCCGCTTTGCAGGCGGCGGCCGCCGCCGATGCGCCGTTCCTGTTCGGCGCGATCCGCATCCTGTTTCCCGGATACACGCTGCGCCTGCTGGACGGCGCGGCCGAGATCATGATCGGCGGCGAGCCCTTTGTGGGGCAGGACGGCGTGTTCGGCACGCTGGAGTCGATCGGCGCGCTCGGCGAGCGCATCGGCGACGAGGCCCCGGAGATCGAGATCGGCCTGTTGCCGCCCGACGCCAGCGCCGCCGCGACATTGTCGTCCGCCGCGATGCAGGGCAGCCGCGTCGAGATATTGTTCGGCGCCTATGACCCGGCGACCGGCGCGGTGGTGGGCACGCCCGAGCTGCTGTTCCTGGGCGAGATCGACGTGCCGACGATCGAGTGCGAGCAGGGCGCGCGCAGGGTGAGCTACAGCGTGGTTTCCGTCTTCGAGCGGCTGTTCGAGGTGAATGAGGGCGAGCGCGCCTCGCATGGCTGGCACCAGTCGATCTGGCCCGGCGAACGCGGCCTCGAATACATGACGGGCACATCCAAGAATCTTTACTGGGGCGCCAAGCTGCCCGTGCGGCAGGTGAGCGCCACCCCATGGCCCGGCGGGCCGTTCGCGGGCATTTTCGAAGGGGTATCGTTCCAATGAATCCCCTTCAGCGCCGGAAGAAGGCGACCCAGGCGACGATGGACCGTTTCGCGGGCAAGGCGTTCGCGTTCGGATCGGTCGATTGCGCGAAGATGGCGGCGTTCCACCTGAAGCAGCTCGGCGTGAAGGTGCGGCTGTCCAGGGCGGGGCAGTATGGCAGCGCGGCCGGCGCGGCCGGCGCGTTGCGCCGCCTGGGCTTCGCAACGCTGGTGGAGGCGGTGGACGGCACCTGCCGGCGCCTTCCATCGCCCGCCTATGCCATGATCGGCGATCTGGTGTCGTTCCCCTCCGATCATGCGATCGGCGCGCTCGGCATCGTGCTGGGCAATGGCAACATGCTCGCCTTTCACGAGGATCATGACGGCCCCGTGGTGATGACGATGGGGCGGATCGACATCGCCTGGGCGGCGATCTGATGGCGAAGGCGATCCGCATAGTGGGAACCGTCGTCGGCGCGGCGGTCGCGATCGCGGGGCTCATCACCGCGAACCCGGGCCTCACCGCGCTAGGCGCGAAAATCGCCACCTATTCCAACATGGCGGCGACCGCGATCGACATGGTGGCGCCGCCAAAGCCGAATTTCGGCAACGGCAATCCGCTGCAGTTCCAGACCAATCCGCAATCGGGGCTGCCATATCCGATTGGGCGAACACGCATGTCCGGCGTGCGCATCCATGCCGACACCTATGACGCCACGGCGTTCAAGAGCGAAGGCAAGCAGGACGTCATCGCATTCGGCGTGCTGCTGGGCGCGGGCGGGCCGATGCAGGAGATCGAGACCTTCCGCGCCGACAAGATGACCGCGACGTTCGACGGCGCGGGCAACGCCACCGGCGACAACGCCAATTACATGGCGCAGAAAGTCTCGCTGGGCGCGCCCGGCGCGTCGGCGCTGGCGCTGTCCTTCGGCGGGGCGGGCTTTCCCGGCTGGAGTTCGGCGCACAAGCTTTCGGGCATCTGCCACGCGCTGTGGGACCTGCGCTACGACGAGAAGGGCAAGCATTACGGCGCGGGCGTGCCCGAGCCCGAATGGATCGGCAAATGGGTGAAGGTGTATGATCCGCGCAAGGACAGCACCTATCCCGGCGGATCGGGCAGCCATCGCGCGCTGAACGAGGCGACCTATGAATGGAGCAACAACCCGGCGCTGCACGCGCTGACCTGGTGCCTGGGGCGCTGGCAGAACGGCAAGCGCACGCTGGGCATCGGCGCGCCGATCGGCAGCATCCGCATGGCCGATTTCGTCGAGGCGGCCAATGTCGCCGACGCCAATCTCTGGGCGTGCGGCGGCGTCGAATGGTCGACCGACAGCAAGGGCTCCACCCTAAAGCGGATGTTGCAGGCCGGCGGCGCGGAAGTGACGATGACCGGCGCGATGATCGGCTGCCGCGTCAACACGCCGCGCGTCTCGATCGCCACGATCGAGGCGGCGGACCTGCTCGACAGCCTGACCATCGCCGCCAGCAAATCGCGCCGCGACCGGTTCAACACCGTGATTCCCCGTTTCCGTTCGGAACAGCATGAATGGGAAGTGGTGAGCGGATCGCCGGTTTCGGTGGCCGAATATGTGGCCATCGACGGCGGCCCGCGCACCAAGGAGATCGATTTCCCGCTGGTGCAGATGGAAGGCAATGGCACCGGGCATCAGCAGCCCGGCCAGCTCGCCGCGTACGAGATCGTCAACAGCCGCGAGGCCGGGCCGATCCGCTTCACCACCGGCCCCAGATTCTTCGGCATCAAGACCGGCGACTGCGTGACGCTGAACGTGCCGGGAGAAGGGCTCGTTTCCCAGCCGGTGATCATCCGCGGCGTCTCCCGCGATCCCGCCACGATGAAATTCACCTTCGAGGCGGAGACCGAGACCGGCGCCAAGCATGATTACGCGATGGGCGCCACCACCACGCCGCCCCCCACCTGGGAGCCGACCCCGCCCGATATCGCGCCGCCGACGCCATCTCCGCTGATCTGGTCGCTCGAGAACGCCTTTTCGGACGATGGCCATCCCGGCATCCGGATCATCGGCGCGTGCGAGTTTCCGGGCGCGGATTCGGTGCTGATCGAATATCGCAAGGTAGGCGATCCCGACTGGCTGACGCTCGCCAAGTCCGACGCGGCGCAGGCGGTGCGCCAGGTGGTGGCGCCGCTGGATGGCGACACCGCCTATGAGGCGCGGCTGGCCTATCAATCGGACAATCGGGTGAGCGAATGGCTGGTCCTCTCCTCCGTCACGACGCCGCCCGCCAAGCTGGCCGGGATCGACGACGGCGCGACGCGCAATGTCAATCGGGGTCCATGGGCGGGCGCGACCGCCTATCTGGCCGGCGATATCGTCACCCATGGCGGTGCGAGTTATTCGGCGACGAGCGCGCATACGTCCTCGGCCGGAACGCCGCCGCCCAACGCCAATTTCATGCTGTTGGCGGCTGCGGGGCTCAACAGCCAGCTCGTCAGGCTTTACCGGCGCACGACCACGAATTCGGCGCCTGCCGTGCCGGACAATATTATCACCTATAGCTTCACCGACAACTCGCTGACCGGCAGTCTCGACGGCTGGAGCACGACTGAACCGGCAGTGACGGCCGGCGCGTTTCTCTGGGAAACCAATGCCTGGGCGACAGGTCGCGATCCGACCGTGGCGATCGCGCCTTCCGCCTGGCTCGCCACGCCCAGCCTGTTGCAGAAGGATGATTATCGCGCGGTCATTTCCCAGACGGGCTTCGGCGTGCCTTGCGCGTTGGATGGCGCGGTGGAGCCGATCTACATGGCGACGCTGGAGACCCAATTGTTTTTCCAGACTTCCGCCCAGATTCTGGTCGGCCCGGCCAACGACACGGCGGGCGTTTCGGTCGCGCTGGTTTCCGCCGGGGGCGGGGCCGCGACGATCAACACCGCCACCGGCACGCCGATAGCGGGCAAGCCCAAGGGCTTCATCCGCATCACCGGGCTGGCGACGGGCACGGGGCCGACGACATTCCGCTTCAAGGCCACCAAGGACGGCATCGATTACGAGGCGGTGCCGGTCATCGTCGCCAAAAGCCCGCCCGAGGCGCCCACCAACAGCTATCTCGTGCGGCTCTACAAGCGGACGACGACCAACACGGCGCCCGTGGTTCCGGACAACGCCATCACCTACACTTTCGCCGACAACACGCTGGCCGGCAGCCTGGACGGCTGGAGCCAGACCGAGCCGGCGGTGACCGTCGGATCCTGGCTTTGGGAAACCTTCGCATGGGCGTCGTCGACCGATGCCAGCGTCGTGCTCCCGCCATCGGCTTGGCTGGCATCGCCCAACCTGCTGCGCAATGACGATTACACGGCGACCTTCTCCAGCACGGGCTGGGTGGTGCCGACGGCGGCGGACGGGAGCGTCAATCCTGCCCACCTGCCGCTTCAATCCCAACTGGTCTTCCGAACCAGCGCCGCCATATTGCTGAGCGACATCGTCGATACGGCCGGCGTGACGGTCGCGTCGGTATCCACGCCATCCGGCGCGGCGGCCACGATCAACACCGCGACCAACACGCCCATAGCCGGCAAGCCCAAGGGCTATATCCGCATCACCGCGCTGTCGGCCGGCAACGATATCGATGCGTTCGTCTTCAAGGCGACGAAGGACGGGGTCGATTATCCCGCCACGATCACCGTCACCAAGGCCTATCGCGGCGAGGACGGCGCGGAGGCCCGGGGGTTGCGCCTGATCCCCAATCGGGACAGGTTGACGCGTGACGCCTGGGGGCGGCTGAGCCCGGCGACGCAGACCTTCCTGTTCACGCCCGAACGCGAGAATTTCACTGCCGGCACCGTCACCTATGAGGTCCGCAACGCGAGCAATCTGATCGTCGGCGGCGCCCCCACCTACGGGACGGTCGTCGGCGGCAATTTCCAGATGACCGAGGCGCAGGTGATCGCCGCGGCAGGCACGACGCGCGGCGTGATCGTCTTCATCTATGACACGGGCGGCGGCGGCAAATACGGCGCCGCGCATATCTGGACGGATGGCTCGCTTCCATCCGGTGACAATGAATGGCCAGATCCGCAACTCAACACCGGCGATGCCTATTTCGCGGGTGGTGCGCTGGCGGCGCCATTCAGCATCCAGACCATCGGCGCGTCTCAGGGCTATAAATACAATAATTATGTGCGCGTGGTCTCGACGACGACGCCGGCGTCCGAATTCTTCGGCAAGGTGTTCGAGAAGCTGCCCGTGCGCCACGCCGGGGAAGCCTTCTACTGGGGCTATACCGGCGGCAAGGGCGTGGGCACCGGCGCGTTGGGCGCGGGCCTCTACCTGATCTTCCGCGATATCGACGGCGTGCAGGTGGGCTCCACGCAGAAGCTGTTCAACACGACTGCGATGTCGCCCGCCGGCGACTGGCCGCAATATAACGGCAGCCCGGTCCATGCGCCCGCCGATGCCGCCTATGTCGAGGGCGGTTATTACCGCAATGCCCATGGCGCCATCGGTTCCTCGCAATATCAGATCGTCAATGCCTATCTCTCCCGCAGCCAGCCGAATGCGAACAATACCGAAGCGACGGTGCCCCTGCTCAAGACGCCGAACGAAAACCAGCTGGTCAACGTCTCATATTCCGGCAGCGTCAAGGCCTTTCCGACGACATTGAGAAACTACCGTTACCAGGGGTTGGTGGATGTTTCGGAAAGCACGACCTGGTCGCTGATCAACGTCACATCCGGCATCACGGCCACCATCAGCAATGTCGCGGGGTCTTGTGGCGTCGTGACCATCACCGGCGTCACCGCCCCGGGGTCGATCACGGTCGTGTCGTCGCGCGACAACGTCAATGTGACCAAGAAGATCAGCTTCGTCTGGGTTTACGACTTCATCCCGCAGGACGGCAGCCCGTACGTATCCGACAGCCCGACGACCGTGACCATCACATCGACAAGCTGGACACCGGTGATCGGCCCGATGACCATTCTGGCGGAGCATGCGAGCCTGACATTTTTCCAGCAGATGTTCGTCCGGATCAACAACGGAACAGGCGATCTTTCCCTGAGGGCGGAGATCGAGACCTCGCCTGGGGTCTGGTCCTCCATCGGCGCGTTCCCGATGACGAACACGCTTACCTACAATGGCGACGAACCCGTTGTCGGTTCGATGGGCGCCACGACCTCATATAACGGCCCCACGCCGGCCGGCAGCATCGTGCCGGGCAACAGCTACAGGATCCGATTCAGTGCGGCGCTGAATTTCTTCGGTGGAAACACGACGTCGATGACGATCCTCGGCAGTCAGTGCTGGGTGAAAGGATGACATGTCGGACGGAATATCACGCATCATCACGTTGCCGGATCCCACGCATTTCGCGGTGCGCGAGGATGGTGTCGTCCTGTTGCACGCGAGCGAGATTCGCGAAGGCGACGATACCCGGCCGCTCCCGGACGATTGGGCGGCGGTCTGTGCGAATGCATGGGCCATCGATCACGCCACGCTGACCTGGTTTCACGATGTTGATCGGGAACGCGGCCGCATCTGGGCCGAGGTCAAGGCGGAGCGGGAGGCGCTGACCGCAGCCGGGTGCGCGGTGCCGGAACTGGGGCGGGTGCAGACCGATCCGGCGAGCCTGGCCGCGATCGAGCAGCGCTGGGGCGCCGCGCAGGCGGACCCCGAAGGCTGGTCGGCGGTATGGACGATGGCGGACAATCGCCACGTGCCCGTCGATCACGGCTCCATGCGCGCGATCAAGCTGGCCGCCGACGCGCATGTCGGCGCGGTGCGCGCGGCGGCGGACGCCGTTCGCGCGGCGCTGTTCGCCGATGGGGTGACGACGCTTGCCGGGCTCTACGCGGTGCCGGCGGATCTGTCCGCGATGCTCGATCCCGCCTGAGCCGCTGACGGCGGTAGAGGGGGTGTGCGGGCGCGGCTAGCGTTCCATCCATGCCGCATCGATCTCGCCACGACTGCATCGCGCCGGAGACGGACGCATGACGCTGGCCACCCTCCCGCCCGACACCAACACGATCCTGATCCTGGGCGAAGTCCGGGGCCAGCTCCGCGAGATCATCCATAATATGAACAACCAGGCGCTGAAGAACGACGCCGTCGCGCAGCAGCTCGCCAAGCTGGAGGGGATACCCGACCGTCTCGACGCGATCGAGGCGCGTCTGGTCTCGCTGGAAACCGACAAGCATCGCCGCGACGGCGCGATGGGCTTTGGCGGCTGGCTGCTCAAATCGCCGCTGATCGGCTGGCTCGCGGGGCTGGGCGTCGCCGCCTGGGCCTATCTTTCGGGAAGGCCGGGCCAATGAGCATCGAGGCGATGATCGACGCCGCCATCGGCCGCGAGGGCGGCTATTCCAACCATCCCGCCGATCGCGGCGGCGAGACGATGTGGGGCATCACCGCCGCCGTCGCGCGCCGCAACGGTTATGCCGGCGCGATGCGCACGCTGCCGCGCGAGACCGCCAAGGCGATCTATCGCCAGGAATATGCGATCCGCCCCGGCTTCGCCGCCGTGGCCGAGATCAGCCAGGCGGTGGGCGAGGAGCTGTTCGATACCGGGGTTAACATGGGGCCGGGCGTGCCAGGCCTGTGGTTCCAGCAATGCCTGAACGCGCTGAACGACGGCGCGCGGCTTTATGGCGATATCCGCGAGGACGGCGTGACCGGCCCGGCGACGCTCGCCGCGTTCCGCGCCTATCGCGCGGCGCGCGGGGCGGCGGCCGACACGGTGATGCTGAAGGCGCTCAATTGCCTGCAGGGCGCGCGCTATGTCGCGCTCGCCCGTACGCGCGCCGCCAACGAGGCGTTCCTGTTCGGCTGGCTGCGGGCACGGGTCGCATGAGCGCGGTTCCGCACCTGCGCATCGTCGTCACCGCATCGGTCGCGGCGGTGCTCGGCTATCTGCTGTTCAGCGCCTGGGCGGTGCTGTGGTCGGCGGACGCCGCGCTCAAGGGCGACGTGATCGGGACGTGGAAGAGCTTCGCCGTGCTCGCCTTCGGCTTCTGGCTGGGCTCGTCGAGCGGCGGCAAGGCCCGCGATGGCGCGCCGCGACCCGAGGCCGCCGCCAGCGCGCCTGACCGCCCCGTTCCCGTGGAGACCGGATCATGAAGCATCACGTCCTCGCCCTCGCGCTCGGCCTGTGCGGCTGCGCGACGCTTCCCCCTGCGCCGTCGCCCGCCGCGCTCGCTGACCGGACCCGGCTCGACGAACAGGCGGGGCTCGCGATCACCACCGGCTATCGCGCTGCGGTGGCCGCCGCGCGGCTCGCCAACCAGGTGCGCCCATTCGACGCCGCGACGCGGACGAAGGCTGCCGATCTGGAGGCCCGGGCATTCGCGGCGGTGGCGGCGGTGCGCGCGGCTTATGAGGCCGGCAATGCCCGCGACCATGCCGAGGCGGTCGCGACCGCGCGCGCGCTGATCGAGCGGATTACCGCATTGGTGGGAGGCGCGTCATGACGATCGATATCGATGTGGTGGTGAAGGCGATCCGCCTGGTCGCCCCGGTTCCGGCGATCGCCAGGGCGATCTACGACCAGGCGAAGCCCCTGTTCGAGGGGACCGATCAGGCCGCGCTTCAGGCCGCCTATGACGCGGCCTGGAGCGATGCGCGCCGGGATCATGCGGATTTTCAACAAGAAATGAAGGGATAAAGCCATGGCCTTGCAATTTTCCACCACTGTTCGAAACGCCCGGCTCGACGCGATCGAGACCGCGATCGGCGCCAGCGCGGTGCTGAAGATCCGGACGGGCGCGGCGCCCGCCAATTGCGGCACGGCGGACAGCGGCACCGTGCTCGCCACCTGCGGCCTGCCTTCCGACTGGATGGCGGCGGCGAGCGGCGGATCCAAGGCGAAATCGGGCACCTGGGAAGACGCCAGCGCCGACGGCACCGGTACCGCGGCGCATTGGCGCCTCTATGCCAGCGACGGCACCACCTGCCACGCGCAGGGCACCGTCACCGCGACGGGTAGTGGCGGTGACATGACCGTCGACAACACCGGCTTCGCGGCGGGCCAGCAGTTCACGGTGACGTCGTTCAGCATCACCGACGGCAACGCGTAAGCGGAAGGGCGCGGCGTGGCCGAGTTGACCCCGTCATTTACGGTTTCGAGTACATTTAGCTCGGGAAGTGTGTCATATACCGGGGCCTCTGCAAAGGGTGGCGCTGGATTGCGAGATGGTAGTTACGTAGGCGGCACCTCGGTCTGGGCCTCAGATGACGGTGTCGCTCACAACAACTGGATCCGGGCAGATCTTGCATCTGAAAAGCTCGTTGAAAAAATTGGGGTGGCGCCGATATCTTATGCGTTCGACTCATGGGGCGCCGATTATCTCGATGGAGCAATGATCCAAACGAGTGCGAACGGATCATCATGGACGAGCGTGGAAAGCATTTCGGGCACGTCTGAGGGAATGCTGACGTTTGTTAACCTTGGAGTCAGCTCGCGATATTGGCGAATTTATACGGACAACGATTATCTTGGCCTAAGTGAATTCAGAATCTACGAGTTCAATCCGGTCGTCAATGGAAATGCTACAATAACAACGGCTGCTTCAATCAGTAATGGAGAAAGTAAGGTAGGGTTGGTCGGAACGTTGGCGGTGACGCTTGTAGCTGTTGCAACTGCTACATCGATTGTTCAGATCGGAGCCAATACTGCGCCGACTGCCTCGGCCGCGACCTTGTTGTCCGGTGGCGCGTTGCGCATCTCGGGCGCGGTGGCACCGCCGGTTCAGGCGGCGGCGGTTTCGGCCGTGATCGAAGTGGGCACCATCAGCGGTTTGGCCGGCTTCGTCACTGGTCAGGCGAGCGCTGTCGCTGTCGCGATCCTGCCAGTCCGTTCGGCTGCCGGCATCGCTACGACGGCGGCATCGGCGGTGTCCGCCGCGACCCTGCCGGTCATCGCGCAGGCCGGCACGGTGGCGGCTACCGCGTTCATGGCGGGGAATGCCATCCTGCCGGCCAGGGCGGCGGCGGCGGCCCCGCTCGACGCAGCCGGGTTCACCGCCGAAGCCAGCCTGTCACGCATCGCCATGTTGCCCGAAGCGCGGCTCATCACCTTCACCCAGGATCGCGCCACCGATCGCCGCATCACTCTCAACCAGGCCCGCTCCGCCGATCGGATCCTGCAGCTTTAAAGGAGGCGAACTTGGCCATTCCACCCACCGCGATGCGCTTCGCCCGGGTTCTCGATCCGACCGAGGTGCTCGATTACGGCATCAGCCTCACCAATATCCTCGAGCCGGGCGAGCAGATCGCCTCCTATCTGCTCGAACTCTTCCCCGAGGCGACCGCGCTCGGCCTCACCATCATGAGCGGCACCGGTCGCGACCATGCGCTGTTCAACGGCAATACCAGCATCCGCTTCTGGCTGACCATCGACGAGAGCGAGCGCGAAAATCCGATCTTCGAGGGTGGCGGCATCACGCTGCCGATGCGGATCACCGCGGATACCAATTCCGATCCGGGCCGGGTTCGCCAGCGCACCTTCCTCGTGCCGGTGGCGCAGCAATGAGCGGCGCGGTCGAGAATGGCCGGCGCCTGGCCGTGGCGTTCGGCGGCCATGCGGGGCAGGCGGGTGTCGTCGTGCGCGACGGGGCGATGCACGTGGCGTTTCCGGGCACGCGCCGGTTGCTGCGCGGCTGCGACACGGGGCTGGTTGATGGTGTTCCGGTTCAGGTGGTCGCGGTCGAGGACAGCCTCGTTGTCCGGGGCTTCGTCGTCCTGACCGTGGAGCCGCTGGCATGAGGCTGGGTCTGGGCGCGGGGCTCGACGATGCGGGCATGCGGGCGGATCGCGGCTGGCGGCCCGATGCGCTCGGCGTGAAGTTGCTGGCGTTCTGGGATGCCGGGAACGCCGCGAGCCTCTCGCTTTCGGGCGCTGCAGTCGCGTCATGGACCGACAGCCACAATGGCCATGTGCTGAGCCAGGCGACGAGCGGTGGCAGGCCGGTTATCGCCAACAGCATCAACGGCCGCCCCGCGATCGCGGGTGACGGCGTCGACGATCGGCTGGCGCTCGAACCCGTGCCGGCCGCGCTGCTCGCCGCGCCGCTTGAGATCTGGCTGCTGGTCAACCAGCCCGCGCCGACCTCGGAAACCGTGGCGCGCGGGCTCTTCTATGTCGGCGCGACCGGATCGAGCCAGCGCATCGCGATCTCGCGCACCGTTTCCGGCGGGGTCAACCGCCTGGTCGCGACGGTGGGCAATGGCGGCGGCTTCGGATCGATGACGTCGACCGCCGATTTCAGCGGCATCGGCGTGGTGCGGCTGGAAGTGGGGGCAAGCCTGTCACGGCTGTCGTTCAACGATGGCGGCGCGGTGACGGCGTCGGCGGTGCCCAGCCTGCTCAACACGCGGGTCGCCGTGCTCGCGCAGAACACGACCGCACCGGGCAGTTCCTTCAGCATCCATCAGGTCAACGCGATCCTGATCACCCAGCCGCTCGACGCGATGGAGAAGGATCGGCTGATGGCGTTCATGAAGGCGCGCGGCGGCCTCGCCTGACGCACCGATGCCGCGCTCAGCGGCGACGGAACAGCGCGCCGGCGGCCCAGCCGAGCAGCACCGACATCGCGGTGGCGAACAGGCCATAGGCAACGGGGCTGTGTTCGGCCGCGTCGGCGACATAGCCTTCGAAGCCGGTCTTGCGGATCGCGACGTCGCGGCTTGCGCCCGCCACCACGCGGCCGTCCTGGATCAGGAAGGTTTCGGCGGTATAGCGTCCGATCGGCACGCGCGCGGGAATGGCGAGGCGGGCGCGATAGAGCACCCCGTCGGTGATCTCGACGCCGCTGGTGCGCTGCCCGTAAAGCTGGGTGCGTTGCCGCAGGTCGATCAGCCCGTCCTCGAAGCGGCTGAGTTCGCCCGGCGAGCCGACATTGGCGGGCGAGAGCTGGAGATTGCCCAGCCCCAGTTCGAAGATGGCGGCGGTGCGCGCATCGACCATCTGGTCGAGCGGTCGCGACGAGGCGACCGCGTAGAAGGCTGGCGCGGACCGGAAGCGCACGCTTTCCGCGTTCACCCAGATCCCCGCCACCTTCTGCTTCTCGCGCACGACGATCGGCTGTACCGGGCCACGCAGCACCACCGCCACCTCGGCGGGTTTCGCGGGCACCTTGCCGCCGGGATAGAGGATCGCGCCGAACAGCAGCAGCTCCGCGCCGGTGAAGCTGTAGCGGATCTCCACGTCGCGCTGCGACACGTCGGGCACGAGCACGGGCTTGTCGGCGGCGAGCAGCAGCGGCGCGAGCGCGAACAGCGAGAGGGCGGCCGCGCGCCTCATTCGACGATCACCGAATAGATCTCGTCGGGGCGCCAGCCCAACCCCAGCGCCATGCGGATCGCGACGAGCAGCACGATCGCGGCGAGCACCCCGCGCAGATATTCGGGCTTCATCTTCTGCGCCAGCCGCGCGCCATATTGCGCGCCGATCACGCTGCCGACCAGCAGCAGCCCGGCGAGCACGATGTCCACCGCCTTGGTGGTCGTCGCATGCACCAATGTCGCCGCCATGGTGACGAACAGGATCTGGAAGAGCGAGGTGCCGACGACCACCTGGGTCGGCATGCCGAGCAGATAGAGCATCGCCGGCACCATCACGAAGCCGCCGCCCACGCCCAGCAGCATCGTCAATATGCCCGTGCCGAAGCCGAGCAGCAGCGGCGCCAGCGGGGAGATGTAGAGGCCCGATCGATAGAAGCGCCAGCGCAGGGGCAGGCTGGCGACGAGCGGATGGTGGCGGCGCTTGCGCGCGGCGATCTGCACGCCGGTGCGCAGCGCCACCAGCGTGCGTACCGCGTCGCGCGCCATCATGCCGCCGATGCCGCCCAGCATCACGACATAGAGCACCGCGATCACGGTATCGATCTGGCCGCTCTCCTGAAGCAGGCGGAAAATGCCCGCGCCCGCGATCGATCCGAGCACGCCGCCCACCACCATCACCGCGCCCATGTGGAAATCGATGCCGTCGCGCCGGGCATGGGCGAACACGCCGGAGACGCTGGCGCCCGTCACCTGGGTGGCGGCGGAGGCGGCGGCGACGGTGGGGGGAATGCCGTAGAAGATCAGCAGCGGCGTGGTGAGGAAACCGCCGCCCACGCCGAACATGCCCGAAAGCAGGCCAACCAGGCCGCCCAGCCCGATGATGACCAGCGCGTTGACCGAAAGATTGGCGATGGGAAGATAAAGATCCATCTCCCGATCAGCGGGTAGACCGGAATCGTGGCGCGGAAAAGTCCGCAGCGCCGCCCCACCTCCACAAAATCGCCCGTGTGGCGTGGTGTCTGGCGCGCATCGCCGCCAAGAGCTTGAATGGATGTCGGATATTCGCTGGATTCGGCGGCGGCTTCGCGTCAGTTTGGGGTGTCTCGCGAGGAGGGCGTTTATGTTGAGTCGGTCGTGGCGCTTCGCCGTGCTTGCCCTTGCGCTCGCGCCCGTCGCGGCGGTGGGCGACCAGACCGCGCAGGTGGTGCTGGCGACTCCGGGCACCGGCGACGGCGCGATCGAGCGTTTCACCATGCGCTTTTCCGACGACATGGTCGCGCTGGGCGATCCGCGCGCGACCGCGCCCGCCAAGGTCACCTGCCCGGTCGGCGGGCAGGGCCGCTGGATCGACACCAAGACCTGGGTCTGGGAATTCGCCAACGCGCTGCCCGGCGGCATTTCCTGCGCCTTCGCGCTCAACGACGATCTGAAGACGCTTGGCGGCAGCGCGATCGGCGGATCGCGCAATTTCACCGTCGATACCGGCGGCCCTTCGGTGCGCGCGGTGCTGCCCGGCAGCTATGACGGCGATATCGAGGAGGATCAGGCGTTCCTGGTCGCCACCAATGTGCGCGCCGATCCCGCCTCGGTCGCCGCCAACGGCTATTGCGCGGTCGACGGCGTCGGCGAGAAAATCGCGCTCGACGTGCTGAAGCCCGAGGTGGCGGGCGAACTGCTCGCCGGGCTGGGGCCCGACCGCTATCAGGTCACCAATTTCCTGAGCGAGGCGGGCCTGCCCCAGGCGCTGCCCGCCAATGCCGCCGAACGGACCAGGGCGCTGTCGACGGTGATGGCGGTCAAGTGCCGCCGCCCGCTGCCGCCGGGCCGCGACATGGCTTTGGTCTGGGGCCAGAACATCTCGGGCGCGGGGCGGCTCGCCGGGCGCGACCAGCGTTTCGATTTCACGGTGCGCAAACAGTTCGAGGCGCGCTTCGAATGTTCGCGCGTCAATCCGCAGGCCGGGTGCAGCCCGGTGCAGAAGGCCTTTGTCCGCTTCTCCGCGCCGATCGCGAAATCGGCGGCGCAGGCGATCCGCATCGAACTGGCCGACGGCAAGGTGCTGAAGCCCGAAGTGGAGAAGGGCAGCGCGCAGACCGTGTCGCAGGTGAGCTTCGCGCCGCCGCTGCCCGCCGCGACCACGGCGAAGGTGACGCTGCCGGAGAGCCTGAAGGACGAAAGCGGCCGTGCGCTCGTCAACCAACAGCGCTTCCCGCTCGACGTGCGGTTCGACGCGCCGCCGCCGCTGGTGAAGTTCGCCGCCAATTTCGGGATCATCGAGGCGGGCGACGCCGCCGCGCTGCCCGTCACCGTGCGCAATGTCGAGCCCGAGCTGCAGGGCCGCAACCTGGGCGTCACCGGCGCCACGCTGCGCGTCGCCGGATCGGACGGCCAGATCGCCCGGTGGCTGCGCGACATCGAGAAGGCGAGCGAGACCGAGATCCGCACCGAGAAGCGGGGCGGCGAGGATGTCGACGTCAACTATACCGGCACCAAGCCGCTGATCGCTGGGCAGGGCGCCGCGATGAAGCTGCCGCTGCCCGGCAAGGGCAAGGATTTCGAGGTCGTCGGCATCCCGCTCGCCAGGCCCGGCTTCTATGTCGTCGAACTGGCGAGCCCCACGCTGGGCCGCGCGCTGCTCGGCCGGAACACGCCGCGCTATGTGACGGCGGGCGCGCTCGTCACCAATATGAGCGTCCATTTCAAATGGGGCCGCGCGGCCTCGCTCGCCTGGGTGACGTCGCTCGACAGCGGCAGGCCGGTGGCGGGGGCGGCGGTGCAGGTGACCGATTCCTGCTCGGGCGCGGTGCTCGGCAAGGGGCAGACCGATGCGCAGGGGCGGCTGCTGATCAAGGGCGGGCTGCCGTCGCCCGAAACCTATGGCAGTTGCGAGGGCAGCGGCGATTCGCCGCATCCGCTGATGGTGTCGGCGCGCAAGGGCGACGATTTCAGCTTCACCCTCACCCAATGGGGCAGCGGCATCCGCCCCTATGATTTCGACCTGCCCTATGGCTGGCAGGAGAATGCGGACCTGTTCCACACCATCTTCGATCGCACGCTGCTGCGCGCTGGCGAGACGGTGAACATGAAGCATATCCTGCGCAAGCCGGTGGCGGAGGGCTTCAGCTATGCCGGCGGCCTCGCCGGCACGCTCAAGCTCAGCCATCGCGGATCGGGCACCGAGTTCGAACTGCCGCTCACCATCGGCGCGGACGGCATCGGCGAAACGACATGGACGGCGCCACAGGGCGCGCCGCAGGGCGATTACGACATATCGGTGGTCGCCAAGGATCGGACGATCTTCACCAGCCAGTCGATCAAGGTCGACGAATTCCGCCTGCCGACGATGCGCGCGACGATCGACGCGCCGAAGACGGCGGCGGTGCGGCCCAAGCAGGTGCCGCTGGACCTGTTCGTCGGCTATCTCTCCGGCGGCGGCGCGGGCGGATTGCCCGTGCGCGTGCGCAGCGCGTTCAACCGCAGCGGCGGCGCGCCCAAGGGCTGGGAGGGCTGGAGCTTCGGCGGGCGCGACATGGCCGAGGGCATTGTGCCGCTGAACGGCGACGGCGAGTCGATCGAGAAACCGCTGCCGCCCGCGCAGACATTGCCGATCACGCTCTCGGGCGAGGGCACCGCCAAGGCCATGGTCGAGGTGCCGATGGCGGTGGACGACATCACCGACATGACGGTGGAGATGGATTATGAGGACGCCAATGGCGAGATCCTGACCGCGTCGCGCACCATCGCGCTCTACCCCTCCGCCGTGCGGCTGGGCATCAAGACCGATGGCTGGATGATGAAGGACGACGATCTCCGGCTGAAGCTGGTCGCCGTCGATACCGAGGGCCAGGTGCTCAAGGGCAAGCGGATCAAGGTGGCGCTCTACAGCCGCGAGGTGCTGACCGCGCGGCGCCGGCTGATCGGCGGTTTCTACGCCTATGACAATCAGGCGCGCACGACGCGGATCGACGCGAACTGCTCGGTCAGCACCGATGCGCAGGGCCTGGCCGAATGCCAGCTCGATCCCGGCGTCTCGGGCGAGGTTTATGCGGTGGCGACCGCCGAGGACGACGACGGCAACGTCGCCCGCGCGGTCACGTCGGTATGGCTGGCGGGTGAGGACGACTGGTGGTTCGGCGGCGACAATGGCGATCGCATGGACGTGATCCCCGAACAGAAGGACTATAAGGCGGGCGAGACCGCGAAGTTCCAGGTGCGCATGCCCTTCCGCTCCGCGACCGCGCTGGTGACGGTGGAGCGGGAGGGCGTGCTGTCCAGCTTCGTTACCGAATTGTCGGGCAAGGATCCGGTGGTCGAGGTGAAGATGCCCGGCACCTACGCGCCCGACGTGTTCGTATCGGTGATGGCGGTGCGCGGGCGCATCGGCGGCTTCAAGCTGTGGCTGGCCGATCTCGCGCGGCGCTGGAACCTGCCCTTCTTCTCGCGCGAAGGGGCGCGGCCGACGGCCTTGGTCGATCTCGCCAAGCCGAGCTACCGGCTGGGCATCGCCAAGGTGAATGTCGGCTGGGAAGGGCATCGCCTGGGCGTGGAGGTGAAGGCGGACAAGGCCAAATATGCGGTCCGCGATACCGCCAATGTCGATGTCGCGGTGACGCGGCCCGACGGCAAGCCGGCGAACGAAGCCGAAGTCGCCTTCGCCGCGGTGGACGAGGCGCTGCTCCAGCTCTCGCCCAATGAAAGCTGGAAGCTGATCGACGCGATGATGGGTGAACGCCCGCTTTCGGTGCTGACCTCGACCGCGCAGACCCAGGTGGTCGGCAAGCGGCATTTCGGCAAGAAGGCGGTGGAGGCGGGCGGCGGCGGCGGCGCCGATCTCTCCGCGCTCAACCGCGAGGATTTCCGCCCGGTGCTGCTGTGGAAAGGGCGGGTGAAGCTCGACGGCGCCGGCCATGCCAGGATCCCGGTCCAGCTTTCGGACTCGCTCTCGTCGTTCAAGCTGGTGGCGATCGCCACCGACGGGGCGAACCTCTTCGGCACGGGCGATGTCTCGGTCCGCACGACGCAGGACCTGACGATCTTCTCCGGCCTGCCGCCGCTGGTGCGCACCGGCGATTATTACGGCGCCAGCTTCACGCTGCGCAACGCTTCGGACAAGCCGATGACGGTGACGGCGAACGTGTTCCTCAATCCGGACGTGGCGAAGGGCGCGCCGCTCACCGTCACGCTGCCGCCGGGCGCGGCCGCGCCGGTGACGTGGAACCTGCCCGCGCCCGCCGGCATCGACAAGCTCGACTGGACGGTGGAGGTGCGCGACGCCGCCGGCAAGCCGCTCGACCGGATCAGCGTCAGCCAGGTGGTGGCGCCGGCGGTGCCCGTCGAAACCTGGGCCGCGTCGATCTTCCGGATCGGCGAGGCAGGCACGCAGATCCCGATCGCCGCGCCGGCGGGCGCACTGCCGGGGCTGGGCAGCGTCGATGTGCGGCTGGCCGATACGCTGGCGCCGCCCATGGCGGGCGTGCGCGACTATATGACCGCCTATCCCTACAACTGCTTCGAACAGCAATTGTCGCGCGCGGTGGTGCTCGGCGATCTTGGTATCTGGGGCAGGCTTTCGGGCGAGATCCCGGCCTATCTCGATAGCGACGGGCTGCTGCGCTACTTCCCCGTGGACCGGCTGCAGGGATCGGAGGCGCTGACCGCCTATGTGCTGTCGCTGACCGCCGAGGCGGGCTGGGCGATCCCGGAGGGCGCAAAGGCGCGGATGGTGCAGGCGCTGACCGCGGTGATCGACGGGCGGCTGCGGCGGGAGACGCCATGGTCGGGCGACGATCGGCTCCAGCGGATCGCGGCGGTGGCCGCGCTCGCGCGCAACGGCGCGGCGACGCCGCAGATGATCGGCCAGATCGGGCTTGCGCCGCAGGACATGCCGACGAACGCGCTGGTCGACTGGCTGGTCGCGGTCGATCGCACCGCCGGCCTGCCCAATGCCGCGCAGCTCCGCGCACAGGCGCAGCAGGTGTTGCGCCAGCGCATGGTGTATGAAGGCACGCGCATCGACATGACCGACGGCAAGAGCGCGCCGTGGTGGATGATGTCCTCGGGCGACGAGATGGTGCTGAAGGCGCTGATCGCGACGCTGGGCAAGCCCGGCTGGCAGGATGAGACGCCGAAGATGATGGTCGGCGCCGCCGCCCGCCAGCAGCGCGGCCATTGGGATACCACGCCGGCCAATGCCTGGGGCGCGGTGGCGGTGCAGAAATTCGCCGCGCTGTATCCGGCGACCGCGATCGCGGGCACGACGACGGCCACGCTCGGCGGCCAGAGCCTCAGCCGGGGCTGGCCGCAGGCGGTGGGCGCCGCGCCGCTCAGCCTGGCGCTGCCCGCCCAGCGCACGCCGCTGACGCTGCGCCAGGCGGGCGGGGCGGGGCCATGGGCCTTTGTCTCGGTGCGCGCGGCGGTGCCGCTCACCCAGGCGCTGTTCGCGGGCTACCGCATGACCAAGTCCGTCGCCTTCCTCGAACAGAAGGTGAAGGGCCGGGCGACGCGCGGCGACGTGATCAAGGTGACGATCACCGTTGACGCCACCGCCGATCGCAACTGGGTGGTCGTCAACGATCCGGTGCCGCCGGGCGCCACGATCGTCGGCAATCTCGGCGGCCAGTCCGGCATGTTCGCGCAGGCCGGTGCGGAGGGCGGAGAGGGCGTGCAGCCCAGCTATGTCGAACGCGGCAAGGATGCGTGGCGCGGCTATTTCGAATGGGTGCCGCGCGGCCGCTTCACCGTGTCCTATGCGATGCGGCTGAACGGCATCGGCCGCTTCGGCCTGCCGCCGACCCGGGTGGAAGCGCTCTACTCGCCCGAGATCCGCGCGGCGATCCCGAACCAGCCGATGGCGGTGGCGCCGAAGTGATGGCGAGCGCTCGCCGTGTCATTCCGGCAAAACCGGGAGTTCCGAACGGGCTCGCTGCGCGGGCACCAACACCCCCGCTCGGGCTGAGCTTGTCGAAGTCCTGTCCTTCTGCTGCGATGCCAAGGAAAAGGCAGGGCTTCGACAGGCTCAGCCCGAACGGCGTGAGGATGGGCATATGATCCTGACGCTCAGCGCGCCGGCATCCTCCCGCGCGCGATGTTTCGCTTCCCGTAATCCCGGGCGTACCTGCGCGAAAGCGATGCCAAGAGGATATGGGAAGCCGGTTCGCGCAAAGGCTCCGCCATCGTCGGCATGACGCGTCTGCTTCCGGCCGGATTTCGCAAGGCGCATCTCTGTTGGGGGCTGGCGGCGATGCTCTTTGCCGCCTTCACCGCGCTCTGGTTCCTCACGCTGCCGCCGCCCTTGCCCGATTATGCGACGGTCAAGGCGCGCTGGCGGCCGAGCGAGGCGTGGCTCTACGATCGCGACGGGCGGCTGCTCGACAGCATCCGCGTCGATTTCGCGGCGCGGCGGCTTGCCTGGACGCCGCTCGACGGCATCGCGCCGGTGGTGCGCGAAACGCTCGTCGCGGCGGAGGATCGCCGCTTCGCCGCGCATG
This sequence comes from Sphingomonas sp. FG14, assembly GCF_057809675.1. Taxonomy (NCBI): domain Bacteria; kingdom Pseudomonadati; phylum Pseudomonadota; class Alphaproteobacteria; order Sphingomonadales; family Sphingomonadaceae; genus Sphingomonas; species Sphingomonas sp. FG14. The sequence goes on along the minus strand of NZ_JBMDKK010000032.1, from coordinate 412 downwards.
ACGGGGTGGACTGGCTGGCGGTGGCCGGCGCGATCCGCGACCGGATCGAGCGCCGCCGCGCGCGCGGCGCCAGCACGCTTTCGATGCAGGTGGCCGCTTTCCTCGCCCCCGGCCTCGCCGCGCCGGGATCGCGCGGCTGGCGGGAAAAGGCGCGGCAGATGCGCGCCGCCTGGGTGCTGGAGGATCGCTGGAGCAAGGACCAGATCCTGGAGGCCTATCTGAACCTGGCGGGCTATCGCGGGGAAGCGCAGGGCATCGGCGCCGCCGCCCTGTCGCTGTTCGGCCGCACGCCCGACGCGCTCGGCCGGCAGGAAGCGCTGCTGCTGGTGGCGCTGCTGCCCGATCCGCGCGCGGGGCCGGGCCTGTCTCTTATAAACATATCCGAGCCCACGAGACCCTGCAACCTATCTGG
>NZ_JBMDKK010000031.1:0-26804 GCF_057809675.1 Sphingomonas sp. FG14 | reverse complement strand
GCCGTAGTTGGGCAGTTGGTGCCGGGGCATGCCCCGGCACCAACTTACCGATCTCGACCCGATCGAATTTCCAGACCTCGCGTTACACAACCTGATTGGTTCGATGGGTTCCGATGCGATGGTTAATAGGATATGGGAGCAATCATGAGTGCAGGGTCGGAGAAGGCAACGGATTCCAAGGCAGCGTTTCTGCGTGCGCCGCTTCGCGCGCTGCAATTAGTCGAATACATCGCCCGGAACCCCGACGGTATCTCTCTCTCCCAAGCCATCGAGGCGCTGCGGATCCCCAAGACCAGCGCGTTCCAGCTGCTTCGCTCGCTCACGCACCACGGCTATGTCGTCTGTACCGACCGGCGATATCACATCGGCCTGTTGGCGCGGCAGTTCGCGCTATTCGCCGACAAGAACCCGGCCATGCTCGGCATCCAGACCGTCCTGAAAGCCCTTTCGGCGGAGATCGAGGAGTCGGTGTCCTTCTGCACGATGGACCGGGTCGCGATGATGGTCGATCACGTCGAGGTCGTGCAAAGCAAGCACGTCATCCGGTACGTTATCGAGTCGGAAACCAGACGCCCGCTGTACTGTTCGTCGCCCGGCCAGGTTCTGCTTGCCTGGCAGGATCCCGATTTGATCAGGGACTATGTCGAGAATACCACGCTGACCAGATTCACCCCGAACACGATCGTGACGCCGGAGGCGTTGATGGACCGTTTGGCCAGGATCAGGCATGACGGCTACGTCGTCGTCGATTCCGAAATGACGCCTGGGGTCATCGGCGCGTCGGTGCCGATCCTGGGTCCGGAAGGCAATGTGCTGGCCGCGCTGGCGCTCGGCGCACCGCAGACGCGCGGGGCCGGCCGCGCCCCAGAATATGTCGCGCGTCTGCGCGTGGCGGCCCGCCGTCTGTCGGGACAGGCAGCGGTCGGCATTTCATCGACCCCTTGACTCCCCGACAAGCGGCGGAGTTGCCGAGCCGGCGATGAATGGCCGGCAGGCCTTGATGCCGCGACCGTTCGCTTATCGGGCCTGGCGGCACATTCATCTTCCAGGCCCCGCCGGCTTTCGCGACGATCTTCGTTCCCACCATGTCGCCCAGGACGTTGACCGTGGTGTTGCCGATGTCGATCAGGCGATAGACGCCGCCGATGATCCCGTCCACGATCACAATTTCAGATCAGGTAACAAAAGCGAGCGGCACCACTGGCGTGGTGCCGCTTATCTCCCGCAAACGGGCGTTCGCGCGAGAACCGCGCCGATCGCCGCCGAGGTCGCTGAAACGGCCCATCACGCCTTTTGGAAACAGTCCTTTGTTTCGCACGCGGATTCACAACCCAGCCCACATATGATAATGTCCTTTATCGGATGTATAAGCGGTATAGAATTGGGCCATGAACCAGATCATCCCCCTGCCCTCACCCGCGTCCATGCTGCCGGCACTTCGAGGGCGAGGTGATCCTATGGGCGGTGCGCTGGTACTGCCGCTACGGCGTGAGCTACCGCGACCTCGAGGAGATGCTCGCTGAGCGCGGCGTCGCCGTCGACCACACCACCATCTACCGCTGGGTCCAGCGCTACGCGCCCGAGATCGAGCAGCGCCTGCGCTGGATATGGCGGGCGTCGTCGCTCCGCCGGGGCTGGCGGGTCGACGAGACCTACGTGAAGGTGCGCGGCCGCTGGGCCTATCTGTACCGCGCGGTCGACGACGAGGGCCGTACGCTCGACTTCCACCTGTCGCCGACCCGCTCGGCCAAGGCCGCCAAGCGGTTCCTGGGCAAGGCCATCCGAGCCTGCAAGGAATGGGAGAAGCCCCTGTCGATCACGACCGACAAGGCACCCACCTACCCGCTCGCCATCGCCGAACTGAAGCGCGAGCGTGTGTGCCCGGCCCATGTCGTCCACCGACGCGCCAAGTACCTCAACAACCGGATCGAGGCCGATCACGGGCAGCTCAAACGGCTGATCCGGCCGACGCTCGGGTTCAAGTCGATGAAGACCGCCTACGCCACCATCAAGGGGTTCGAGGTCATGCGAGCGTTGAAGAAGGGCCAAGGCGGCGCGCACCAAGTGCAGCCCGGGATCAGGGGCGAGGTGCGCCTCATTGAGCGCGCGTTTGGGCTGGGGCCGGACGCGCTTACCGAGATGACTGACCAGCTCCGAACGCTGGACCTGGCCGCATAGCCAGCCTGCCCCGCCAGCCGCCGGTCAGGCCCGAACGCACGCGCGTGACCGAGGCGCATGTTGCGCGAGCACCGTGCGCGATCGGCGGGAGCGTAGCCCCCTGCCCTGCCCGGCTTGATGGAGGCCGCCGTTCCTGCGGTCGCGTGTCTGTCCCACCCACCCAACCCTGGGGGCCTGGCCTTCGGCCCGGCCGATTGCCGCCGGGATCATTGCACCTGTCCCTTGACCGTGTTGTGAGAAACAACTACATTCGCGCCAATGCATCGAAAAGCCCTGCGTAACATCTCGTGGATCAAGGGCGCGCTCAAAGAGTTCGGCCGCTTTCCCGAGGACGCGCAGGACCAAGCGACCGACGCCCTCACGGCTATCGCCGAGGGCGACACGCCGGAAATCGCCAAACCCCTGACCGGGTTGGGTTCGGGAATATGGGAACTGGCGATCAAGGAACGGGGAGACGCCTTCCGGGTGATCTACGCGCTCCAGCTCGACGACGACATTTGGGTGGTTCACGCCTTCCAGAAGAAATCCAAGAGCGGGATCGCCACCCCGAAGCAGGAAATCGACTTGGTGCGCGAGCGCATCAAGCGTTTGAAGGAGGCGCTGCAATGACCGACGACGATGACTTCGAGCTGATCCGAGGCACCGGCAACGTCTATGCCGACCTTGGCATGAAGGAACCCGAACAGCGTCAGCTCCGCGCGATCCTGGCGGCTGAAATCAGCAAGACGCTGGCGACCGACAATCTGACCGTGCGTGCGGCCGAGAAGATAACCGGTGTCGCCGCCGCCGACTTTTCGCGCATCCGTCAGGCCAAGCTCAAAGGCTTCACCATCGACCGGTTGATGACGATCCTCGATCGGCTCAATCGCGACGTGCAGGTGTCCGTTTCCGTGCTGCCGCGCAAGCCCGGCGGGCAAGCAGGGTTTCACCTTCACCCGGCCTGAAACGATTGGCGCCTGCCGCTACGCGGCACCGCCGCTCTCAGTCGCTTCGCTCCCCAAGCCCGAAAGCGGTCTTGGCCCTGCCGGGTTCCGATCGGCTGGCGGGGCGAGGATCCGCACGGCGGATCGTCGCCTTGACCTAGACGCATGGAACGTCCACACGTGAACGTGTTCACAGGTCCACACGTTCACGTGTTCAGGAGTTCACATGAAGGTCATCACCGTCATCAGTCAGAAGGGTGGCGCGGGTAAGACGACCTTGGCGATCCACTTGGCGGCGGCGGGCGCGGGCGCGGGGCTTACCGCCTTGATCCTCGACACCGACCCGCAGGCGACGGCGAGCCACTGGAGCGAGTGGCGCGGATCGTCGGACCTTGAGGTGGTCGATTGCGCCTCCCCTTCCCTCTTGCCCCGCAAGCTCCAACAAGCGGCCGAACTCGGGGCCGACCTGGTGGTGATCGACACCCCGCCCCACGCCGACATCATGGCGCGGGAAGCCTGCAAGGTGGCGGACCTGGTGCTGATTCCCTGTCGTCCGCAAGCCTTCGACCTCAAAGCCGTCGAGATGACGGCCGAGCTGGTGCAGGCGACCGGCAAGCCCGCGTTCGTGCTGTTCATGGGCGGCCCCCAACGCGCGCCAACAACCTACCGGGACGCCCGCGAGCTGATCGAGGGCAGCGATGGCGTCGCCGGCATGGGCGTGGACGTTGCACCCGTCATGCTCACCCAGCGGGCGATCTACCATCACAGCACGGCGCAGGGGAAAACCGCGATCGAGCTGGAACCCGAGGGCAAAGCGGCCGAGGAGGTCGCCGCACTATGGGCGTGGACAAGCGAACAGGTGAACGTGTTCACACGTTCACGAGTGAACAAGAAGCGGGGCGCGGCATGAGCAAGTTCGGCGCGATGAAGCAGCAGCGGGCGGAGAAGGCTGGCGCGATCGGCGACAGTCCCGACCAGGCGACGGCGACGCCCGTCACCCGCGCCCAGACTCGACAGGGCAAGAAGGCAGTGAGCGCTTATTTTAGCCCCGAGGTCAGCCGTGGTTTGAATGTGCTGGCGGCCGAGCAGGGAACGACGTTGCAGGCCCTCCTTGGCGAAGCCATCGACCTGCTTATGCGGCACCACGGAAAGCATCCGTTCGGCGAGCGATAGTTGTCCACCTGTGAATATGTGAACACAAGGATTAGGAGCTTGGGGGTGGCACGATCGACAAACGCCAGGAAATCGACCGGCCCGGTTGCGGAGGTTGAAGAGCCGATGCTGCCGATCGAAGCGCCGCGCCGCCAGCGCAACCGCATTGGCAAAAAGTCGATCGCTGGTAAGTTCGATCCGGCAATCGCGCGAGCGTTCGCGATCCTTGCCGCCAAGGAGGACAGCACGATCGAGGCGTTGCTGACCGAGGCCGTGCTCGACATTCTCCAGAAGTATAAGCAGCAGATAGAGCGGTGAACGTGTTCGCATGTGAACAAGTGAACGTGTGAACACACGGTCTAATCTATGCGCGTGTTAGAACGCGCCTTCCCATGACTTGGATAATCTGACAGGCTTTGGTGTCGGCGGACTCGTTCGCCGATTCGCCGTGGCGATCGTAGCGGGTGGCACCGCTAGGGCCAAAACGACGAAAGCCCGGCTTGGCGGCCGGGCTCTCGGAAAGTCTGATGGGCGGGAAGCCCGTGTTCTCTAGCAGGAACAGCCTCCCGCAGATCGGACGACAAGTCAACTCGAAAACGCTGTTTTCGAGAACGGGAGAGCTATGTCCATGAGGGATTGCCGCCAGCAGCCGGGCCAACCGATCGACGGGAGGTTCCCATGCAAACTGTGTTCGAGGCCCTTGGAGGGGCAACAAAAGGGCGACGACCCGGCCGTCAGACCGGCCAGCGGGTCCATCGCTACAGCCGCACCGAGGAGGGCCGGGAAGGGCGATTCTGGCAGCCGTTCAATCCCAAGAATGTCTCTCGCTTCATGCAGGCGGCCGAGAAATATGACCGGCTGAAACGGCTTGCCCATCGGCGCGACCGCAACAACCGCGAGAACGGCGCGATCGGCCATGTCGGGCTTGAGGTGTTGCGCGAGCTGCTGCGCCTGATCGACTATAAGACCGGCCGGCTTGATCCGGCGATTGCGACGCTGGCGCTTCGCATCGGTCGCTCGATCGCGGCCGTGGTGGACGCGCTCAAGCGGCTAAAGGCTCATGGGTTTCTTGACTGGTTGCGCCGCTATGTGCCGACCGGCAACGCGGGGCTGCGCGGTCCCCAGGTCAAGCAGACCTCGAACGCCTACCGGTTGATGCTCCCGCCGCAGGTGGAACGCGGCACGACCGCACCACCGCCAGAAGATGACAGCGATCGGCGACGCGCAGCGGTCGAGGAGGGCAGGGCGATGATCGCTGCACTCCCGCTCGACGAGCAGCCCGCGCAGCTTGTCGACGATCCCGGCCTCGCTGCGATTCTTGCCCGGCTCGGGCGAGGGATCATGGACCAGGAACGTGATTCAGAGAGGCAGAATGAATCCCGGCAAAGTTAGAAATATACAAGCGGAATTGGCCTAACGGCCAATACGCAATTCGCTGCGTGCCGCCTTCGGCGTCACAATGGCGGCCTACCGGCCGCAGGCTTGGCGAGAAGAAGGTGGGCAGGGTGGCAGCGAAATAGCATCCTACGGCCGTCCAGGCGCGCCGTAAGGGCAGGAGAGGAGCTTTCGGGTGTCGGGGTGCCGATTCGCCGGGAATGTCACCAGCGGAGCTTAAATCACGCCGGATCGAACCGTCCGGCGAACTCGATCGGCATAGTAGCGCAGCTTGGCGGCAATAATCGGCCGCTGCCCGGCAAGGAACAGGAGCTGGCGATCGGGGCGCAGCGTGCGAACCTCGTCGGGCGTGAGGAGCAGGCGGCCGACGTGCTGCTGCCCGTAGGAAATCCCGCTCCCCTGCGCGTCCATCGCGCGGCTCATGTCTCGAACACGACGGTTTGGCGCGCGCGAGGCCCATCTAGCCGATCGTCAGCATCGGATCGGCGTCGGGATGGCCGAGCAGCTTGAGGACGATTTGCGTGGCTAGGGGAGGGGGGACCGCTTCATCGCGCAGCATGTCGAACAGCGCGTCCTCGTCGGGCGTCAGGCCCATGCCTTCGATCGCGAGGTTGGCGCGCGAGTCCGCGTCATCCTTGCGCCACATCGCGATTTCCGCCGAGGTGCCGCGCACGAAATCCATCGCGCGGACCTGCTGACGGATCGCTTCAACATCGAGCTGCATCATGGGGCGTTCTCTCCGGCTTCATTTTCCGCATCGAACGCCCGCTTGCCGCGCCGCTTCCACAGCGCCAGCACATCGCCGGCATCGTCGCCGCGCCCACGTCCGGCGAGATCGAGCAGCGCGCCGTAGAGGGTGGCGCGATCGTCGCCGGTCAGCTCGACCAGTCCGGCTTTCTGGACCAACCCGCCAAGCTCAATCAGGTGACGTGTTCGCTCGCGACGTTGCACGACCCAGCCCCTGCTATCCGTTCGCCGCTCGGCCGCTTCCGCCCGCAGTATCGCCGCTCGGTTCAGCCGCAGCGCCCGATCCGTCGATTGTAGCAGCACCGCCACCCCCCTCGACTTCGCTCGGGACAGGTTTGCGCCCGCGCCGTTGAAAGAAGGCAGCGCCCTTCGCGCGCCATGCCTCCTTCGCGCCCGCATCCTTCGATCCGATCGCATCGAGCAGGACGCCGGCGAGTGTTTCCGCATCGAGCGCGTCGGCCCCGGTCGCGGCGACGAGCTGGCCGAGCTGTTCGACCCGTTTCGCCTTGAGCGCGCGGGCCTTGTCACCCAGCGCTTTCAGTTCGGCATCGTAATCACGAACCTTCCGCATCGCTTTCACCCTTCCGCGTATCGGTCAGCAGCATCCTAGCGCCTCCGGAATATGGGTAAAGCTGGAACAACAAGAAAGCAGCATCCAGTCAGTCACGAGGAGCGCGGCGAGTGGTGAGTGCGCGCTTATACGTCGTTGCCGACGTGCGCTAAGTAGGGCAGTGTGCGGAGCGTCATGGCGATCTACCATTTCTCCGCCAAGGTTGTGAGCCGTGCCAACGGATCGAGCGCCGTTGCGAGCGCCGCCTATCGTTCCGCGTCCGAGCTGCACGACGATCGGTTGAACCGCGATCACGACTTCAGCAACAAGGCGGGCGTCATCCACTCCGAGGTGATGTTGCCGCAGGGTGCGCCGGAGCGTTTAAACGATCGCACCACCTTGTGGAACGAGGTGGAGGCGGGCGAAAAGCGCAAGGACGCGCAGCTTGCCCGCGAGGTGGAGTTCTCGATTCCGCGCGAGATGAACGAGAAGCAGGGGGTCCAGCTCGCCCGCGATTTCGTGAAAAAGCAGTTTGTCGATCGTGGGATGGTCGCTGACCTGAACGTGCATTGGGACAAGGCGAAAGACGGCAGTCCTAAGCCGCACGCGCATGTGATGATGACGATGCGCGATGTCGGGCCGGAGGGGTTCGGGAAGAAGAACCGTGACTGGAACTCGACCGAGCTGTTGAAGGACTGGCGCGAGGCGTGGAGCGCGCACGTCAACGAGCGCATGACCGAGCTTGGGCTTGAGGGTCGGATCGATCACCGCTCCTATGAAGCGCAGGGCATAGAGCTGGAACCGCAGCACAAGATCGGCCCGGCAGCATCGCGGCGACCAAGCCAAGGGCTTGAGGCGGAGCGGATCGAAGATCACGCGCGCATCGCCCGCGAGAACGGCGCGAAGATCATCGCCGATCCCAATGTTGCGCTCGACGCGATCACCCGGCAGCAGGCCACGTTCACCACCCGCGACCTTGCGACGTTCGCGTTCCGGCACAGCGACGGCAAGGAGCAGTTCGACCAGGTGATGGGGGCGGTGCGCGCCAGCCCCGAGCTGGTCGCATTGGGGAAGGACGGACGCGACCAGGAGCGGTTCACGTCGCGCGACATGATCGCGACCGAGGCGCGGCTGGAGCGCGCCGGTGACGATTTATCGAGGCGTTCGGATCACGGGCTCCCGGCAGCTTCAAACAGGAGGGGGCGGGAGGGCAACCGCGCTGCCGGGAGTGAAGGTATAACGCTTGGCGACGAACAAGTTGCCGCGCTTGAGCATATTTCCCGGCCGAACGGTCTGGCGGCGGTGATCGGCTATGCCGGTACGGGCAAGTCGACGATGCTGGGTGTGGCGCGGCAGGCGTGGGAGGATGCCGGCTACACGGTGCGCGGCGCGGCCTTGTCGGGCATCGCGGCCGAGAACCTCGAGGGCGGTTCCGGCATCCGGTCCCGCACCGTCGCCAGCCTTGAGCACGCATGGGGGCAAGGCCGAGAGCAGCTAGGCCCCAGGGACGTGCTGGTGGTGGACGAGGCGGGCATGATCGGCTCGCGCCAGATGGAGCGGGTGTTGAGCCAGGCGCGCGATGCCGGGGCCAAGGTCGTGATGGTCGGCGACCCCGAGCAGTTGCAGGCGATCGAGGCGGGCGCGGCGTTCCGCAGCGTCACCGAGCGGCACGGCGCGGCCGAGATCACCGAGATCCGCCGGCAGCGCGAGGACTGGCAGCGCGACGCCACGCGCGCGCTGGCGACCGGGCGTACCGGCGAGGCGATCCATGCCTATGACGGCAAGGGCATGGTCCACGCGGCCGACACGCGCTTGGCTGCGCGGGCCGAGCTGGTGGACGGTTGGGATCGCGCGCGCCAGGCCGAGCCGGACAAGAGCCGCATCATCCTTACCCACACCAACGCCGAGGTGCAGAGCCTCAATGGCGAGGCGCGCGACCGGTTGCGCGCATCCGGCGACCTTGGCGATGACGTGACGGTGAAGGCCGAGCGGGGGACACGTCAGTTCGCGACCGGCGACCGCATCATGTTCCGGCGCAACGAGCGCGGCATGGGGGTGAAGAACGGCACGCTGGCGACGATCGAGCAGGTATCGCCCGAGGGCATGGCGGTGCGCCTCGATGACGGGCGCGGCGTCGCGTTCGACACCAGGGACTATGCCCATGTCGATCATGGCTATGCGGCGACGTTCCACAAATCGCAGGGCGTGACGGTCGATCGGGCACACGTCCTCGCCACCCCCGGCATGGACCGGCACAGCGCATATGTCGGCATGTCGCGGCACCGTGACGACGTGCAGCTCCATTACGGCCGCGACGACTTCGCCGATCAGCGCCAGCTCGTCCGCGCCCTGTCGCGCGACCGGGGCAAGGACATGGCCGGCGACTATGCCCGGCCCGAGCAGGACCAGGCCCGTGCGTTCGCCGATCGGCGCGAGATCCGGTTCCCGGAACTCGCGCGCCAGGTGGTGGAGAAGGTCCGCGACAAGGCCAGGGGCATGTTCGCGGGGTTCCGGCCGAAGTCGGCAGCGGAGCGGGCGACATCGCCGGAGCGCGTCGCGGCCGATCGGTCGCTCGCACCTTCGCAGGCCCGCGCGATCGAACGCTATGGGCGCGCCGCAGCCGATATAGGCCGGATGAAGGACAAGGGGTTGCCGGTGCTGGCGCACCAGGAACAGGCGTTGCGACAAGCCGGCGACGCGCTCGACCAGGTGCGGCCGCTTGGGAGCCGCGACCTTGCCAGCGCGATCGAGCGCGACCCCCGGCTCGCGCGCGACGCGGCCGAGGGGAACACGGGCGGGGCGGCAAAGGCGATGGAAACGGAGCGCCAGGTCCGCATCGATCCTGAGAAGCGCGCGGGCCGGTTCGTGGAACAGTGGCAGGGCATGAAGGAGGCACGGGCCAGCATGGAGCGTGCCGGCGACCGTGCGGGTGCGGAACGGCTCGGCAAACGCATGGAGAGCATCGCGGGCGGGCTGCATCGCGATCCGCAGCTTGAATCCGCGCTGCACCGTCGCGCGCCCGAACTGGAACTGAAAATGGAGCGCGGCCGGTCGATCGCAAACGAGCTGGCGCAGTCGGTCAGCATCGCGCGTGACCGCGACCGTGGCATTAGCCGGTAGGTGTAGCGGCTTGCAATGATGATCGCCCGGAACTGCAATAAAGGGCGGTTTCCGGCTCACATTGGGTGAGACGTTAGGGGCCGCCAGGCTCACATTGGTTGAGACGCAAATCACAATCGGTGCGACGGACGCGAGATGTTCGGCGATCGGCGCAGGATCGCGGAAACACCATGATGTTGCGACTTCGTGGCCGTTTCGACCTTTGAGGTTACTAAGCCATGACAGACCGCAGGCATGTCCGCTCCGCACGACGCTTGCAATCACGCGGTGCTGCCTCCAGTCGAAGGCGACGTGCTCACGATAGCTGCATCGAAAGGACGGGTGCGAGATGACCGATGCCAACCGGATCGCTGCCGCCATTAACCTGCGGGTCCGCCAGCTTGAAGCGCAGGGAATCACCGGGATCGCGCTGGCCAATCATATGATCGGCCACATGCAGGATCTGCACGCCATCTACGCCACTGCAGGCGACCGGGCGTTACGCGATTTGTGTGACCGCTTTCCCGGGTTTGAGCGTTATGCCAAAATCATGGAGGAGGTTTCGGAACGGAACCAGGCCATGATGGCCTCCGGCAGCCATCCCCATGGCGATTTACCCGAGTTGCCGGAGCCAATGAAAGCAAAGCTCGTGCATGTGCTGCGCGCTGCTGCCGAACTGGAGCGCGAGGCCCAGGCAGCCGTCGATGGTCGCCCAGGCGACCTGGCGGAGCGATTGCCGGAGCTGGGACGGTGCTGGGCCGAGGACTGCGCGCAATTAGTATCCGAATTCAAATCCTCGGATTTGCCGCTCGGGTCCCAGGCTCTGGTGGAACAGGTGCTCAAGGCGACAGCAGAAAGAATTTGCAAGGCGATGGAAAACCGTAGCGCGGCCTGATCGCCGGAAACCGGTGCCGGGACCGCCAGGAAAACGAGCGGTTATCTCGCGGTTGTGCAATGCCGCCCCGGGCAGTCCGAAAACGACAAGAAAACCCGTTGTGAAAACCAGAGCTATCTTGCACCATGCCGGTAGTCTTTTCTGGCGGGGTACGCATTGCTCATCGGCTATATCCGGGTGTCCAAGTCGGACGGCACGCAAACGCTGGAGCCGCAGCGCGACGCGCTGTTTGCGGCCGGCATCGATCCATCCCGCATCTATGAGGATATGGCCTCGGGTCGGCATGATGCCCGGCCGGGCCTTACCGCCTGCCTGAAGGCGCTCCAGCCAGGCAACACGCTCGTCATCTGGAAGCTCGACCGGCTCGGTCGCGATCTGCGCCACCTCGTGACGACTGCGGAGGATCTCCGGTCGCGTGGGATCGGGTTGAAGGTGCTGGCCGGTGCCGGCGCGCAGATCGACACGACGTCCGCCAATGGCCGTCTCGCTTTTGGCATCTTCGCGGCGTTCGCCGAGTTCGAGCGCGAGCTGATCGCCGAGCGCACCCATACCGGCCTTGCCGCGGCGCGTGCGCGCGGTCGCATGGGCGGTCGGCCGCGCAAGATGAACCGGGCGACGCTGACGATGGCGATGGCGGCGATGTCCGATCGGGGTGCCGTCGCGGCCGATGTCGCTAAGCGCCTCGGGATCACGACCACCACGCTCTATGTCTACGTCAACGGCGACGGCAGTCCCAAGGCCCCAGGACAGGCGTTGCTCGACGCTGTCCCGACCCGACAACTGCAAAGCCAGGCTGCGTAATGAGCGCGGGCGTCACGGTCCCCATCGAGGCGATCGTGACGCTCCGGCGTCGGTTGGCGGCGCTGCCGGCGAGGCATCCCGAGCGGCAGCCACTGATGGCATCGACCGCCGAACTCTATGATATCAGCCGCGCTACGCTCTACCGGCTGTTGCGCGGCGAGCGGCGTCCGAAGGACGCACACCGCGCCGATCGCGGCCAGTCGCGCAGCATGCCTGCCGGTGAGATCGAATGGTGGTGTGAGGTCGTCGCAGCGATGAAGAGCCGTACAACCAACCGGCAGGGTCGTCGCCTCTCGACGAAGCGTATTCTCGAAATCGTCACCGAGCACGGCGTCGAGACTCCCGATCGCGGTCTGGTGAAGCTGCCGCCAGGGCGGTTAGCGGCCTCGACGCTTAATCGCCACATGCGACAACGTGGGTACGACACCGAGCGCATGACGCGCGAACCGACTGCGGTGCGCTACCAGGCCGAACGCGCCAACATGCTCTGGCATTTCGACATGAGCCCGTCGGACCTCAAACAGTTGAAAGCCCCGACCTGGATCGATCCGGATCGGGGCGGTGCACCGACGCTGATGCTGTTCTCGGTGGTCGATGACCGGTCGGGCGTCGTCTATCAGGAATATGCGCTGGTTTACGGCGAGGATGCCGAGGCGGCGCTGCGCTTCCTGTTCCGGGCGATGGCGCCGAAGGAGGACAATCCCTTCGAAGGCATTCCGGAGAACATCCAGCTCGATGGCGGCCCGGTCGGCAAATCGAGCGTGTTCAAGCGGGTCATGGAATGTCTCGGGATCACCGTCACCCCGCACATGCCGGCAGGGTCGGACGGACGCCGCACGACCGCGCGCGCCAAAGGCAAGGTCGAGCGACCGTTCCGCACCGTCAAGGAAGCGCACGAGACGCTGTACCACTTCCACGAACCCACCAGTGAGGAAGAGGCCAATCGCTGGCTGGCCCGCTACATCACCACCTACAACAGCGGCGATCATCGTCGCGAGCCGCATTCCCGGATCGACGACTGGCTCAGGCATCTGCCCGAGGGCGGCATCGCGCCATGTGCAGTTGGGAACGCTATTGTGCGTTCGCGCGCGAACCCGAGCGCCGCAAGGTCGGCCTCGACTGCCGCCTGACCGTGGCCGGCGTTACCTATGAGGTCACGCCCGAGGTGGCCGGCGAAACGGTCGTCGTCTGGTAGGGGTTGTTCGACCAGGAACTATGGGTCGAACATGGCGACGATCGCTATGGTCCGTTCGATCCGGTCGGAGGGCCGGTGCCGCTGCATCGCTATCGCAAGCATCGCAAGAGCCGGCGCGAGGTCCGCGCGGATCGCGTCGATGCGCTGGCGTCGAGGATCGGCATCCCTCGCTCGGTGCTGACGGGCGAGGACGACATCGTGGTGATCGGTCGCAAGCCTGCCGATGGGATCTCGCCTGTGCCGGCCCGGCATTCGCCGATCCCGACCCATTTGCTGAACTCACCTTCGCCACGCCGCTCAAGGCACGCTTCGCCATATCCGAGGAGTTGCGCCTGCCACTGGGCGGGCTTTGCGAGGACGACCGCGCCTTCATCGACGCGCTGCTCGCGCGCACCCTGTCCAGGCCCGAGGTGATGGATGAAATCCGCAGGCGATTCCCGCCCGGTCATAGACGGAGCGGCTGATGCAGACCGAGGTGATGCGCTATTACGGACTGGCCCGGCCTCCGGTCGATCTCGGCTTCTTCGAGACCGAGCATCACGCCCAGCTCACCCATGATTTGAAGACCGCGATCACGGGCGGACGCCTGATCGCGCTCACCGCCACCATCGGCTCGGGCAAGACTGTGCTGACCCGACGATTGCGCGAGGAACTGGAGCGTGAAGGGCGCGTGATCGTCTCGCGCGCGCTCAGCCTGGAAAAGGCCAAGATATCGGTGCCGTTGCTGGTCGCGGCCCTGTTCTACGACCTGTCGTCGGAGAAGACCGTCTCGATCCCCAGCCAGTCGGAACGGCGCGAACGCGATCTGCAGGAGCTGTTCCGCAAGGCCAAGCGACCGGTCGCATTATTCGTGGACGATGCACACGACCTCCATCCCAAAACGCTGACCGCGCTCAAGCGCCTCGTCGAGCTTGTCACCGAGGGCGGCGGTCAACTTGCCGTGATCCTCGTCGGCCATCCAAAGCTGCGCAACGACCTCAAGCGCCCGCTGATGGAGGAAATCGGCGATCGGACGACGGTGTTCGAGTTTGGCGGTCTGCGCGACCGGCAGCGCGACTATATCGACTGGGCGCTTCGTACCGCATTGTCGCCGGGGATTGAGCCCGATGCCGTGCTGACCGAGGATGCCGCGATCCTGCTCGCCGCCAAGCTCAAGACCCCGCTCCAGATCGGTCGCCATCTCGTCCGCGCGTTCGAGGCGGGGTTCGAGGCCAGTGTGAAGCCGATCGACGCCGCGACCGTCGAGGGTGTGCTTTCACGCCAGATCGACGACCTCGAACCTCAGCTTACCCGCCACGGCTACGACACGAAGAGCCTGGCGGACCAGTTCGACGCCAAGCCGGCGGAAATCCGCCAACTGCTCCGGGGCGGACTCGATCCCGCCCGTGCGCGCGAACTTACCGACGATATGCGGGCAGCAGGATTGCCGCTCTGATCACCGTGTCCGCGATCCTGCGCCCATCGGCAATGCTGCGCAAACTCGCCGCCTATGAGCGCCAGAACCAGCTCGACCTCGCACTCCGTGAGATCGGCCGCGTCGAGCGCACGATCTTCATGCTCGATTGGCTGGAAAGCCCCGCATTGCGCCGACGCTGTCAGGCCGGCCTCAACAAGTCCGAACAGCGCCACTTCCTCACGCAGGCAATCTGCACTTTCAAACAGGGCCGCATCGCCGATCGCTCCCACGAGGCCCAGCAATTCCGCGCCTCGGGCCTTAATCTCATCATTGCCGCGATTGTCTATTGGAACTCGACCTACATCGCGGATGCGGTCGCGCATCTTCGCACGATCGGCGAAGACGTGTCGGACGAACTGTTGGCGCACACCTCGCCCGTTGGCTGGGGGCATATCGCCTTCTCAGGCGACTTCCTATGGGATCGCGCGGCCGCGATGCCAGCTAAACGGCGACCGCTCAACCTGGCACGGACGAGCGGGGCCACTTGAAGCAAGCACATGTTCGCTATCTGTACTCGCTTAGCGCAATTCAGATAACATCCGTTGCGACAACCTCAACCAATGGGAGCCTGGCAGCCCCTAACGTCTCACCCAATGTGAGCCGGAAACCGCCCTTTATTGCAGTTCCGGGCGATCAACATTGCAAGCCGCTACAGGTAGGTGACGATGGATACTTCGACGAGCTCAGCACAGGCTGATATGCAGGAAGGTGGCGATCCGGCGGAGGCGTTCGACCGGCTGCGCGCCGTCATCGAAGGCCAGGACCGTGAGCTGGCGTTGCTGCGCCGCGCTGTGGAGGGCCTGGCGGCCGAGCGGGCGCATATCGACGTTCCCGACTATACCGAGACGCTGGGGCGGATGCAGCAGGGCGTGGACGCCACGGCTAACGGACTCGCGGTCATCAACGACGTGATCGCGCGGAGTCCGGCGCTGGCGATGACGCCCGAGCAGATGGCGCAGCGGATCGCCGCAGCGGGCAACGCTGCCCGGCGCGAGGATCAGGCGGCGCTCGCCAAAGCCGGCGAGGACAAGGCCCGCGTCATGGCCGAGCTTCGTGCCATCGCCGGGTCCGCATGGACGCGGGCCGACCAGAAGAACCGGCAGCTATGGTTCGGGCTGGGCGGCGCAGCGGCCGGGATTTTGGCATGGGCGATCCTGCCTGGCCTCGTCGCGCGCGAGGTCGCGCCGGCAAGCTGGCAATGGCCCGAGCGCATGGCGGCGCGGACCCTCGACCTTCCCCGTTGGGAAGCAGGGCAGCGGATGATGCAAAGCGCCAGCCCGACCGCGTTCCGCGCGATCGTTGGGGCCGACAGGATTGTGACGGCTAACCGCGAAGTGATCGAGGGATGCAGCAAGGCCGCAGCCCGAAGACGCGAGACGGTGCGATGCACGATAAGGATCAAAGCTGAGCCTGCGAGGTCTGCATTCAGCGGCATGAGATGATCGACGCCATGCGCGGCCTTGGCCTCAAGGGCATGGCAGGCCCGTTCGACGAGGCGGTCACCCCGGTGTTCAGCGCCAGCGCACGGCGATGGAGATCTTGACCGATCTGTTGTGCGCCGAAGGCGCACACCGCCATGCGGCCTCGATCCGCTACCGCATGACAGCCGCCAAGCTGCCGGTCGTGAAGGACATCGACGCGTTCGTCTTCCAGAACACTCCGATCAACGAGGGACTGGTCCGCTCGCTGCACGCAGGCTCGTTCCTGCCTGGACGTCGCAACGTCGTGCTGGTCGGGGGCACGGGCACCGGCAAGACTCACCTCGCCAGCGCGAGATGAGCGATGCTTGGCGGCATCGATCGGGACCCCACCGGGGGACATAAGCACCCTTCTCGTACCTGTTCCCGAGCTTCGGTTCAAGGGAGCGCGCTTCGCGCCACGCTCTATGAGACGGCGGGTCCTGCCTCAGGCGAACATGTGGTCTAGTTTGCCTGGTCCCGGCCTCCAACGCAACGCGTGCGAACGGTCGATCAACGTTTTGCGCTCGGCAACAGTCCCGCCTTGCCGAGCACCCCGGACAAAAAATCGTTCACCAGCGTCAACTCGCCGATCTTGGCGTGCAACGTCTTCACGTAAATCGCCGGCTCGGCCGGCTCGCTATGGCCCTCCGACCCGAAGACCCCCGCCGCCCCTTCCAGCAGCTGGCCACGCCACGTCGTGATCTGGTTCGGGTGAACGTCGAACTGCTGTGCCAGCTCGCCCAGCGTCTTCTCGCCCTTCACGGCAGCCAATGCCACCTTCGCCTTGAATGCCGGACTGTGATTCCGGCGTGTTCGCTTCGTCATCTGATCTCCTGTTCGGCGCCATGCTGACCGCCTCCAGGCAGAAACTCCACTTACCAGCCTGTCCAAATTGCCGAGCCACCTCTATCTACGGCGCCGCCGCTATTCCGACACTGGATTTCATTTCGTGGTGACCGCATCGCGATAGGCCACGTAGTCGTTCACCGATTCCGGGTTTACCATAGCGGCAAAGTCGAACGCGTCCGCGGCGGCGGCCCCTTCCAGCAACCGTTTGGTCGGAAGTTCCTGTTTCTTCATCGAAAGCGTCCGTGGAATTTGGGCTACGCAGATCACGTCGTCCGGCACGAACCTGGGCGACAACCGCGCCCGGATCACCGACGCAATCGCTGCGCGGAGATCAGGCATCGAAGCGCCGTTACCGGGCACGACGAACAACAGCAGGCGCGATTCCGTGCCGCTCCTGACATCGACGGCCATCGAGTCGAATACCTCAGGAAGCGTTTCGACGGCATCGTAAATCTCGCTTGTACCCAGACGATGGCCGCCCCGATTGATGGTGGCGTCGCTACGCCCGAAAATCTCGCAGACGCCACTCGCCTCGATGCGCAGCCAGTCGCCATGACGCCAGACGCTATCGAACATGTCGAAATAGGCCTCGCGGTAGCGGCTCCCGTCCGGATCATCCCAAAGGAAGAGCGGCATCGAGGGAAGCGGCTTTACGCAAACCAGCTCGCCCACCTTGTCGATGTGCGACCGGCCCTGTTCGTCCCACGCCTCGACTGCGGCGCCCAGTTGCCGGCACTGCAACTTTCCCGGTGCCGGCGGCAACTCACGATTGCCGGTGCAAAACGCGCCGCAAATGTCGGTGCCGCCAGAGATGTTCAACCACCACACATCGGTTACACCCACCCGCCGCAAGTCCCGCGAAATGCCTAGCTCCACTTCTGCCGGCAGCGGCGACGCGGTGCTCCCCAACGCGCGTAGACACGCCAAGTCGCCCACTGTGGCCAACTCGAGTTTCGAGCGCTCGCACTGCGTGAAAAAGGCCGCCCCGGCGCCGAAGAACGTGATTCGATGGCGGGCAACGAAGCGCCACAATATCCCCCAATCCGGCGCATGCTTGCTGCCGCCGGCGCTGCCGTCATAAAGACAGATCGTTGTGCCGCTCAGCAAACCTGCGAGCTGACAGTTCCACATGATCCAGCCGGTGGAGCTATACCAATGGAAGCGTTCGCCAAAGGTTTCGGGTGCGTAGCTAGCCCCTAAGTCCATATGCAGCTGAGTCGCCAGTGCCCCGAGCAACACGCCGCCGTGCCCGTGCACCAACGCCTTAGGTTTGCCGGTCGTGCCGCTGGAATAAACGATCCAGAGCGGATGATTGAAAGGGAGCCAGTCAGCGACGAAAGAATCCGTTTCGTCGTCACTTTGGGCGATCGCCTCATCGAAGGACGGCAGCTCATCGTCGACCGGAACCAGCCCGGACCGCACTACCAGGCACAGGCGCAATGACGGCAAGCTACTGCGCAAGTCGGCCACCACCGGGCGCCGATCGAGGACCTTACCGGCATAGCGCACCGCGTCGCACGCGATCAGCACCGTCGGCTCCACCTGAGCGAACCGGGCCAGCACCGCGACCGCCCCCATGTCCGGCGCGCACACGGTCCAGATCGCGCCGATCGATGCGCACGCGAGAAATGCGACGATCGCCTCCGACCGGTTAGGCAGGAAGGCCGCCACGCGGTCGCCGTGCTTGACGCCAGACTTACGCAGTCGGATCGCCAGTGCTGCGACCTGGTGGTGCAAGGTAGCCCAATCGACTTCGCAAACAACGCCCGCCTCGTCCTCCGCGACGATCGCAGGCACACCCGCGGCCTGGGCCGCCGCCTTGTGCGCAAAAACGTGACGAGCGTAATTTACGTGGGCGCCAGGAAACCAGCGAAAATCTGGCATGCGTTCACCCACTAGCACGTCGGTGTGGGGGGTGGGCGACTGGACGTTCCCGAAGCGGAAAAGCGCCGACCAGAAGGCCGCCTGATCGGTGACAGACCAAGCGTGAAGTTCCTCATAGCTGGAAAAGCACAGGCCCTCTTCCTTTTCGAGCCGGTGTCTGAACTGCGCGATCAAGGGGACCGCGGCACGCACGCTGACGCGCGCCATCGCTGGCCGATCGTTCATGCCGCCACCACGGCGTGAGGTATCAACCCCGCGTTCATGGTCTTGCCGGGAAGCGGATGCCCGACGATCTCGGCGGCAAGCTTCGCGGCCTCGATCAGAGTCGGCAGGTCGACACCGGTTTCGACGCCCATCTCCTCGAACATCAGCACCATATCCTCGGTGCACACATTTCCCGCAGCCGCGCGGTTACCGGCGAAGGGACAGCCGCCGAGACCCCCGATCGACGAATCGAACCGCGCGACGCCGAGCTCGAGGCCGGCCAGGACATTGGCTATTCCCATTCCCCGCGTGTCGTGGAGATGCAGCGCGAAATCCCGATCCGGCCACCGCTCCCGCGCGCGTTCCAGCAGGGTCCGGATCGCGTTCGGATTGGCAAAGCCCACCGTGTCGCAGAAATAGATGGTCGAGGGCGATTCGCCCTCGTCCGCGCAGATGTCGAGCAGGTGCGCAAGCGCGTCGATCGTCGTCTGCGGCGGGACATCGCCTTCGAACATGCATCCGAACGCGGTGAAGATGTAGGCCACGGATGTCGACACGCCGTTCTGCCGATATCGATCCATCAACAGCCGCTGGCCTTCGGCCACGTCCTTGGCGGGCCGATTGTTGTTTTTCCGGGCGAAGGTATCGCTGGTGATGGCGAACACCGAACCGACCAGGTCGAGGCCCGAGGCCACGGCGCGATCGAATCCCTTCGCGTTCAACCACGTCCCGGTGTAATGCACTCCGGGTTCGCGCAGGATCCCCGCCGCGACCTGTTCAGCGTCCGCCATCTGCGGCACGCGCTCGCGATCGACGAACGACACGCAGTTGATTTCCATGAGGCCGGTCTTGGCGAGCGCGTGGATAAGATCCACCTTGCGCGCCGTGGGCAACGGATGCTCGCTCTGGAAGCCTTCGCGCGGACCCTCTTCGCAGATCGAAACCCGCCGTGGCGTCTCCTGAGGCCGCGCGCGCATTACCGGCCGGTCCATTGCGGGGAGCGCTTGTCGTTGAAGGCTGCCAAGCCTTCCTCGGCATCCTGCGTCAGGCGCATCAATTGAAGCTGGCCTTCGGTATAGGCGATGGCCTGTGCGAAGGTCATGTCGGCGATCGCCAGCAGCGCATGCTTGCCGATCCTCACTGCCGTCGGCGACTTGCCAGTGACGCGTTCGACCAGCCAATCGACCTTGTCGTCCAGTTCGGCGCGCGGAACCACGTAGTTCAACAGCCCGTATTCCAGCGCCTCCGCGGCGGTGATCGGCTCGCCGGTCAGGCACATCTCGCGGAATCGCCGCTGCGGAAGCTGACGCTGCATGATGCTCGCCACCTGCATCGGGAACATGCCGATCTTCACTTCGGGCAGGCCGAAGGTCACGTCGTCCGCCGCGACCGCCATGTCGCACATCGAAAGCACGCCCATCCCGCCGGCCATGCACGCACCGTTCACGCGCGCGATGATCGGGATGTCGCAATTCATGACTTGGCGCAGCATCTGGGCGTAGTCGGTGCTGGGTCGGGAATAGTCGTGATCGAACATGCCCGAACCGCGCTTCAAATCGCCGCCGGCGCAGAACGCGCGGTCGCCCGATCCCGTCACGACGATCGCCAGCGCATCGCCGCTCTTCGCTGCGGCAATCCCCGCTGATAGGCCGGCCACGACTGCATCGTTGAGCGCGTTGCGTCGCGCTTCGCGGTTGATCACGAGCCGCATTACCCGGCCGGTCCACTGATGAAGAAGCGCGTCTTTCTGTTCCATTGCTCTCTCTCCTTAGCAGCGCGATCGGGTCGGATCACGCGAGGGGTCTTCGGTAGGTTCAGGCGGGCTGGCGCCGCCGTTGCGCGCAACGGTGCGGCGGACGGATGCAAGGCCGGCGAATGCCGAGACGACCGACACCGGGCCGAGGACTGCGATGAGCAGCACCGCCGAACTCCCCATCCGTGCGGGACCGAACACGTGGTCGCTCAGCGCCCCCATCACCAGCGGACCCAAGCCGTTCCCGAACAGCACAAGCATCATCACATAGAGGCCCGCCATCCGTCCCCGCGCGGCAGCGGGCGAGACCAGTTGGACCAACGCGGATGCGTACCCTGTAAACGAGAAGGCGAAGAATTGCGCTAGCCCGATCAGGATCAGAAAGGCGACCGGGTCCTTGGAAAGGAACGCCGCCAGTGCGCAGGGCGCCCCGATCATCATTGATACGCCGAAGACGCGCAAATGCGCGTCCCCGAGTCCGCGCGCGTAGAGCTGATCGACTATCGCCCCGAACACAAGCGTGCCCAGGCCCGACCCGACAAGGTGCACGGTCCCGTAGGCGACACCGACTTGACTCGGCGCCCAGCCGTAGGTTCGGGCCATGAAGGTCGGCGTCCACAGGACGATCGCGAACAGCATGGTGGCCGCGGGCACGAAGCTGCCGAGCACGGCGAGCATCGGACCCCTGACCGCCGCCAGGGTGACCAGGAAGGGCGCGCTCGAAGCGTTGGCGGCGTGGGTCCGGGCGGGCTCCCTGAAGGAGAACAAGAGGACGACCGCGAGGAAGCCGGCGATACCCAGCAGAATGAACGGCATCTGCCAGCCGCGCACCGCGACAAGGCCGGCGATCTCGATCACAGGCCGTTGCGAGAAATGCGCCACGGCAATGCCGCCAAGCGCCGTCGAGGCGCTGCTACCGAAGATGCCGCCGAAATAGAAGACCGACATGGCCATGCCCAATCGCCGCGCCGGGAAGCGGTCGGCCATCAAGGAATGCGCGACCGGCATCAGCGACGCTTCGCCGATGCCCAGCAGCACGCGGGCCATAAGCAGTTCACCGTAGTTCGCCGCGAGCCCGCATCCGATCGTGGCCGCCGACCAGAGCAGCACGCCGCAGCAAAGAACTCGGCGGCGGGAAAACCGATCGACCAGCGCCCCCATCGGCCAGCCGAACAACCCGTAGAACAGGGCGAAGGCCATGCCGAGAAGCATCCCAACCTCGGTATCGGATACCGCCAGGTCTCGCTTCAAATGTGGAACCATCAGCGACAGCACCGTCCGGTCGAACGAGTTTAGGAAATAGAACACGATCAGGACGGCGACCATGTACCAGGCAGAGAGCATCGCCCCCCGGCCTTCGGCCCGACCTTCGAACGCCAGAGCGGGCCGCTGGCGGTCCACCTTAGAATCGCACCGTGGCGCGGACGCCATAGGTCGCCGGGCGCATGTAGCTCGCAATGTCTCCCGTCGAAAAAGCGACCACCTGCAGCGGATATTGGACGTTGGTGATGTTGCGTCCCCACAGCGACAGCTCGAGATTGTCGGTCGATGAACGCCAGGTAAGCTGGGCGTTGACGATCGCATATTCGGGCTGGCGGATGCGCCCGTCGACCGTGAAGTTCATCGGGCCTTGGTAATAGGCGTTGGCACCTGCGATTATCTCCCCGCCGAGGCCGGGGAAGGTATAATCGATGCCGACGTTGCCGCTGCGTTGGGGGGTCCGGAGCAACGGCCGGTCTGCCGCGTTGATAAAGATCGGGACGTTGCCGCCGCCAGGCTTCGGAAAGAACACCTGCGCGTTCAGGAATTTCTTGTATTTGGCGCTGAGCACGGACGCGCCGAAACGGATGTTCAATCCGGTCGTCGGCTGCACCACAAACTCGCCCTCGACGCCGTAGATTTCTCCCTTCGCCGCGTTCTGGAGGATGACCGCGTTGCTGATCGGGTCGCGAGTGTTGACCTGGATGTCGCGATAGTCGGTGTAATAACCCGCAACGTTGACCCGAAGCCACCGTGCGGGATCGGACTTCATGCCCAGTTCGTAGCTTTTCACGTGTTCCGGGTCGGCGGGGATCGCCGAAAAGCCCGGCGCGTTGAAAACGCCCGCCTTATAGGCCTGGGCATAGCGCGCATATAGCTTGACCTTCTCGTACACATTCCAGTCCAGGGTGAAGGAGGGGTCGATACTGTCCCAGCGCTTGCACGTCTTGAGGAGCACCTGCGTGCCGATGAAATTGTCGGCGGCCCCGCACTTGCGGTCGTTGCTGTAGCGCGCGCCGGCGGTTGCGGTGAGCGTGTCGCTCAGCTTGTACGACCCCTGCGCATAGAAGGCGAACGCCCGCAACAGCAACTGCGCTCGCAACGAACTTGCCTGTGTGGTGGTTATCGTACGTGGGTTGAATCCCGAATTGTCGTGGATGTAGAAGCCGCCGACGATCCAGGAAAAACGCTGCTTGTCCGGCGACGTCAGATAGAGTTCTTGGGTGAAGCCGTTGTCGTATTGGTGCGCGCTCTGGGTCTGGATAGACAGCGGCGAGAGATCCATGTCCATCCGGTAGTTGTTCTGGTTTTGCGAGTAGCCGGATACCGATGTCAAGGTGGCGCCAGAGAAGCGATGGACCAGCGTGGCGCTGAACGAGGCCTGGCTCATTGCGACCGACGGCGGCTCGGAGAGACGCGTTTCGCGGTTGGTGAAGGCGATCGGCACCGCCGGGTCGATCTGGCGCGCGACGGTGTTGCCGTTCAGCGGGAACGCCGCCACCGTCGTGTCCTCCCGCTTGAAATACCCCGCGGTCAGCGTGATGTCGGTAGCGTTGGTTGGCTGGATCAGAACCTTGCCTCGCACCAGAAAATTGTGCTGGGACGCGGTGCGTTTTCCCGTGGTCAGCTCTTTGACGTAGCCGTCATCGTCCAAGTATTGACCGACGATGCTGCCGGCGACATTGCCGGTGCCGCCGGTGAGATACGCCGACGCCTGCACCTCGTTGAAGCGGCCGTAGCCGAGCATGAGCTTGCCGCCCGGCTCGAAACTGGGCTGCTTGGTGATGATGTTGATCGCGCCGGCGGTTGCGTTCCGCCCGAGCAGTGTGCCCTGCGGCCCCTTCAGTACTTCGACCCGCTCGATATTCGCGAGTTCGAACAGTCCACCCGTGATGAACGGCTGGTACACGCCATCGACATAGGTCGGCACGACTTCTTCATCGCCCGGATTGGCCCCGCGGGTGCCGATCCCGCGGATGGTCGGTTGCGGCGTGAAGGTGGATTGCACGAACGACAGGCCGGGCGTTACCAGCTGAATGTCCCGCGTGTCCTGAACCCCCGCCTGGGTGAGCTGCCGCTCGGTGAGCGCGGTTATGGCGATTGGAATGTCCTGGACCCGCTCGTTGCGGCGCTGAGCAGTCACGACGATCTCTGAGATCCCGGTTTCGGGTTGTGCGGCCGGCCCGGTCTCCGCCTGTGCCTGTGCCTGTGCCTGTGCGGCATGCGCCCACGCAGTCCCCAGAATCAGTAGAGAAACGCGCGTCCATTTGGCCCGCTTGATGCGGGTTCCACCCCTCTCAGTCATTATCTTCCTCCTCCACGGCGACATTGTTGGTCGTCGATTTCTCTTGGCTGATCATCGGCCGGCTCGCGCAAAGCCGCCGGATCAGCTCGGCATCGAGGCCGGCTTCCTGCAACACCTCGACGGTATGCTCGCCGACCAGCGGCGCCGGGCGGATTTCGCCGACCGGCGTGCCGAACCACTCGCTCGGAACCGCCGTTTCGACATATCGTCCAACCGCCGGGTGCTCAATCTCGCGGAAGAAGCCGATCTCGGCGAGATGCGGATCCGCCAGCAGGCTGTCCATCGAATGCAACGGAAAGACCGGAATATCGGCGTCGCTTAGCAGTGCCTTCCAGTCCGCGGTCGTCCGCCGGACCATCTCATCCCGCACAAAGGAACTGACGAAATCGCTGTTCGCGGTGCGGGCGCCGATCGACGCCAGCCGTTCATCCTTCTCCCAACGCGCCGGATCCTCCGTCAGCTTCAGGAACGCGCGCCAATTCGCATCGCTGTAGATGGTGCAGCAGACGTATGCATCCTTGGTACGGTACGGCCGCCGCTCGGCCGCCATGATGCGGGGGTAACCGAACCCACCCTTTTCCGGCCGGTACTTCTTGCCCCAGAAATGATCGCCCAGGACGAACGGGACCATCGTCTCGAACATCGGTACGTCGACGCGCTGCGCAATCCCGGTCCGCTCCCGCGCGAACAGTGCCGAGGCGATCACCCCGAACGCATAAAATCCGACCGCGCGGTCCATGACGTTCAGCGGAATGTAGCGCGGCACCCCGTCGGAATGGGCGGCGAGCAACGTGGGCAGGCCAGTCGCCGCCTGAATCAGATCGTCGAATGCGGGCGAGGCGGCGTAGCTCCCACGCTGGGAAAATCCAATCAGGTTCGCATAGATCATCCGGGAGTTCAGCGCGGCAATCGCTTCCGGCGAGAACCCCAGGCGCTTCATCGCGGCGGGACGCACGTTGCAGACCAGCACGTCCGCCGACTTTAGCAACGCCGCAAACGCCGCGGCGCCATCGGCGGTCTTGAGATCGAGAGCCACGCTGCGCTTGTTGCGATTGCTCCCCAGGAACATCGGACCCATGCCGATGTCGCCGTACGGGCCGACACGCCGGATCGGGTCGCCTGCCGGACTCTCGACCTTAATTACGTCGGCACCGAGGTCCGCCAGCATCTGCGACGCCGAGGCCGCCATCACGATCGTGGTGAGGTCGATGATGCGTATCCCCGCCATCGGACCACAACCGGCGCCGGCACCCGCGTCCGGCGGCGAACCAGGCTCACGCAAGATCGACACGGTTCAGTCCTGCCATAGTCGCCACCCAGCCTCTCCATGCGACGAGTAACAGCTGCAATTCTATTCGCAAACGTTTTTTGGTTAGTGTTCCGTTATCGGAACATGATTGGTGATTGTGCAACCTGATGTCTGGAAATTGAGGGGTGCGTGATCACCCATTCCGGCATTCCCATTTGATGTAGGCCTTATTGTCGCAGGCCCATGTTTCGTCGATCTCGACGAGAACGGCGGAGACGAGGCGCAGGAGCGCCTGGTCGTTGGGGAAGACGCGGACCTTCACGGTGCGCCGCTTGAGCTCTTGCTGGACGGCGCGCTCGATGGGGTTTGAGGTGCGCAGGCGTCGGCGATGATGCTCGGGCAGCGTGAATACAGCCAAGCCTTCGGGCACGGCGTTTTCCAGCCATGTCGCGAGACCGGGAGCGGTGTCGCGGTAGCCGGCAACGAGCTCGTCGAGCGCGACCTGGGCCTTGGCGAGCGTGACTGCATTCCAGACGCTGCGCAGCTCGGCACCGATGCGCTCGCGGCTGGCGGCGTTGGGAGCGTGGTGGATGGCGTTGGCGGCGAGGTGGAACTGGCAGCGCTGCCAGGTAGCGGCACCAAGTACGGCGCGGCGGGCGGCACGCAGGCCGGCATGATCGTCGGAGACGATGAACTCCACGCCGCGCATGCCGCGTGCGACCAGGTCGTCGAGAAAGCCACGCCAGTGGACCTCGGCTTCCGACAGGGCGACGCTGACGCCCAGCACCCGTCGCCGCTCGTCGGGGCCGATGCCGATCGCCGAGAGGACGGCTGCGTCGCGCACGACGCCGCCTGCGCGCATTTTCTCATAGCGGGCGTCGAGGATCAGGTAGCGGATCTCACCGAGTGGGCGGTTGCGCCATGCCTCCAGCTCCTCATCGAGCAGGGCCGCGGCGCGGCTGACCTGGGATGAAGACAGGTTCTCGATGCCGAATTCGCGCAGCACTGCCTCGGCCTGGCGGGTCGAGACGCCCTTCACGTACATCTCGGCGACCGCCAGCATCACCGCGCGTACCGAGCGACAGCCGCGCTCCAGTGACTGCGGAAAAAACGGCTCGGCGCCGTGGCCGGCGGTCTTGGGCACCGCCACGTTCACCGTGCCCGCCGGCGTGTCGATCCGCTTGGACTTGTAACCATTGGCATAGCCCCGCCGGTCGGT
Source organism: Sphingomonas sp. FG14 (assembly GCF_057809675.1). Classification (NCBI taxonomy): domain Bacteria; kingdom Pseudomonadati; phylum Pseudomonadota; class Alphaproteobacteria; order Sphingomonadales; family Sphingomonadaceae; genus Sphingomonas; species Sphingomonas sp. FG14. The sequence goes on along the minus strand of NZ_JBMDKK010000031.1, from coordinate 230 downwards.
CGTGCGCTCATAGTGCCCGGCGCCCAGGAAGCGCTCGCGCTCGATCCGCATCGCCATCTCGAAGGTCCGCGCGAACACCGCCGCCATGCCCTCGGGGCCGTGTTCAATCAGCTGTTCCAGTACCGCCTCGATCGCCGTATCATGCCTGCTGTCCATTCGTGCTCTCCACGGGTGTGTTGCAACTCCATGGAATGCCGAAGATGGGCAGTTGGGGGGGGGGGGGGGGGGGG
>NZ_JBMDKK010000030.1:0-28437 GCF_057809675.1 Sphingomonas sp. FG14 | reverse complement strand
GGAATACACCCAAATCCAGTCATTCCGCCCTTCTGCCGAAAGCGGCCGTTTATGAATTCACGGTCTAGTCGCGCCATGGCCGCAGATCGACCGAGAGGCTGCTGGGATAACGCGCGCCGCGCTGGACCTGCCAGCTTTCGGCCTTTCCTTCCGAATAGCGGCGGAAGGTGCCCGCATCCGCGCCGGCGAGGCTGAGGCGCAGCCGGTGCCCCGCCCTGATCCGCGCCGCGACCGGGAAGGCGGGAAAGCTGACCTCGGCAACCTTGCCCGGCGCCATCGGCCTGGCATCGGCCCGCGCGAAGCTTTTGGCCGGCTCGGGCTGGGCATAGGGAAGCCGGTCCGCGCGCGCCGGCTTGCGATGGACCGCGCGGAACAGACCCTCTGTGAGATAGGTCACGCGGCCATCGGGCGCGACATCCTCCAGATAGGCGAAAAAGGCCGGATCGGCGGTGGCGGTCGCGACGAACAGCGTGACCGAGGGTGTGCCGACCAGTTCCATGTCCTGCGCGAACGGTTCCGAACTATAGGTGAGCAGCTTGCGGTCGGCGTCGCGCCGGTCGCCATAGGCCGCCGGGGCGCCGATCTGCGTGGTCCAGCGCGTGGCGGTGCCGGTGGTCGCGGAGAAATCGACGTCGTAGTGGTCCGCGCCGTCGGGGCCGGAGCGGCCGCTGGACAATGAACCGGCAGCACCCAGGCGGAACCGGGTCCGTGTCGTGTCCGCCGGCGGCCAGTCCGCCGTGGACCGGAACTCGCCCGCGCCCAGCACATAATAATGGATCGCGCGCGTCACCGGCTTGCCCGCGCGGACAGTGGCGATGAACGCGGCGATCTTCGCCCATTGATCCTCGAACGCGGGCCGCGGGGCAGGCGCATCGGGCAGGAAGGGATCGGTCAGGCGGTTGCCGGCATGATTGTTGGCGGTGATCCACACCTCCATCAGCACGCCCGGAAGCGAGCGATACCGCGCGAGCGTGCCCTCCGCCGTGCCCGCGTCCATCCAGCTCGCCCAATATTGCACCGGCACGCGCCGGCGCGCGATGTCCGCCAGCCGGGCGGCCGGGCTCGACGCGAACATGGTGAAGCCGTTCGCGCCCTTGTCGTCGCGGAATTCCGCGCGGCGATAGTCGTCGGGCGTCCAGTGGCGCCGCGCCGCGAACGCCTTGCGCAGCAGCGCATGATCGGAATCCTCGTCCACCGGCTGGATGCGGGGCCACAGGCGCGCGCAATCCGCGACGCGCGCGCCGCAATCGAATCCCTCCCTGGGGTCGAGCGACTTACCATAGTCGCGCAGCAGCGTGTCTCCGCCCCACAGGCGCATCATCATCTCGTTGGCGATGCCGCCGGGCGCGAACAGGTGGAGATAGGCGTCGAAATCGCTTGCCCGGATGACCGCGCCGGTGAGCCCCGCCGGCGATCCGGTCGCGAGATCGGCGGTGTCCGCCATATAGGAGACGCCCTGCGCGAAGACCTGTCCGTTCGACCAGGGCCGGGTCTTCAGGTGGGTGATGATCGTGTCCATGTCGCGGATCTCGTCGGGGCCGATCTCGACCATCCGGTCGCCGAAGGACGCGGTCGAGCCGCGCGTATCGACGATCGCGACGACAAAGCCCTGATCCACCAGCGCGCGATATCTGCCGCCTTCGCCGTGGATGAAGGTTCCCGCGCGGCCATAGCGGGTCTGGACGAGCAGCACCGGGTGCTTGCCCTCGGCGCGGCCGCCGGGAAACCAGAGGCTGACGGCGACGCGCACCCCGTCCGGCATGGCGAGATAATAGGACCGGTCGCTCCAGCCGGCGGGGCGTGGCGTGGCCGTGGCGGGTTGGCCGAGAGATGTGGATGAGGGCGGGGGCGCGGCCGTTCCCGGCGCGCCGACGCTGCCCGCCAGTATCAGGGCGGTCGCCGCGAGCATGACGGTCATGCCCGCCTGCATCCTCACCCGTTCCAATCGCCGCATATCGGTCTCCAGCTAGCTCGCGGCGGCTTTTCGAACGTGCGCGCCGAATAATTGAGATTGACCTCATATTTGTATATTTGCAAGAGATGATGTCGACCAGCCCCGTTCGGCGCGCGCGCCGAGCTTGCCGAGGATAAGCGCCATGAAACCGATCCAGCCCGCAGCAATGGCCGATCCCGGCCCGCCGAGCGTTCCGCGCGCGACCGGACTTTCCCGGCGCGGCCTGTTCGGCCTGTCGGGCGCGGTGGCTGTATCGGGGGCGATCGCCGCGCGCGGGCAGGCGGCGACGTTGGCGACGGCGGCGGACGATCCGATCGCCGGGATCGTGCGGCAGGCGATGGAGCGGGGGCCGTTTCCCGGCATCGTCGTCGCGGTGCAGAAGGGCGAGCGGATCCTCTATCGCCGGGGCTTCGGCCATATCGATGTGGAGAACGGGGTGGCGGCGACGCCGGAGGCGGTGTTCCCGATCGGATCGGTCACCAAGACCATGACCGGCCTTGCGATCATGCAGCTCGTCGCACAGGGCAGGATCACGCTCGACGACCCGGCGGGCCGGCATATCGATGGCCTGCCCGCGCCCGTCGCCGCGCTGCGGATCCGCAATCTCGCGGATCACAGCGCGGGCCTGGTCGGCTATCTCGACGTGCCGGGCTTTCCGCGCGCGAGCCAGGATCCGATCACCCGCCAGCAGGTGGTGGACTGGTTCGCGAAACAGCCGCTTCAGTTCGAGCCCGGAACGCGCTGGAGCTACAGCAATTCGGGCATCTACCTGCTCGGCCTGATCATCGAGAAAGTGTCGGGTCTCAGCTATGACCGCTATCTCCAGGAACATGTCTTCGCGCCGTTCGGCATGGCGAACAGCTCGCTCGCCGGCTGGGCCAGGCTGCAACCGCGCCGGGCGCATGGCTACAGGCTTGGCCGCGACGGGCTCGAAAATGCGCAGCGCTACGATCCGCTGGTCGCCTTTTCGGCCGGAGCGGTGCTCTCCACCGTCGACGACATGCTCAGATATCGGCGCGGCGTGTTCGGCGACGGGCCGACCAGCCCGGCGGTTCGCGGGCTCGTGCTGGAGCGCGACCGGCTGAAGAGCGGCACGCTGCTGCCCTATTCGCTCGGCTGCCTCGCCATCGCCGATTTCGAGGGGCACCGGAAGATCGGCCATCCCGGCGACATTTTCGGCTTCAGCGCGCAATATGCCTGGTATCCCGACGACGACGTGACGATCGTGCTGCTGTCCAACATCCAATATGGCGGCATCTCGATCGTCTCGGTCGAACAGAAGATCGCGCGCGTGGTGCTGGGATTGCCCCAGCCCGTGATCGTCGACGCGCCGCTCCCCGCCGCCGACGCGGCGCGCTTCTCCGGCAGCTACGCGCTTGGCGAGATCCGCTTCGCGGTCGATGCGATGCGCTTCACGGTCAAGGATGGCGGGCTGCGCGTCGGGTTCGTCAAGGGCGGGGAGAGCGGACCGGGGATTCCGTTGCGCTACCAGGGCAGGGGCGAATTCGTGTCGGCCCATGACGACGAGCAGCGTTTCCGGTTCGAAGGCGCGGGCCGCCGCCGCCGGGTCTTCATGTCGTCCTACGGCTCGGTGTTCGAAGCCGTGGCGATCGCTTGAGTGTTAGGGCGCAAGCCATGTGGCGAGCGCCGCGACCGGTTCGGCGAGGCCCTCCGGCGCGGGTTCGTCGGGATAGAAGACGCGCAGCCAGATCAGGCTGGTCGCGTCCGCCACCATATCGTCGTCCGCGCCCATGCCCGCCAGCAGGTCGAGCAGGCCGGGATCGGGATAGACGATCAGCTTGCGCACCAGCTCGTCCATCATGCCGCCCAGCAGATAGGCGGCGAGCATGGGGATGCCGGGGCCGGTGCCGCGCCGACGGCGCACGCCTTCAGCGACGCGCTGATACCAGACCCGGTTGGCGTCCTGGCTCAGCCGCGCGAATTCGGGCGTCTCGTCTCCGACCTGGAGGATGCAGCGCATCAGCCCGGCATTGGCGCGGCACACCGAGATCCAGCGCCGGTTGGTCAGCCGGATCGAATCATAGGCCGTCCGCTCGCCGTCGCGCGGGGTTTCGAGGTTGAAGAAGTTTTCAAGAAGATCCGTAAGGACAGTGACGGTGGCGTCGGTCTTGTCCTTAAAGTAAATATAGAAAGAACCTTCGGCCATCTCGGCCGTCTCGGTAACATCCGAGACACGCATCGCGTGATAGCCCTTTTTTTCAAGAACCTTCGCGGTCGCTATCTTGATGCGTGCGCGCGTTCTCTGCCCCTTCTGCTTGGGCGGATCGTCTCGATAGGATGCTTCAAGGTGCTCGATATAAGAAAGATTCATGGATTCAACTTGAAAAATATGGAGGCGAGCACGCTTGTCGATTGACGTCGATCATAAATGAGGTCAATCTCATAAAAATGCAACCCCCGATGGGAAATCAATGACTCACATAGCCGTCACCCAGTCGACCGTCTCGCCGCAACCCGGAGACCAGCTTGGTCCCTCGACGTGGATCGAGGTGACCCAGGACATGATTAGCCAGTTCGGCGTGATCACAAAAGACCCCGATCCGATGCATGTCGATCCCGAATGGGCGCGCTCCAACGGCCCCTATGGCGGGCCGATCGCCTTCGGCTTCCTCACGCTCGCGCTGCTGACGCACATGCTGCACGAAGCGGTCGGCACCGCGCCGGAGGCGGAACGGCGCGAGCCGGGGCATTTCCTCAACTACGGCTTCAATCGCGTGCGCTTCATCGCGCCCGTCCGCGCGGGCGACCGCGTTCGCGGCCATTTCCAGATGAGCGACAAGGTGCTCGACGATCAGGGGCGCTGGCTCACCACCTTCGCCTGCAGGATCGAGATCGAGGGCGGGGAGCGCCCGGCGCTGATCGCCGACTGGCTGTCGATCGCCATCCCGCCCGAAAAGGACTGAGCGTGACCCCCAATGGAGGGTTCGACGGCCGCGAGACCAGTCTCTACGCGATCGGATCCTTCGGCACGGGCGCCTTCTCCACGGTGCCGAGCGTGCTGCTCCTCTATTTCTGCACGGAGATCGTCGGCATTTCCTCAGGGGTGGCGGCGCTGATCGTCTTTCTCCCCAAATTATGGGCGCTGTTCTGGGATCCGTTCGTCGGCGGATGGTCTGACCGCACGGTGAGCCGCTTCGGCCGGCGGCGGCCCTTCCTCGCGCTCGGCGCGGTCGGCACGGGCATCGCGTTCGTCCTGCTGTTCGCGCCGCCCGCGATGGCGCCGGCGGGCCAGGCGCTGTGGGTGGGGACGGGCTATTTCGCGCTCGTCACCTGCTACGCGCTTTTCGCGGTTCCCTATGTCGCGATCCCCGCCGAATTCGGGGGGACTCCGCTGGATCGGTCGCGCCTTGTCGGCTGGCGCATGGCCGCCGCGATGATCGGCGTGCTCGCGGGCGGCGCGCTCGCGCCCATGCTCGTCGCCGCGGCCGGCGGCGGCCGGACGGGCTATGCCGTCATGGCGCTCTGGCTGGGGGCGGCGTGCGCGGTCGCGATGCTGGCGCCGCTGTTCGTGCTGGGCGGCCGCGACGGCCCCGTGGCGGCGGCGGTCGCGCGGGCGCCCCTGTGGGATCAGGTGCGGGCGGCCCTTCGCGACCGCGCCTTCCGCTGGCTGGTGATCGCCTATGTCCTCATGCTCGCGGCGGCCGGGCTGATCTCCGCCTCCGCGCCCTATCTGATCGTCCACGCGCTTTCCCGAAGCGAGGCGGACATCGGCGTCGCGCTGGGGATCATGCTGGTCGCCACCAGCCTGACCGCGCCCATGCTCGCCTGGGCCGGCCGCCACTGGGGCGAGGCCCGCGTCCTGACCGTGTCGATCATCGTCTATATGCTCGCCGCCGCGATCGTGGCGCTCGCGGCGCGGCATCATCACTGGCCCGCGATGCTGGCCGGGTTCGCGCTGGCGGGGCCGGCCTTCGCCGGGTTGCAGGTTCTGCCCTATACGATCGCGGCGCACCTGATCCATGCGCGCTCGGCGGTGGAAAGCGCGGCGGAAGGGGCGCTGACGGGCATATGGACGGCCGCGGAGAAGATCGGCCTCGCGCTCGGGCCGCTCGCCACGGCGCTCGCCCTCGCGATGGTCGGTCGCGACTATGCGGGCGGGCTCGCGGGGTTCGTCATGCTGGCGACGGCGGCGCTCGGCATGCTCGCGATTCCGTCGCTGCGGCGGGCGGCGCGGCCATGAGCGGCCTGCCGCCCGAACTGCCGCGCATCAGCGACTATGCCGGCTGGCACGCGCGGCGGCGGCCCGATGCCGTCGCGCTCAGGCTGGACGGCCGTGGCTGGACCTATGCCGAGCTGGCGGCGGCGGTGGACCGGCTGGCGCGCGCGCTGCTCGCCGCTGGCATCGGCAAGGGCGACCGCGTCGCGACGCTCCAGCCGCCGCACCCGGCCTATCTGGTCGATTTCCTGGCGACCGCGTCGATCGGCGCGATCTGGGTGGGGCTCAATCCGCGCTACCGGCTCGACGAACTCCTGCATGTCCTCACCGATTCGGAGCCGGCCATCCTCCTAGCGCGCCGTCATATCGGCGATCGCCGCTATGACGAGGAACTGGCGGCGATCGCCGCCGCCTGCCCCTCGCTCCGCCGCATCGTCCTCCACGACAGCACCGATGGCCCGCCGGGCAGCGAGCCGATGGCGGCGTTCCTGCGATCGGGCGAGGCGATCGGGCAGGAAAGGCTGGACGCCGCGCGGGCCGGCTGTGGCGGGCGCGATCCCTGCCTGATCGTCTACACATCGGGATCGACGGGCGCGCCCAAGGGGGCGTTGCTGCACCATGCGGGCCTGGCGCGGTTCAGCCTCGCGCAGAACCGCCTCTGGCCGCTGTCGCCGCTTCGGGTGATCAACTATTTCCCGATCAACCATGTCGGCTCCGTCGTCGATTGCAGCCTGCCGTGCCTCGTCGCCGGCGGAGCGACGATCTTCATGGAGAAATTCGACCCGGCGGAATGCCTGCGGCTGATGGCGCGGGAACGCGTCACCCTGTGGGGCTCGGTGCCCAGCACCTTCCCGATGATCCTCGATCTTCCCGATTTCGCGGATCACGATCTTTCTGCGGTCGAACTGATCATCTGGGGCGGCGCGGCGATGGGCGAGGAGATGATCGCGCGCCTCGCGGCGCTGGGGCCGGCGCTCGCCACCAATTACGGGATGACCGAAACCACCAGCGCGATCACCGCCATCGCGCCGACGCGCGACCTGGAACGGCTCGCCAATTCGGTCGGCCCGGCGTTTCCGGGCGTCGAGATCAGGCTGTGCGGCGCTGATGATGTACCGGTCGGGCCGGGTGAGGTCGGCGAGGTGCAGACGCGATCGGCGCTCAATTTCCTGGGATATTGGCGCAGGCCCGACGCGACGGCGGAGGCGTTCACCAGCGACGGCTATTTCCGCACCGGCGACCTGGCGGTGTTGCGGCCCGACGGATGCTACCGGATCGTCGGCCGCATCAAGGAGATGTACAAGTCCGGCGGGTACAACGTCTATCCGCGCGAGGTGGAGGCGGTGCTCGAATCGCATCCCGCGGTGGAGGCCGCGGCGGTGGTCGCCATGCCGGATCCGACCTGGCAGGAGATCGGCGTCGCCTTCGTCACGCTTGCCGCACCCGCCGATCCCGCCGATCTCTACGTCTGGTGCCGCGCGCGCCTTGCCAATTACAAGCTCCCCAAGCGCATCGAGATCGAACGGGAGCTGCCGTTGCTGCCGATCGGCAAGATCGACAAGGCGGCGCTTCGGCGGCGGCTGGGCTGAGCGGGGGCTCCCGTCATTCCGGTCCCGGGGGCATGAGTGTGTGACGGTTCGCGCCGACCCATAAACCCGTTCGGGCTGAGCCTGTCGAAGCCCTGTCCTTCTGTTGCGGTGTCAAGGAAAGGACAGGGCTTCGACAGGCTCAGCCCGAACGGTTGGGGGGGGGGCTTATGTGGGCTGGGTGGCCGCCGTCGCGGCAGGCGCCCGGCCGCCACCGATCAGAAATTCACCCGATATTCCACGCCATAGGTGCGCGGCTCGCCCAGGGTGATCAGCTTCTGGCCATTGAGCGTGTTGTCGTACAGGTCGAACAGCCTGGTCATATAGGTCTTGTCGGTGACGTTCTTGCCGAACAGCGAGACGCGCCAGCGATCGTTGTCCGACGCCAGCGTCATCCGCAGGTTGAGCAGCCCATAGGCGCCGACGCGGCCGTCGGGATCGTTGTTGGTGGTCAGATAGCTGCGGCCGCGAAGCTGGTATTCCGCCTGGAACGCCAGCGGGCCGATGCCCGTGGGCACGCTGTATTCGGCGTTGACGTTGCCGGTATAGGACGGGGCGAAGGGAATGAAGCGCAGCGGTTGGCCGTTCGGCAGCAGCCCTTCCTCATATTTCGCGTCCTGCACCGCGAGGTTGCCGCCCAGCCGCAGCCGATCGCTGATCCGCGCGTCGATCTCGATCTCGATGCCCCGGCTATGGGCGCGGCCGGCGTTGAGGATGATCGGGTTGAAGAAGGTCGTCGCGGGATTCTGCGTGGTGATCTGGATGTCGTTCCAGCGCATCGCATAGACGGCGGCGTTGACCGAAAGGCGGCGGTCGAACAATTCGGCCTTGAGCCCGGCTTCGTAGTTCCACAGCGATTCCGGCCCGAACGCGATGCCGTTGGCGTCGCCCAGCGCATCGTTGAAGCCGCCGCTCTTGAAGCCCTTCGACGCGGTGAGATAGGTCATCAGCGTCGGCGAGATGCGGAAGCGGATATTGGCGTTGGGCGTCAGCCGGCCCCAACTGTCCTTCGCGACGATCGTGGCGCTGCCGCCGAGGATCGAGAGCGGATCCGTCTGGACATAGCGGATGCGCTTGCTGTCATGCGTGTACCTGGCGCCGATCGTGACGTCGATGCGGTCGCCCAGCGCCAGCGTGCCGCTGGCGAAGACCGCCTTGCTGATCGTCTTGAGCCGCCCGGTCGAGCCGATGATCGAGCCCGTCAGGCTGGGGTCGCCGAAAATGGCCGCGGTCGCGGAGCCGAGTTCGATGAAGCTCTGATTGTCCGTGTCCTGATCGAGATAATAGAGGCCGCCCAGCAGGCTGAGCCGCCCGATTTCGCCGCTGACGCGCAGTTCGTTGGAGAAGCGCTTCACCCGCTCCGGATCGCCGTCATAAGTGATGGCGAGCTGGCACCGGCACGTGTCCGTGCGGCTGTAATAATCATGTTCGCGATAGGCGGCGATGTTGACGATATCGATGCCGCCCAGCCGCGTCTTGAAATTCGCCGATACGCCGGTGGAATGCAGCCGTTCCTCGCTGGGCGCGTTGGCGATGACGCGCCGGTCGAACGGATCGGCGTTGAGCGCGTACCCCTGCGCCTGGAGCAATTGCGTCACCAGCGCCGCCGGATTGTAGCGCAGCGTTTCGAACACCAGCGTTTCCTGATGCGCCTCGGCATGGTCGACGCTCAGCAGCAATTCGGTATCGGGCGCGGGCGTGAAGAGGAGCTGCGCGCGGCCGGACCAGACGTCGTGATCGTTGACGTCGCGGTTGAGGAAGATGTTGCGCTCATATCCGTCGCGGACATCGCGGACCAACGCGATCTTGGCGCTGAGCAGCCCCTCCACCAGCGGCCCGGAGAGCGAGCCGGCGAGCCGCATGCGATCGTAATTGCCGAAGAGTCCGCCGAACGAGGCCTTGAGTTCGTCGCCCGGCCTTTCGGTGGTGATGTTGACGACGCCGCCGATCGTGTTGCGCCCGTAAAGCGTGCCCTGCGGCCCGCGCAGCACTTCGACCTGCGCGATATCGTACAGGTCGAGATTGGCGCCCGCGCCCTGCCCGACAAAGACCTCGTCGACATAATAGCCCACGGCGGGATCGGCGCCCGCCGAGCCCGCGGAGCCCACCACGCCGCGCAACGAGGTGGGGGAGAGCTTGAGGTCTCCGAAATCGCCATAGTTCAGCCCCGGCGTGACCTTCGCCACGTCCGCCAGGCTGTCGATCCCGCGCCGCTGCAGTTCCGTGGCGGTCAGCGCGGTGATCGAGATCGGCGCATCCTGCAACCGTTCGCGGGTCTTTCGCGCGGTGACGATGATGTCCTCGTTCGCGTCGATCCCCGCCGCCTGATCCCGTCCCTCCTGCGCTGCCGCCGGTCCGCCGAGTGCGCAGGCCGTGGCGATGGCGGCGGTCGAAAACCAGAAGTGGCGCATGATCTTGGTCCTCCCATTTATAGAAGTTGAGATCATACTCATTTTTTTCTTGACTGAAAGCGGTAATCGCCGTTCCATTGTGCCCATGCCGAGCAGGGTTTCTCCCGACCGACCGGAACCGCCGGCGGCTGCCGCTCGGATTGGGGGGTTCAGACAATGAAGATCGCGAACATGGTGCGTTTGGGGGGAAGCTGCCTCGTCCTGGCCATCGCCATGACATCCGGGCCTGCGTTTGCGCAGGAACGGGCGGGGCAGGAACGCGCAGGGCTGGCCGGCGGTGCGGACAATGAGCTGGAAGAGATATTGGTGACCGCGCAGCGCCGCACCCAGGGCCTTCAGGATACGCCGCTTTCGATCAGCGCGCTCACCGCGAAGACGCTGGAGAATGCGGGCGTGGGGCGCGTCGAGGATATTTCGAACGCGCTGCCCAACGTCTATGTCGCGCCGCGCGAGCTGCGCACCACCGCGATCGCGATCCGCGGCATCTCGGCGGATCTGAACAATCCCGGGCTCGACCAGAGCGTCGGCGTCTATGTCGACGGCGTCTATATGGGGCGCGCCGCGACCATCAATTCGAACCTGTTCGATCTTGAGCGGATCGAGGTCCTGCGCGGGCCGCAGGGCACGCTTTACGGCCGCAACACCATCGCCGGCGCGGTCAACATCCTCACCCGCCGCCCGAATGCCGATGCGCGCGCGGCCGCCAGCATCAGCTATGGCGACTATGACGCGATCCGCGCGAACGCGGTGGTCAGCGGCCCCCTGTCCGGCGCGCTCTTCGCCAGCGCGGCGGTGTCGCTCGATCGCCGCGACGGCATGGTCCGCAACATCGCCACCGGCACGCGGCTCGACGATCTCGACGGCCTCGGCGGGCGGCTCACCCTGGTCTATGATCCGGGCGGCGACTGGGATTTCGCGCTGCGCGGCGACATCTCGCGCGATCGCACGCATTCCGGCGCCTATGACGTGTACGACAATGGCGCCTTCACCGGCGCGCCCTTCGCCGATGCCGATCCCGTCGACCGCAGGGTCGCCCAATCGACCGACACCACGCAGAACCGCGACGTTTATGGCGCGTCGGGCGAGTTCAACCTGCGGACCGGCGGCGGCACGCTGACCTCGATCACCGCGATCCGGGGCTATAAGTGGAACAATATCCAGGACAATGACTATACCGTGCTCGACATGCTCGACACGGGCATCCGCGAGCGCCAGAGCCAGTTCTCGCAGGAACTGCGCTTCGCGAGCGATGTCGCGGATCGGTTCAGCTATGTGGCGGGCCTTTATTATTATCATCAGTCGCTCGACACGACGTCGCTGGTGGTGATCGGCCCCGATCTCGGCATCTATCCGGCGCGCACGAACGCGACGATCCAGGCGAATGTCGATACCGACAGCTATGCCGCGTTCGGGCGCGCGGTCTATCGCTTCACCGACCGGCTGAGCCTGGCGGCGGGCCTGCGCTACACGCACGAACGCAAGACGCTCGATTTCGAGCAGACCGGCGATCCCTTCGGCGTGATCGCCGCGAACATCGCGCCGCGCCACCTGAAGCGCAGCGAAGGCAAGGTTTCGCCCTCCGTCAGCATGGAATGGCGCCCGCGCGAGAAGCTGCTCGCCTATGCGACGTTCAGCCAGGGCTATAAATCGGGCGGCTTCAACGTCTTTTCCGTCACGCCCACCAACAGCGCGGAATATCGGCCCGAATCGGTCAATAATTACGAACTGGGCCTGAAGAGCGAGTTCCTGGACAGCCGGCTGCGCGTCAACGCGTCGATCTTCTACATGGACTATACGGATCTCCAGCAGAACCAGCTCATCTCCACGGGCGGGGGGATCGCGCAGTTCCAGACCTCGAACGCGGCCAAGGCGCGCAGCAAGGGGTTCGAGATCGAGCTTTCGGCGCTGCCGGTGCGCCAGCTTCAGTTGACCGCCAGCTACGGCTATGCCGACGCGGTCTTCAAATCCTATCCCAACGCGACCGCGACGGGGGCGGACTATACCGGAAACAGGCTGCCGCTGGCGCCCAGGAGCACGATCAGCGGCGCCTTCGAATGGACGCAGCCGCTTGGCGGCAGCCTCCAGCTCTTCCTGCGGGGCGAGGCGAACCATCGCAGCCGGTTCTTCTTCGCATCGGACAACGCCTATGCCGCCGCCGCGCTGACCCTGCTCAACGCGCGGATCGGCATCGGCCCCGAAAGCGGGGCATGGCGCCTGTCCGCCTGGGCGCGCAACCTGACCGACGAGACCTATGTGACCAACCGCTTCAGGGGCGCCGTGGTGCCCGGCCAGGTCGCGCAGTCGCTGGGGGCGCCGCGCACCTATGGCGCCGAAATGCTGGTCAAGTTCTGAAGGACCGAGACATGACATCAACGACAAGCGTCGCGGCCACGCTGGCCGCGGGCGAGGCGCCGGACCGGTTCAGCGATCCGCTCGCCGAACCGCGCCGGCTGGGGCTGGAGCGCCATGCCGCCGAACTCGACAGCTATGGCTTCACCATCGTCGAGCCGGACCGCGCCGCGCCGCCGGGCTTCGCCGACGCCCTGCTGCGCACGGTGCTGGCGATCGCCGGGCGGCGCACCGGCCGGGCGCTCGACCCCGCCAATGCCGAAAGCCATGCCGGCGGATCGGCATGGGGCCAGCATCTCTTCTATCTGCTGCTCGAGGATCCGATCTTCGAACAGGCGATGATGAACGAGACGGTGCTGGCGCTGATCACCTATCTGCTCGGCGAAAGCTGCGTGCTGAGCAGCATGAACTCGATCCTCAAGGGGCCGGGCACCGATCATCTGATCCTGCATTCGGACAGCGCGATGGTGCCGGCGCCCTATCCGGCCTATGCGCAGGTCGCCAACGCCACCTGGCTGCTGACCGATTATGATCGCGACCGGGGCGCGCTCGCCTTCTGGCCCGGCAGCCACAAATTCTGCCGCCCGCCCACCATGCGGGAAACGGCCGATATCGACCGGTTCGCGCCGGTGACCGCGCCGGCCGGATCACTCGTCGTGTGGCATGGCAACACCTGGCATGGCGCCTTTCCCCGGCAGGTGCCGGGGCTGCGGGTCAACCTGATCCTCTATTTCTGCCGCATCTACATGCAGACCCAGGAATGGTATCGCGAACGGGTGAGCGAGGCGGCGCTGGCGCGCAACCCCGCGCGCTTCCGCCATCTGGTCGGGCTCGAAAATCCCTATCCCTTCGGGGCGGAGGGGGCGCCGATCGAACGGATCGGCCATTTCAATTCTCGACATTCAGCCCATACCGGCCTGCAAATGGCGCTTTTCCGTGCTTCCGGTGCTCACGTACGATAAGTACGCTGCGCTCCGGGTCACGAAAAATCACCATATTGCCCGCATAAAGCGGTCGCCTGCGGCTCGACTCGGTCTGAACTGAATGTCGATTGGTCCTGGAAAACGCCTGCTTAGCCCAGCTTGACCGCGGTTCCTGAAACCGAGACCATCAGCATCGATCCGTTCTGGCCGATCACTTCATAATCGATGTCGATGCCGATCACCGCGTCCGCGCCCAGGTCGCGCGCTTCGGCCTTCAGCTCGCCGAACGCCTCGCGCCGGGCGTCGCGCAGCGCGCCTTCATAGGCGCCCGATCGGCCGCCCACGATATCGCGCACGCTGGCGAACAGGTCCTTGAAGATATTGGCGCCGACGATGACCTCTCCGGTCACGATGCCCAGATAGGTGCTGACCGGCCGTCCCTCGATCGCGGTGGTGGTGGTCAATATCATCGTCGGCTCCTTATGTTTGCCGCAAAGCGCGGAAGAGCGCTTTGCGGGGCGGCGCCGGCCCGCTCCCCCGCCCAACCTCCCGATCCAGCATGATCCTGTCGGGAGGTCGGGCGGGGGAACGGACCGGCGCTAAATCACTCAGTCGAGCCCGAGCGCCGCCTTGTAGGTATCGAGCAGCGCTTCCATTTCCTGCCGGTCATGGGGCTGCATCTTACGCAGGCGGACGATCTGGCGCATGATCTTGCCGTCATAGCCGTTGCCCTTGGCTTCGGCATAGACGTCGCGGATATCGTCGGCGATGCCCTTCTTTTCTTCTTCCAGCCGCTCGACGCGTTCGATGAACAGCCGCAACTGATCGGCTGCGACATTGTCGCTCATGTGATTCTCCGGTTCGATTGAACGGTGCTGTTAGGCGAGCGCGCGGCCGGGCTCAAGCGTCGTGCGACGGCATCGTCATCGATGGCGGATCGCTGGCGGGAAAGCTGTCGTCCAGCGCCTCGTCCAGCATCTCCTCGCGGTGGTTGCGCTTCATGCTTTCCTCCATCCGCGCGATCTGTTCGGCCGTCGCCTCGAGCTGGTGCGTCGCCTTCCACTGGGCATAGGGCATGCCATAGACGGCCTCGCGCCCCGCCGCCTTGTCGATCGTGCCGCCGCTCGCTTCCGCCAGCCAGTCGCCCAGGCAGTTGCGGCAGAAACCGCCCAGCCCCATCAGGTCCACATTCTGCGCGTCGGTGCGATGGCGCAGGTGGCGCACCAGCCGACGAAACGCCTTGGCGGCCACCGCATCGTCGATTTCGTCGAGTGTCATCGTCTTTTCTCCGCTGTGGCCCATGGCGCGCCGAAACGGGGATCGGCGCGACAAGGGCGTTGATCTCTCGGACATAAGAGCTAAGCCCCATAGCGGACAATCCCGGAGCCCATGTGACCAGCATAATCGCCCCCCGACAGCGCAAGGTTCGCGTGCTCGCGACGCTTGGCCCCGCCAGCAATACGCCGGAGATGATCCGCAAGCTCTATCTCGCGGGCGCGGACGCCTTCCGCATCAACATGAGCCATGGCAGCCATGAGGGGCATGCGAAGGTGATCGCGGCGATCCGCGACCTGGAACGCGACCTGGGCCGCCCGATGACGATCCTGGTGGATCTTCAGGGGCCGAAGCTGCGCGTCGGCCGCTTCGCCGGCGGATCGACCATGCTGGAAACCGGCGCCACCTTCATCCTCGATCGCGACAAGGCGCCGGGCGACGCGACCCGCGCGAACCTGCCGCATCCGGAGATCTTCGCGGCGCTGGAGCCCGGCGCGCGGCTGCTGCTGGACGACGGCAAGCTGGTGCTGCGCGTGCGCGCGGTGGAAAAGGCGCGGATCGAGACGGTGGTGGAAACCGGCGGCAAGCTTTCCGACAACAAGGGCCTGAACGTGCCCGACGTGATCGTGCCGATGGCCGCGCTGACCGAGAAGGACCGCAAGGACCTGAGCTTCGCGCTGGAACAGGGCGCGGACTGGATCGCGCTCAGCTTCGTCCAGCGGCCGGAGGACGTGGCGGAGGCGCGCCAGTTGATCGGCGGCAAGGCGGCACTGCTCGCCAAGATCGAGAAGCCGGCGGCGATCGAGCGGCTGGACGGCATCCTGGAACTGGCGGACGCGGTGATGGTGGCGCGCGGCGACCTAGGCGTGGAGCTGCCGCCGGAGGAAGTGCCGCCGCTGCAGAAGCGCATCGTCGAATCCGCGCGGCGGCTCGGCCGGCCCGTGGTGGTGGCGACGCAGATGCTCGAATCGATGATCACCGCGCCCACGCCCACGCGCGCCGAGGTCTCCGACGTGGCGACCGCCGTCTATGACGGGGCGGACGCGGTGATGCTTTCCGCCGAATCGGCCGCGGGCGCCTGGCCCGAGGAATCGGTGGCGATGATGGACAAGATCGCGCGCGCGGTGGAGGCGGACCCCGCCTATGCCGACCGCATCCATTTCACCGAGACCCGGCCCGACCCGACCACCGCCGACGCGCTGGCGGAGGCCGCGGGCCAGATCGCGGCCACCGTCTCCGCCTCCGCCGTGATCTGCTTCACCAGTTCGGGCTCCACCCCGCGCCGCATCGCGCGCGAACGGCCGAGCGTGCCGCTGCTGGTGCTGACGCCCAAGACCTCCACCGCGCGGCGGCTGGGGCTGTTGTGGGGCGTGCACGCCGTGCGCACGCGCGACGTCGCCTCGTTCGAGGAGATGGTGGCGAAATCGAAGCGCATGGCGCTGCGCCAGGGCATCGCGGGCGCCGGCGATCGCGTGATCCTGATGGCGGGCGTCCCCTTCGGCACGCCGGGCTCGACCAACGTGCTCCATGTCGTGCGGCTGACGGGCGAGGAGCTGAAGAACTACCGCCACGCGGATTGAGGCGGGGCCGGGGGGCCTGTCGGGGTAAAGCGCTAGCCCTCATACTCCGTTCGGGCTGAGCCTGTCGAAGCCCTGTCCTTCTATTACGGTGTTCAGAAAGGACAGGGCTTCGACAGGCTCAGCCCGAACGGGTGTTGGTGATGCCGTGACCCCGTCCCATACGTCACCCCAGCCCTTCGACTGCCTGCAAGCAGGCGCTCAGGATAAACCTTGCCTTTTGGCGAGGGCTGGGGTCCGCCAACCAGATCGCGCTTGATCCGGTGGGAGACCGCAGCCTGCCCGAGGTGACGCGGGTGGGGGCTATTGTGGCGGGATGACGGGTCGGGCGGATACCCCCCCGACTCACTCCGCTGCCGCCGCCGCGCGTTTCGGTTGCCGCACCACTTCGAACTCGACGCCGCTGGCCGCCGCGCGGGGGCGTGGGGATGGCGCGGGCGGGATGGCGTTCGCCTTGATGCCCGCCTTCGCCAGCGTTTCCACCGCATAGCGGGAGAGCGCGGCGGCGGTTTCCCTGTCCGCGTCCGACGCGCCTGCGCCCGCGAAGCCGGCGACGTTCAGGCCCTGCACGCCCCAGCGCTCGATCGCCCAGACCGCGTCGTCCAGCGCGGCGCCCGGCTGCGGGGCGCCGTCCTGCATCGTCACGGGCACGGTGATGCGGGGCTGGACGGGCGGGATGACGCGCACGCTCCACCCGCCGCCCGCCTGCGCCGCCGCCTTCTCGATCTCGCGATAATCGCCGAAGCCCCAGCCTTCGGCGGCGAAGGGCACGATCTGGACGCTGCGTTCGGCGCGGTTGGTCCACAGCGCCTGGGTGGGCAGGCCGATCGCCTCGCGGATCGCGGTGAGCGGCGGCACGTCGCGCACGATGCCGGCGGCGGAGGTCTCCACGGCGGCGTCGACGATCGCGCGCGTCTGCGCCTGGAGATCGGCGGCGACCACCTGTTGCAGGTTCAGGCTCGGGCGCTCGCCCCATTCCGCCTCCAGCGCGCGCATCAGCCGATCTTCCGCGTCGTTGGCGTAGCGCGGGGCGACGATGACGGCATCGACCGAGGGGCTGCCCCGCAGCGGCCAGCGCACCTGCAATTGCGCGATATTCACGGGCTTGAGCGCCAGTTCCTGCGTGAGCAGGCGGCGCACCGTCGTCTGCGCCTTCGCCTCCGCCGTGACGCGGTAGAGCGTGATGCCGAGCGGGATCGCCAGCACCGCGAAGGCGGCGAGCCCCGCCAGCACATAGCGCGGCGTGATCTCCACCTTGGCGATCGGCCGCGCCGCGCCGCTCAGCCGAGCGATCAGCGCGAAGGAAAAGGCGATCGCCGCCAGGTTGGTGAGGAACAGCAGGAAGGCGCCGAACGCGAAGCTCATATTGGCGACGCCCAGGCCGTAGCCGACGGTCGCCAGCGGCGGCATCAGCGCGGTGGCGATCGCGACGCCGATCGCCGTCGCCCCCTTTTGCTGGACGGTGGCATAGGCCCCGGCGATGCCCGAAAGCACCGCCACGGCAAGATCGAGCAGCGTGGGTTCGGTGCGCGCGATGATTTCGGGCGTCGCGTTGCGGATCGGGCTGAGCCAGGTGAGCAGGATGCCGGTGAGGATGCCGATGACGGCGCCCATCGCGATCACCTTCACCGAATCGCGGATCTGGCGGCCGTCGAGCGAGGCGAAGCCGAAGCCCATGCTGGCGATCGGCCCCATCAGCGGCGAGATCAGCATCGCGCCGATCACCACGGCGGTGGAGGATTGCAGCAGCCCGAGCGCGGCGATGCCGGCGGAGAGGCCGCACATCAGCATATAGGATTTGGTGAGCTGCCCATCCTCCCGCACCGATTTGCGGAGCGCGCGGCCGGCCTCTCCCTTCAGGTCCGGGAACAGGCCGGTCTTGTCGATCTGCGCGCGAAATGCGGCGACGGAGGCGCGCACGGCGCTCCAGCGGGTCGCGCCCGTGGCGGATTCCTGTGTCAACGCTAGCCCTCCCTTGGCGCCTGGCCCGCCATCGTGCCGCCTTCGGGCGCGATCGTGAACCGGTAATTTGCGCGGGGGAACGACATTCCGTTCGGGCCGAGCCTGTCGCATCGGTATCGCGGCCGATGACATCCGTTCGGGCTGAGCCTGTCGGATTGGTGTTGCTGCCAATGACATCCGTTCGGGCTGAGCCTGTCGAAGCCCTGTCCTTCTATTGCGGTGTTCAGGAAGGGCAGGGCTTCGACAGGCTCAGCCCGAACGGGAATTTGGACCGCTGATGCCCATCCCGGCCTGCGCTGGGATGACGTGTGGGGTGGCAAAGGCACGTGCCCCCCCCGATTCGCATTCGGGTCAGGCCGAGTCGGGCCGCAGGCGACCGCTTCATGCGGGCAAAATGGTGCTGACCGAGAACCGGCGCGCAGCGTATGTCAGTCCGTGAACCCGGAAGCGCAGGGCGGCGCCATTCACAGCCCGGCCTCACCCGAATGCAGGACGCACATACGCATCGAGCGCCCGACCCGGTGGGGTGGGGCGCTCGACGAGGATCAAGGACCGGGCGCCTGGGCGCCCGACCGATGCTTCAGCCCTGGCGGGCCTTGAAGCGGCGGTTGGTCTTGTTGATCACATAGGTGCGGCCGCGGCGGCGAATCACGCGGTTGTCCCGGTGACGGTCCTTGAGCGACTTGAGTGAATTGCGGATCTTCATGGCGAAACGCTTCCGGCTTATCGATTTATCAAGAAAAACGAGGCGTCGCCCTATGTCGCGGTCAGGCGGAAGTCAAGTCTCGTGCGCGGCTTTTCACCCTGGCGGCGCGGGTTTTCGACAGTTTCGCTTCCCAGGCGAGCGCGTCCGCCACGATCCGGTCGAGCGAGGCGAATCGCGGCTGCCAGCCCGATCGTTCGACCAGCGCGCTGTTGTCCGCCACCATCATCGCGATATCCCCCGCGCGGCGCGCGACGATGCGGTGCGCCACCGGGCGGCCGCTCGCCCGCTCCACCGCGCCGATCACCTCCCGCACCGAATGACCGCTGCCATAGCCGCAATTGAGCACATGGCTGCGCGCCGGATCCTCCACCAGCAGTTCCAGCGCGCGGACATGCGCGTCGGCCAGGTCGCTGACATGGATGAAATCGCGCACGCCCGTGCCGTCGGGCGTGGGATAATCGTCTCCGAACACGTCCAGCCGCTTGCGCGTGCCCGCCGCCACCTCGGTCGCCACCTTGATCAGGTTGGTCGCGCCCGCCGTCGACTGGCCGGCGCGGCCGTCCGGATCGGCGCCCGCGACGTTGAAATAGCGCAGCGCGCAATAGTTGATCGGGTGCGCGGCGGCGGTGTCCGCCAGCATCAGCTCCGTCATCAGCTTCGACGTGCCATAGGGATTGGCGGGCCGCGTCGGCCAGTCCTCGGTGACGGGATGGTCGGACGGCACGCCATAGACGGCGGCGGTGGAGGAGAAGATGAAGTGCGGCACGCCTTCCGCCACCGCGCTTTCGATGAGCGCGCGGCTGTTGGCGGTGTTGTTGCGATAATATTTGAGCGGATCGGCCACCGATTCGGGCACGATGATCGATCCCGCGAAATGCATGATCGCCGCGATCTTGTGCCGGGCCAGCGTGTCGCGCGCCAGCGCGATATCGCCCACGTCGCCCTCGACAAAGGCCGCGCGCGGATCCACCGCGTCGCGAAAGCCGGTCGAGAGATTGTCGAGCACCACGACGGGCCAGCCCGAATCGAGCAGCGCGAGCACGGCATGGCTGCCGATATAGCCCGCGCCGCCGGTCACCAGCACGGGCATGCGGCGTCGCGCGTTCCGGCGCGCGAGAAGCGGGGTCTGCATGTTCATGCCGCGACGCTAGCGGGATTTGGTAAGCAACCCGTGAACCGTTCCGGGCCATATTGGCGCGGCGGCGGGTTTTGAGGCAGAATCGCCGCGCCGTTCGTTGTGGTGGCGGCGAGTCGTGTAAAAAGGAATGCGAAATGACGGCACCGTTCTTCAAGGCCCCCGCGCGGAAGGCCCATATGGCCAAGGCCCTGATGATCGGCGCGGTGCTGGCGCTTTCGGGCTGCGCGACCGCGCTGCCGACGGTGCAGGTGACGCGCTTTCACCTGAACCAGCCGATCGCGCCGGGCGCGGTGCGGGTGGAGCCTTTCATCGCCGACGACAGCATGGAATTCCAGACCTATGCCAATGCGGTGCAGGGTGAGCTGACGCGGCTGGGCTTCCCGGCGGCGGGCGCGGATGGCGGCCAATATGCCGCGGTGATCCATGTGACGCGCGACACGCGCGAGGCGATGGCGCGGCGCTCCCCCGTCTCGGTGGGGATCGGCGGCGGCGGCGGCAGCTATGGCGGCGGTGTCGGCGTGGGCGTCGGCATCACGCTGGGCGGGCGGCCCAAGGGCAGCATCGTCACCGAGCTGCGCGTGCAGTTGAAGCGCCGCGCGGGCGGCGACGTGGTGTGGGAAGGGCGCGCGCAGCTCGACGCGCGCGAAAACGCCCCCGCCGCGCAGCCCGGCATCGCGGCGGGCAAATTGGCGGCGGGCCTGTTCAGGGACTTTCCCGGAGAGTCGGGGCGCACTATCACCGTCAGATGACCTTCAGCATCAGCAGCGATTTCGACGGCGGCAACATCAGGGTGGTCGCCATCGAGGGCGACCGGGCGGATCTCGAGATCGTGCCCGACCGCATGTCGGACTTTTACCAATGGTTCTATTTCCGCGTCTCGGGCGCGGCGGGGCGCGATCTGACGCTGCGCATCCTGAACGGCGGCGGCGCGGCCTATCCGGGCGGCTGGCCCGATTACAGGGCGCGCGCCAGCCATGACGACGAGAGCTGGCACCAGGCGGATACCGATTATGCCGATGGCGTGCTGACCATCCGCGTCCGCGCGGAGGGCGACGCGCTGTGGCTCGCCTATTTCGCGCCCTATTCCAGCGACCGGCACGCCGCGCTGGTTTCGCGCATGGCGGCGCTGCCCGGCGTTTCGCATCGGGTGCTGGGCCACACGATCGACGGGCGCGCGCTGGACCTGCTCAGCCTGGGCACGGGCGCGAAGCAGGTGTGGCTCTACGCCCGCCAGCACCCCGGCGAGACGATGGCGGAATGGTGGATGGAAGGCGCGCTGGAAAAGCTCGTCGATCCCGCCGATCCGGTGGCGGCGGCGCTGCGCGGCAAGGCGACCTTCCATCTGGTGCCCAACATGAACCCCGACGGCGCCGCGCGCGGCCATCTGCGCACCAATGCCGTGGGCGTGAACCTGAACCGCGAATGGCACGCGCCCAGCGCGGAGCAGAGCCCGGAAGTGCTGGCGGTGGTGGCGGCGATGGCCGAAACCGGCGTGGATTTCGCGATGGACGTGCATGGCGACGAGGCGATCCCCGCCGCCTTCATGGCCGGGTTCGAGGGCATCCCGTCATGGACCGAGGCGCAGGGCGGGCTCTATTTCAAATTCCGCGACACGCTGGCGGCGCGCACCCCCGATTTCCAGACGCGGCTGGGCTATGTAGTGTCGCGGCCCGGACAGGCGAACCTGTCGATGTCCACGCCCTATCTGGCGGAGCGGTTCGGCGCGATCTCGATGACGCTGGAAATGCCGTTCAAGGACAATTTCGGCGCCCCCGATCCGGTGCAGGGCTGGTCCCCCGAACGCAGCAAGGCGCTGGCGCGCGCCTGCCTCGACAATCTGGCGGCGATGATCGACGAGATCGGGTGAGGGCTGGGCGGGCAAAACCCGTTCGGGCTGAGCCGGTGGCCGGGATGGCGTATGGTCCTCAACACCGTTCGGGCTGAGCTTGTCGAAGCCTTGTTCTTCTCGTTCGGTGCCAAGGCAGGGCAGGGCTTCGACAGGCTCAGCCCGAGCGGGTTTTGGGGGGTGGTGGGGACTGGTTGAATCCTGTTCCGTCACCAGCACGCGTTGGGACTGAGCCGGTGTTCGGGATGGCGTATGGCCACCAACACCGTTCGGGCTGAGCCTGTCGAAGCCTTGTTCTTCTTTTTCGGTACTCAGGAAGGGCAGGGCTTCGACGGGCTCAGCCCGAGCGGGTTTTGGGGGTGGCGGGTGTTGGTGTGCGTGCCGGTTGCTTTCAGCCCGAACGGGCCTCTCCCCGTCAGCCGAACAGTTCCTCCAGGAAATCGCGCATCGCCTTCCAGCTTCGCCGCGCCGAATCGGGCTGATGGATCACGCCGCGTTCGGGCATGTTGGCGGTTTCGTCGGTGAAGCCGTGGGCGGTGCGGCCATAGGCGTGGATTTGCCAGTCGGCATCGCCCGCGCTGAGTTCGTTGGCCAGCGCCACCGTCGCGTCGGGCGGCGCGATCGGATCGTCCCAGCCGTGGCAGATCAGCAGCTTCGCGCGGATCGGCGAGACATTGGGGAAGGGCGGCGGATCATAGACGCCGTGGAAGCTGACGACGCCGAGCAGGTCCGCCCCGCTGCGCGCCAGGTCGATCGCGCATTTGCCGCCGAAGCAGAAACCGATCGCCGCGGTGCGCGCCGCGTCCACCGCGTCGAGCGCCTTGAGTTCGGCGAGCGAGCGGTGCAGCCGGTCGCGCAGCAGCGCGCGATCGGCGTTCATCTCGTCCATATATTGGGCCGGGGCGGGGGACTGGCGCGTGGTGCGCCTGCCCTGGCCGAAGACGTCGGCGGCGAAACCGACATAGCCGAGCGCGGCCAGCCGCTCCGCCACCAGATTGTCGGCTTCCTTCTGGCCCAGCACATTGGGCAAGACCAGCACGCCGGGGCGGGGCGCGGTGGCGGCATCGTCCCACGCCACGACCCCCTCGAACGGGCCGCCCGGCCCCTCATGCACAAGCGTGCGCCGCTGGATCGCCAAATGCCTTCTCCTCGATGGTGACGGGGCGGAGGCTTCCCACGGCGGCGCGCGGCGCGCAACAACATTGCCCTTCGCGCGGCGATCGGTAGAAGGCGCCGGATCGATCCAAGGAGCCTCGTCCCAACATGCCCCAGCTCGTCCTTATCCGCCACGGCCAGTCCGCCTGGAACCTGGAGAACCGCTTCACCGGCTGGTGGGACGTGGACGTGACCGAGAAGGGGGCGGAGGAAGCGCGCGCCGCCGGGCGGCTGATGAAGGAGAAGGGGCTGGATTTCGACCAGTGCTTCACCTCGCTCCAGACCCGCGCGATCAAGACGCTCAACCTGGCGCTGGAGGAAATGGGGCGGCTGTGGCTGCCGGTGGAGAAGGACTGGCGCCTGAACGAGCGCCATTATGGCGGGCTGACCGGGCTCGACAAGGCGGAGACCGCCGCCAAGCATGGCGATGAGCAGGTGAAGATCTGGCGCCGCAGCTTCGACGTGCCACCGCCGCCGATGGAAGCGGGATCGCCCTGGGATCTCTCGGCGGATCGCCGCTATGCCGGCATCGCCGTGCCCGCCACCGAAAGCCTGAAGGACACGATCGCGCGCGTGCTCCCCTATTGGGACGCCCGCATCGCCCCCGCGCTGAAGGCGGGCGAGCGCGTGCTGATCTCCGCCCATGGCAATTCGCTGCGCGCGCTGGTGAAGCATCTGTCCGCTATTCCCGACGACGAGATCACCGGACTGGAGATCCCGACCGGCCAGCCGATCGTCTACGAGCTGGATGACGATCTGGTGGCGCGCGACCGCTATTATCTGTCGGAGCGCTGAGGGGCTTTTTGAAGGCTTGAACCGATTTTTCCATCGGTTCGGGCTGAGCTTGTCGAAGCCCTGCCTTTCCTTGGCACCGTAGTAGAAGGACAGGGCTTCGACAGGCTCAGCCCGAACGGTGGGGTGGCAGGTGAGAGCGCCCGGCCCGAACGGTGTTGGCGGTGGCGTTGCGAGTCCGCCCCCGATCGCGCGGATTTCCGCCGCGATGATTGCGTCCGTCCGCCGGCCCCGTTAAGGGGCTGTGCTTCGCGGGCTCTGGACGGGACGGGGAATGGCCGAAGCGCAGCCGATCATCGGCATCATCATGGGCAGTCGCTCCGATTGGGAGACGATGCGTCACGCCGCCGAGACGCTGGAGGCGCTGGGCGTCGCGCATGAATGCCGCGTGGTTTCCGCGCACCGCACGCCAGACCGGCTCTATGACTATGCCAAGGCCGCCGCCGGGCGCGGGCTGCACGCGATCATCGCGGGCGCGGGCGGCGCAGCGCACCTGCCGGGCATGACGGCGGCGATGACGCGCGTGCCGGTGCTGGGCGTGCCCGTGGAATCCAAGGCGCTGAAGGGCATGGACAGCCTGCTCTCCATCGTCCAGATGCCCGCCGGCATTCCGGTGGGCACGCTGGCGATCGGCCGGGCCGGCGCGGTCAACGCCGCGCTGCTGGCCGCCGCGATCGTCGCCAATGGCGATGCCGCGCTCGCCGCCCGGCTCGACGCCTGGCGCGAGAAGCAGACCGCCAGCGTGGACGAAGCGCCCGAATGAATCCGTTGAAGCCGGGATCGACGATCGGGATCATCGGCGGCGGCCAGCTTGGCCGGATGCTGGCGATGGCGGCGGCGCAGCTCGGCTATCGCTGCCATATCTATGCGCCGGAAGCCGATTCCGTCGCCGCCGAGGTGGCGGCGCGCTTCACCCGCGCGCCCTATGAGGATGCGGCGAGCCTGGCGGCCTTTGCCGGCGCCGTCGATGTCGTCACTTATGAGTTCGAGAACCTGCCGGTTTCCGCGCTCGCCCCGCTGGCCGAACGGCTGCCCGTGCATCCCGGCTTCGCCAGCCTGGAAACCGCGCAGGACCGGCTCGCCGAAAAAACCTTCATGCGCGATCTGGGCGTGCGCACCGCGCCGTGGCGCGCGGTGTCCGACCAGGCCGATCTGGAGGCGGCGGTGGCCGCGATCGGCCTGCCCGCGATCCTGAAGACGCGCTTCCTGGGCTATGACGGCAAGGGGCAGGCGCGGCTGATGACGGACGCGGACGTTGCCGGCGCGTTCGACGCGATCGGCCGCCAGCCCGCGATCCTGGAAGGGTTCGTCGATTTCGAGGCGGAATTCTCGATCCTGATGTGCCGCGCCGCCGACGGCGAATGCGCCTTTTGGGACGCGCCGACCAATGTGCACCGGAACGGCATCCTCGCCACCTCCGTCGTGCCGCCCGGCCCGCTGGTCGCCGGGCAGGCGGAACAGGCGCGGGAGATCGCGCGCCGCGCGGGCGAGGCGCTGGGCCATGTCGGCGTGCTGACGCTGGAATTCTTCGCCGCGCCCGATGGCCCGGTGTTCAACGAAATGGCGCCGCGCGTGCACAATAGCGGCCACTGGACGATCGAGGGGGCGCTGACCTCGCAGTTCGAGAACCATATCCGCGCGGTGTGCGGCCTGCCGCTGGGCGCGACCGATATCGTCGGCCGCCGCGTGACGATGGAGAATCTGATCGGCGATCAGGCGGAGGGCTGGGCGGAGATCCTGCGCGATCCCACCGCGCATCTCCACCTCTACGGCAAGGACGAGATCCGCGCCGGGCGGAAAATGGGGCATGTGACGCGGCTGGAGATTTAGGGCGGTTCGGGCCGGGTTTGGACCGTGCCGTTCGGGTTGAGCCTGAAACCGCGCCGTTGGGCATAGCTTTACACCGTTCCTAACCCCGCACCGTTCGGGCTGAGCCTGTCGAAGCCCTGCCTTTCCTGAACACCGCAATAGAAGGACAGGGCTTCGACAGGCTCAGCCCGAACGGGTTTTGGGGGGTGTGCTGGTTCCTTGGGGCCGAGCGGGAATGAGCGGGGGGCGGGGATCGCGGATCTCATGCGTCCGCGCCAGGCTTGCCGAGATCCGGCCTTTCTGGTCATCTCAGCCCATGGCTTTCTGGACCTATCTGCTCCATTGCGCCGGCGGCAGCTTCTATGTCGGGCATACCGACAATCTGGAGCAGCGGATCGCGCAGCATGATGCCGGGCTGTTCCGGGGCTATACCGCGATGCGCCTGCCGGCTCGCCTCGTCTGGTCCGAATGCTTCCAGACCCGGATCGAGGCGCTGGATTGCGAGCGCAGGATCAAGGGGTGGAGCCGCGCGAAGAAACTGGCGCTGATCCGTGGAGACTGGCAGGGGATCAGCGCGGCGGCGCGCAATCGGCAAGGCGATTGACGAGCGGCGGAGCGACGCCACGTTCCCACCAGCCAGTACTGAACAGCGCGCGCGAACCCCAAACCCGTTCGGGCTGAAAAGGGCTGGCACGAACCCAAAACCCGTTCGGGCTGAGCTTGTCGAAGCCCCTGTCCTTTCTTTCTTCATCGCGGGTGAAGAAGGACAGGGCTTCGACAAGCTCAGCCCGAACGGGTTTTTAGGCTTTTGGCCAGACGGACTGGTTTTGGCCCGGCCCGAACGGCGTGGTTCAGGATATCGCGCCGTCCCGCCGCCGCGTTACCGGCCCTGTGAGCGCCAGCGCTTGATCACGCGGCCGAGGATTTCGGCCTCTCCGCCGCTCTGGCGCCAGAGGTTGGTGAAGACGGGATCGCTGGAGGCCGGGCGGCGCACTTCCTCCAGCGTGTCGAGCGCGACGCGGATGGGGATGGCGACGCCTTCGCCGCAGATGATGCATTCGCGGTTGCGCAGCGCCGGGATGGTGTCGAGGAAACCCTTGGCGCCCTCCGGCATCGCGGCCTTCACAAAGGCCTGGTCGCGTTCGTTGTTCAGGCGCATCGCGATGATCGTGCCGCATTGGGAGAGCACGCCTTCGGCAAGATCGGACGGGCGCTGCGTGATCAGCCCCAGCGAGACGCCGTATTTACGCCCTTCCTTGGCGATGCGGCCGAGGATCTTGCCGACCGACGAACCGTCCGCGTTCTTTTCGGACGGCACGTAGCGGTGCGCTTCCTCGCACACCAGCAGCACCGGGCGCTGCGGTTCGTTGCGCGACCAGATCGCATAGTCGAACACCATGCGGCTGAGCACCGCGACGACGACGGCGGTGATGTCCGACGGCACGCCCGACACGTCGATGATCGAGATCGGCTTGCCGTCGCCCGGCAGGCGGAAGATGCGCGCCAGGAAATCGGCCATGCTGTCCGCCACCAGCATGCCGGAGAACATGAAGCTGTAGCGCGGATCGGTCTTGATCTCGTCGATCTTGGTCTTCAGCCGCATATAGGGGGCGCTGTCGCCCGCCTTGTCGAGCTTGCCCATCTCGTTCTGGATCAGCGTGGTGAGATCGGAGAGCAGATAGGGGATGGGCGAATCCACCGTCAGCTTGGTGATGCCTTCCGCCGCGCGGTTCTTCATGCGGGCCGCGAGCAGGCACTTGGCCAGGATGTCGCGGTCGAGCTGGTTTTCGCTGCCCCTGGACTGGACGAAGACCTCGCAATGCTCCTCGAAGTTCATCAGCCAATAGGGCATGGCGAGGTTGCCGACGTCGTAGAGGGCGCCGTTGGTCTTGAACGCCGCAGAATATTCGCCGTGCGGATCGATCATCACGATATGGCCCTGCGGCGCCATGTCGCAGATCTTGTGCAGGATCAGCGCGGCGGAGGTCGACTTGCCGGTGCCGGTGGAGCCGAGCAGCGCGAAATGCTTGCCCAGCATCGCGTCGACGAACAGCGCGGCGCGGATATCCTTGGTGGGATAGACGGTGCCGACCTCGATATTCGGAATCTCGTCGGCCGCGTACATCTGCATCATGTCGTCGCTGGTGACGGGGTAGACGCGCGTGCCGGGCACGGGATAGCGCGTGATGCCGCGCCGGAAATGATTGAGCCGGCCGGTGAGCCGCGCCTCTCCGCCTTCGCCCAGGAAATCGATCTGCGCGATGATCAGGTCGCTGTCCGCGCTGTCCAGGCTGAGGTTGCGGACATTGGCGACGATCCAGAGCGGGCCGACCTTCATCTTGATCTGGCTGCCGACCTGGCCGGCCATCGCGATGCTGGGATCCTCGTCATTGCCCAGGCGGCGCAGGATCGGCGCGTCGAGCTCTATGCGCGCGCCGGAACCTGAAACCTCGAACACCTTGCCGATCTCGACGCCCTCGAAGCTTTTCGGCCGCGCGGGCGCGGCGGGCTCGTCATCGGCCTGCGTCCGGCTGGCTGGCGTCGCCGCGAAATCGGTCATGCGAAATCCTTTCCCCAAGGCGCGGACGCCCCCCGGGGAGGCTGTAGCGCGGGTGGGTAAAGAATTGTTTTACCGTGACGGGCGGGGCGGGGTGAGAGGGCACCACCGCCCCCCCCCCCGTTCGGGCTGAGCGGGGTGAAAGGGCACCACTGCCACCAACATCCGTTCGGGCTGAGCGGGGTGAAAGGGCACCACTGCCACCAACATCCGTTCGGGC
>NZ_JBMDKK010000003.1:0-639246 GCF_057809675.1 Sphingomonas sp. FG14 | reverse complement strand
TGCGCCCGCCAGCCGCATCCGCGACCTGTATACCCGCTATTATACCCCCCGCCGCGCCGCGATCATCATTGCCGGCGATGTGGATGTCCGTGCGGTCGAAGCAAAGATTCGGGCACGCTTCTCGGGCTGGCGGTCGGGCGAAGAAACCACCGGCGATCCGACCGCGACCCAGGTGGCGGCCGATCGGCCAAGCGCCGCCGCCTATTTCCGTGATCCCGACGTGCCGACCAGCGTTTCGCTGTTCGTGATCAAGCCACGCGACGAGAGGCCGGACGATATCGCCAAGCGCCGCACCGATATTCTCCGCAGCCTGGCCAATGCCATCGTCAGCCGGCGGATCGCGCGCCTGGCACGCGAAACCGACGCGCCGATCCTGGGTGGCGGCGCCAGCAATGGCGAGATCTTCTCGACCGCAGAGCAAAGCGCGATCACCATCGGCGGCAAGGGCGACGACTGGCGAAGCGCGCTGGCCGTCGCGGACCGGGAATTGCGCCGCGCGCTGGAGCATGGCTTCACCCGCGCGGAACTCGCCGAACAGCTCGCCAATCTTCGAACCGGCTTCGAAAATGCCGCGCGCCAGGCGGATACCCGGCGGAGTGATGCACTGGCGAGCGCGATCGTCAGCGCGATCGAGCAGGACAGCATCGTCACGACACCCGCCTATCGCCTCACCCTGTTCGAACGCTTCGCGACAGACCTGACACTGAGCGCGGTCGAAGCGGCATTTCGCGAACAATGGGCCGGCGCCAATCCGCTGATCCATGTTTCCGGCAAGGCCGCGCTCGACAATGCCGATGCCACGATCCTTGCGGCCTATGCCGCCAGCCGCTCGGTCACGGTCGATGCGCTTCCGGACACCGGGCTCGACAGTTTCGCCTATGCAGATTTCGGCCCGCCCGGCACGATCGCGGACGATGCGCGCATCGCCGATCTGGGCATTCGCACGATCCGCTTCGCCAACAATGTCCGCCTGTCGGTCAAGACCACGGGGTTTGAGAAGGATCGCGTACGCGTGTCGCTGCGCGTCGGCGGCGGCATGCTGGAGTTTCCCGCCGACCAGCCTGGGCTGGCGCTGCTCATGAACAGCGTGTTTTCCGCCGGCGGGTTGGAGAAGCACAGCTTCGACGCGCTCCAGTCGATGCTGGCGGGTCGAGCGGTGACCTTTGGCCTCGCCGCGTCGGACGATCATTTTGGCGGAACCGTGACGACCAATCCACGCGACCTGGAATTGCAGATGCAGGTCTTCGCGGCCTTCCTGACCGCACCTGGCTTTCGTGGCGAAGCCGATGCCCAGTGGCAGCGCATGGTGCCCACCTTCTACGATACGCTCGACGCTTCCCCCGGCGCCATTGTCGGCCGCGACGTCGGCCGCATCCTGGCGAACGGCGATGCGCGTTTCGGCGTTCCCCCGCTGGAGACGCTGCTGCGCCGGAACATGGCGGAACTGCGCGCCGCCACGAACCGCGCCTTCCGCACCGGCGCGATCGAGATCGCCATCGTCGGCGATGTCGGCGAGCAGGATGCCATCGATCTGGTCGCCCGCACATTGGGCGCGCTGCCGATGCGCGACGCCGCCCCGCCGCGCTTCACCGAAGCCCGGCACGTCGAGTTTCGCACGGATCGAACGCCGGTAACGCTGCATCATGAAGGCAAGCCCGATCAGGCGATGACGCTCGCTTACTGGCCCACCACCGACGATAGCGACTATCCGCAGGTGGCCCGGCTGAACCTGCTGGCCGGGGTGATGCGGCTGATGCTGACCGAGGAACTGCGTGAGCGGCTGGGGGCGACCTATTCGCCGAGCGCCGGGTCCAGCATGTCGGACACCTATCCCGGTTTCGGCCAATTCTCGGTGACGAACAGCATCGACCCGAAAGACGCCCCCATCGTCGAAGCCGCGATCGCGGAGATCACGCAAGCGCTGCGCGACACGCCGGTCGATGCCGATCTGATGCTGCGCGCGCGCCAGCCGATCCTGGAGCGGATCGAGCGAAACCGGCGCGAGAATGCGAGCTGGCTGGCGATCGTGGATCAGGCGCAATCCGCGCCGCGATATCTGGACCGGTTCCGGGCGAGCAAATCAGTCTATCAGGCGATCACCGCCGCCGACCTCCAGGCCGCTGCACGACGCTATCTGCAACCGGACGCGATGTTGCGTATCCGAGTGATGCCGCCCAACGCTCCTTCGCCAAGATAAGACGGGAATCGGGTTGAACCTTCGCGGCTCCGGCGTCATAGGAGCGGCATTCCATCCAGGCCCGAGGACATCCATGAAAACGCGCATCTTCGTCACTCTCAAGGGCGGCGTTCTCGATCCCCAGGGCAAGGCGATCCATCACGCGCTGGAAGGGCTCGGTTTCGACGGCGTGAACGATGTGCGCGCAGGCAAGCTGATCGAGCTCGATCTTGAAGACGGTGTTTCGGACGAGCAGATCGACGAGATGTGCCGCAAGCTGCTCGCCAATACGGTAATCGAGAATTACCGCATCGAAAGGGTGCAAGGATGAAAACCGCCGTCATCGTCTTCCCCGGATCCAATTGCGATCGCGACCTTGCTGTCGCGTTGGGACAGGTGACCGGCCGCAAGGCGGAGATGGTGTGGCACGGCGCCACCGATCTTCCCGACGGCATCGGGCTGATCGCGCTGCCCGGCGGATTTTCCTATGGCGACTATCTGCGCGCCGGCGCGATGTCCGCGCGTAGCCCGATCATGCGCGCCGTGGTCGAGGCGGCCGGGCGTGGCGTGCCGGTTCTCGGCGTGTGCAACGGTTTCCAGGTGCTGACGGAGGCCGGGCTGCTACCGGGCGCGCTGATGCGCAACGCCGGTCTCAACTTCGTCTGCCGCAGCGTCCGCCTGACCGTGGAGAACGCCCAGAGCGCCTTCACCAGCCACTATGACGCCGGCGAGGAGATATCGGTTCCCGTCGCCCATCATGACGGCAATTTCTTCGCCGATGGCGATACGCTGGACCGCCTTGAAGGCGATGGCCGCGTCGCCTTCCGCTATGCCGAGCAGGTCAACGGTTCCGCCCGCAACATCGCGGGCATCCTCAATGCCCAGGGCAATGTGCTGGGCATGATGCCGCACCCCGAGCGTGTGATCGAAGCGGCGCACGGCGGCACCGACGGACGCCGGCTGTTCGAGGGATTGCTGGAAACGGTCGCGTAATGGTTTCCGGCGGCTGCCTGTGCGGCGCGGTGCGCTTCGCGGTGGACGCCGAGCCGATGGCGGCACGGCAATGCTGGTGCCGACTGTGCCAATATCTCGGCGCCGGATCTTCCACGGTGAATGTCTGTTTTCCTGCCGGGGCGCTGACGGTTGACGGCGATGTGCGCTGGCATGCCAGCGTTGCCGACAGCGGCAACCGGATGCAGCGCGGCTTCTGCCCGCAATGCGGCACGCCTTTGTTCAGCAATGCCGAGATCCGTCCGCACCTGACCTTCATCCGCGCCGGCGCGCTCGACGATCCCGGTCTGATCGCACCGCAGGCGACGATCTGGACCGGCCAAGCGCCCGATTGGGCGTGTTTCGATCCGGCGGTCCCGCAGAACGAAGGCCAGCCCCCGCCGGTCGCCTGATGCGACGACTTCAGTCGATACCGGGCAGGTCCGCGGTTTCGTCGAGAATCGCGATCGCCGCCGCATTGCCGCGATAGCGATGCCGGATGCGTTGT
Source organism: Sphingomonas sp. FG14 (assembly GCF_057809675.1). Taxonomy (NCBI): domain Bacteria; kingdom Pseudomonadati; phylum Pseudomonadota; class Alphaproteobacteria; order Sphingomonadales; family Sphingomonadaceae; genus Sphingomonas; species Sphingomonas sp. FG14. The sequence goes on along the minus strand of NZ_JBMDKK010000003.1, from coordinate 635,572 downwards.
TCGTCCTTCTCGATCCGCGCACAGCGCAGGTCGCGGATTGCGCGCTCGATTTCCGCGCGGCGCTGCGCGTCATAAGGCTCCTCGCCGGTCCAGTGATTGCAGTCCGCCCGGCGCTCGACAAATGCACCCGGCGGGCGCGGCAAGGCATCGAGCCGCTGGCGCAACGTCGGCACGTCTCCCGTCGTCGCCAGCAGCGCGATCAGGATCATCATCGTATATCCTCGACGGCAACGGCAGTGCCTCGCTCGAAGATCCGCGTCGTGCGCGCAAGGATGAGCAAAGCGGTCGGCCAGAACAAGGTGTTCCAGATGTCCTTCAGATTGGCCGTGAGGTCGATCGAGGTACCATAGGTCACGCTGTCGCGCAGATCCCATGCCTCGCCGATCAGCGCTGCCGCCAGTACGACCGACCAGGGCTTCCAGCTCCTGAGCGGCCATTTGAACAGCAGCGCGGACCCCAGGAACAGCAGCAGCGCGACATAGATGTGCAGCGCATCCTTGGCGAGATGGACGTGCTGGACCAGCCAGAGCTTCGCCGACTGGACAGGACTCATGTCAAACCCTGGCGCTGAACGGCGTGAAGTTGGTCCCCTCGTCGAAGACGTCGACACCCTCCTGACGCTTCAGCCAGCCGACCACGCCATAGGTGACGGGCGTCAGCACCGCTTCCCAGCCCACCTTCAAGGCCCAGTTGGTGACCATCACCGTCAGCACCTGATCGGTGGTCCACACCCCCAGAAAGGCGAGCGGATAGAAGATCACGCTGTCCACGCCCTGCCCCACCACCGTCGAGCCGATGGTGCGGCTCCAAAGATGCTTGCCCTTGGTCAGGATCTTCATCTTGGAGAGCACGAAGCTGTTGGCGAATTCGCCCGCCCAGAAGGCGAGCAGCGAGGCGAAGACGATGCGCCATGTGCTGCCGAACACTGATTCATAGGCCGCCTGCCCGGTCCAGCCGTCAGCGGGCGGCATCGCCACCACCACCCAGCTCATCACCGCCATGAACGTCATCGCGCCGAAGCCCGCCCAGACGCAGCGCCGCGCGCGCGCATAGCCGTAAACTTCGGTCAGCACGTCGCCGATCACGTAGCCGAGCGGAAAGAACAGGATGCCCGCGCCGAAGGTGAAGCCCCACAAGGTGGAAAGCTTCGCCGCGCCGATCAGATTGGAGAGCAGCAGCACGGTGACGAATGCCGCCATCACGAAATCGAACCAGCGGAAATGCCCGCCCATCAACGATTCGGCCGAAACCGCCCGTGGCGCGCCAACGCCGACCCCGATGCCCCGCATGCTCATGCTGCCATGATGATCGAGCTTGCGCGCACGCGCAATCCATGCCGGACATGAAAGGTTCCGATTTCAAGACGCTTCCCCCGCGCGCGATCACGCGATAAGCGGATGTCCGGCGCGCGCCCGTAGCTCAGCTGGATAGAGCGCGAGACTTCTAATCTTGAGGCCGCAGGTTCGACTCCTGCCGGGCGCGCCAGTCCTTCTCCACCCGCATGTCCGCATTCATGACAGGATTTGACATGATTCTGGCACCAGACGTCACTGGTCCGGAATCGGCGAATTGCACATGATCGGGGCGCGACGACGGACGTTTTGCGAACATGGTGTTCTTCCGGATCGCCTGAACGCGAAACCGCCCGTCAAGCGACGGCCGGCGCCCCGCTCGCCGTCGCGCGCGCCAGTTGCGTATCGCCTTTCAGGCACGAGACATCGTCCGCCCCCTTGCCATTATGCGACCCTGGCAAGGGAGCCGGAGCGGTCAGGGGCGCCGTCATCCAAGGATGGCGGCGCCCTGTTTCGTCAGCGCCCCACAAACACGAAGGGTGCCCAGTTGATCGGCTGATCGCCACCGGGGATCGGCGATCGCTTCATCATCGTCAGCATCGCTTCGCGCAACGCCTCGGCGGGATCGGCGCCGGCGCGGTAGCGCTTGACGGTCTCCACCGAGAGGAACGCGGCGGCATCGTCGCGCACCGCCCAGTGCGAAACCAGCAAATTGCGACCGCCGGCATGGAGGAACGCGCGCGCCAGCCCGGCGAAGCCGGCATCGTCCGCGCCGCCGCCGCCGGCGGTGTTGCAGGCCGAAAGCACCACCCAATCGACATCCATGCGCAGCCGCATGATTTCGCTCGCGGTCAGCAACCCATCGTCGCCCCCACCCGGCGTCACGACCAGCGCCGGTTCGTCGAGCCCGTCGAGCTCGCCGGGCATCAGCCCATGCGTCGCAAAGGCGACAACACCCGCCAGCGGCGTCTGTCGCACCGCCGCCTCGGTCGCGCCCGCACCGGTCAATATGGTCTGGTTCGGCGCGGCCAACGCCCGGCCCAGGGCGGTGAGTTCGGGCGCGGTCGCCGGCAACGACGGCAATTCGGCGACCTGGCGCGCCAGATTGGCCGAACGGAAAGGTATTGCAGTGGCGTCGAGATCGGCGGCGGCGAGTTGAGGAGCCCCGACCGCGACGAAGCGCGTCACGTCCTTCGCCTGGACAAACGCGCGCCGCCGCGCCGCCGCGGCGACATCGGGGAGCTGGACGATCGCATGATCGTGGATCAGCCAGCGCGCCTTGTCCGGCGACGGCGACGTCATTGCCGGCGCGAGTGCCGCGAAGGGCAAGGCGGAGAGGCTGCCCCCGGTCGCGATCAGCAACCGCCTGCGCCCCGCGATCGCTCGCGCGATCGGTTGCGGCAGCAGAGCATCATGCAAAGCCGCCGATGCCGCGAAGTCGAAGCTGCCCCCCCCCGGGGCGATACTCGTCCGCAGTCGCCGCACCAGCGCCTCGACCGCGTCGCGACCAAGATCGACGCGCGCGAGCGCGGCTCCTTTCCGTGTGATCGCGATCAGCGCGGTCCCCGTCGGACCGACCACCGCCACCAGCAATGCCTCTTCGGGCTGCAGTGCCGTTCGCACCTCCGTCAGCGAAACCGGCCGCGCGCGCTCGACGGCGATCAGCGCCGGCGCCAGAACTGCCAGCCGGGCATCCGCACCGGCCAGCTTCCCGGCCAGTGCCGTGCGTTCGGCATCGATCTCCCGCATGTCCTCGCCACGCCCGGCCAGCCGCAACTGCCGGTCCAAAGCACGCTGGAGTTCGGCCGCGATATCCTGACGATCGCGCAACGCCGCGACCGTTGCGGGATCTGTGATCGCCTCACGCGCGGCGGCATCGGCGGCGGCACGACCGGCCGCATTCTCGATGGCCTGCTGCGCGAAGGCGAAGGCCGCATCGGCATTGCCGGCGCTGAGCGCTGCATCGAGCGCCCAGCCATAGCCGCCCCGCGCCTCCCGATCATGGCCGGTGCGCGCCGCCCCGGCGGCACGTAACTGGTCGAGCCTGCGGTCGAGCATCGCCGCCGCTTCGCCGGCGCGGCGCAATCCGGCATCCGCCTGCCCGCCCCGCGCTTCGATCGCGCCGAGCCGCGCGTCCCCCACCAGCCGGGCGATATCGTCGACCGGATAGGTCGCCGCGCGTAGCGCCTGCGCATCGCTTTGCGCGCTCAGCGCCTGCGGAAAAGCGCCCAGCATCAGCGCCTCCGTCGCCATGCGATCGCCGCCAAGGATGCGATCGCGATGATGGGGCGGAAATTTGCGCTGGCGCGTTTCGGCGATGCGCGTCCGAAGCGCGAGCGCGGCGGCCCGATCCCCGCCCGCCGCCATCGCCGCCGCAAGCGTTTCGCGCGCCATCAAAGTGCGATCCGCATCGGGGCCGAGATCGCGCTCGAGAATACCGATGGCGCGTTCGGCCATCGCCCTGCCCTCGGTCACCTTGCGCTGCTCGACCAGGGCCTGGGCGAGCGTCGCCAGATAATTGGCGGTCTGCTGCATCTCGCCGAACTTGGCGGCCGCGATATCGGTCGCGCGTCTGGCCACCAGTTCGGCTTCGGCCGGCCTGCCGAGCTGGAGTTGCAGCCGCGCGAGTGTATTGAGATTCTGCGCGATCGTCGGATGGTCGGCCGGCAAGAGCGTTTCATAATCACGCTGGGCGGAATGAGCGGCTTCCACCGCCTCCTCGATGCGCCCCGCCCCGCCGAGATAGATCGCCAGATTGGCCAGATAGAGCGGAAGATTGGGGGATGGTGGCGAGAGGCGCTTCGATTCGGCGATCGCGCGCCGGTCGGTCTCGATCGCGATATCGTAGTTGCCGAACTCGAATTCGGCATGCGCCAGATTGCCATAGGCGGCGGCAACCTGCCGATGTGGCGCTTCTCCATATTGCGCACGCCGGCGCGCCAGCACCTCCGCCGCGATCTCGCGCGCCTCCCGGTGCAATCCCAGCGTCATCAAAAAAACGACTTCGCCATTCAGCTCGCTGGTCAGCGCCTCCGCATAACCGGGGCCTGCCCGGCGCAATCGTTCGACGATCGGGCGCGAACGCGCCAGCGCGCCCTGCACGTCGCCCTCCAGATAGGAGACCACGCCGATCTGCCCCTCGATCACCGCCAGACGGGGATGATCCGCCGGATAGATGCTCCGCGCGAACGCGTGCACATCCTCCCAGGTCTTGCGATAGGCCTTGAGGTCGGCACGGCCGTCCATCGCGTCGGCCGCCTCATACATCGCGTCGAGCTTCGCGATCGCCGCGTTATCCGGCTGCGGATCGGCCGGGCGAGCGGTCGCGGATGTCGAAAAGGCAAGCGCCACCGCGATCGCGGCGGCGGGATATGTCCAACGCACGGCTTCCCCCAGTCGTCGAATCCATCTCGGGCGCGACCCCGCCGCGCAAACTAGATGTCATTGTCAGGATTGCAACGTCTTCTCCTAACAGGGATTGTCACTGCAGTCGGGGCTTGCGATGCGATATGCGCCAGGTTCGCAGGGGACCATCCGGACGCATGACAGGACTGAACATTCTCTACGTCGAAGACGATGCGATGCTGGCGGACGATGTCGCGCGCATCATGGCATCCGAAGGCAATCGCCTGACCTGGACGGCAAGTGGCCAGGACGGGCTGAGGCGCGCCGCCGTCGAACCCTTCGACGTCATCATCCTCGACCGCATGCTGCCCGATCTGAGCGGCATCGCGGTGATCGAACGCCTGCGCGGCGCGGGCGTCGCCGCCCCCGTGCTGATGCTTTCCGCCCTTGGCCGCGCCGAAAACCGGATCGAGGGGCTCGATGCCGGCGTCGACGACTATATGGCGAAGCCCTTCGAGCCGGCGGAGCTCGTCGCGCGCGTGCGGGCATTGCAGCGGCGCGCGACCGGGCATTCGCACAGCGCGGTGATCCTGTTCGGCGGACTCGAATGCCATGTGAAGGCGCGCACCGCCCATCGCGACGGACGGCATATCCCGCTCAGCCCCAAGGAGTTCGAGCTCTTCCGTTATTTCATGGAAAATGCGGGCGAAGTGATTACGCGCGAGATGCTGTTGCGCAATGTCTGGAACCTTTCCTTCGATCCGCAGACCAATGTGATCGACGTGAATGTCGGCCGGTTGCGCCGCAAGCTGGAGGACGGGTTCGAAACCTCCGTCCTCGAAACGATCTGGGGAACCGGCTATCGGCTGGTGGCGGATTGAACAGGGTCCGCACCGGTCGGTCGCTGGTCGTTCCGGTGATCCTGGCGAGCGCCGTCTTCGCGCTCGCGACCTGCCTGTTCCTCTATCTCACCACCCTGTGGGTGGTCCGCAACGACAGCGATGCCGGCCTTGCCCAGGCCGTCGATATCGAGCTTGCCGCGCTGGCCGATGTCTTCGCGACCGGCGGTCTGGACGAGACCGCGGCCAGGATTTCGGACCGTCTGGCGATGCGCGGCGCTTCGGGCGACAATGCCCATTATCTGCTCGCCGATACCGATGGCAAACGGATCGCCGGAGATATCCATGGCTGGCCGATGCTCTCCGCCGAGAACAGCCAGGCCGGCTTCCTCACCATCAACGGCGATATTCGGGTCTATGCGCGCGCGACCCAGCTCGCGCCGGGCGTCAGCGTGATCGCGGCGCGCGAATATGGACAGCGCAGCGCATTGATCGCGCATCTGAACTGGGTGTTCGCCATCGCCGCCGCATTGGTCCTGATCGCTTCCCTGCTGCTTGCCTGGCGCTACGCGGCGCGGCTCGGCCGCCGGGTCTCCGCGCTCAACGACGCATTCGATGCCGTCCAGGCAGGCACGCTCGACCAGCCCGTGCCGGGCCGAAGCGACGAGGACGAGCTTGGCGCGCTTTCCCGCCATGCGGAACAGTTGATCGGGCGGCTGTCGCACGCACTCAAAGGGCAGCGCGCGATCACCGATCAGGTTGCGCACGAGATCCGCACACCGCTCGCCCATCTCGACAGCCGCCTGCTCAGGATCATCGCCGCCAATCCGGATCCGGATCAGGTGGCGGCGCTCGGCGCGGTGCGCAGGGACGCGCGGGGCATCGCCGACATGCTTGATTCCCTGCTCGACATCGCCGCCAGCGAAACCCGCCGTGGCGACCGTTCCGGTCTTGAACGGATCGATCTGTCCGCCGTCGCGCAGGATGTGCTCGATCTCTACGCCGACAGCGCCGACGAGGCCGGCCATCGCCTGAGCGCGAACCTCACCCCGCAGGTCATGATCGCCGGCGACGCGATGCAGCTCACGCGGATGTTCAGCAACCTGCTCGACAATGCCTTCAAATATGCAGGCCCGGGCGCCGGCATTTCGGTTTCCGTCGAGCAAGGCCCGCGCATCGTCGTCGCGGACAATGGCCCCGGCGTCGCCGCGCCACTGCGCCAGACCATGTTCGAACCGTTCCGGCGCGCCGGTCCCGGCCCGGGGCATGGGCTGGGGCTTGCGCTGGTGCGTGCCATCGCCGAACGCCATGGCCTGTCGATCCGTTACGAGGACGGGCAGCCGGGCGCGATGTTCATTCTGGAAGGGGAGCGATCATGATCGGACTGGCCTTGCTGGCCCTGGCGGCACCCGTCACGGAAATCGAGGTCACGTCGGTCGGCCGCGTCGCCGATGCGCTTGCGGCCGGCGAAGAGGCGGCAGCCAAGAACACGGCGCAGCCGCTGATGAACGCCGCGGAAACGCTGCGCGCCATGGGCGCGAAGCCCGCCGACGACGATGCCGCCGCGCGCTGGCGCAAACAGGCGATCGCAGCCGGCGCGACACCCGTGCCGCCGGTGCGCGGCCGCCTGCTCGGCCCAGCCTATCGATCCGGGCTGATCGCTCCCAATGCCAGTATCAGCACCGAACAGATATTCCTGGCCGGCCAGCGTGCCGAGGTCGCGATCGTTCCGCATGGCGCGGGCACGGTGAAGATCCGGATCGGCGAAGGCGACACCGCGATCTGCGAACGCCAGATCTCTGCGCCGCGCGGCGGATGCAGCTGGATCCCCACCTTCACCCGGCGCATCGAAATCCGCCTGACCAACGGTTCGGCGCAACCGCTGCGCTACTGGCTCGTCAGCAACTGAAAAGATACGGGGGCATGGCGATCCGCCATGCCCCCGCCCCCTTGTAGCTCGCCGTTTCAGAAGCGGATATTGCCCCCAAGCAATTGGCTCGCCTGATCGCGCATCGTCGCCATGTCGATACTCGAAGGCGTTGCGTTGGCTGAGACGCCCGGCACATCGCGAGCGGTCGGCCAGGCCAGCGCCGCCTGCGGTGGCGCGCCGGCTGCCGCACCGTCCTTGGTGAAGGCCGCGACGCCGTGGAAGTCGAGATTGCGCTGCACCGTGTTCTGGACGCGGAAGTGGAGGCCGATGCCCGCCGCACCGCTGCCCGCGAGGAAACCGTTCCAGATCGGCCGGCAGGCATTGCCCGCGCACCCTGTGCCCGTGGCGTTGCCGTTCGGGCCGATTGAATTGAAGCGCCCGTCGGTGCCCACGGTCAGCTCGCTCGCGGAAACGTCGCCGGTGCGGCCTGTCGTCCACAGATTATAGCTGCTGCCGTTGAACTGCGTCGTGATGTCGAAACCGACCTTCACTGTCGATCCGAACATCACCTTTGCCGTGCCCGTTGTCGTCCCGCCCGCCGCGACCGCGCCGAGATTGTCGGCGACCTGCGTGCCGCCGCCGACCGTGTAGCTCGCCGTGCCGCTGGTCGGCATGTTGCTGAGCGGCTGGCCATGCATGATCTGATAGCTGTCGTTCGCGCCGAGCACGACCGAGCTGGGGCCGAAGCGCGCAATGTCGAGCTGGCCGCTGGTCCAGCGCGTCCAGCCGACCAGATTGCCGGCAAGACTGCCACTTTCCGCGATCGTTGCGGTGCCCAGCCGATCGTGCAGACCGTTGAAGCTGGTCATGCCGATCACCTGGCCAGCAGGGTTCAGGTCATAGCTGGCCCCGCTGTTGTTCGGGCTCAGCGCACTGTTGGTGCCGGTATAGGCGAACAGCGTACGATCGGTGACGCGGGTGAGGGTCTGGGGCGCCCCGACCCAATTGCCGGTGAAGGCTGCGGCGCCATGGATGACGGCATCGGGTGAGCCATTTTGCTGCGAGGTCGAATAGGTGACGCCGATCGCCAGCGGATCATTGCCGGTCAACGTGCCGGCGAATCCGATCGTGCAGGCGGTTCCGCACGCCGCCCCGCTGCCCTGTAACGGTGCCGAGAAGTTGAAGCTGCTATCCGCATTGAACTGGAAACTGCTGTTCGGATTGGCGTTTCCGCCCGGCGTGGTGAAGCTGTAGGTGGCGATGCCCGACGCTTCCGGCATGCGGATGGTGCCGGTGATGCCGATCTTGGGCTGCGACGCGAAAGCGATCGACATCGCCGCATCGAACAGGCCCGGCATGGTGCCGCCGCCGACATAGGTGGGCCGCGTCGCCGCCAGCAGCGTATAATCGACCCGCCCCATATAGGGGATGATGAAATCCGGCGTCAGGCCGAGCACATAATGCATGCCGGTGTTCGCCGTCAGCGTGGTGGCGAAGCTGCCGTTGCCCGAGGGCACATAACGGCCGTCGCTCCAGCGTCCGACGACGATCCGCGCATTGCCCGCCACATCGCTGGATTTCGCCTGGTCGCGCGTGACCGTGATGCCCGCCTGCTGGCCGTTGGCGATGCCGATCGCGGTCACGCCGCCATCGGGCTGGATCGTCGCGGTGCCGTTGCGCACCTGGCTGAAGAGTTGGCCGTTCGAGCTGCCGGTGACGCGAACGCCGCTCAGCATGTGGCGGATGCCAGTCCCCGGAAGCCCGGCCACATAGCCATGGTTCGGATCGGGCAAGGGATTTTGCGGCGCCACATAGTCGCCGGTGAAAGCGACGGCGCCCATGATCGGATCGACGCCGGTTCCCAGCGAATAATAGACGAAGCCGAGCGCTTCCGGGCTGGATCCGCCGAATCCACCCTCGAACCGCAGGCTGCAACTGCCCCCGCAGCCCCGGCCTTCCCCCGTCATCGCCGCGATGATCGAGAGTTGCGAAAGCGTGCCGAGATTCAGCGTTTCGCTGGGCGTGGCCGCCCCGCCGGGAGTGGTGAAGGCATAGCTGATCGGACCGCCCTGTTCGGGCATCCGGATCGTACCGGCGATGCCCGCCTTGCGCGTCGCGAAATCGATCGAGAGATCGGCGTCGAACAGCCCGGCGGCGCCATAGCCACTCTCATAGGTCGGCTGGGTCGCCGCCAAGATCTCGTAATCAATACGGCCAGCAGCCGGTGCCGTGAAGCTCGCCGGCGCGGCCGCGTAATAATGGAGCGATTGGGCGCCGGTGGGATTGAACACCGGATTGCCGACGGTATAGGCGCCCGCCGTCCAGCGGCCGACCACGACATTCGCGTTGCCCGCCGCGTCCTTGACCTGCGCGCCCGAGGTGCGGATCAGGCTGGCGAGCTGCGTCGCCTGCCCCTGGGCATTCACGACGACCTGCGAGCCGTTGTTCTGGCTGGTGAACAGCCGCTGCCCGGCCGCGCTCGGCGTGATCGCCTTGTAGCTGGTGTTCGCGTTCGGCGTGAAACCGCCCGAATAGGTGAAGGCGGGCGCGGGCAACGGCGTCAGCGGCGCCTGCGGCAGCCCCGGAAACAGATCGGGATTGCTGCCGCCATCGACCCAGGCGGCATAGTCGAGCAGCAACTGCCGGTCATCGGCGTCGAGGCTCGCGGCGAGCACGCCGGCGGCATCGAGCTTGCGGATATAGCCGATCAGCGTGCCCTGGCTCGCTGCGGTGTAGAGCGACGGTTTACCGCCGCCCGAGATATAGTCGAAATAGGCGAGCAAGGCGGTCTTGTATCCTTCAAAGACCGGCAGGCCCGCAAAGCCGTCGGGCGCGCCGCCGGCCAGCAGATGCGTCACATAGGCCGAAGCGCCGCCGGCACCGGCGAGCATCTGTTCGAGCAGGCCGGCATCGCGAAGCGCCGTCAGATAGGCGAGGAGCTGACCGGATGGCAGTGCACCATAGTTGCTGGGAAGCCCGTCATTCTCGACATAGGCGAGGAATGCGAGCACCGCCGATCGATAGCCGTCGAACACGGGCAGGCCGGGGAAAAGATCGGGCGATTTGCCGGCCTCGATATGTGTCAGATAGGCGGAGAGGAAGGCGGCATCTCCGCCGAGCAATCCCTGCAACAAACCGGCGCTGGCAAGCACGCTCAGATAATCGCGGACCTGCGCCGCGCTGAGCGCGGCATAGCCGCTCGGCAGGCCACCGCCCGCGAGATGCGCGTAATAGCTTTGCAGCGCGGCGGCATAGCTGCCGTAGACCGGCGCGCCGGCGAAGCTTCCCGGTGCGCCACCCGCCGCCACATGGTCGAGATAGGCGGACAGCAAGGTGTCGCTGAGCAGCCCCGCCCCCTTGAGCGCGGCCAGATAACGCTGAAGCGTGGCCGCATCGGCCGCGCCATAGCCGCCCGGCAGGCCGCCGCCACGCAGATAGGCCGCAAAGGCGTTGACCGTGCCAGCATAGGCATCGAAGTCGATCGGCGCGGGAAGATTGGGATAGGCGTCGGGATTGCCGCCGCCGACGACATAGCTGCGATACCCGGTCCAGAAGCCGGCCTCGCTTCCCAGGAAACGGTCGAACACGCCGGCGGCGGTGAGGGCATCGAGATAGCCCGCGATCTGCGCGGCGGTGAGCGCGGCATAGGCGCTGGGTACGCCGCCGGTCTTCAGATAGTCGAGATAGGCGCCGAGCGCCGCCGCATAGCCCGAATAGAGATTGGCAGGCAGGCCCTGCCAGCCATCGACGCCACCGCCCGCCTTCAGATGGGCCAGATAGGCGTCGAAGAACTGCGCCTGCTGGGCCAACAGCCGATCGAACACGCCCGCCGCCTTGAGCGCGTCGAGATAGGCGGCCAGCGTCTCCGCTGGGAGAACGCCATAGGCGGAGGGCAGATTGCCGCCCTTCAGATAGGCGGCATAAGCCGACAGTGCGTCGGCATAGCCCGCATAGACATTGACCGGCAGTCCGGCCCAGCCGTCCGTCGTGCCGCCGGCCGCAAGATGTGCGAGATAATCGCGGAAGAAACCGGCATCGCTCCCCAGGAAGCGATCGAGCGCGCCTGCCGCGGACAATGCCTCCAGATAGGCCTTGAGCGTGGCGACCGGGACGGCGCCATAGGCCGAAGGCAGGTTGCCGCCTTTCAGATAGGCCTCGAACGCCGCGAGCGCGCCGGCATAGCCGGTGAACTGGTTGGCGGGCAGCGCGGTCCAGGCGTCGATCGCGCCGCCCGCGTTCAGATGATCGAGATAAGCGCGGTAGAACGCCGCCTGTGAACCGAGCACGCCATCGAGCAGCCCGGCCTGGGCCAGCGTGTCGAGATAGGCGCGCAGCGTCGCAGGCGGCAGGGCGACATAGCTGCTCGGCAGATTGCCGGCCTTGAGATAATCGAAGTACGCGCCAAGCGCCGAACGATATTGATCGACAAACGCCAACCCGTTGCTGCCATTGGCGAGCCCGTCGAGATAGGCGGTGAGCAGCGCGCGATTGGCGGGCGAAAGCGCACCGGTCAGCCTGGCGTCGCGCAGAAAGGCAAGATAGGCGTTGACGGTCTGCTGGCTCGCCCCGGTGAATTCGGCGGGCGAGCCGCCGGCCAGCAGGAAGTCGAAATAGGCCTTGGCGAGATCGGTGTAGCGTCGGGTGAACTGGTCGGCATTGCCGCCGCCGGCCAGGAAGCCGCGATAGGCGTCGAGCAGCACGCGGTTCTCGGCGGAGAGGCCGGCAAAGCCGCTGGTGCGTGCCTGATAGGCCAGGAAATCGTTGATCTGCCGAACGCTCGCGCCCTGGAAGCTCGACGGCAGCGCGCCGCCGCGCATCAGGTCGAGATATTGGACGAGCAGCGCGGCATAGCCCTGGAGGAAGCTCTCGCGTGCGCCGCCCTTCGACAGATATTCGAGATAGGTGCGCACGATATCCGGCCCCGCGCCCGGAAAAGCCTGGCCGCCGAGCGGCGCGGACAATCGGGCGGCATAGGCGACGAGCGCGCCATAATCGCCGACCGGAAAACTGGTGAGCGACGGATTGGCGACGCTCGCCTCCACGGCGTTGGCGGCGCTGACAATATCGCCCGAAGCGCCGTTCGCCGCCAGCGCCTCGCCCAGCCCGGTCGGCAGCCCCGCCACCACGGCGGCGACCGGGCCTCCGGCGCGCAGATCGGGCACGGCGACCGCGTCGGTGACGCGGATCGCGGTCGCCACGGGCTGGCCGGAGGCGAGCACCGGCGCCGGCGCGCCTTCCGCATTCGCGACCGCACGCGAAGGTTCGCCGCGCGCATCGACCCGCCAGAATTGTCCGCCTGCGTAACTGGTGCGGCCGCTACGCCCGGTGACGACGGCATTGCCCGTCATCACATGGCCGCGCGCGCCGTCGGCCGCTGCCGTGAAGGATGCGGCGCCCGCGCCGCCCAGCCGCCCTTCAACGCCGTTCGGCATATGGACCACCACCGCCTTGCCCGTTTGCGAGGTGACGGTGACGGTGCCGGACTGGAGCTCGATCGCATCGGCGTCGCGGATCGCGAATTCCGCCGCGCCGACGAACGACGCCACCGCACCGCCATCGAGCCGGATCTGGGTCACGCCGCCCGCCAGCACCAGCCGGCGACCCGGTTCGATCGCTTGGCCGCGCAAATTGGCCGATCCGAATATGACCTCACCCGCCTGGGCGCGATCGAAAGGCAGAGCGAGCGAGGAACCGGCGAGCAGGCCGGCGGTGAGGGTCAGCTTGAGCGTTGCGTTCATGGCGGTTCTTCCCCTCAAAATTCAACGCGGGCGCCGAGCCCGGCCGTCCAGCGATCGAAGTCGTAAAGCCCGATATTGCTCCAGTTGCGCGTGTAGGTGACGCGCGGCCGGAGATAGACATTGTCGAAGACCAGCAGCTTGATGCCGAGCGAAGCGTCGACGCGCTCGTCCTTGCGTTTGGCCAGGAACAGCACGTCCGGGGCATCGTGGCGGCGCAGGTCGAACGCCAGGCCACCGACAAAGGCGATCCGATCGTTGATCGGCAATTCTGCCCCCAGATTGGCGCCGGCGAAGACATGCGAATTGGCGTCGCCCGCCGCGCGGCGCGTCGCTTCCTTGCCGGCATTGACGGTGACCACCCAGCGCCGTGCCGCATAGCTGACCGCCGCCGCCACGCGATCGGCATCGCGCAGCGCGTCGCGATCATAGTCGAAGCGATAATATTGACCCGAGATCGAGAGCGCGTCGCCGCCGATCAGATGCGTATATTGCGCGATCGCGCCATAGCCCTGCCGAAAACTCGATCCACCCAGCCAGAATTGCTGCGCCTGGAGCGAGATCGAGATGACGTCGCGGTCGGCGAAGCTATGGGCATAGCCCGCCGTGCCGGTCAGGCTTTGCTGATCGAACATGTCGTCGGACAGATTCTCGCGCCAGCCACCCAGCACGCTGCCGAACAGCCGATCTTGCCGCCCGATCGCGGTAGCGCCCGACAGGCCGGCCTGGGCGTCGATGAAACTGTCGTCGATCGCGCGCGCAGCGCCGCCCAGCGTGCCCGGTCCGAGCCCGGCGAAGAGCGGGATCACGATCGAGGTGAGTTCGGTCGCCGAGTTGATATTGCTGTCCCACCCGCCTGAAATATCAGCGAAACCGGAGACGCTGGAACCGCCGCCGCGAATGTCTCGGCCATATTTGCGGACGATCCCGGTGAAGCGCTGGCGGACGGGATCGGGCAGCGTCGGATCCTCCAGCACGGTATCGAATTGCTGCTTGGCGGTGTCGATATCGCCCGTCATCGCATAGGCGCGCGCGAGTTCGGCGCGCGCGGGGGCATTGCCGGGCTGGAGCGCAAGCACGCGCTGCAACGCCATGATCGCCTCGCCCGGCTGCTTGCTGTCGATCGCCGCGATCGCCAGCGCATAGTCGAAATCGGGATCGCCGATCCGCGAGGCGGTATGCGGGCTGAGCATCTGATAGGCTTTTTCGGGCTCGCCCGATGCGTGGAGCAGCGTCGCGTCACGCACCAGCGCATCCTGTTCGGCGGCGGCCGGCGTAGCGACGAAAGCACAGGTGGCGAGTGCCAGAACCGCAACCGTACGGCTGCAGGTTGAACGCAGATTCCGAAGCATCCGAACCCCCTTTTGATGCAGGGCACGAATGTCCGCAGGGGGAACCGGATTCAAATGACAAGCCTTGTCAGACTTCTGACAAGTGATGTTCGGCGCCACGAGAATGGCGCAAAACCGCGCTTTCGCGCGTCACGGACCTCAATGCTCGATCGGATAGTCCTTGTCGCGCCAGGTCTTCATGCCGCCATCGAGCGCGACAGCGCGCATGAAGCCGAGTTCGCGCAACGTCGCCGCCGCGAGCGTCGAGATCTTGCCGAACTCGCAGCAGGTGACGATGCGCATCGTCGGGTCGGGAATCTCCTCGTTCACGCGCAGCTCAAGCTGGCCGCGTGGCAAATGGCGCGCGCCCGGGATATGGCCCGATCTGAACGCGGCCTCCTCGCGCACATCGAGCACAAGCAGGTTGTTCGCTCCACCTTCGATATGCCTGCGCAATTCCTCCAGGCCGATATGCGGCACCTTGGCGGCGGCATCCGCAAGCAACTGGCTCACGGTCTTGCCGCCCGTCATGTTGGTGCGCAGCGCCTCGGTCATATGCGTCGGCGCCGCCAGATTGAGCTCGCGCATCATCTGTACGAATTCGGCGCGATCGCGCTTCTGCAGCCGGGGATTTTCGGCGATCTCCGCGCCGATCGTCGAATGCGTCCGCCCTTTATAGTCATGCGCGGGATAGACCAGCAGCGCGGGATCGAGCGCCAGCAGCCTGCCGAAGAGGCTGTCGTAGAGCTGGTCGGGATTGCCGGTCGGCAAGTCGGTCCGGCCGGTGCCGCCGATCAGCAGCGTATCGCCGGTGAAGACGCGATCACCGGCCACCAGGCACATCGAATCGCGCGTGTGCCCCGGCGTATGCAACGCCCGGATCCGCAGATTGCCGACGATCAGCATCTCGTCATCGCCCAGTCGCAATCCCGCATGCGGCGCGGGGCTCAACTGGTGCATCACCGTCGGCACGCCCAGCGCCTCGCTGATCCGGTGCGCGGCGGAGAAATGATCGGCATGGGTGTGTGTGTGTCGATCACATAGCGGATCCGCACCCCATAGCGCGACGCCAGCCCCTGGTAACGATCGATCTGGGTGATCTCCGGATCGATCAGCACCGCGCATTGGGTATCCGGGCATCCCAGCAGATAGGACTGGCATCCCCCCGTGGCGATCTGTTCGAACAGCATAGCGTTTGCCCCCTTCACCGATGCCGCCAGCGCTTACGAAAGATGCATGGGCATCGAAAATCCACACCCGCTTGACCAACGCCAGCGCTCGACTTCAATTCCGCTCCCCGGCGGAGAACGCCACGAAGCCTTCCAGGAAGGCCCGCAACCGCTCACGCATGGCATCGTCGGACAACTGTCCGTCGCCATCGAATAAAGCGCCAGCGCGCGAGGCGAGCAGGCGGCCGCCGAACCATGGCCGGGTGCCGAGCGTGCGCAACACCGAAAGCCAGCCATCCTGCGCGAGCAGGGTACCGAAATTGCCCGGCGAGGCGCCGATCAGCGCGACCGGGCGACCACCAAACACACGGCCGATATCGTCGGCAGGCCGCGAGAGCCAGTCGATCGCGTTCTTGAAAACGCCGGGAATGCCGTTGTTATATTCGGGAGTCGCCAGGATCAGCCCGTCCGCGCTCGCAATCGCATCCTTGATGGCGACCACCGAGGCGGGCAATCCCGATGCGGCTTCGTCATCGGCATTATAGAGTGGGATACCCCCGATGGTGTGGACCTCGATCGTCGCACCATCGGGCATCAGCGTTTCAGCCGCACGCAGCAGGCCGAGATTGAAGGAATGCCGCCGCAGGCTGCCGGCGATCCCGACGATGCGCATCATTGTGCGGTTTCCTCGCCCAGATGCGTATCGATCCTCAGTCCCGATTTGATCGCCAGCGTGACGGGGGTGCGCTCGGCGACATCGGCGAGCCGCGCCCGCTGCGCATCGTCGAGATCACCGCGCGGATACAGCGTGCGCTCGATATGGTCGCCATCATCGCCGCGAACGAGCACGAGATCGACGTCGAGCATGTCGAGCGCCCAGCCCTTGTGTTCAGCATACATGCGCAACGTGATGCTGGTGCAGGCGCCCAGCCCCGAAAGCAGGAGGTCGAACGGTGCTGGCCCCGCATCTTGACCGCCCAGCTTCGCGGGTTCGTCGGCGGTCAGATGATGGCGCCCTGCATCGATGGCGACGGCATAGGGGGTGGTGCCGATGCTGGCGCGGACCCTGCTCAGCCTGTGATCGGTCATGCCATGGTCCTTATGTCGTGGCGGGCGCCGGCCGCGCCGGATCCTCGGGCAAGGGAATGAATTCCTGATCGTCGGCATCGGGCAGCTTCATCCGCCCCGCCCGCCAGTCGGCCGCCGCCTGCGCCAGCCGGTCCTTGGACGAGGATACGAAGTTCCAGTAGAGGAAGCGCTCGCCGATCGGCTCCCCACCCAGCACCATGACGGTCGCGCGTTCCGGCGCGCGGATGCGCGACACCCCCGCCCCCAACACCAGCATCTTGCCGGTGTCGTAGCGGATGCCGTCGAACTCGATCGCGCCCGTCGCGACATAAAGCGCGCGCTCGCTGAAGCCGTCGGGCAGTTCAGCCGTAGCGCCCGGCTCAAGATCGAGATGCGCGTAGAAGAGTGGCGAATGCGTGCGCGCGGCGGCGGTCAGGCCATAGGCACTGCCGGCGATGAGTTGGCCATGCACACCCCGTTCGCTCCATTGCGGCAGGTCGACGCCTTCATGGTGCGAAAAGGAGGGCGTGGTCTCCTCGTGCGCGTCGGGCAGCGCGACCCAGGCCTGGATACCGTGGAGATGGTCGCCGGTCGCACGTCCCTTCTCGAATCGCTCGCTGTGGGTGATGCCGCTTCCGGCGGTCATCCAGTTCACCTCCTGCGGGCGGATCGCCTGCTGCGATCCGACGCTGTCACGGTGCATGATCTCGCCGGAGAACAGGTAAGTGACGGTGGACAGGCCGATATGCGGATGTGGCCGCACATCCAGGCTGCGGTCTATGCCCGGCGCCAGATCGAGCGGTCCCATATGATCGAAGAACACGAACGGCCCGACCATGCGCCGCTTCGCGAAGGGCAGCACGCGCCCCACGTCGAGCCCACCGCCCAGACTGCGGCGCCTCTGTTCGATCACCATTTCGATCATGATCGCATCTCCTTGTCAGGTCGGTGATTCGTGCCGTGCCGGTCGCAGCTTCGGGCAGCTTGCTCCCACCCGCAACCCGGTACGCCCCATGGAAAGAAGAACCCGGCCCCTGCACTGAGGGACCGGGTTCGATCGTCAGGCCGCCTCGGCGAATCTGCCGTTGTTGAAGTCGTCAACCGCCTGCCTGATCTCGGCTTCGCTGTTCATCACGAAGGGGCCATAGCCGACGATGGGCTCGTCGATCGGCTCGCCGGTCAGGACAAGCAGCACCGCATCGCCATCCGCATGGATCGCGATCTCACTGCCGTCGCGATCGAGCAGCAGCATTTCCGCCTCGCCCGCCGCTTCGGTGCCGTTGACCGTCACATGACCGCCCAGCACCACCAGCATGGAGGTATGCCCCTCGGGCAGGTCGAGCGTCAGGTCGGCATCGCGGTTCAACCGCACGTCCCAGACGTTGATCGGCGTGAAGGTGTTGGCCGGCCCTTTCGCCTCGCCCAGTTCACCCGCGATGATCCGCGCCCTGCCCGCCCCGTCCGCCAGTTCGACGACCGGGATGTCGGCGGAGACGATCGCCTGATAGCCGCCGGGCGCCATCTTGTCCCTGGCGGGCAGGTTGACCCAGAGCTGCACCATGCGGAAGGGTCCGCCGGTCCTGGCGAAGGCCGGCGAATGATATTCCTCGTGCAGGATGCCGCCCGCCGCCGTCATCCACTGGACGTCGCCGGGGCCGATGACGCCGCCATTGCCGGTGGAATCGCGGTGCTCGACCTCACCGTCATAGACGATCGTCACTGTCTCGAACCCGCGATGCGGATGCTGGCCGACGCCGCGCCGCGCATCGGTGGGCGCGAAATAATGCGGCCCCGCATAATCGAGCAGCAGGAACGGGCTGATATGCGCGCCCAGGCTGTTGTAGGAAAAGAGCGAGCGGACGGGAAAGCCGTCGCCCACCCAATGGCCGCGATCATTGCCGTAGCGGCCGAGGATCTTCTTGCTCATCATCTGTCTCCAGGCGCGATCGGACGATTGTCCATCCGATCGCTGTTGCCCTGGAGTTAACATGGCAACGCTGATGCCAGAAGATCACGGAATTCGACGCAGCGTCCTAACAACAGGACACTGAACCTGACATCATGCCTTGACGAGCTTGTCGCGGCCGATCCGTCGCCCAAGCAGGAGCCCGGCCAGCCCCAGCGCGAACAGGCCCCATGCCCCGTTGATCGGCACGGGCGTCGAGCCACCCGAACTGCCGCCCCCCGTCGGTGGGCCGGACGGCGGCGTATAGCCGCCTGTATAGGTGCCGATATGCATCTCGCCATTCTGGACGAGGCTGCCGAACACCGCCGAACCCTGGATATAATTGCCTGTCGTGGCGGCGGCGCGCGGCGCGAGCACCGATCCACCCCACGCCGTCGTCAGATTGAGCGAATCCGCCTCGGCGAAGTTCCAGATAACATGTTCACCGAGATTGTTGGTACCGCCCAGGAAATTGTCGTTGAGCAGGATCGATTTGCCGCTGACATTGACGATCGCGGTATCCGCACCATTCAGCTTGAAATCGATCTCGCCGATGCTGTTGAGCTGATCGGCAGTGATGTTGAACACCGCGACGCCCTCCGCATTGGGTGCGGCGTTGAAGGTCGCGCGATTCCCGCTGATCGCGACCGCGCTGTTCGAATCCAGCGTCGATAGCGTATGCGACAGATCGGTGAGGCTACTCGTCAGCACGGTCTTCTGCTGGTTGAGGCTCCCCAGGAAATCCGGGCTCGACGCGGCCAGCCCGGACTGGACGGTATTCTGGTTGACGTTGGTATTGCTGATCGTGCCGCCGACCTGCACCGTCTGCGCCGCGCCGTTCAGGTTGAAACCGCTCGAGACGTTACCGCCGACGATCGCACCGGACCCATTGTTGAGGTTCTTGGCGCCGCCGACGACATTGCCGACCACGGTCAAGCCCGGCTGACCGGTCGGCGACGGCGTGGGGGTCTTGATCTGATAGTTGGAGGAATTGCCCGTCAGGTCGCCGCCGACGAAGGTGCGCCCCTCCACTTCGGACGAGGACTGGAGATCGCCCAGCACGATCAGGTTCCATTCGCGCATGCTGTCGAGGCCGACAACCGGCGGCGCCGCCAGAACAGGGATGGAGATGGCCGCCGTCAGCGCGGCACCGAGCAGCAAGTGAATTTTCTTCATGCGCCGCATATAGTTGACCGCCGAAAACGGCGGTGAAGAAATGAAGGTTAATTTTTCCCAAAAAGGGACGGATCGAATTCAGCCGACCCATGACCATCCATCGCGCGGTCGAGAAAATCGGCGATCACCGGGGCGACCAGATCGGCTTGCAACGTCACCTCGTGACCATGGCCGGGAAACTCGCGCACTTCCCATCCATTCGCTTCAAGATCGGATCGCCGCCGCCGGATCGTGGATGCGATCGGGACCGGATGTCCCGCCTCTATCAAATCGCCATCCCCGCCGAAATAGACGAGCCTGGGGCAGCGGATCGCCGCGACCGCATCCGCCTCCGGCCATCCGTCCAGGCTGGCATAGAATTGCGACCATTGGACATATTGTTCGGCCGATCGCAGCACCACCATCGACGAGGGCTCGACATGGCCGATCCTGGCCAGGCTGGCCGCCAGCAGCGCGCCATAGGGCGCATCGATCGGCGGCCAGCCGCCGATGGCAAGCGCGGTCAGCCGATCACTGCGCGTCGCGAGTTGCAACCCCGCCGCCGCGCCCCAGCTATAGCCGCAATAGGCGAAATGATCGAACCCCGCCGCGCTGGCCACGCCCAGCAGGTCGTCGCAGACACGCTCGGCCGTCATCGGCGCAGGCAGGATATCGCGGCTCTTTCCGATCGCCGGATAATCGACCAGCAGGATGCGGTAACGATCGGCCAGCCGATCGAGATAACCATCGAGCAACGCCAGCGACGCCTCGCCGAAGATCGCCTGATGAGACGCCATCAGCGGCAGGCCGATCATCAGCGGCGCGCCCTGGCCATGGAGTTCGTAATGAACACCGGTCGCGGGATCGAGCGGCATCAGGCGGCGGCCGCCCGGGGCGTGGCAGCCTCACGATCGATCCAGGCGCCAACCAGATCGTCGAGCACCGGCAAGGTCACGGCGCCGATACCGGTGATCGCATCATGGAAACCCCGATGGCTGAAACGATCGCCGAGCGCCGCCTCCGCGCGGGCACGCAGGGCGCGGATGCGCAGATTGCCGATCTGATAGGCCAGCGCCTGTGCGGGCAATGCCGCGTAGCGATCGACCTCGCCCGCGATGATCTCCGGCGAGAGCGCCAGCCGTTCGGTCATATAGGCGATCGCATCATCGCGGCTCCAGTCGAGCCAGTGGATACCGGTATCGACGACGAGCCGCACCGCGCGCCACATCTCCATCTCCAGCCGCCCATAATGTTCGTGCGGCGTCTGATAGAGGCCCATCTCGGCTGCCAGTCCTTCGCAATAGAGCGCCCACCCCTCGACGCAGGCGGTATATTTGACCGCGCCGTGGCGGCGGAAATCGGGCAGCCCATCCTGTTCGTGCATCAGCGCGATATGCATCAGATGCCCTGGCCAGGCTTCGTGCACGGCCAGCGCGACATGTATGTAGCTGGGGCATTTTGCGGGAATCGCGCTGGCCCAGAAGATGCCGGGCGCGGAACGGTCGGCCGGGCTCGGCTGCGCATAGGCGGGCGGCATGTTGGCCGAAAGCGCCGCGGGCATCGTTTCCACGCCATAGGTGATGCGCGGGATGCGGCCGAAATAGGCCGGAATGCTCTTGTCGATCCGTTTGCACAGGCTTTCGAGCGCCGCGCGAAGCGCGTCGGGGCTTTCCGCGACGAATTGCGGATCGCCGGTCAGGAACGCGCGATAACCGGCAAGGTCGCCGGCATGGCCCGCCTCCGCCGCCAACAGCTCCAGTTCGGTTTCGAGCCGGGCGACTTCGCCCAGCCCGAGCGCGTGCACCGCCTCGGGCGTCATGCCGGTCGTGGTGAAATGGCGGACGAAGGTCTCGTAATAGGCGCGGCCGCCCGGCGTGTCGCAACAGCTCAGGCTCTCTCGCGCGCCGACCGCCAGCGCGCCGGTCAGGTCGTCGGCATAGGCGGCCATCGCGGGCACGATCTCGTCGCGGATCAGCGCCGCCGCACGCCCGGCCGCGTCGCGCACGCCCGCCTGCCCGCTCGCGGCAGAACGCTTGAACGGCCCGTACCAGGGCAGATCCTCGGCATTGCCGGCGATCATGCCGCGCGTATTGGCGGCCGCGCCCTCCAGCACCGCGCGGGGATAGCGGATGCCTATCGCATGGCCGGCCGCCAGATTGGCGCGGATATCGGCCATGAACGACGGGATCGTCGAGAGCCGTTTCAGATAGAGCGCAGCCGCCTCGCTATCCGCGATCGCAGCGGAGTTGGAGAAGAACACGGTGTTGAAATCGGGGCCGGCCGGCAGCAACCAGGGCCGCAAATGCGCCTGGACGGCGTAAAGGTCGCGAACCGCCCTCAGCTCGCGTTCGAGCAGGATGCGCGTCGCGCGATCCTGATCGTCGAGCCCTTCAGCCGGGATCGCCGCCAGCGCGTCGAGCATCTCGGCCGCACCAGCGTCGCGGCGCGCATGATCGTCGGCGGACTCACGGAAAACGACTTCATCCTCGGTCGGCTGGCCCGCCAGGATCGCGGCGAGCGGCGTTTCCCGGCACTCGAACCGCCAGAATCGCTCAGCCAGCGCAGCAAGCCGTTCATCGCCCATATCAATCGAATCCCTTTTCCAGAAAGCGCTCGGCCAGCCCGGCAAGCAGCGCGCCGCCGCGCGCCATCACGCGTTCGTCGAGCACCATGTGATCGGAATGGAGACCGCAGCACTGCGTCCAGTCGGCCCCCGCCTCCGCCGCCCCCAGGAAGAACATCGCGCCCGGCACCCGATCGAGCACATAGGAGAAATCCTCCGCGCCCATGATCGGCGCGTCGAGCGCCAGCCAGGCATCGTCACCGAACAGCGATCGTGCCACATCCTCGCCGAACGCCACCGCCGCCGGATCGCAGCGCGTCACCGGAAAGCCCGGATCGAAGGAGACCTCGGCGCGTGCGCCATGCGCCGCCGCGATGCCCGTCGCCAGACGCGTAAGCCCCTCCTGAACCGACGCGCGGCGCTCCGCCGAAAGCGTGCGCACCGTGCCCGCCATCAGCGCGGTCTGTGGAATGACATTGTCGGTCGTCCCCGCCTCGATCCGCGCGATGGTGACGACGGCGGGATCGAACACCGAAATCCGCCGCGTGACGAAGCTCTGGATCGCGGTCACGATTTCGCAGGCGATCGGCACCGGATCGAGCGCGTCATGCGGCATCGATGCATGGCCGCCCGCGCCGAACACGGTGATGTTCAGCCGATCGGACGAGGCGAGCAGCGGCCCGGGGCGGCCAGCGATCACCCCGTGCGGCGCATTGGGCATGACATGGAGCGCGAAGGCGGCATCGGGCAGCGGATCGAGCAGTCCGTCGTCGATCATGAAGCGCGCGCCATGCCAGCCTTCCTCGCCGGGCTGGAACATGAAAACGACCTCGCCCGCCAGTCCGTCGCGCCGCTCGGCGAGGATCCGTGCCGCGCCCGCCAGCATCGCGGTGTGCGCGTCATGACCGCAGGCATGCATGGCGCCCGCGATGGTCGACTGGAAGTCGAGGCCGGTGCGTTCCTGCATCGGCAACGCATCCATGTCGCCGCGCAGCAGCACGCGACGCCCGGCCGATCCGCCCTTGAGCAACGCGACCGCGCCGGTGGTCGATGTGCCTTCGCGCCATTCGAGCGGCAGGTCGGCCAGCGCGTCGCGAACCTTCGCCATCGTCGCGGGGGTGTGCAGGCCGATCTCGGGCTCGCCATGGATGGCGCGACGCAGCGACACCATGCGCGGCAGCATCGCTTCCGCTCGTTCCACCAGATCGCCGCCCAGATACGCCATCATCTGCTCCTCATCCTGTGTCAGGCTCATGAGCTAACCGGTTTGTCGCGTTCGCGCACCCGAAAGGGCTCGAGCGCGGGACGATCGAGCGCGAAAGCGGGACGAAGGCTGTCCTCGCCGTCCAGCACTCGCGCGACATGCTCGCCAATGCCCGCCGAATGCTTGAAACCATGGCCGGAACAAGCGGACACGACGAGGATGCGATCGCTGTCGGGGCGGTGATCGATCGCGAAATCGCCATCGGGCGCGTTGGTGTAGAAACAGGCGGCCGAGCGCAGCGCCGAACGCGAAAGGCCGACAAGGCGGCCATCTGCGTGATCGACATGCATCGCTTCCACTTCGGCGGCGGTCACGGTGCGGTCGAGATCGTGCGGAGCGCCCATCTCGGTCGAGAATTGCTCGGTCGCCAATTTCACACCGGGCGTCGCGCCCGGTGCGATCGGGAAACCGTAGAAACTGTCCTCGGGCGCCACACCATGTGCCCAAATGAATGTCGGGAACCGTCCCGCTTCATAATGGTCGGGCCGATCGGGCACGAACCAGTGCAGCACCTGACGCAGCAATTGCAGCCGCCGCAGCGGCGAGCCGATCAGCGCGGGCGTCCATCCTCCCGCCGCGACGACGACATGGCCGGCGTCATAGACGCCGCGCGACGTGGTGACACGCACGCCACCGGAGACGGGCACGATCGCCTGGACCGCCTCGTTCAGTTGCAGCCGTGCGCCCAGCGCCTTGGCCCGCTTGAGCTGCGCGGCGATGCAGTGTTCCGGATAGACCAGTCCGCCACCCGGTTCGTAATAGACGCGCTCGTCCCCGCGCAGCGTGAAGCCCGGAAAGCGGTGCATGAGCTCGTCGGGGCTCAGCACTTCGTGCGCGATGCCGAAACGCTCGGCGGCGCGTTCGGTGCGTTCGGCGAAGCCGTTCTTGCCGTGCATCACCGCCTGACCGCCCGAACTGTCGATCGCGACGAAGCCGCATTCGAGGAGCAGTTGTTCGCCGGTCTCCGCTTCCAGCTCGCGCCAGATCTCGTGCGAACGCAGCACCAGCGGCACATAGATCTCGCCCTCGCCGATGGCCTGGCGCGTGATCCGCGTCTCGCCATGGCTGGAGCCGCTGTCATGGGGCGGCGCGAACCGGTCGATGCCGATCACGCGCGCGTCGCGCCGCGCGAGCTGGTGCAGCGCGGCGGCACCCATCGCTCCCAGGCCGATCACAATGACGTCCGCGGTTTCGGTCATGATATCGTTCGCGATCCGGCGTGCGTTCAGAACTGCACCCGCACCCCGGCGCCGATCGTGCGCGGCCGCGTATAGACGGGCTCGAAATAGGCGCCGAACGCCGGGTTCACGATGCGGCTGGTGTTGGTGAGGTTGTTGGCGAAGACATAGGGTTTGAGCCGCCCGAGGTCGACGCCCAGCCGCGCGTTGAGCACCGCGCGCGATTCGGTGAAGCTCACCTGATCGAGCACCGGGCTGTGCAGGGTGATCCGCGCCTTGTCGCTATAGCCATAGTCGAGATGCGCCAGCAGGCGGGTTTCGCCGCCGATCAGCGGCTCGTAATCGATCGCCGCCGACCAGGTCCAGTCGGGCACCAGATCGAGCGGTTCACCCTTGCTCCGATCGATGCCGGTCGTATCGAAGCGCAGATGGCTGTAGCCGACGCTGGCCGATATCGAGAGGTCGCGCATCACCTTGCCCTGCAGGGTGACATCGACGCCGGGGCCGCTGGCCTTGCCCGAATTGGTGGTGGCGCTGATCGTCGCGCTTTGCGGGAACACCGCCTGCACGCCCTTGTAATCGTTGTAATAGACCGCAATCTCCAGGAACAGGCGGCGATCGAACAGCGCCTGCTTCGTCCCGATCTCGTAGCTCCACAGCTTTTCCGGCCCATAGGTCGGCGGCGTCAGCGGCGAGGTCACGGTGTTGAAGCCGCCGCTGCGGAAGCCCTTGGCGGCGTTGGCATAGATTGTTCCGTCGGCCGAGGTCTTGATGCTGATGCTGGCGCGCGGATTGAAGCTGTTGAAGCTGCCCGACTGCACCGTCGGCGAGGACAGGCCGAGCGACGGGATTTCGAGCACCGTATCGCTTGATCGTCGGTCGTGGAAATAGCGGCCACCGACCTCGACCTTGATCGCATCGGTGATGTCGTAACCCAGATCGCCATAGACCGCCCAGCTCTTGGAAATCTGCGGCCCGCTGATCACATAGTCCAGCCCCGGGATCGCCGGTTCGGATCCGCCGCTGAGATCGCTGTTCGTCCGTCCGTGGACATAAACGGCACCGGCGGTCAGGCGGAACGGGCCGGTCGCGTTGGTGGTCAGCCGCACCTCCTGCGAGAATTTGCTCAGCCGCGTCGCGCTTTCGCCGACCGCGCTCGTGAGCACGGGCGCGCCGAACACGAACATGTTGTAATATTCGCCGGAATCGTCGACCGATCGGCTCTTGTTGCGCAGATAACCCGTCGAGCTCAGCAAGGTTAGCGGGCCGAAATCATAGGTCGCGACGAGATTGCCGAGCGTATAGCTTTGCCGCAGCGGCGAAGCGACGACGGCGTCGCTGTCATAATCCTCTTCGCTGTAATTCTTATAGGCCTGGTTCGCGACCTGATGCTGCACCAGCAGTGAAAGCGTGAAGGCGTCGCTCGGCTTCAGCAACAGCTTGCCGCGCAGCGTGGTGTAGCGCGCATCGTTGACGTTGTTGCCGGCGGGCACATCGACATAGCCGCCGACCTGCTCGCGCGCCGCCGCGAAGCGGATGCCGACCTTGTCCTCGACGAGCGGCAGGTTGAACACGGCTTCGGCGCGGTACCCCGCCTCTCCGCCATCGACGGTGTTTACCTGCGCTTCCGCGCTGCCGCTGACCCGCGTCAGATCGGGAGACGCCGTCACGTAACGGATCGTGCCGCCCATCGAGCCTTCGCCATAAAGCGTCGGCTGCGGACCGCGCAGCACCTCCACCCGTTCCATGTCGAGCAGGCGCATGTCGGAGACGCCGCCCGCCGCGAAATTGTTGATCGACAGTTCGTCGATATAGTTCCCCACGGTCGGCAGGCCCAGGAACTGCGAGATGCCGCGCAACTGGATACGCTGCGTGCCGACGCCGATATCGACGAGCCGGAGCCCGGGCACCGAGGTCTGGAGCGAATCGAGGCTGGTGACGCCGCGGCGCTCGATATCGCGGCTGCCGATCGCGGAGATCGAGATCGGCACATCGACGATCCGCTCCTCGCGCCGCTGCGCCGTGACGACGATGTCGGGAGAACCCACTTCCTCGGCCGCCGGCGCATCCTGCGCCATTGCCGGCATCGCACCCGCGAACCCTCCGGCCAGCAACGCCGACATCAACATCGCCCGATTTCCCAGCCCCGCCATGCTCCACCCTTTCATCATGGTTTTCACGATACAAACATGTATTCGATAGAAGCGCAATAGGCTTCGATTTTGTCGCCAATAGTCGCGATTCATCGCTTGCGCTCGCCGCAATATCCGCTAGCCTCGGATACATCCATGAATTGGAGAGAAGCATGGAGTCGAGCGCCGCCGCGTTACAGCCAGTCGAGACCGAACGCGCCGGATTCGGCGCATGGTATGGGCTGTTCGTGCTCATCCTGACATCGATGGTCGGCAATGCGATCCCGCAAGTGATGCTGCTGGTGACCGAAGCGATAAAGGCCGATCTGAACCTGTCGGACATGCAGATCGGCGCGCTGCGCGGCATCGCGGTCACTTTGGTGGTGGCGATCGCATCCTATCCGATCAGTTGGCTTGCAGATCGCACCGGACGGCGGCCGATCTATGCCGCCTGCATCCTGATCTGGTCGCTGGGCGCCGCGGCAACCGCATTGGCGGGCAGCTATGGCGCGCTGTTCGCCTGCGCGATGGCGATCGCCGCCGGCGAAGCCGTGCTGGGACCCGTCACCTTCTCGATCATCCCGGACCTGTTCAACGAGAAGCAGCGGCTGATCGCCAATTCGATCTTCTTCATTTCGCAGCTGCTCGGCATTTCCGCAGGCCTCGCCATTGGCGGCGCACTCGTCGGCGGGATCACGCAGCATCATGCGGAACTGCCCGCCGCCCTCGCCATGCTGGCGCCCTGGCGACTGGCGCTGATGGCGATGGCGCTGCCCGCGATCGCGTTGATCCCGATGGTGCTGCTCATTCCACTGCGCAAGGCAAGGCGCGACGCGCCGGCCGCCAGCGGCACGGGCGCCGTCCTTCCCTTCTTTCGAACAAATCGGCGGACGCTGTTTCCCGTGTTCATCGGCTTCGGCGCGATCGGTGCCGCCAATTTCACGGTGTTCGGTTGGATGGCGATCGCGATCGTCCGCTTGTTCGAAGCCGATCCGGCGGCGGTGGGCATCCGCCTGAGCCAGGTCTTCGCGATCGGCAGCATCGGCGGGGTCGTGGCGGCGAATCTGCTTGCACGCATGATCGCCGGTCGCACGGGCGATCTGACACCGGGGCGTGTGGCGCAGATCGGCGCGCTGGTCGCGCTGCTGCTGTGCTGCCTGTATCCCTTCGCGCGGTCGCCGGACGCCTTCTACATGATCGCGACCGCACAGATCGCCGCGTCCTTCGGCGGGCTGGTATTGTCACCCACGCTAACCCAGGCACTTGCCCCCGCCGAAATCCGCACGCGCCTGCTGGCCGTCGCGGGCCTGTTCTACACGCTGTTCGGCGCGCTCAGCCCGGTGCTGGTCGGCGCGATTTCCGACGCGCTGGGCGCGGCGCCGTTCGATCTGCTGCAAGCGATGCTGATGGTCGCCCTGCCCGGCTTCGCCGCCGGCGCGATATTGCTGCGCTACAGCGAACGCGGCCTGCCGCAGACGCTGGCCGCCGTTCGCGCCTGAAATCCCCGGCAAGCGATGCTAATCGTCGAAACCAGTCAGCAGACGCGTATAGACCGGCGCGAGCGCACGGCGCTGCTCCTGCGTTTCACGGATGCCCAGCGCCCAATAGCCGATCTGGTGGAAATAGACGATCCGCGCGCGCACCGTCGCCTCCACCTCGTCCTGCCGCGCATCGACGAAGATCCGCGCAAGCGCCGCGATGCATTCCTCGTCGGCCAGGAGCACCTGTTCCGCGACATCGGGTTCGACGCGCCCCCATTGGCGGATCGCCGAATCGAGCGCGGCATCGAAGTCGCGGCCCTCCATC
Source organism: Sphingomonas sp. FG14 (assembly GCF_057809675.1). Classification (NCBI taxonomy): domain Bacteria; kingdom Pseudomonadati; phylum Pseudomonadota; class Alphaproteobacteria; order Sphingomonadales; family Sphingomonadaceae; genus Sphingomonas; species Sphingomonas sp. FG14. Next base: position 606,880 of record NZ_JBMDKK010000003.1, on the reverse strand, counting down.
CACAGCCGGACGATCCGGCGATAGCGATCGACCGGCGTGCCCGCGCGATCAGCGGCGCGCAGAAAGGCGCGGACATTGCCGTCGCGCCATTCGCGCAGCAGATGATCGAGCAGGTCCTGCCGGTTCTTGAAACGCCAGTAGAAACCACCGCGCGTGACCCCGAGCCGGGCCGCCAGCGGATTGATCTGGACGGCGGAGATGCCCCCTTCGATCAGCATCTCGCGCGCGGCCGCGATCCAGTCGCGCTCCACGGGAGTCGCCGTGCCGCCTGCCGCGTCGTCCTGCTTGCTCTCGCCCATTCCACTCTCTCAGATCGGCGCGATGCGCGCCGCAATACATGCTTGTATCTGTTAGCGAAGGCGGGCTGAATGCGAAAGGGAAATACCAGGATGAACCCGATGCCTCGGCGACCGATCGACTATCTGCTGACCGTGATGAGCCGGGACTGGGCCGCGCTCGCGCTTGCGCTGTTCCTCGCCATGGCCGGGCTGCTGCTCGTCGCCCTTGGCGCGTCGATCGCGGGAATCCTCCTGATCATCGTCGCGCTGCTCGCCACGATTGGCGGCATCGTGCACCTTGCCCAGGTTCGCCGGGCGATGGCGGCGCATCCCGCGCCCGGCCGGCTGATCGATGTGGGTGGATACCATATCCATCTGCTGGCGGAAGGCGATGCGAACGGCGCCCCCGCCGTGGTCTGGCTGCCGGGCGCGCATGGCGCGGGGCTTGCGCTGGACCATCTTCACCGGGCCTTGCGCAGCGACGGTCGATCGATCCTGATCGACCGGCCGGGCAGCGGCTGGAGCGATCCCGGCCCCTTCCCCCGCACGACGATGCGCGAGGTGGACGAGATCATGACCGCGCTCGACAGGGCCGGAGAACAAGGCCCCTTCATCTTCGCCGGCCACAGTTTCGGCGGATTTCTGGCCGCCGCCATCGCCCGGCATCGTCCGGCATCGGTGGCGGGGCTCGTCCTGCTCGACGCGACGCCGCCCGAAACGATCGTCTTCGGCCCGCCCAACCCCTTTCTCAGTCGCATGCGGCGCGGGGCGTTCTGGTCGGCAACGGTCCGCCTGTTCGGCTTTCGGAGCAGCGCCTCCGAACGCCGGCTGCGCGACGACCCCGCCTTCGCATCGGTGACGGCGGCGGTCAGGAACGCGCTGGGGCCGGCGGTGGACACGGCCACCACCGCCCTGGCGTTGCGCGCGCGTGAAACCTGCGCGGCCGCGTCGATCTTCGAGGAATTGTCGCCCATGGGCATGGCCCGCATCGCCTGGGATGCCATTGCCTATGACCGCGATCTGGGCGACCTTCCCGTCTTCCTCGTCGCCCCCGGCGACACCGATGCGGAGCGGGAGATGATGAAGGCGATCGTCACCGACGAAGCCGGGGATCCCAACCGCGCGCCACGCTTCTACGCGGCGTCGCGCGAACGCTATCTCGCCATCTCCACCCGCGCGGAGCGCATTCGCGCACCTGCCGGCACCGGGCATAATTTCGTCTATGAGGCGCCCGAATTCACGGCAGCGGCGGTCCGCCGGATGCGCGACATGGTTTCCGCCGGAGGCGGCGCATGAGCGATGCGATGCTCGCCGACTGGAAAGGACCGCTGGGCGGACTGCCGCCGCTCGACGCGATCGCGCCCGACCATTTCGTCCAGGCCTTCCAGACCGCGATCGACGATTGCGAGCGCGAGATCGACGGGATCGCGGACAATCCCGAACCACCCGATCACGCCAACACGCTCGCGGCGCTCGGGCAGTGCGGCCGCCCGCTTCGCCGGCTGCGCGCACTGTTCAACGTCGCCGCGGATACGATGGCCGATGCGCGAATTTCGGCAGCCGCACCGACGATACTCGCCATGCTCGCCGCGCATGACGATCGCATCGGCCAGCATGCCGGCCTTCATGCGCGGCTCTCGGCGCTGGCGGGACAGGAGGTCCGCCCGGCGAACGACACGGTCCAGGCGCGCCGCCGCGCCCGTCTGCTCGAACGCATATTGCAGGATTTCCACATGTCCGGCGCGTCGCTCGGCACTGTGGAGAAAGCGCGGCTGATCGCGATCGGCGAAGAGATGGCGGCATGCCATGCCGGGTTCCGCCGGATCCTGATCGAGGATGAGGCCGACCTGTTGCCGCTTACGCCCGCCGAACATGCGGGCCTGCCCCTCGGTCTCGCGGACCGGCCGGTGCCCTGCACGCGCGCGACGATCGAGCCCATCCTGACCCAGCATGCGGATCGCGGCGTTCGCGAACGCGCATGGCGGCTGTTCGCGGCCCGGGGGGACCGTGCGCCCGATCGCTGCACATTGCCGCTCGCCACGACACTGCTTCGCCTGCGCGCCGAACGCGCGCGCCTTCTCGGCTTCGCATCCCATGCCGAACTCGTCACATCGAGCCGCATGGCGGCACACCCCGAGGCAGCGCTCACGCTGCTCGACCGGCTCTGGCCCGCGGCGCGCGCGAAGGCGGATCGGGAACTGGACGCATTGGCGGCCATGGCACGCCGCGACGGGATCGATCGGCTCGAGCCGTGGGACGTCGCCTTTTACCGCGAGCGCGATCGCCAGCATCGCCTGGGTGCGGGCGAAAGCGCGCTTTCGCGATATCTGACGCTCGACGGCTTGCGCGACGGGCTGTTCTGGCTGGCCGAACGATTGTTCGGCCTGCGCTTCGCCGCATTGCCGGAAGCACCGGTCCATCATCCCGATGTGCGCGCCTATCGCGTCGAACGCGCGGGCGAAGCGGTCGGCGCGCTCTATCTCGATCCCTTCGCGCGGACGGGCAAGACGGGTGGCGCCTGGGTACAGCCGCTGCGCCAGCCCGAACGCGGCCATGATCTGCCGATCGCGATGATCGTCCACAATATCGCGCGGCCGCAGGATGGCGCACCGGCCCATCTGCGGCTTTGGGATGCCGTCACGCTGTTCCACGAATTCGGCCATGCGCTGCATCTGCTGCTGGGCGATGTCGAGGATCATCGGCAAAGCGCCTTCCATGTCCCATGGGATTTCGTCGAACTGCCTTCGACGATGTTCGAGAAATGGCTGACCCAGCCCGACATGCTCGCCGCCTTTGCGCGCGATCCGGCGACGGGCCTGGCGATTCCGGCGGATCTGGCCGAGACGCTGCGCCACGCGGTCGCGAAATCGGGCATCGAGACCGCCGAATATCTGGCGGCCGCGATCATCGACCTGCGGCTGCATATGCAGGCCGATCCGCCCGCCGACCTGCGTGCCTTCGAAGACGATACCAGAACGGCGCTGGGCATGCCCGATGCGCTGCGCCCGCTCCATCCGCTCGCGGCGTTCCGGCATCTCTTCGCCGGTGGCGAGCCGACATATTCGGCCGGCTATTACGTCTATATCTGGGCGGAACTGATGTCGGCGGACATCGTCGAAGCCTTTGCCGACGCGCCCGGCGGACTGCTCGATCGACCGACCGCCCAAAGGCTGGAACACAGCCTGTTGTCGGTCGGTGACGCCGATCCACCAGACACGGCATTCCGCGCGTTTCGCGGACGCGATCCGAGCCCGGACGCGCTGCTCAGATCACGCGGGCTTGTTGCCTAAGCCGTCTTCACCAGACGCCATAGAAGCCAGTCAAGCCGCCAGGTCGAACCGCCGCAGCAGCGCATCGCCGTCGGGATCGCGCCCGCGAAACGCACGGAACGCATCGTCCGCCGGGATGCTCGCGCCGATCTCCAGCATGGTCTCGCGCCAGCGCGCGGCGGTTTCCGCGTCATAGAGTCCGTCGGGCGACGCGGTGAACGCCTCGGCGATATCGGCCGCCATCACGTCCGCCCAGAGATAGGAATAGACGCCGGCGGCATAGACGTCGGTGAAGCTGTGGAAACAATGGGTGACGTACATCATCGGATCGATCGCGCGCGGCATGTTCATCTCCGCCAGCACGCGCGCCTCGATCGCCTGCGCATCGCCCGGCTCCGCCCCATGGATCGCGAGATCGACCAGCGCGGTCGCGAGATAGTCGGCGGTCACGCTGAATACGCGATCGTGCCGCACCGCCGCTTCGAGCGCGTCGATCGTCGCATCGGGCATCGGTTCGCCCGTCGCATGATGCCTGGCGAAGCGCCGGAGCAGCGACCGGTCGAGCAGCCAGCGTTCGTTGAGCAGGGCGGGAACTTCGACGAAATCCCAGGCGACCGACGTACTGCCGAGCGACGGGTAACGCGCTCGGCTCATCAGCATATGAAGCGCGTGGCCGAATTCGTGGAACAGCACATTGGCATATTCCCAGGCGAGCAGCACGGGCTCGCCGTCCCGCGCCGGCGTGTTGCTGGAGACGATGCACGATAGCGGCAACACTTTCCCGTCAAAGCTTTCCGCGCTGCGCAGTTCGGACTGCCAGGATCCGTGCCCCTTGCCCTGACGCGCGATCAGATCAAGCCAGAGCCCGCCGATCGGCTCGTCGCCGCGGCGGACTTCGAAGACGCGTATGTCGGGATGCAGCCTCGGCGCATCCGGCATGGCATGGAAGCTCAACCCGTGAAGCGTGCCCGCCGCGTCGAAGGCGGCGGGCAGCACGGTATCGAGCGAAAGATGATCGCGCACCGCATCGGCATCGAAGCCGAAGCGCTCGGCCTTCATCCGTTCGGCCAGGTAGAGGCGATCCCAGGGCTCGACGTCATCGCCCAGCGCGGCCAGATCGGCTTCGGTCACGCGACGCACATGCGCCCATATCCGTTCGAGGAGTTCCCTGGCGCGTTCGGGCGTCCCCGCCATGCGCGGCGCGCACGCCAGTTCCGCATAGCTGGCGTATCCCATCAATCGCGCCAGCGCGGCGCGGCTCGCGATGATCTCGTTCACGACCGGCCGATTGTCGTGCGGCCCGTCATTGGCGCCACGGCCAACCCACATCGCCCAGACCTGTCGCCGGAGATCGCGGTCATGCGCGCGCTGGAGGACCGCCATCACCGCGGGGCGATTGGCTGCGAACGCCCATGTGCCCGGTCGCCCGCGCCGCTCGGCGAGCGCCGCCGCCTGCGCCAGCGCGGTTTCCGCGATACCGCCCAGCCGATCGCGATCGTCGACCTCGACCGCCAGTGCCTCGGCTTCCGACAGGAGATTGGCATGAAAGCGCGCCTGAAGCGCGGTGATGCGTTCGTTCAAGCGCCGCAATTCGGCCTGATCGCCCTCATCCAACCGGGCGCCGCCACGCACGAACCGCTGCAGCAATTGCTCGGCCAGCCGGCGCTGCTCGGGTTCGAGCGGCCCCGCCGCGACCGCCTCGATACGATCGAACAGCCGCCGGTCCTGCGCGATCTCGACGTCCAGTTCGGCGCCAAGCGACGCGAGCCGGGCATTCACCGCCTGCATCTCGGGCGACGCGGCGGTGGTTACCTGCATCTGCCGGAGCACATCGATCCGGCGCAACGCGCGTCCGCAGGCCTCGATCGCCTCGATCACATTGGCGAAACCGGGCGCCTCCATGTCCGTCGCGACCCGTTCGATTTCGGCGCGCTTGGCGGCAAGCGCCGCGATAAAGGCCGCCTCTATGCCGGCCGGTGTCGTGCGATCGAAGGGAGGGAGGCCGCCCAGTGGCCCGTCCCAATGCGTCAGTGAAGATTCGCTCATGACGAATGCTATAGAACACGATACAGGGGTGTATCCAGTCCAAACAGGTTCGAGGATCGATCGTGACCGAAACCGCCGCTTCCGCGCTGATCCGCTCCAGTTTCGCCTGGGACAATCACGCTTGCATGCCATTGCGGCCGGCCGACACCTCGTTCCTTCCACAGGCGGAGCGCGCCCGTGCCGCGGGTTTCGATGCGGTCACGATCAATATCGGCTTCGGCCGGAGCGGGCCGGACGAGCATTTCGCGATGCTTGCTTCGATGCGCGAATGGTTCGGTGCGCGCAGCGACGCCTATCGGCTGATCGATCGCCCGTCCGATCTAGACGAAGCGCGCACCGAAGGCCGGCTGGGCATCCTGTTCGATATCGAGGGCGCGTGCGCGATCTCCGACCGGCTCGACCTGATCGAACGCTTCTACGCGGGCGGCGTCCGCTGGATGCTGATCGCCTATAATCGCGCCAATCTCGCCGGTTCCGGCTGCCTCGATACCGAGGATGGCGGCCTGACGGCGTTCGGACGTGCGATGATCGCGGAGATGAACCGCGTCGGCATGACGGTCTGCTGCACGCATACCGGACATCGTACCGCGATGGACGTGCTCCAGGCCGCGCAGGCGCCGGTGATCTTCTCCCATTCCAATTGCAACGCGGTTTTCCAGCACCCCCGCAACATTCCCGATGCGCTCATCCGCGCCTGTGCCGAAACCGGCGGGGTCGTCGGCATCAACGGGCTCGGCGATTTCCTCGGCCCGCGCGGCGCCGATCTCGACGCGGCGATCGTCGCGCATATCGACCATGCCGTGTCGCTGGTCGGGCCGGAGCATGTCGGCATCGCGCTCGACTATGTCTATGATCGCGAGGAACTGCTCGAATATTTCCGCACGCACAAGGACACGCTGCCGGCCGATATGGACGAGACCGTGCCGATGATCGGCCCCGAAGGGCTGACCGGCATCGTGGAGGGGTTGATCGGACTTGGCTATCCCGAGCCGGCGATCCGTCAGATCCTGGGCGGCAACTGGCGCCGCGTGGCGGACGCCTGCTGGCGCCCGGTCATTGCTACCGTCCAGTAGATGACCGATGTTTAACCCGCCCGCCAGCGGCCGGAACGCGCCTTTCGTCTATCGCCGGACGATCGGCGCGCGCCGCGCCATCGACGGGACAGTGCGGGATGAGATCGATCGCCAAACCGATGCTCTGGCTGTCGCTGCTGTTCGCAACGGCCACCCCTGCATTGGCCCATGACAGCACCGGAGCTTCAGATAACGACATCGATATCGGCGGCGACCGGATCACCATCGGCGCCGGCCTGGCGGTGACACCCAGCTATATCGGATCGGATTCGACGATCGCGCTGCCGACCCTCGCGATCCAGGGGCAAGTGTCCGGCCTGTCGTTCAACAGTCAGGGAACCGCATTCTACCTCGATGCGATCCCGGACAACGGCAAGCCCGGCTGGAAGTTGCAACTGGGGCCGCTCGCGGCGCTGCGGCTCGATCGCAATTCGATGATCGACGACAGCGCGGTCGCGGCGTTGGGCAAGCGCAGAAAGGCGCTGGAGCTCGGCGGTTGGGCAGGCATCCAGCGCACCGGCGTCGTCACCAGCCCCTATGACACCTTGTCGGTCGGCCTGTCCTACCAGCATGACGTGAACCGCGCGCATCGCAGCGATATCGTCAGCCCCAGCATCGACTATGCGACGCCGCTGTCGCACACCGCCTATGCCAGCATTTCGCTATCGGCCGATCATGTCGGCAGGGGATTCGGGCGCTATTATTACGACGTCGATCCCGCCGGCAGTGCCGCGAGTGGCCTGCCCGTCTATTCGGGCGCGGACAAGGCCGGCTGGAAGGACTGGAACGGCAGTATGCTGCTGGCGCATTCGCTGACGGGCAATCTCACTCACGGCCTGAGCGTCTTCGCGACCGGTGGCTATGCGCGCATGCTGGGCGCCTATCGGCGTTCGCCGATCGTCGACATGGCCGGCAACCCCAATCAGTGGAGCGGTGCGGTCGGACTGGCGTATACGTTTTGATAGCGAACGGTCAGGCGACCAGCGCGAGCCGCTTCGTCCCGGCCGCACTCTTGGCGCCTCCTCCGACCAGCGTCTGCAAGTCGATCAGGCCCCGCGCCATGCCAACGCCATGGGGACCGGCGATGTAGCGTGGTTCCCAGACCGGCGAGAATTTCTCCTTGTACGCACGCAGCCCTTCGAAGCCGTAGAAACTGTCGCCATGCCGATAGAGCAACGCGCCGATCCGTGCCCACATCGGCGCCAGCCTGCGGGATTCGATGCCCGACAGTGGCGCAAGACCGAGATTGAACCAGCGATAGCCCTGTTGGCTGCCCCATTTCATCAGCCGGACGAACAGATAGTCCATCGTGCCATAAGGCATGGTTTCGGCGTGGCGCATCAGATCGACCGACAGTTCCTCTTGCGTGCCCGTCGTCCAGATATTGGCGAAGGCGACGATGCGTCCATGCTGGCGGACCACCGCGCAATCGAAGCGCGCGAGATAGGCGGGATCGAACCGTCCGATCGAAAAGGCCTTTTCGCTCTGCCGCTTGGTTCGCAGCCAGGCATCGGACACCCCGCGCAATTCGGGCAGGAGCGCGGGCACGTCCGCAGCCGCGACGATCTCGAAGCTCGCACCTTCGCGCTCGGCGCGGCGCTCGGCATGGCGCAGCGATTTCATGTCGGGCGTGTCGAGCGTGAAACCGGGGAGCGCGACGCGCGCCTCCTCGCCATATTTTACGAGTTGGAGGCCCAGATCGATCGCCACCGGCACCGACGCCAGCGAGATCTGGTACAGCAGCAACCGTCCCTGCGCGGCATCCGCCATCTCGCGGATCCGCCAGAGCAGATCGGGCCATTCGGCCTTCGGCCCGACCGGATCACCCATCACGATCCAGCTCTGGCCCTGCACCTGGTACATCAGCAGCGCTTCGCCGCTTGTTGACGACAGGAAGCGCTTGTCACCCGTGAGCGCGAGCATGGCGTCGGTCCGCTGGCTATGCGCCAGTGCCGGCGGAACGCACCCATTCGCTTGCGCCAGCGGTTCGGTCGCGGGCGGGCGCGCATGGCCGAACAGCCGGTAGACCGCCACCCCGACCAGCACGATCGCTGCCGCGAAGCTCCCCCGCAGGAACCGGGACGCATCGCCGCTCCATGCGAAGCGCCACCAGAGATCGTCCTGATAGGCGACATGCTTGAACGCGAAGAAACCGATCCAGGTCGACAACACCAGCGCGACGACGACGGTGACCAGTGCGCGCGGCGTGCCGGGAAGCCCGGTCATCGCGGTTCGCCGGTAAAATGCGGGATGCGAAAGCTGGAGCAGGCCGGCAATGCCGAGCAGGATCAGCGCCTCTTCATAATCGATGCCCTTGGCTAGCGAAAAGGCCGCGCCTGCGAGCAGCAGCGCCCGGCACATCAGGAAGGCGGCATCGAGCCGGCGATAAAGGCCGGGCGCGATCAGCAGCAGCGCCGTCCCCGCCAGGCTGGCCGCGATATGCGACGCCTCGACGAAGGGCAGCGGCACGACGTCGCGCAGCAGATGCAGTCGCGCCGGGATCGCGGGCAGCGATCCGGAGACGAGCAGGACGACGCCGCCGACGAACACCAAGCCTGAGAGGAAAGTCGGCGCGATGCCATGCAGCGCGAAGCGCAGCGCGCCGAAAGCGGTGGCGAGCGGCCGGCGGATGCTGCGCCGCTCGTGAATAGCGAACAGGATCGCACCCAGCCCAAGCGGCAGCAGATAATAGATGACGCGATAAAGGATCAGCGCCGCCAGCAGCTTCGACGGATCGACGCCGGGCAGCGCGGCGATGACGACCGCCTCGAAAACGCCGACTCCGCCGGGGACATGGCTGAGCAGCGCGATGACGATGCCGAGCGCATAGCCGAGAAACACTGTCGGAAAGACGGAGAGGCCTGCCCCCGGCACCAATACGAGCAGCGCCGCGCTGGCTGCCGCCAGATCGAGCGCGGCGAGAACGATCTGCAAACATGCCTGCCCGGCGGTCGGACGCGGGAAATGCCATTTGAAAATATCGATGGTGCGCGCCCCACCGCGCAGTGCAACGATCGACAGACCCATCGCGACAAGCGTCCCGATCCCGATCGCACGTTGCGCGGCGAGCGGCACCATCCATGTACCGAATGCGAGCGGAACGGGATGCACGACCACCGCCGCCGCCGCCATCACGATGATGCCCGCCCAGAAAGTGACGCTCGCGGTCGCGATCACGCGCAGGATATCAGCAGCCTCCAGCCCGGCCGCGCTGTAGATGCGATAGCGTGCCGGCCCGCCGGTCAGCAGCGCGAAGCCGAAATTATGGCTGAGCGTGTAGCTGGTCAGCGCGGCGAGCGCCGCGGTGCGATAGGGCAGCGGCCGACCGATGATGCGCAACGCCAACACGTCGTAGAGCGTGAGCAGGAAATAGCTGATCGCGGTGAGCCCGATCGCGGCCGCCATTTGCCCCGCGCCAACCTGATGAAAGGCCGCACGCACGTCGTGCACATGGACGTCGGCGAGCAGCGCGTGAAGCGCGAAGAAGCCGAGCGCCGCGACGCCCAATATTCCGACGATCCTGATCGCGACACCATGGCGCTCCACCACGTGCCGCACCTTGCCCCTGAATGACGCCATGGCGCTATCCCCGCTGCCAGGTCTGCGACTTGCAGATCCAACCACCCAATATGCAGCCGCTGATCTTCAGGCTGTTGGGATCGAGCTGGCGGATCGTCGAATAATAGGTCTTGCCCATGTCGGGCACATAGACCCGGCCCTGCCACCGGCCCGGACCGACGGCGCGATAATCCTGGAGCAGCGCCACGCCGATCAGTTTGTCGATGCCCGCCTCATGCGCATCAGAGGTCGCCTGCGGATTGGCCCAGACCACCCAGCCGCACAGCTTGTCACCGCATCCGCCCGTCTGCACCTTCACGGATCCCTTGGGATTGACCCAGGTGCCGATCACGCCGGTGGCGGACGGGACCGCCGCGCCCGCACCGATCGGCGCCAGCGCCATCAGGGTCGCGGAAAGCGCAGCAAGCGACCAGCACCTCATGACATCCTCCGTTCAACGGTTCGATCGCGTCGAGATTAGCGGTGCCGCAATGGTGACAGCATGGGGGATTTCCGAAATTTTTGTAATGTTCGGATTGCGCCGGAACGTGCGGTCGATCATCGCGGTGAGTACGCGATGCACGGCGTCAACATCGCCATCCAGGGGATGCCCGCCGGGCAAGGCAACGCTGCGGACATTGGCCTGGCCGAGCAGCGGGCAGAGGCTTTCGGTCTCCTCCTCGCCATGGATGCAGACCACCGGCACCCAGGTCAGCGCCTGCGCCGTCGGCAGAGCGAGCGCATCGGGCTTCGCCCAGTTGAACAGCTCCGATGGCGAAGCGCGGAAAATGAGCGTGTCGGTCGGCACCACCAGCGCCACCAGCCTGACCCGCGCGCGTAAATCGGGCGGCAGGCGCGTCAATCCGACATGCAGCATGTCCGCGCCGAACGACTGGCCGATCATCACGAGCCGGCGTGCATGGCCGAACGCCAGCGCACGTCGTGCGGCGGAGGCAACCAGTGCGGAGACCTCGTCGGGCGTGCGTTCGCGCCGGAAATAGGTCAGCGAATTGACGCCCACCACCGGAATGCCGTCGGCCGCCAGGCGCCGGGCGATGCGCGGCCCCATGCCGACCTTGAACCCCATATCGCCCGACAGGATCACCGCCGCGACCCCGCCTCGCCCCGGTACGGCCGACGCGGTTGCCGGCACGTCGGTGAATACGGGGCCGCCGAAATAGCCGATATGGACGGCGAAACCGAAAAGTGCGGCGACGAGAAGACCCAGCAGGCCCAGGGCCAGCCTGCCCCGCCCGTTCATGCGAGGATCCCGCGCAGCACCGTCGCCGCGATCAGATCCGCATTGCCGTCGAAATGATGGCCGCCCGGCACCACGGCTTGCGCGATGTAGGGCGCGGCCAGTGCCGAACAGGCGCTGTCGGTTTCGCGCGCGCCGCGAATGCACTGGAACGGCACGCTCGGCATCCGCCGGATCTGCGGCACCGTCGGCAATGCATTGGCCCCCTCGACATCGAGCCAGGAGGCGAGATGGAACTGGAAATCGGCGCTGCCACTCAGCCCCAGCATGGCGACGCGGGCAAGCGCCGGGCGCAGGACCTGGGGCATGGCATCGACGATGAAGGGCAGATCATCCGCGCCGAATGAATAACCGAGCAACAGCAGCTTGGGGCGCTGCCATTGCTGGCTGAAATGATTGACGATCCGGCCGAGATCGCTGCCCGCCTGCTGCGGCGTCTTGGCGTTCCAGAAATAGTCGAGGCTGTCGATGCCGACGACGGGAACGCCGGACGCCGCCAGCCGCGCCGCGACCGCGCGGTCCAGGCCGACCCAGCCGCCGTCGCCCGAATACATCACCGCCATCAGATTGGTACGCGGTGCGGCCGGATCGGTGACGATGTTGAGCGGCAGATCGTCGATGCTGGCCGAGGAACCGATGGACGACGAAGCGCTTTCGAGCATCGGCGCGAAGGCGGCGGTGAATTGCGGCATCCAGTGCGCCTGTACCGAAAAACCATGGCCAACCTTGGCGAGTTCGATCAACTGGGCTTCGGGAATCCTGCCCGTGAAGCTGCGCGTGACCGCGGGCTGGACAACCTGATCGTCAAGGCCCTGCAACACCAGCCAGGGTGCGGAGAGATGCGGAACGGGCGCGAACAGCCAGCCCGCCTCCGGCTTGGTGATCCGCGAAACCGACAGGCCGGGTGCCGCGCACCAGGGCTTGCTGCCGCCGATATCGGGACCGAAGCCGAGCGAAACCGCGCCGCGATAGGAACCGGCGGGCGCCTGCGCCAACGCGCCATAGGCGAGTGTCGCGCCCGAGGAATAGCCGACCAGGATTGGCTTCATATAGTGATCGAGCCCGGCGCGATGCTCGAAATCCTGCGCGAGCGCGGCCAGCGCATAGTTCGGATTGATGCAGCGGTCAGCGCCTTTCTCGAGCGCCTTTTGAAAGGCGGGCGTCGAGAAGCCGGCAACCGCGATGCCCTGGCGCGTCAGCGCCTTCGCCATGTCGACCACGCCCAGATTCCAGCCGCCGTCACCCGACATGAACAGAGCGACGCCGCGCACGGGACCGGACGGCAGATAGGTGGAGACCGGCCCCACCTGCGCCAACCGCATGGTGCCGTCCATCACCAGGCGCGGCGCATCCTGCTCGACGGCGGGCACGGCGCCGGCGATGACGTGCGTACGCGGAAGCGCGAGCGTACCGGCCGCCGCGACCAAAGCCACGACCGACCCGATCTTCAGAAACGGAACAGGCATCTCACCCTCCCCCTTTTTCATCGAAGCGTTCAGCGCGGCATGTCAGCGCTTCGCCGGCGGTGCATCGCTCTTCACCAGAGAGGTCAGCGGATAGGACTGGCCGCGCACGACGATCGAGGAGAAACGGTCGAGCGTCGAGATCGGGCCGGTGGCGAAGCCGATATGCTCGACAAAGGGCAGGTCGAACGCTGGCTGCATCAAGGTGGCGTGATACCATTGCCGATGCGCGTCCTGGATCCAGACACCGCTGGTACCGTCCGCGCGCCAATCCCGGATTCCGCCAAGATTGACGAACGGGATCGTCACCTGACGATCGGTGTTCGCCGCCGGATGAGTGGCGTAAGCGGGCACAATGCCAGCCGCCAGCGAGAGCGCTGCCGCAGTGCCGATGAGGAGCTTGCGAAACATGTCGCGATCCTTCCGTCCCACCGGACCCTTCGCCCGGCCATGAACTGAACCATAGGCGCGCGAAACTGTCGGCGTGCTGGGCGCAGCATTAAGCTTTGGACAGGTTGCTCCCGGGGCGCCGGATGGCCGCCGGATGACCAAAGCTTAACATGACTCGCCAGGGCCGATCACCCAATATCGGGATCGCGGGGCGCCGCGCCGATCCGGTGAAACGGCGCGCCCGCATCACGAAAGGAAGTGCCATGAAGACGCTGCTGCTTGCCACCGCGCTGCTCCTGGGCGGCGCGACCGCGGCCGGGGCCGCAACCCCGCGCACCGTTTCCACGCCGCAGGGCGACGTGCCGCTCTGTTCGAAGACGGTGACCGACGAATGCATGAATCCCCAGGCGGCACCCGCTGCCTCGACGCATCATGCGCGCCATCATCATGCCGCGACCAAGCGGCGTGCGGCGACCGTTCGCGGATGATAGCATGGGCCCCTCGTCCGGAGGATCGCGCGATGATCCTCCGGACTTATCCAGACGGGGGACACGACATGACCGGCCATGACATCCAGACGCTCGCCACCCGCCTGCTGGGCAAGCCAGTCGATGCGCTCGACCCCGAGGAACATAATGTCCTGACGACGATGCAGGCACGGCTGCCGATCAGCCGCGACGCGGCGGACATCGCCGATGAGCGCGCGACGTTCGGCGAGCGCCTTGCCGATCGGGTCGCCGCCGTCGGCGGCTCATGGGGCTTCATCATCGCCTTCGCGATCATCCTGCTCAGCTGGATGACGCTGAACACGAACATACTCGGCCATCTCGGGCTGGCCTTCGATCCCTATCCCTATATCTTCCTCAACCTGATGCTCTCCATGCTCGCCGCCATCCAGGCGCCGATCATCATGATGAGCCAGAACCGCCAGTCCGCGAAGGATCGCGTCGCCGCCAGCCTCGACTTCGAGGTCAATCTTCGCGCCGAACTCGAGATCCTGCGGCTGCACCAGAAGCTCGACCTGGGCGTCACCGACCGGCTGGACCAGTTGGCGCAACAGATCGCGACAATCGCACAGCGCCTCGATCGGCCGGATAGGCCGGCGCGGACGGCATGAGCATGGCGGGCGGCCGCCACAGCAACGCGATGGCCTGGTGGGGCATCTGTTTGTTATGCTGTGCGCCGCTCGCGGCGGCCCCCCTCTTTACGCGATCGATTATCGGCGGCGGGAACGAGGTAGCGCCGATCCGTCCATCCGACCTACTGCCCGGCATGACGATCGAGCCGGCCACATCCGGCCGGGGCCTGATCGTCACCAGCCTGCGTTCCGATGGTGAGGCTGCGGCGAAGGGGATCACGGTGGGCGACGCGATCGCGGCGATCGACGGCCATCGCGTCTCGACACTGGATGAAGCCGCGGCTTGCCTGCATAACCATGCGGGCGATGCGATCGCGCTCGACATCGTCCATGATCGTCATGCCCGGCTGATCGCGCTGACAAAGGTTGAGGGTTGAGGATGGGGCATAAGCTGCTGCTGATCGAGGACGACGAGGCCACCGCGAGCTATATCGTCAAGGGCATGACCGAAGAGGGCTTCGTGCTCGATCATGCCGATAATGGCCGGGACGGTTTCTTCCTGGCGAGCGATGGCAGCTACGACGCGATCATCCTCGATCGCATGCTGCCGGGGATGGACGGCATGGCGGTGCTTGGCGCATTGCGCGCGGCGAAGATCGAGACCCCCGTGATCATCCTCTCCGCGCTTGGCTCGCCCGAAGATCGCGTCGGCGGCCTGACCGCAGGCTCGGACGATTATCTGGTCAAGCCCTTCGCCTTCGCCGAACTGCTCGCACGGGTGCGGCTGATGCTGCGGCATCGCGGATCGGGATCGGCGGTGGTGACGAGCCTGAATTGCGCCGATCTCGATATGGACCTGCTCTCACGCAAGGTGCGGCGTGGCGGCCGGACGATCGAACTGCAGCCGCGCGAATTCCGCCTGCTCGAATATTTCCTGCGCCATGCCGATCAGGTTGTCACCCGCACTATGCTGCTTGAAGGCGTGTGGGATTATCATTTCGATCCCGGCACCAACGTCATCGACGTCCATGTCAGTCGGTTACGCCGCAAGCTGGACGACGGATCGGACACGCCATTGCTCCACACCATCCGGGGTGCGGGTTATCGATTGGGGGCGGCCGCCTGAATGGCGCCGCGCTGGCGCAGCCTGATCCGTTCGACCACCGCGCGGCTGGTGGTTCTGGCGTTCCTGTTCCAGATGCTGGTCACGGCCGGCGTGTTGCTGTTCGTCCAGCAGGCGAGTCAGCACGCGTTGATCGAGGAACAGCAAGCGCTGGTGGGCGAACTGCGCGACGAATTGCGCGGCGCCTATGCCGGCGGCGGTCAGGCGGAAGTGAAGCGCCTGATCCTGACACGGTTGCGATCGGTGCGGAGCGACGCGGTGGTGATCCTGCTCGCCGATCGCGCAGGCATGCCGGTCGCGGGCAATATCGCCGCCTGGCCGACCGTCATTCCATCGGAGACCGACTGGCGGACGATCGATCTGTACCGCATGGGCGCGGACCAGCCCGAACATATGGGTGTGGCGACCACAAGGCTGCCCGACGGATCGCGGCTCCTGACCGGTCATGTCATCGATGCCAACCTGCGACTGACCCGTGTCAATGCGGAGGCGATGCTGGCGGCACTGTCGATCGGCCTGTCGCTGACGCTGGTCGGCACGCTTGCCTTTGGGCGCCTGCTCAGCCGCAAGATCCAGGGCGTGGTCGCGACGGCGGCGGCGGTCGGTGACGGTGCGCTGGCGCGGCGCGTTCCGGTCGACGGCAGCGGAGACGCCTTCGATGCGCTCGGCGAATCAATCAACGTGATGTTGCAGCGGATCGAGGCACTGGTCTCGCAATTGCGGATGATGACCGACGGCCTCGCCCACGACCTGCGCTCGCCGGTGACGCGGCTCAAATCGGTGCTCGAACGCGCGATTGTCGAAACCCGCGACACCGAGGCGCTGACCGCGCTGGAAAAGGCATCGGCGGAAGCCGACACCCTGCTCTCAATGCTGTCGACAGCCCTGCTGATCAGCCGGGCCGAAGCAGGCATCGGCCGCGAATCGCTGGTCGAGAGCGATCTGGCGACACTGCTGTCCGACCTGGTCGAGGTCTATGGGCCGCTGGTGGAAGATCGCGGCTTCACGATCTCCGCGGATGCACAGACCGGTCTCACCGGGCGGCTGCACCGCGAACTTGTCAGCCAGGCGATCGGCAACCTGGTCGAGAATGCGCTGAACCATGGTGAAGGCGGCAGCGCCATCATGCTCATCGCCCGCGACCATGACGGGATCCTGGCGGTGGAGGTGTCCGATGACGGTCCCGGCATCCCGAGCGAACGACGCAGCGATGCGCTACGCCGCTTCGGCCGGCTGGATCCCTCGCGCCACCGCCCCGGATCGGGACTTGGACTGTCGCTGGTCGAGGCGGTCGCGGGACTGCATCATGGCGCGATCTCGCTGGAAGACAATCAGCCGGGCCTGCGCGTCGTGATGACGCTGGGCCCGGCGATCGTTCGGCAGCAATAGCGCACCGATATCATTGCGCGGCGATGCGCGTGCTTCCCTGCCGCCGAGCCGCAGCGATCGCGCCTTCACGCTGGACTGAAACACGATCCGCCGCGTCGGTGCGGCAGCGCTGGATCGCTTTCCAGCCCATCGGATCGGCGCTCGACGCATCACCGCAGGCGGTGGCGATCGCGATCTCGATGCGGCGGTCGAGCGTCTTGCGGCCCTTGGCCGTGCTCAGGTCCAGATCATCGTGCGCGACGGCGCGGACGACGGGCGGGTGGCGGGTTTCAGCCGCGGCGGCCGGCGCCACGCACAGGGCTCCGGCAAGCGCGGATAGCGCTAGCAAGGTCTTCATGACCGTCTCCATAATGTCTAGGTCGCCGGTCTTTTCCGGCCAGACCGATCTACACCCCCCTGCCGGCACAGACGAACAACGATGTTGCGCTGCGATACTGCATTATTGCAGAATGCCGCTATCATATGATCGGGGCATAAGTCACAGATGCTCGACTGGAATGATCTCCGTTATTTCCTGGCCGTCGCGCGCACGGGCAGCACGCTGGCGGCGGGCAAGTCACTCGGCGTCAGCCAGACCACGGCCGCGCGCCGGGTGGCCGCGCTGGAAGCGGCGGCGGGCGTCACCCTGTTCGAGCGGCGACAGGCCGGTTACGTGCTGACCGCCGTGGGGGAGGCGCTGCGCGAACGCGCCGAGGCCGTAGAGGCGGCCGCGAATCGCTTTGCCGAGGATGCCGGATCGCATGGCCGCGAGGCGAGCGGCACAGTGCGGCTGACCATGCAGGAAATCCACGCCGTCACCATCATGGCGCCGATCCTGCGCGATCTGCGCGAGGCGCATCCGACGATCCGGATCGAGCTCGATACCAGTGAGCAGGTACGCGACCTGGAAGCGGGCGAAGCCGATATCGCGCTGCGCTGCGCCGGTCGGCCGTCAGGCAGCGGACTGGTCGGGCGCCGCGTCGCCGACGAACCATGGACGGTCTATTGCAGCCGCGATTATGCCGCACGCCACGGCACGCCGCGCCGCCCGCGCGACATGATTGATCATGTGATCATCGGCGGCGGCGGCAAGGGCGTCTGGCGCATCTATCGCGCTTGGCTGGAACAGCATGGCCTGGCCGATACCGTCGCCATCCACCATGATTCCGCCACCGGACTGCTGTCCGCCGTGCGATCGGGCATGGGGCTCGCCACCCTGCCCTGCTTCGTCGCCGATGCCGATCCGGAACTGATCCGCTGCGTCCCCATTCCCAGGGAAGTGGAACGCGGTGTCTGGCTGCTGACGCACGAACGATCGCGCCATATACCCCGCGTGCGCGTGGTGCTGGATTTCCTGGGCGAACGGCTGACCCAGCTTGCCCGCCGCCAGGCGCAGGCCAGCACCGGCATGGCGCCGGGATCGATCATGCCCGCTTCAGTCCCGCAGGATCAATCCGGATCCCCCTGACGCTCGGCCGCGCGAACCAGGTCGAGGCAGCGCCGATAATCGGCGACTTCCCTGGCGATCTCCGCATCGCTGATCGGACGGCCGCGCAATGCCTTCCAGATCTCCAGCGCCAGGATTTCGTCGGCTCCCATCATGCTTCTCCTTCGCGTGGCGGACGCCATGCATATTCAACCCAACGGCCATACACCCAGATCGTTGCCGGGGATCGGCGCAATGCCCTATCGCAAATCGCCGAGTGGCCCCGGCCGCGCGAACAGATAGCCCTGCCCCAGCGTGCAGCCGAGCTCGATCAGGCGCTGGCGCTGGGCGGTCGTCTCTATCCCTTCGGCAATCACCGATTTGCGCATGCCCCGGCCCAATCCGATGATCGCGCGCACGATCGCCTCGCTGCTGCCGTCGCCATCAAACAGGCTGAGCACGAAGGAACGATCGATCTTGAGGATATCGATCGGCATCCGCTTCAGATGGATGAGTGAGGCATAGCCGGTGCCGAAATCGTCGAGCGCGATCTGGACATTGGCCTCATGGAGCAGGCGCAGCGCCTCCGCCATCGCATCGACCGAACGGCCGAGCACGATATCCTCGGTCACTTCGATGCACAGTCGCTCCGGTGCGACGCCCGCCTCTTCCAGCCGGCTCAACAGTCGCCGCGCTGCGTGCGCACCGTCGAGCTGCGCCGCCGTGAAATTCATCGAGACCGCGCGGATATCGTCAGGGCGCGCGGCAAGCATGGCCAGCACGCGCGTGAGCACGCGATCCTGCACCGCGCTGCCGATCTTCGGATCGACAAGCACGCTGCCGAACACCGATGGCGTCAGCACGCCATGTTCGGGATGCTGCCAGCGCAGCAGCGCCTCGTAGCTGACGACGCGGCCGCCCTCCAGTTCGACGATCGGCTGATAATGGAGGACGAATTCGTCACGCTCCAGCCCCAGATGCGCGTCACGCGCCAGCGCCGCGCTGCGATCGATCTCCGCGCGCAGCCCGGGATCGTAGCGATGCAGCCGCCGCCGCCCACGCAGCTTGGCCTCATAGAGCGCCAGATCGGCGTTCTTGTAGAGCGGATCGGCATCGAGCGCGTCTTCCGGATAACGGGCCATGCCGATGCTCAGCGACAACGCCCAGCTCCGCCCGCCATAGCTCCAGATCTCGCCCTGCATCATGTCGAGCGTTTCGGAGATTTCGGCGATCCGCCGTTCGTCCGCCCGCGTCAGGATCAGCGCGAACTCGTCGCCGCCGATCCGTGCGACATGCTCATCCGTCCCCACCGCGCCGCGCAACATCTCCCCGACATGCACCAGCAAGGCGTCACCCCCATCATGACCCAGCCGGTCATTGATCTCCTTCAGATTATCGACGTCGATCAGATAGAGCTGTATGCCGCGCGCACTCGATTCCATGCGGGTGCGCAACGCCGCCTGGAACGAGGCGCGATTGCCCAGGCCAGTCAGGAAATCGGTCTGCGCGGCGCGGCGCAACGTCTCGCTTTCGATCGCGATCGCCGCGCGGGCCTGTTCGGCCAGGTCGCGTTCGCGGCGCAGCAACCGAAAGCGATCGGCGATGGCGAGCGAAAGCGCGATCGACTCGAAAGCAAGCGTGCCGAAGGTCGCGAGGTCGACAAGATCGTTCTGCGGCAGGAAACCCAGGTTGCGGGCCAGCCGCAGTGCGAAGATGACGAGCACCGGCGTCCAGCCCAGCAGGTAGAACCAGACGATGCGGCTGCCTCGCCGGATCGCATAGCAGACGCCGATAAAGACCGAGATGGCACTGGCGAGGATGGCATAGTTCATCAGCCGGTCCATCAGCGCGGCAGGCAGGATCTGGTCGGCCGAGGCGGCGGCGCCGAGCAATATCCCGATCAGCGCGAGCACGCGCCCGGCACGGTGAAGCCAGCGCGGCAACACGCCTTCCTCGATCACCGCCAGGAAGAAGACATTGCCGGTGCCGATCATGACGCCGACCAGGATAAAATCGAGCCGGACCGTCACCGGCCCGACAAATCCGGGCAACAGCAGCGCGATCACATTGGTCCAGATCAGCCCATAGGCGAGCACGGTTGCCGCCCAGATCAGGTACCAGCGCTGGAATGTCTGGCGATGACCGATATAGATCACAAGATTATAGGCGAAGGCTGAAAGCAATGCCCCGCTGAACAGGCCCATCAGCAACAGCCAGCGATCGCTCAGCTTCCTGGCGGTCTCCGGGCTTGCCGCAGTCACCTTTCGCATCAAGCCGAGATCGGCCAGCCTGTAATAGCCGATATGGATCTGCCGGACGTCGCGGCCCGCCCGATCGACGACGAAGCGCTGCAGTCCGCCTGGCGCCCAGTTTTTTTCGAGGTCGCCGGCGTCCCGTACCATTTCCTGGGCACGCCCGCGCGAGTCGATGATCACGATCGCGATCCGGTCGAAACGCGCCTGATCGATGAGCAGGCGCCATCTGACCGGCAGCGCCGCAACCCGGGCAGCATCGGGGCCCGCAAGCCGGCTGGTGTCGAGCCGTAGCCATAGCCAGCGGTCATGATAACCCGTGGCCTTGCCGCCGCGGCAATCAAAGCTCAGGCCACGAACCGTATTCGCGTTCGGCAACCGATCCGCCGGAGCATTCGCATGGCAGAAATGCGACCTGAGTTCGACGCTTTCCGCCGATGCCGCCCCCGGCCAGAACACCGCGAGCAACAGGAACAGGATCGGCAGGATATTACGTACGTGCACTCGGCTCCCTTCGGGACTGGGTCGTTAGGCCCGCCATGCTGAAGAGAAGCTAAACGCGCCAAATCATATCAGGGTGCATGGTTGGTTAAGGCTGATTATCGCTCAGGAAGGAAGCGCAAGAACGAACAACAGGCCCGCCAGTGTCGGCGAGATCGTCCGCATCGTGTTCCAGCGGGTCCAGGCCCGTTGATAATGCGCCCATAGCGCCGGTTCCCCTGCCGACTGGACCGCTGCGAGCCGATTGTTGAGCGGCACGTTGAAGGACATCGTCACGCCGAAGCAGCCGAACAGATACAGAAGCGCGCCCGACAGGATCAGGCCCGAACCCGCGCGATCCCAGGCGAACAGCGACCAGCCCGCGATCGCGAGACTGAACGGCACCATGCCCATGAACGGAATCATGAAGCTGGGCGTGAACACGGTGACGTTGATCGACCGCATGGCATTCGCACCCTGTTCTGACGGGATACGCCCGAGCCCAGCCATCACGAAGGACGAAAAAGCATGGAAGATGCCGCCGACCAGGATGGCGGCGACCGCAGCGACGAGAAGCGATACGGAAATGATCGTGTCGGTCATGGCGAGACTCCCTTCATGGGGGTTCGACGGAGACGAGGCTGTGCTTCCGCCATGATTTTGTCGTGGCTCTTTGTCGAGCCCGCGTTTTTCGGTCGCCAGCGGGCGGCGGATGGGCAATGGTTCGTCCATGTGTGTCCTGGCCTTCGCATGGCGATCGCATCCGCGCTGGCGCTTGATCGTCGCGGGCAATCGCGACGAGCTTCACACCCGCCCCGCCAGCGCGCTCGCGCGGTGGGATGATCCCGACCATCTGATCGCGGGGCGCGATCTGGCGTCGGGCGGCACCTGGCTGGGCGTTTCCGAACAGGGCAGCTTCGCCGTCGTCACCAATTTGCGAGGCCATGGCGGGCCGGACCCCGACCGCGCGTCACGCGGTGCGCTCGTCTCCGATCTTCTGGCCGGGCACGGCGCCTATGCCGATGCGGACAGCGCCACGCTCGATGACTTCAATCCCTTCAACCTGATCGTCGCCGATCGCGATCGCGCGCTGTTCCTGTCCAACCGGCCCGAAGCGCAGCGCAGCCTGCTCGCGCCGGGCATCTACGGCCTGTCCAACGGCACGCTCGACGAACCATGGCCAAAGACGCTCAGGCTGAAGGCGCTGATGCTCGACTGGATCGTGTGCGACGCAACACACCCGGAGACATTGCTCGACGGCCTTCGCGAGGACGTGCTGCCCGATGTCGGGCTCCGCACGGCCGCTGCGTCGGATGTGCCGCAAGAGCCCGCATTGTCGCCGATCTTCATCCGCAACCCCGTCTATGGTACGCGCTGCAGCACCGTGGTCGCGATCGACGAGCGCGGCCACGGCGTGATCGTCGAACGGCGCTATGATGCTGCTGGGGACGCAACCGGCGAAACGGCGCTCAGCTTCAACTGGCCGCGCTCAGCCGCGAAGCGATAAGGGTCGAAACAGGCGGCATCCGGGTCCGGCATTCCCGACAGATCGGCGGCGATGATTTCGCCGGCCAGCGCAGCGAAGGCGATGCCGTTGCCGCCAAAGCCCGCCGCAATCCACAAGTGCCGCGCATTGGCTGCGCGTCCAATCGCAGGCAGGCCATCGGGCGAGGCCCCGAAGGTGGCTGCCCAACTTCGATCGATCGCAACCGGCCCGCTTCCCAGCATTGCCTCCAGCTTTGCGGCGATGACCCCGGCCTTCGCCGCTATCATTGCGTCGCGACGGGCAGGATCGTGGAAATCCTCGTCCTCGCCGCCCGCGACGATCCTGCCATCGGCTGTCGTGCGGACATAAAGATAGGGATCGGCAGCTTCCCAGATCATCGCGTTTTCGCACCAGCGCGGCGCCAATCCCGGCGGACTTGCGAAAGCGAAGCTGGAAAGCAGGGAGAATTCGGCGGGCAGGAACATCGGCGCACGCTCATAGCCACCGGCAAGGATCACGGTTCGTGCCTTGATCGTCGCGCCATCGCCCAGCCGCAGCGTGATGCCGTCCGCGTGCTGATCAAGCGCGAGCACATCGCGAGGGTGGCAGATCGCGCCGCCACGGGTACGAACGATATCGAGCAATCCATGCGTGAGCGCGACCGGATCGACTTCGAACCCGCCCGACGAAACCAGCCCTGCCCTTGGAGCGATGCCGAAACGGGCCGCGACCCCATCTGCATCCAGGAACGTGCTGGGCAAGGCGTGGCGGCGATGCGCCTCGCCTTCTTCGGCCAGCGCGTCGCGATCGAGCAACCCGCCTTCCAGATACAATGTCGGTCGGTCCACCCGCGCGCAATCAATGCCGAGCGCGTCGATCCGATGGCCCAACCCGCTTACCGCCCGGTAGACGCGCCTCCAGCGACGGGCGGCCTCGTCCTCACCGAGCTTGCGGGCCAGATGCGTCAAGGGCACATCCATCGCCCACATCAGTTCGGCGGTGGACGCAGCGGTGCTGCCATGGCCGGGTGGACGCCGGTCGAGCAGCACTATGCGATGCCCGTCGACGCTCAGCCGCTCCGCTATCGTCGCCCCCATGATTCCGGATCCGATGATCACGATATCCGAGGTTGCGGGAAGCGAATCGGCGGCTTGGCCATCACCCGGACGCCAGACCGGATCGCCGCCGCGAAGGTCGTGATGCTCGGTCAGTTCCATGAGAGTCCCAAACTTCCGGACCTGCCGAAAGTTGCGTGCGCCATTCAGCGCGGGCGGCGCGCCAATCGATCATCAAGCCATACCAGCACGAAGCCGACGGCGAGGAAGCCGATTGCCATCGCGAACGCATTGGTGAGGGTCGCACCCCACCCGATCTGCGCGACATTCATAAATGGATAGGGATAGCGCCCCTCAAGGTCGCCGCGCACCAGCGCATAGCCGAAATAGGCGAGCGGCAGGCACGCCCAGAGGAACGGCGCGCGCCACGTCAATCCGCCCTTGGGCGCGAGCAGCAGCCAATAGAGCGGCACCAGCACCGGCGTGACGCTGTGAAGCAGGATATCGGCGAGCCGCGCGCCGCCGCTCAGTTCGAGCAAGCCGCGCAGCAACAGCGCATAGACCACCCCGACGAGCAGGATCGCGATCGTCACGCCGCCGATCGTGACGGGCGCCTTGAAAGCCCGCCAATCGAGCGCGATACCGGTCATCACGATCGCGGCCAGCAGATTGGCGATGATCGTGAAGAACAGCAGCATGTTCCAGATCGCGCCCCGGACCGAGCCCGCCAGGGCTGTGCTCGCATCGAGCTGAACCCCGATCCCGATCCAGCCGACCAGCGCGACCAGCGCTGCCGCCACCCTGCGCCCGCTCGGGCCGATATCGATCATCCCGCCTCCCCGGCTTCGCCGTTCAGCGCGGACACATCAGGCATACGCTTCAGCATCCTGCGCAGGAAATCGACAAGCATCGCTTCCTCTCCCGCGTTGAAATCCTGAAGCAATATTCGTGCGCGTTCCAACGCGATGGGGACGGCTTCGTCCTGCAGCGCCGCGCCAGCGGCGGTCAGCGCCCAGCGACGATAGGCGGGGTGGCGGTCGTCAGTACGGCTGACCACCAGCCCCCGCGCCTCCAGCCCCTTGAGCGTCCGGCTGGCCGCGCCGGGATCGAGCCCCATCACTTCGGTGAAGCGGCGGCCGAGGATATCGGGCTCGACCGCAAGCATCGCCAGCACACGGAACTCGGTGATGTTGAGCCCGAAGCGCGTGCGATAGGCAGCAGAACCGCTGGCCGTGAGCTTCGTCGCGACGAAATTGATCAACACCGAAACCGAGCGGTCGAGATCCATCGCCAATTGTGCGGGGTGCGCATGCGGTTTCTCGGGCTCGGTCATCGCGCCAACCTACAGCAAGCCCGCCGCCTGCCAAATCGCGATCGCATATTGACACTTTATATTGACTTATCAATATGAATGCAGGAGGCAAATTCGATGCGATCCCCTTATGCGATCTATGATGACGATCCGCCGCCCGGCGTGCCGGTGCTCGATATCGATCCGTTCGAGACCGGCTATTTCGACGATCCCTATCCGGCGCAGCAGGCGATGCGCGACGCGGGGCCGTATTTCTGGCTGTCACGCTACAGCGTCGGCGCGGTCGCGCGCCACGACAGCGTCCGCGCGGTGCTGGCGGACTGGCGAACCTATTGCTCGTCGCGCGGCGTGGGCATGGAGGATTTCGAGCGGCACGGCCGGTTCCGGCTGCGCAGCCTGATCCTGGAGGTCGATCCGCCCGAGCATGACGCGGCTCGGCGCGTGCTCAATCGCGTACTTTCCCCCGCCGTGCTGGCGGACCTTCGCGAGCGCTTCTTCGCGGCAGCGGACGCGATGATCGCCGAGCTGGTCGACCATCGGCGCTTCGACGGGATCGCCGACCTCGCCCACGCCTATCCCCTGCGCGTATTCCCGGACGCCGTTGGCATGGGTGTGGAAAATCGCGAGAAGCTGCTTCCCCATGCCGATGCGCTGTTCAATTCGTTCGGCCCTCGCAACACGCTGTTCCAGGCATCGACCGCGAAGGTCAATTTCGAATGGATCGAAGCGCAGGGACATCGCGAGCGACTGGCCCCGGGCGGGCTCGGCATGATGGTTCATGAAGCGGCCGACCGGGGCGAGATCGGCCATGGCGATGCGCAGATGCTGGTCCGCGCGCTGCTTCAGGCTGGGCTGGACACGACGATCAATTCACTCGCGGCGGCGCTGCACGCGCTCGCGCGGTTCCCGGACGAATTCGACCGGCTGCGCGCCAGCCCCGATCTGGCGAAGAACGCGTTCGAGGAAGCGGTGCGCTTCGAATCCCCCGTGCAGACTTTCTTCCGTACGGCGACACAGCCCGGCGAGCTTGGCGGCCTGCCCGTGCGCGCTGGCGACAAGATCCTGATGTTCCTGGGCGCGGCCAATCGCGATCCCCGCGCCTGGGATGAACCCGATCGCTACGATATCGGCCGGCGCATCACCAATCATGTCGGCTTCGGCGCCGGCATCCATGGTTGTGTCGGCAGGCTGCTCGCCAGGATGGAGGGTGAAGCGGTGCTGGCCTCACTCGCCCGCCGGGCACGCCGCATCCTGCTCGCCGGCGAGCCCGTCCGCCACTACAACAACACGATCAGAAGCTGGTCGAGCCTGCCCATGGAACTGGTTCCGGCATGAGTTGAATGGCGATCGGCTATGCTCGGACCAGTCGACATTCAGTTCAGACCGAGTCGAAAATGGTGATTTTTCGTGACCCGGAGCGTAGCGTGCTTATCGTACGTGAGCACCGGAAGCGCGGGAAAGCGCCATTTGCAGGCCGGTATGGGCTGAATGTCGATTGGTCCTAGAGCGGCAGCGTCGGCTGTGCTGGCCCGTCCGCATCCTCCTCGACGATATTAGAGAGCGTGACGCCGAGCAGACGGATGCCCGGCAGGATCGCGGGCAGATCGTCGACCAGCCCGCGCGCCAGCGTCTCGATCATCTCCGGGTCCCCGGTCGCGCCCGTCAGCGTGCGCGAGCGCGTCATCGAACGGAAATCGGCATAACGCACTTTCAGTGTCACCGTCCGGCCACGCGCGGCGGAGCGTTCGATGCGGCGCATCAGCGAGTCCAGTATCTCGCCAAGCGCAGCCTGAACGGCCGGTGGGTCCATCAGGTCGTTCGAGAATGTCGTCTCGGCTCCAACCGACTTGAGCGGACGGTCCGGCATGACGGGTCGATTGTCTATGCCCTGCGCCGCCAGATGGAAGTAATCGGCGCTGCTGCCGAAATGACGGGCCAGGAAATCGAGCCCGCAATCGCGCAGGTCAGCGCCGGTCCGGATGCCCAGCCGTTCCATCTTGGCCGCGGTCACCGGACCGACTCCACGAAAGCGACTGACGGGAAGCGCCGCGACAAAGGCCGGCCCCATCTCCGGCGTGATCACGCATAATCCATCCGGCTTGTTCTGGTCCGACGCGAGCTTTGCCACGAACTTGTTGTAGGACACGCCCGCCGATGCCGTCAGTTGGGTCTCTTCACGGATACGCCGGCGGATCTCCTCGGCCGTCGCGGTCGCAGACCGCAATGCGCGCCGATCCTCGGTGACATCGAGATAGGCCTCGTCGAGCGACAGCGGCTCGATCAGATCGGTATAGTCGGCGAAGATCGCGCGCACCTGCTGCGAAACCGCGCGATAGACGTCGAAGCGCGGCGGCACGAAAGTCAGTTCGGGACAGCGGCGGATCGCGGTGACCGACGGCATCGCCGATCTGACGCCGAACTTGCGCGCCTCGTAGCTCGCGGCGGCGACCACGCCGCGCCCGCCAGCGCTTCCCACGGCGAGCGGCCGACCGCGCAATGACGGATCGTCACGCTGTTCCACCGACGCGAAAAAGGCGTCCATGTCGATATGGATGATCTTCCGTTCCGCCACTGTTCGCACTTTAGGGGCAAGCGGCCGCCGGTTCTATGCCTCGGCGGTCACGCCATCGACATCGACCAGCCCATCAGCCACGACCACGCCGGTGACGCGGACGCGCTTCTCCACATGATCGACCGGAACACGATGCATATCGAGCATCCAGCGTCCGCCCAGATCGCGCCGCAATACGAAACCGGCGCCTTCGCGCAGCAGCGTTCCCAATTCGTCGATCCTGGTGCCGATGCCCGCCATGCCGTCGCTCTATGGCTTAGATAGCGATCCCGCTAGTCCAAAAGCTTGCATTGTCGTCGAAGCCGGGTATCGAATTTACCTCCATTTTGGAGGAAATTTTCGATGGCCGACGAACGCGACGAAAAGCTGCTCGTTCTGACCGCGGATATCGTCGCCGCACATGTGTCGAACAACAAGGTCGCGGTCTCCGATTTGCCGATGGTGATCGCGAACGTCCACGATGCGCTGGCCGGCCTTGCGAGCCCGCCCCCTCCCGTCGAGGAAGAGCCGCCGACGCCCAAGGTTTCGATCCGCGCCTCGCTGAAGCCCGATCATCTTGTCTGCCTTGAGGACGGGTTGAAGATGCGGACGCTCAAGCGCCATCTGATGACCCATCACAATCTGACGCCGGAACAATATCGCGCGCGCTGGGGTCTGCCCGCCGACTATCCGATGGTCGCCCCCAACTATGCCGAACAGCGCCGCAACCTCGCCATCGCCATCGGCCTCGGCAAGCGCCCGGAGAAGAAACCGACGCGCAAGAAGGGACGCTGAACGACCTTAGGCGGCGAACAATCTGCCGAGATCGGCGCGCCGGGCCAGAAGGTCCTCCAGCGTATAACCGTCGAGCACGCGCATGAAGGCGGCCAGCGCCTCGTCCAGCGCGCCGGTCAGGCCGCAAACGGGCGCGATCACGCAGCCGCCGCAATCGACCAGTTCGAACCCGTCCTCGGTATGGCGCACCACAGCGCCGACATTGATCTCGCCAGCGGGCCGGCCCAACCGGATGCCGCCGAAGCGGCCGCGAACGCTTGCCACATAGCCTTCACGCGCCAGATCGTTGACCACCTTCATCAGGTGATTCTGCGAGATCCCATAAGCGCGCGACACCTCGGCGATCGAGCATAGCGCATCAGGCCGCGCGCCAAGATACAGCAGCACGCGCATCGCATAGTCAGTGTAGCGCGTCAGGCGCATTCAGGCTCCATCTTCGGCATCACGCCATATATGCATTTCTGTTGCATCTTTAGAAGCAGGCTTATACATGCACTGTCAATACATGTTTAAGCGAGTCGATGATGATCGGAACGTCGGACATTGATGAAGAGGCTCTGGGCCGGCTGATTCCGCTCTTCTATGACCGGATCAGGCAGGATCCCCTGCTCGGGCCGGTGTTCGACGGTGCGGTCCATGACTGGCCGGCGCACCTTGAGACGCTGACCGCCTTCTGGTCTTCCGTCATGCTTACCAGCGGTCGTTACAAGGGCAATCCGATGCGTGCGCATCTGGCACATCGCGATACGATCACCCCGGAGATGTTCGAACGCTGGCTCACACTCTGGGCCGAGATCACCGACAGGCACATGCCGCAGGACAGCGCCGTGGCGATGCAGGCCAAGGCCGCGCGCATCGCGGAAAGCCTGCAGCTTGCCCTGTTCTTCCGGCTCGATCCGCCCGCGCGACAGGCAACCGCCTGATTGCCCATCGAAAGGGATCCGTCATGACGACCGCACCGAACAGCCGCGACAGCGCCCGCGCCGACTTCCGCCGGATGATGAAGCTGATCGGTATCGCCGGCATCGTCATGACCGCGGGCGCGCTCTGGTATCTCTCGCTGTTCGGCCCGTTGACCGTTCACATGGTTGTGGCAACGGTCGGCGGCGTCTTCGTGTCCGTGCTGCTGGGATGCGGCCTGTTCGCCGCCGCCTTCTTCAGCGACAAGAGCGGTCATGACGAGCAGGTGACGCGCGCGACATCCGCCGGATCGGCAGCGCGAGCGGCCAATCCGGACGCGATTCCGGATGGCCTTCTCCCCTATCGCCGCACGCCCGATTTTTCCGAGGCCAACGTGCCGGCGGCGCTGCTGGCCGATCATGACACCAAGCCCGGCACCTGGGGACTGATCCACGTCGCCAGCGGCAAGCTGCGCTATACAATCACCGATCCGCGCCGAATGCCGGTCGATATCATCCTGACCCCCGATCGCGCGCCCGGGATCGTCGAACCCACGATCCGCCACCATGTCGAGCCGATCGGTGCCGTCGCCTTCCATGTAGAATTCCTGCGCGCGGCGACGAACTGATTCGATGAACCTCCCGCGCGTTTCGACCACCGTCGGCAGCGCGGATTGAGCCGCCGCACGGGCGGGCGCATGATCCCGAATACGCAATCAAGGGGATCTGACATGCGTAACCTCATCCTGACCGCGCTGGCCGGCGCGGCCGCCTGCATTTCCGTTCCGGTATCCGCCGCCCCCGCCAAGCCCGACCTTGCCGCCGCCGTCGCCAGGGCCGGCCGTCCGGCGGAAGCGATCGCGCTGGACGAAAGCCGAAAACCAGCCGAAACGCTTGCCTTTCTCGGATTGAAGCAAGGCATGTCCGCCGCCGACATCATGACGGGATCGGGCTATTGGGCGGAGATCATCGCCAATGCGGTCGGGCCACAGGGTAAAGTGACCGCCTTCGAGCCCAACCAATTCTACACCGCCCCGGACGAGATCAAGAAATGGAATGCGCTGGTCGCCCGCCGGCCCGACGTGAATTTCGTCCGCTATCCCTTCGAGGCCTTCGCCTCCAAGCCCAACAGCTTCGATTTCGTGATCATCAATCTGAGCTATCACGACCTTTATTGGGAATCGGAGAAGTACAAGATTCCGCGCACCGATCCGGCCGCGTTCCTCAGGACGCTCTATGCCGCGACCAGGCCCGGCGGCGTGGTCGGCATCATCGACCATGTCGGTCCGTCAGGCGAAACCCGCGCGATCGTCGACAAGCTGCACCGCATCGATCCGACGACGGTGAAGGCCGATTTCAAGGCCGCCGGCTTCGTGCTCGAAGCGGAAAGCCCGCTGCTCGCCAATCCCGCCGACGATCATGGCAAGCTGGTCTTCAACCCCGCCGTGCGCGGCAAGACCGACCGGTTCCTGTACCGGTTCCGCAAGCCGAAATAGCGATCGCCACTCAGCGCCCCGGCCGATGCCCTTTCGGCTTGTGGCCCGGCCCCTTGCGGAACGGCTTTGGCGCATGGCGCACCGGCGCGGGACCGGCACGGTTGCGCTTGGCCTCTTCGCGCGGGCTGCCGTGCATCGGCTCGATCCGAACCGTGCCGCCGTCCTCGTCATTGCCCGCGGTGCGCTTGACCGCATCGGCGAAACGCGCGGCGACGGCACGCTGTACCTCGACCATGGTTTCGTTCGCGGCGATGCGGATCGCGCCCACCTCGCTACGCGTGATATGGCCGCGCCGGCACAACAGCGGCAGCAGCCAGCGCGCATCGGCGTTCTGCCGGCGACCGACATCCATGCGGAACCATACCGTATCCTCGAAACCCGGACGCGGCCCTTCGGATTTGGGCGGCCCCGCGCTCGCTTCGACGAGTTCCTCGGGTTGCGGCATCCGCGCACGGTGAACGCGGACCAGCGCCATGGCGATGTCTTCGGCCGAACGCTCGGCAAGCAGCTTCAACGCGACCTCGCGATCCTCGTCATCGGCCTCGACGGGCTGGAGCAGCAGATCGAGCAGTCGCTGGCGATCCGCCGTGCGAATGTCAGTGGCAGTCGGGGGATTCGTCCATTCCGCCTCGATCCGTGCGCCACGCAGCATCGAATCGACGCGTCGGCGGCGCGGATAGGGCACGATCAGGATCGCGGTACCCTTCTTGCCAGCGCGCCCCGTCCGGCCGGAGCGGTGCTGCAGCGTTTCGGCGTCACGCGGGATCTCGACATGGATGACGAGCGACAAGGTCGGCAGATCGATGCCGCGTGCCGCCACGTCGGTTGCGACGCAAACGCGTGCGCGGCGATCGCGCAGTGCCTGCAGCGCATGATTGCGCTCGCTCTGGCTATGCTCGCCCGACAATGCGACGGCGGCGAAGCCGCGCTCGATCAGGCTGGCGTGGAGATGGCGGACATTGTCGCGCGTCGCGCAGAACAGCATCGCCGTTTCAGCCTCATGATAGCGCAGCAGGTTGACGACGACATTCTCGATATCCGACGGCGCGACCGCCATCGCCTGATAGCTGATATCGCCATGGCCGCGATCGGTGCCGACGGTGGAGATGCGCAACGCGTCGCGCTGGTAGCGCCGCGCCAGGGCCACGATCGGCTTGGGCATGGTCGCCGAGAACAGCAGCGTCCGCCGCGTTTCCGGCGTCGCGTCGAGCAGTTCCTCCAGATCCTCGCGGAAACCCATGTCGAGCATCTCGTCGGCCTCGTCGAGCACGGCGACCGATATCGCGGACAGGTCGAGCGCGCCGCGTTCAAGATGGTCGCGCAAGCGCCCCGGCGTACCGACCACGATATGCGCGCCCTGCGCCAGGTTACGGCGTTCCTTCGACGCGTCCATGCCGCCGACGCAGGTGGCGATCCACGCCCCCGCCTTGCCATAGAGCCAGATCAGCTCGCGGCTGACCTGCAACGCCAGTTCACGCGTCGGCGCGATGATCAGCGCCTGCGGGGCGCCAGCAGGCGGCGCCCGGCCGGCATCGCCGGTCAGAAGCTGCGGCGCCATCGCCAGGCCGAACGCGACGGTCTTGCCCGATCCGGTCTGCGCGGAGACGACCAGGTCGCGCCCGTCCGCCTCGGGCTCCAGCACGGCTGCCTGAACAGGGGTGGGCGCGGCATAACCACGGGCGGTAAGCGCCTCCGAAAGGAGGGCGGGAAGAGTGTCGAAGCTCATGGTCTCTCATGCTCGCGCGGGAAATCATGGTCCGCGTCGTCACCAGTCGCCGTCTTTCGGGCACTATGGCACCCTCGGCACCCGCGCCCTTAGCGTGCCTGCCGCCATTCGACAATGCCCGACGGATTCTAAGCTTCGGGACCAGATCGATCGGACGCCCTGCCGATCGCGATCACCGATGGACGCGGCGGACGTCCGGGTGCGAAATCGGGCCAGCCGGTCTTGGCCGCACCGATGTCGTTCGCGCGCTCGGATGGATGCTGGATCGACAGGAACATCGTCCGCCCGTCGGGAGTGAAAGCCGGGCTACAGCATTCGGACTGGATCGGCGGCGAATAGAAGAGGCGCGGCAACCCGGCCCGCTCGCCCTGAACCTCCATCACCCACAGCCCGTCATGGCCGCGAATGCCGGGCCCATCGCTGCACACCCAGAGCCGGCCAGCGGGATCGAAACCGATATTGTCGGGCTCGACGAACCACCCCTTGGCGCTCGTCTCGGGATGGAAGGTGGCGCGATCCGCCGGATCGGCGGGATCGCCGCACAGCAGGAAGACGCGCCAGCCGAAAATATCGGCGCCGTGATCGGGCACGCCGGCCCGGACGGGCGGGATCAGTTCAAGGATATGGCCGTGCGCATTGGCCGCGCGCGGATTGGCGGGATCGACCCGGTCGGGCGAGCGTGCATCATTGCCGGTCAGCGCGATGAAGACATGACCGGTCACCGGGTCGGGCTCGAACCCCTCGGGCGAATCCATCGGTGTCGCGCCAAGCAGATCGGCGGCGCGTCTCGTTTCCAGCAGCACATCCGCCTGGCTGGCGAAGCCGTTGGCGGTGGTGAGCGGCCCCTGCCCCCAGACCAGCGGCAGCCACGCGACATCGCCGTCTGCGTCGAACCGCGCGACCGAAAGCACCCCGTCGTCGAGCAGGTCGCGATTGGCCGCCCGGTTCGTGCGATCGACCGGCCGCGCGCTGACGAAGCGGTAACAATATTCGAATTCCCAATCGTCGCCGAGATAGACCGCGACGCGGCCGTCGGCGGTCAGCGCGCAATGCGCGCCCTCATGCGCGAAACGGCCGAGCGCCGTGCGCTTTACAGGCGGCGCATCGGGATCGAGGGGATCGATCTCCACCACCCATTCGAAGCGATTGGGCTCGTTGGGATGGAGATCGAAATCGAAGCGATCATGGAAACGTGCCCAGCCGTAACGGCCATGCGCCGAACTCTCATAATGATTGCGCTCCATATGCGCGCGATCAGGATGGCGCGCGACGTCACCCGCGAAGAAATCGGCCGATCCTTCCTCGCAGCTCAGGATCGTGCCCCATGGCGTGATCCCTCCATTGCAATTGTCATGGGTGCCAAGCACACGCGTGCCCGTCGGATCGGCGGCGGTGCGCAGCTTCGCATGGCCGGCGACGGGGCCGGAGATACGGATCGGCGTGTCGGCGGTGATCCGGCGGTTGAAGCGGCTGTCGAGGTCGACACACCACTGCCCCCGCTCGCGCCGCAATTCGACGACCGACACACCGCACGATGCGATGCAGATATCGACCTGCTCGCGATCGATGCCATGGGCGACGATGTCGGCGGTGAGCCCGGGGAACATGAGGTGCGGGATGGGATATTCATGGTTGACCACCAGCAGTCCGCGATCCGACCGGCCCGAGCCCAATGGGAGCGGCACGAAGGCGGTATAGTCGTTGTTGAAGCCGAACTGGCGCCGCGCCGCGGCAGCGCTCTGCGCTCCCACATCGAAACCCGGCGCGTCGGCGAACAGCGGATCGCCCCAGCGAAGGACAATCTGTCGCTCATACCCATCGGGCAGGCGGTCACCGGGTTCCACCGTCAGTGGAATCTCCTCGAATTCGAACCGTGCGGCACTTGTCGCCGCCACGGCTCGTACGGGGAGCAACGCGCTCATGGCCAACCCGGCACCACCGGCCAGCAAGCCGCGCCGGTCAATCAGCGCGGACAGCGATGGCGCGGTTCCGTGCGGCCGGGCCGGGCTCAACCCACCCTTGTCGTTGCGGACAAGGGTGGGCCAATGATGTGCACGATCGCTCATCACCGCATCAGTCAGAAGGACGCGTTGATGCCGAAGGTGACGGTGCGGCCAGTATAGGTCGCACCCTCCAGGAAGCGGCTGCCCTTGCCGTACCGCTCGTCGACGATCGGGTTCTTGCCGCTGTTGAGCAGATCGACCGCGTTGACGAACAGCTTGAACCGCGGGGTCAGGGCATAGCGGATCTGGCCATCGAGCGAGCCGTAGGGCTCTTCGACGATACGCGTATTGTAGCTCGAGAAGCGGACAGCCTGACGATCGCGCCAGCTATAGGCCAGCGTGCCTTCGATGCCGTATTTCTGGTAAGTCAGCGCACCGGTGAAGATCGTCTCCGGCGCGTTGAAGAAATCGTCCTTCGCCACGCCTTCGATTCCGGTATCCGCCTCGCTGCGCTGGAAAGTCGCATTGGCATAGATGCCAAGCCCGCCCAACGCGCCCGGCAGTTTGGGGAACTGGCGGACCAGGTTGAGCTCGATGCCGTAGATCTTCGCGCTCTTGCCGTTGGTATAGGTGGTCACGTCGTCGATCACCTTGCCCACCAGGCGCGGATCATTGGCGAAGCGCGCGCGATCCCCCTCGGTCTCCGGCGCGACGCCGCTGAAGATGAAGCGGTCGATCTTCTTGTAGAAGACGCCGCCCGAGATCAGGCCGACCGAGCCGAAATAGCGCTCCAGGCTGAGATCGAAATTATAGGCATAGGCCGGCTTCAGCCCCGGATTGCCGACAGTCACGTCGACCTCGCCATCCTCTTCCTCGATCTCGGTCGCACCCGAGATGTAGAGCGGTTCCGGCCGCGCGATCGAGGTGTAGAAGGCGCCGCGCAGCACCAGATTGTCGTTCGCGCGGAAATTGACCTGAAGCCGCGGCAATATGCTGGTGTAACGCGCCTTGCCCTTCACCTTGGTGAAGACCGGATCCTCGTCCTCCAGCGCCAGCACCTCGAAATTGTCGGACGAGACACGGCTGTGGTCGACGCGGACGCCGCCGATCACTTCGAAGCGGCCCCAGACGCCCTTCGCCATCGCGTAAGCCGCATAGCTGTCTTCGTTGCTGGTATAGCTGT
This sequence comes from Sphingomonas sp. FG14, assembly GCF_057809675.1. NCBI lineage: Bacteria > Pseudomonadati > Pseudomonadota > Alphaproteobacteria > Sphingomonadales > Sphingomonadaceae > Sphingomonas > Sphingomonas sp. FG14. The sequence goes on along the minus strand of NZ_JBMDKK010000003.1, from coordinate 571,372 downwards.
CCTCGTCCTGCGGGATCGCGCCGCCCTCGACATATTCGTTCACATAATCGGGGCTGCTCGCGATCAGCCGCTGCGCATAGTTCCGCCAATCCTTGAGATTGGCGATGTCGAGCGAGAGATAGGGCGCATAGGGCGCGCCGACCACACCGGTATCGACCAGCCGGCCGATGCCGAACTGGTTCATCGTCAGCGGGCCGGTCAATTCCATGACGTTGCCTTCGACCAGCGTCCGGCGCGACCGCTCGGCCTTCACCCCCAGCTTCACCATGCGCAGCCATGACGATGCCGGTTCATACGTCATGTTGAAATGCGCCGCGTAACGCGTGTTCTTCGTGTTATCGATATCGATGTCGTTATAACCCAGCGTGTAACCGTTGGGGTCGGCGATGGCCGCCCGATCCCGCGCGCTCAGGTTCGGGATCGGAAAGCGGCCCGAGAAATCATAGCCGAAGAGATTGCTGTCGAGCTCGCGGGTGAACGCCACCTCGTTGTCGAACGGCTCCTCGCGCTTGCCCGTCGAATAGCCGATGCCGTAATCCAGCGTAAAACCGCCAGTACGGGTGATCCCGCTCAGCACATAGGATTGCTGGGTAAGCTCGGTCTCTTCATATTGGTTGAAGATGTTCGCCGTGCCCGGCTCGGTGCGGATCAGATTGCCGTCATCGGCATATTCATCGGTGCCACCCTCGAAATAGAGCGCACGGCTCAGTTCCTTGTCGAACAACCGGTTGAAGCTGCCCTTGAAGGTGAATTCGGTGGTGTCGGTCGCCGCCCAGTTGAGCGCGACATTGGCCGAGATGTTCTGGCGGTCATTCTCGTATTCGGTCAGGTGATATTGCAGCGGGGTGACCCCGCTTGCCGGGTCGTCCTCGCCGAAGCTCAGATAATCCTCGTCCTGATAGAAGACGAAGCCCCTGGTCTTGCGCTTCGACCAGGCGCCCGAGACGAGGATACCGAACCGGTCGTCGGCACCGAACTTGGTCGCCAGCGTCGCCTGGACCTGGGGCTGCAACTTGTCGGCGAGGTCGTGGTAGAAGCCCGCCACCGTGAAATCCATGACCGGCTTGGGATAGTCGAAAGCGGTCGCGGTCTCGAGCACGACCGCACCGCCGATGCCGTCGGCCTCCTGGTCCGGCAACAGCGTCTTGTGAACGGTGATCGACGAAAGCGCGCTCGTCTGGATCATGTCCATCGGGACGCGCCGGTTCTCCTTTTCAGGCTGCGCGGCGTTCATGCCGTTGATCTGCGTATTGTTGAGTCCGCTATCGAGGCCTCGGATCGAGATATAGCGCCCCTCGCCCGCATCGACCTCGCGCTGGACGGAGACGCCCGGCACGCGCCGTAGCGCTTCGGCCGCGTTGAAATCGGGGAAGCGCCCCGCCTGATCGGCGGAGACGACATTGCGGACATTGTCCGCGGCCTTCTGCTCGTTGATCGCCTTTGCCTGGGCGCCGCGCTGTCCGGTGATGAGGATCGTGCCGGCATCGTCCTCATCCGCGGCGGCGGCGAAAGAAACATCGAGCGTGGCGGCCTGGCCGGGCTCCACCGTCACCTGTGCGGCGCGCACCGGCAGGCCGATATAGCGCACGCTGACGCTGTAGCTGCCCGGTACGACATTGCCGAACCGGTAAAGGCCCTGATCGTCGGTGACCGCGGTCTGGCCGGTCTCCTCGATGGTGACGATCGCGCCTGACAGCATCGCACCGCCTTCCGACTGCGATATCCGGCCCGACAGGACAGAGTTCGAGGTCTGCGCGGCGGCAGGTACGAACGGCAGGGCGACGGCGCCCAACGCGGCGCCACACAACAGGCGTGATGCGGCACGGACGAACAGCTTGGATTCTGGACGCATGACTTTCCCCTGGCCCGCCCGACGCGCAGGCGGGACCCCATATGCGGATGACCCGCGATTGACGGTTGGCAGCCTCTAAGCCCTGGTTCGCGTCACTCGGCCCTCGCCCCGATCGTGAGGGAGCGAATCGATTGGGGCAGCGCGTCGAAAGTTGCCGGCAAGCTGTGCTCGCCCGCTAGCAATGCAATGTTGCACTTTGGGGACATGCGGTAGAGTTTCTACGCGTCGTGGCAGGACTGCTCCGCTCCCAATGCAATCGGGCCATTGTCCGATTCTGCTTTCCAGCGACTGAGCGGACATTATGATTGAGCACGAACCTTGAAAGGGATCGACATGGGCGTGCTTGATTTTCTGTCCAAACAGTTTGTCGACGTCATCGACTGGGTTGAGGAGCCGGGCCTGCTCGCCTGGCGCTATCCCATGCAGGACCGCGAGATCCAGAACGGCGCACAATTGACGGTGCGCGAGGGGCAGGTCGCCGCTTTCTACAATGAGGGCACGATCGCCGACATGTTCGGGCCGGGCCTCTACACGTTGGAAACCTCGACGCTGCCGATCCTGACGGCGCTCGCCAACTGGGACAAGGCGTTCAAGTCGCCGTTCAAGTCCGACGTCTATTTCTTCTCGCAGAAGGAACAGATCAACCTGAAATGGGGCACCGCCCAGCCGGTGACGCTACGTGATCCCGAACTGGGGCCGCTGCGCATCCGCGCCTTCGGCAGCTATTCCTTCCGCGTCGAATCGGTGCCCGCCTTCATGCACAAGCTGGTCGGCACGCTCGAACGCCTGACCGTCGCCGATATCGAACCGCAACTGCGCGGCGCGATCGCGACGGCGATCGCCACCGGGCTGGGCGGCAGCGGCACCCCCTTCCTCGACCTCGCCGCCAGCCAGACCGCCTTTTCCGATGCGCTCAAGACGGCGGTGACGCCCGCCTTCGAGCAATGGGGCCTGAAGGTCGGCAGCTTCTTCGTCGAGAGTCTCTCGTTGCCGGAAGAGGTGCAGAAGCATCTCGACAAATCCAGTTCGATGCGTGTGCTCGGCGATCTCGATCGCTACGCCAAGTTCCAGGCGGCGGAGGCGATCGAGGTTGCGGCGGCGCAGCCGGGCGGCATGGCGGGCATCGGCGCGGGCGCCGCTGCGGGGCTCGCAATCGGCCAGACCATGGCGGGCGCGCTCGGCGGCGCGGCGCAGCCGGCGGCACCCGCCGAGGATCCGTTCACACTGGTCGAGAAGCTGCATAAGCTGCTCACCATCGGCGCGATCACCCAGGCGGAGTTCGACGCGAAAAAGGCGGAGTTGCTGGGCCGGATCCGCTGACACGGCGATGCTGAGCGTCAACTGCCCCAATTGCGGCGCGGAAATGGTGTTCCGTTCGCCGGCGCTGCCGGTGAAGGTGTGCGATTATTGTCGCACCGCCGTCACCCGGATCGACGATGGCGTGCGCGCCGCCGGCGAGATGGCGGTGCTGCCGTTCGATGTCAGCCCGATCCGGATGGGCACGCGCGGCAGCTTCGACGGGCAGGGTTTCGACGTGATCGGCCGCGTCCGCTGGGGCTGGAGCGACGGCGCGTGGAACGAATGGCTGCTGCTGTTCGCCGATGGGCGCGACGCCTGGCTGGGCGAAGCGATGGGGCAGTTCATGCTGCTGTTCGAAAAGCCGCTGGAAGGGTCGCTGGCCCGCGTCGTCTCCCGCCTGGCCAAGGGCGGCGACGCGACGATCGGCGACAAGGCCATGATCGACGGGATCGACTATCAGGTCGCCGACATCAAGGACGCGGCCTGCATCGCCTGCGAGGGGGAATTACCCTTCACCGCGCCCGCCGGCTGGAAGGTCAAGAGCGTCGATTTCCGTTCGAACATCGGCGCCTGCGCCAGCTTCCAGCATGACGGCACCGAGGCGTCGCTCTACACCGGCCGCTATGTCACGCTCGCGGAACTGCATCCGCAGGACCTGCGCGCGCTCGACGGCTGGACGATCCCGAGCTTCGCCGCATGAGCGATCCCGCGATCAACGCGATCACCTGCCCAGCATGCGGCGGCACCGTCGAGATGCGCGCGGCAGGCTACAGCGTCACCATCGTCTGCCAATATTGCAGTAGCGTGCTCGACGTCGCCAATCCCGACGTCCGCATCATCGAACGCTATCAGGAAGCCGCCCGCGCGCTCGCCATCCCGCTGGGCACGCGCGGCACGCTGCGCGGCGTGGAATGGGAGGCGATCGGCTATCTCGGTCGGTCGGAGGGCGGATATTATCCCTGGGAAGAATATCTGCTGTTCAACCCCTATCATGGCTATCGCTGGCTGACGACCGACGGTCGCGGCTGGAGCTTCGGCACCATGCTGACAGCGACACCCGACTATGTCTCGCACGGCGTGCTGTCGGTGAACGGCGAGAGCTATGACGCGTTCTTCCGTGGCGATGCGCAGGTCGATTATGTGCTCGGCGAATTCTATTGGCGGGTCGCGGCCGGCGAACAGGTCCAGACCGCCGACTATGTGCGCCCCGGCACGATGCTGTCGTTCGAGGGCAATGAATCGGAACGCAACTGGACGCTGAATGAATTGCTCGCGCCCAAGGAGATCGGCGCCTTCGGCGTCGATCCGCCCCGGCCCTGGCCGGGCAGCGGCCGGCCGCCGCTGCCGCATCAGCCATCGCCCTATGGCGCGAGCCTGAAAGGCTTTCTCAAGCTCGGGCTCGTCACCTTCGCGGCGCTCGTCGTCATCATCATGCTGTTCGGGCGCAAGGGTGAACCGCAATCCTTCACCATGGCGCTGACGCCGGGCCGCGAAGCGATCAGCCAGAGTTTCGGCCCGATCGTGCTGCCACGACCGAGCCAGGCCGTGACGATCAGCGCCGAGGCGCCGGGTATCGACAATCTGTGGGTCGACATCGATTATGCGCTGGTCGATCGCAAGACCCAGGCGAGCTACGAGGCCTATGGCCTGGTCGAACATTATTCGGGCCGCGATTCGGACGGCGCCTGGACCGAAGGCAGCCGCGACAAGACCACCAAGCTCGCGGTCGTGCCCGCCGGCACCTATGATCTGGTCGTCGACGCATCCGCCAGCCGCTGGAGCGGATCGGGATCGTCATCTTCCTATGCGGCCGACGGCTGGAGCGGGTCCGAACCCTCGGTGTCACTCGATATCAGGATCGCACCCGGCGGCTTCTTCCTGTCGAACTTCTGGCTCGCGCTGATCGTCATCATCCTGCCGATCGGTTTCCTGCTGTGGCGTCACGCGACCTTCGAGACCGCACGGCGGAACGAAAGCGACTTCGCCGGCAGCAGCGACGACGATGACGAGGACGACGAATGAGCAAGGGCACCTTTCTCTACGGCCTGTGGTGCTGCGGCGTCGTTGTCCTGTTCCTGATGAGCGCCTTTTCCGGATATTCGCCCTTTGCCGATGGCGGCCGCGCGACCCGCGCCGGCTTCTATGCCGGCGGCCCAAATCACAAATAGGAGGAATGCGATGGTCACCACGGTCCCCGCCCTGCTCAACACCCTGCTTTACGCGGGCATCGGCATCGCCGTGTTCGTCATCGGCTTCGTCATTCTCGACCTGCTGACACCGGGTAAATTGTGGCAGGAGATCAACGAGAAACAGAATCGCGCCGTTGCCCAGTTCGCGGGCGCGATCGCGATCGGGCTCGCGATCATCGTGGCTGCGGCCATCCATGGCTGAACCGGCTCAGGCCGGGTCGGAGCATCCCAAAGGATCAGCTTTCGCGGGGGCGCTGCTCGTCTCCGTCTTCGTCGTCGCCACCTGCGGCCTGGTCTATGAACTGCTCGCCAGCACCATCGCCAGCTATCTGCTGGGCGACAGCGTCACCCAATTCTCCACCGTCATCGGCACCTATCTGTTCGCGATGGGGATCGGAAGCTGGTGCTCGCGCTATGTGAAACGCGACGAACTGCGCCTGTTCGTCCGCGTCGAGATCCTGATCGCGCTGCTCGGCGGCTGGTCTGCCGCGGCATTGTTCACGCTGTTCCCGGTGCTCGATCATTTCCGCGTTGCGCTTTATGCGCTGGTGCTCGCGATCGGCTTTTTCGTCGGGCTGGAAATCCCGCTGCTGATGCGCATCCTGCGCGGCCGTTTCGACTTCAGCGAAACGGTCTCCAACGTCCTGACCTTCGATTATGTCGGCGCGCTGGCGGCATCGCTCCTGTTCCCGCTGGTGCTGATGCCCTGGCTGGGCATGATCCGGACCGGTTTCCTGTTCGGCCTGCTCAATGTCGCCGTCGCGCTGGCGGTGCTGTTCATGCTGCCCGCGAAGCGCGCGATGCTGGCCGAGAAGATCGCCGGCATCGTCGCCGCCATGCTGTTGCTTGGCGGCTTCGTCGTGGCGGAACGACTGCAGCGCTGGGCCGAGGTCGCCGGCTATGGCGAGCCCGTGATCTATGCGCTGTCCACCCCCTTCCAGCGGATCGTGCTCACCCGCAGCGGCGACGATATGCGCCTGTTCCTCAACGGCAATCTGCAATTCTCGTCGCGCGACGAATATCGCTATCACGAAGCCCTGGTGCATCCGGCGATCGGTCGCGTGGCGCATCCGCGCGACGTGCTGATCCTGGGCGGCGGCGACGGGCTCGCCGCGCGCGAGGTGCTGAAACACCCCGAGGTCCGTCACATCACCCTGGTCGATCTCGATCCCGAGATGACCAAGCTGTTCTCGCAAAGCGACATGCTGGTCGCGCTCAATCACGGCTCGCTCACCGATCCGCGACTGCGCGTGATCAATGCCGACGGTTTCCGCTGGCTGCGCGAGGCACGCGGCCGCTACGACGCGATCATCGTCGATTTCCCCGATCCGACCGATTTCTCGGTCGGCAAGCTCTATACTGAAAGCTTCTACCGCGAATTGTCGCGCGTGCTGGCCCCAGACGGGATCGCGGTGGTGCAAAGCACCTCGCCGCTGGTCGCGCCCGGCGCCTTCTGGACGGTGGCGGCGACGATCGAGGCGGCGGGGCTCGCGACCAAGCCCTATCATGCCTATGTGCCCAGCTTCGGCGAATGGGGCTTCATCCTGGCCGCGCACGGCACCGTGCCCACCCAGGCCCGCATCCTGCCCGGCGCGCGCTTCCTGTCCGCAGAAACCGCCGACCGGCTGTTCGATTTCCCGCCCGACATGGCACGGCGGCCGATGCCGGTGAACCGGCTCGACAACCAGGCGCTGGTTCGCGAATTCGCGGCCGAATGGGCGCGGTACGAGGGATGAGCTGGCGGCCGAGCAGGCGCTCGCTGATCGCGGGCGCCGGTGCCGGCGTCGCGGCGGCGGGCATCGGCTGGGGCGTGACACGGGACAACACGCCGGAGGGCGGCGAAGGCGGCGCGGACATGGCGCGCGGCCATCGCCTGCGCGACGGCGGCTTCCCCGAACCGGTGCATGTGGAACGCACCGGCATCGTCATCGCCGGCGGCGGCGTCGCGGGGCTCGCGGCCGCCTGGGCGCTGGCGGAAGCGGGCCATGCGGATTTCCGCCTGCTCGAACTGGAAGACGAAGTGGGCGGCAACGCGCGTGGCGGCCGCAACGCCGTCTCCGCCTATCCGCTCGGCGCGCATTATCTGCCCGTCGCCAATCGCGAGGCCGGCGCCCTGCGCCGGATGCTGACGCAATTCGGCATGATCACCGGCGAAAAGGACGGTGCGCCGGTCTACGACCCCTATCAGCTCTGCGCCGATCTCGAGGAACGGTTGCTCTGGAAGGGCCGCTGGCAGGAAGGGCTGGTGCCACACAGCGCGCTCACCGAAACCGACCGGACCGATCTTGCGGCGTTCGGTGTGGCGATGGAGGAATTCTCGAAGCGGATCGGCAGCGACGGCAAGCCCGCCTTCGCCCTGCCGATCGCCTATAGCTCGCAGGACGCGGACCTGCTCGCGCTCGACCGCATCGGCTTCGCCGACTGGCTCGACGCACAGGGCTGGCGATCGCCGGTACTGCGCGCGCATCTCCGCTATAGCTGCCGCGACGATTATGGCTGCGAGCCCGCCCATGTCTCCGCCTGGGCGGGCATCCATTATTTCGCGGGACGGCGCGGCTGGGCGGCCGATGGCGCGGGGGAGAATGTGCTGACCTGGCCGGAGGGCAATGCGCGGCTGGCGCGCGCGATGGCCGCGCGCTTCGCGCCACGGATCGCGTCGGGCCGGATCGTGTTCCGCGCCACCCGCGACGCGGACGGCGTCGTCGTCGATAGTTTCGATGTCGCCAGGAACGAGAGCGTCCGCACCCGCGCCGCCGCCGCAATCCTCGCTATGCCGCATTTCGTCGCGGCGCGGATCGCCCCCGGGGTGACCGCCCCCGCAAAAGCATTTGGCTACGCGCCCTGGCTGATCGCCAATGTCACGGTTGACCGCCATCCCGCCGGGCGCGGCGCGAAACTGGCCTGGGACAATGTCTCCGCCACCTCCGAAGCGCTCGGCTATGTCGTTGCGACGCACCAGACGATCGGCGCACGCGCCAAGGAAACGGTGCTGACCTGGTATCTGCCGCTGTCGACCATGGCGCCCGCCGCCGCCCGACGCCTGCTGGTCGAGCGCCCGGCGGAGGAATGGCGCCGGATCGTCGCCGACGATCTGCTGGCGACCAACCCCGATCTGGAGGGCGCGATCCGCAGCATCGACCTGTGGCGCTGGGGCCATGCCATGATCCGCCCCGTCCCCGGCTTCATCTGGCAAGCGGCGCCGGAGGCTGCGGCGGCGACGCGGCCGCCCTTCTTCCTGGCGCATTCGGATCTCAGCGGACTATCGCTGTTCGAGGAAGCGCATTATCGCGGCGTGCTTGCGGCGGAAGGCGCGATGCGCTTCACCGGCCACGCCCATGAGACGATGCTATGACCCAGCCGATATCCGCCCCCGCCTATGACGGCCGCCACCTGCTGGCGGACCTGCACGGCTGCACCGGGCTCGACGATATCGGCCTTATCGAAACCGCGTTGCGCGCGGCCGTCGATGCCGCTGGCGCCACCTTGCTCGAGATCAGGCTGCACGGCTTCGGCCCCGGCCAGGGCGTGACCGGCGTGGCGCTGCTCGCGGAATCGCATATCTCGATCCATAGCTGGCCGGAACATGGCTATGCGGCGCTCGATTTCTTCCTGTGTGGCAGCCGTCACGATCTGGATGCGGCACTTGCCGCGATCGTCGACCGGCTCCGGCCCGAACGGGTCGAGCAAAGGACGATCGCGCGGGGCTATGGGATGGCGCAAACCGAAGCGCGCTGATCAGGGCACGAAATGCGCCGGCGTGCCCGGCTTCACCATCATCGCCAACCGCGCGGCATCCCAATTGGTCAGGCGGATGCAGCCATGGCTTTCTGTCCGGCCGATCGATTGCGGTTCGGGCGTGCCATGGATGCCGTAATGCGGCTTTGAAAGGTCGATCCAGACCACGCCGACCGGCCCGTTGGGGCCGGGCGGCAGCAATTCCTTGTCGTGCTTGGAAGACGCATCCCAGAACAGATCCGGATTATAATGGAAGGGCGGATTGTACGAGACGCCCTTGATCGTCCACTTGCCGATCGGCAGCGGATCATGCTCGCTGCCCATGGTCGCGGGGAACTGCGCGATCAACCGGTCCTTCGCATCGAACACCTTGAGCACGGCTTCGGATTTATCCACCATCACGCGTTCCGCGGCAGGCTGCGCCGAACCGACGCCCAGCGTGGCGAGCATAGCCCGCCACTCAGCATCCTCCACCTTGGCGGCATCGATCACCGCATCGCCGATATTGGGCACGCGGATCGAAAGCCCCGCCCCGATCTTCGTGCCGGGCGCGTTGATCGCGATCAGCGTCTCCGTGTCGGTGTGAAAACGCTCCGCGAGTTTCTCGGCGAGGTTGCGATATCCCATCGTCACCAGCTTCGCCTGGGCGCCAGGATCGCTCGGAATCACGGGCGTAAACGGTCCTTTCGCCAGGTCGGCTGAAATCGTGACGACCCGCGTCGCCGGGATGTTCGTCCATTCGGCCAGCGCGGCGCGCGTCGGCGCGTCGAGCGTGCCACTTTTCGCGAGCCCTCGCGATTCCTGGAAACCACGCAGCGCGGCCGTGAAGGACTGGCCTTCCTTGCCGTCGATCACGCCGGTGCCGAAGCCCAGCCGGTCCAGCACGACCTGTACCTGCATGATCGGACGCGGTTGATCGTTGGCGACCGGCTGGCCTGTCGTCACGCCCGGTGATGACATCCGTTCCGAACGGACCAGGATGTGGGGCAGCGCGAAGACGACAGCGCCGATCAAGAGGAGCACGCCCACAAGCCAGAGGATGATACGCAACAGTCCCTCCCGAATGATGTCATGACGACAACGTTCGGACCCGCGCTTTTATCCACGGCAAGGCCAGCCTTGCCTTGACGGCTCCACGGGCTAGGACATGGGGCATGACCCAACGCACCGGCCCTATCTCCGCATTGCGCGATTTCCTGCAAAGCGAAGCAGCGGGCGGAATCGTGCTCATGGCGGCGGCAGCGCTGGCGCTCATCGTCGCCAACGGGCCGCTGGCCGATGCCTATCACCATCTGCTCCACGCCCCACTGGGGCCGGTGCTGACCGAGAAGCTCGGTCCGATGACCGCGCATCTGTGGATCAATGACGGGCTGATGGCGATCTTCTTCCTGCTCGTCGGGCTGGAGATCAAGCGCGAGTTCGTCGACGGGCGGCTCGCCACCTGGCAACAGCGCCGGCTGCCGGTGCTCGCCGCCGCCGCCGGCATGGCGGTGCCCGCCATCATCTATCTGATCGCGGCCGGGCGCGAGCCTGGGCTGGCGGCCGGCTGGGCGATCCCGGCGGCGACCGACATCGCCTTCGCCATCGGCGTGCTCGCCCTGCTCGGCAGCCGCGCGCCCACGTCGCTCAAGCTGTTCCTGACCACCGTCGCGATCGTCGACGACATGGGCGCGGTCGCGATCATCGCGATCGCCTATACCGCCAAGATCAACCTGGTCGCTCTGACGGCGGCCGCCGTGATCCTGGCCGTCATGATGCTGCTCAACCGTCGCGGCGTGATGGCGCTCACCCCCTACATGATCGGCGCGGCATTGCTCTGGTACGCAGTGCTGCTCTCGGGCGTGCACGCCACCATCGCCGGCGTGCTCGCGGCATTCGCGATCCCGATCAAGCGCACGCCGGGCGCGCCCGATGCCGTCGATTCACCGCTGCACCGGCTGGAACATGCGCTGCACCCGAGCGTCGCCTATGCCATCGTGCCACTGTTCGGCTTCGCCAATGCCGGCGTCTCGCTCGCCGGCATGGGGCCGTCGCAATTGCTCGCGCCGCTGCCGCTCGGCATTGCCGCCGGACTGTTCCTGGGCAAGCAGATCGGCATCTTCGGCAGCATCTGGCTGGCTGTGAAATTCGGTATCGCCGGCAAGCTGCGCGGCGCCACATGGCTGCAGATCTACGGCGTCTCGTTGATGTGCGGCATCGGCTTCACGATGAGCCTGTTCATCGGCGCCCTCGCCTTTCCCGGCGATCCGCTGCTGATCGAGGAAGCCAAGATCGGCGTGCTGCTCGGTTCGCTGTTGTCGGCGATCGCCGGCTTCGCGGTGCTCCGCTTCGCGCCGGCGCATGCCGCGTACGAGCTGGAGGAAGCGGAGATGGCACGCGAGATCGATGCGGACGGAGATACGCGTTGCGAGGAAGAAGCAAACCGCCCTCTCCCCCATTAGGACTGAGCTTGTCGAAGTCCTGTCCTTCCCTTTGGCATCGAGCATGGAGAAGGACAGGGTTTTGACAATCTCAGCCTGAACGGTGGAAAACTACGCCGGTACCCCCACCCCGAAACGCCGACGATAATCGCCCGGCGGCAATCCGGTCACCTTGTTGAACACTTTCCGGAACGCGCCCGGATCCTCATATCCCACCGACCAGGCGATCTGGTCGACGGGGCGGTTGGTGAATTCCAGCAGTTCGCGCGCCTTCCCCACCCGCAGCTTCTGCGTATATTCGGTCGGCTTCAGCCCCGTCGCGGCACGGAAGCGGCGTAGGAAGGTGCGTTCCTCCATATGCGCCTCCGCCGCCATTTCCCGCACGCCCACATCGCGTGCGCCTTTGGCCTGCAGCCAATGCTGCACTTTCAGGATCGCCTCGTCGCCATGGGTGAGCGTCGGTGCGAAGCTGCTATAGTGCCGCTGCTCACGCCCGGCGGGATCGATCAGCAAGAATTTGCCGGTCTCCATCATCACCGTCGGTCCAAGCAGCCGATCGACCAGGCGCATGCCGAGATCGGTCCACGCCATCAGCCCGCCGGCGGTGATGATGTCGCCATCCTCGATCACCATCTTGTCGGGATCGACCGTCACGTCGGGAAAGCGTGCGCGAAACGCATCGACGAAGGCCCAATGCGTGGTGACGCGCCGTCCGGCGAGCAACCCCGTCGATGCCAGCAGGAACGCGCCGCCGCAATTGGACACCAAAGTCGCGCCCTGGGCATGTCGATTGAGCAGCCAGCGCGCATAAGGCGCGGCCTCCTCCGGCGTCACGGGCCCTGAGAGCCGCCCTGGCACGATCAGCACCTGCGGCTCCCCATCGCTGCCCGGATCGGTGTCAAAACAACGCGCGAAGCCACCATCGTCGCCGCGTCGCCAATGGCTGACCCTCAGCCTTTGACCGCCATGTTTTTCCGAGAAATTGCCCGCGATCGCGAGCAGGTCGGTCATGCCGTGGATCATCGCCATCTGGCAACCGGGGTAGAGCAGCAATCCGACTTCCGCCTTTGACGGGTTCGCCATGGTTCGCGTCATCGTCATACCTTTGTCAGTTTTGGCCTGTCTTATGTCGGATACGCCAATCCTGATCGTTCCGGAAGCGACCTATCTCCTGTCCATCGGCAGCGGAAAGCACCGACAGTCTCGAAAGGATCGAACGATGAGCACGATCACCACCAAGGACGGTACCCGCATCTTCTACAAGGACTGGGGCAGCAAGGATGCCCAGCCCATCGTTTTCTCGCACGGCTGGCCGCTCAGCGCCGACGCCTGGGACGGGCAGATGGTGTTCTTCGCCAATCAGGGCTTCCGCACCATCGCGCATGACCGCCGCAGCCATGGCCGGTCGGACCAGGTGTGGAACGACAACACCATGGATCAGTATGCCGACGATCTCGGCGAGCTGCTCGAACAGCTCGACCTGACCGATGTCATCCTCGTCGGCCATTCGACGGGCGGCGGCGAAGTGACCCGTTATCTCGGCCGTCATGGCACGCGCCGGGTCGCCAAGATTGTGCTGGTCGGCGCGGTCCCACCGCTGATGCTGAAGACCGAAGCCAATCCCGGCGGCCTGCCGATCGACGTGTTCGACGGCATCCGCAAGGGCACCTACGACAATCGCTCGCAGTTCTTCAAGGATCTGACGATCCCATTCTATGGCTATAATCGGGACGGCGCCGTGATCTCCGAAGGGATCCGCGAGGAATTCTGGCGACAGGGCATGATGGGCGGGCTCAAGGGCCAGCTCGACTCGATCCGCGCCTTTTCGGAAAGCGACTTCACCGAGGATCTGAAGAGCATCGATCGCCCCACCCTGATCGTCCATGGCGACGACGACCAGATCGTCCCCATCGGCGCTTCCGCGCTGATGTCCTCCAAGCTGGTGCAGGGTTCGATTCTCAAGATCTACGAAGGCGCGGATCACGGCCTGCCGCAGACCCAGCAGGACCGTTTCAACGCCGACCTGCTCGCCTTCTTCCGCAACTGACAGTCGAGCCGGCGGGCGGAGCCCACTCCGCCCGCCGCTCAAGGAGATATGAGATGACCAAGGAAACCGCACTCGTCACCGGTGCTTCCACCGGTATCGGCGCCACCTATGCCGATCGCCTCGCCCGGCGCGGCCACGACCTGATCCTCGTCGCACGCAGCGCCGACAAACTGGAAGCGCTTGCCGAACGGCTCCGCAGGGAAACGGGCGTCGCGGTCGAGATACTCCCCGCCGACCTGTCCGACACGGCCGGGCTCGCGACCGTCGAACAGCGCCTGCGTGACGATCCGACGATCGCATTGCTCGTCAACAATGCCGGCATCGCCGGCGAAGGCCCGATCGCGACCGCCGATCCAGCGCTGCTGACGACGATGATCAACCTCAACATCACTGCTGTCACCCGGCTCACGGCGGCGGTCGCACCGCGCTTCGCGGCCAACGGCAGCGGCACGATCGTCAACATCACCTCGGTCACCGCGCTGATGCCCGAGGCGTTCACCTCGGTCTATCCTGCCACCAAGGCCTTCGTGCTCGCCTTCAGCGAAGCGATCGCCGCCGAACTCGGCCCCAAGGGTGTGCGTGTCCAGGCGGTGCTGCCCGGCATCACCCGCACCGCGATCTGGGAAAAGGAAAGCCTCGATCATATCCCGCCCGAGATGATCATGAAGGTCGACGAGATGGTCGACGCCGCGCTCGCCGGGCTCGATCTCGGTGAGGCCGTCACCATCCCCGCCCTGCCCGACATCGCCGGCTGGGACGCGTTCGTCGCCGCCCGCACCGCGCTGCGCCCCGGCCTGTCGCTCGCCCACGCGGCACCGCGTTATCGCTGATGTTTCCACATCGAAATGAAACACCTAGGCATGGCGGCGGATCATTGTAGCATGCCGCCGCTGCCTCCTTCCGATGGAGTCGACCGATGATCCTGCCTCTTGCTCTCCTGATCGGCGTAATCGCCGGACTTCGCGCGATGACCGCCCCCGCCGCCGTCAGTTGGGCCGCCGCCTCCGGCTGGCTGAACCTCGACGGGACATGGCTCGCCTTTCTGGGCTATCGTTTCACCCCCTGGATCCTCACCCTGCTCGCGCTCGGCGAACTGGTGACCGACCAGCTCCCCTCCACTCCCAGCCGCAAGGTGCCCGTCCAGTTCGGCACGCGCATCCTGATGGGCGCCGTCACCGGCGCTGCGGTCGGCATCTCGGGCGGATCGCTCTGGGGCGGGCTTGCCGCCGGCGCGATCGGCGCGGTCATCGGCACCTATGGCGGTGCGGCGGCTCGCGGCAAGCTGGCGGCGCTGTTCGGATCGGACCGACCGGCCGCGATCATCGAGGATGTCGTCGCGATCGGCGGCGCCTGGCTCATCCTCTCGGCGGCGGCTTCGGCATGAACCGCCGGTTCGACGCGATCATCGTCGGCGCAGGCCAGGCTGGCCCATCACTGGCGGGCCGGCTCACCGCAGCCGGCATGACCGTGGCGCTGATCGAGCGCAAATTGATCGGCGGCACCTGCGTCAATACCGGCTGCATGCCGACCAAGGCGCTGGTCGCGAGCGCCTATGCCGCGCACCTCGCACGGCGCGGCGGCGACTTCGGGGTCGAGACCGGCCCGGTCTCGATCGACATGAAGCGGATCCGGGAACGCGCCGACACCGTCTCCACCAATGCACGCGCCAACAATGAAAAATGGCTGCGCGGCATGGAGCGGCTGACGCTCATCATGGGACATGCCCGTTTCACCGGACCGGACACGATGGAGGTGAAGGGCGAAACCATCTCCGCCCCGCGCATCTTCCTCAATGTCGGCGGTCGCGCCAATATGCCCGACTTTCCGGGCGTGAACGACGTCGACTATCTGACGAATGTCTCGATCCTGCAGCTCGATTCGCTGCCCGAACATCTGGTCGTCGTCGGCGGCAGCTATATCGGCCTGGAATTCGCGCAGATGTATCGCCGCTTCGGCGCGAAGGTGACCGTCGTCGAGAAAGGCCCGCGCCTCGTCTCTCGCGAGGATGAGGATGTGTCCGAAGCGATCCGCGAGATCATGGAAGCCGAAGGCATCACCGTCCGCACCGGCGCCGAATGCATCAGCTTCGCGGTTCATGCCGACGGAATCGAGGTCGGCGTCGACTGCAATTCGGGCAGCCCGACCGAAATCGGATCGCACGCGCTGCTCGCCGTCGGCAGGCGCCCCAACACCGACGATCTGGGGCTGGATGCCGCGGGGATCGCCACGGACGCGCGCGGCTATATCACCGTCAACGATGCCCTGGAGACCAATGTGCCGGGCATCTGGGCGATGGGCGATTGCAACGGCCGCGGCGCGTTCACCCACACCGCCTATAATGATTACGAGATCATCGCTGCCAATCTGCTCGACGGCGCCGATCGCAAGCTGAGCGACCGCATCCTCGGCTATGCACTCTATATCGATCCGCCGCTCGGCCGCGTGGGGCTAAACGAAAGCGAGGCGCGCAAGAGCGGCCGGCCGCTGCTCGTCTCCAAACGGCCGATGACCCGCGTCGGCCGCGCCATCGAGAAGAGCGAGACCAGGGGCTTCATGAAGATACTGGCCGACGCCGACACGAAGAAGATCCTGGGCGCCGCGATCCTCGGCACCGGCGGAGACGAGGCGATCCACGGCATTCTCGACATGATGAACGCAGATGTCGATTATGGCGTGCTCCAATGGGCGGTGCCGATCCACCCGACCGTTTCGGAATTGATCCCGACGGTGCTTGGGGATCTGAAACCGGCGGCGTAAGCGATCACACACATCATCCGTTCGGTTCGAGCAGCATCGAGCGAAGTCGAAATGCGGCCGTCGAAAACCCTTCCGTTTTCGTCGCGACAGACGTTCTCGACTGTGCTCGAACCGAACGAAGCAAATCAGAAATCGACCGCGATTCCCTTCAGCTCCCAATCGCCGTAGCGTACCGGATCGCGCCCCAGCGGATCCTCTTCAGGGCGCTTCAGCTCTTCGGGTTCCGGCACGGGCGGGCTTTTCGACAGGTGCGCCGGGGGTTTCACATGATCTGGACGGCGGCCGGTCATCGCATCACCTCGATATTGCAGCGGAAGCGCTTGCCCCCCACATTGGGGATCGAAGGAGCGAATGCCAAGTGAACGGTTTCAAGACGACAATGCTGCTGGCGGCCTTGACCGCGCTTTTCATGGGGCTGGGCTATACGCTGGGCGGAAGCGGCGGCGCATTGATCGCGCTGCTGGTCGCCGCCGGCATGAACCTGTTCACCTATTGGAACGCCGACAAGATCGTCCTGCGCATGCACAATGCGCGTGAGGTCGATGGTTCGAGCGCACCTGAGTTCGTCGGCATGGTCAGCCAGCTCGCCACGCGCGCCGGCCTGCCGATGCCGCGCGTCTACATCATCGACGATCCGCACCCCAATGCCTTCGCTACCGGCCGCAATCCAGAGAATGCAGCGGTCGCGGCGACCAGCGGCCTACTTAACATGCTGAACCGGGACGAGATCGCCGGCGTGATGGCGCACGAACTCGCGCATGTCCGCAACCGCGACACGCTGGTGATGACCATGGTGACCACGATCGCCGGCGCGATCTCGATGCTCGCCAATTTCGGGCTATTCTTCCGGTCGGGCGACAATCGCGGCAATATGCTGGCGACGATCCTGGCGGTGTTCGTCGCGCCCTTCGCCGCGATGATCGTCCAGCTCGCGATCAGCCGGACCCGCGAATATGGCGCGGATCGCGGCGGCGCCGAAATCTCGGGCAATCCCCGCGCGCTCGCCTCCGCGCTCGCCAAGCTGGCGCAAGGCGCGGCGCGCGTGCCCAATCAATTCATCGATCGCAACCCGGCGGCGGCGCAGCTTTATATCGTGCCGGCGCTGAGCGGACGCGGTGGCGACAGCCTGTTCTCGACCCATCCCGACACGCAGAACCGGATCGACGCGCTCGAACAGATCGCGGGCGAGATGGGACTGCCCAATCCGCCGCCGCTGTTCGAGCAGCCGGCTCGCCGGCAGAGCGCGGTTCCGTCGTCGGTGCGCAACCGGCGCGGCAGCGCGCTCGATCCGCTGCGGCGGAAATGACGGCCGGGATTTGACATCGCGCGTCCCCGCTCAGAGGGGGATATGATGAAGCCCCGCTATCCCGCCCCTACCCCCGGCCTCGCTGCGCGCCGCGCGGCGCTCAAGCTGCTCGATGCCGTGCTCCGCCGCGGCCAGCCGCTGGAAACCGCGCTGCACGCCGCGACGCAGGGTATCGAGAAATCGGAAGATCGCGCGCTCGCCCACGCTATTGCAGCCGAGGCGCTGCGCCGGCTGCCCGATCTCGACGCGCTGATCGATGGCGCAACCGCGAAGATCCTGCCGGAGGATGCCAAGGCGCGGAGCGTGCTGCGTATCGCGCTGGTCCAGGCGCTGGCACTGGGCACCCCGCCCCATGCGGCGATCTCGACGGTTCTGCCCTTGGTGGATGGCGGCCCCAAGCGACTGGTGCACGGCGTGTTCGGCAGCCTGATGCGCGGCGGTGCACGCTTGCCCGAACATCCGGCATTGCCGCCGCATGTGCGCGAGCGTTGGTCTGCCAATTGGGGCGATGCGATGGTCACCGCCGTAAGCCCCGCGCTCGCGGCACCGCCGCCGCTCGACCTGACATTGAGGGATGTAGCCGAAACCGCACATTGGGTCGAAGCACTTGGCGGCACCTGCCTGGCGCCCGGCCATGTCCGCGTGGCCGATAATGGTCCGGTGAAAGGGCTGCCCGGCTTCGACGCCGGCGCCTGGTGGGTACAAGATCTCGCCGCATCGCTGCCTGCGCGGTTGCTGGGGTCGGGCGACGACGTCGCGCTCGATCTGTGCGCGGCGCCCGGCGGCAAGGCGCTCCAGCTCGCCGCCGCGGGCTGGCGCGTGAAGGCGCTCGACCGCAGCGCGCGACGGCTGGAGCGTGTCGCGGAAAATGCAGCGCGGATCGGGCTTCCGCTCGATATCGTGACCGCCGATGCGCTCGAATGGGCGCCGGACGGCCCGGTGCACGCCATCCTGCTCGACGCCCCCTGCACGGCGACCGGCATTTTCAGGCGGCATCCCGACGTTCTGTATCGGATCGGCGAGAAGGAGATCGCCGAGATGGCGGCGTTGCAGGGCCGGATGCTGGCGCGGGCTGTCGACTGGCTCGCCCCCGGTGGCCGGCTGGTCTACGCGACCTGCTCGCTCGAACCCGAGGAAGGCGAAAACGGGATAGAGGCCCTGCTCGCCACGCGCGCCGACATCGCGATCGATCCCGTCCGGCCCGAAGAGCTGCCCGCCGGCGTGCCTCCGCATGAACGCGGCTGGGTCCGCACCTTGCCTGGCATGCTCGCCGAACAAGGCGGGCTCGATGGCTTCTTCATGGCGCGATTGATCCGGAGATAATGTCGGCGGGTTATCCCGCGCTTGCCCGCGCGCAGCCCCTTGGCTAAGGCCCGGGGTTCCATGACCCATCCCATCCGCATCGCGCCATCCATCCTCTCCGCCGACTTCGCCCGCCTGGGCGAGGAAATCCGCGCCATCGACGCGGCCGGCGCCGACTGGATCCATGTCGACGTGATGGATGGCCATTTCGTGCCCAACATCACCATCGGCCCGGCCGTGGTGAAGGCGCTTCGCCCACACACGGCCAAGCCGTTCGACGTGCATCTGATGATCTCGCCGGTCGATTCCTATCTGGAAGCCTTTGCCGAGGCCGGCGCGGACATCCTGACCGTGCATCCCGAAGCCGGCCCGCACACGCACCGCACCGTCCAGGCGATCAAGGCGCTCGGCAAGATGGCGGGCGTGGTCCTCAATCCCGCGACCCCGGCCAAGATGCTCGACTATCTGATCGAGGATGTCGATCTGGTGCTGGTGATGAGCGTCAATCCCGGGTTCGGCGGCCAGAGCTTCATCGAAAGCCAGCTCCGCAAGATCGAGGCGATCCGCAAGATGATCGACAAGACCGGCAAGGACATCCGGCTTGAGGTCGACGGCGGCATCGACGTGAACACTGCCCCGCGCGCGATCGCGGCAGGCGCCGATACGCTCGTCGCCGGCACCGCGACCTTCCGGGGCGGCCCGGATCGCTACGCCGCCAATATCGAGGCGCTGAGGGGCGGGTGAGCGCCGATCCGCCCATCGGAAGGGGCGCCGACGGCATCGAGCAGGGCAAACGGCTCGTGCGGCTCGGCGACAAGGGGCTTTCCCTGGCCGAGCGGCTGACCGCGCGCCTCCACCGGCTGAGCTGGCGGACGCCGCTCCATGCCTTGCGGCTGAAGGGCCGTCATCCGCTCAAGCTGATGGCGGTGCCCGACGATCCGATCATGGGCGATGCGCGCGGCGGCCGATCGCTGCTGTCGGGCACATTCCTGTTTCGTGGCGAGCGGCTGGAACTGGCCGATCTCGACTTCGCCCGGCTCGACGCCTCGCCCGGCCTCGCCGAACATATCCACAGCTTCGCCTGGCTGCGCGACCTTTCGACGGTGGCGACGCGCGAGCAAGGCGCGCCGATCGCCGAAGCCGTGATGCGCAAATGGACGGCCCGTCATGCCGAGCAGGTGAGCGACCTCGCCTGGCGGCCCGATCTGTGGGGCAAGCGCATCCTGTTCTGGACCGCGCATGCGCCGCTGATCCTGTCGAGCCATGACCTGATCTATCGTTCGGCGGTGCTCAACGCGCTCGCACGCGGCGCGCGGCATCTCGATCGCGGCGCCGACAAGGCCGAACCCGGCGTACCGCGCATCGCCGCCTGGGCGGGATTGACGGCGGCCGGACTGCTGATTCCGGGATCGGGCACGCGCCTCGCGTCGGCCGAGTCCGGCCTGGCCCGCGCATTGCAGACCGGGCTGTTTTCCGATGGCGGCGTGGTGTGCCGGTCTCCGTCGGGCCAGATCGAGGCGGTGATGCTGCTGTCCATGCTGCTCGCCGTGTACGATGTCCGTCGCCAGACGCCGCCCGATATTCTCGAAGCGGCGATCGGGCGCGCGGTGCCCGCCTTGCTGGGCGTCACCCATGGCGACGGCGGGCTGGCCAGCTTCCAGGGCAGTGCGCCACTGCCACCGGAGAAAGTCTCCGCCGTCATCGAGGCGTCGGGTATCCGCACCCGGCCGCAACGCCAGCCGCGCGAATGGGGCTATCACCGGCTCTCGGGCGGCGCGACCGTGCTGATCGTCGATGCCGGGCCGCCGCCGGTCAGCCGACTCAGCGCCGGCGGCTGCGCGTCGACCCTCGCCATCGAAATGTCCGACGGGCCGCACCGGCTGATCGTCAATTGCGGTGGATCGCGCGAATCGAGTGCTTATGTCCCCACCCGGCTGACCGCAGGGTTGCGATCGAGCGCCGCGCATTCGACGCTGATCGTCGCCGACAGCAACAGCACCGCGATCCATGCCGATGGCTCGATGGGGCGCGGCGTCGCCGAGATCGAGCTCGACCGTCGCGAACTCGATACCGGCAGCCGGATCGAGGCGAGCCATGACGGCTATGCCCGCCGCTTCGGCTTCATCCATCGCCGCCTGCTCGCGCTGACCTCCGACGGCAAGGAGTTGCGCGGCGAGGACACGCTGCTGCCCGCACCGCACCGCAAGCGAGCCGATACGACGGCGTTTTCGGTGCGATTCCATCTGGCGCCGAAGGTTGAGGCGTCACCGACCGCCGATGGCATGGGGGCGCTGCTCCGCATCGGCCAGGGCGCCCTGTGGCAGTTTCGCTGCCGTGGCGGCGCGCTGACCATCGAGGACAGCATCTGGGTGGATGCCGATGGGCGTCCGCACAATACGCTTCAGCTCGCCGTGGCGGCGGAAGTGACGGCTGAGGGCGGCACGGTCGGCTGGGTACTGAAGCGCGCAGGCTAAGACGGCCCCTTATTCGGCTCTCCAGGCCCGTAAATGCGGGTCCACTGGAAGGCGCGCGCCCTTTTCTTCGTGGGGAAAAGAAGTAGAGGGCTTCGGAATGCTCAGCCCGAACGGATTCGGGACAATTCAGGGATTGAAGATGACCGACGTGAAGATCACCCGTGCGCTCCTTTCGGTGTCGGACAAGAGCGGCCTTGCCGAACTGGGCGCCGCGCTGGCGCGCCACAGCGTCGAACTGGTTTCGACGGGCGGCACGGCCAAGGCGCTGCGCGACGCCGGCCTCGCGGTCAAGGATATCTCGGATCTCACCGGCTTTCCCGAAATGATGGACGGCCGCGTCAAGACACTGCATCCCAAGGTCCATGGCGGATTGCTCGCGGTGCGCGACGATGCCGCGCATGTCGCATCGATGGAGGAGCATGGTATCGGCGCGATCGATCTGGTCGTCGTCAATCTCTATCCCTTCGCGCAGACCGTGGCCAAGGGCGCCGAGCGCGACGAGATCATCGAGAATATCGATATCGGCGGCCCATCCATGGTCCGTTCGGCCGCCAAGAACCACGCGCATGTCGCGATCGTCACCGATCCCGCCGACTATGCCGAGCTGATCGCGGCGATCGACGGCAATGGCGGCGCGACCAGCCTCGATTTCCGCCGGCGCCTGGCCGCCAAGGCCTTTGCCGCCACCGCCGAATATGATTCGATGATCGCGTCCTGGTTCGCCTTCGCCGATCAGGGCGAGATGTTCCCGGCCAAGCTGACCGTGCCGTTCCGCATCGGCCAGTCGCTGCGCTATGGCGAGAATCCACACCAGTCGGCCGCGCTCTACCTGCCCGCCTTTGCGCCCAATGGATCGCTCGCCGACCATCGCCAGGTGCAGGGCAAGGAATTGTCGTACAACAATCTCAACGACGCCGACGCCGCGCTCGAACTGGTTTCGGAATTCCGCGATGGGCCGCCGACCGTGGTGATCGTCAAGCATGCCAATCCCTGCGGCGTGGCGAGCGGCGAAACACTGATCGAAGCGTATAAGGCCGCGCTGGAATGCGACAGCGTCTCGGCATTCGGCGGCATCATCGCGGTCAACCGCCCCCTCGATGGTGCCACCGCCGAGGCGATCTCCGGCATCTTCACCGAAGTCGTCGCGGCCCCCGATGCAGATGCAGATGCACTCGCAGTGTTCGCGAAGAAGAAGAATCTCCGCCTGCTGCTCACCGGCCCGCTCGGTGATCCTGCGCGCGGCGGCATGACATTGAAGACGATCGCGGGCGGGGCGCTCGTCCAGTCGCGCGACAATGGCCGGATCACGCGCGACGCGCTGAAGGTGATGACCAAGCGCCAGCCGACCGAACAGGAGCTGACCGACTGCCTGTTCGCCTGGACCGTCGCCAAGCACGTCAAGTCGAACGCGATCGTCTATGCCAGGGACGGCGCGACCGCCGGCATCGGCGCCGGCCAGATGAACCGTCGCGATTCCGCCCGCATCGCCGCCGCCAAGGCAAAGGAAGCCGCGGAGACCTATGGCTGGGAAGCGCCGCGCACGATCGGTTCGGCCGTCGCCTCCGATGCATTCTTCCCCTTCTCCGACGGCCTGCTTGCCGCGGTCGAGGCCGGCGCCACCGCCGTCATCCAGCCGGGCGGCTCGATCCGTGACGACGAAGTGATCGCCGCCGCCGACGAGGCCGGCCTGGCGATGGTCTTCACCGGCATGCGCCACTTCCGGCACTGAGGGAAAGCGGAGGGCTTGAGTCCCAAGCCCTCCGAGCATCCAGCTCTGCGCCAACCGTCATGCCAGCCCTTCGACTGCCTGCAAGGCAGGCGCTCAGGATGAACTGCGCCTTCGGTGCAGGCTGGCATCTTGCCGGCAATTCAGTGCTTGGGCCTCGAGCAGCCCCCCGGTTTTCGTTGGGTTGACGCGTTTTATCGGCGTCAGGCCGCTTTTTCCTTCATCCGGAACAGCGCGCGATCGTCAGGCCCGAAGCCCCGCGTCCAGATGACATAGCCATAGACGCCCAGGATCAGCGGAATGCCGAGCCCCAGTTCGAGCCATTCAGGAAGCTGCGTCACGACATAGCCGACGACGATCGCCACGGCGGCTGCCCAGATCAGCGCCCAGCGCCAGCCATTGACGGGCGAATCGAGCAGTCGCGAGAGCAACCGGGCCTTGACGATCGAAGCCAGACCGAGCGCGCAACACAATGCTGCCGGTGGACCGGCAGCCACCCAGAGCGCGGGCCAGCCCATTTCCTGTATGGCGAGAATGAAGACCACGCTCAGCGCCGCCTGGATGACGATCATCACCAGCGAGATCATCATGTTGCGATGGCGCGCGACATAGATCAGCGCCGACTCGCTGACGACGGCGGTCGCGGCGACGACCTCGGCGCCTAGCAGGAAAGCGAGCGCGCCGACGCCGCCGACAAAGCCGGGGCCGACCAGACCCATCACGCCCTCACCCGGGATGCCAAGCGCCAGCGCGATCCCGGCCTGCGCGGCGATGATCCAGAAACCGACCTGGCTGACCTGACGTGCGACCGCCGCGCGATCGCCCGCTTCCAGATTGCGCGTGATCACCGGCCCCAGGATCGGATCGAAGCTGGTCTTGAGCTTCTGCGGCAGCGAAGCGACCTGCTGCGCGACATAATAGATGCCGACGATCGCGGGTGAGACGAACAGGCCGAGAATGGCGAGGTCGAGCCGGCGCGACCCCCATTCGACCGCGTCGGCCGCCGCCAGCGGCATGTTCTGGCGCATCAGCCGAACGATCGGTGCCGGGCGGGGCCGCCAGCCATGCGGTACGCCATAGCTCCGGAAGAATGGCCAGAGCGACGCGAGGAGCGCCGCCGCCATGGAGACCGCATAGGCGATGATCAGCCCGTCACGCGTGGAATAGAAAGCCAACGCAAAGGCCGCGATACTGATCGTCCAGGGTTCGATCACCGAACGCGCACGCACCGTGGCGGCGATATCGTAGCGATAGGCAAGCGCCGCGAGCGTCAGATCCGAACCGACCAGCGCGAAGATGGTGAGCGGCAGCAACAGTTCCAGCCCGTTGATCTGGCTGTTCGGAAACATCGCCTGGGGAAAGATCATCAGGATGCCCGCGACGGCCACCGAAACGAGGCCGCCGACAAGCAATGCATCCCACACGACATGGACATGTGGTCGATCGGTCTTGGATAGCTGCTCGGCCAATCCCCGCTTCAAGCCGAACGTCGCGATCTGCGCGGCGAACTCGACGACGAGCACCGCATAGGCGAAACGGCCCAGCGCTTCCTCGCCATACCAACGCCCGGCGATGAACAGGAAGGGCAGCCGCGCGGCCAGGCGCAGCAGGAAACCGAAGAAATTGGTCCGGCCGCCCTTGGCGAGCGCCTGGATATCCTCGGACTTTTCGGCGGGCGCGGCCGTCAAGGCAGTAGCGTCATTCCGGCAGAAGCCGGAATCCAGAGGCGCGGCATGTGCTCGACAGGCTCCTGCTCAGGGATTCCGGTTCTCGCCGGAACGATGGACAGGCACAAGCCCCCCATCAATGCGCGGCGCCCCAGCTACGGCCGGTACCGATCTCGACGCCCAGCGGCACCGACAGCGTCACCGCCGGCTCGGCAGCATTCGCCATGACTCGCTCAATGACGGGCTTCGCACGCTCGACATCGCCCTCGGGCAATTCGAACACCAGTTCGTCATGCACCTGCAGCAGCATCTTCACATCGCGCAATCCGGCATCGAGCAAAGCCGGCCCCATGCGCGCCATCGCCCGCTTGATGATATCGGCGCTGGTGCCCTGGATCGGCGCGTTGATCGCGGCGCGCTCGGCGCCCTGCCGCTCGTGCTGGACGCTCGACTTGATCCGCGAAAAATGCGTCTTGCGTCCGAACAGGGTGGTGGTGAAGCCGCATTCGCGCACGCTCGACAGCGTTTCCGCGATATAGTTGCGGATGCCGGGGAAGCGTTCGAAATAACGATCGATCATCGCCTGCGCCTCGTCCGGCGCGATCTCCAGCCGGCCGGCCAGGCCCCAGCGCGAAATGCCGTAGAGGATCGCGAAATTGATCGTCTTGGCGCGTGCGCGGGTGTCGCGATTGATTTCCCCGAACAATTCCTGCGCGGTCATGTTGTGGATGTCGTCGCCACGCAGGAAGGCTTCGCGAAGCTGCGGCACATCCGCCATGTGCGCGGCGAGCCGCAGCTCGATCTGGCTATAGTCGGCGGAAAGCAGGACATTGCCGGGTTCGGCGACGAATGCGTCGCGGATACGCCGCCCGGCTTCGGTGCGAATCGGGATATTCTGGAGATTGGGGTCGTTCGACGACAGACGCCCGGTCTGTGCGCCCGTCAGCGAATAGCTGGTGTGAACCCGTCCGGTCTCCGCCTTGATCTCGGCCTGAAGCGAATCGGTATAGGTCGATTTCAGCTTGGAGAGCTGGCGCCAGTCGAGCACCTTGCGCACCATCTCGACACCGGGCCCGCCATCCTTGTCGCCGGCGATCCGCTCCAGTTCGTTGACGTCGGTCGAATAGACGCCGGACTTGCCCTTGCGGCCGCCCTTCAGCCCCATCTTGTCGAACAGGATATCGCCAAGCTGCTTGGGGCTGCCGATCGTGAAGGGTACGCCC
The DNA here is from genome assembly GCF_057809675.1 of Sphingomonas sp. FG14. Lineage (NCBI taxonomy): Bacteria > Pseudomonadati > Pseudomonadota > Alphaproteobacteria > Sphingomonadales > Sphingomonadaceae > Sphingomonas > Sphingomonas sp. FG14. The sequence continues at coordinate 545,375 of NZ_JBMDKK010000003.1, read as the reverse complement.
GCGATCGCGTGAATCTCCTTCTCCAGCTCGACGATCTGTCCGGAGAATTCAGCCGAGAGCCGCGCCAGTTCCTCGCGGTCGACCTTGATGCCCTCGCGCTCCATGGCGGACAGCACGGGCACCAGCGGCCGATCGACCATTTCGTAGACGCGCGTGACATGTTCGGGCGAGAGGCGAGGTTTCAATCGCCGCCACAGCCGGAGCGTGACGTCCGCATCCTCCGCCGCATAGCGCGTCGCTTCGCGCAACGGGACTTCGTGAAAACCCTTTTGCGACTTGCCCGTGCCGACCACGTCCTTGAACGCGATGCAGCTATGGTCGAGATGCGTGGTCGCCAGTTCGTCCATGCCATGGCCATGAAGACCCGCATCGAGATTGAAGCTCATCACCATCGTATCATCGACCGGCGCGACCGCGACGCCCTGACGGCCAAGGATGCTGATGTCGTATTTGGCGTTGTGCCCGATCTTGAGCACCGCCGGGTCCTCGAACAATGGCTTCAGCCGAGCGAGCGCCTGATCGGTCGGGATCTGCACAGGCGTTTCGGAGAGCAAGTCGTTGCCGCCATGGCCGAGCGGAATATAGCACGCCTTGTTGGGCGCGGTCGCCAGGCTGATGCCGACCAGCCGCGCCATCGCGCCAAGCCCGTCGGTCTCGGTATCGAAGGCGACGAAGCCCTGCGCGGTCGCCGCGGCGATCCAGCGGTCGAGCGCGTCCAGATCGATCACGCTTTCATAGGCGTCGTGATCGCAGGGCGGATCGGCGGGCAGCTCGATCGTTGACGCAGGTGCGGGCTGCGGCGCATCGACGCCACCACCAGCGGCCGTGCCCAAGCGCATCAGCAGCGACTTGAAGCCGTGATGATCGAGGAATGCGCGCAGTGGCGCCTCGGGTATGCCCTTGAGTTCCAGATCCTCCAGCGGATCGGGTAGCGGCACTTCGCTGGCAAGCTCGACCAGCTTACGCGACAGCCGTGCCATCTCGGCATGCTCGATCAGATTGTCGCGCAGCTTGCCGGCCTTCATCGTCGGCGCGGCGGCCAGCACCGCCTCGACATCGCCATGCTCGAGAATCAGCTTCGACGCGGTCTTGGGTCCGACACCGGGAACGCCGGGCACATTGTCGACGCTGTCGCCCATTAGCGCGAGCACGTCTCCAAGCTGGTGCGGCATCACGCCGAACTTCTCGACGACCGCCTCAGCGCCCAGCCGCCGGTTGTTCATCGTGTCGTACATGTCGAGGCCGGGTTCGATGAGCTGCATCAGGTCCTTGTCGGAACTGACGATCGTCACCTGCCAGCCCTGTGCCAGCGCCGCCTTCGCATAGCTGGCGATCAGGTCGTCGGCTTCCCAGCCCTCCTCCTCGATGCAGGGCAGCGAGAAGGCGCGCGTCGCGTCGCGGATCATCGGGAACTGGGGAATCAGGTCTTCGGGTGGCGGCGGACGTTGCGCCTTGTACTTGTCGTAAAGCTCGTTGCGAAAGGTGTGCGACGACTTGTCGAGCACGACCGCCATATGCGTCGGCCCATCGGCCTTGTGGACTTCATCGGCGAGCTTCCACAGCATCGCGGTATAGCCGTAGACGGCGCCGACCGGCTCGCCATGCTTGTTGGTGAGCGGCGGCAGCCGGTGATAGGCGCGGAAGATGTAGCCGGAGCCGTCGACGAGATAGAGATGGTTGCTGGCCATGCGCGCGGGGATAGCCGAACGCGACTGGCGCCGCCACTCCCCCCGGATTAATGTGACCTTCGATCGAAGGGAAAAATCATGACACGCCGAATGCTGCTCGCGCTGTTCGCGCTGCTTGGACTGTTCGCGCCCATGGCGGCGCAGGCGAAGGGCTTCGCATCGGACCGAATCACCGTGACGGTCCAGGGCAGGGGCCCCGACGTGATCCTGATTCCCGGCCTCACCTCCAGCCCCGCCGCCTGGAAATATGCGGTGCCGGCGGTACCGGGCTATCGCTATCATCTGGTGCAGGTGAAGGGGTTCGCGGGCACCGCGCCGGAAGGCAACGCAAAGGGCGATCTGCTCGCCGGCGTCGCCAGCGAGATCGCGCGCTATGTCGCCGAAGCGAGGCTCAAGCGCCCGGCGGTGATCGGCCATTCGATGGGCGGCACAATCGCGCTGATGATCGGCGCGCGCCATCCGGCCGCGATCGCGCGCCTGATGGTCGTCGACCAGGTGCCGTTCATGGGGATGATGTTCGGCCCGCCGGGCAGCACCGGCGAAACCATCCGCCCGACGGCGGACGCGATCCTGGCGCAGATGCGCGCCAACAGCGCCGAGGCACGCGAAAAGTCGATCGGCGCGATGACCGGCGGCATGGTGAAGACCGATGCGGAGCGGCCTGCGGTGGTCAAGAGCGCGCTCGACAGCGATCGCGCCGTGACCGAGAATACATTTCACGAGTTGGTCGTCACCGACCTGCGCCCTGAGCTGGCGCGCATCGCGGTCCCTGCCGAAGTTCTTTATGTAACGCCGGCGGGTACCCCTTTCACCGACGCACAGATCGATGCGGCCTATCAGGCATCCTATGCCGGATTGAAGGGCGCCAGGCTGATGCGTGTACCGAACAGCGCGCATTTCATCATGTACGACAACCCCATTGCCTTCCATGCGGCGATGAAAGCGTTCCTGTCAGGAAACTGAGCCCCCACCACCGGGCAAGGCACCACGCCGGGTCACCACACGGCCGATCACCGCGCCACCGAGCAGGATCAGCGCGGCGATGAAGAATGGCGAACCCGGGTGCGGCAGCACCGGATCGCTGCTGACGGACATCGAATAGACGATGCCGAAGAACAGCGGGGATGCGACACCGGCAACGCTCGCCACGCTGTTGTTGGCGCCCTGAAGCTGCCCCTGCTCGCTTTCGGAGACATGGCGGGTCATCAGCGACTGGAGCGTCGGCATCGCCAGGCCCCAGAGCGCGTTGGGCAGCATCGCGGCGACGAACAGCCAGCCCGTTGGCGCCAACCCCATGCAAGTGATGCCGATCGAACCGGCGAACAGCCCGAACACCATGGTGCCGCGATCGCCCAGCCTTTTGGTGAAGGGACCGACCAGCCCGCCCTGCACGCCCATGTCGAGCACGCCGACCATGGCGAGCAGCACGCCCACCTCCAGCGCGCTCCAGCCGTACCGATATTCGGCATAAAGCACGAACACCGCCGAAAAGACGTGGTGCGCGAAATAGAGCAGGAAATTGACGATCGCGAGCCCGGACAATTCGGGATGCGAACGCAGCAGTTGCAGAGCACCGAATGGATTAGCGCGCTTCCACGAGAACGGCATCCGGCTTTCGGGCTTCAGCGATTCGGGCAGGATGAGCAGGCCATATAGGAATGCGACGCCTGACAATGCCGCCGCCGCCCAGAATGGGGCGCGCGGTGAGATTTCGCCGAGCACGCCGCCGACGAGCGGCCCCAGCACGAAGCCGCCGCTGAACGCCGCGCCGATCAGGCCATAGGCCTTGGCCCGCTTCTCGGGCTCGGTGATGTCGGCCATATAGGCGAAGACGGTGGTGAAGCTTGATGACGTGATCCCGCCGATGATCCGCCCCACCGCGAGCCACCAGAGGCTGGGCGCCAGCGCCATCAGCACCCAGTCCGCGGCAAGCCCGGCGGTGGAGAGCAGGATGACTGGGCGGCGACCATAGCGGTCCGACAGCGATCCGATGATCGGCGAGCAGATGAACTGCATGCCCGCCCACAGCGCGATGAAAACGCCATTCCACACGCCGGCGCTTGCGTTCGAACCCGCGAATTCCTCGATCAGCGAGGGCAGGACAGGGATGACGAGCCCCATCGACATCACGTCGAGTGCGGCCGTCACCAGAATGAAGGCGATCGCGGCGTTGCGTCGCCCGGGGGATGCGGCCGTCACGTATGAAACTCCTTGTGGTCGCGGCTTCTAGCTCGCTCTTTCAATCGAGAAAAGGCGCACATCTTCAGCCTGCGTTAAAAGCCAGGCAGCAATTGGGGTCGTGATATGAAGACGTTGCCATCGATCGATCGCCGCACCTTGCTGGGTGGCGCGCTTGCCCTGGCGCTGATGCCGCGCGCGGCTGCGGCCGCCGCATTTGTCTCATCGCGCATGTCGGTCACGGTCCAGGGACAGGGACCGGATGTGATCCTGATCCACGGCGTCGATTCCTCGCGCGCGATCTGGAACACCACCCTGCCTGCGCTTGCCGGCCATCGCATCCACCTCGTCCAGATCGCCGGATTCTCCGGTGTCCCCGCAGGCGGCAATGCCAAGGGGCCGATCGTCGCATCGGTCGCGGCGGAGATCGCGCGCTACATCGCCGATACCCGGCTGATCCGGCCCGCACTGATCGGACATTCGATGGGCGGCACGATCGCGATGATGGTCGCATCGCGCTGGCCCGCGCGGATCGGACGATTGATGGTGGTCGATATGCTGCCCGCGCCCGCCGGTCTGCTCGGCGGCAATGCCGAAGGCTGGGGGCCGTTCGCCGATCGGCTCGCCGAATTGTTCACCGCAACGCCGCAGGGCCGGCGCAGTTTCGAATCGCTGATGCGGATGTTCGGCGGCAGTGGCGCCACCAGCGACCCCGACGTGACCGCGCGCAGCCTGCGCGAACTGGCAGCGATAGACCTGACGCCCGAACTGCCGAAGATCGTCGCGCCGATCACGGTGACCTTTGCCACACCCCGCCCCGGAACCGCGATCACGCCCGCCGAAATTCGCCAGACCTATGCATCCGCCTATCGCGGCGCGAAGCAGGCGCTGCTCACCCCCATCGCGGATAGCGGCCATATGATCATGCTCGACCAGCCGGCCCGTTTCAACGCGGCGGTCCGGAGCTTCCTTGTCGCGCGCTGACCTGCTCGCCGCTCCGCTGCTGGTCGCGCTCTCCGCTTTACCGGCAGTGGCGCAGCCTCGCGATGACGACGGAGACGCGATCGTCGACGAGATGAATCGCGTGCGCGACGACCCGCGCGGCTATGCCCGATCGCTCCGCGACTATCGTGACGGCTATGAAGGCAGGATCGTGACGCTGCCTGGCCGCGACGACCGGTTGATGACCCAAGAGGGCGTCGCAGCCGTGGACGAGGCGATCCGCTTCCTCGAACGCCAGGCCCCGCTGCCGCCATTGCTGCCCGGACCGATTCTGGCTCGCGCAGCCGCCGATCATGCACGCGATCAAGGCAGCCGTGGCGCGATGGGCCATGTTGGATCAGGCGGATCCACCCCGGGCATCCGCGTGCAGCGACGCGGCGGGCACATCTACGTCGGCGAATCGATCACCTATGGCCCGGACAATGCCGAGGACGCGGTGCGCCAATTGATCATCGACGATGGCGTGCCGACGCGCGGTCACCGCAAGATGCTCTTCGACACCCGCTGGCGCCATGCGGGCGCAGCGTGCGGCCCGCATCGCGGCTATCGCTGGATGTGCATCATCGATTTCGGCGAAACCGCCAATGGCGACGTTCGGCCCCCAACGCCACGGGAGTGACGTCGATCAGGGCGCCAGGACGGTATCGATCGCGGCAGGCAACATCTCTGGATAATCGGTCGTATAGTGCAGCCCCCGACTCTCCTTGCGGTGGAGCGCCGAGCGGACGATGAGGTCCGCCACCTCGACCAGGTTGCGCAGCTCGATCAGATCGGGCGTGACGCGAAAATGGCCGTAATAATCCTCCACTTCCTTGCGCAGTAGCGCAACGCGGTGAGCTGCCCGCTCAAGGCGCTTGGTAGTACGAACGATGCCGACATAGTCCCACATGAAGCGGCGGATCTCGCGCCAATTATGCTGGACGATCACTTCCTCGTCCGAATCGGTGACGCGGCTTTCGTCCCATGGCCGGATCGGCGGCGGTGCCGGGAATTCGTCCCAATGCGCGGCGATGTGCCGCGCAGCGGCTTCGCCGAAGACGAAGCATTCGAGCAGCGAGTTGGAGGCCAGGCGATTGGCGCCGTGCAGGCCCGATTGCGTCACCTCGCCCGCCGCGTAGAGCCCCGGCAGGTCGGTACGGCCGTCGAGATCGATCATCACGCCGCCGCACGTATAATGCTGCGCCGGCACCACCGGGATGGGATCGCGTGTGATGTCGATGCCCAGTTCGATCAGGCGGTTGTAGATATTGGGGAAATGCCCTTTCACGAAATCGGCCGGCTTGTGGCTGATGTCGAGATGGACATAGTCGAGGCCGAGCCGCTTGATCTCATGGTCGATCGCGCGGGCGACCACGTCGCGTGGCGCCAGTTCCTCGCGCGGATCGAAGCGCGGCATGAAGCGCTCGCCGCCGCCCTGCACGCCCGGCGGCAGTTTCAGCACACCGCCCTCGCCGCGCACCGCTTCGGTGATCAGGAAATTCTTGACCTCCAGATTGTAGAGACAAGTCGGGTGGAACTGCATGAATTCCATGTTGGAAACGCGGCATCCCGCGCGCCAGGCCATCGCGATGCCGTCGCCGGTCGCGCCGCGCGGCGCGGTCGAATAGAGATAGGTCCGCCCCGCGCCGCCGCTCGCCAGCACCGTCGCACGCGCGGTGAACAGCTCGACATGGCCGGTCCGCCGGTTGACCGCGTACAGCCCCCAGACATGGCCGTCGCCCGAATAGCGCTCGCCATGCCGGCCGGTGACGAGGTCGATCGCCACCATGTCCGGGATCAGGGTGATGTTGGGATTGTCGCCCGCCGCCTTCTCAAGCGCCTGCTGCACCGCCCAGCCGGTCGCGTCATCGACATGGACGATGCGGCGATGGCTGTGCCCACCCTCACGCGTCAGGTGAAGCGCGCCTGCCTCGGTGTTGAACGGAACGCCGATCGCCGCGAGCCGCTCGATCGCGGCCGGCGCGTTCTCGACGACGAATTCGACGGTGGCGCGGTTGTTGAGCCCCGCGCCCGCGACCATCGTATCCTCGATATGGCTTTCGAAGGTATCGCCAGGTTCAAGCACGGCGGCGATCCCGCCCTGCGCCCATGCCGTCGATCCGTCTGACAGCGCACCTTTCGCGATCACCGCGACCTTGAAGCGCTGCGCGAGATTGAGTGCAGCGGTGAGCCCTGCCGCACCGGAGCCGATGACAAGGACGTCGTAATGGTGCATCTTAAAGCCCCTCCCCTTCAGGGGAGGGGTTGGGGTGGGGCAGTCGCCAAGATGATCTTGACGGCAAAGATCGTGCCTTCAGCAAAATGGCTTCCAGAACACCCTCCATATTATTTGCAACGTCCGCATTCGTAAAACGAAGTACGCACAAACCATAGGGCTCGAAAACCCGATCCGTCTCCCGATCCCGCTCGAAATCGTGTGTATCGCCATCGACTTCGATCACCAAGCCAACGGCCGGGCAGAAGAAATCCACGATCCGGTTACCGATGGTAGCCTGACGGCGAAATTTCCATCCATTAAGTTGTGAGTTGGATAGCTGGCGCCAGAGGCGTTTTTCGAACTCGGTCGGTTCCCGGCGCATCTCTCGCGCTCGTTCGACCAGACTCGGGTTCAATCTCGGCATCCTTCCCCACCCCAACCCCTCCCCTGAAGGGGAGAGGCTTATCTATGCATTGCTCGCCCGCGTCAGGTTCAGGAACACGTCCTCCAGATCGGCTTCGCGCGTCACAACGTCGACGATGCCGTATCCATCCTTCTGCACCGCCGCGAGCACTTCGCCGGCGTTCACCTTGTCCTTGGCATAGGTGATCGCGAGCACGCGCTCGCCTTTTAGCTCGATCTTCTGGAAGCAGGCATTGTCCGGCACCGCCGCGACGTCGCGATCGACGGTCACCTCGACCAGCTTTTCCTGCGCCATGCCGACCAGCGTGCGCGTCGGTTCGTTGGCGATCAGCCGGCCATGGTTGATGATCGCGATCCGGTCGCAAAGCTCCTCGGCTTCTTCCAGATAATGGGTGGTGAGCACCACCGTCACGCCCTGGGCGTTCAATTCGCGGACATAGGCCCAGAGTTGCTGCCGGAGCTCGATATCGACGCCGGCGGTCGGCTCGTCGAGCACCAGCACCGGCGGCGCATGGACCAGCGCCTTGGCGACCATCAGCCGACGTTTCATTCCGCCCGAAAGCGTGCGGGCATAGGCCTCCGCCTTGTCGTCGAGGCGGACGGCGCGCAGCAATTCCATCGTCCGGCGCTCCGCCTTGGGCACGCCATAAAGCCCGGCCTGAATCTCCAGCGCCTCGCGCGGCGTAAAGAAGGGGTCGAACAATATCTCCTGATTGACGATGCCGATCGAGAATTTCGCGTTGCGCGGATTCCGGTCGATATCGAAGCCCCAGATCGCGGCCCGCCCGCCGGTCTTGTTGACCAGGCCCGCCAGGATGTTGATCAGCGTGGACTTGCCGGCGCCATTGGGACCGAGCAGACCGAAGATCTGCCCACGCGGTACTTCGAAGCTGACCCCGTCCAGCGCGCGCTTGCCGCCCGCATAGACTTTTTCGAGTCCTTCGATCTCGATCGCTGCCTGAACCATGCGAACCGCGCATACGCCAAGCAGCGCGACGCGCAAGCCTTCCTTAACCCGCGCGCGCGATGATGCGCCCATGACGACCTGGAAGCCCCATTGGATCGAGGACCTGGCCGGCCTGGCGCTGCGTTCGGCGATGCTGCTCGCACTCGTCGGCGCGCCGGCGCTGCTCTGACCCCAAATCCCGCTGGCAAGCGGCCGCGCGCCTTGCTAAGCGCGCTTTCATGAGCTCCGCACCCGAAACCCTCCGCGTGAAGACCAGCCGCGTCGCCTGTGACGGCGCCAGCGACATCCCAGGCGGCGCCGCGCTCGGCCATCCCCGCGTCTGGCTGGAGATCGACGAGACCGGCTTTGTCGAGTGCGGTTATTGCGATCGGCGGTTCGTGCTGATCGGCGGCCCCGCCGATCAGGGCGGCGAAGAGGCTTCGCAGGCGGCCTGAGGATTTTCCAGAGCTTGCGCGGGGGCTTGCCCCTCGACTGTGCTCGGGACAGGCCTATATCGGTGGCATGACCACCGATCCACGCTCCTATCTCTACCGCCCCGACGGGCTCGATCCCGATTCGGCCAAGCGGCTGACCGCCGACGCGCTCCAGCGCTGCGACGATGGCGAGTTGTTCCTGCAATATAGCGCGACCGAAAGCTTCGGCTTCGACGACGGACGCTTGAAGACCGCCGATTATTCGACCGAATCGGGTTTCGGCCTGCGGGGCGTCAGCGGCGAGACCACGGCGTTCGCGCATGCCAATGAACTGAGCGAAGCGGCGATACGGCGCGCGGCCGAGACGATGACGCTGCTCGATCCCGCGAAGGGCGCGCCCGCCCCACCGCCGCGCGGCAACAATCGCCATCTTTATACGGCGGACAATCCGCTCGGCCTGGTCTCGTTCGCCGACAAGGTCGCGCTTTGCGAATCGATCGACGCGATGGCGCGCGCGCGCGATCCGCGCGTCGCCCAGGTCTCGGTGTCGCTGTCGGGCTCCTGGTCGGTCGTCGACATCGTCCGTCCTGATGGCTTCACCGCGATGGACGTGCGTCCGCTGGTCAGGCTGAACGTCAGCATCGTGACCGAATTGAACGGTCGACGTGAAACCGGCAGCTTCGGTGTCGGCGGCCGTTATCTCTACGATCGGCTGCTCGGCCCCGCGCTGATCGACCGCGCGATCGACGAAGCGCTCAAACAGGCGCTCGTCAATCTCGACTCGGTGCCGGCGCCGGCGGGCGAGATGCAGGTGCTGCTCGGCCCGGGCTGGCCGGGCGTGCTTCTCCATGAAGCGATCGGGCACGGCCTGGAAGGCGACTTCAACCGCAAGGGTACCAGCGCCTTTTCCGGACGGATCGGCGAACGCGTCGGCGCGCCGGGCGTGACCGTGATCGACGACGGATCGATCGGCGAGCGGCGCGGATCGCTCTCGATCGACGACGAAGGCACGCCGACGCAGGAAAATGTGCTGATCGAGGACGGCATATTGAAGGGCTATATCCACGATCGCCTCAATGCCCGGCTGATGGGCGTGGAGCCGACGGGCAATGGCCGCCGCCAATCCTATGCCCATGCGCCGATGCCACGCATGACCAACACCTTCATGAAGGGCGGCAACGACGATCCCGCCGACCTGCTCTCGCGGATGAAGTCGGGCATATTCGCCAAGAGCTTCGGTGGGGGCCAGGTCGATATCGTCTCCGGCAAGTTCGTCTTTTCCTGCACCGAGGCCTATCGCGTCGAGAATGGCAAGCTGGGTGCGCCGATCAAGGGCGCGACCCTGATCGGCGACGGCCCGACCGTGCTGACCAAGGTGCTCGGCATCGGCAATGATTTCGCGCTCGACGAAGGCATCGGCATGTGCGGCAAGGCGGGCCAGTCGGTGCCCGCCGGCGTCGGCCAGCCGACATTGCTGATTGAAGGGCTCACGGTCGGTGGAACCGCCGCATGAGCGCCGAGGTCGACGCTATCCTCGCCTATTGGTTCGACGAACTCGGCTCCGATCGCTGGTGGACGCGCTCTGACGAAACCGACGAGACGATCAAGGAACGCTTCGAACCGCTCTGGCATGCTTGGCGGTCGCGTACGCCGGAGAGTTTTCTGGGCACCGCGCGCGAAGCGCTGGCGGGGGTGATCCTGTTCGACCAGTTCCCCCGCAACATCTTCCGTGGCAGCGCCGACGCCTTTTCGACCGATCCGCTCGCGCTCGCGATCGCCCGGGGCGCGGTCGATACCGGACTGGACGATGCGCTGAGCCAAGACGAACGATCCTTCCTCTACATGCCGTTCATGCACAGCGAGGAACTCGACGATCAGGATCGCGCGCTGCTGCTGTTCACCGCGCTCGGCAACCAGAACTCGCTCGATTATGCGCACAAGCATCACGACGTGATCGCGCGCTTCGGCCGGTTTCCGCATCGCAACGCCGTGCTTGGCCGCTCCATGCGCCCCGGCGAAGAAGAAGCCGCGAAAGAAGGCGCAAACTGGTAGTGTTCGTCGCCAAACGCGGGCGCCCGATCCGGTGACGCTGGTTCCGATCGCCGAATATCCAGACCGGATCGCGGCCGATGTCGCGCGCATCGGGCTCGCCGCCCAAGGCATAGAGGCCGTGCTTTTCGATGGCGGCATGGCGGATCTCGGGCTGGGTTTCATGACGCCCGTCCGCCTGATGGTGCACAAGGATGATGCAGATCGCGCACGTGCGCTGATCGAAGCTGCCTAAAAAACGGGCACGACTTCGCACCTGCACAATAATTTAGCGTCTCCGATCGCCGGTGCGCGCATAGGACGATGCGCGCACGGCCAAATTCGCGCCATTTTCGAATCTGGCACACGCCTTGCTCTCTTCTGCTCCGCACAAAAAGCAGATGGGGGCCGAATGAAACTCGTCATAGCAATCATCAAACCCTTCAAGCTCGATGAGGTGCGCGAAGCGCTTTCCGAGCTTGGTGTCGCCGGGATGACGGTGACCGAGGTCAAGGGTTTCGGGCGCCAAAAGGGTCAGACCGAAATCTACCGCGGCGCCGAATACAGCACGAACATGGTCCCCAAGATCAAGATCGAGATCGCCTGCGCTTCCGCGCTGGCGGACCGCGTGGTCGAAGCGATCCAGGCATCGGCGAACACCGGCGCGATCGGTGACGGCAAGATCTTCGTGCTGGATGTCGGCCAGGCTGTGCGCATCCGCACCGGCGAAACCGACGAAACCGCGCTCTAACGGGAAAGGGGGAACAATGACGATTTCCAAGAAAATCGCGGCGGGTGCGGGAGCGGTCGGCGCTTCGCTGTTCGCCGCTATGCCCGCCTGGGCCAATGTGGCTGCCGCCAATGTCGCGGAAACCGCCAATACCGCCGTCGCAGCCTTGACCGAAGCGGCGCCGGCTGCGGTCGAGGCCACCGTCAACAAGGGCGACACCGCCTGGATGATGGTCGCCACTGTCCTTGTCATGGCGATGATCGTTCCCGGCCTTGCCCTGTTCTACGGCGGCCTCGTCCGGTCGAAGAACATGCTCTCGGTGCTCACGCAGATCATCGCGGTCGCCAGCCTCGCCATGATCATGTGGGTCATGTTCGGCTATGGTCTCGCGTTCGGTGGCGACGCCAACAAGTTCGTCTCGGCCGGCAAATGGTTCCTGGCGGGCGTGAACGCCGATTCCACGGTCGCCACCTTCACCGCGGGCGTGAACATCCCCGAATTCGTCTTCATCGCCTTCCAGATGACCTTCTCCGCGATCACCGTCGCGCTGGTCGTCGGCGGCCTTGTCGAACGCATGAAGTTCTCGGCGCTGATGGTCTTCGCCCTCGTCTGGCTCACCATCGTCTATTACCCGATCGCGCACATGGTCTGGTATCTGGGCGGTTCGGACGACGCGACCGGCCTGATCTTCGGCTGGGGCGCGCTGGACTTCGCGGGTGGCACCGTGGTGCACATCAATGCCGGCGTTTCCGCGCTGGTCGGCGCGATCATCCTGGGCAAGCGCATCGGCTACCAGAAGGAAATCATCGCGCCGCACTCGCTGACGCTGACGCTGGTCGGCACCGGCCTCCTGTGGGTGGGCTGGTTCGGCTTCAACGCCGGCTCGGCGCTCGAAGCCAATGGTTCGGCCGGCCTCGCGCTGATCAACACCTTCACCGCCACCGCCGCCGGCGTGCTCTTCTGGATGCTCACCGAAAAGGCGCTCGGTCATAACGGCTCGCTGCTCGGCGCCTGTTCCGGCGCGATCGCCGGCCTGGTCGCCGTCACCCCGGCAGCCGGCAATTCGGGTCCGTTCGGCGCGATCCTGCTCGGCGCGATCGCGGCGGTCGTCTGCTGCATCTTCGTGATGAAGATCAAGGCCAAGCTGGGCTTCGACGACTCGCTGGACGCCTTCGGCATCCACGGCGTGGGCGGCATCATCGGTTCGATCGGCACCGCCTTCACGATGCTGCCTTCGCTCGGCGGCCCCGGCAAGCCGGACTATGACCTGGGCGGCCAGTTGGTCACCCAGATCATGGCTGTCGGTGTCGCGATCGTCTGGGCCGCCATCGGTTCGGCCATCGCCTTCTACATCGCCAAGGCCGTCACCGGCCTGCGCGTCTCCCCCGAAGTGGAGCGCGAGGGTCTCGACCTCGGCGAGCATGGCGAACGCGCCTACAACTACTGACAGGATCGGGAGGCGGCCGGCAGAAGCCGCCCTCCCCAAGGGGTTCCTCCTGCGAACAGACTGGGTCGGCATGGTAACATGCCGGCCCGTTTTTTATGCGAACGCGCCGTTGGCGCGGTTCGCATAACCCCGGCGAAAGCTGGAGTCTCTCACGCGTCGATGCGAAGCTCTCGCATCGCAGCTCGAGACATAAGTCTCTCGCACCCATCCCAAACCCCTCCCGTGAACGGGAGGGACTTTTTAGTGCTGCGCCAGATCGGCTTTCACGAAATCGGCGCAGCGCTCGCCGATCATGATCGTCGGCGCATTGGTATTGCCGGAGACAAGAGCGGGCATGATCGACGCGTCGGCGACATAGAGGCCATCTACCCCGCGTACCCTGAGCCGCGGATCGACCACCGAACCCGCATCGGCGCCCATCCGGCAAGTGCCCACCGGATGATAGACCGTGTCGGCCCGGTCACGGATGATCTCGATCATCGCCGCATCGTCGCGCACACCGGCCATATGCCTGTCGCGCCCGCCATAATCGGAGAGCGGTGGCGCTTCCAGGATGCGGCGCATCAGCTTCACGCCAGCCAACAGTGTCTCGACGTCGCGTGCGTCGGACAGGAAAGCCGGATCGATCAGTGGCGCCGCGGCTGCATCGGGCGACGCGAGACGAACGGTGCCGCGACTATACGGCCGCAACACGCAGACATGGCAGGAAAAACCGTGTCCCTTCACCTTGGTCCGCCCATGATCCTCCAGCAGCGCCGGCACGAAATGGAACTGGACATCGGGCGCGGGCAGATCGGCGCGCGTTCGCGCGAAACCGCCGCTTTCCGCATAAGGCGTCGTAAACGGACCGCTGCGCGACCGGAACCATTGGAACATGGCCCCCAATGTGCTGAGCGTGCCGCGCAAGGTCTGGCCGATGAAAGGCGCACCCGCTGTCTCATAGCCGGCGACATAGTCGATATGATCCTGCAACGCCCCGCCGACCGCCTGCCGATCGCGTATCACCGCGATGCCATGATCGCGCAGATGCTCCGCCGGACCGATGCCCGAAAGCATCAGCGTCTGCGGCGATCCGAAGGCGCCGCCCGCGACGATCACCGCGCCCCGCGCGCGGACGGTGCGCCGGGCGCCGTTCTGCGCGAACTGGACGCCGACGGCACGTCCATCCTCGATCAGGATACGCTCGACCAGCGCGCCCGTACGGATATCGATGCGATCGCGGCGCGGCTCGATATAGGCGCGCGCGGCGCTCCAGCGCTCCCCGCCCTTCTGCGTCACCTGATAGACGCCGACCCCGTCGAGCTGGGCTCCGTTGAAATCGGAATTGCGCGCCAATTGCAGCGACGCCGCCGCTTCCACAAAGGCGAGGCTGCCCGGATTGGCGCTCTGCTGGTCGGACACCGCCAGCGGGCCGCCGACACCATGGAAGCGATCCTCGCCGCGTATATTGTCCTCCGCGCGGCGAAACACCGGCAGCACATCCGCATACGACCAGCCATGACAGCCCATCGCCGCCCAATTGTCGTAATCCCAGGCGCCGCCGCGGATATAAAGCATCGCGTTGATCGCGCTGGATCCGCCCAATCCCCGCCCGCGCGGCTGATAGCCGCGCCGCCCGTTGAGCCCGGCCTGCGGAACCGTCTCGAACCGCCAGTTCGACGCGTCCGGAATGAAGGGCATCATGCCCGGCGCGCGGATGCGCCAATCGGTATTGGCGCCCCCTGCCTCGATCAGCGCGACGCTGAGCCCCCTGTCCGCCGCGAGCCGGCCCGCCACCGCAGCGCCACCCGATCCGCCGCCCACCACGACGATGTCGACCTCGTCCATCCACCCGCTCCCGCTCGGTCACCTGAAAGTGATCTCGCGTTTACGTTAACGTCATTTCCATTACGGGCAAGCGATCAAATATGGACGAAGCTGAGCGCGATTGGGCGGTTGAGCGCACGGGCGTCATCGACGATCCCGACAAGCGCATCGAACAAGGTGGTCAACGCAGGCACGGGCCGCGCCGGGCACAATATTTCGACCGCGAAGGGCGGCTCCACGCCATTGATACCGCCGCCAATAAGGGAATCGGCCAGCGCGTCGATCGAATGGCTGTGCCATGACGGCGCATCGATCGCCGCCAGGAACGCATCGTAGAAGCTTTCCACATCGGCCCAGCCGCGTCCGTCGAGGCGGATCACTTCAGCCATGGTCCGTGATCACCGCGTCCTGCCCCCGCTCCTGCCTCGCTTGCCAGCGCGCCCGGATCGTCTCGCTCGAGTCGCGTGATCCGTCATGACTCCAGCCCGGCGGAGCGACAAGATAACCGATCTTGTTGCGGATACCTGGCGCGCGCCACACATCCCGCGCCATGCCGACCCATTCGTGGAACGCGGCCCAGAGCAGGTTGAAACTGCCCAGTTGCTTCACGATTCCATAGCGTGGGCGCTCCTCGTCGAGCTCAGGCGTATAGGTGCCGAACATCCGATCCCAGACGATGAACACACCGGCATAGTTGCGATCGAGATAGCGCGGATTGGTGGCGTGGTGGACGCGGTGGTGCGACGGCGTGTTCATCACCGCCTCGAACCAGCGGGGCATCCGCCCGATCGTCTCGGTATGGATCCAGAACTGGTAGATCAGGTTGAGCCCTGCACAGAAGAACACCATCGCCGGCGGGAATCCGATCAGGAACAGCGGCAAGCGGAAGATGAAGGCCAGGCTGATGAAACCGGTCCAGGTCTGCCTGAGCGCGGTCGACAGATTATAATGCTGGCTGCTGTGATGGATGACATGGCTCGCCCAGAACCAGCGTACCCGGTGCGCGCTGCGGTGGAACGCATAATAAGCGAGATCGTCGAGCACGAAGCACAGCGGCCATGCCCACCAGCCATAACCGATATCGAGCAACCGGTGGTTCCAGAGCCAGAGAGCCGAAGCACCCACGGCCCCGGCACACAGCACCGCGGCGATCGTGCTGCCCAGCCCCAACCCCAGCGAAGTGAGCGTGTCGCGCACATTATAGCGTGCCCGGTCGCGTCGGCGCGCGACGAGCATCTCCACAAACACCAGGGCGATGAAGCCGGGGACCGCGAAATTGACGGGATCGGGCAGCTCAACCATGATGATTGTATCTAAGGCCGCTCGCCCAGCGCGCCGCCTGATCGCCCAAGTCCAGCGTCACCCGCCCGAACATCCGGTCCGCCGTCGCGATGGTCAGCATCCGCCGATCGAGCCGACCGAAAAAGGGTGGCTCCAGGAGCCGCGAGACGAAGTGATTGCCATGAACGCGGATCAGCATGTGCCGTCCTTCAGCGTCCTTGAGCAGGGCGGCATGGCCGGCGCGATCGACCACCACATCGACAGGATCGAAGCCGCAATGCGCCTCATCCGCCAGGATCCTGGCATGCGCCAGGTCGGCGATGCGGACATCAGCGCCCAATCCCAGCAGTTGCGCGGCAAGCCCAAGGCCGAGAACCCCGACCACCGAACCGCCGAGCAGCAGCCAGTTCATGCGCGCGCCGAAAGCGCGTCCAGCATCGGGCGGATAGACCCGAGATCGTAACCCGCGCCCGCCGCGGTTTCGCTGAGCGCATCGGGCGAACCGCCGCGCTGCGCCGATGCGAGCGCCCAGAGATAGGTGGAACGCGTGCCCGACCGGCAATAAGCGAGCACCGGCCCGCCCGCCGCATCGAGCGCGGCGTTCATCTCGTCGAGCTGGTTGGCCGAGAAGCCGGCATGGGTGACAGGTATCGCGCGATAGGCGAGGCCGGCGGCGGTGGCGGCCGCCTCGATCTCGGCGCCGCTCGGCTGCCCCTCTTCCTCGCCCTCGGGACGATTGTTGATGATCATCGTCACGCCCTGCGCGGCGGCGGCCGCGACCTGATCGGCGGTGATCTGCGGCGACACGGCGATCGTGTCATCAAGCCTTCGGAACATCGGATACTCCACGGGAAACGGAAACCTCATCCGCTTCATAGCGCGACCGAAAGGATCGCGAAACGGCCCTTGCAAGCGACGCCAACGACGAACGACGTTACAGCGCGGCTTCGGTCGCGGGCGGCACGATCGGCCTGCGCCGCGCGGCCCAGAGACACCCGGCGACGATCATCAGCGCGCCTGCGACGGTCATCATCGATACGGTTTCGCCGAACACCCACCAGCCGAGCAGCGACGCCCAGATAAAGGCGGTATATTCGACGGGCAGCAGATAGCTCGCCTCCGCCCGCGCATAGGCCCAGGCCAGCAGCATGATCGAGATAAAGGCGAAGATCGCGCAGACGATCAGGCGCTGCACCTGCACCGCGTCAGGCGCCACCGCCCACCAGGGCGCGGCCGGCATGTAGATGCCAAGCGCGACGATGTTGAAGAACAACGCGACCTCGAACGGATCGGCGACCTGCGACTGGCGCCGCGCGATGATCAGGCTGAAGGCATAGAGCACCGCGCCGATCAGGACGGCGATCGCGCCGCGAAAGGCCTCCGGCCCCATATCCGCCCGCGCCTGCCCGATCAGGATGACGAGCACGCCAAGGAAAGCGAGCGCCGACGCGGCGATCGCGGTCCGGTCAACGCGTTCCTTCAGCATCACCGCCGCGAGATATAGCGCGATCAACGGCGCGATGAAGCTGAGCGCCACACCCTGCGCGATCGGCATGCGGGCGAGCCCCCAAAAGAAGAGCAGCACCGACAGTCCCGCCGTCAGCCCGCGCCAGAAGTGCAGGACCAGCACCGGCCTGTCCGGCCAGCGCCGACGCTTGGCCACAAATATAAGGCCACCAATGATCAACCCGAAGATCGAGCGCCACAGCATCGCGCTATAGGCGCCCATCTCGATCGAGAGCCCCTTCATCAGCGCGTCCATCGCGGAAAAGACCGCGATTCCGAGTGCTGCGACCGCGAAGGCGGCGGCACCGCCCCCAGGCTTCATTCCTGGGTGAGCCGTTCGAGCGTTTCACCCTCCAGCCGCCAGGTTTCCCAGCCGCTCGTCCGATGGCCGCCGATATGAGCGTAGAAACGCTTGGCGTTCTCGTTCCAGTCTAGCACTGCCCAGTCCATCCGGCCGCAATCGCGCACCTTGGCTTCGGCGGCGAGCGCGCGGAACAGCGCCATGCCCGCGCCCGAACCGCGCGCGACCTCTTCAACGAACAGATCTTCGAGATAGAGCGTCGGCTTGCCCGTCCAGGTCGAATAGGTGAGGAACCACAGGGCCAGCCCGACAACCTTACCGTCGATTTCCGCCAGATGCGCCCAGACGCGCGGGACGTCGCCGAACAATGTGGCGCTGAGCGACTCCTCCGTCGCCTTCACCGCATCGGGCTCGCGTTCATATACCGCGAGGGCGTGGATCAACCGCAGGATTTCGGCCTCATCGCCCGCGCGGGCGGTGCGTATGGTGAGAGTCATTCCGCGGCCACCGGCGTATCGATGCTCGCGGCTTCGATCTCGGCGGCCTTCGCCTCGACCAGCTTCACGATATGCTCGATCATCTCGGCATCCTGAACATGATGGTCGGTGACGCCCGATAGATAGACCATATGCTTGCCATTGCCGCCGCCCGTGATGCCGATATCGGTTTCACGCGCTTCGCCCGGCCCGTTCACGACGCAACCGAGCACCGACAGAGACAGCGGTGTGTTGATATGCTTGAGCCGGTCTTCCAGCGCCTGGACGGTGCGGATCACGTCGAAGCCCTGGCGCGCGCAGCTCGGGCACGAGACGACGCGGACACCACGTGTGCGGATGCCGAGCGACTTCAGGATCTCATAGCCGACGCGCACTTCCTCTTCGGGCTCAGCCGAGAGCGAGACGCGGATCGTATCGCCGATACCGGCCCAGAGCAGGTTGCCGATGCCGATCGCCGACTTGACGGTGCCGCCGATCAGACCGCCGGCCTCGGTGATGCCCAGATGCAGCGGGCAGTCCACTGCCTCTGCGAGGCCCATATAAGCGGAAACGGCGAGGAATACGTCCGACGCCTTCACCGCCACCTTGAATTCGTGGAAATCGCGATCCTGGAGCAGCTTGATATGGTCGAGCGCGCTTTCGACCAGCGCCTCCGGACAGGGTTCGCCATATTTTTCGAGCAGGTCGCGCTCCAGGCTGCCGGCGTTGACGCCGATACGGATCGCGCAGCCATTGGCGCGCGCGGCATTGACCACTTCGTTCACGCGGTCCGCGCTGCCGATATTGCCGGGATTGATGCGCAGGCAGGCGGCGCCCGCATCCGCCGCCTCCAGTGCGCGCTTATAGTGGAAATGGATGTCCGCGACGATCGGCACGCGCGCGGCGCGGACGATCTGCTTGAGCGCGGCGGTCGATTCCACATCGGGGCACGAAACGCGGATGATGTCGGCGCCCGCCTCCTCACAGCGGCGAATCTGGTCGATCGTCGCCTTCGCATCGCTCGTCAGCGTGTTCGTCATCGTCTGCACGGTGACGGGCGCATCGCCGCCAACGGGAACATTGCCCACCATGATCTGGCGGGATTGGCGGCGCGCGATATCGCGCCAGGGGCGGACCGACATGTTTTACTCTTCTGTTAGCAAGCAATGCCCTATAGCGCGCTTGAATGACGATCGGTAGTGAAGTTCCTGTGCAGCCCAACGTTACCGTGCCCAGGCACTATGGGCTGGACTGGCTGCGCATCGGCGCCTTCCTGCTGCTGATGCTCTATCATGCCGGCATGGTCTTCGTGACCGGCGACTGGATCGTGAAGACCGCGCACCCGATCCAGTGGCTCGCCTATCCGATGCTGTTCATAACCCCGTGGCGGCTGACCGTGCTGTTCATCGTCTCCGGCTATGCATCGCGCGCGCTGCTCGTAAAGCTCAAGGGCACGAAACGTTTCGCGCGCGAGCGCACGACACGGCTGATCATCCCGCTGCTGTTCGCGATGGCGGTGATCATACCGCCGCAAAGCTGGGTGAATCTGCGCTTCAATCACGGCTACACCCACGACTTCGGCCATTTCATCAAACATGACTGGCTGATGTTCGGGCAATATGACCATGTGACCCTGCCGGGCTGGGAACATCTCTGGTTCGTCTTCTATCTCTGGTTTTTCACGATGCTTCTGGCCGCGGGCCTGTTGCTCCTCCGCGAGGAAACAAAGGCGAAGCTTGCCGGCATGTTCGAAACGCTCGGCATCGGATCGCGCCTGCTGTGGCTGCCGCTCGTCTATTTCGTGCCGGTACGCGTCGCCGTCACCTTCACCACCGGCGAATCACACGGGCTGTTCGACGACTGGCTGACCGACGTGATCCATTTCCCCGCCTTCCTGTTCGGCTTTGGATTGGCCGGTTCACGCGCAGTGTGGCCCGCCTTCGCACGTGTCTGGCGGCCGGCGCTGGCACTGGCGCTGGCGAGCTTCGCCGTTCTCGTCGCGGTTGAAAGCGCCTATCCCGGCACGATGACGCCACCGCATGGCACGATGGCGCTCAACCGCGCCGCGCTGGCTTGCATGATGTGGAGCATGGCGCTGGTGATGATCCATGCCGCGACGGTGCTGCTCAATCGCGATCACCCGTGGCGCGCCCGGCTGAGCGAAGCGGTCTTTCCCTTCTACATCATCCACCAGACCGCGATCGTGATGATCGCATGGTGGCTGCTGCCGCTGGCGCTGCCACCTATCGCCGAAGCGTTGATCATCATCGCGGGCACCGCGCTCAGTTGCGTCCTCTTTTACGGCATCGCCGGCCGTATCGCCTGGCTCAGGCCGCTCATCGGCCTGCGCCGCTAGAGCGATCCAGCGCGTCGCGCGGCTCGCAAATCACGGCGAACCAACCGCCGGGCAAGCAACAAATCATTACAAGCATGATCGGATCGCGACACGCTGCGCGACGATATCGGCTGGGCAAGATCCAGGATCCTCGCCGTGCCGCGCTCCTCCCCCAGCAGAAAATGCGCTCGACACCTGAGCACCTTCATCGCGGCCGGCCTGCTCACCTGCCTGGCAACGCCATCGCAGGCCGGCGCCGAAAAATCGGGGTGCGCATCAGCCGACTGGCATGATTTCGATGTCGATCGCGACCGTCACATCCGCGTACCGGTGACGATCGCGGGCGTCGCATTCTCCGCCGTGCTCGACAGCGGCGCGACGCGCAGCGTGATCGATCGCAGGATCGCCGGGCAACTGGGCCTGCGCATGCAGCCCGGCTATACCGCGCGCGGCCTGACGCGCGACGTGGAAGGCGCGATCGGGGAAGCCGCGGCCGTCAGGATCGGCGATATCGCCCTGTCGCTGTCGATGGGCGTGCTTGATCTCGGCGCGCTTTCCAAGGCATCGGCGCGCCCCATCGACGTCGTGCTGGGCCGGGAGATCTTCGAACAGGGCATCGTCGATATCGATTTCCGGAAGGGTAGGATCCGCTTCCTCAACCGTGACTGCCGTCCACGCGATGATCGTGCGATCGTCCTGCCACTCCGCAAAAAGGACGGCATGTACAGCGTGACCGCGACGGTCGAAGGCAAGAGGGATGTCGATTTCCTGCTCGACCTCGGCAGCACCGTGTCGGTCTATCTTTCCCCAAGCTACGCGCTGGAAGCGAAGCTGCTGGAGGGAAAGAAGGTGTCCACCGGTATGACCGTCGGCATGGAAGGGCTCGATCTCAGCCTGTTGTCGACACTGCGCAGCTTCAATCTGGGCGGTGTCGAGTTCAGGAACGTTCCGGTCGCGATTCCCGAACGCTGGAGCCAACAGACCAGCGGCGTGATCGGGTTACCCGTTCTCGCCCGGTTCCGGGTCCAGATCGATGCCGCAGCCGGAAATATCCGGCTAACGCCCGCGGGCGACGCCGATCGCGAACCCTTTGCCCGCGATCGCTCCGGGCTTAGCACCTATCGCGAGGATCGGCATCTGCGCGTGCTGCACGTCGCGCGCGGCAGTCCCGCCGAACGTGCGGGACTGCGCCCCAACGACCGGATCGTCGCGATCAACGGCGTGGGCGTACCCAAGGCCTATCCGCCCGGCGCCGTTCCGATCGGCCGCAAGCCCGCGGGCACCGTGGTCAAGCTGCTGACGGCCGAAGGTGGCGATCACTCCATCACGCTCGAGGACTATTACTGATCGGTCACCTTCGACCCTGACCGCTTCGGGGAGTGTCGCCACAGGGGTAGGAAGCAGCGATCGGAAGCGATCAGGGTCAGGACGGCGATGCCTTCCTGCGTCCGGCGCGCACCATCTCTCGGCGGGCGGGCGCGGAATGGTGTCGCGCCGGAGCCCTGCACGCTAAGCCCCGTTTATTTGCCACCATTGTCTGCTTTGTAAGGAAATGCGGCTGAGCCCGATCTCAGGCGGACACGCTCGTGCCGGGCAGCCGGATCTCGACGCGCAGCCCGCCATCGGGGCGATTGGCGAGTTGCAGATTGCCCCGTTCGCGCTCCACCGCGCGCGCGACGATCGCAAGGCCGAGCCCCAGGCCGCCGGTGTTGCGGCTCCGCGCGGTATCGAGCCGAATGAACGGCTTGAGCACGTCCGCCATGCGGTCCTCGGGAATACCCGGCCCATCGTCATCGACCCGGATCACCAGATCTTCACCGTCACGATCCAGCGAAAGCGCGGCGGTCTTCCCATAATGAAGCGCGTTCTCGACCAGGTTGGACAATGCCCGCCGCATCGCCACCTGCCGCAAAGGCCATTCGAGATGCACCGGGCCCGCATATTGCGCGTCATGCCCCTGATCGACCATCTCGTCGATGATGGTCGCCGCCATGACCGCGATATCGGTGGGCACGATGGTCTCGGGATCCTTCTCGCCGCCAAGATAGGCGAGCAGCGACGTCACCATCGCGCCCATCTCCGACACATCACCGGAAATCGACTCCCGCAGATCGTCGTCGTCGATCGCATCGAGACGCAGTTGCAACCGCGCGATGGGCGTGCGCAGATCATGCCCCACGGCAGCGAGTGTTTCGGTGCGATCGTCGATCAGTCGGTGGATGCGCCGCTGCATTTCGTTGAACGCGCGGATCAGGTTGCGCACCTCGACGGTGCCCGCCTCCTCGAGTTCGATCCGCTCGCCCAATCCCACCCGCTCCGTCATCTTCGCAAGCCGCCGCAGTGGCGTCAGCGTCCGGCGGATCAGCAAACCGCTCACGATCAGCAGCGCGATCGCCGGGATCAGCGCCAGCCCCATCCGCCCGGCGGTCAATGCCCAGCCGACAGGGGCGTCCTTCATGCTGAAATAAAGCCAGCTTCCGTCGGGCAATTGCAGGCCGCCGGTGACCGTCGACTGCCGCCCCAACGACACCAGGCGGATGCGCAGGTCCGATCTCCCGAGCGACGGCTCCCAGGCAAGGATCTGGTTGCGCATCCGCTCAAGCTGGGGAGACAGGCGCTGGGGGGGCGGCAAGGCCGGCGTCCAGTGCACGTCATAGCGATCGGTGGTAAGCTGGTCCGCCATCGCTTCGCGCTCGTGCCATGGCCGTTCCGCGACAAGCTTGCGCGAGATGATCAGATGCTCGGCCAGGCGCCGCGCCTCGTCCTCCTGCAGAGACAGGTGGCTGGAGCGTTCATAGAGGAAGGTGCCGACGGCGAACTCTATGGTCAGCGCCATCAACAGGATCGCGAAAATCCGCCCAACCAGTCCGAGCGAACCCTGAAAATGGCGCATCAGGCGCGACTGACCTCGGCATTGAACATATAGCCGATGCCGCGCACGGTGGTGATCGGCGCAGGCCTGGTGCCGGTGGAGAGCTTGCGGCGCAATCGGCTGACCAGCACATCGACACTGCGATCGGAGGAATCACCCAGCCGGGTGCGCGACAGTTCGATCAGTCGCTCGCGCGCGATCACGCGTTGCGGATGACTGAGGAAACTGCCGAGCAGATCGAATTCGGCGCCCGTGAGCTCGACCACCGCGCCGCTTGGCGACCGCAGTTCACGACGGGGAAAATTGACCGACCAGCCATCGAAATGCGCTTCGCTCTCGCGAAAGTCGCCGGGCTGGCGTTCGCTACCGACACGGCGAAGCACGGCCCGGATGCGCGCGATCAGTTCGCGCGTGCCGAAAGGCTTTGCGAGATAGTCGTCCGCGCCCAGCTCAAGCCCGATCACCCGATCCGCCTCGCTGCCGCGCGCACTGATGAAGATGATCGGAACTTCGCTCTTGCGGCGGATCTGTCGGCAAAGGTCGATACCATCGGTGCCGGGCAGCATGATATCGAGCAGGACGAGGTCCACCGGGCCGCCCTCGAACGCGACCCACATCTCCGCCGCCGACGATGCGGGGCGGACGATATAGCCGTGCTCCTGCAGCGCGCGTGCGGTCAGCATGCGCAGGGGAGGATCATCCTCGACGATGACGATCGATGGTGCGCTCATGGCTGGAGATGCTGATAGCAGGAAAAATTCATCGGCGCGCGAAGTAGGTAGCGGCCCGGTGAAGGTCAACCGCTCACCCCGCGAAGACCGCCGACATCCGTGCCCGGAAACATTTTGTCATCATCAGGAAACGATGGAGGCACGCGGCAATATTTTCTTACGACGGCGGCACAGAACCGAAATTTCGCAACACTAGGTCGGGCATCGATCCGAACCCTGACGGAGTTGGCTTTGCCTTCCATGCCGAATTTCACCGCGTCGCTCCAGCGGCTTTCCGCCATTGCCGCGATCGCGCTGGTGCTGCCCGCCGTCGCGGGGGCAGCCCCTGACAAACGCCTGGCGGCGATGACGC
Organism: Sphingomonas sp. FG14; assembly: GCF_057809675.1. Taxonomy (NCBI): domain Bacteria; kingdom Pseudomonadati; phylum Pseudomonadota; class Alphaproteobacteria; order Sphingomonadales; family Sphingomonadaceae; genus Sphingomonas; species Sphingomonas sp. FG14. Next base: position 520,642 of record NZ_JBMDKK010000003.1, on the reverse strand, counting down.
CCGAACGTTTCCGTGCCGCCGCCTCCACTGTCGACGATCCGCTCGAATTCGAAACCGTGATCTCAACCGAGCGTGGCTATCGCCGAGAAAAGACGATGAAGGGAACGGTCGGCAATGACGCGCATCTCCGCGCGGTTGTCGACAAAAGATCGGGCGCCACCCGTTACGAGGTGTGGCAGGAGATTCGCTATTTCGGTCCACGCCGCGCTTATCACGCCGTCCATTTCGCGGCAGGAGATGATGTCGAGCGCCGGCCGCTGTCGATCGCGCGCCATGGCGCCAATCTGTGCCCGGAACCCGAGACCAACGGCGATTGCGTCATGACCAAGACCATGGCGTTCGCGGTCGAGGAAAAGATGCTGCGGGCCGTTGCGGCCAATTACAGGGCCGGAAGCAAGGATAGCTGGAAGTTCAAGTTCAAGGATGGCACCGGCAATGATGTGGTCAGCGCGATCGCGCCCGCCGAAGCCGCCGGCCTGCTGCTTGCCGTCGACGACTATCGCGCCACCGTCGCATCACGCCGCGAGCCGGCGGGGCGCGATCAGGCCGGCTGACACACCGAAGATCCATCCGACGCTTCTGTACGAGTAAAGATCGTGACCAGGCATTTGCGGGCGACATTCGCGGCGGGCGTACTGTGCTGCGCCTATGCGCCGACGGCCTGGGCGCAGGCACTGTCCGTCGAGGAAGCACAGGTGCTCCGCGACGAGGTCGCGTCGATGAAGGCGCGGCTGGAATTGCTGGAACGGCGCCTTGCCGCGAGCGAGGCCGCATCGCCCAAGCCGACCGCGGACGCAAATCCGGCACCGGTCGCGGTCGCCGCCGCCCCACCGCCCTCGCCATCCAAGGATGTCGATCGCATCCAATGGCGCGGATCGCCGCAATTCGTTTCGGGCGATCGGCGTTTCAAGGTGAAGGGCCGGTTGCAGGTCGATGCCGGCTATGTCTCGCCGCCGCCGGGATCGAAGGACAAGGCGTTCGGCTTCTCGAACGAGTTCCGGCGCATCCGCCTGGGCGGAGAGGGCAATCTCGACTCGCGTTTCGGCTACAAGCTCGAACTCGAACTGTCCGACAACGGCGTCGATCTGGTCGATGCCTTCGTTACCTATGAATCCGGGCCGCTCTCCCTTGCGCTGGGCAATCAGAACCAGTTCCAGTCGCTCGACGAACTCGTCGGCGACACCACCGGTTCGTTCATGGAGCGCGCGGCCTTTACCGACGCCTTCAATTTCGAGCGGCGCCTGGGCCTGTCCGCGAGCTATCGCAAGGGCGACTGGCTGATGCAGGCCGGCATCTTCTCCGACGATCCAGGCTCGCTCGCCAACGACAGCGACGGGCCGGCAGGCGGCGACGAGAATGACAGTTTCGGCATCGACGGGCGGCTGGTTCACGTCCGCCGCTTCGGCCGGACATTGCTCCACCTCGGCGCGTCGGCGCATTGGCGCGCGCTCAACCGAACGGCGGAGCGACCGACACGCTATGGCCAACGTCCCTATCTGCACAGCAGCAACACGCGCGTGATCTCGACGCCCGCATTCGCGGTGACCAACGAACTGCACTATGGCGCGGAAATCGCGGCGATCCGCGATCGCTGGCACTTCGCGGCCGAGGCGCACTGGCTGCGCGCGTCGCGCCCCGGCCTTGCCGACCCGTTGTTCTTCGGCGGCTATGCTGAGCTGGGCTATTTCCTGACGCGTGGCGACAGCCGGGTCTACAAGAACGGCATATTCGATCGCAGCGCGCCAAAATCGAGTGTCACCGATGGAGGCATCGGATCGATACAGCTCAATCTCCGCTATGATTATCTCAGCCTCAACGACGACATCATTCGGGGCGGCAACCAGAATGCCCTGCTGCTCGGCCTGATCTGGACGCCCGTCAACTATCTGCGTTTGAACATGAATTACGGACATATCCGATACCAGACCGCAGATCTGGACGAATTCGGCATCAATGTAGCCGGATTACGGATGGAACTCGACTTCTGATCATATCGATCGATTTCGATTCATATCACATTCGACATGAAATCGGCGTGATCACGGATTTGTAAGCGATCATGTCTGCCTTGCTAAATATTGTTGCTCCGCAACACAGTTCATTGTGCGTTGCAACCCAACACCCCATTCTGTCCCAATCGCGCCCCTTCAAGGATCATCTGTGACCATGACAAGCATATTCGATCGCTGGAAGGCCGACGTACCCGCGTCCATCGTCGTGGCGCTCGTCGCACTCCCCTTGTGCCTTGGCGTCGCGCTCGCATCGGGCGCGCCGCTGTTCTCGGGCATCATCGCGGGCATTGTAGGCGGCATCGTCGTCGGCGCGCTTTCGAAATCGCCGCTCTCCGTAAGCGGCCCCGCCGCGGGCCTGACCGTTATCGTCCTGTCCGCGATCGAACGCATGCCGAGTTTCGAGGCATTCCTGCTTGCCGTCGTTCTGGCCGGCGTGCTCCAGATCATCCTGGGCCTGACGCGATCGGGCGTGCTCGCCGAATTCGTGCCTTCTTCGGTCATCACCGGCATGCTGGCCGCGATCGGCCTGATCCTGATCCTGAAGCAATTGCCGCACGCCTTCGGCTATGACGGCACTTACGAAGGCAGCTTCGAATTCATGCAGGCCGACGGCCTCAACACCTTCAGCACGATCATCCATTCGCTGACGAGCAGCGTTCACGCCGGCGCGATCCTGATCGCGGCGATCAGCATGATCTTCCTGTTCTGGTGGGACAGCGCGAAGCCGACCGAGGGGCCGCTGCGCTATCTGCCCGGCCCGCTCGTCGTCGTGCTGATCGGCATATTCGGCAATATGCTGTTCGGACTGGCGATGCCGACGCTCAAGATCGACGTTTCGCATCTGGTGAAAGTGCCCGTCGCCGAGGACATTCCCGCCTTCCTCTCCCTGTTCAGCTTCCCCGATTTTTCGGCGATCTCCAATCCGGCGACCTGGACGATCGCGATCACGCTGGCGATCGTCGCGAGCCTTGAATCGCTGCTCAGCGTCAAGGCTGTCGATGAACTGGACCCCCAGCGCCGGACCACCGACAAGAATCGAGAGCTGATCGCCCAGGGCGGCGGCAATCTGATCTCCGGCCTGATCGGCGGCATTCCCGTCACCTCGGTGATCGTGCGTTCGTCCGCGAACGTCGAAGCCAAGGCCGAGAGCAAGGCATCGACGATCATGCATGGTACCTGGCTGTTGCTGAGCGTGCTGCTGATCCCGACGGTGCTCAACCTGATCCCGCTGTCCGCGCTCGCCGCGATCCTGATCGCGACCGGTTACAAGCTGGCCAAGCCCAAGCTGTTCCTTCAGCGTTACAAACAGGGCTGGACGCAGTTCGTGCCCTTCGTGGTGACGGTAGTGGCGATCCTGTTCACCGATCTGCTGATGGGCATCGGCATCGGCCTGGCCGTGGGCTTCGTCTTCGTCGTCGGTCGCAACCTCCGCCCCGCGATCACCTTCGCCTGCGACGGCAAGGATTGCCTGATCCGCGCGCGCCGCAACCTCTATTTCATGCATAAATACGAGTTGCAGCGCGAACTGGGGCGCGTGCCCGACGGATCCAACGTGCTGATCGACCTGTCGTCGACCAACTATGTCGACCTCGACAATGTCGAGATCATCAACGCCTTCATCAAGGGTGCGCGCTTCCGCGAGATTTCGGTGATCGTCCGCGGCGATATCGCCGAGAACACCGCGCCGCTGATCAACGCCCCGCTCACCAGGGTTCAATACGCATGAGACAGTATAAGCAGCTCCTCCTCGCCAACAAGGCGTGGGCCTCCGAGATGGTCGAGGAACATCCCGAGTTCTTCAGCCGCCAGGTGGTGGGGCAAAAGCCCGACTTCCTCTGGATCGGCTGTTCGGACAGCCGGGTCAGCCCCGAACAGATGACGATGACGCAGCCCGGCGGCATGTTCATGCATCGCAACATCGCCAATCTGGTCGACGAGAACGACCTGAACCTGATGTCGGTGATCCAATATGCCGTGACCGTGCTTCGCGTCAGCCATATCATCGTCTGCGGCCATTATGGCTGCGGCGGCGTGACCGCGGCGCTCAACGGCGGGACCGAGGGCCCCGTCCACGAATGGCTCGCCAGTCCGCGCGCGACACGCGATCGCCATAGCGGCGAGATCGCGTGCCTCGACGACCAGACAGCGAAGATCAACCGCCTGGTCGAACTCAATGTCGTCGATCAGCTCGAACGGCTTGCGCGCACCGAGACGGTCCGGGACGCCTTCTCGACCGGACAGCCGCTCACGCTCCATGGCTGGGTCTATGATCTGAGCGACGGCCTGATCCGCACATTGGCCGAGATCGACGCGAAGACCGCGAACAAGACGGGATTGCAGCCTCTCGAAGCCGCCTGATGAACCGCCTGCGCGCGAAACGTTGAGAGGGTGGCGCGAAAGCGGCCGCTGCTGGTACAGCGTCGGCGATGACTCGCCTCCTCGCCTTCCTCGCCGCGTTGTTCCTGCTCGCCCCTGCCCCGGCCCAGGCCTGGTGGGAATATGGGCACGAAACCGTCGGCGCGATCGCCTATCGCAACGTGACACCCAAGGCGCGCGCCGCGATCGACGCGCTGCTGCGCAAGGGACGATTACTGGAAACGCCGACCTGCCCGGTCAATACGATCGAATTGGCGAGCTATTGGCCGGACTGCGCCAAGGAACTCGGCCTGCGCTTTTCCTACGCCTATTCCTGGCACTATCAGAATGTCGATATCTGCAAGCCCTTCGACCTGAAGGCGGCCTGCCGTGACGGCAATTGCGTCTCCGCGCAGGTCGATCGCAATCTGAAGCTGCTCAAGGACAAATCGGTGCCGGAACGCGAACGCCTGATGGCGCTCGTCTTCCTCGTCCATTTCGTCGGCGATCTGCATCAGCCGCTCCATGCCGGCGACAAGAGCGATCTGGGCGGCAATCGCGCACGCGCCGCCTATGGCGACTATGTGACTCAAAGGCTCAATCTGCATTCGATCTGGGACGGCTATCTTGCCGAGCGCGCGATCTCGACGCCGCCGCCGCTGGTTCGCGTCTACTCGGCGGAGGAACGCGCCGAGATGGAGAAAGGGACGGTCGAGGATTGGAGCCGGGAAAGCTGGCAGGTCGCGCGCGACACCGTCTACGCCAGCGCCTATGGCGGCGATCCCTGCACCGGACCGGCACAGGAACGTTCCAAGCTGTCGAACGAAACGATCGACATGCTCATTCAGCCGCTGCGCCTGCAGGTCGAACGCGGCGGATTGAGGCTGGCGCGGCTGCTTGACGAAGCCTTGGGCTAATTCCGAGCGGTCGCCTTGCTTAGCCGCGCGGACGGGCCTGTGGATAGGTGCCCAGCATCCGCACCCATTTGGTGTGGAAAGCCAGTTCCTCCAATGCGCGCTTCACCGCCGGATCGTCGGGCGAGCCCTCGATGTCGGTGAAGAATTCGGTCGCGGCGAAGCTGCCGCCGCGCTGATAGCTTTCCAGCTTCGTCATGTTGACGCCGTTGGTCGCGAAACCGCCCATCGCCTTGTAGAGCGCGGCGGGAATATTCTTCACCTCGAAGATGAAGGTGGTCATCAGCTTGCCTTCGGGCTGTTCGGCAAGCGCCTCGCGCGCGAGCACGACGAAGCGGGTGACATTGTCCTCCGAATCGGCAAGCCCTTCAGCCAATGTCTCGAGCCCGTAGATGCCTGCGGCAAGCGGCGGCGCCAGCGCGGCCACTCCGACATCGTTCATCTCGACGACCAGCGCCGCGGCGCCGGCGGTATCGGCATAAGGCACCGGCGTGATGTTTCGCGCGCGCAGCCAGCGGCGGCACTGGCCGAGCGCCTGGGGGTGGCTCACCGCGTCCCGGATCCCTTCGATCGGCCCAAGCCCCATCAGGCTGTAGCGGATCGGCAGGAAATACTCGCCGGTGATCACCAGCCCGGATTCCGGCAGCAGGAAGTGCATGTCGGCGACGCGGCCGTGCAGCGAATTCTCGATCGGGATGAGCGCGCAGCCCGCCTGCCCCTCCTTCACCGCATCGATCGCATCCTCGAAACTGAAACAGGGCAGCGGCAGGGCGCCCGGAAGCGCCTGTTCCACCGCAAGATGCGAATTGGCGCCGGGCGCGCCCTGAAACGCTACGGCACGCGCGGGTTCGCGGGCTGCGGCCTCCAGCATGGCGGCGACGATCGGGCGGGCGGGAGCGGGATATTTTTCCATGATAGGGCGAGCCGCTTACGCATGAAGCGGATTCGGCACAAGCCGCGCTTGCGATGCTCGACACTGGCTCCTAAAGGGAGCGCCATTCGAATGCGGGACGAACAGAGGGATTCTGATGGACGACAGGTTCAACACGATCGCAGGCTGGACCTTGTTTGCGGGGATCGTGGCACTGGGCGCTTCGATCGCCAGCGGCATGTACTTCCATGCGGAAGCGCCTGAAAAGCCCGGCTACGAAGTCGCGGACGCCGATCCGGCGGGTGGCGGCGGCGCGGCCGAAGCGGTCGATATCGCCACATTGCTGCCGGCTGCCGACGCCGCCAAGGGCGCCGAGGTCTTCAAGAAGTGCGCGGCTTGCCACACCATCAACCAGGGCGGCGCCAACGGCATCGGCCCCAATCTCTACGGCACGATGGGTGAAGAGATCGGCCACGGCAAGGCGGGCTTCGCCTTCTCCGACGCGCTGAAGGGCGTTGGCGGCAACTGGGACTTCCAGAAGATGGATGCGTGGCTCGCCAGTCCGCGCAAGTTCGCGCCGGGCACGAAGATGACCTTCGCCGGTCTCTCCAAGCCCGAGGATCGCGCGAATCTGCTCGTTTACCTGAACGCGCAGGGTTCGAACCTGCCGCTTCCGGCTGCAAGCGCAGCACCCGCAGCCGCCGATGCGGCCGCCGCGGCCCCTGCCGCCAATGGCGCGGCACCGGCGGAGAATGCCGCGGAAGCAGCGCCCGCTGCCAGCGCCGCGGCACCCGCCGCGCATTGATCCGCATCGAACCGCTCGCCGGGCCAGCGCTCGGCGAGCGGATCGACGATCTGGCGGCACTGCGGATCGCCGTCTTCCGCGCCTTTCCCTATCTCTATGACGGGGACCTCGACTATGAGCGCGACTATCTGAAAGCCTATGCCGACAGCCCCGACGCGATCGTCATCGGCGCGTTCGACGGAGATCGGCTGATCGGTGCCGCGACCGCCGCGCCGATGGAGGATCATGCGGCCGAGTTCGCCGCCCCCTTCGAAGCGCGCGGTTACGATCTTTCGACCATCCTCTATTTCGGCGAATCGGTGCTTCTGCCCGACTATCGCGGCCATGGACTGGGTCATGCGTTCTTCGATGGTCGCGAAGCGCATGCGCGCGTGCTGGGGCGCGACCACACGACTTTCTGCGCCGTGGTCCGCCCGACCAGCCACCCTGCCCGTCCCGCCGACTATTCGCCGCTCGATTCGTTCTGGCGCAAGCGCGGCTACGGCCTGCTCGACGGCATCACCACCAGCTTTTCGTGGAAGGATGTCGGCGAGCCGGCCGAAACCGAGAAGCCTATGCAGTTCTGGATGAAGACGCTGGCTTAGGCACCAATTCCGTCACGCCGATGCAGGCTCCGAATAAAAGTCCTGCACGATCGCCCAGGCTTCCTCCGCCGTCTCCACATAGTGGAAAAGATCGAGGTCGCGCGCGGCGATCACCCCTTCTTCCACCAGCGCATCGAAATTCACCACGCGCTCCCAGAATTCGCGGCCGAAGAGCAGCACCGGAATCGGCTTGATCTTGCCCGTCTGGATCAGGGTGAGCAGTTCGAACGTCTCGTCGAACGTACCGAAGCCGCCGGGGAAGACCGCCAGCGCGCGGGCGCGAAGCAGGAAGTGCATCTTGCGCAGCGCGAAATAGTGGAACTGGAAGCTCAGCGACGGCGTGACATAGGGATTGGGCGCCTGTTCGTGGGGCAGCACGATATTGAGCCCCACCGTCTCGGCGCCGACATCGGCGGCGCCCCGGTTCGCGGCTTCCATGATCGACGGGCCGCCACCCGAACAGACGACGAAATGGCGCCAGCCCTCGGTGTCGCGCGGGCTCTGGCTGGCGATCCGCGCGAGTTCGCGCGCGACCTCGTAATATTTGGACTTCGCGATCAGCCGCTCGGCGATACGCCGGCTGGCATCGTCGGTCGCCAGATCGAGCAACGCCGCCGCCTTTTCGGGCTCGGGGATGCGCGCCGATCCATAGAAGACGAACATCGACGCGATCTTGGCCTCGTCGAGCAGCAATTCGGGCTTGAGCAGTTCGAGCTGGAAACGGACCGGGCGCAGATCCTCGCGCAACAGAAAGTCCGTGTCCTGGAAAGCGAGCCTGTAGGCGGGATGCTCGGTCTGGGGGGTCGAAACGCCCTGCTTGGCCTTTTCGGCGTCCTGCTTGGCTTGGGGGAAAACCCGGCTGGGTACGATCTTGTCAGTCATCGAGGGCATTTAGCGGGCTTTGGCGGATAGCCCAAGCCCTCAACGGCAGAACGGCCCGCGCCCCATGTCGAGATGGAAATGATCGTAATGCGCCGCATTGTAATCGGGGCTGAGCACTGTCGCGAATCGCTTGCACGCCGAATTGTGGATCGTCTTCAGAAAGGCGCGCTCGCTGCTCGTTCCTTCCTTCCAGCCGCCGCGCACCGCGATGCGGCGACCATCGTCGAGCACGAAGGCGGCGACATCGACGGCATTGCTGTGGGCATGTTCTGAAAGCCGGCCGGTAGTGCCCCCGTTTCCGTTGATGGTACGGCAATTATAGGTACCCATCGTCTCGATCTTCACGACTTCGGCGCCCAGGATCTGGCGCGCCGCCGGCCGCACTCCGTATCGCGCCCAGGCCGCGAAATTCTTCGCCAGAGGGCACGTCATCGCGCCGAGATTGGTGACGGGCGTACCGATATCGAGCAACTTCACGCCACCCAGCGTCGAGCAACCGCCATCGAACTGACGATCCGGCAAGGCGCTGTATTGCACTGACGCCGCACCGAGGTCGGCCATGCATTGCCGAGTCGAGACATCGGCGGCGAAGCGCGGCGCGGGTACCGGGGCAGGTTTCTGCGCCACCGGCCGCTTGACCGGCACACTCCTGCGAACCTCCGGAGCACCGACACAGGCCGCCAGCGCCATCACGGCGACAAGCGGCCCGGCCCGGAAAATCCGATTTCTACGCAGCAAAACCATGCTTGGAGTTCTACGGCGACAATGGTTAACGACATCCTAAGACATGATCTTCGCGAACTCATCGCTTGACACCGGCGAGCGCGACCTTAGGAGCGGCGCCGGGCCACGCTGTCCCAACGCAGCGCGTGCTCTCTGAAAGGAGAGACTATATGACGAATACCCCAGTGCGCGATGCGCACGATTCCGTGACGACTCGCCCCGACACCAAGCCGGCGCGCCCCCATTTTTCCTCCGGTCCCTGCGCCAAGCCTCCGGGCTGGTCGCCCGAACGCCTCGCGACGGGTTCGCTCGGCCGTTCGCACCGCTCCAAGATCGGCAAGGCACGGCTGCAATACGCCATCAACCTGATGCGCGAGATGCTGCAACTGCCCGACACGCATCGCATCGGCATCGTGCCCGGTTCCGACACCGGCGCCTTCGAAATGGCGATGTGGACGATGCTCGGCGCCCGCCCCGTCACCGCGCTCGCTTGGGAGAGCTTCGGTGAAGGCTGGGTCACCGATGCCGCCAAGCAGCTCAAGATCGATCCGACCGTGCTGCGCGCCGATTATGGCCATATCCCCGATCTGACGCAGATCGACTGGACCAACGATGTGCTGTTCACCTGGAACGGCACCACATCGGGCGCACGCGTGCCGAACGGCGACTGGATCCCCGAGACTCGCGAAGGCCTGACCTTCGCCGACGCGACAAGCGCGGTCTTCGCCTACGATATTCCGTGGGACAAGATCGATGTCGCGACCTTCTCGTGGCAGAAGGTGCTGGGTGGCGAAGGCGCGCATGGCGTGCTGATCCTCGGCCCCCGCGCGGTCGAGCGGCTGGAAAGCTATACGCCCGCCTGGCCGCTGCCCAAGGTGTTCCGCCTGGTTTCCAAGGGCGCGCTGGCAGAAGGCGTGTTCAAGGGCGAGACGATCAACACGCCATCGATGCTGGCCGTCGAGGACGCGATCTTCGCGCTCGAATGGGCGAAGTCGATCGGCGGGCTGGAAGGCCTGATCGGCCGGGCGAACGCGAATGCGGCGGCGCTCGACCGGATCGTCGCGGACCGTGACTGGCTGGGCCATCTCGCGCCGGATCCGGCGACCCGCTCGACCACCAGCGTCTGCCTGACGGTCGAAGGCGCGGACGAAGCGATGATCAAGAAGTTCGCCTCGCTGCTCGAAGCGGAAGACGCGGCCTATGACATCGCCGGCTATCGCGACGCCCCCGCCGGGCTTCGCATCTGGTGTGGCGCCACGGTCGACGCCGCCGATGTCGAAGCACTCGGCCCCTGGCTCGACTGGGCCTATGCGACCGTGAAGGCCGCCTGAACTCAATTCACGTCATCCCGGCGAAGGTCGGGATCTCCCTTCCCTCTCGCGCGCTGACGCAGAGGAAAGCGGGTCCCGAATTTCGTCAGGATGACGAAAACCAGAAAGGTTTTCGCAATGCCCAAGGTTCTTATTTCCGATAAAATGGATCCGCAGGCCGCCGCGATCTTCCGCGAGCGCGGCGTCGAGGTCGATGAAATCACCGGCAAGACCAAGGACGAGCTGATCGCGATCATCGGCCAATATGATGGTCTCGCCATCCGTTCCGCGACCAAGGTCACCAAGGAAGTGCTGGACGCCGCGACCAATCTGAAGGTCGTCGGGCGCGCCGGCATCGGCGTCGACAATGTCGATATCCCCGCCGCTTCCGCCAAGGGCGTGGTGGTGATGAACACCCCGTTCGGCAATTCGATCACCACCGCGGAACATGCGATCGCGCTGATGTTCGCGCTCGCTCGCCAGCTTCCTGAGGCCGACGCCTCCACCCAGGCCGGCAAGTGGGAAAAGAACCGCTTCATGGGCGTCGAGCTGACGAACAAGACGCTGGGTCTGATCGGTGCCGGCAATATCGGTTCGATCGTCGCCGATCGCGCGCGCGGCCTGAAGATGAAAGTGGCCGCCTACGACCCCTTCCTGACGCCCGAGCGCGCCGTGGAACTGGGCATCGAGAAGGTGACGCTGGATGAACTGCTCGCCCGCGCCGACTTCATCACGCTGCACACGCCGCTGACCGACCAGACCCGCAACATCCTGTCTGCCGAGAACATCGCCAAGACCAAGAAGGGCGTTCGCATCATCAACTGCGCGCGCGGCGGGCTGATCGACGAGGCCGCGCTGAAGGCGGCACTCGATTCCGGTCAGGTCGGCGGTGCCGCGCTCGACGTGTTCGTCGAGGAGCCGGCAACGGCGAGCCCGCTGTTCGGCACACCCAACTTCATCTCGACGCCGCACCTGGGCGCGTCCACGAGCGAGGCGCAGGTCAATGTCGCGCTCCAGGTCGCCGAACAGATGGCCGACTATCTGGTCAATGGCGGCATCACCAACGCGCTCAACGTGCCCTCGCTCTCCGCCGAGGAAGCGCCGCAGCTTCGCCCCTATATGACGCTCGCCGAAAAGCTCGGTTCGCTGGTCGGTCAGCTTGAGGGCGACAAGATCAAGGGCGTCGCGGTCGAGGTCGAGGGTGCGGCCGCCGAACTCAACCCCAAGCCGATCACCGCTGCCGTGCTCTCGGGCCTGATGCGCGCCTATTCGGACACGGTGAACATGGTCAACGCGCCCTATCTGGCGCGCGAGCGCGGCCTGGACGTGCGCGAAGTGCGCCATGACCGCGAGGGCGACTATCACACGCTGCTGCGCGTCACCGTCTCGACCGAGGCGGGCGAACGGTCGGTCGCGGGAACGCTGTTCTCGAACGCCGAACCTCGCCTCGTCGAACTGCACGGCATCAAGGTGGAAGCCGATCTCGACGGTGAGATGCTTTATGTCGTCAATCAGGATGCACCCGGTTTCATCGGCCGCATCGGATCGGCGCTGGGTGAGGCGGATGTCAACATCGCCACCTTCCATCTCGGCCGCCGCGCCGCGGGTCCGGGTGGCGAAGCGGCGCTGCTGCTCTCGGTCGATTCGCCCGTGCCCGAGCCGGTATTGTGGTCCGTCTGCAACCTGCCCGGCGTGAAGCGGGTCAAGGCGCTCAAATTCTGACGCTGACGGGGCGGGTTCGGAAACGGACCCGCCCTTCTTCATTCCGGAGCGGATTGCTTTGAATCCGTCATCCGCTAAGAGCCCCAGCATGATCCTGCCTGGCCTGCTTCCCGAAGGATATCGCGACCGGCTTCCGCCCGAGGCGGATGCGTCGGCGCGGCTTGTCCGCTGCGTTCTCGATACCGCGACCGGCTATGGTTATGAGCGCGTCTCGCCGCCGCTCGCTGAGTTCGAGGACGGGCTGCGCGCGGGGCTGAAGACCGCGAGCGTCCAGGACCTGCTTCGCTTCGTCGATCCCGTCTCACAGCGGACCATGGCGATCCGCCCGGACATCACCACGCAGGTCGGCCGCATCGCCGCGACTCGCATGGCCCATCACCCCCGCCCGCTCCGGCTCAGCTATGGCGGGCCGGTGCTCCGGTTGAAGGCGACGCAGCTCCGCCCCGAGCGCGAGATGATGCAGGTCGGCGCCGAACTGATCGGCCTCGACACCGTCGCCGCCGCTCTCGAGATCGTCAGCGTCGCGGTGGAGGCGCTGTCCCGCGCGGGCGTGAGCGGCGTCACCGTCGATTTCACCCTGCCCGATCTGGTTGACCATCTCTCCGCCGGACCGCTGCCGCTCGAGGCCGGCGCGGTCTCCGAGATCCGCGCGCTGCTCGACGCCAAGGACGCGGGCGGGCTGGTCGCGCGCGGTGGAGCCGCCTTCCTGCCGCTGATCGAGGCGGCCGGCACCTTCGATGCCGCGATCGCACGGCTACGCGCCTTCGATACCCAGGGCGCGCTCGCATCGCGGCTCGACGGGCTGGAACGGATCGCCGCAGCGATTCGCGACAAGGTCGCGATCACGCTCGACCCCACCGAACGCCACGGCTTCGAATATCAGAACTGGTTCGGCTTCTCGCTGTTCGCCGAAGGCGTCAGCGGCGAGATCGGGCGTGGCGGATCCTACAGCATCATCCACCCAGACGGGCGCGAGGAGCCGGCGATCGGCTTTTCGCTCTATTGCGATCCGCTGGTCGACGCCGGCCTCGCCGCGGAGGAACGCCGCCGCCTGTTCGTGCCATTCGGCGCCGATCCGGCGGAAGCGGCACGGCTGCGCGAACAGGGCTGGGTGACGGTCGCCGCGCTGACCGAGGACGACAGCCCGACGGCGCAGATCTGTTCGCACATCCTGCGCGACGGAGCGCCACAGGCGCTCTGATCGCTTGACCTTCGGGCGTACCGGAGGCAGAGGAGCGCCCGAACGCGGGTAAATACCCGCACCCATCATATCCGGTCGCCGAGTCCTGTCGAAGGGCGTCCCGGATCCGCTCGGCAGGCGGAGACTCGCATTCATGGCAAATGTCGCGGTAATCGGCGCTCAATGGGGCGACGAGGGCAAGGGTAAGATTGTCGACTGGCTCGCCGAGCGCGCCGACATGGTCGTCCGCTTCCAGGGCGGCCACAATGCTGGCCACACGCTGGTGATCGGCGAGAATGTCTACAAGCTGTCGCTGTTGCCCTCCGGCATCGTGCGCGGCACGCCCAGCGTGATCGGCAACGGCGTGGTGCTCGATCCCTGGGCACTCAAGGCCGAAGTCGAGAAGTTGACCGGCCAGGGCGTGAAGGTGACGCCCGAAACGCTGCACATCGCCGACAATTGCGCGCTGATCCTGCCCTTTCACCGCGATCTCGACGCGCTGCGCGAGGATGCGAGCGGCGCCGGCAAGATCGGCACGACGCGCCGCGGCATCGGCCCGGCCTATGAGGACAAGGTCGGCCGCCGCGCGATCCGCGTCTGCGACCTGGCGCATCTCGACGATCTCGGTCCGCAGCTCGACCGGCTGACCGCGCATCACGACGCACTGCGCGCCGGCTTCGGTGAACCGCCCGTCGACCGCGAGGCATTGCTCGCCGAATTGCGCGAGATCGCCGATTTTGTGCTGTCCTTCGCCAAGCCGGTCTGGCTGATGCTCAACGACGCGCGCAAGCGCGGCCGCCGCATCCTGTTCGAAGGCGCGCAGGGCGTGCTGCTCGACGTCGATCACGGCACCTATCCGTTCGTCACCTCGTCCAACACCATCGCCGGCACCGCCGCCGGCGGATCGGGCCTTGGCCCCGGTGCGGTCGGCTTCGTGCTCGGCATCGCAAAGGCCTATACGACGCGCGTCGGTTCCGGCCCCTTCCCGACCGAGCAGGAAAACGAGATCGGCGAGCGCCTGGGCACGCGCGGCCATGAATTCGGTACCGTCACCGGCCGTAAACGCCGCTGCGGCTGGTTCGACGCGGTGCTGGTGCGCCAATCGGTCGCGGTATCGGGCGTCACCGGCATCGCCCTCACCAAGCTCGACGTGCTCGACGGCTTCGACGAAGTCGGCATCTGCACCGGATACCGGCTGCGCGGGCAGGTGATCGACCATTATCCGAGCAATGCCGCCGATCAGGCCGCTGTCGAACCGATCTACGAAATGATCGAAGGCTGGCAGGAATCGACGGCGGGAGCACGCAGTTGGGCGCAGCTTCCGGCGCAGGCGATCAAATATATCCGCCGTATCGAGGAACTGATCCAGTGCCCCGTCGCGCTGGTTTCGACGAGCCCCGAGCGCGAAGACACTATCCTCGTCCGCGACCCCTTCTCGGACTGATATCTGACTCCGTTCATCGTGCCGGAGCCGGGTGAGTCACGCTCACCGGGTTCCGGCGTACGGGGAACCGAAGCCGACCCGGCTTGTTTGGCGTGGGATGCCGTGTAGCACCCTTATATGACCACGCGCGACGCCACCGGGCTGCTGCCGCGATCGCACGGCGCGCAGGCGCGGGAGATCGTCACCTCGCTCACCGACTGGGCGCATATCCTGCTTTTCGGCGCGATCGGATGGCCATGGCTGCTGCGCAGCCTTTCGGGTGGACGCCCCCGCGACAAGATCGCATTGCTCGACCGGCTCGGACTGCCTCATGATTCATTGCCCAATCTCGGAAGCTGGAAGGCGGATACGGCATTGCTCGGTCTGATCGTGGATCAGATCGAGCGGGCAAGACCCGCTGTCGTCGTCGAGCTGGGTGCCGGTGCGTCTTCCTTCGTCACCGCGCGCGCACTCCAGCTCCATGGCGGGGGACGCCTCGTCAGCTTCGACCAGCATCAGGATTTCGTCGAGGCCACGCGCGGCTGGCTCAACGAGCATGGCATGGACGCCGATATGCGCGGCGCCGCGCTACGGCCGGCACCCGGCGACTGGCCGGGCTATTGGTACGACATCACCGCCCTGCCCGATCGCATCGACATGCTGGTGATCGACGGCCCACCCTGGACCATTCATCCCCAGGTGCGTGGTGCCGCCGAATGCCTGTTCGATCGCATTTCGCCCGGCGGCGTGGTACTGCTCGACGACGGCGCCCGCCCCGGCGAACGCATCCTGCTCCAGCGCTGGCGGCAACGCTGGCCCGATTTCGAGTTCCGGCTGGATCTGAGCGGCGCCAAGGGCACGGTGATCGGCATCCGGCGCGGCTGATACATTGCAAAACGGCCGACCACCTTTGGTGGCCGGCCTGATCGATCTTCGGACAGGCCCGGTTATTCGGGGCTCTTTTCCTTCTTCTTGCCCTTCTTGTGCTTGCTGTGATCCGTCTCGTCGGCGGGCGGGGCCGCGCTGTCGCTCGGCGCCTCGGCCGGCTGCGCCATCGGATCGGCGGGCTGCGCAACAGGGTCGGCCGGCGCCGCAGCATCCTGCGTGGTGGTTTCGACGGGTGCCTGGGGCGGCTGGGCGGCCGTATCCTGGGCCTGGGCAGCACCGGCGAAGAACAGGGCCGAGCCCGCGAAGATGATGAGATTGCGCATGAAAACTCCTGACTAGAGCGGTCGATCCGATTGAATCGGATCGACCGCTCTAAGTTTTTGTTTCGCCACGATTTCCGAGTCGTCAGATAAAATCATCTGACTGGAAATCGCTCTAGCGTGCCTTGATCAGCGACGAACCAACGTCGCGCACGCGCTTAGGATGCGCGGTTCATCCCGGCAGCGGCCCCGCCCGCCGAGCGGCGAAGACAGGGCGTTGGATGTGCGGGACGGATGGCGGAACCGGCGGGTTCAGCCACCGCACTGGGCGCGATGGAGCAATTTCTGGTCGGCGAGCACCAGCGCCGCCATCGCCTCGACCACGGGCACGCCCCTGATCCCGACACAGGGGTCATGCCGCCCCTTGGTCCGGATTTCAGATGCCGCGCCATCGCGGTCGATCGTCTCGACCGGCGTCAGGATCGAGCTGGTCGGCTTGAACGCCACGCGCAACCGCACCGGCTGACCGGTGGAAATGCCGCCGGCGATGCCCCCGGCATGATTGGCCAAGAATATCGGCCCCTCATTGCCGGGGCGCATCGGATCGGCATTCTGCTCGCCAGTCAGGCGCGCAGCCGCGAAGCCGTCGCCGATTTCGACGCCCTTTACCGCATTGATGCTCATCATCGCCGCGGCCAGTTCGCTGTCGAGCTTCGCGTAGAGCGGTGCGCCCCATCCGGGGGGCACGCCAACACACTCACATTCGATCACCGCGCCCAGCGACGATCCCGATTTGCGCGCATCATCGACCAGCTTCTCCCAGCGGATCGCAGCCTGGGGATCGGGGCAGAAGAACGGATTGCGCTCGATCTCGCGCGGATCGAAGCGCGCCGGATCAACGGCGTCGCCGCCGATCTCGGACACCCAGGCCAGGATCGACACTTCGGGGATAGCTAGCCGCGCCACCGCACCCGCGGCCACGCGCGCCGCCGTCTCGCGCGCGGAACTGCGCCCGCCGCCGCGATAGTCGCGAAAGCCGTATTTGGCGTCATAGGCATAATCGGCATGACCGGGGCGATAAGCCTTGGCGACCTCCGAATAATCCTTCGAACGCTGGTCGATATTCTCGATCATCAAAGAGATGGGCGTACCGGTCGTCCGCCCCTCGAACACGCCCGACAGTATACGGACCTGATCGGGTTCCTGCCTTTGCGTCGTGAAACGCGACTGACCGGGCCGCCTCTTGTCGAGAAAGGGCTGGATATCGGCTTCGGACAGGGCAAGCCCCGGCGGGCAGCCGTCAACGACCGCGCCAAGCGCGGGCCCGTGCGATTCGCCCCAACTCGTGAAGCGGAACACGCGACCGAACGTGTTGAAGCTCATGCCCTTCTCCCCCTCTCCCCACAAAAGGGGAGAAAGCCCTAAGCCAGGGCGATGTCCGCCGCGTCCTCGGCCTTCATGCCGATGACGTGATAGCCCGCATCCACGTGATGCGTCTCGCCAGTCACGCCGCTGGCGAGATCGCTCAGCAGATACAGGCCGGCGCCGCCGACATCGTCGATCGTGACGTTGCGACGCAGCGGTGAGTTCAGCTCGTTCCACTTCAGGATGTAGCGGAAATCGCCGATGCCCGATGCCGCCAGCGTCTTGATCGGCCCGGCGGAGATCGCGTTGACGCGGATATTCTCCGGTCCCAGGTCCATCGCCAGATATTTGACGCTGGTTTCCAGCGCGGCCTTCGCCACGCCCATGACGTTATAGTGCGGGATCACCTTCTCCGCGCCATAATAGCTGAGCGTCAGCAGCGCCCCGCCATTCGGCATCATCGCGCGCGCGCGCTGCGCCACCGCGACGAAGCTGTAGGCGGAGATGTTCATCGTCATCAGGAAATTGTCGAGGCTGGTGTCGACATACAGGCCGCGCAGCTCGTTCTTGTCCGAATAGCCGATGGCGTGGACGACGAAATCGATCGTCGGCCAGCGCGCCGCCAGCGTCGCGAACGCCGCGTCGAGATTCGCCATGTCCGACACGTCGCAATCGATCAGCAGATCCGAACCGACCTGCTCGGCAAGCGGGCGCACCCGCTTCTCCATCGCCTCGCCCTGGTAGCTGAAGGCAAGCTCCGCGCCCGCCGCGCGCAGTTGCTGCGCAATCCCCCATGCCAGCGAGCGATCGTTGGCGAGCCCCATGATCAGCCCGCGCTTTCCGGTCATCAAGCCGTTCACACGTCCTCCGTAACTGTCGACGACGCTGCCTTCGCCACCGGCGCCGGACTGTCGTCCCCGCGCCGCGTCCCTGGGCTTTCAGCCAGCGCCGCATTGAGTTCGGCCCCGATAACCACGCCGAAGCCAACAAGATAGAAGAAAATGAGCGAGATCATGACACCAGCGAGACTTCCATATGTCAGATCGTACGAACCGAAATGGGCGATCGCCATCGGCAGCAGTGCGCTGACGCCCAGCCACCAGGCGGTGACGATCAGCGCACCGGGCCATTTCGGATATTCGCGACCGCGATACGCCTTGGGCGTCAGCGACACGAACAGCATGTACATCGCGGCGAACAGCGCGAGCCCCGGCGCCGCGCGCGAAAAGGTCACGAGATTGGCGAGTTCCGATTCGACCGGAAGCACGCGGATGATGAACTGCTCCGCCGCGAGCAGGATCACCTGGAAGCTGAATGCGATCATGACCAGAACGACCGACCCGACGATCAGCCCGATCGATCCCAGCCGATATTCCCAGAAGGGCCGTGAATAACGGACTCCATAGGCACGGCGCAGAATGTCACGGATCGTCTCGATGAAGCTGCCCGTTGTCCACAGGCCGACAAGCGCGCCCAGCCACAGCAGCGAGCCCGAGCGAGCGCTCAGCACATCGCCGATCGGCTTGGCCAACACTTCCGCCACGCCGGGCGGCACCGTGCGCAGAAATGCATCGACGGCATGCAGCCCATCCTCGGTACGCCCGAAAAGGCGCGCGACCGCCGCCGCGACGATGAAGAAGGGAAACAATGTGACCAGCGCCAGATAGGCGAGGTTCCCCGCGTGAATGAAGCCGTCGCTATAGACGCCGATAGCGACACGCTTGGCGACGGTGAAGGGATAGGTGCCCGGCCTGATCCGATCGAATGCGGCCCGCGCACCGGAGAGCCGCTTGCGCCTCTCCTCCGGCGATTGGGGCGATATGTTCTGCATCGGGGATCAAACGCCGAGCGCGGCCCTCGGGTTTCGCGCGGCGTCTCCCTTCCAGTCGCTGACGAACGCATTGAGCGCCGCGTCATCGGCGGGAATATCGACGATCAGCGTGACAAGCTGGTCGCCGCGCGTGCCGGACTTGCCATGAAATCCCTTGCCCTTAAGCCGCAGCACCTTGCCCGAATTCGAACCCGCAGGGATGCCAAGCATCACCGGCCCGTCGACCGTGGGCACCTTCACCTTCGCGCCGAGCAAGGCTTCGGACAGGGTGACGGGCAGATCGACGCGGACATTGTCGCCATCGCGCGTGAAGAAACGGTGCGGCCGCACCTCGACAGTGACGATCGCATCGCCCGGCCCGCCCGGCCCGGGCTGGCCCTTACCGCCCAACCGCATCTGCGTGCCGGTCTCCACCCCGCTCGGCAGCTTCAGATCGATCGTCGCGCCATCCTGCAGGGTGATGCGCTGCGGCTTCAGCGCCGCGGCATCCTCGAACGCCACCGCCAGCCGGTACGAGACATTGCCGCCTTTTTGCGGCGGCGCGCGGCGCTGCCCGCCAAAACCGCCGAAACCACCGCTCGAACGCTGGCGTCCGCCACCGCCGAACAGGCCGTCGAAGATGTCGCCGAGATCGAGCCCTTCTTCCGAAAACTCGAAATGCTGCGATCCGCTCCCCCGCCCGCCACCGGGATGGCCGCCACCGAAGCCGAAGGGCGATGTGGGATTGCCGTCGCCATCGATCTCCCCACGATCGAAGCGCGCGCGCTTGTCCTTGTCGGTCAACAGGTCATAGGCGGCCGTGACCTGCCCGAAGCGCTCAGTCGCCTTCGGATTGTCCTTGTTGCGATCGGGATGAAGCTCCTTCGCCAGCCCACGATAGGCCTTCTTGATCTCGGCCTCGCTGGCCCCGCGGGCCACGCCCAAAGTCGCATAAGGATCTGCCATGCCGCCTAGCTAGTGCGTGGCGCGGCTCCCGGCAACCATGGCGAATGGTTCGATCCCAAACGGAGACAAGCGATTGGGCCGGCATGAACGCCAACCCCATGCAACTGGCCCTTTGGCATCGCCGCGCAATCGCCTAAACCGCAGTCATGACGCAGGATCCCTTCGCCCTTTTCGACGACTGGTTCGCGGCCGCGCGCGCCAGCGAGATCAACGACAGCAATGCGATGGCGCTCGCCACCGTCGATGGCGAAGGCCGCCCATCGGTACGCATGGTGCTGCTGAAGGGCCATGGCCCCGAAGGCTTCGTCTTCTACACCAACCAACAGAGCCGCAAGGCCGAACAGCTTGCCGCCAGCCCCAATGCCGCCCTGCTGTTCCACTGGAAATCGCTGCGCCGACAGGTGCGAATCGAAGGTCCGGTCTCGACCGTCAGCGATGCGATGGCGGACGCTTATTTCGCGACCCGCCACCGCGATTCGCAGCTCGGCGCCTGGGCGTCGGACCAATCGCGCCCGCTGGATGCACGCGAGACCTTCGAGCGTCGATTCGACGAGGCGAAGGCCCGGTTCGAGGGTGGCGACGTCCCCCGCCCACCGCACTGGTCTGGCTATCTGGTGACGCCAGAGCGCATCGAATTCTGGCAGGATCGCGAGTATCGGTTGCATGAGCGCCGGCTTTTCCTGCGCACCGACGCGTCGGCCGGTGGAGGATGGAGCGAGACGCTCCTCTATCCATGACCGTGGCAGCGACGCCGGCCGAACGCGCGCGGCTGACGCGCAACGCGGCGATCGCGAGCCTCTCGGTCGCCTTCATCCTGCTGTTGCTCAAAAGCTATGCGGCCTGGGCGACCGGATCGGTGGCCATGCTCGGATCGCTCGCCGATACCGGCCTCGACATATTAGCGTCGCTCGTCACCCTGTTCGGCGTCCATATCGCCGCCCAGCCCGCCGACGAGGGGCATCGCTTCGGTCATGGCAAGGCGGAAGCGATCGCCGCGATGTTCCAGGTGGTCGTCATCACGGTTTCCGCGCTGGCGATCGCCGCCCGTGCGGTGTCGCGATTGATGGCGGGCGATACCACCGCCAATGCCGAATATGGCATCGGCGTCTCCACCGTCGCGATCGTGTTCACGCTCGGCCTTGTCGCCTATCAGCGCAGCGTGATCGCACGGACCCGCTCGGTCGCGATCCGCGCCGACAATGTCCATTACCAAAGCGACCTGTTGCTGAACGGCGCGGTGATCGCAGCACTCGTCATCGATCAATATCTCGGGCTGGCAGGCGCCGATCCGGTGTTCGGCGTGCTGATCGCGCTGTGGCTGCTTTATGGCGCCTGGCGCGCCTCGTCCCAGGCGCTCGACCAACTCATGGACAAGGAATGGCCCGCCGACAGGCGCGCGCGCTTCCTCGAGATCGCGGCGCGGCACCCCGAACTGGTCGATATCCACGATCTGCGCACGCGCACCAGCGGTTCGCAGGATTTCGTCCAGTTCCATGTCCGCGTCGATCCCGACCTGACCGTCGCCGAGGCGCATCGCATCATGGACGAAGTGGAGGCGAAACTCGCCATCGAATTTCCCGATGTCGAGATCCTGATCCACCCCGATCCGGACGGCCAGGTCGACCGTGCGGGCGAGGATGACGAACGGTTGAGGGAGACGCCACAATGAAGCTGCCCATCATCCAGGTCGACGCCTTTGCGGACCGGCCCTTCACCGGCAATCCGGCGGCGGTGGTCCCGCTCGACGCCTGGCTCTCCGACGATGTCCTGCTGGCGATTGCGATGGAGAATAATCTCTCCGAAACCGCCTTCATCCTGCCGGACACCAGCGGCGACGCCGATTACGAGCTACGCTGGTTCACACCGACGGGCGAAGTGACCTTATGCGGCCATGCGACGCTGGCGAGCGGGCATGTCGTGCTCTCGGGTAATCCGGCGCGGTCCGGGGTGCGCTTCCGCACGCGCCGGGCGGGTATTCTCGAAGTCGCGCGCGCGGATGACGGCTATGCGCTCGCCCTGCCCGCCTGGACGCCCGAGCCCAGGCCGCTACCCGATCTGGTCGCGGCACTCGGGCTCTCGAGCGCGGTCGAGACTTTGTGGCATTCGAGCCGATACGGCCTGATCGTGGTCGAGAACGAAGCGACCGTCCGCGCGATCCGACCCGATTTCCGCGCGCTCGCGGCGGACGACGACGTGCTGACGATCGTCACCGCGCCGGGTGACCTGACCGATATCGTCAGCCGCGCCTTCGGCCCCGGCGTCGGGGTCGACGAGGATCCGGTGACCGGATCGGCGCATGCCGTTTCCGTGCCCTATTGGGCGAAGCGACTGGGGCGCACCAAATTCACCGCTTATCAGGCCAGCCGGCGCGGCGGCCACCTGACCTGCCGGCTCGATGGCGATCGCGTGATCCTGGGCGGCCGCTGCGTCACCGTCATCGAAGGCAACTTCGTGCTTTGACCACATGAACGCCCCCTTGTGCGATGCAACAAAGCCGTGCAGTCTCGCGTTCGGAACGCAACTGGGGAAGCGGGTTCGATATCACGGGCATGGCATCACGCGGGACATTCGACGAGATCTGGGGCTTCGGCGCACGGCGCCATGCCCGACCGGGCCTGGAGGAACTGGCCGCCTGGACAAAGGCGACCCCGCGCGCCGAATTCGAACGAAGACAGGGCGCCGCCGAGCAATATTTCCGTGATCTCGGCATCACCTTCGCCGTCTATGGCGAAGAAGACAGCGCGGAACGCATCATCCCCTTCGATATCGTGCCACGCATCTTCACCGCCACGGAATGGACATCGCTTTCCGAAGGCCTGGTGCAGCGCGTCGAGGCGCTCAACGCCTTCCTGAAGGACATATACGGGCCGCAGCGCATCCTGGCGGACGGCATCATCCCGCCCGAGCTGATCTTCACCAACCCGCAATATTGCATCCCCGCCTCCGCCGCACGGCCGCCGCACGACATCCATGCGCATATCTGCGGCATCGACCTGGTTCGTACCGGCCCCGACGCGTTCTTCGTGCTGGAGGACAATGCCCGCACGCCCTCGGGCGTCAGCTACATGATCGAGAATCGCGAGGCGATGCTGCGGCTGTGCCCGGAACTGTTCGAAACCTATCCGATCCGCCCGGTCGATACCTATAACGACTCGCTGTTCCGCACTCTCGTTTCAGTCGCGCCCGAAAGCGCGCGGCGCGATCCGGTTTGCGTGCTGCTGACTCCCGGCCATTTCAACTCGGCCTTTTACGAACACAGCTTCCTCGCCGATACGATGGGCATCGCGCTGGTCGAGGGATCCGACCTCGAAGTCGACGAGGACGTCGTCTACATGCGCACCATCTCTGGCCGGGTGCGCGTGGACGTGATCTATCGCCGCGTCGATGACGACTTCCTCGATCCCCTCGTTTTCCGCCCGGATTCGATGCTGGGCGTCGCCGGGCTCATGTCCGCCTGGCAGGCAGGCAACGTCACCATCGTCAACGCGCCCGGCACCGGCATCGCCGACGACAAGGCGATCTACAGCTATATGCCGGAGATCGTGAAATATTATTCGGGCGGCGAGGCCAAGCTGCCCAATGTCGAGACCTGGCGCTGCCGCGAACCGCAAGCGCTCAAATATGTGCTCGACAATCTCGAGCAGCTTGTCGTGAAGCTCGTCGATGGCTCGGGCGGCTACGGCATGCTCGTCGGCCCCACCGCGAGCCGTGACGAGATCGAGACGTTTCGCGCCGCACTGAAGGCCGAGCCCGCGCGCTACATCGCTCAGCCGACATTGGCACTGTCGACGGTGCCGACCTGGACCGCCAAGGGCATCGCCCCGCGCCATGTTGATTTCCGGCCTTTCCTGCTCACGGGCCGTGACGGCATCACCGTCACGCCGGGCGGGCTGACGCGCGTCGCGCTCAAGGAAGGATCACTGGTCGTCAATTCCAGCCAGGGCGGCGGCACAAAGGACAGTTTCGTCCTGATGGACGATGGCGCTGGCCAGTCCCAGTCGCAATCCCAATCTTTGGGAGCGACGCGATGAGCCTGATCATGCTGTCGCGCACCGCCGCCAATCTCTACTGGATCGGCCGCTATGTCGAACGCGCCGAATTCACCGCGCGGCTGCTGGAAGCGACGATCCGGCTCGACTCGCTCTCCGCCCGCCCCGCTGGCATGGGCGCCTGGACGAGCGCGCTGGCCGTCGCGTCCGCCGCGCAAGGCTTCAAGGCGACGGGGGAGAATATCTCGCCCATGCATGTCAGCCGCTATCTGGCGCTCGACGAGAACAATCCCAGTTCGATCCGATCGTGCATCCAGACCGCGCGTTCCAATGCCCGCGCCGCCCGCGTCGCGCTGACGCGCGAGGCATGGGAAACGATCAATCGCGCCTGGAACAATCTGAAGGGCCGCACCAGCACGGGCGGCACCCAGGCGACGCTCAACCTGGCCGACCAGATCAAGGCGGAGGCACGCGGCTTCGAAGGCGCGATCAACCGCATGCTCCACAGCGAATCCTATTGGTTCGTGAAGCTGGGATCGATCATCGAGCGTGGCGAGGCGACCGCCCGGCTGCTCGACGTGAAATATCACCTGCTGCTGCCCGAGGGTGAGAGAGTGGGCGGCCTGATCGACCGCGACCAATGGCTGACCCTGTTGCAGGTCGTTTCCGCGCGCACCGCCTATCACATGCTCTATCCAGAGGGACTGAAGCCCTGGCTGGTCGCGGAAATGCTGATCTTCCGGCGCGCGATGCCGCGATCACTGGTCGCGACAGCGGACGAGGCGAGCCAGATGCTCAGCGCCATCGCGGGTGCGATCGGCAAGCAGGGTCAGGCCGACCGGCTGGCACGCCGGCGCGAGGCGGCATTGGAACGGCTGACCATCGACAGCGTCTTCCAGAACGGGCTCCACCAGTTCCTGCTGGGCTTCATTCGTGACAATAACGAGCTGGATGCCGCGATCGCCGAGCAGTTCCGGTTCACCTGAGGCCCCGATGCACCTGACGATCGACTATCGTACCGACTATCGGTTCAGCCAGCCGCAGACGCGGATCATCCAGTTGCTGCGCGTGACGCCGGACAGCCATGCCGGGCAGATCATCGTCAACTGGACGCTCGACGTGGAATGCGACGCGCGGCTGCGCAACCATGTCGACGGCTATGGCAACAAGGTGACGATGCTCTATGTCCCGGGCCCGGTCGATCACGTCAGCGTCAATGTGTGGGGAGAGGTGTTCACCGACGACACCGCCGGCGTGATCCGCGACGCGCCAGAGCCGCTGCCGCCCACGCTATTCCTGCGCTCGACGCCGCTTAGCCGGCCCAATGCCGCGATCGCCGATCTCGCCACGCGCCTCACCGAGGTGGAGAAGGACGAATTGTCCCGGCTGCACCTGCTGAACCGCGAACTCAACCGGCGGCTGCGCTTCGATCCAGGCAAGACCCAGGTCGATACCGATGCGGGCGCCGCTTTCGACGCCGGCCATGGCGTCTGCCAGGATTTCGCGCATATCTTCTGCGCGGCGGCGCGCGCCATGGGAACGCCGGCACGCTATGTATCGGGGCATCTGTTCCGCCGTGACGGATTGGCGGAACAGCCCGCCGCCCATGCCTGGACCGAGGCGCATGTCGAGGGTTTCGGCTGGATCGGCTTCGATCCCGCCAACGGCATCTGCGCGGATGATGCCTATGTGCGGGTCGCGACGGGACTGGACTATGCCGCCGCGGCTCCGCTATCCGGGGCGCGCACAGGCGGCGGCCACGAGAATCTGTCCGTCGCGGTGCGCGTCAGCATGTCCCAGAGCCAGCAGCAGAACTAGACGATCGATGACCTATTGCGTTGGAATGCTCGTCGAGGCCGGCCTGGTGATGATCGCCGACACGCGGACTAATGCGGGTGTCGACAGCATCTCCACCTATCGCAAGCTGCACATGCTGGAAGACAGCGAACGCGGCATCGTGGTGGGCATGACGGCGGGCAATCTCTCGGTCACCCAGTCCGCGCTGGCGATGCTGCGCGAAGGACTGCCCGATCCCCAGCATGAAGGCCAGGTACGGCGGATCGAGGACATGCCAACGATCTTCCGTGCGGCGCAGCTTGTCGGCGAGGCGATTCACCATGCCCGCAGCGACCTGGAAAGCACGCTGCAAGGCACCAGCATCAACACCGGCGTCTCCTTCCTGATCGGCGGCAGCATCGGCGGCGAACAGCTTCGCCTCTACATGATCTACAGCCAGGGCAATTTCATCGAATGCTATCCGGAAACGCCGTTCCTGCAGATCGGCGAGACCAAATACGGCAAGCCGATCCTCGATCGCGCGCTTTCCTACACCACCTCGCTCGGTGAGGTGGTGAAGGTGGGGCTGATCTCGTTCGACAGCACGATGCGCTCCAACCTGGCGGTCGGCCGCCCGCTCGATCTGATCGTGATCCCGGCGGACCGTACCCAGCCGGACATCCGCCGCCGCATCGACTGGGACGATCGATACTTCAACGACCTGTCGGTGCGCTGGGGCATGCTGCTCAACGAAGCGCGCGCCACGATACCGGATCCGCCGTTCATGCCGGCGGATTAAGGGTTCGACCCAAACCCGATCATTCCCGGTTTTTCAGGCGGCTCGACGCGGCAAGGATGCCAGGGGCACCAGGCTATCCGCTATGACGACATAAAAGTCGCAAATTTCCGCAAGTTCACCAGCCGCCATGATCAATTCTCCGCCAACGGCAACGCGGTAGGGCGTGTTTCTCGGCCAACCCGCGGTGATCATGGAATCGTCCGGTCGGTCACCTCGACCAACCCGGCCGGAGCAGTGAAACAAGCAATCGCGTGACCGCCCCAGCGCGGTGAGGCGGCCATGATCGGCATCGCCGATCCGCAATGCACCGCGCAGCCGGCGTAGCTTGTTCGCGGTGTTCCGCTCGTTTGGCGGACCGGGAGCGCCGCAGGCATGCGCCACTTCCTCGATCAATATGTTGAGAAATCGATCCAGCTCCCGCAATCCATTTCCGAGCACCTTGGCGCGATATCCGGCCGTCACTCCGCCACACTCATCCGGCAACGCAGACAGCCCGGCACCCAGGAAGCGCGCGCCCCGCCGCAATGTGTCGTGAGCACGATCGACTGCCGTATTCCGGATCGGTTCGCCGAGGACCGTCCCCCCACGACCGGCTGTCATATCCGTCATGGCAGCCCCCCAATATGTAAGCGGGAGCACGAAGGTCTCTCAGCCGCGAGCGCCTACGAACGAACTGCCTGCGATACCGAATGCTAGACAGTTTCGCCGCCAATTGGAACCGCCTATGTCCGGCTCGGCCTTGTACGACCAAATCGTGCCGGCGCAGATTCAGCGTCCCGGCGGCCCCATCCAATCAGTATCCCCGATCGGATCACCCGGCGGGATCGCGGGTGCGCGCGGGCGTTCGGCGACGAGCCGGTCGAGTGCCTCGGGGTCGAGAAGCTGGCGCGAGAGCTGCGCCGCCCAGGCGCGCTCGTCGGCGTCCGCCCTGCTCTGTCCTTTCGCCAGGAACTGCGCGATGCGGTGGACGCGGTCTCCGAGAAGCGACGCCGCCTCGGGCGGGGTATCCGCCCGGCGCGCGGCCTGCGCCATCGTGACGATCGCGCGCGTGGCGAGGCGGCGGCCGAGCGCGTCGCCTCGAAGGTTCAGCGCCTGCGCCTCGATCGCATCGAGCAAATCCGAAACGCCGGGCATGGCGGTATCGGCGGCGTGCTGGATCTCCAGCCGGGCAAGCCGCTTCGATGCGAGCAAGGTGCCGAGCGTCATCGACGCGGCTGTGTCCGCGGCGACCAACGGGTCGAACACCGGGCCGCCCGCCGTGCCGAACAGCTCGATATCGAACTGGCGATTGCTCGTGCCATTGCGCGGCGCTGACAATAGCAGCGATGTCGCGGCGGGCAGGCGCAGCGCCTCGGGTGCGATCGTCCGCAGCACCGCCGTGATCGCCGCACGCTGAACGGCGGCGGGCGCGGGTGCGGCGGTCTCGCGACCGTCGCCCGCCACCGAATAAGCGAAATCGACGCCGCCCACCGCCTTGGCAGCCGCGATCATCTGATAGCGATGGAGCAGATAGATCGGCACGAATCGGCGGCGCAGATTGGCGACGGTTTCGCCGGGCGCGAGGTTGCGCAGCCCGAAATTGTCGATCGCGGCGCGGCGCACGGCCATCATCCGGTCGAGCTCGGCGACGGGATCGGGGCCGTCGTCCCACAGCGCCGCCCAAGGCTGGCCGGTATCGGCGGCGCGCGCATTGTCGTCCTGCACATAGCGCCAGCCGGCGGCGACGATCGCCGCGGCCTTGGCATCGAGTGCGGCTTGGGCGTCCACGCCGGGCACAGGCTCACCATAGAGCCAGTCGACGCTCGCCACGTCCCAGGCACCGATGCCCACGCCATAGGCGTCGGACAGGTCGGGCTTCCCGTCGACCAGGCCGATGCGCGGAGCCGGATAATCCATCACCGATGCGCGATCCTGCGTGCTCGCCGCAAAATTATGCTGGAAGCCGATCGAATGGCCGATCTCATGCGCGCTCAACTGGCGCAATCGGGCGAGTGCGAGCTGTGCCGGATCGTTGGGACCGCCCCGGCCGGTCATCGCCGTGCCCACCAGCCCCTGATAGATCTCGATATCCTGGCGCGCGCGTTCGGAGCCGAGCACGACCATGCCACGCACGATCTCCCCCGTGCGCGGATCGACGATCTGCTGGCCATAGGCCCAGCCGCGCGTCGCGCGATCGACCCAGTTGATCATATTGTAGCGCGCATCGAGCGGGTCAGCGCCTTCTGGCAGCAACCGCACCTCGAACGCGTCGATATAGCCGGCGGCATCGAAAGCCTTGCCCCACCAATTGCCGCCCTCGATCAACGCCGAACGGATCGGCTCCGGAGCGGCGCGATCGACATACCAGATGATCGGCGTCTTGACGCGCGAGCGTGGTGCAGCGGGATCGAGCTTTTCGAGCCGGTAGCGATTGGCATAGTCGCGCACCACGTCCGCACCCAGCGATGCGCCATAATCCACCGCCTGGCTGGAAATGCCGCCGACACGCGGATCGAGCGGGCGCGGCCGGAAACCCGGTGGTGGCAGGGCCATGAAGCTGTGATGGACGCCCAACGTCACCCGGCGCGGATCGGGCGCGATATTCGCCACTTCGTCGCCCGGCTGATCGGAGACGTAGGTCTGGATCGCGTCGATTTCGACATTGCCGGGGAAGACCTTCGTCGAGCCCGCATCGACGGCCGAGAGCGCGGGATCCAGGCGGAAGCCACGCCCCGCGCCCTGCGGGCCGCTGCCGGTGCCGAACACATCGCCCTCCTGCCCCAGCGCGCGCGCGATGCCGAGGATGTCGGCGGCAAGGAACGACGTGATATCGACCGTGATCGCGCCGTCAGCGGCGACATGCGCGATATCCCCCATCCAAACCAGCGACGTCGCGAAATCAGGTGACCGCGCGCCCGGCGCATTGGGCACACGGAAGCGCGGATTCTCGAATTCGATCGCGATCTTCTTGCCGATGCGACGAAAGACCAAAAGCTGTGTGTCACCGATCCGCCCGCGATCGAGCACAGCCGGCGCCGCGCCCAGCCCCGATCGCAACATCGGCGTGTAAAGATAGCGCGCGGCGATGCCGTCCGCTTGCGGTGCAGGCAAGGTGACGAGCACGCGGCCGCCATCGGCATCGACATTGACACGCATCAGCCCCGCACGCGCCACCGTGCCCTTGAAAGCGGCGGGCGCGGCATCGCCGGCGGGTTTCGGCGCACCACCTTGCGCATATGCACCATTTGCCAGCGCAAGCCAGAGCGCGGCCATCGCCGTCGAACGCAACCCATACCCCATTGAAACGCCGCCTCCCCCGTGGAAGATCGGATGATGACGCAGATCGCGTCACGACTCCAGACCGATCGGCGTCGCAACGGGAGAGATCGATGCTTGAGGGCGCGTGCCATTGCGGTGCTGCCGGCTGGACGCTGGAGGGCGATCCCGGGCCCGCCACCGCATGCAATTGCACGCTCTGTCGCCGCTATGGCGCCCTCTGGGCCTATGATTTTGAAGACGAACGGATCCGTATCTTCGGTCAGAGCACCGCCTATCGGCGTCCAGGCAAGGCCGATCCGGCGCTTGAGATCCGTTTCTGCCCGAGCTGTGGTGGCGTGATCTGCTGGCGCGGCCTGCGTCTGGAAGAGGATGGACGGCGCCGCATCGCGGTCAATCTGCGGCTGGCGGCGCCGGATGCGGTCGCCCATCTGCCAATCGACCATTTCGACGGCCTCGACAGCTTCGACGATCTGCCGAATGACGGCAGATGCGTCCGAGATATGTGGTTTTAGGAAACGACATGCGATCCTGGCATTTTCGGATGATCACCGCGCTTTCCCTGGCGACGCCGGTTGCGGCGGGCGCGCAAACGGGCGATGCCCCGCCCGCGCTCGACATACCCGCCAAGGAACTCGGTGACGCGCGCAAATATGTGGTGTTTCACAAGCCGGATGTCACCGCCGAACAAGCGGAGGCCGATCTCGCCTTCTGCTGGCGCTTCCTGGCGCGCGGTGTCCAGCGCCGTGCACCGGGCTTCGTGCCCTGGCGCCAGATCGACGCGCCGCGCGCGGCGCCCTATGACGTCAATCCCTATGGACTCGTCGGCGACGCGATCGGCGCGATCATCGCCGGTCCGCTCGACCGCAGCGTACGCCAGTCGCGGCTCTATCGCTGCATGCTGCCGCGCGGCTATGCGCGTTACCGCACGTCTGAAACGGTCTGGAAGCAGCTCAATTCGGACGATGCCACCCGATCAATCCGCCTGCAGGCGCTGATCGCCGCCGGCCCCACTCCGCCCACGCCGAGGGTCACGCCATGATCGTGCGTTTGTTGATCCTGCCGGTCTGCCTCGCGCTCGGCATCGCCATGCCGGCCTTTGCGAAAACCAACCTCTCCACCGATTTCCGCCAGATCCAGGCGGGAGAGTCGCTCGAACTCAAGCCCGATCGCGCCTATGTGCTGCTGCGGTTCGACACCAGTATCAGCAAATTCTCCGCCGATATCCTGCGCATTCCGGACAAGGCCGAAATCGAGGCCTATGACGCGGCGAAACGGGCCGCTCATGCCAGGGCCGGCGAAAAGGCCGGACCGCTCGAATCCTTCGGCTTCGTCCATGAAGGCCGCCCCAATTTCTACGAATTGACCGCGAAAAAGCCGATCGCTTCGGCCGGCAAGACCGCGACCGTGCTCGCCGAGGTGCCGCCCGGCGACTATATCTTCTATGGAGAGGGGTTCGCGGGCTTCCTCTATCAATGTTTCTGCCTGGGCACCGTCGGTTTCACCGCCGAGGCGGGACGGGTGACCGATCTGGGCACGATGATCGTGGGCCGCGCCGCGGATCCGTCGCCCATTCCCGAATTGGCCGGCGAGGTCGATCAGGGGCCGAGCGCACTGATGGACTATGTGCTCTGGGCGATCGCGTTGCGCCCGCGACGCGCCGGGGAGGATGTGCCCGCTGGACTCGATCCGGCAAGGACACTGCCCGCCCGCTTCCGCGCCATCGGCCCCTTCGTCGATCCCAATACGCTGCTGATCAGCCGGCTCGCCGCCATCCCCGGCGTGCTCGCCTATGATGGCGGCCGGGTGATCGATGTGGCGACGGGGACGGAGGCTCCGCCGAACTGAGATAAATCCGATATCCAGTTGCCGTGATTTCCGAGCCGGCAGGTGAGTCCACCTGCCTCGAAATCACTCTAGCTGAACACGGTCTCGCGTTCGCGCGAGCGGCGTTCGACGAAACCCGGTACCGGCGGCTCGAAGACTTCCCAGCCACCCGGCGTCAGCCGCTCGATCGGACGAAAATTGGTCTTGTACGCCATGCGCTGCGAACCGTGGATCCAGTAGCCCAGATAGACATAGGGCAGGCCCGCACTCGCGGCGCGGCGGATATGGTCGAGGATGATGAAAGTGCCCAGTCCCGGCCGGGTTTCATGCGCGGCGTCGAAGAAGCTGTAGATCATCGAAAGGCCATCGGCCTGCTGGTCGGTCAGGCAGGCGCCGATCAGCCGCCCCGGCCCGCCATCGGCCGCCGGCTCGCGATATTCGATGACGTGGCTGTTGACGGGCGTGTGCTCGACCATGTCGGCATAATCGATCTCGTCCATCTGGGCCATGCCGCCGCCGGGATGACGCGCGCCGAGATAGCGTTGCAGCAGATCGAACTGCTCGCCCGTCGACCATGGCTTGCAGGCGCTGACATGCAGGTCGCCCTGGCGGCGCATCAGCTTGCGATGGCTGGCGCTGGGCACGAAATCGTCGGCGACGACACGCACCGAGACGCAGGCCTGGCAATCAGCGCAGCTTGGCCGATAGGCGACGCCCTGGCTGCGGCGAAAGCCGATGCGACCGAGCGCATCGTTGAGCTCCGCCGCATGCGGCCCGGAAAGCTCGGTGAAAACCTTCCGCTCCACCTTGCCCGGCAGATACGGGCATGGGCTGGGGCTGGTCACGAAAAAACGTGGAAAGCGGAACGGTGCGCTCACCTGAAATTTTCCCCCGAAACCTTTACGAGTGCTTCACCTTGTTTCGAAGTTATGGATTCACAATGCGAGGTTGAAAAGCGCGTTTACCACGAAAGATGCGCCCGCCCCATCAAAGCGGATCGGGATCCGATTCAAAACAGGACAGGGCGATTCAAAACGGGACAAAACCGGCCCGAAAAGTCGATCAGGCCAATTCCACCATGCTTACCGAATAACCACCCTCGCGCAGCGCCGCCATCAACCCGTCGAGATGGGCGGCATCCTTGGTCTCGCATTCGATATCGGTGATCAGGCCCTTGGCGGGCAGCGAGGTGAAGACGCGCTGGTGATAGATCTCGATGATGTTCACCTGCTGCTCGTGGAAGATCTTGGCGACATGGAACAGCGCGCCCGGCCGGTCCTGCAACCGGATGCGCAGCCGCGCCAGCCGGCCGGACCGCGCCAGATCGCGCAACAGCACGTTCGCCAGCAGCCGCGTATCGATATTGCCACCCGACAGCACAATGCCGACATTACGGCCACGGAAGCGCTCGGGATAGCAAAGCAGAGCGGCTAGGCCCGCCGCGCCACCGCCCTCGACCACAGTCTTCTCTATCTGGAGCAGCAGGCTGAGCGCTTCCTCCAGCTTGCGCTCGCTGACCAGCAATACATCATCGACCAGCGCCTCGACGAAACGCGCGGTGAGCTCGCCAGGATATTTGACGGCGATGCCTTCCGCCAGCGTATCGCCCTCGCAGGGCAGCGCCGCATGCTTCACGCGGTTGTACATGCTGGGATAAAGCTCGGCCTGAATGCCGATCAGCGTCAGCTCCGGCTTCAGCGCCCGGGCGGCGACACCCATGCCCGAGATGAGGCCGCCGCCGCCGATCGGGATCGCCAGCGTGTCGATCTCCGGCGCATCTTCCAGCATCTCGAGCGCGACAGTGCCCTGCCCCGCGATGATCGAAGGCATGTCGAACGGATGGACGAAGGAGAGCCCACGTTCAACTTCCAGTTCACGCGCATGCGCATAGGCGGCATCGAAGGTCTCGCCGTGCAGAACCACCGTGGCGCCATGCCCTTCGGTCTGCATCACCTTCACGATCGGCGTCGGCTTGGGCATCACGATGGTGACAGGGATGCCCAATCGGGCGCCATGATAGGCCAGGCCCTGGGCATGATTGCCCGCAGACGCCGCGATCACGCCGTTACGGCGCGCGCCCTCATCGAGCTGAAGCAGGGTGTTGAGCGCGCCGCGCTCCTTATAGGCGGCGGTGAATTGCAGATTCTCGAACTTCAGCCACACGCGCGCGCCGGTCAGATTCGAGAGCGTCTGACTGAACAATGTGGGCGTGCGGACGACCGCGCCGCTAATCCGCTCCGCCGCCGCGCGCACGTCGGGCAGGGTCACGGGCAGGTCTGCCGTGAGATCGGAGGGGATGGGTTCGCTTGCCATGATGGCCGAGGCCCCTAGCCCATCTGGCGCACGCACTCAATTGCCACGACCGAAGCCGCGATCCATCCTGATGATCCACTGGCCCGCACCGGAAACGATGCTATGCAGGCCCGCATGGCGAAGATTGCATTCATCGGCATCGGGGTGATGGGCGGCCCGATGGCGCGGCATCTGGCGAAGGCCGGGCACATACTCACCGTCTACAACCGCACGAGCGCCCGGGCGGACGCCTGGGTCGCAGCCCATGGCGGCACCGCCGCGCCCGATCCGGCCAGTGCGGCGGCGGGCGCCGATGCGGTGATCACCTGCGTCGGCAACGACGACGACCTGGCCGAGGTCACGCTGGGCCGCGAGGGCGCATTCCGCGCGATGCGCAAGGGATCGGTCTTTATCGATCACACCACGGTATCGGCGCGGATCGCGCGCCAGCTTGCCGTCGAGGGCAAGAGCCTGGGGCTGCATATCGTCGACGCTCCGGTCACCGGCGGGCAGGTGGGCGCGGAAAGCGGCACGCTCGCCGTGATGTGTGGCGGATCGGATGCCGCCATGACGGCGGCGGCCCCGCTGCTCGGCGCCTATGCGTCGCGCATCGTCCATGTCGGCCCGGCCGGCGCCGGGCAGACGACCAAGATGGTCAACCAGATCACCTTCGCGGGCATCATCCAGAGCCTCGCCGAAGGGATCAGATTCGCCCAGGCGGCGGGCCTCGATCTCGACAAGGTCTATGAATCGATCTCGGGCGGCGCCGCGTCGAGCTGGCAGATGACCAATCACTGGAAGACGATGGCGCAGGAACAATTCGATTTCGGCCTTGCCGTCGACTGGATGCGCAAGGACCTCGGCCTCGCGCTCGACGAAGCGCGCGCCAACGGATCGGTGCTGCCAGTGGCGGCGCTGGTCGACCAATTCTATGCCGACGTCCAGGCGATGGGCGGCCATCGGCAGGACACGAGCGCCCTGATCCGGAGACTGCCCAAGTGAAACGCCTGCTCCTTCCGCTGCTTGCCCTGATCCTTCCCGCCCCGGCGATGGCGGACGCCCTTATCGACAACGTCAACGGCATCACGCTCGACAAGGACGGGCGCGTCGTCCGCTTCAACGGGCTGGTGGTGACGAACGACGGCAAGGTCGCCAGGCTGCTCGACCGCAAGGACAAGCGCCCCGAGCGCCCCGACTTCAAGACCGACGGCAAGGGCCGCACGCTGATGCCGGGGATCATCGACGCGCACGGCCATGTGATGGGCGTTGGCTTCCAGGAACTGATCCTCGACCTGTCCGATACCCGCTCGCTCGCTGAGGTCCAGGCGAAGATCGCCGCCTATGTGCAGGCCAATCCCAATCGCCGCTGGATCATCGGCCGCGGCTGGAATCAGGAAAGCTGGGGGCTCGGCCGTTTCCCCACCGCCGCCGAGCTGGACGCCGTGGTATCCGACCGGCCGGTCTGGCTGACGCGAGTCGATGGCCATGCCGGCTGGGCCAACAGCGCGGCGATGACCGCCGCAGGGATCACCGCCAAATCGGTCGCACCGACAGGCGGCAAGATCGAGAAAACCGCGACCGGCGCGCCAAGCGGCGTCTTCATCGACGCGGCGATGCCGCTGGTTGAAAAGGTGCTGCCGGTACCGCTGCCGCGCGAACGTGACCTGGCGCTCGTCAAGGCGCAGCAAACGCTGCTCTCATACGGCATCACCACGATCGCCGACATGGGCACCTCGCTCGACGACTGGATGACCTTCCGCCGCGCGGGCGATGCCGGCCGGCTGAACATGCGCATCCTTTCCTATGCCGGGGGCATCGATGCGATGGTGCAGATCGGCGGCCCCGGCCCCACGCCCTGGCTTTACGAGGACCGGCTGAAGCTGGTGGGCGTGAAGCTCTATTCGGACGGCGCGCTGGGATCGCGTGGCGCCTGGCTGAAACAGCCCTATCATGATTCCCCGCGTGAGCGCGGTCTTGGCTTCCTCACAGACGCGCAGTTGCGCAACCTGATGAGCCGCGCGGCGATGGACGGTTTCCAGGTCGCGGTCCATGCCATTGGCGATCAGGCCAATGCCCAGTTGCTCGACGCGATCGACGAACTCGTCCAGAGCTATCCGGGCGATCGCCGCTGGCGGATCGAGCATGCGCAGATCATCGATCCCGTCGATCTGCCGCGCCTGGGCAAGAACGGCATCATTGCCTCCATGCAGCCGGTGCACCAGACGTCGGACCGGCTGATGGCCGAAGCGCGGCTCGGCCCGAACCGGCTGGCTGGCGCCTATGCCTGGCAGACGATCCTCAAGGACGGCGGCAAGCTCGCCTTCGGATCGGATACGCCGGTCGAGAGCCCCGACCCCTTCGCCGGCATCGCCGCCGCCTTCACCCGCGAGGATGCCAAGGGCGAACCGTTCGGCGGCTGGCGCCCGGAAGACCGGGTCAGCCGCGAACAGGCGTTGGCGGGCTTCACAAGCTGGGGCGCCTATGCTGGCTTCGCCGAGGATCGGCTGGGCCGGCTGGAGCCGGGCATGCGCGCCGACTTCATCCTGATCGATCAGGATCCGCTGATGGCGACGCCACAGGAAATCCGCGCGACCAAGGTGCTGGAAACCTGGGTCAACGGCCGGCCGGTCTGGACGCGGAAGTGACGGGCTGGCTGCGGCCCCAAACCACGCTGACCCGCACCGTCATGCCAGCCCTTCGACGCCGCCTGCGGCGTTGCTCAGGATAAACTTCGCCTTCGGCGGGGGCTGGCATGACGCGAGGGGTTCGTTTTTCGGGCGAAACCTCGCCGTCGCTCCAGCGAAAGCTGGCGCCCATCCGGTGCGCCCAACCTTACCTAGGCTGGAATATCCCATGGGCCCCGGCTTTCGCTGGGGCGACATCGGAGAGAGGTTAGCGCGAAGCGCTCTTCAACTCACGCCTTCATATTTGACCGAGCAGCCATAGGGCCGCGCTTCCTTCACCGACACCGGCTTGCCCGCCTTCATTTCGCCGAGCGCCGCGAGCACATGGTTGCGCGCAGTGGCGATGTCCGCTTTGTTCGCGGTCGGCTTGTCGTCGATGCCGCCTTGATAGACCAGGGTGCCGTCTGGTGAGATCACATACATGTGCGGCGTCGTCTTGGCGCCATAGCCCTTGCCGACCACACCCTTTGGATCGAGCAGATAATGGCTGGACTTCGCGCCCTGCGCCGCGACCAGCTTCTGCGCTTCGGGGCCACTCATCGCCCCCTGTTTACCCGGCGCGCCCGAATTGATCGTCAGCCACACCGCGCCCTGCGCGCGCGCCGCCGCCTGGGTCTTCTGCATATTGCCGCTGTCATAATGTTTCTGGACGAAGGGGCAGCCCGGATTGTGCCATTCGAGCACCACGGTCTTGCCCGCGAATTGCGAAAGCTCGACCACCTTGCCGCTCGCGTCGTTCAGACGGAAATTGCCGGCCTTCGCGCCGGTGGTCTGTTCCGCAAGCAGAGGCGCCGCAACCGCGACCGCCGCCGCAACCGTACCGCCGATCCAGTAACGCAGTGTCATGTTCAGGGTCCTCCTAACCGATCAGTCAGCGCCCGCCGCTCGATGAGACGGTTCCCAACCTAGCCCGCGAGCGCGGTCAGAGTCGATGGCGTGAGCACCTGCGGCAAGATCTGCGGCGCGGCACCCGGCCGATAGAAGAGATAAAGCGGCACGCCCGAACGGCCATGGCTCTCGATGAAGCGGCCGATGGCCGGATCGCCATCGGTCCAGTCGCCGACAAGCACCGCCACCTGTTTCGCCTTGAAGGCATCCGCCACTTCCGTGCGCTCGATTGCCCCCTTTTCATTGACCTTGCAGGTCAGGCACCAATCAGCGGTGAAATAAACGAAGACCGAACGCCCTTCCTTCTGAAGCGCGGCCAGCCGCGCCTCGCTGAACGGTTCGGCGGCCAGGATGCCCCCGGCCTCGGCGGTCGATGCCTGGGCCGGCTGCCGAGGCAGCACGACGATCAGCGCGATGGCGACGGCGAGAGCGGGCGCGAGCGCGAGCCAGCCTGGCCTGCCGGCGGATTGGCGGCGACCGATCCACCACAGCGCGACGGCGAGCGCCAGTGCGGCGGCGAGCCCCATCGTCATTCCGTCGACACCCGCCTGACGCCCAAGGATCCAGGCGAGCCCAAGCGCGGTCAGGAACATGGGGATGGAAAGCACGCGGCGGAACGTTTCCATCCAGCCGCCCGGCCTTGGCAACCGCCGCCGCAGCGCCGGAACAAAGCCAAGCAACAGGAATGGCAGCGCGAGCCCGATGCCGAGCCCGGCGAAGATGGTGAGCGCGGCGGCTGTTGGCAGCACAAGCGCCGCGCCCAGCGCGGCGCCCATGAAGGGGCCGGTGCACGGCGTTGCGATGAAAGCGGCTAATGCCCCGGTCCAGAATGCCCCGCCGGCGCCGCCGGTCGACGCCAGTGCGCCACCGACACCGATCGAGCCGATCTCGAACAACCCCGCCAGATTGAGCGCGATCGCACTGACCAGCAGCAGCAGCACGAGGATGACACGCGGATCCTGGAGCTGAAACGCCCAGCCAGCAGCCGCACCCGCCGCACGCAGGCCAAGCAACGCCGCGCCCAGAGCGACGCACACCAGCACGACACCCGCCGTATAGGCCATGGCCTCGCGACGCGCGCTGCGTTCGTCCTCACCCGATCTGGCCAGGCTCAATGCCTTGAGGCTCAATATGGGAAAGACGCAGGGCATGATATTGAGCAGCAGACCGCCGAGCAGCGCCAATCCGAAGGACGCGGCGATGGTGCCGGCAAGGCCGCCGGTGCCCTCCACGCCGCCATCCGAGCCGAGCAATGCGCCGCCCGCCGCGACCGCGCCCGGCGCGGCCTTGAACGAAAGCCCTGTATCGCGATCAAGCGCCAACACGCCCTCCACCGCCTGGAGCGATGCGGCGGAGCCGGGCGCCTTGACCTCGATGGTCAGCAGATCGCCATCGCGGCGCACCGTCTGCGGCGCTGCATATTCGATGGCACCATCGGTCAGCGGAAAGAAATACGCCTCACGTACCGTGGCGCTGGCCGGCAGCGGCACGCCGATCCGGAACACGCCATCCTTCACCTGGAAGCGGGCATCCCTGCCCAGCGGGCGCGGCAACGCCCCGCGCCAGCGATCGAACTGCGCCTTGCGCGCACCATCGATCGCGCCGTCACCCACGATCAAGTCGATCGCGAAGCTGCCGCTTTCTGGCACGCAAATCTCTTCGGTGCAGGCGAGCCAGTCGACGGCAAGACGGATCGGCAGCTTCGTCCCCGGTGCAAGGCCGGCTGGAATGTCGAGCGCGATCAGATGCGCGTAATCGCCTTCATAGACATAGTTCATCAACCCGCCGATCAGCAGGCGATGCGGCACCGGGAATTGCGCCTCTCCAGCCTTGGCCCCGGCGGGCAACGTCCATTTGAACACGGGGCCGACACCGGCATCGCCGGGATTGGCCCAATAACCGTGCCAGCCTTTCTCCGGAGACATGGCCAGCGCCAGCATCACCGTGCGGCCGGCGGCGGGTGCGTCGCTTTCGGCGATCAGCCGGGGCGCGATATGAGTGGGCGCACGCTGTGCCATCGCCGGCGTGGCGATCAGCGCGAAGATCAGCAGAACAAATCTGAGCAAGGGCATAGACGTCTTCATTCGGTCGCACGAACGCTATAGGGGTCGGCCCGCCGATTGGCGACAGGAGATATTCGTGAAGGCTTTCATCCGTATCGCAGCCACCGCAACCTTTCTTGCCGGAGCGGCGACCGGTGCCCTTGCCCAGGAAAAGCCGGCACAGCCACCCAGGCTGGTCGTCGCGATCTCCGTCGACCAGTTCTCCGCAGATCTCTTCGCGGAATATCGCCAGCTCTATTCGCAGGGGCTGAAGCGGCTGGAGATGGACGGCGCGGTCTTTCCCTCGGGCTATCAAAGCCATGGCGCGACCGAAACCTGCCCGGGCCATTCGACGATCCTGACCGGCTCCCGCCCCTCACGCACCGGCATCATCGCCAATGAATGGATCGACCTGAGCATCGCGCGCGCCGACAAGCGCATCTATTGCTCGGAAGATCCCACGGTGCCGGGCAGCGATTCGGAGAATTACACCACTTCCACCGGCTTTCTGAAGGTGCCGACGCTGGGCGACCGGATGAAGGCCGCCAATCCCGCCAGCCGCAGCGTCTCGGTCGCCGGCAAGGATCGCGCGGCGATCATGATGGGCGGGCACAATACCGATCAGATCTGGTTCTGGGGGGGCAAGAGCTACGTTACCCTGCCTGGACGCACCGGCCCGCGCCCCGCGATCGTCGATCAGATCAACGCCCGCGTGGCCGGCATCGTCGCCAAGACCGGAAAGCCGGTGCTGCCCGCGATCTGCCGTGCGCGATCGGTGGCGGTTCCCGTCGGCGGCGGCAAGCAGGTTGGCGTGCTTGCAGATCGCAAGGCCGAGGATTTCAAGAATTTCCGCGCTGCG
The DNA here is from genome assembly GCF_057809675.1 of Sphingomonas sp. FG14. Lineage (NCBI taxonomy): Bacteria > Pseudomonadati > Pseudomonadota > Alphaproteobacteria > Sphingomonadales > Sphingomonadaceae > Sphingomonas > Sphingomonas sp. FG14. The sequence continues at coordinate 480,161 of NZ_JBMDKK010000003.1, read as the reverse complement.
CTCGATTTCGACGCGGCAACCGCCGATCTCGCGATCGGGCTGATCCGCGACATGAAGCTGGGTCAGGGCCCGGCGACCGACATCATCGATATCGGCCTGTCGGCCAACGACTATGTCGGCCATTATTACGGCACCGAAGGCGCGGAGATGTGTGCGCAGCAGATCGGCCTCGACGCCAATATCGGGCGCATCCTGGCCGCGCTCGACGCGACGGGCGTTCCCTATGTCGTCGCGCTGACCGCCGATCATGGCGGCCACGACCTGCCCGAGCGCAATGCAGCGCGCGGCTTCGCCCGCGCCGAGCGCGTCGATTCCGCATTGTGGTCCGGCACGCTGCTGAAGCCGATCATCGATGAGTTCCGGTTGAAGTTGACCGGCCCGCTCGCCCGCGTCGAAAGCGGCAATGTCTATCTGTCCCTCGACGTACCCGCGGATATCCGGCCGCTCGTCCTGTCGGCGATCCGCGCGAAACTGCTCGCACATCGCCAGGTCGCTGCCGTCTTCACGGCGGAGGAGCTGCGCCGCATGCCCGATCCCCAGCCTCCGGTCGAGGAATGGTCGCTCGCCGAACGCATGCGCGCGGCGTTCAACGCCGAGCGTTCCGGCGATCTGGTGATGCTGCTCAAACCCTATGTGACGCCGATCGCCGATCCCACCAAGGACAGCGTCGCCACCCATGGTTCACCCTGGATCTATGATCGCCGGGTACCCATCATCTTCTATCGTCCGGGTACCGTGCCGTTCGAACAGCCGCTGAGCATCGAGACGGTGGACATCATGCCAACGCTCGCTGGCCTGATCGGTCTCGAGGTGCCCAGCCAGGAAATCGACGGACGCTGCCTCGATCTCGATGCGGGGCCCAAGGACACCTGCGGAAAATAACCCCCTCTTAACCATAGAGGGACTAGGCGGCGTTCATGCAGACCGAGCGCCGCCGCGATCTCTGGACCCTGGCGTTCGCCTTCGTGCTGACGCTGATGCTGGAACTCGCGCTGGTCGAACGCAAGTTCGCGCTGTTCGGCGGCGGGTACGGCCAGTCGCATGTGCTGGATACGCCAGGCGAGATCGCGACATTCGCGATCGGCGCGCTCACCGCGCACGCGCTGCTGCTCGGCGTCTTCTTCCTGATCCTGCGCCGGCTGCACGGACGGCTCTGCGATCCATTGCTGTTTCGCTTCAGCCTGCTCTTCTTCGGTGTCGCCGCCTTTTCGGCTGCATTGATCGCGAAGTTCGAGGTGCTGAGCTATTTCAGCGACGCGGTCAGCTTCGAATTGATCCGCAACCTGGGCGGCGGCAGCCTGTTCGACGCGTTCCTGTTCGCGCTCAGCGAAGGCGGACTGATGCTGGGCATCACCGCCATCGCGCTACTCTTCTACCTGATCTGCGTGCGCTATATCCGCAGGCGCGCCGGCCGGCATCATGCGCCGCCCGCGCTGACGATCGGCCGCTGGGTGGCAGGGCTCGCGATCACGATACCGTTGATCGCGGCCTTCGCCAATCGCGATCCCGACGTCCGTTACGGGCTTAACCGGATGACGGCCTATGGCCTCGCCAACATGCTGCTCGAACAGGCGACCGATTTCGATCGCGACGGTTATGGCTGGTATTCGGCGCATATCGACCGCCATCCCTTCGACGCGACGCGCCACCCTCTCGCGCTCGACATTCCGGGCAACGGCATCGACGAAGACGGCTTTGGCGGCGATCTGGTCTTCACCGGGCCCGATCCGGTGATCGCGGCACCCCGGCTACCGGCCCGGCCGAAACACCTCGTCGTCATCGTGATGGAAAGCACGCGCGGCGACGTGATCGGCAAGCGGGTCAACGGGCGGCTCGTCGCCCCCAATCTGAATGCGCTGGCGCAAGGCGGCAGCCTGTTCCCCCATGCCTATAGCCATGTCGGATTCACCACCGCCTCACTCAAGAGCCTGTTCTCCGGACGGCTCGATCCCCGGGCCGGCGATCCTTCGCTGTTCACCGACCTGAAGGCCAACGGCTATCGCATCGGCGTCTTTTCCGGGCAGCCCGAGAGCTTCGGCGATATTTCGGCGGTGGTTGGCATGCAGCGTTCGGCCGACATCTTCGTCGATGCGGAGACGTTAAAGGACGAGCGCTCGCTCAATTTCGCCGCCAAGGGCTCATTGCGGGTCGATGAGACCAAGCTGCTCCGCGAGTTCGATCGCGGCATGGGCGACAAGGCCGACTGGACCCGCCCGCACTTCGTCTATTTCAACTTCCAGTCACCGCATTTTCCCTACCATCATCCTGGCCTCCCCGACACGCTCGGCATTAATCCACTGTCGCGCGACCGGATCGGCGCGGAAAATGCAGCGCGCGTCCAGCAGACCTATTGGAACGCCGTCGCCTATGCCGACGCGCAATTGGGCGCTGTGATCGCCCGGCTGAAGGCATTGGGCGTCTGGGAGGATGCGCTGCTCGCGGTGACAGGCGATCATGGCGAAGCGCTGTTCGAGAACGGCTTTCTCGGCCACGGCCATGTCATCGACCCCGATCAGACGCATATTCCGCTGGTGCTGAGCCTCCCCGGCCTGGGCCATGACCGGCCCCTGGGCCTCAAGGACATGCGTGGACTGTTCCTCGCAGCGCTCGGCGGAGCGGCGGTTCCAACGACCACAAAACCGACCTTCCTCCATATCGGGCCGATCGGCGCGCCGACCGCGATCGGCATCGTCGAACCCGGCGGCGCCTTCACAACGCTGACCCTCGACACAGAGGATATATGGTTCGGCGATACCGGCAGGCGCGCCCGCTATTCGGAGCTTTCGGGGGCCGACCGCGTTCGCGCCGACCGGCTGATCACCGAATGGGGCCGCCAGCGCTGGATGAAATATCTCGAACAACGCTGAGGCCAATGCCAAGGTGCGGATGCGTCAGCATCCCTGCGCCTTGGTATAAGGCGCCCTGAGCGCCGACGCTTCACCGTTCGGGCTGAGCCTGTCGAAGCCCTGCCTTCCTTTCGCGTCGCGACTGAAGAAGGACAAGGCTTCGACAGGCTCAGCCCGAAGGAGACCGGACGCCGCTCAATCCAGATTGGGCCTCAGCCACCGCGTCGCCTGTTCCAGGTCCACGCCGCGCCGCGCCGCATAATCCTCAAGCTGATCCCGATCGATCCGTGCCACACCGAAATATTCGGCCTGCGGATGCCCGAAATAGAAACCGGAAACCGCTGCGGTCGGCAGCATCGCGAAGCTCTCGGTCAGCGAGATGCCGGTCGCATGGTGTGCATCGAGCATCTTGAACAGGATCGGTTTCAGGCTGTGATCGGGGCAGGCCGGATAGCCGGGCGCGGGGCGGATGCCGCGATACTGCTCGCGGATCAGCGCCTCGTTGGTCAGTTGCTCGCCCTCGGAATAGCCCCATAGCGCGGTGCGCACATATTGATGCAGCCGTTCGGCGAACGCCTCCGCGAGCCGGTCCGCCAGCGCCTTCAGCAGGATATCCGAATAATCGTCGATCGCCGCCTTGAAGCGCGCCAGATGCGGTTCGATGCCGTGGATGCCGACCGCGAAGCCACCGATCCAGTCGCCGTCATGGCTGATGAAATCGGCCAGGCACATATTCGCCCGCCCCTCGCGCTTGGCGATCTGCTGGCGCAGGAACGGCAGGCGCACATGGCTTTCATCGTCCATATGCACGATCACGTCGTCGCCCTCGCGCCGGCACGGCCACAGCCCGGTGACGCCCTTCGCAACCAGCCAGCGCTCGGCGATCACCTTGTCGAGCATCGCCTGCCCATCGCTGAACAGTGATCGCGCGCTTTCGCCGACCACCTTGTCGTCCAGGATCGCGGGATAATTGCCCGCCAGTTCCCAGGCGCGGAAGAAGGGCGTCCAGTCGATATAGTTGCGCAGATCGGCGAGATCCCAGTCATCGAACACATGGACGCCGGGCTGGCGCGGTCGGCCAGGCTTCAATGCCATGTCCGCCTCGAAGCCATTGTCGCGCGCCTTGTCGATCGGCACGAGCGCGCTCTGCCCCTTGCCCTCTCGCGCCGCGCGCACCGCGGCATATTCGTCGGCGACCTTGGCGACATAATCGTCGCGCTGCGTCTCGCTCACCAATGTGGTCGCGACGCCGACCGCGCGGCTCGCGTCGAGCACATGGACGACCGGCCCCTTATAGGCTGGCTCGATCCGCAGCGCGGTATGCACGCGCGATGTCGTCGCGCCACCGATCAGCAGCGGCATCGTCATCTGCGATCGCTGCATCTCCTCCGCCACCGTCACCATCTCGTCGAGCGAGGGGGTGATCAGACCCGACAGGCCGATCATGTCGGCATGATTCTCGTTCGCCGCCTCGATGATCTTCGACCAGGGCACCATCACGCCCAGATCGACGACCTCGAAGCCATTGCACTGGAGGACGACGCCGACGATGTTCTTGCCGATATCATGGACGTCGCCCTTGACCGTCGCCATGATGATCTTGCCCTTGCCCTTGGCGCCGGGCTCCTTGCTCGCTTCGATGAAGGGCAGCAGATGCGCCACCGCCTTCTTCATCACGCGCGCGGACTTCACCACCTGGGGCAGGAACATCTTGCCCGATCCGAACAGATCGCCGACCACGTTCATGCCGTCCATCAGCGGGCCCTCGATCACCTCGATCGGCTTGGCGAACTGAAGCCTTGCCTCCTCGGTATCCTCGACGACATGCATGTCGATGCCCTTGACGAGCGCATGTTCCAGCCGGCGCGCGACATCCCAGCCGCGCCATTCCGCCGCCTGCTTCTCCGCAGCCGCATCGGTGCCGCGATAACGCTCGGCGAGCGCGATCAGCCGCTCGGTCGCGTCGTCGCGGCGATCCCAGATCACATCCTCGCACGCCTCGCGCAGTTCGGGATCGATCGCGTCATAGACGTCGAGCTGGCCGGCATTGACGATGCCCATGTCCATGCCCGCCTGGATCGCGTGATAGAGGAACACCGAATGCATCGCGCGGCGGACGGGCTCGTTGCCGCGGAAGCTGAACGACAGGTTCGAGACGCCGCCCGAGATATGGACGTGCGGGCACGCCGCCTTGATGTCGCGGCACGCCTCGATGAAGTCGATCGCATAGCGGCGATGTTCGTCGATCCCCGTCGCCACCGCGAAGATATTGGGATCGAAGATGATGTCCTCGGGCGGGAAACCGATGCCCGTCAGCACATCATAGGCGCGCTTGCAGATCTCCAGCTTGCGTTCGCGCGTATCCGCCTGCCCCACCTCGTCGAACGCCATCACGACGACGGCGGCGCCATAGGCCATGCACAGCTTCGCCTGCGCGACGAACTGGTCGATCCCTTCCTTCATGCTGATCGAATTGACGATCGGCTTGCCCGAAACGCATTTGAGCCCCGCCTCGATCACCGACCATTTCGAGCTGTCGATCATCACCGGCACGCGCGCGATATCGGGTTCGGCGGCGATCAGCTTCAGGAAGGTGACCATCGCCTCCTGCGAGTCGAGCAGCCCCTCGTCCATGTTGACGTCGACGATCTGGGCGCCGTTCTCCACCTGCTGGCGCGCCACTTCCACGGCGCGCGTGTAATCGCCCGCCATGATCAGCTTCTTGAACGCCGCCGAGCCGGTGACGTTGGTGCGCTCGCCGATATTGACGAAAGAGGCGGATTGCAGGGTCATTCGAATTTCCGTTTTCCAGGCGAAATCGATGCGGCTTGCAGTCGACTTCGTCCAATCCTCAATTCCCGTTCAGGCTGAGCCTGTCGAAGCCTGGGCCTTCTCCGCTCTGGATGCGAAAGAAAAGGCAGGGCTTCGACAGGCTCAGCCCGAACGGGCCTGTTCCAGTCGCTCAGGCCGCCATGATCATCGGTTCCAGGCCCGCCAGCCTTGTGCGCACGTCCGGCTTCACCGCCTTGCGCGGCGGCAGGCCCGCCACCGTCTTCGCGATGGCCGCGATATGCGCCGGCGTCGATCCGCAGCATCCGCCCAATATGTTGACCTGCCCGGCATCCGCCCATTCGCGGACCAGCGCCGCGGTCTGTTCGGGCAGTTCGTCATAGGCGCCCAGTTCATTGGGCAGGCCAGCATTGGGATAGACCATGATCAGCGTGTCAGCGATCGCGCTCAGCGACCGCACATGCGGGCGCAACTGCTCGGCGCCGAACGAGCAGTTAAGCCCGATCGTCACCGGCCGGGCATGGCGCACCGCATGCCAGAACGCCTCCACCGTGTGGCCGGACAGGTTGCGGCCCGACAGGTCAGTCAGCGTCATCGACAGCATGATCGGCAGGTCGCGCCCCAGCGCCTCGCCCGCCTCGATCGCCGCCATGATGCCTGCCTTGGCATTGAGCGTATCGAACACCGTCTCAATGAGGATGAAGTCCACCCCGCCTTCGACCAGCGCGTCGATCTGCTCACGATACACCTGCTTCAGATAGTCGAAATCGATCTCACGATATCCGGGATCATTGACGTCGGGCGATAGCGACAGCGTCTTGTTCGTCGGCCCCAGCGCCCCCGCCACGAAGCGCGGACGGCCGTCCTTCGCCGCATATTCGTCGGCCAGCCGCCGCGCGATCTGCGCGGAAGCGACATTGATCTCCCTCACCAGATGCTCGGCGCCGTAATCGGCCTGGCTGATCACATTGGCGGAGAATGTGTTGGTCGAGACCATGTCCGATCCCGCATCCAGATATTCGCGCGTGATCGTCTCCGGCACCTCGGGTTTGGTGAGCGCGAGGATGTCGTTATTGCCCTTCTGGTCATGGGCCAGGCCCAACGTGCCGGCATAATCGGCCTCGACGAGCTTCCAGTTCTGGATCTCGGTGCCGAAAGCGCCGTCAGTGAGCAGGATACGCTTCCCCGCCTCCGCGAGAAGCCGTTCGCGTACCGTCGTCATGCCGCCTCCACTCGTGCATCCGCATTCGGCCGCAGCCCGAGCAGATGGCAGATCGCATAGCTCAGCTCGGCGCGGTTGAGCGTGTAGAAATGAAAATGCCGGACGCCGCCCGCATAAAGCCTGCGGCACAGCTCAGCCGAGATCGTCGCCGCGACGAGCTGGCGCGCGGCGGGATGATCGTCCAGCCCCTCGAACAGCCGATCCATCCAGGGCGGGATCGCGGCGCCGCACATCGCGGCGAACTTGCGCGTCTGCGCCACGTTGGACACGGGCAGGATGCCGGGCACGATCTCCGCATCGATGCCCGATGCCGCCGCCTGATCACGGAAGCGGAAAAAGGCGTCAGGCGAGAAGAAGAATTGCGTGATCGCGCGATTGGCGCCCGCATCGAGCTTGCGCTTCAGATTGTCGAGATCCGCCTGGGCGTTCGCCGCTTCGGGATGCGTCTCGGGATAGGCCGCGACCGAGATTTCGAACGGCGCGATCTCCTTGAGGCCCGCGACCAGTTCGGCGGCGCTCGCATACCCCTCCGGATGCGGCGCGAAGCGCGCGCCGACGACCGGCGGGTCACCGCGCAGCGCGACGATATGGCGGACGCCCGCCACCCAATAGGATTCGGCGACCTCGCGAATCTCGTTGCGGCTGGCCTCCACGCAGGTCAGATGCGCGGCGGCGGGGATCGCGGTTTCCCGCTGGATGCGCGCAACGGTGGCGTGCGTACGCTCACGCGTCGATCCACCCGCGCCATAGGTGACCGACACAAAGCGTGGCGCGAGCGGTTCGAGCGTCTGCACCGCGCTCCACAGCGTTTCTTCCATCTTCTCGGTCTTCGGCGGGAAGAATTCGAACGAAACCTGCGCGTCCCCGGCAAGATCCGCGAACAAAGGCGCATCGAGCGCGCGGCGCGCTTCCTCGAGCTGGTTGATGCTGAGCGTCATGCGGCCCTCCGCTGATCAAGCGCGGCGGGCACGCGGCGACCCAGCCAGAGTTTCACGGTGAGGGCACCGCCCTTCAATTCCTCGATCGCCACGGTTTCCAGTCCCGCCTCCTCATACCAATGCCTGATCTGCTCGTCGCCGAAGCCGAGCCGCGCATGTGCCTGTTCGGCGCGCAATTCCTCGCGATCGTGCGGCGCGAAGTCCGCGATCAGCAACCGTCCACCCGGCGCCAGCAGCCGTGCCGCCTCCGCGATGGCGAGTTCCGGCATCTGCGCGAAATGCAGCAATTGATGCAGGATCACCGTATCCGCCGACCGATCGTCCAGTGGCAGCGCGTACATATCGGCCTGGCGCAGATCGACGGCATCGAGCCCGGCCTCCGCCAGTCGCGCGCGCGCCAGCCGCAGCATCTGCGGGCTGCGATCGATGCCCAGCGCGGCTTCGGCGCCATGGCCAAACAGCGCGATCATCCGGCCGGTGCCCGTGCCGATATCGACCAGCCTGCCGATCGGCTCTGGCCCGAGCAGCGCGGTCATCGCCGCCTCGACCTCGCTCTCGGCGACGTGCAGGCCGCGGATCGCATCCCATTGTTCGGCATGCGCATCGAAATAACGGCCCGCCGCCTCCGCGCGATCCGCGCGTACCGCCGCGAGTCGCGCGGCATCCGCCGCCTGCCAATGATCGACCTGCTGCCCGTGCTGCCAGGCATCGAGCGCGGCGGTCAACGGATCGACGATGCGCCGGTCGCCCAGCCCCAGAAACACCCAGCTCCCCTCGCGCCGCCGCTCGGTCAGGCCGGCATCGGACAGGATTTTGACGTGGCGCGAGACGCGCGGCTGGCTTTGCCCCAGCACCTGTGCCAGTTCGCCCACCGACAATTCCATAGCGCGCAGCAATGCGAAGATCCGAAGCCGGGTCGGATCGGCAAGCGCGCGGAAGACTTCGAGCTCAACGGACATGAACCATCATATAAAGATATCTTTATATGAGGTCAACGCACGGATTTCCGTGATCCGCCCTGGAACCGGCACCCCGTTGCGTGGTTCTGGACGGCGGGATAGGCTCGGCTACGGCCCGTATCGCGGGTCGGTCGAAATTGAAACAGGAGTGCGCTCATGAGGAAATCCATCACCGCATCATTGATCCTCGCCGCCGCGATGGGCCTTTCGGCCTGCAGCGAGAAGGCGCAGAACGAAGCCGGTGAAGCCGCCAACGCGATCACCAGCGACGCGGCCGCGACGATCGACAATGCGGCCGCCGATGTCGCCAATATCGGCGCGGATGCAGTGGGCGCGGCTGAGAATGCCGCTGACAAGACGGGCGATGCGCTCGAGAACGGCGCCAAGGCGGTCAAGGCCGGCGCCGCGAACACGCTCGACTCCGCAGGCGACAAGCTGAAGCAAGGCGCGGCTGACGCACGCAAGAGCTCGTGAGCGCACGCTGGCTGATCATATCGGCGTGCGCGGCGCTGGCCGCGTGCGACACCGCCGGCGACAATACCACAGTGGGCGGCGTCTCGCCGAGTGAGGCCAAGGCGTTGAACGAGGCGGCCGAGATGCTTGACGAAGGCGCCGCCAACAGCGCGGTGCCACCGCCGCCCGCCGATGCGCCGGTGCCGGCATCCTGACCAAAGCCAGCCAAACTCCATAGCCAAAGGAAAAGGGCCGGGGATCACTCCCCGGCCCTTCTCTTTTTCCGCCTGAACGGCGGGCGTCGGAAATCCGATCAGTCGATCAGAAGTCCATGCCGCCCATGCCGCCCATGCCGCCGCCGCCCATGGGCATGGCAGGCTTGTCTTCGGGCAGTTCGCTCACCGCCGCTTCGGTGGTGATGAGCAGACCGGCGACCGACGCTGCGTTCTGGAGCGCGGTGCGGACGACCTTGGTCGGATCGATCACGCCGGCCGAGACCAGGTTCTCATAGGTGTCGGTCGACGCGTTGAAGCCGTACGACGTGTCCGACTGGTCGAGCAGCTTGCCCGACACGACGGCGCCATCATGGCCGGCATTCGCGGCGATCTGGCGGACCAGCGCGGTCAGCGAGCGGCGGACGATGTCCACACCGCGGGTCTGATCCTCGTTGGCGCCGGTCAGGCCGTCGATCGCCTTGGTGGCATACAGCAGAGCCGTGCCGCCACCGGGGACGATGCCTTCCTCGACCGCGGCGCGGGTCGCGTGCAGCGCGTCGTCGACGCGGTCCTTGCGCTCCTTCACCTCGACTTCCGAAGCACCGCCGACCTTGATCACGGCAACGCCGCCGGCGAGCTTGGCGAGGCGCTCCTGGAGCTTCTCGCGGTCGTAATCGCTGGTGGTGTTCTCGATCTGCTGGCGGATCGCATCGGTGCGGCCCTTGATCGCGTCGGTATCACCCGCACCGTCGACGATGGTGGTGTTGTCCTTGTCGATCGAGACGCGCTTGGCGGTGCCGAGCATGCCGAGCGTGACGCTCTCGAGCTTGATGCCGAGATCCTCGGAGATCACCTCGCCCTTCGTCAGGATCGCGATGTCCTCGAGCATCGCCTTGCGGCGATCGCCGAAGCCCGGCGCCTTGACGGCAGCGACCTTCAGACCGCCGCGCAGCTTGTTCACCACGAGCGTGGCCAGGGCCTCACCCTCGATGTCCTCGGCGATGATCAGCAGCGGACGGCCCGACTGGACGACCGCTTCCAGGATCGGAAGCATCGCCTGCAGGTTCGACAGCTTCTTCTCGTGGATCAGGATGTACGGATCGCTGAGTTCGACCGCCATCTTCTCGGGATTGGTGATGAAATAGGGGCTCAGATAGCCACGGTCGAACTGCATGCCTTCGACGACGTCGAGCTCGAATTCGAGGCCCTTGGCTTCCTCGACGGTGATCACGCCTTCCTTGCCGACCTTCTCCATCGCCTCGGCGATCTTCTCGCCGACGACGGTGTCGCCATTGGCCGAGATGATGCCGACCTGGGCGACCTCGTTCGAGCCCGAGACGGGCTTCGAGCGCGACTTGATGTCCTCGACGACCTTGCCGACGGCCAGATCGATGCCGCGCTTCAGATCCATCGGGTTCATGCCCGCCGCGACCGACTTCATGCCCTCACGGACGATCGCCTGAGCGAGCACGGTGGCGGTGGTGGTGCCGTCACCGGCGACGTCGTTGGTCTTCGACGCCACTTCGCGCACCATCTGCGCGCCCATGTTCTCGAACTTGTCCTTGAGCTCGATTTCCTTGGCGACGGTAACGCCGTCCTTGGTGATGCGCGGCGCGCCGAAGCTCTTGTCGATCACGACATTGCGGCCCTTGGGGCCGAGGGTCACCTTCACAGCGTCCGCCAGGATGTCGACACCCTTCAGGATACGCTCGCGCGCGTCGCGCGAAAATTTGACGTCTTTCGCAGCCATTTCGTGTTCCTTCTTCGAAACGAAAAACCGTTGAGGCCGGGCTTATTCTTGCCCTGCCCACTTCCTGCCCGCCCATCGCCGATGCGACCGGAGCGAGCGATCGGTCGTCAGGTCAGCCGACGATCCCGAGGATGTCGCTTTCCTTCATGATCAGCAGGTCTTCACCGTCGATCTTGACCTCGGTGCCGGACCATTTGCCGAACAGGATCTTGTCGCCCGCCTTGACGTCGAGCGGCGTCACCGTGCCGTCTTCGGCCTTCGAGCCCGAACCGGCAGCGACGACTTCGCCTTCCTGCGGCTTTTCCTTGGCGGTGTCGGGGATGATGATCCCACCCGCGGTCTTCTCTTCAGCCTCGACGCGGCGGACGAGAACGCGGTCGTGCAACGGACGAAACTTCATGCGTCACCCTTTCCTCTATTGTGCAGGGCATCAGCCCCTGCGATTGCGAACCTATTAGCACTCGCACCTGTCGAGTGCCAGCGGCGCGCATATGTGTGTCAGCCTTGGGGAGGTCAAGCGCCTAGCTCAAATTTAGTTCGCGGCGAATGCGGGGTGCGGCAGGCCGCCCATTCCCAAGGTTGTATGGATCGCCGCCGCGGGATCGCCGCAAACGGCACCAAGCGGACGTCCGCAAGAGTTGCTATTGCGTTCGCCCTCCATCGACATGAGAACCGATATCAGCCCCGATTCTGAGCGGAGAATGATGACGATGCCTCCCAGACAGATAGCGCTGACCCTGCTCTGTGCGGCACAATTGCCTTCTCTCCATCCCGCATGTGCTCAAACTGGCGACAAGCCCGCCAACGCTCAAACTGGCGGCGTGGTGGTCAATCGCCCCTGGATCACGCTCGACGATTATCCGGCAAGCGCCCTGGCTCGCAGGGCGGAGGGCACATCCACGGTCAGATGGACGATCACCAAGGAGGGCTTCGTCGCGAATTGCAGGGTCGTTAAATCGAGCGGCCATGCCGATCTGGACCAGGCCACGTGCCAAGCGATCACATTGCGTGGCCGCTATCGGCCGCAAACCGATGCAAACGGCAACCCCGTCGACGTCGAGGATCAACGATCGATCAGGTGGACCTTGCCCCAGTAAACCCGTCAAGAGCACGGTCCCGCGGACGGTGGACAGGGCCGGCAAGCTCCTATAGCCCGAGTTGAAACGCTCATTCGGGAGTCTGGTCTTGGCGTTCGTTCGGGGTGCGTGGAAAATCCTCATGGGGGTCAAGGACGCGCTCGTCCTCTTCCTCCTGCTGCTCTTCTTCGGGCTGGTCTGGACCGCGCTGTCGGCGAAGCCCAACCCTGCGAAGGTGACCAGCGGCGCGCTGCTCGTCGATCTGGGCGGCAGCCTGGTCGAACAGCCAGAGGAGAGCGATCCCGTCGCCATGCTCAGCGGTGCTTCGGTCGCGCGCCAGCACCGCCTGCGCGACGTCGTCCGTGCGCTCGAAACCGCCGCCAGGGACGACCGGATCAAGGTGGTCGTGCTCGACCTCGATACCTTTGTCGGTGGAGGACAGACGACGATCCAGCGCGCCGCCGCCGCCGTCGACACGATCCGCGCCGCGAAAAAACCAGTGCTCGCCTTCGCGACCGGCTATACCGACGACAGCTACGCGCTGGCGTCGCACGCCTCGGAAGTGTGGCTCGATCCGTTCGGCATGGCGCTTTTCACCGGCCCCGGCGGCTCGCGCCTCTATTATAAGGGCCTGATCGACCGGCTGGGCGTCACAACGCATGTCTACCGCGTCGGCACCTATAAAAGCTTCGTCGAGCCCTATACGCGCGCCGACCAGTCGCCGGAAGCCAAGGAAGCCGATCAGGCGCTCGCTGGCGCCCTGTGGCAGAACTGGCAGGACGCCGTGATCAAGGCGCGGCCCAAGGCGCAGCTCGCCGGGTTCATCGCCAGCCCCGACGCGCAGATCCGCGCGGCGGGCGGCGATCTCGCCAAGGCCGCGCTCCAGGCCGGGCTGGTCGACAAATTGGGTGACCGCATCGCCTTCGGCAAGCGCGTCGCCGAGATCGCGGGCGAAGGCGACAACAAGCAGCCCGGCTCCTTCCGCCACACCAAGCTCGCCAACTGGATCGCGGCCAATCCGCCCCCCAGCGGCGGGCAGATCGGCGTGATCACCGTGGCCGGCGACATCGTCGATGGCAATGCGCTGCCGGGGACCGCAGGCGGCGACACGATTTCCAAGCTGATCCTGGACGGGCTGACGGAGAAGGATCTGAAGGCCCTGGTCGTGCGCGTCGATTCGCCCGGTGGATCGGTGCTCGCGTCCGAGAAGATCCGTCTCGCGATCCTTCAGGCCAAGGCCAGGGGCCTGCCGGTGACGGTCTCGATGGGATCGGTCGCGGCATCGGGCGGCTATTGGGTGTCGACGCCGGGTGACCGCATCTTCGCCGAACCCTCCACCGTCACCGGCTCGATCGGCGTGTTCGGCATCATCCCTACCTTCGAGAATGCGCTCGCCAAGATCGGCGTCACCTCCGACGGCGTCGCCACCACCCCGCTTTCAGGCCAGCCGGATATCTTCGGCGGCACCAATCCAACCTTCGACGCGGTGATCCAGGCGAGCATCGAGAATGTCTATGGCCGCTTCGTCGGGCTGGTCAGCCAGTCGCGCAAGCTGCCCGCCCAGCGCGTCGACCAGATCGCGCAGGGCCGCGTCTGGGACGGCGGCACCGCTCGCCAGATCGGCCTGATCGACCAGTTCGGATCGCTTGAGGATGCGATCGCTGATGCGGCGAAGCGCGCAAAGCTCGATCCCGCCAAGGCCGTGCCCGTCTATCTGGAAAAGCAGCCGGGCTTCTTCGAGGCGCTGTTCCAGGGCTGGACCCAGGACGATACCGAGGACAGCCGCGATGCCGACCTGCTGACGCGCCTTTCGCGCCAGCGCATCGCGACACTGTTCAGCGCGGTCAAGGATGCGGAAATGCTTGCCAACGGCCCTGCCGTACGCGTCCAGTGCCTCGAATGTCCCATCGAACCGGCGCGCACCGCGCCACTGCGCGGCTCGGTCGTCGCGCGCATTCTGGAGTGGTTTAAATGACGATCAAGATACGCGCCGCGCGTGACAGCGACGCGGACCAGATTTCCGCTATCTACATGCCCTATGTAACGGGCAGCGCGATCTCGTTCGAAACCAGGCCGCCGAACGCAGCCGAAATGCTGGAGCGGATGCACGGTTATGATCAGCTTTATCCCTGGCTGGTCGCGACCACCGAGGATGACGACGCTGTGCTCGGCTATGCCTATGCCTCGCGGTTCCGCGATCGTCCCGCCTATCGCTACACCGTCGAGACCTCGATCTATCTCGGCGGCGGCGTCGCCGGGCAGGGCGTCGGGCGGCTGCTTTATTCCGCGCTGATCGAGACGCTGATCGCGCAGGACTTCACCCAGGCGATCGCGGTGATCTCATTGCCCAACGAACACAGCATCGCGCTCCACGAAGCGACGGGTTTCCGTCGGGCCGGCATCGTCCGCGAGATCGGCTACAAGAGCGGTCAATGGCACGATATCGGCATGTGGCAGCGCGAGCTGTCAGAACCGACCGAACCACCGCGCGATCCCAAACCCTTCGCGTCGAGCGGGCTGGTCGGGCCGAAATAAGCCCGGTCGCGACCGGTCAACGCTGGTAGCCCGGCAAGCCGACGCCCCGCACGATCGCCCAGCCCCGCAGCAGGAAACCGGCGAAGGCCGCGATCACTGCGGCGGCCAGCGAGGGCATGCCCAAAATGGTCAGGGCGACGAACGACAAGGACGCCAGCGCCGCCGCCGTCACGTAGATTTCGGGGCGGAGCAGGATCGATGGTTCGCCGGCCAGCACGTCGCGGATGATGCCACCGACGCAGGCCGTGATCACGCCCATCATCACCGCGGGCAAGGGCTGGATGCCGAAGGCGAGCGACTTGGCGGCGCCGAACACCGCATAGGCGGCAAGCCCGATCGCGTCGAACCAGTCCAGAGCATTTTCGCGCCAGATCCGCCGGGGCGTGAACCAGACGATCAGCGCCGTCGACAGGCAGACAAACGGCACACGTTGATCCTGAACCCAGAAGACCGGCGCACCGATCAGCAGGTCGCGGACCGTTCCGCCGCCGACTCCGGTGACGACAGCGAAGAAAGTGAAGGTGACGAGCGTTTGCCGCTTCTGCGCCGCCGCGAGCGCGCCGGACGCGGAAAAGACCGCGATCCCGACAAGATCGAGCGTCGCGAACCACAGCGCGATCGGCAGCTTGTCCATGGCAGCATATCCCCCTTGCCGCCCTTATTCCTCACCTGTCATTTCCGCGAAAGCGGGAAACGCCAGTTCGGTTTGGCCAATCCCGCTTTTCCGTGAAGTATCGAAGAGAAGAAGAACAAGCAGCGTGATTTCGGCGAACGCGCATTGGTGTCCGGGATTTCCGAGAAGCGCCCCAACCGTTCGGGCTGAGCCTGTCGAAGCCCTGTCCTTCTAATGCGAAGCCAAAGAAAAGCAGGGCTTCGACAGACTCAGCCCGAACGGATCTGGTGGCGGCAGGGATATGAGCCCGGCTTGGTGTGGGCCACACCAAACCACCCCCCGGACAGCGCTTTCCCCGGAAAAGACAGGTAAGAAAGGGCTCTTAAATATATCGCTGCACACAGGCGTCCATCACCGCCGTGGGGTTGCCGAGCTTCGCGACGGTGCTCATCGCCTTGCGCTTCTGCTCGGTCCCTTCCGGGCCATTGTCGATGCCCTGCCGCGCCATCAACGGCGCCAGCTTGCCATCCAGCTTGCGCTCGAGCGCGCTATATTGGGTCAGCGTCTCCTCGTAACGCCCGTCGCTCGCCAGCGCCCGGCCGACGAACTGACGCAACATGTCGCAGCCCAGCCCGGCGACGAGCGGATCCCTGGGCAGTTCGGGTTGCGCGGTCGCAGCGACCGGATAGGCCTGGGCGCAGGGCTCGACGAGCTTTTCCCATTTGCCGTCGGTCACCTTGTCGGCGATCTCGGGCATGCGCTTGACCACCGCGCCGGCCTGTTCGGCGGAAAAGCTTTCCTGCTGTGCGCCGGTCAACAGGGCATAGCGCAGTGTCTCGCCCTTGGCCTCCACGCTGAGCGGCGCCTTGATATCCGTCGTGTTCACCCGCGCATGGGCAGCGGCGACGACACCGCATGTTGCCGCCCGCTCCACCGGATCGGCGGAGAGGGCGACCTGCTTGGGTCCGCACGCGACCGTCGCCGCGACCAGGCCGGGCAGGACGATCAGCAGAGCCTTGTTCATGTTTCACTCCCGTATCAACTACGGGAGTCAGTGCTTGAGCGAGGTTTCCGTTCCTCGGCTCGTCGCGGATCAGATATGGATCGGCTTGCCCAGCACGCCCATCGCCGCTTCCTTGATCGCTTCCGAATGCGTCGGGTGCGCATGGCAGGTATAGGCGATA
The DNA here is from genome assembly GCF_057809675.1 of Sphingomonas sp. FG14. Taxonomy (NCBI): domain Bacteria; kingdom Pseudomonadati; phylum Pseudomonadota; class Alphaproteobacteria; order Sphingomonadales; family Sphingomonadaceae; genus Sphingomonas; species Sphingomonas sp. FG14. Next base: position 463,580 of record NZ_JBMDKK010000003.1, on the reverse strand, counting down.
TCCTCGCTGGTGGCGCCGAATTCCATCGCCTGCGCCGCCTGCGCGATCATCGTGCCGGCGACCGAGGTGATGATCCAGACGCCCAGAACGCGATCGGTCTCCGCATCGGCGATCACCTTCACGAAACCCGCAGTGTCGTGAATGGTCTTGGCGCGGCTGTTGCCCGCCATCGGGAACTTGCCGACCTTCACCTCGCCCTTCTCGCGCGCGGCTTCCTCGGTCAGGCCGACGCCCGCGATCTCGGGCATGGTGTAGACCACGCTCGGGATGACGTCGTGGTTCACGATGCCGGTGAGCCCGCCGATATTCTCGGCGACCGCGATGCCTTCATCCTCGGCCTTGTGCGCGAGCATCGGGCCGGGAACAACGTCGCCGATCGCCCAGATGCCGGGAACGGCGGTCTGGAAGCGGTGATCGGTCTCGATCTGGCCACGACCGTTGACCGCAAGCCCGGCCTTGTCGAGGCCGAGACCGTCGGTGTTGGGCCGGCGGCCGATCGCGACCAGCACGGTATCGGCCTCGATCGTCTGCGCCTCACCACCCTTGGCGGGCTCGACGGTCAGGACGACGCCCTTGCCCTTTTTCTCGGCCTTGGTGACCTTGGTGCCGGTGCGGATATCGAAGCCCTGCTTCTTGAAGATGCGGCCGGCTTCCTTGCGGACCTCGCCGTCCATGCCGGGCAGGATCTGGTCGAGATACTCGACCACGGTCACCTGCGCGCCAAGGCGCCGCCAGACCGAACCGAGCTCGAGCCCGATCACCCCGCCACCGATCACGACCAGATGGCCGGGCACCTTGGGCAGTTCGAGCGCGCTGGTCGAATCGACGATCGCCTTGTGGTCGATCTCGACACCCGGCAGCGGCGTAACGCTGGAGCCGGTGGCGATAATGATGTTCTTCGCCCGATAGCTCTTGCCCGCGACCTCGACGCTGTCCTTGCCGGTGAAGGTGGCCAGGCCCTTCAGCCAATCCACCTTGTTCTTCTTGAACAGGAACTCGATGCCGCCGGTCAGGCCCTTCACCGCGTCCTTGCGCGAACCATGCATCGCGTCGAGATCGAGGCTGGCGCCTTCCACCTTCACGCCGAACTTGGCCAACGCGCCCGAATGCGCCTCCTCATAGAGGTGCGAAGCATGGAGCAGCGCCTTGGACGGGATGCAGCCGACATTGAGGCAGGTGCCGCCCAGCGTCTCGCGGCCCTCGGCGCAGGCGGTGCGCAGGCCGAGCTGCGCCGCGCGGATCGCGGCGACATAGCCGCCGGGTCCGGCGCCGATCACCAGGACGTCATAGTCATAATCAGCCATGTCAGCGTTCCTTAGAGCGATTACCAGCCAGATCGATCATCTGACAACTCGGCAATCGCGGTCAAAACAAAAGCCCGGGGCAGTCGATACGATCGACCGTCCTCAAAGATCGATCAGCAGCCGGGTCGGATCCTCGATCGCGTTCTTGATCGCGACCAGGAAGGTGACGGCCTCACGCCCATCGACGATGCGATGGTCGTAGCTGAGCGCGAGATACATCATCGGACGGATGACGATCTGGCCGTCACGAACGACCGGGCGATCCTCGATCCGGTGCAGGCCGAGCACGCCCGACTGCGGCGGATTGATGATCGGCGTCGACATCAGCGATCCGAACACGCCGCCATTGGAAATGGTGAAGGTGCCACCCTTCATCTCCTCCAGCTTCAGCGTGCCGTCCTTGGCGCGCTTGCCGAAATCGCCGATCGTGTTCTCGACCTGCGCGACGCTCAGCGTCTGCGCGTCGCGGATGACCGGCACGACCAGACCATTGGGCGCGGACACCGCGACCGAGATGTCGGCATAGTCGCGATAGACGATCTCGTCGCCCTCGATCGAGGCATTGACCGCCGGCACATCCTTGAGCGCCTGGCAGGCCGCCTTCACGAAGAAGCCCATGAAGCCCAGGCGCACGCCATGCTTCTTCTCGAACAGATCCTTGTACTTCGCACGCGCTTCCATGACCGCGGTCATGTCGACATCATTGAAGGTGGTGAGGATCGCCGCGCTGTTCTGTGCTTCCTTCAGGCGATGTGCGATCGTCTGGCGCAGGCGCGTCATGCGGACGCGTTCTTCCTTGCGGCCACCGATCTCCGGCAGCGCGGCGGTCGGCGCGGGCGCCGGCGGCGCGGCGGCAGGCGCCGGCGCATCCTTGGCGGTGCTGGCGGCGGCCAGTACGTCTTCCTTGGTCAGGCGGCCATCCTTGCCGCTGCCCTTGATCGACGACGGATCCAGCCCATGCTCGAGCACCAGCCGGCGAACGGCGGGGGACAACGTCATCACCGGTTCCTCGCCGACGGCGGGCGCCGGCTGGGCAGCCGCTGGCGCTGCCGCCTCGGCCTTGGCGGGCGCTGCGGGCGCGGCTGCCGCACCGGCGCCACCTGCTTCGATCATCGCGATCGTCGCACCGACATTCACGGTATCGCCGGGCTGCGCGAGATGCGCGCCCATGACGCCGGCGACGGGCGCGGGCACTTCGACCGCGACCTTGTCGGTTTCCAGGCTCGCGATCGGCTCATCCGCCTTCACGGGCTCGCCCGGCTGCTTGAGCCATTCGCCGATCGTCGCTTCGGTGATCGATTCGCCCAGCGTCGGGACTTTGACTTCGGTGGCCATGATTCAGTTCAACCCTTCTTCTGGCGCCGGATTTCCTGGCGAACGCTGTGGCCGAGCGCATCGGCGACCAGCGCGCCCTGTTCGGCCACGTGCCGCTTGGCGAGGCCGGTGGCGGGCGATGCGGACGCGGCCCGGCCAGCATAGCGCGCGCGGTTCGGCTTGACGCCGGCATCGGCCAGCGACTGTTCGATATATGGTTCGACGAACGACCAGGCACCGTTGTTCTTCGGCTCTTCCTGGCACCAGACCACCTCGTCGAGATTGGTCATGCGCTTCAGCCTGGCGGTCAGCGCCTCACCCGGGAAGGGATAAAGCTGCTCGATCCGGACGATCTCCGTATTCTTGTCGTCCGCCGCGTCACGCGCCTCGATCAGGTCATACGCCACCTTGCCCGAGCAGAGCACGAGACGCTTCACGTCACCACTCTTGGGCGCACTGGGATCGGACTTGATCCGCATGAAGTGCGAATCGCCCATGAACTCCTCGGCGCTCGACACCGCCATCTTGTGGCGGAGCAGCGACTTGGGCGTCATGATGATCAGCGGCTTGCGGAACGGACGCAGCATCTGCCGGCGCAGCACATGGAAATAGTTCGCCGGGGTGGTGATGTTGCAGACCTGGATATTGTCCTGCGCGCAAAGCTGGAGATAGCGCTCGAGGCGTGCAGAGCTATGCTCAGGCCCCTGCCCTTCGTAACCGTGCGGCAGCAGCATGACGAGGCCGTTGGCGCGCAGCCACTTGGCTTCACCGGCCGCGATATACTGGTCCATGATGATCTGAGCGCCGTTGGCGAAATCACCGAACTGTGCTTCCCACAACACCAGGGTCTTCGGGTCGGCCATGGCATAACCATATTCGAAGCCGAGCACGCCATATTCGGAGAGTGGGCTGTCGAGCACCTCGAACCGGCCATGCGGCACGGTACCCAGCGGCACATATTTATGCTCGTCATTCTGGTCGACCCAGACGGCATGACGCTGGCTGAAGGTGCCGCGCCCCGAATCCTGGCCCGACAGGCGCACACCGAAGCCTTCGGAAACCAGCGAGCCATAAGCCAGCGCCTCACCGGTCGCCCAGTCGAAGCCCTGCCCCGTCTTGAACATCTCTCGCTTGGCATCGAGGATGCGGCCAAGCGTCTTGTGGATGACGAGATCGTCGGGAACCGTGGTCAGCGTACGGCCAAGGCTGTCGAACAGCTTCTTCTCAATGCCCGATTCCACCGCGCGGCGCGCGGTTTCGGAATCGGCGGGCTTGTTGAGGCCCGACCAGCGGCCGGCGAACCAGTCCGCCTTGTTGGGCTTGTAGCCCTTGGCGGTCTCGAACTCCTCTTCGAGCAGGTCGACGAACGACTGGCTCGACTGTTCGGCCCATGCGCCGTCGATCACGCCCTCGCTCACCAGCCGCTCGCCATAAATGGCGCTCACCGGCGGATGCTGGCGGATCTTCGCGTACATCAGCGGCTGGGTGAAGCTGGGCTCGTCGCCTTCGTTGTGGCCGAAGCGGCGATAGCACCACATGTCGATCACGACGTCGCGATCGAACTTCTGGCGATATTCGATCGCCATCTTGCAGGCGAAGGTCACGGCTTCCGGATCGTCGCCATTAACGTGGAAGATCGGCGCCTGGACGCCCTTCGCCACATCCGATGGATAGGGCGAGTTGCGCGCGAATTGCGGCGACGTCGTGAAGCCGATCTGGTTGTTGATGATGAAATGGATGCAACCGCCGCTGGCATAGCCGCGAATGCCCTGGAAACCGAGCGTTTCCCAGACAATGCCCTGCCCCGCGAATGCGGCGTCGCCGTGGATGAGCACGGGCAGGACCTGGTCCATCTCCTCAAGGTCGTCACGGATGACGAGCGTCGCGCGCGCCTTGCCGAGCACGATCGGATCGACGGTTTCCAGGTGCGAGGGGTTGGGCACCAGCGACATATGAACGCTGATCCCGTCGAACTCGCGATCGGTGGAGGTGCCGAGGTGATATTTGACGTCGCCGGAACCGCCGACATCCTCGGGATTGGCGGAGCCGCCCGAAAATTCGTGGAAGATGACGCGGAACGGCTTGGCCATCACATTGGCGAGCACGTTCAGGCGGCCGCGATGCGCCATGCCGTAGACGATCTCGCGCACGCCGAGCTGGCCGCCATATTTGATCACCGCCTCAAGCGCGGGAATCATCGATTCGCCGCCGTCCAGGCCGAAGCGCTTGGTGCCGACATATTTGCGGCCCAGGAACTTCTCGTACTGCTCGCCCTGGATCACCTTGGCCAGGATCGCCTTCTTGCCTTCCGGCGTGAACTGGATGGCCTTGTCCTTGCCCTCCATCCGCTCCTGCAGGAAGCGACGCTCCTCCACGTCGGAGATATGCATATATTCCAGGCCGACATTGCCGCAGTAATTCGCGCGCAAAATCTCGACGACCTCGCGGATCGTCGCCTTTTCCAGGCCCAGTGTGCCGCCCAGATAGACCGGGCGATCGAGATCGGCGCCCGAGAAGCCATGATATTCCGGGGTCAGGTCGGCCGGCAGTTCGCGCTGGCTGAGACCAAGCGGATCCAGATTGGCGGCGAGATGTCCGCGCACGCGATAGGTGCGGATCAGCATCTGCGCGCGGATCGCATCGCCCGCGGCGGCGGCGATGGCATCGGACGAGACCGGCGCGGGCGCGGCGGGCACCGGCTTCGCAGCCTTGGGCTCGACCGCCATCTGCGTGGGATCGAGCGCGGCCGTGAGCGCGTCGGTTTCCTTGAGCGGCCAGTTGGCGCGGGCCCAGCTCGGCCCCGAAGCCGTCGTCTCAAGCCCTTCGAACCAGGCGCGCCAGGCGGGCTCGACCTTGTCGGGCGTCGCCTGATAAACGCGGTAGAGCCCTTCCACGAACCCCGGGCTCACGCCCGCGATATCGTCGAATTCCTGGCCTTCATAACCCATGTCACCGTCCTTCATGATCGTACCCGCCCGGCTGCCGGGCGGGCGATCGATGTCCGCGTTCAGCCCTTGAGCAGATCGACGAGCGTGACGCCGAGCTCGGACGGGCTGGGAGAAACGCGGATGCCCGCTTCCTCCATCGCCGCGATCTTGTCTTCGGCGCCGCCCTGGCCGCCCGACACGATCGCGCCGGCATGGCCCATGCGCCGTCCCGGAGGCGCGGTGCGGCCCGCGATGAAGCCGACCATCGGCTTCTTGCGGCCACGCTTCGCCTCGTCCTTCAGGAACTGCGCCGCCTGCTCCTCGGCGTCGCCGCCGATCTCGCCGATCATGATGATCGACTTGGTAGCCTCGTCGGCCAGGAACAGTTCGAGCACGTCGATGAAGTTCGTGCCGTTGACCGGATCGCCGCCGATGCCGACAGCGGTGGTCTGGCCGAGGCCCTGCTGGCTGGTCTGGAACACGGCTTCATAGGTAAGCGTGCCCGAACGCGAAACAACACCCACCGAACCCTGCTTGAAGATGCTGCCGGGCATGATGCCGATCTTGCACTCGCCGGGGGTGAGAACGCCGGGGCAGTTGGGGCCGATCAGCCGCGACTTCGAGCCCGACAGCGCGCGCTTCACCTTGACCATGTCGAGCACCGGAATGCCTTCGGTGATCGTCACGATCAGCGGCACTTCGGCATCGATCGCCTCCAGGATCGAATCCGCCGCGAATGGGGGCGGAACGTAGATCACGCTGGCATCCGCGCCGGTCTTCGCGACCGCCTCCGCAACCGTATCGAACACGGGCAGGCCGATATGCGTTTCACCGCCCTTGCCGGGGGTGACGCCGCCGACCATCTGCGTGCCATAGGCCAGCGCCTGCTCGGTATGGAAGGTGCCGGTGGCACCGGTCATCCCCTGGGTGATGACCTTGGTGTTCTTGTTGACGAGAATCGACATCGCGTCTTCTTTCCTTGTGTCATCCCCGCTTTCGCGGGGATCCAGCGTGATCGTGGTTGAACCCCGCCGAAGCGGGGACGATGGCGATTACTTCAGGCTCTCGTCGATCGCCTTGCAGGCATCGAGCAGTTCCTTCACCGCGTCGACCGAGACCTGGAGATTGGCCTTGGCCTCGTCGTCCAGCTTGATCTCGACGATCTGCTCCACACCGCCGGCGCCGATGATCACGGGCACGCCGACATACAGGCCGTCCAGCCCGTACTTGCCGTCGACATGCGCGGCGCAGGGCAGCAGGCGCTTCTGGTCGTTCAGATAGGCTTCGGCCATCGCGATGCCGCTGGTGGCGGGCGCATAATAGGCCGAACCGGTCTTGAGCAGCGCGACGATCTCGCCGCCGCCGCTGCGCGTGCGCTGCACGATCGCGTCGATGCGCTCCTTGGTCGAACGGCCCTGCTCGATCAGGTCGGGCACGGGGATGCCCGCGACCGTTGAATATTGCACGACGGGCACCATGGTGTCGCCATGACCGCCGAGCACGAACGTGTTCACGTCGCGCACCGAAACTTCGAACTCTTCGGCCAGGAAGTGGCTGAAGCGCGCGCTGTCGAGCACGCCGGCCATACCGACGACCATGTGGTGCGGCAGGCCCGAGAATTCACGCAGCGCCCAGACCATCGCGTCGAGCGGGTTGGTGATGCAGATGACGAACGCGTTGGGGGCATTGTTCTTGATGCCCTCGCCGACCGCCTTCATCACCTTCAGGTTGATGCCCAGCAGGTCGTCGCGGCTCATGCCGGGCTTGCGGGCGACGCCGGCGGTGACGATGATGACGTCCGCGCCCGCGATATCGGCATAATCGTTGCTGCCGGTGATCTTCGCGTCGAATCCCTCGACGGGGCCGCACTGGCTGAGATCGAGCGCCTTGCCCTGGGGGACGCCTTCGACGACGTCGAACAGGACGATATCGCCCAATTCCTTGATCGCCGCGAGGTGCGCGAGCGTTCCACCAATGTTACCGGCGCCAATCAGCGCGATCTTCTTACGGGCCATGCAGTCTTTTCTCCCTCGCCGGGGCGGAAAAAGGCCATGACTCGGGCCCCGCCCATCCAAGATTGGCGCCCGCTTAGGCGCATTGGATGACAAGGGCAACCTTGGAAGAGGTTCCACCCTCCGGAAATCTTTGCAACTTATAATTAGTTGCAATAAAGCGCTTTAAACCAGGATCGACCGGCACGATCGACACATGCCTTCCGATCATCCTGAACGCGGAAAATAGGGAAATCGATCCGGACCGTACGCCGCCTGACCGAGAAAACTCACGTCAGGGCGCGATCACTCCTGGCCATGGCCCCGGGCAAGATAATCGTCCGACTGCATTTCCATCAGCCGGCTCACCGTCCGCTCGAACTCGAAGGCGCCGTCGCCCTGTTCGTAGAGATGCTGCGGTTCCGCCGCCGCGCCCGCGAGCAGCTTCACCTTATGCTCGTACAGCGCATCGACCAGCGTGACGAAGCGCGCCGCCTCATTGCGGTTTTCGGGCCCGAGCCGGGGGATGCCGACGATGATCACAGTGTGATAACGGCGCGCGATCGCCAGATAATCAGCCGCGCCCCGCGCCTCGGCGCACAGCCGCTTGAACGAGAAGACCGCGACGCCCTTCAGGCTCTTGGGCACATGCATGCTTCGCCCGCCGGGGATCGGCAGCTCCTCCGACGGCACATGTGCGCTGTCTTCGGGCGGATAGTCGGTCAGGCGGAAGAACGCGTCGCGCAACGCATCGGTCGCCGCCTGGCCCAGCGGCGTGTGCCAGGTATCGACGCCGCTCAACCGCTCCAGCCGATAGTCGATGGGACCGTTCAATGTGATCACGTCCAGGTCGCGCTCGATCAGCGCGATGAAGGGCAGGAAATGCTCGCGATTGAGGCCGTCCTTGTACAGATCCTTCGGCGCGCGGTTCGAAGTCGCGACCACGGTCAGTCCGCGCGCCATCATCGCGGTGAACAGTCGCGACATGATCATCGCATCGGCGCTGTTATTGACCACCATCTCGTCGAAGGCGAGCAGGCGCGCCTCGCCCACCAGCGCTTCGGCGACGGGCACGATCGGATCGCCCGCCTCCTTCTGCCGCTCGACACGCAGACGGGCATGAACCTCGAGCATGAATTCGTGGAAATGGACGCGACGCTTGCGCTGGATGCGCAGGCAATCGTGGAACAGGTCCATCAGCATGGATTTGCCGCGCCCCACCCCGCCCCACATATAGACGCCGCGCGGCGGCTCCGGCGCTTTGCCCGCCAGCCGCCACAACACGCTGCCGCGCTTGGGCGTCGCCTCCAGCGCCTGTTGCAGCGCATTGAGCCGCTCGGCGGCGCGGCGCTGCTCGCGGTCGGGGCGAAGTTCGCCGGCGGCGACCAGCGCCTCGTAACGGTCGAGAACGTTGCTCACTATGCGTCCGATTTGCGCGTGGGTTTGCGGATGGTGCCGGAAAAGCCCGCCACCTTGTGATCGCCCTGGACGACGAGCCCGCGCAGGAACAGCAGCCGGCCGGTTTCGCGCAGCACCTCGACCACCGCGTCCATCGGCTCGCCGACCCGGCCCGCGCCGATGAACTGCACCGACAGATCGAGGGTGACCGCGGTGCCCGCTTCGATCAGCCCGAACAGGCGCGATCCGGCGAACAGCGCCACGTCGATGAATGCCAGGATCGTCCCGCCATGGAGGTTGTTCGACAGGTTGGAATGCACATGCTGCGGAAACATCCGCACCCGCGCCTGGCCGTCAGGATCCAGCCGCACCATCATCCGGCCGAGCAGACTGTTGAAGCGCGTGGGATCGCTCAGCTCCCACGTCATCCAGCCCGGATTGTCGGGATCGGGCTGATGGATGAAGGATGCCTTCGTCATGCCAAGCTCAGATCGTCACCCCAGCGAAGGCTGGGGTCTGCTGCCGGCTACGCGCCATCTGGTTGGCAGATCCCAGCCTTCGCTGGGATGACGCGGAAAAGATGAGCCGCCGGATCCTCAAATCTGCCGTTCGACGACCATCTTCTTCACCTCGGCGATCGCGCGGGCCGGGCTCAGCCCCTTGGGGCAGACATTGGAGCAGTTCATGATGGTGTGGCAGCGATAGAGACGGAACGGATCCTCCAGCTCGTCGAGGCGCTCGCCGGTCATCTCGTCGCGGCTGTCGGCCAGCCAGCGATAGGCCTGGAGCAGGATCGCCGGCCCCAGGAACTTGTCCGAATTCCACCAATAGCTGGGGCACGAAGTCGAGCAGCAGGCGCACAGGATGCACTCGTACAGACCGTCCAGCTTCGAACGATCCTCGGGCGACTGCAGCCGCTCCTTACCCGAAGGCGCCGGCGTCACGGTCTTCAGCCAGGGCTGGATCGACGCATATTGCGCATAGAAATGCGTGAAATCGGGCACCAGATCCTTGATCACGTCCATATGCGGCAGCGGCGTGATGCGGACTTCCTTGCTGCAATCCTCGATCGCGTGCGTGCAGGCCAGCGTGTTGCGGCCGTCGATGTTCATCGAGCAGGATCCGCAAATGCCCTCGCGGCAGGACCGGCGGAAGGTGAGCGAGGGATCCTGCTCGCTCTTCATCTTGATGAGCGCGTCGAGCACCATCGGCCCACAGGTGTCGAGATCGACCTCGAACGTGTCGTAACGGGGATTCTCGCCGCTGTCCGGATCGTAGCGATAGACCTTGAAGGTACGGACATTGCCGGCGCCATCGGCGGCCTTGTGCGCCTTGCCCTTCTTGACGGTGCTGTTCTTCGGCAGCCTGAACTCGGCCATTCGCTCGATCCCCGGGATGAAAGTCCGCCAAGCCGATAGTCCCAAGACCCCGGTGAGGGAAGACCTAAAACCGCTTCTTCAAAGACGAGGGGCGAAGATCACAACCCAAGCTTTTTCGCGAGCAAGCCTTCGGCGATCGCATAGGTGCGCTCATTGTCGACGTCGATCGCCTGGCTGCCGTCAGCCAGGACCACCGCTTCCATCCTGAGCCCGAAGCGGCGCGACGCCCGTTTCATGGCATTGTGGATCGACACCAGCTTGAAGCGCATCAGCAGGATGTTGATCAAGCCGAACGCAGTGATCAGCCGCTTGGGATTCTTGGCGAACTGCCCGCCCTCGCGGAACACCTCCACCCCCGCCAGCGCATGCGCGCCCGAAAGCCCGTAGAGGTTGCAGTTCGAATAGGCGTCGTCGCGAAATTCGTAGAAGCGCCGCTGCCCTTCCGGATGAACGGCATGGATCGCGCCGCGCGTGGTGAGCGCGGCGGCCGCGTCCGCTCCGCCGGCGAATGCGTCGAGCATCCGGCGCAACGAATCGTGGCTCAGCAGCACATTGTCAGCCGTCGTGATCAGGATCGGCGCCGGCACGCCGGCCGACGCGCTGATCACGCTCTCCGCGATGTTGGCATCCGACTCGACGAAGTCGATCGGAATGCCCGCCGGCGCATAGGCCGCGACCAGCGCGGTCAGTTCAGGAACCGCATCCGGCTCAACCGAAATGCGAATCAGCCCGACGCCGGGCATGGTCGTCAACGTGTCGAGCACGTGCGTGATCAGCGGCTTGCCGCAGATCGGCACCAGGCATTTGTGGCTGACCCCGGCGCGGACCGCGAGAGGATTCTCGACCCCGGCGCGCTGCGCCGCGAGGACGAGAACGGTGAAGCCGTCAGTCACCCGAAACCGCGCTCCGCTCGATCAGGCCATGACGCACCAGGCTTTCGCACAGGATCGTCTCGATCAGCGCTTCCTGCGAGATGCCCGCCGCCTTGGCCGAGCGGCCATAGACCTTTTGCGACCAGAGATTGCAGTTGAGGTTGACCTCCAGCATCTGAACCTCGCCCTTTTCCAGGTCGAGGCGGAATTCGTAACGGCCATAATCGAACGGGCGGAACACCTCGACCATCTTGCGGGTAAGCGCGTCGATCTTCGGCTGCCAGTACGAGTCCTGGAATTCGACGAGCTGATATTTCTGCGCGCGATCGACCAGGTCGCGCTTCTCGTAATAGGTGCGGAGATGGCTGGGATCGGCCTGTTCGAACAACATCATCGGCATGACATAGGGCTCGCCGTCGACGGTGATGACGGGCACCTCGACATCGCTGCCGTTGAGGAAGGGTTCGACGATCGCGTCGTGGCCCTGGGCGTGGATACCGGCGACTGCCTCCTCGACGCCTTTCCAGTCGAACGCATCGGAGACGCCCCAGCTCGCCGACGAGGCATTGGGCTTGATCACCATGCGCTCGGCCATCGGGCAATCGGACTCTCGCACCGGCGCGCCACGGCGATAGATCGCCCAGGGACTGGTTGGAACGCCACGCGACTTCGCTTCCAGTTTCGTCAGATGCTTGTCGTCGGACAGGCCGCGCACGATCGGCGACGCGCCGAGGAACGGGATGCCCAGGCGCGTGCACAAGAGCGGCAGCAGCATTTCCGAATTGAGGAAGCCGCCGCGATTGAGCAGCGGGAAGACGAAATCGGCGCCCGGATCCTCGAACAGCGCCTCATATCGATTGGCGAGCACCAGGTTGAGCCCCAGCCCTTCCAGGATCGTACGCACCTCATGATGATAGACGGCATGGTTGCCGTCCTCCGGGTGAAGCGATCCATCGCCCAGCGCGTGCTTCGCGATGAACATGATGCGGAGGCGATCCTTCGCCTCCTGCGGGATGCGGAGCGTCTTGGGCGTTTGAGTCACGAACCGGCCTTTTGCTTGAAACCGCGGCCATATAAGACCGGATCCGCCGGGGTGGAAGCGCCTTGCGTCCACATCACCCGATCGGCGCGCGAATAATAGGCCATGATTTTGCCGCAAGAACGCGGCATATGCGGCGGGCAATCCGCGTGATGATAGGGATTGGATCAAGTGATGAAGCCGAATGCCGCCACCGTCGATACCGCCGTCTTCGCCGACGCGGCGGCGGATCTCCTCACCCGGGGCGGCGATGCCCGCATCGTCCTCGATCCCGCGACCGGGCTGAACCAGTATTTCTCGTCGCCCCGCCCGTCCTCCGCGATCGCCTATGCCTCCTCGACCGCGAACGATATTTCAGCGCCCGCCTTCGACCATGTCTGTCGCAGGCTCGCGGAAGTCGCGCCCGATCTGATCCTGTCGCCAGAGGGTTACGAGGACGCGCTCGACGCGCTGCGCGCGCGCATCCGTCGCGCCTATCGGCTGGGCGACGGCGTCGAGGTCGTGTTCGCGCCGTCGGGCACCGACCTTGAATATGTCGGCCTCGCCCTGTGCAAGGAACGCAGCGAAGCGGGCATCCGCAACATCCTGCTCGGCGCCGACGAGGTCGGCAGCGGCTGCGTCTATTCCGCGCATGGCCAGTTCTTCGCGAGCGAGACCGCGCGCGGGATCAAGGTGGTCAAGGGCGAGCCGATGGGCGGGCGGCTGCCCGCCAAGATCGAACTCTACAACGTGCCCGTCCGCGACGATCGTGGCGCCGCCTATCGCCCCGAGGAAATCGCGCGGCGGATCGACCTGGCCGTCGACGAGGCGGCGCGCGCGCGCAAGCACACATTGGTCCATGTCGTCCACGGCTCGAAGACCGGGCTGGTGCTGCCCGCCTTCGAACATCTCGATGCGCTGGTCGATCGCCATGGCGATACGGTCAGCTTCATCGTCGATGCCTGTCAGGCGCGGATCACCAGCGCCGCCATCGCCGACTATCTGGCGCGCGGCTGCGCCGTGCTGGTGACCGGATCCAAGTTCATGGGCGGCCCGCCCTTCAACGGCTTCGCGCTGGTGCCACGCGCGATGGTCGAGGCGTCGGCGCCAATGCCCATCGCATTCTGCAAGATCTTCCGCCGCGCCGAATGGCCCGACGGCTGGCCCGATGCCGACCTGTTGCCGCGCGAGGCCAATCTGGGCCTGTTGCTGCGGCTGGAAGCATCGGTGTTCGAGCTGGAACGTTTCCAGGCGCTGGGTGCGGACCGGGTCACGCGCGTCATCCTGGCCTTCCACGCCGCCGTCCGCACCGCATTCGTCGAGCGGCTCGGCGGACGCCGCATGGCCCCCTATGCGCCGGGCGAGCGCGCCGAGGGCGATGCGCATCCGATCGAGATGCGGACACTGTCCACGATCGACATATCGGGCCTGCCGGGCAGCCCCGATTTCGACGAGGCCAAGCATATCCACCGCGCCTTGGTGGATGAGGGTGTACGGCTGGGCCAGCCCGTCAAATGCGTGCGGCTGCCCGACGGCCGCTGGGGCGGCACGCTGCGCGTGGGCCTGTCGATGCCGCAGGTCAGCGCGTTCGACGCGCTCGACGATGCCGCGCTCGAAACGCGGCTGGCCGGCGACATGGCGGTGATCGTCGATGCGATCGAGCGGGTGCGATCGGTCCAGTAAAGCCCTGGCCTGTCGCTTGCGGCACTCGCTGCGGCCTTCGGTTGATGTCAGTTTCTGAAGTGTCCGGCTGAAGCCGGAAAAGGGGGAGAGCATATGCGCATGTACGTTACGGCCTTGGCGGCCGTTCTGGCCTGTTCGTCGGCCGCGGTCGCCCAGGCCCCCGTCGCCCCGCCCAAGACCCCCGTCACCGTCGCCCGCTCGCAACAGGTTGACTTTACCGCCAAGGCGAACGGCAAGGATTACCGACTGTTTATCGCAGCGCCGCTCACCCCGCCGCCGCCGGGCGGCTATCCGGTGGTCTATGTGCTCGACGGCAACGCCTATTTCGGCAGCGTCGCCGAAGCGACGCGGGCGCGCAGCGCGCTGGGCGGTGAGATCGCCGGGGCGGTGATCGTCGGCATCGGCTATCCCACCGACAGTCTGATGACGATGATGGGCCGCCGCTTCTACGATCTGACGCCCGCCCAGCCGACCGACGGCGAACGGCAGAAGATGGAAACCACCATGAAGCTGATGGGGGTGAACGGCATCGAATATGCCGGCGCGGACGTACTGCTCGACATCATCGAGAAGGAGATCAAGCCGCTGGTCGGCGCCAGCCTGCCGATCGATCCGAAGCGCGGCGTGCTGCTGGGTCATTCGATCGGCGGACTGGCGGTGCTCAATGCCCTGTTCAAACGGCCATCGGCCTTTGACGCCTATATCGCGATCAGCCCGTCGATCTGGTGGGCGGGACGCGCGGTGCTGAAGGACGAGCCGGCATTCGCCAGCAAGCTCGCTACAGGCCTTTCCCCCCGCGTCTTCATCGGCGTCGGCAGCCTGGAACAGGCGCTCCCCGATCAGTTGCCTCCCGGCATGACGCGCGAGCAGGCGACCGCACATATGGCCGAGGCGGCGATGGTCGACAATGCGGTCGCGCTCGGGAAGCAGCTTCAGAGCCTGAAGGGCGGCGCCGGCTACAAGGTCGTCTACAAGGTGTTCGACGGCGAAACCCATGGCAGCGTGCCCTGGGCGACCTTCAAGCCGGCATTCGACCTCGCCCTGCCGGCGAAGCCCTGATCCGCTCGCAGGCTATCGCGGCATCGCCGCGATAGCCTGCGGGCTCCAGCCGCCACCCATCGCCTGATAGAGCTGAACGCGCGCCACCAGCGCGTCGCTGCGGATCTGAACCAGGCTCAGTTCGGCGCCGAGCAAGCCACGTTGCGCGTCAAGTTGCTCCAGATAGGGCGAATAGCCTTCGCGATAGCGATTGGTCGCCAGCCTCAACCCCTCGGCCAGCGCGTCGCGCTGGCTGGTCGCGAAGCCGCGTTGCTCGTCAAGGCGTTTCACGGCCGCCAGCGCGTCTTCCACTTCGCGGAAACCGGCGAGCACCGCCCGGCGATAGGCGAAAGCCGCCTGATCGCGCTGCGCGCCCGCCGCCTCCACCTGCCCCGTTAGCCGTCCCCCCTCGAACAGGGGCGCCAATATGCTGCCGCCGATGGACCATATGCCGATCGGATCGGCAAGCAATGTGGACAGCGCCGCACCGGCTGATCCCGTCAGTCGCAGTTGCGGCAGGAAACGCTTGCGAGCAGCGGACAACGAGGCGTCGGCTGCGGCAAGCTGATATTCGGCGCGTGCGATATCCGGCCTCCGGCGCAACAGATCGGATGGCAGCCCGTCAGGCAGGGCAGGTTCAGTCAGACGATCGAGTCGGCCCCGCGCGACCGCCGCCGGCGTATCCCCGGTCAGCAGGTTCAATCCGTTCTCCTGCCGGGCGATGGCGAGTTCGATCTGCGGAACAATCTGCGCGGTCGCGTCATATTCGGCCTGCGCCTGCTGCAACTCCAGCTTCGGTGAATAACCGGTGCGCACGCGCGATGTCGCGACCTTGAGCGAGTCGGCGCGTGCCGCCAGCGTCTGGCGTGCGACGGCAAGCCGGGCATCGAGCCCGAGCAGCGTGACATAGCCGCTCGCCACCGCACTCGCGACCACCAGCCTGACGGTGTCTCGCGCGGCCTGGCTGGCGAGCCAGGCGTCGCGCGCCGCCGAACGCTGATCGGCCAGCCGGCCGAACAGATCGATTTCATAGGCCGCCTGGAATTGCGGCTGCGCCGCGCTTTGCTCCGCCGGCTTGCCGAATGGATTGACGCTGCGCGAACGGCTGCCGCCGATGCCGGCGTCGAGCGTCGGCAGCAGTTGCGCGCGCGCCAGCATCTCGTTTGCCCGGGCCTCGCGCACCCGGCCGGCGGCGACGCCGATATCGGCATTGTTGGCGAGTGCCCGCTCGACAAACGCGGTCAGCGCGGGATCCCCGAACCCGATCCACCAGTCGCGGTCGAGCGGCGCCGTCGGCCCGGCATCGGTGCGCCACGCGGCCGCCGGCTGGACGGGCTCGACCTTCGCCGTCTCCACCGCCGGCCCGGCGCAGCCAGCAAGCAGGAGCGGCAGGATCAGGGCACGCATGCGCGTCACCGGGCGGCACCGCGCGTGTCGATCCGCGCTTCGACCGACATGCCCGGACGCAGCCGCCGCGCGGCTGCCTGGCCCGGATCGATGCGGATGCGCACCGCGATGCGCTGCGCCACCTTTACGAAATTGCCCGTGGCATTGTCCGCCTTGATCACCGCGAATTCGGATCCCGCCGCCGGCGCCAGATTCTCCACCCGCCCGGTCAAGGTCTCGCCCCCCAGCGCGTCGACGCGGAAGCTGGCGCCCTGGCCAATCGCGATCCGGCGAGTCTGGGCCTCCTTGAGATTGGCGATCACCCACAGATCGTGCGGCACCAGGAACATCAGCTGCGTGCCGGCGGTGACGAAGGCGCCGTTGCGGACGCCGATCTCGGAAAGCTGCCCATCGGTGGGCGCACGAATCACGGTGTTGTCGAGGTCGATCTGGGCAAGATGCAATTGTGCCTTCGCCGCCTCAACCCCGGCCTCGAGCCCGCTGCGCCCGACGATCACGGTGCGCACGTCCTGCGTGCCGATGGCGCGGCCCGCCTCGGCCTGACGCACGCCCGCCTGCGCCGCGAGCAGAGCGGCGCGCGTCTGATCGCGCTCACGCGCGGAGATCGATCCGTCGGCGATCAGCGCGTCGGCGCGGCGCATATCGGCCTGGGCGCGGACAAGTTGCGCGCGCGCATTGGCGATGGCGGCATCCTGGCTCTGCGTCGCCACCTCGCGCGAGCGTTGCGCCTGCGCGGAATTGGCGAGCGCGGCTTCCTGCGCGCCGACGTTGGCCAGCGCCTGCGCGACACGGGCGCGATAAATGCGGTCGTCGATCGTCGCCAGCACCTGCCCCGCCTTCACCTCGGCGAAATCCTGTACCGCCACATTGGTGACATAGCCGCTCACCTGCGGGCTGATGATCGTCACCCGGCCGCGCACATAGGCATTGTCGGTCTTTTCGGCATAGCCCGCGAAGGGCGGCAACTGCCACGCATAAAGGATCGCCAGCACCGCCAGCACCGCGATACCGATGATCGCGATTATCACCGCCCTGCCCTTCGCCGGCGGACGCCAGCCGCCGGGCGGCGGATCGATCTGCGGATCGCTTTCGGGTGCGGGATCGGCGGTGGTTTCGGCCATTTACTGCTCCTTGGCGCCCTGCGCCTGCATCATCTGCTGCTGCAACTGGATTACTGGCGAGATTTCGCCGCGTCGGCGGATCGACCAGCGGATCGCGAACCCCCAAAGCGCCGTCAGCACCGCGAGCACGCCCACCAGCATGAACACATCGTTGAACGCCAAGATATGCGCTTCGCGCGTCACCTGCTGCGCCAGTAGCACAGTCCCTTCGGCGCCGCGCAGCGCGGGATCGCCGACCACGCCGGAAACCGCGCCCGATCCGGCGCGGATCCTGGCCACGACCAGCGGATCGGTCATCACGATCGACTGGACGAGTTCGTGCGAATGCACCTTCTCGCGAATCACCTGGAAAGTGCCGAGCAGAGCATTGCCGGCAAGTCCGCCAATGCTCTGGCTCAGGCTGAACAGCACGACGAAGCTGATGAAATTCTTGGGGCCGGCCAGCAAGGTCCGCGCGATGCCGATCACCATTGCTTGCGCCATGAACAGCAGCGCCGCGAAGCCGATGATCGCCTGGCTCAGATACAGGCTGCTCGGCCGCGTCAGATTGGTCGCGTCAGCATCCATGAACGCGCCCACCGCGATCAGGACAACGGCGATGGTGATCGGACGCGCGACATTGTCCGGGCGAAAGGTGACGATCGCGGTCACCAGCCCCGCGATCGAAGCGGCGAGCACGATCAGGTTCAGCGTCACCATCTGATCGTTGAGCATGCCGAGCACGGTGAGCAGCCCGACCGAACCGAAAGCCTGTTCGGACAGCAGGATCCGCACCGATGCCGCGATCAGCATCAGCCGCAGCATCTCGCGCGTGCCCAGCCAGCGCGTGTTGATCAGCGGATTGGGTCGATGATGCTCGACCAGCAACGCAGCCGCGATCATGACGACGCTGCCCGCCAGCGCCCAGCCCAGCCATTCGCGATCTGTCCACCACTGGATGCGCCCTTCGGACAGCACCGCGATCAGCAGCCACAGGCCGGGCGCGAGCAGGCCGACGGTGAGGAAATCGAGCGGCTCGAACACCTTCTCGCGCTCGCTGGGCGGCAACGGCAATGCCATCACCGCCGCCAGCGTCGCAAGCGCCAGGCCCAATTCGAACCAATAGAGCATATGCCAGTCGCCCCAGTCGAGCAGGCCGGGCGACAGCACGCGCGCCAGCGGCGTGGCGAGTTGGGGAACGCTGATGCCGATCATCACGCCCGCCAATCGCTTGGCCGCCGGCATCGACTGCATCAGATAGAGGATGGTCAGCGTCGAAAGACCACTGGCCGCGATGCCACTGACCGCGCGCACCGCCACCGATGTCCAGAATCCATGGACAAACAGATGCAGCAGCGTCGCCAGCGCGTAGGTGGCGAGCGTGTAACGGATGAAGGGCTGCAACCCGAATTGCTGGCGATATTTCACCAGCAGCAGGTTCGCGGTGACGTTGGTCATGAAATAGGCGGCGGTCAGCCAGGCGCTTTCGTCGCTATTGAGGCCGAGCGTCCCTTGCGCGAAATTGAGATTGACCGTGACCAGCGCGTTGCCGAGGCCGCCGGTGATGCCGATCAGGCAGCCGATCGCAAAATAGAAGCGCCGCCGCCGTTCCGGATGATCGGGATTTGCGGGCGACCCCGGCAGCGTCGGGCGTTCATGGGGCTTGAAGACATAAGGTGCCGTGCTGGTCATGACGCGTCCGGGCAATTCGCGGACGACTATGGGATCAGGGCCGCCAATTGCAACCGTCGCTTAATGCATGGCACCCGTGTGAGCGTCCGAAAGAATGGTGCGAAGATACGAGGGGCGCGGCTTTTCGTCGCGTAGAATGATCGCAACGTCGAGGAGACTGGAATTGAGACTATTGCTTTCCGTGGCCGCCGCCGCGCTGCTGTTCCCCGTGGCGGCGATGGCGCATCCGTCGTTGGTCGGCGCCAATCCGGCCGCCAATGCCAGCGTGCCGCGTACCGCCACGATCACGCTCAGCTTCAGCGAGAAGCTGATGCCCAAATTGTCGGGCGCCAAGCTGATCATGACCGGCATGCCCGGCATGAAGAACCATCCCGACATGCCGATGAAGGCAGCCGCCTCCGTCGGCCCCGACGGCAAGACGATCGTCGTCAAGGCCGCCTCGCAGCTTCCGGCGGGCAGCTACCGGGTCGATTGGCATGTCGTCTCGTCGGATACGCACCGCATCACGGGATCGCACAGCTTCTCGGTGCGGTGATGCGATGATCGATGCGGCCTCGGCGATCACTCGCTTCGTCGTCCATCTCGATCTGCTGCTGCTCTTCGGCCTCGCCGCCTACCCGCTCCATGGCGACGGAGCAGCGCGGCGGCCGGGCTGGTTGACCGTGCTGGCGGTCGCGGGCTTGACTGCAAGCCTGTTCGGCTTCGTCGCCATGGCCGCAGGCATGGCCGGCGCGACGCTGGCGACGCTCGACCGCGAAACCGTGACGATGATCGCGCTCGAAACCGATCCGGGGCGCGCATTTCTGGTTCGTGCGGCAGCGCTTGCGCTTGTCGTGCCGTTCGCATGGCGCCCGGGCATCGCCAGCATATTCGCTGGAGCCGCACTCGCCAGCCTCGCCTGGTCGGGCCATGCCGCGATGCATGAGGGACTGGCGGGCATAGTCCACCGCACCACCGACATCCTCCATCTGCTCGCGGCCGGCGCATGGATTGGCGCGCTGGTCCTGTTGCTGGCGATGATCGTCGACCGGTCGACGGCAACCGTCCGGTTGCACGATGCACTGTCACGCTTCGGCACAGCGGGGTCGATCCTCGTCGGGTCGATCCTGCTGACCGGCTTTGCCAATCTCTGGTTCGTCGTCAGTACGGACGCGCTCGCCCGGCTGCCCGACACCATTTACGGGCGCCTGCTCGCCCTCAAGCTCCTCGCCTTTCTCGCGATGCTCGCGCTTGCCGCGAACAATCGCTGGCGGTTGACCCCGCGTCTGCATGGAGACGCGGTAGACACCGCACCGGCACGGCACGCGTTGCGGACAAGTATCGGATGCGAAGCGGCCTTCGCCGCCGTCATCGTCACGCTCGTCGCCATTCTGGGCAATCTCTCGCCACTCGACTGACATCGCTGATGGAGCCTCGCAGGCCGGGCCATTCGAATGCCGAGATGCCGCGCATTCGCGATCCGAATTGTCATCACTTTTCATTTTTGATAGAGAATCGATCACATAGATAAAATAAATCGAATCGATCGAGGCATGGGCCTCCCGAAATGCGAGTTTCATGCACATCGCCACTCAACCCAAACCGCATCCGCTCAATCGCGATTTCCAATGGCAGGACGTACCGGCAGAGCGAATGCTCAGCGCGCTTACGCGCGAGCAGGTCGCGGCCTTCGATCGCGACGGATTCCTGCGGATCGAGAATGTGTTCACACCGCAGGAGATCGACTCGGTGATGCAGGCGATCGATCCGATCGAGGCGGCTTACGAAACCTATGTCTCCGAAGAACAAGGCGGCAGCTTCCGGCTTACTTCCGCCGGCACCATCACCTTCACCGCGCATATCGTGAAGAAGTCACAGAGGCTGCGCGATTTCGCCGCCCACCCCGCCATTCGCGCCATATTGCACGATCTGATCGGCGGTGGCGTCCGGCTCTATTGGGATCAATCGGTCTACAAGAAGACAGGCAGGAAGCAGGAATTCCCCTGGCATCAGGACAATGGTTATACCTTTATCGAGCCCCAGCAATATCTGACCTTGTGGATCCCGCTGGCCGATGTCGACGAGGAGAATGGCTGCCCCTGGATCGTGCCCGGCCTGCATCGTGGCGGGACGATCGAGCATTGGGCAACGCCGATCGGCCTCAAATGCCTGGAGGACGCGCAGGGCGTGGCCGTCCCCGGCAAGGCGGGCGACATCATCCTGTTCTCGTCGCTGGCGCCGCATCGCACCGGCCCCAATCTATGCGACGGCACCGTCCGCAAGGCCTATATCCTGCAATATGCGCCCGACGGTGCCTACACGATCGTCAACGGCGAGCAGATCACGCAGAACGATCCCGAGCGGCAATTCATGGTCGTGCCGGCGGATTGAACGCGTAAGCCACCATACTGTAATCGTGCATCCCCGAAGCAAGGCGCCTCATTTCCGCGCCGCCAGCTCCCGCACGATATCGTCGTGCATCCGGCCGCGCAGCGGGTAGAAGGTCATCGCCGCGCCCGCCAGGACAAGCCCGATGGCAGGAAGCGCGGTCATCAGCAGTTTCATATCGGCCAGCGTCTCCACGCTTTGCGCGACATTGGCGCTATAGCCGATCAGTTCCAGCAACCAGCCGTAAAGCCCCGCGCCCAGCCCCAACGCGACCTTGAGGAAGAAGGCGCCGAGCCCAAAGACGAAGCTTTCCGTCCGCATGCCCGTGCGCCACTCGCCATATTCGACGGTATCGGGCAGCAGCGACCAGAAACCCAGCGCCAGCCCCAGGCTCGTCACATGCATCCAGACGAAGAAGCCAATGGCGAGGCCCACCGACCGGATATCGACGAGCGCAAAGAAACCGAGCCCCGCCAGCCCCCAGACGACCGCCGCCAGCCAGGCGGCACGCTTGCCGATCCATTTGGTGACATAGACCCAGGCCGGAACGATCAGCAGGCCGCTCGCCGCCGTCACGCTCAGCGCCTGACGGCCCGCCGCCTCGTCGCCCAGATAATATTTGAAATAATAGAGCACCGATTTGCCGAGCGCGGTCGAGCAGACCACGCCGGTGCAGATCGCGATCACGACCACCCAGAGCGCGCGATTGTCGCGCAGGGCCGGCCAATAATCCGCCAGCCGCTCCGGCCCCTTGTCGAGCCCGGTTTCCTCCGGCTCGCGCGTCGCGAGGAACACGAGCGGCAGGACAATCGTGGCGATCAGCGCGAATATGCCCGCCGCCCAGAAAAAGCCGCGCGCGGTATCGCCGCCGCCAAGCATCGCGGCCAGCGGCTGGGTCAGGCTGGCGACGGTGAGGCCCGCCAGTGTCGCGAAGATGATGCGCCCGCCCGCGATGGTGCCGCGCTCCAGCGAGTCCGGCGTGATCCGCGCCGACATCGCGGTATAGGGGATCGACGCAACGGTATAGGCGATGCGGAAGATGATGTGCGCGGCGAGCATCCAGAGCGCGAGCCCTGCCCCTTCGAGCGGCGGCCTGTAGTAGAGCAGCATGAAGGCGATGCCGGTGAACGGCGCGCCGAACAGGATATAGGGGCGGTATCGCCCCCAGCGCGTCCGCGTCCGATCGGCGATCGCGCCCATGAACGGATCGATCGCCGCATCGAAGATCGAGGCGACCATGTAGATGAGCCCGGCGACGCCCGCGCTCAGCCCCACCGCGTCGGTGTAGAAGAAGAGCAGGAACAGCGAGACGCTCTGCCAATAGAGATTGAATGCATAATCACCGACGGTGAAGCCGAGGATCCGTCCGAAACCGAGCTTTTGCGCGGGCGCGCTCATGCGGCGACTGCAAGATTGGCGCGCGCAGCGGCGAAACAATGCTCGGCGATGTCGATCAGATGCCGCGCCTCGGTCCAGCGGTCGCTTTCCTCGCGCATCTCGCCATCGGGCCCCGGCACCATCTTGGGATAGAAGGCGCGCGCGGGCAGCAGTTCGGGATGGACGGCCAGATAATCGCCCGGCCCGGCCGATCGCAAAAAGCCCTCACAGGCCGCCGTCCACATCCGCCGATAATAATCGGTATGCCGCGCCTCGGCCGGGTCGCTTGCGGTCACCTGCCCGAAGGCGTTGGAGGAAACACGCAGATGCAGGAAGCGCGTGCGATCGAAGACCGGCGCAAGCGCCACGAACTTCATCTCCATGTCGCCATAGGTGAATTCATGGCCGATATACCAATGCGCGAAATCGCCGTTGAAGCGCAGTTCGGGCAGGCGTTCGATCAGGTCGAGCGTGCGCCGGATATCCTGCGTCATCGTCGCGCGGTGCGTCTCCAGATAGACCGGATGCCGCTCGCTCTCCGCGATCTCCAGCATCGCCTCGGCCAGGCGGGTCATCTCGTCGTCGCTTTCCAGCCCGGTGCCAAGATGGACGGTGGTGCAATCGCATCCGGCATCGCGGAACCAGCGCACGCGCTCGCGCATCTGCGCCACATCGTCGAAGATCCGCATCATGCCCGTCGGGATCAGGCCGGCGGCGACCGCCTTGTCCGGCTCGATGGTCTGCAATGCTTCATAACCCGCCGCCTTGATCGCGGCGTTGATCTCCTCGGTCGATCCCCTGGGGCCAGCCGACCATTCGGGCAAGGCGGCGGGCGTGACGAAGCTGATCCCGTGCAGCAGACGCGGCGCGCGCGCCGACCCGTCATTGGTATTGGGTACCGACGCCATGAATCCTCCCGCAGTCTCGTTGCGGGAATAGTTTATTTAAAATCCGATACAGTCAACAGATTCGATCTATTTTGACGGCTTACCACCCGCCGGCGGCGCGGATTCGGTCGATCGCGCGCATCGAATGGACAAAATCATCCTCGGGCAGTGGAAATGGCCGGCCATCGAGCAAGGTGTCGCAGATCGCGTTCAGTTGCGCGGTCCAACTGCTCGGCCCCGACACCTCCTCGATCAGGATCTCGCCTTCGATCCTTGTTTCGAGCCGATTGCCCCGGTGCGGAACGACGATCCTGTCGGCAAGCAGGGTTCCGCGATCGCCCGCGACGGCCAATTCCATCACGACAGGCTTGGTGAACGAGCTCGAAACCTCCGCGATCACACCCCCATCGAAGCGCAGCCTTGCCGAGAAATCGGCATCGACCCCCTCGACCAGATCGGCGGTCACGGACTCGATCTCGAACGCCTCGCCCAGCAGCCTGCGGCAAAAGGCGAGCGGATAGACGCCCAGATCCATCAGTGCGCCGCCGCCCTGGGCGGCATCCCAGCGGAATTCGCCGGGCGTGCGCGGCAGCAAGACATCGAACCGACCGACGACATGACGGATCGGGCCGAGCACGCCACTCGCGACGATCGCTTCGACCTTGCGAAAGAGCGGATGATGCGGCGAATGCATCGCTTCGAACACGCGAACGCCCCTGTCCCGCGCCAGGGCGAGGACGCGCTCGGCCTCGCGCGCGTCCAGCCCGAACGGCTTTTCGACAAGCACATGCTTGCCCTGTGCGATCGCCCGCGCCGCCCATTCGGCGTGGTGCGCGGGCGGCGTCGCGACATAGACCAGATCGATCCCGGGATGGGAGACCAGCGCCGCATAGTCGGCCGCGACGATCGCGACATCATGTTCGCGCGCGAAATCCGCCGCCCTGCCGGGGTCGCGCGCGGCGATCGCCGCCAGCACCGCGCGCGGCTCCGCCGCGACCGGATCGACGATGCCCGCCCTGGCGATGCGCGCGGCGCCCAACAGGCCGATGCGCAGCCGCTCCATCGCGCGGCGCCTATGCTGCCGTGGACTGCGTAGCCGCCGATGCGGCCCGGCGTCGGCGCGGCTTGTTCTCGAGCGCCGCCAGCGACGCGCGGATCGAGACACGCATCGGTTCGCCGGTCTCGAAGAAGCGATCGAGCAACGCATTGAGGTGATCGACATCGCCGGCGACGATCGCATCGACGATCACGCGGTGCTCGGCATGGCTGTCGCGTTCACGATCGGTCGCCATGTCGGCGCAGAGATTGACGTAGCGCTCGGCGCGATCGCCCAGATCGCCGACGATCCCGATCAGCAGCGGCGATCCGCAGCCGGACAGGATCTCGTTGTGCAGATTCTTGTACGCATATTGCCACAGCTCGCGATCCTCGGGCTCGGCATCGGTCATCACCTTGCGGATCTTCATCGAGCGGTGCAGCGCCAGCACGACGCGTTCCTCCCAATCCTCGTCACCACGCTCCACCGCCATGGTCAGCGCGAGATGATAGGTGCGCTGATAGATATCGATCAGATCGGCATAGTCGGTCGATGATATGCCGGCGACGCGATAGCCCTTCTGGTGCTCGTGCACGACCAGGCCGCTCGCCGAAACCAGCAGGATCGCCTCGCGCACCGGGCTGTGGCCGACATTGTAGAATTTGGTGAGCTGTTCGACCTTCAGCCGTTCGAGCGGCTCGAACACGCCGCGCACGATGTCGCGCCGCAACCAGTGCGCCGCCGCCTGGGTGGGATTGGTGCGGACATCGATTCCGGCCTGAAGGCGGGGATCCTTGAAGGTTGCGACGGAAACCAGACGCGCCACGGCAGCCCTTTCGGTTGACGGATGATGTGTCACCTTAAGCACCGCCGGGGCAGGATGAATAGTCTCTTGCGAAATCGCCGTCGATTTCCTCGATTCGATCGAATCTTTAGAAGTTAAGCGAGAAACCCAGGCCGATCACGCGGCGCGCCTCGTAGAGCGGATATTGCTGCGTGTTGCCCGCGCTGCCGAGCACGGTTCCGCCGATCGTCGTCGCGAAATTCTTGTCGGTCAGGTTTCGTCCGAAAAGCTGAACCTGCCAGAAATCGTCGCTGCTCGCGATCGCGATCGATGCGTTGACCAATGCGTAGCGCGGCTGGATCAGCGCGTCGAAGACCGGAAAGCCCTGCGCGGTGGCCGAACGATAGTTCATGTTGGCGTCGAGCTGCAGCTTGACCGGTCCTCCGCCCAGCGCATCGACATAGCTGGCCTGGAGATTGGCGGAGAATTTGGGCGCGTGCGGCAGCACCGTGCCCGAAATATCCTGCTGCCCGCCGACACAGCCCTGCGCCGCGGTCTGCCCCGGAAAGCATTGCGCGTTGGGAAAGCTCTTGAAGGTTGCGTCCATATAGGATGCGCTGGCGCTGAGCGTGAAATCCACGTCGCCGCGCGGCCGCCAGCTTATATCGCCCTCTACCCCGTTGGATTCCAGCTTCGCCGCGTTGATCAGATAATAGATCGAGGTCGGCCCCGGCGCGCGTGCGGAGATCTGATAATTGTCGACGGTCAGATGGAACGCGGTCAGGTTGACCGTCAGCCCCGCATCCGGCCAGCTCGTGCGCACGCCCAGTTCCCAGTTGGTCGGGCGTTCCGGATCGACGTTGCGCAATTCGGGAAAGCCGATGCCGGTATCGTAGCCGCCGGCCTTGAAGCCGCGCGTGACCGTCGCGAAGACATTGGCGTCCGGGCTCAGGTCATATTGCGCGCCCAACCGCCAGACAAAGCCGGTATCGGTCTTCTTGGCCTGGGCGAACTGGGTGGCGCTGCTGCGCGTGTCGAGCCGCAGCTTGTTCGCGGTCGCCGTCTCGCTGAGCCAGCGCGCGCCCGCGATCAGCCGGAAATTCTTGGCGACATTGATATTGGCCTGGCCGAACACCGCGTAATTGTCGGTGGTCGCATTGTTGGTGACGACCCGGCCGGCATAGGCGGCGGCGCTCGACTTGTTGTCCTGGTACGACACCGACGTCACGGAACTGTGGAAATAGAAAACGCCCGCGACATAGTCGATCAGCCCACCCTTGGGCGAGGTCAGCCGCAATTCCTGCGAGAATTGCCGCTGGTCGAAATCGGCATAATTGACGTCGTAGATGTTGGTCGGCGAACTGTCGGTATCGAGGCCGTCGATCGTGTGCCACGACCGGAAGGCCGTGATCGAGCTGATCGCATAGCCGCTGTCCGTCTCATATTCATTGTCGAGCGAGACGCCCCAACTATCGATATCGGAACGGACCAAGCCGTTGACGTTCTGCTTCTCGTTGGTCGGCGACGGCACGATGCCCGCCGCGATCTGGCTGGCCTCGATCGCATTGGGCGGCACCGTCACCGAACGCAGCGTCCAGATGCAGCAATCGGAGCGCCGGCGCCACCAGTCGCCGATCAATGTCGAGGTGAAATTGCTGCTCGGCGTCGCCTCGATCTTGCCGCGAAAGCCATAATCGTTGCGGTTGTTGAGCCGGCGACCGTCGAACACATTCTCGACATTGCCGTCACGCTTGTTCAGGCGCGCCGAGAACAGTACGCGGACGTCGTCGCTGATCGGCCCGGTGACGAGCCCGGAGAATTTGCGCTCGTTAAGCGGCCAGGCCCAGCTTCCCGAAACCCTGCCCTCCCAATGATCGGACGGGCGGCGCGTGACGACGTTGATCACGCCCGCCGATGCGTTCTTGCCGAACAAGGTGCCCTGCGGGCCCCGCAGCACCTCGATCCGCTCGATATCGGGAAGATCGGCGAGCGAAGCGCCCGACTGGCCGAGCACGACGCCATCCATCACATAGGCGACGCTACCCTCGACCGACTCCGATGAGAAGGAGGTCGTGCCGATGCCGCGGATATAGAAGCCGAAGCTGCGCGGGCCGGCGGCGTTGAGCACCTGCACGCCGGGCACGATATATTGAAGGTCGGTCGCCTCGTTGAGGTTGAGTGCCGAGAGCGTCTCGCCGCCGACCACCGCGATCGAGATCGGCACATCCTGCAACCGCTCCGCACGCTTCTGTGCGGTGACGACGATGTCCCCCGGATCGGCCTCGCTCTCGGCCGCCTGAGCGGGTGCGGCCTGCCCGTCGGCGGCGAATGCCGGAGACGCGGCCAATGCAAGACCAGAAACCGTTCCGCACAACAGTACGCGACGGAAACGCACCCATTCGGACGACAGAATCCCGGAGCCGATCATCCCATTCTCCCCTATATTTGATTCGTATATTGTTATTATGATGATTTTCGACCGAATCTTGGCTTATGTCAATTGGTCGATCGCAAATGACTCAATCGCCAGCATGAGTAACAGTCAGCCGGCGCTCGGCCAGTTCGCGTGAGATGCGCTCATGCTCGCCGCGCCGGAGCGGATGGAGCCACATCGCGACCGCCGCCATAATCAGCCCGATCGTCGGGAAGACGGTGATGATCAGCTTGATCCCCTCCAGCGTTTCCGGGGTCTGGGGCTGGTTGGGGATATAGCCGACCAGATCCAGCATCACGCCGAGCAGACCGGCCGCCAGCCCGAGCGCGACCTTCTGGAAGAAGATGCCGAAGCCGAAGATGAAGGATTCAGCGCGTACGCCCGAGCGCCATTCGCCATATTCGACGGTGTCGGGCAGCATCGACCAATAGGTCATGTTGAGCCCCAATATGGCGACATGGAGGAACAGGAACATCAGCGACGCGCCAACGACGTCGCGGATATCGAGCAGCGAAAAGATCGCGAGACCGACCAGCGCCCAGCCGGTGGCGGTAAACCAGGCGCCGCGCTTGCCCGTCAGCTTGGTGACATAGACCCAGCTCGGAATGATCAACAGGCCGGCGGCGGACTTGATCGAGAGCGCATAGCGCGCGCTCCCCTCATCATGGACGAAATATTTGAAATAATAGAGCACCGACTTGCCGATCACCGTGCTGCACAGGGCGGCGGAGGTGATCGCCACCATCACCAGCCAGAAGGCGCGGTTGACGCGGATCGATCGCCAATAGTCACGCATGCGGGGCATCGGCTGATTGTCCGATGCCAGCACGGGCTCACGCGTCGCCAGGAAGACGAGCGGCAGGATCGAGGTGGAGACGAGCGCGATCGTGCAGGCGGCGTAGAAGAAGCCCCGCGCCTGATCGCCACCGCCGAACAGCGCGACCATCGGCTGGGTCAGGAACGAGATGGTGAGCCCCGCCAGCGTCGCGAAGAACATGCGGAAGCCGGCAAGGCCGTTGCGCTCGTCCGAACTGGTAGTGATCCGCGCGGTCAGCGAGGAATAGGGGATGGAGACCGCGGTATAGGCGACGCGGAACACCAGATGCGTCGCGAGCACGACAGCGATCAGGCCGAGACCGTCGAGCGCCGGCTTCCAGTAGAGCGCCGCGAAGGAGAAGCCGAGCGGGACCGCACCCATCAGGATCCAAGGCCTGTAGCGCCCCCAGCGCGTGCGCGTACGATCCGCGACCGCGCCCATCACCGGATCGATCGCGCCGTCGAAGATCGAGGCGATCATGTAGATCAGGCCCGCCGTGGTCGCCGGCAGGCCGACGACGTCGGTGTAATAATACATCAGGAAGAGCGAGATGCTCTGCCAATAGAGATTGCAGGCATAGTCGCCGATCGCGAACCCCGCCTTGCGCTTCATGCTCAGGCGCTGCGCGCCCTGCTCGCCTTCGGACACTCTCCACCCTCCACCGTCAGCGCCTTCTTGGCGCCAATTTTCGATATAAATTTGCCTTGACTGTATGTTTTCGATCCATTTTTATGGTGATCGATCAATTTGAGCAAGGTTGAACATATGAGCGCCGGCCGCAACCCGCATCTTCCGACCATCCGCATCGACGGACCAAGGCTCGTCGACGCGAGCGGCCGCCAGGTGATCCTGCGCGGCGTCAATCTGGGCGGCGACTGCAAGGTGCCCTGGCCCGATGGCGGCACGCAGTTTCCGGGCGACTTCGCCGATCACCGCGAAGCGTCGTTCGTCGGGCGCCCCTTTGCCGTAGCGGAGGCCGACGCGCATCTTGGCCGGCTCGCGCATTGGGGGTTCAACTGCCTGCGCCTGCTCACCACCTGGGAAGCGGTCGAACATGCCGGGCCCGGCCTGCACGACCAGGAATATCTGGACTATTTCACCGAAATCTGCGGCCGCGCGGCGCATCATGGCCTCTATCTCTTCGTCGATTTCCATCAGGACGTCTGGAGCCGGATGACAGGCGGCGACGGCGCACCGGGCTGGACCTTCGAGGCGGCCGGGCTCGACTTCACCAGATTCCACGCCGCCGGCGCCGCGCATGTGATGCAGCATGTCTATGACTATGCGAGCGGTGTGAAGCGCCAGGACGATTATCCGCAGATGAGCTGGGGCACAAATTACCGCCTGCCCGCCAATGCGATCATGTGGACATTGTTCTGGGGCGGCCGGCTGCTGACGCCCGATCGCCGCGTCGCTGGCGAGAATATCCAGGACTATCTGCAGCGCCACTATCTGGGATCGATGGACGCGGTCGCGGGGCGTATACGGGAGATGCCGCACGTCCTGGGCTTCGACACGCTCAACGAGCCGGGCACGGGCTGGATCGGCGAGCGGCTGAGCTATCGGCATGTCGCGCCAAGCGAGGAGAACAATACGCGGGCGCGCCCTGGCAAGGCGATGTCCGCGCTCGACGGCCTCGCCGCCGCGCGCGGTTTGCCGGTCGAAGTGCCGATCCTGAAACGCAATGCCCAAACCAGCATCGCCGAGCCTGCCGGCCACGGCGTGGTCAATCCGCAAGGCATCTCGATCTGGCGCGACGGCATCAACTGCCCGTTCGAGGCGGCAGGCGCCTACACGATCCAGAATGGCGTCGCGGCCGCACTGGACGAGGAATTCTTCCGCACGCGCGACGGCCGCCGCATCACCGTTTCGGAGGACGGCTTCGGCCCGCTCTTCCATAAGGTCGCTGAAACAGTCCGCGCGCATAATCCGGACTGGCTGGTCTTCGCCGAACTCGATGCGATGGGCGCGGCCGCCGGCCGCCCCTTCCCCGTCGCGATGCCCGAACGAACGGTCAATGCAAGCCATTGGTACGATGCCTCGACGCTCTATCTGAAGAGCTTCGACCCGCAGAATTCGTTCGATTTCGTGACCGGCGCACGCGCCTCCGGCGAGGAACAGGTGCTGGCGCGCTTTATCGACCAGATGGCGCACAAGGCCGCGCCGGCCGAGCGCTTCTCACCACAGGGCGCGCCTTCGCTGGTCGGCGAGTTCGGCATTCCCTTCGATCTGGACGAGGGCGAAGCCTATGACGCCTGGGCGAACGGCACCCGCGATCCTGCGATCTGGGACAAGCATGTCCTCCTGCTCGGGCTGATGTACGACGCGCTCGACGCGCTGCTGCTCCATGCGACGCAGTGGAACTACACCGCGTCGAACCGCAACGACCTGCGCATCGGCGACAACTGGAACCAGGAGGATCTGTCGATCTTCTCGCTCGATCAGCAGGTCGATCCCGCCGATCCCGATTCCGCCGACCCCGATTCTGGCGGTCGAGCCATCGCGGGCTTCTGCCGTCCCTTCGCACATGCCGTTCAGGGCCGGATCGGCAGCATGCATTTCGACCGGGCATCGCGCCGCTTCACGCTCCGGTTCGATGCCGATCCCGCGATCGCCGGGCCGAGCCGGATCTACGTGCCCCGCAGCCGATACCCCGAAGGCTTCTCGACGCGGGTCACGGGCGACGATAGTGCGGACATCGTCGCATCGGATCAATTCGTGCAGATCGATGCGACGCGCGCGGGCCGGATCGAAGTCGTCATCGAGCCGCGGCCGGCCGGCTGACCCATGCACGCGGAACCGATCGCCATGCCGCTCGACACCTTCGCCGCATTGCCAGACCTTGTACGCGTCCATGCGCGCAACGCCGGTGGCCATATCGCCTTGATCCACGGCGAAACGCAGCTCGATTACGGCGCACTCGACGCCCGCATGGACCGGATCGCCGCCGGACTGCAGCGCGACGGCATCGGCAAGGGCGACGTGGTCGCGATCGTCGCCGCGACATCGATCGACCATATCGCGCTGTTCCTCGCGATCCTGCGGGCCGGCGGTATCGTCGCGCCGATCGCCACCTCGTCGAGTCCCGACGCGCTCGCCGCCGTGGTCGCGGACAGCGGTGCGAAACTGGTGTTCGTCGATACGACGACCGGCGCGCGCTTCGCGGAGGCACTGTCCGACGCGACGGTGATCGCGTTCGACGAGGACGCGCCGATCGGCATGCCGCTTTCCCGCTGGCTGCCGGCGGAAGGTACCGCACCCACGCCGGTGGCACTGGCGCCGGAGGACATATTCAATATCATCTATTCCTCAGGCACCACCGGCAGCCCCAAAGGCATCGTCCAGGATCACTTCATGCGCTGGCAGCATGTCCTGCGTGGGCGGATGGCCGGTTATGCGGCCGATGCGGTGGCGATCATCTCGACGCCACTCTGCTCCAACACCACGCTCGTCAGTGTCGTGCCTGCGCTCGCCAATGGCGGCACATTGGTGCTGATGGAGAAGTTCGACGCGCGGCGTTTCCTCGAACTCGCGGAACGCCACCGCGTCACCCATGCCATGCTCGTACCCGTCCAGTATCGGCGGCTGATGAGCGATCCGGAATTCGACCGGTTCGACCTGTCGGCATTCCGGATGAAGACCTGCACCAGCGCGCCCTTCGCCGCCGATCTGAAGGCGGAGATCCTAGGGCGCTGGCCGGGCGGGCTCATCGAGATCTATGGCATGACCGAAGGCGGCGGCACCGCGACGCTTGCGGCCCATCTCCATCCAGACAAGCTCGACACGGTCGGCGTGCCGGTCGATGGGCATGTCATGCGTGTGATCGACGAGGATGGCCGGCTGTTGCCGCCGGGCAGCGTGGGCGAGATCGTCGGCCATTCGCCGCTGATGATGCGGCAATATCATAATCGCCCGGCGCAGACGCGCGATGCCGAATGGTATGACGAGCAGGGCCGCCGCTATATCCGCACCGGCGATATCGGCCGCTTCGACGATGACGGTTTCCTCACCCTGCTCGATCGCCGCAAGGATGTGGTGATCTCAGGCGGCTTCAACGTCTATCCCTCCGATATCGAAGCCGCGATGCGCGAGCATCCGGCGATCGAGGATGTCGCGGTGGTTGGCATGCCGTCCAGCGAATGGGGCGAGACACCCGTCGCCTTCGTCGTCCGGCGTGCCGGAAACGAAACCCCGGCGGCGGAGATCCGCAACTGGCTCAACGAACGCGTCGGCAAGACCCAGCGGATCAGCGACATCGTCGAGATCGATGCGCTGCCGCGCAGCGAGATCGGCAAGGTGCTGAAGCGCGAATTGCGCGACATGGCACTCGACAGCGACGGACATCGCCGCCGGAGCTGAACGCTATTTCCGGAGCGGCAATTCGTCGATCCTGCCACCAGCGAGCCGGTAGACGCGGCGGAAACTCGGCCTCTCGACAGTGCCCGCCGGCAGATGCAGCACGGAGCCCTTGCCAACCCCGGTCACATCGACGCGCGCGACGGTCAACGGTCCCTTTGCTCGCAATCCGCGCAACGCCTTGCCATCGACCAGCCAGGCCGCACCATCGGGCTTGGGCGTGAAAAGCCGGGCCGTGCCATCGGGTTCGACCGCGAGCGCCGCATCCTCGTCGACACCAAGCCCCAGCATCGGCCGCTCCCGACCTGATGCGCCCTGCTGCGCCTTGGCAAGGAACGCCATCAGCCGCCCCAGCCGGTCGCGCTCCCTGAAATGCGTATCGGTCAGGATGCCGCGCAACAGCGCGATATGGAGGAAATCGCGTTCGATGGTATTCGCCGGACCGAACGGATCGGCCAGGGCCTCGGCGCTCGTCAGGCTGCCGCCGTCCATCGCGCCGTAAAGCCGCTCGCCGAGCATCGCGAGCCCAGCGCTCGTTCCCGCGATCGGCTTGCCCGCCGCGACATGCGCGTCGAGGGCCGCGGCAACCGGCGTTCCCTTCCAGTAACGCACATAATTGGCCTGATCGCCGCCGGCGATGAAAATGCCGTCGGCGCGCGCGAGCCGCGCCAGCATCCGTGGATCGCCCGACGCCGCGCGATCGGAAAAAACGAAAGTTTCCGCCGAAGCGATGCCGCCGATCTCACGATAGAATTCCTCGCTCGCCTCGCCCCCATAGGATGCGCGCAAGATCACGATATGCCCCTGCCCCGCCTTGGAGAAGAACCAGCGCATCGCCGCGAGGTCGCGATCGCCGCCGCCCATCAGCAGCAGGCCGCCCGACACCGGCCCAGGCGTCGGCGCGGCGGGATCGCCGGCCACATAATGCGCAAGGCCATTCGCGGGCGCCGCAATCGCCCCCGCTGCCAGCCATGTCGCAAGCAGGATGCTTCCGATGAGCCTGAGCAAATTCATCCGCTTCTCCGACATGGTCGACCGGAGCGCCACTGTTGCCAATCCGCACCGCAAAACCGCAAACCGACGATCCAAACGCTATTTCTGTCGCATGGCGGATGCAATGTTGCTACCGAAATCGTGTCAGAAAATTTGCATATATGCTTTTCTGATCATAATTTGACGAAGATTCCGATCGTCACTGGGGAAGGACGCTCGGCTGAACCAGGGGGTGTCGATGATGATCGCACGCAATGCATTTCGGATTTCACTGGCGCTGGGATGCGGCGTCTTCGCGCTGGTCGCGCCCGCGCTCGCGCAGGACACCCAGGGCGACGCCGCGCCCTCCGAGGAAATCATCGTCACCGGATCGCGTATTCCGCGTGTATCCGAAGAAGGGCCGGCGCCGATCACGGTGATCAATTCCGACATGATCCGATCGAACGGCTATACCAGCGTTCCGGACATTCTGCGCGCGGTCACCCAGAATGGCGGCGAGACGCAGAGCCAGCAATCGTTCAGCGGTGCCAGCTTCACGCCGGGCGCGCAGCAGGTGGATCTGCGCGGGCTTGGCCCCAATCATACGCTGGTGCTGGTCAATGGCCGGCGCATCGCGGATTTCCCGCTGCCCTTCCAGGGCCGCAGCAATTTCACCGACATCTCCAACCTGCCGGTCGGCCTGATCGAACGCGTCGAAGTGCTGAGCGGCAGCGCGTCGGCCATCTACGGGTCCGACGCGATCGCGGGCGTGATCAACTTCAAGATGAAGGAACGCGTCGATGGCACCACCATCGACTATCGCGCCGGCTTTACCGAGCATGGCGGCGGCATGTCGCACCGCGCCACACTGACCAGCGGCTGGTCCACCGATCGCTTCAACATCGTCGGCGGCATCGAATATCTGCATCAGCGGCCGCTCTGGGCCTATACGCGCAAGATCCAGGACAGCACGGAGGACAACCCGGTGACGCCGCTCGCCCGGCGCGTCTTCCTGCGCTACAATCCCGACGAGGACATTTATGTCGATCCGGGCGCCGCGACCTGCGCCAGCCTCGCCTATCTCAATCGTGGCAGCACCATCTACACCTCACGCGCGCGCTATGGCGAATATGATCCGGTGATCGACGATTACGGCCCCGGCTATTTCTGCGGCAGCCGGAGCTCGATCGGTTACGGCACCGTCATTTCGCAGCGCAAGGGATTCAACAGCTTCGCATCCGCCGGATACGAACTGTCCGACACCGCCAAATTGTTCGTCGATGCGCAGTTCGGCATCAGCAATGTCGCGCTGATGCCCGATGTGCTGAGCTGGGCGTTCCAGGACGCGTCAGGCAGCAGCGACACCACCTTCTACAACAGCTATGACGGCGTGCTCGACGACTGGTCCCGGCAGTTCACGCCCGAGGAAGCCGGCGGCTTCCGAAAGACGATGATCCGCAACAAGCAGAAGACGTTCAGCATCACGCCGGGCGTTCGGGGCAATTTCGCGGAAACGTGGAACTACGAAGTCTCGTTCAACCACAGCGAATACAGGTCGGTGGTGAAATTCCCCGAGGTGATCGCCGCCAAGGCCAATACGCTGTTCCTGGGCCAGCAACTCGGCGTCGATCCGGACAGCGGATATCCGATCTTCAACGCCAATCCGAGCCGGCTCTACAAGCCGCTGACCGAAGCGGAATATGACAGCATCGCGGTCAACAGCATCTATCGTCCCCGGAGCTGGACCGACAATTTCTCGGCGACGATCAACACGACCGAACTGTTCCAGCTTCCCGCCGGCCCGATCGGCTTCGCCGCGATCGGCGAATATGGCAAGCAGGGCTACGACCTCAATCCCGACCCGCTGGCGCTGACCGACTATTATTACGGATTGAAGGACAGTGACGGCGTCGGCCGGCGTACCCATTGGGCGCTGGGCGGCGAGTTGCGCGTGCCCGTCACCAGCTTCCTCCAGATTTCCGGCGCGGCGCGCTATGATCATTTCAGCTTCGCCGGCAGCAACATCGGCAAGTTCACCTATAATGGCGGGCTGGAACTGCGGCCGACGTCGACGCTGCTGATCCGTGCCGCCTATGGCACGGGCTTCCGCGCGCCCGACCTCCATTATGTGTTCACCGGGCCGGGCAATACCCATCCTTCGGCCGACGATTATTATCTCTGCCGCAGGGATCAGCCCGACGAGGATATCGCCGATTGCGATTATTCGG
Source organism: Sphingomonas sp. FG14 (assembly GCF_057809675.1). Taxonomy (NCBI): domain Bacteria; kingdom Pseudomonadati; phylum Pseudomonadota; class Alphaproteobacteria; order Sphingomonadales; family Sphingomonadaceae; genus Sphingomonas; species Sphingomonas sp. FG14. Next base: position 427,199 of record NZ_JBMDKK010000003.1, on the reverse strand, counting down.
GGGTCGGCATCGTCGCGCAGCGCAACGGCAATCGCCTGCTGAAGCCGGAAACCAGCAAATCGCTGAACGCCGGCATCGTCTGGGCGCCGTCACGCAATTTCGACGTCTCGGTCGATTATTTCCGGGTCTCGCTTTCCAACCAGGTCCAGGATCTCAGCATCGACAGGCTGCTCAGGACCGAAGCGGACTGCCGCCTGCGCAAGACGGAGGGCGGCGCGCCGGTCGATATCAACACGCCGACCTGCCAGGATGCCCTCACGCGCGTGAAGCGCTTCACCAGCGGCGTGCTGGAGGGCGAACTCGACTCGGTCTCGATCAACCCGATCAACGTCTCGCACGAAAAGACCAGCGGCATCGACGTGGCGATCCATGGCCGGCTGCCGACCAGCTTCGGCGAATTCGCCCTGTCGGTCGCGCACACCCATGTGTTCGATCACGATTTCCGCCAATATGACGGCGATCCGGTCATCAACAAGCTGGCGGCTGATAGCAGCTATTATATCCCGCGCGACAAGACGACCGCGAGCATCACCTATTCGGTCGAAGGGCTGAAATGGACGGTATCGGGCAACCGGCTCGGCAAGCTGCCCAATTATGGCGAGGATGGCTATATCAAGGCGAGCTATCTGTTCAATTCGACGCTGCAATATGATTTCACCGATCATCTGCGCGGATCGCTGACCGTCACCAACCTGCTCGATGAAAAGCCGGTCAAGGATCCGACCTACACCGCCTATCCCTATTACGACATCAGTTGGTTCGACAGCGTCGGCCGCAGTTTCTTCCTGCAACTGACCTATAAGCTCGGCGGAGAGAAGCTCTGATCCGTCGCCCCTTGCCGGCCAGCCTGATCGCGCTGGCCGGCGCGCTGCTCGCGATCGCCCCCGCGTCGGCGGAGGATCTGCTGATCGAGAATGCCTCGGTCGTCGACGGCACCGGCGCCGGGGCCAGGACGACGGACGTTCGCATTCGTGGCGACCGGATCGTCGCGATCGGCGCGCTCGATCCGCAACGCGGGGAAACGGTGATCGACGCCAGGGGGCTTACCCTCGCCCCCGGCTTCATCGACACACACAGCCATCATGCGAGCGGCCTTGCCGGCGATCCCGGCGCGGCGGCGGTGGTGAGCCAGGGCGTGACGACGATCGTCGCCGGGCAGGATGGCGGATCGGTCGTACCGCTGTCCGGTTTTTTCAAGACGCTCGAAGCCAAGCCCGCCGCGATCAACGTCGCATCCTATTCCGGACATAACAGCCTGCGCGGCACGGTGCTGGGTCAGGATTTCAAGCGCAGAGCGACATCCGCGGAAGTCGAGAAGATGCGCATGCTGCTTGCCGACGACATGGCGGCGGGCGCGCTCGGCCTGTCGACCGGCCTCGAATATGATCCGGGCATCTATTCGGACAAGGGCGAAGTGCTGACGCTCGCCGGCGAGGCGGCCAGGCATGGCGGGCGCTATATCAGCCATCTCCGCAGCGAGGATCGCGACGTCTGGGCCGCGCTCGACGAGCTGGTCGAGATCGGTCGCAAGACCGGCATGCCGGTGCAGGTGTCGCATGCGAAGCTGGCAATGACCGACTGGTGGGGACAGGCTGATCGTTACCTGGCCGTGCTCGACAAGGCACGCGTCGACGGGATCGACGCGACGCTCGACGTCTATCCCTATCCCTATTGGCACAGCACGCTGACGGTGCTGTGGCCGGAACGCAATTTCGGCGACCGGCCGACCGCGGACTTCATCCTGAAACATCTGGTGCCAGCCAAAGGGCTGCTCATCGCCGGCTTCCCGCCCGATCCGGGGCTGGCGGGCAAGACGGTGGCTGCGATCGCCTTGCAGCGTGGAACCGACGAAGTCTCGACACTGATGGCGCTGGTCGACGAGATCGAACGCGCGAAAAGCGGCGCCAATGTGATCGCGACCAGCATGGACGAGCGCGACATCGCCAAATTTGTCGCCTGGCCGCACGCGAACTTCTCGTCGGACGGCGCTATCGGCGGCCGCCATCCGCGCGGCGCCGGCGCCTTCACGCGCGCGCTGCGCATTTATGTGCGCGAAACGGGACTGCTGACGATCGAGCAGGCGATCCACAAGATGACCGCATTGTCCGCCGCGCATATGGGGCTGAAGGATCGCGGCGTCATCCGCGCCGGCGCCTTCGCCGATCTGGTGCTGTTCGATCCGAAGACCGTGACCGACCGCGCCACCACCGATGATCCCACCGCCCTGTCCGACGGGATCGCGCGCGTCTGGGTGAACGGTGCGCTCGTTTTCAACGGCGGCAAGAGCACGGGCGCGCATCCCGGCCGCGTACTGCGTCGCGAAGGAACCACTGCACGATGAATCCGATCTCCAGCCCCTATCTGCTCTTCCTTGGCAATGCGCCCGATCGCCTGATCGCCAAGACCGCCTGCGGGATCCTGCAATGGCGCCCCGAACTGTGCATCGGCCAACTCAGACTGGGTAACGACACCGTCGATCTCGGCCTGCCGGACATGACGCCGGCCCAGGCCAGGGCTGCGGGCGCCGGCAGCATCGTCATCGGGATCGCTCCGCTCGGCGGCGGGCTGGAGCCCGCATGGATCCCGCCGCTGCTCGCCGCACTGGAAGCGGGTCTGGACATCGCCAGCGGCCTGCATACGCGACTGCGAGACCATCCCGTGCTGGCTCCGGCCGCGGCGAAGGCGGGCCGGTCGCTCCATGACGTCCGGCACGGCGAAGGCCCTTTCCCCGTCGCATCGGGGCGCAAGCGTTCGGGCAGGCGGCTGCTGACGGTGGGTACCGATTGCGCGGTCGGCAAGAAGTACACCGCGCTCGCCATCCATCGCGCGCTACGCGAACGCGGCATCGACGCGACGTTTCGCGCGACCGGGCAGACCGGAATCCTGATCGCCGGCGGCGGCATCGCGATCGACGCGACCATTTCCGATTTCGCGGCCGGCGCGGCCGAGATGCTTTCGCCCGACAATGGCCCCGCTCATTGGGACGTGATCGAGGGGCAGGGATCCTTGTTTCATCCCGGCTATGCCGCCGTCAGCCTGGCGCTGCTCCATGGGTCGCAACCTGATGCGATCATGATCTGCCACGATCCGGCCCGCACCCATATCGACGGTTATCCGGATTATCCGCTGCCCTCGCTCCAGCGCTGTATCGAGGACAATGTCCGCGCGGCGCAGCTCACCAATCCGGCGGCGCGCGCGATCGGGATCTCGCTCGACACCAGCCGGATGAGCGAGACCGAGCGCAACGCGACGATCGCGAAAGTGGCGGCGGAAACGGGCCTGCCCGTCATCGATCCGATCGCGACCGGTGCGGCCGCGATCGTCGATCGGATGGCCGAACTCGGCGCCTGATCACCCCTCGCCGCGCTGCTTGCGCGGCGTCTGGCCGACATGGCCGGTGAATTCCTGATAGAGTTCCGAAATGCGCGACAGCCTGGGTTCGGCGCTCGCGCCCAGCTTGAGCACCACCGCGTTCGAGAGCAATGTCAGCGCCGCGACCATCGGCACCAGCGTGTCCCAGAACATCGCGCTTTCGGTCGGCAGCGCCAGCACATGCGGGGTGTATTGGTGCGCCCAATGGCAATATTTGTCGGTGATGAAGACCAGCGCGATGCCGGCCTTTTGCGCGTGGCGCGCCAGCATCTGCGCCTGGCGCGAATAGCGGCGCGTCTCGACGATCACGAGCGCCTTTCCGGCGCAATCGTCTGCCAGCACATCGGCGAAATGCCCCGCCGCCAGATCGACCGTCCGCACATTGGGCCGCGCATATTGCAGCATATAGGCGAATTGGGCCGCCATGCCGCGCTCGGGCTGGAAACCCGCCACGTAAAGTTCAGGCGCCTCGGCCAGGATCGTCGCGATCACGTCCCATTCGGGCGTGCGCGCCAGATTATAGACCTCCAGCATGCCGGCGACGTTGAGATCGAAATCGCGCTGCAATTCCGACTTGCCGGCGTCGCTCGCGACAAGCTGGTCGAACTGCTCGCCGCGCGGCCATGGCGTCGCCGCGATGTCGAATTTCAGTTCGGCCTTCAGTTCGCGGAAATTGCGATAGCCCATGCGCCGGCAGAAGCGGCCGACGGTGACCGGGCTGACATCGAGCTTCTTGGCCAGCGAAGACGCGGTTTCGAACGGAACGCTCTGCCGGTCATTGACGACGAAATTCGCGATCAGGCGCTCGGCTTCGGTGAAGGAAGCCATCTCCTCACGCAGTCGTTCTATCAGGCCTGTGCCCCTGCCCACATTCATCGGCGCGACATCGCATGGATCGGCGGCGATTGCCACAAGACTGGATGGATCATCGTCATCGAAGCGTTCCTAGGGTCCGGACGGGACGACCGACTTGTGGCTGGTCTATTCTTTCCATAGGCTAAGATCGAGTTAGAAAAATGACATCGCCGCATCCGCCGGATGCGCATCTTTGGGGGAATGGCATGGCCGATCGTGAAGGATGCGCGCTGGGGCACGCGGCACGATGAACGATATCACGGACGACGCGACGCTCCGTCGCACCCTCGGCCGACGCGACATCGCCATGCTGACGGTGGGCAATGTCATCGGCTCCGGCATTTTCCTGGTTCCGGGGACGGTTGTGACCGCATCGGGCATGAGCGTGGGGCTGGCGATCACGATCTGGGCGATCGGCGCCGCGCTCGCGCTGTGCGGCGCACTCACCTATGCCCGGCTGGCCGAATCCCGGCCCGAGGCGGGTGGCGTCTACGTCTATATCCGCGACGCCTTCGGCCGGACGGCCGGTTTCCTCTTTGGCTGGATGATGCTTTTCGTCGGCATCTCCGGCGCGATCGCCACCCTGGCGAGCGCCTTTGGCAGTATCGTTTCCCGCCTGTTCGCGCTACCTATCGGGTCGACCGCGATCGGATTGCTCGTGGTGCTCGGCATCGGCATCGCCAATTGCGCGTCGATCCGTCGATCGGGCGACGTTCAGAACTGGACCGCTTTGTTCAAGCTGCTGCCGCTGGTCGCGATCGCCATCCTGTTGCTGATACTGCCGGCACCGACGCACGCCGACGCGGGCAGCGCGTTGCAGGCCCCCGCCACCGTCAACATCTCCGTGGCGCTGATCGCCGTGCTATGGGCATTCGAGGGCTGGCAATATGTGACCTATAATTCCGGTGAAGCCGCCGATCCGGCGCGTACGATCCGGTTCGGCCTGATCGCCGGCGTGGTCATCCTGGGCGTCACCTATATGCTGGTGACTCTCGCAGTCAGTCTGTGGCTGCCGCCGGCCGAGCTCGCCTCCGCACCCAATGTGATCGAGGCAGCCTTGAGGGCCGCCGACCTGAACCTGATCGCCAACACCGTCAGCGTGATCATCCTCGTCGCGATCCTGAGCGCCGCGCACGCCACGCTGCTGAGCGGATCGCGCCTGGTCTATGCCATGGCGGTCGACGGGCTGTTGCCGCACGCGCTGGCCGGGCTGTCGGCACGGACGCGCGTGCCTCTGCCCGCCGTGCTGCTCTGCACGATCGTCGCTGCGATCCTGACGGCACTCGGCTCGTTCGACACGTTGCTCGGCTATGTCGTGGTGACGAGCTGGCTGTTCTACGGCCTTGCCGGCCTCGCCGTCTTCCGCCTCGCTCCCGCCGGCGGCGGACGCGGCTTCAGCATCGGCGTCAAGCTCGCCGCCGCGCTGTTCGCAGCCGGAGCATTGCTGGTGATGATCTCCAGCCTGATCAGCGGACCGCCGTCAGCTCGTTATGGCCTGATCATCGTCGCGATCGGCTGGGTGGTCGCCTATGGCTGGTTCCACTGGCGCGATCGCCAGCCTTCAACCTGATGCCGGTTCAGGCGGCCGAAACCCGGCTATCGATCCGGCCCTTGGCGTCGGCGGAAATCGCGATGCGCGCGGCCAGCATCTCGGCCACCTGCGCGTCCGAATAACCAATCTCCGCCAGCAGCTCACGCGTATGTTCGCCCAGCCTGGGTGCCGAACCGCGGCGGATGCCAGGCGTGCCCTTCAGCCGTGTGAGCATGCCGATCTCGCGGATATGGCCGTACATCGAGTCATGCTCCTCCACGACACGGCCGGTTTCGAGCGCCCAATCGTCCCACAGCACCTGTTCGATCCATGAAGTTTCGCGCGCGATCTCGGCGGGGGCGCCGGCCGCGTCGAACGCGGCCTTCGCCTCTTCGGACGTGCGCGCCGCGAAAAAGGGTGCGATCGCGCTCACCAGCAGAACATCATTCGCATCGCGGTCGCGGACGGTGGCGAAGCCCGGATCGCTCGCCAGGCCCGGCTGGCCGATCGCCTGTGCCAGCGCCGCGAAACGCCGGTCGTCGCGGCACGAGATACAGACGAAACCGTCGCGCGTGCGATAGAGCCGATCGAGCGCGTTGAAACCCATCTGCTCCTTGTCGAGCCGGAGCCCGTAAACGACCTGATCGTCGGCATCGAGGAAATGCTCGGACGTGGTGAACAGGCTCGAGTGGAGCTGGGGGCATTCGAAATAATCGCCCGTGCCGCGGTTGCGCCGGCTCTCCAGTGCCATGAGCACGCCGATCGCGCCGAGAAAGCCGTTATTATAATCCTCATTTCCGAACACGGAGCGCGTCGGCGGATTGCCTTCGCCGCCGCCTTCGCGCAGCAGGCCAGTCCATCCGCTGAGCAAGGGCGCGAACGCCTTGAGCATAGCCTTCGGCCCCTTGGAGCCATAGCCGGGCAGATAGCCGTAAAGTAGCTGCGGATTGAGCACGGCCATCGCCTCATAGCCGATGCCCAGCTTGTCCGCTTTTCCGGGCCGGAGATTGTGGAGCATCACGTCAGCGGTGGCGACCAGCTTGCGCGCGGCTTCCAGTCCCTCGGGGCGCTTGAGGTCGAGCACGATATCGCGCTTGCCGCGCTGCGCCGCGCCGAACACATCGGGCAGCGGACGCATCTGATCACCTTCGGGCGTTTCGACCTTGATCACATCGGCGCCAAGATCGGCGAGCAGCCGGCCACCATAGCCCACCGCGAAGAACGAGCTGAAATCGACGATCCGGATTCCTTCGAGCGGATGCGTCAGGCTGCGGCCGCCACCGCCGGGTGCACGACGCCTTCGCATAAGCAGCGCATCGAGTTCGCCATTATGCTCGCCGATGCGCGGCGCCGGCTTCGGCGCGACGGCCGTGGCCTTGGCGAAGCGGTGAACCGGCCCCGCCTGGTAGATGGTGCCGAAATCGGGATCGGGCAGCGCGACGCGTTGTCCGACGAAAGCGACCTGATCGTCGAGCAGGATCTCCGCCGGTTCGAGCACGGGCAGCGCCGCCACATCGGTCTCGTGAAACAGACAGATCCATTCGTCGCGCGGCCGCGCCTTGAACGCCTCGAAAATATCGACGCGCGCGGCCTGATACTCGTCCTCGCTCAGCGGCACCGCCATTTCGGCGCCCTTGATCGCCTGGATGCGGTCGCCAAAGCCAAGCACGTCCATCGCGCGCTTGAAACCGCCCGGTCCGCCCGTGTGCATCTGCAGGAACAGCCCGTCGCCGCATTCGAACATACCGGTCACCAGCCGCACGCTGCCGAAGCGGTCGACCGCGCCGCTGTCGCCCTTCTTGATGTAGGAGATGCCGTCTTCCTGCCACCAGTTGTTCATCGGCGACTGGGCGAGCATCGCATCCATCAGCGACGCTTCCACTTCCTGGCCAAGCCCGGTCTCGCGCTCGGCGCGCAGCGCCGCCAATATATCGATGACCGCAAGGAAGGCCTGACCGTAATGTAGCGCCGGGTAACCCAGATAGATGGGACCATCGCGGAACGAGCTGCGCTTGTCGATCATCGTGCCGAGCAGCGCCGCGGCGAGCGATTCGCCATAGGGTCGGTCGGCAAAGGGCGTGTCTTCACCATAAGCGGTGAGCAGGCAGATGATCAGCCCAGGATTGATCTTCGCCAGCGTCTCGCGGTCGAGTCCCAGTCGCTTCGCCTCGGCGGGTTCGAGCGAAAGGATCAATATGTCCGCGGTTGTCGCCAGTCGCCGCAGCGTGTCGCGGCCTGCCTCACTCTCCAGGTCCATCTCGACGCTGCGCTTGCCCCGGTCCCATGACTTGCGCGTCAGGTCGTTGGCGAAGAAGGTACCACCCACCGGCTCGACCTTGATCACGTCCGCGCCATGATCGGCCAGCAACATGCCGGCAATCGCGCCCGGCATCACCTGCGACGCCTCGATCACGGTCAAACTTTCGAGCGGTCCGGGCATATCGACTCTCTCCTTGTCCCGTACGGCGTACTCAATTTAGCACTACAGTGCAATATTCAGCGATGCCGCTATTTCGCCGGCGCGAGCGATTCCCGGGCGCGCTGCCGAATATAATGCTGCACCCCCCGCGCCTCGGACTCGCTGAGATTGTCGAACTGCGGCATGCCGTTCGACCTCAGCGCCCCGCCGCGCACCACCGCGTTGAACGACTCGAAGTCCAGCGGCGTCGCGGCCTTGCGCAGATCGGGCGCGGCACCGCCGCCGACCATGCCGGCGCCGTGGCAGATCACGCAGCTCGTGTTGAAGATGCCGGCGCCGACCTTGGCCTGCTCGGGATCGATCTTGAAATCGGGATCGTCCTGGATCGGCATCTCCTCCGGCTGGAAAGGCGGCAAGGCAGCCTTGCCCCCGATCGCGAAGGTGAGCACACGGCGCTGCTGCGTTTCGTAATTCCAGTTGGGTTTGCCCGCGAAGCTGCTGCGCCAGCCAGTGATCACGGTGATATATTGGCGGCCGCGCACGCTGTAGGTGATCGGATGGCCGAGGATGCCGTTCTGCGCGTCGAATTCCCAGACCTTGCGGCCGGTGTCGGCGGCATAGGCGACGAGATGGCCGGTATTGAGCCCCTGGAACACCAGATTCCCCGCCGTCGCCATCGTGCCGCCATTGAAGGCGCCGTTCTGCGGCACGCTCCACCGCGCCTTCTGCGCGACGGGGTCCCAGGCGATCAGCTTGCTTTCGGGCGGAGGCGAAGCGATGCCCGGCGGCGGCGCGCCCAGCCCGGTGTTGACGAACATGCCGGGCTTGTACTGCCATTTGGACAGATCGCCGGCGGGATCGACGAAGACGCGGCCGGCATCGGTCGCAGGCAGATAGACCAGCCCCGTCTTCGGACTGAACGACATCGCCTGCACGCCATGCGCGCCCAGCGGCCAGGGATACATCAGGAAGGGTTTGCCGCCGGGATAGCGCGCCTCGGGATTTTCGACCGGACGGCCGGTCTGGAGATCGATGCGGTCGGCCCAGTTGACCTTGGCGAATTTCTCGGCGGAGAGCAGCTTTCCGGTCTCGCGGTCGATCACGTAGAAAAAGCCGTTCTTCGGCGCATGCATCAGGACGGAGCGTTTCCTGCCGTCGATCTCCAGATCGGCGAGTTCGATATCCATTGCATTGTTGAAGTCCCAGCTATTCCCCGGGTTGACCTGGTAATGCCAGACATATTCTCCGGTATCGGCATCGAGCGCGATGATCGACGACAGGAACAGATTGTCGCCGCCGCCGGGGCTGCGGATCTTCTGGTTCCAGGGCCAGCCATTGCCCGTGCCCAGATAGACGCGGTTGAATTTGGGATCATAGGCCATGGCACCCCAGACATTGCCGCCACCGCCGAATTTCCACCATTCGCCGGTCCAGGTCTTGGCCGCCATCTCCATCGCCTTGTTCTCGAAACCTTTCGAGGGATCTCCCGGCACGGTATGGAACCGCCAGACCTGCTTGCCCGTCCCCTGGTCATATGCGGTGACGTAACCGCGCACGGGGCCGTAATCGGCGCCGCCGAAGCCGATCATCACCTTACCGCGGAACACCCATGGCGCACCGGTGATATAGGCCGAGTCGGCCTTGTCGACGGTCTGCACATTCCAGAGCGGTTTGCCGGTCGCTGCGTCGACAGCGATAAGCTGCCCGCCGATGGTGCCGGCGAAGAGCTTGCCATTGTCATAGGCGATTCCACGAATGCCCCAGCCAGCACGCATCTTGTGGCCGGCGGTCTGCCAGGCTTCGGGATCATAGGTCCATAGCAGCTTGCCCGTCGCCGCATCCATCGCATGCAGCACGCTATAGCCCGTCGCGAAATAGAGGATGCCGTCGACTGCGAGTGGCGCGGTGAAGGAATTGAACGTCGCCAGGTCGTGCGACCACACAAGCCCGAGTTCGCCGACATTGCCGTCGTTGATCTGATCGAGCGGGCTGAAATGATCCTCGTCGTCGGTGCGGCCGATGCGCATCCAGTTCGCGCCATCATCCGGAGTCGCCGATGTCGTCGCCAGCGCGCCGCCACCGGCGCCCTGGCAACCATTCAGCACGGCCCCGGCGAGCGCCAGCGCCAGCCATGCCATGATTCGACGTCCGCCCACCATCCTCATCCTCGACTCCAAGCTCTTGTCATGGCTGATTAATTCTAATCATTCGTGCAGAATTACTACCGAATGCCTGCAACGACACGCCCTTGGACAAATCAGATTATCGTCAGAAAATCCAGTCGCAAAACCCGGATTGACAGGGTGCCGACTCTTCCACTAAAATTGCACTCAAGAGCAAAATTAGCGACATAGGGGAGACTGGAATGAGGCACACCAGAAGCTTGCTTGCCGGCACCGCGATCGTCATGTTCGCCGCCGTGCCCGCACAGGCGCAGGACAGCGCGCCGGCCGCACAGGAAGCCGCCGAAACCGCCACCCCGACAGACATCGTCGTCACCGGCACCCGCATCGTCCGCGACGGCTACACCTCGCCGACGCCCGTGACCGTCGCCACGACCGAGGATCTGGCGAAGACGACGCCGACCAGCATTCCGGACGCGCTCAACAAGTTGCCCCAGTTCCAGAACTCGCTGAGCCCGTCGCGCACGGCGCACAATTTCTCGGCCATCCCGATCCACGGCAACGTGCTCAACCTGCGCGGCCTGGGCACGCCCAGCAACAATCCCAAGGGCCCGCTGCGCACCCTGATTCTGTTCGACGGCATCCGCGTGCCGCCCACCGCCTATCCCGGCACGATCAACACCGACGTGCTGCCGCAGCTCCTGATGCAGCGCGTGGACGTGGTGACGGGTGGTGCTTCGGCGCAATGGGGTTCGGATGCGGTCGCGGGCGTCGTCAACTTCGTGCTCGACAAGAATTTCACGGGCATCAAGGGCGTCGTCCAGGCTGGCGTATCGGAGCGTGGCGACAATGAAAGCCAGCGCATCGGCGCGGCCGCCGGCTTCGATTTCGCGGGCGGCAAGGGCCACATCCTGCTCAACGCCGAATATTTCAACGCCGGCGGCATGTACAAGGAAGAGCGCTGGTACGGCCGCCAGGGCTTCAATTTCGTCGGGTCTACATCGACCGCGCTGGGCGCACCCGGCACTGCGGCCAACCCTTATACGATCGGGCGGGACATTCGCATTTCGGCGCTCGCCGCCAATGGCCGCATCACGGCATCGAGCGTGACGGGCAATCCCTTCGTCGGCCGCGTCATCAACAACAATGGCACGACGCGCCCATTCAACACCGGCGCCGCGGTGGGCACGGCCGGCTTCCAGTCGGGCGGCGACGGCTACATGATCCAGAGCCACACCCATGCCATCACACCCGCCGAGAATATCCAGACCTTCGGCCGCATCGCCTATGATCTGACACCTGACATCACCGCCTATGTGCAGGGCGGATGGTCGCGCGCCAGCCTCAAATATACGACGCAGACCAATGCGCTCGTTCCACCTTCGGGCGGCGTCAACATCTACAAGGGCAATCCGTATCTCTCCGCCGAGCTCGAAGCCTCGCTGCCGACAGCGGCCGACTTCATCACGGTGGGCCAATATGATGCGGGCCAGCCCCAACCGATCTCGCGCGAGCAGACCGATTACTGGCTGGCGACGGCGGGGCTCACCGGCAAGCTGAGCAACCTCAACTGGTCGGTCAACTACACGCATGGCCAGTCCAAGCACGCCATGGATAATTCGGGCCTCTACAACTACAAGCGCCTGTACGCGGCGGTCGACGTGGTGCGGAACCCGGCCAATAATCAGCTCACCTGCCGGGTTCTTCTCGATCCTGCCGTCGCTTCCCAATATACCGGCTGCCAGCCGCTTGACGTACTGCATGGCAACCCGGCGGCTTCAACGCCCGCCGGCTACGCCTATGCGACCGGCACCTCCAGCTATCGCGCCACGATCAAGCAGGACTCGGTCACCGCGAATCTGAGCGGCAGCCTGTTCGAACTGCCAGCCGGCCCCGTCGACTTCGCGATCGGCGCCGAATATCGCAAACAGTCGTTGCACCTTGCCAGCAATGCCGATCCGGCGACGCTGGCAGGCGCCACCCCCGCCGAAACCGCCGCGATCAGATCGACCTATTTCGCGGGCCTGCGCGGTGTGCCGGGCGGCGCGCTCTATTACTGGCTGACCAACGTCGGATCGGCCAATGGCAGCCTCAACGTCAAGGAGGCCTATGCCGAACTCGCGGTGCCGATCCTGCGCGATACGCCGTTCTTCCGCGAACTCAGCATCAATGGCGCCGCCCGTATCACGGACTATTCGACGTCGGGCACCGTCAAGACCTGGAAGGTCGGCGCGACCTGGAAGCCGATCGACGACCTGCTGCTGCGCGGAACCTATTCGCGCGACATCCGCGCGCCCAATCTGTTCGAGCTTTTCGCGGGCCTGCAAAGCGGCATCGGCATCGTCAACGACGTTCGCAACGCGGCCGGCACCTATGGCAGCGGTCAGAATGTCAACGTCAACAGCGTGACGGGCGGCAACCCGAACCTGAAGCCCGAGACGGCAAAGACGCTCACCCTGGGCGCCGTGCTTTCCCCCCGCTTCCTGCCGGGCTTCTCGTTGTCGGTCGACTATTACAAGATCAACGTCGAGAATCTGATCGACTCGCTCACCGCGCAGCAGATCCTGACCAACTGCCTCAACGCCGGCGGATCGGGCGCCGCGGAATGCGACCTCATCACGCGTGCGACGCCCACCACATTCCCGTCGCTGGTGCGTATCGTTCCCGCCAATATCGCGTTCCTGAAGACCGCAGGCTTCGACATCGACGCCAGCTATCGCACCGATCTGGGCAATGGCCGGCTCTCCGTGCGCCTTTACGCCAATTATCTCGATCGCTTCGACAGCCAGCAATATGCCGGCGCGCCGATCGCCCATTATGCGGGCGTGAGCGTGGTTTCGAGCAACCCGGCGGGGTATCCGCGCTGGCGCGGCAATCTCTCGGTCGATTACACCAACGGCCCGTTCGGCGTGACCTTGACCGAGCAATATATCGGCAAGATGCGGCTCAACATTCCCGGCGGCGCGCTCCCGATCGCCTTCACCGATCCGCATGTCTCGCCGGTGCTCTACACCGATCTGTCGCTGCGCTTCACCATTCCCGGCATGGGCGGGAACATGGAGATGTTCGGCACGGTCAACAACCTGTTCGACAAGCAGCCGCCGATCATCCCAGGCACCGTGCCGGGCGTGAACATCGCCACCAACATCGCGGTCTACGATTTCGTCGGCCGCGCCTACACCGCGGGGGTCCGCTTCAAGTTCTGACCTGCCCGTGAGGCTTGCAGCAACCGCCGCAGCCAGCCTCCTCCTCGTGGGAGCGGCCCCGATCGAACCGATCGTCCGCACCACACTCGGCCCCGTCCGCGGTACAGCGCGTGACGGGGCCTTTCTTTTTGCGGGACTTCCCTATGCGGCACCGCCGATCGGCGAACGCCGCTGGAAGGCGACAATGCCAGCCACGCCATGGCGCGGCATCCGCGATGCCACGCAGTTCGGCCCGGATTGCCCGCAACCGCCCCGCAGCGGCGTGGCCAATCCACAAAGCGAGGACTGCCTGACGCTGAACATCGCGACTCCCGACCCGACGGCCAGGAAATTGCCGGTGATCGTCTCGATTCATGGTGGCGCCTATTTCGCTGGTTCGGGCCGCGAACTGCTCGGCCAGGGTGTACCCGCGATCGTGCGCGACGGTGTGGTACTGGTCGCGCCCAATTACCGGATCGGACGGCTCGGCTTTTTCGCGCATCCCGCGCTCAGCGCCGAAGCCCCCCGCGCGACCGCCAATTACTGGCTGATGGATCAGGTGGCGGCGCTCGAATGGGTCCGCGCCAACATCGCGCGCTTCGGTGGCGATCCCGACAATGTCACCATCATCGGCTGTTCGGCGGGCGGATCGAGCATCAACGCGCTGATGGCCTCCCCCGCCGCACGCGGCCTGTTCGCGCGCGCCAGCGCCCATTCGGCCGGCGGATTGTTCAATGCCAACCGCGCGCTCGCTCAGGGCGAGCAACAGGGCCTCGCCTTTGCCGGCCGCGTTGGCGTGGCCGGGAACGACGCCGCCACCCTGTCCAGCCTGCGGGCATTGAGCGTGCGACAGATACTGGCCGGCGACAGCGGCGCCCCCGATTTCGGCGCTGTCGTCGATCGGACATGGCTGCCAAGGCCGCTGTCCGTCGCCTTTGCGCGCGGCGAGATCGCGCGGGTGCCGTTGATCAGCGGATCGACGAGCAACGAAGCCAGCGTGTTCGGCCTGATGGGGTTCGACGCGACCGTGCTGGCGCGGCGCTTCGGCATCGATCTGGCTGCGGTCGCGCCAGCCTATGGTCCGCTCGATGCGAAGGAGCTGCTCCGGCAGGTGCAGACCGATTTCATCTTCACCGCCGCCGCCATGGGAATGACCGCGATGGCGGCGCGTAACGGAGCGCCAACCTGGTCATATCACTTCGACTATGTGAACGACGCCCGGCGCGGCGCCGTACCGGGTGCCGCGCATTGCGAGGACAGAGGCTATTGGTTCGGCACGCAACACGATCCGTCGCCCCGCGACGCGGCGGTAGGCAGGACGATGCGCGGCTATCTGCTCAACTATGCGCGGACCGGCAATCCGAACGGCCCGGGACTGCCAGTCTGGAAACCGTCGCGTCCCGGCATGGTCTCTCCATTGCGGATCGGAACCGAGGCAGCGATGGCGCCTGATTTCCGGAAACGTCAGCTCACCCCATGGTATGCAAAATGGGAAGCGGAAACCGGTGAAAGGTTGGGAATTTCCGGGCGCTGATCTTCTTCGTCATTCCGGCAAGGGCCGGAATGACGAACAGGGTTGCAATGGCGCTACTCCACGATTTCCAACGCGCGCTCCGGACACGACTTCGCGCCGCGCCATGCGCGCTCGGCATCCCCCTCTCCCACCACGATATCGCCCGGCAGGATATAGCCGTCATCGTCGAGGATGAAGAGATCGGGCGCCATCGCCGCGCAGCGCGCATGGCCTTGGCATTTGCCGGGGACGACCCGGATCAGACGAGCGCTTCTCATGACCAGTCGAGCTCCAGTTCCTCGATGCCGAAGACATGACCGCCAAAGGTGAGCGGCGCGGTGCCCGGCTTGATCCGGAAATCGGGGATGCGCGCCAGCCATTCCTCCAGCCCGATCACGATCTCGCGGCGCGCGAGATGCGATCCCAGGCAACGATGCGGGCCATAGGCGAAGGCGACGTGGCGATTGTCCTCACGCTCGAGATCGATCGTATCGGGATCGGGAAATTCGCGCGGATCGCGATTGGCGAGCATTGTCGGACACGAGATATAATCGCCCTTGCGGATTGGCGCGCCCTGGAAATCCATGTCGCGCGTCGCAACCCGAACGAGCTGGACCGTCGGATAGGCGCGCAGCAACTCCTCCACCGCCAGCACGATGCGTGACGGATCCTCGCGCAGCTTCCGCTGATCCTCCGGGTGCGTCGCCAGATAGTTGAGATCGAAGCCGATGGCCGCGGCGACGGTGTCGAGCCCGGCGATCAGGATCAGCACGCCGATGCCGCGCACCTCGCGGTCCGTGAGCTTGCGTCCTTCCACCTCAGCCTGGACGACGAAGGTCATGAAATCGTCGGCGGGTTCGCGCCGGCGCAATTCCGCCAGCTCGTCGATGAACGCGACGATCTTGCGCGCGGCCGCCGGCCGCTTGATGTCGTCCCCATGCAACTGATCGTTCGCCCAATCGACGAATTCGTCGAGCCTGCTGTCAGGCAATCCGATGAAGCGCAGGAAGATATTGACCGCGAAGGGAAAGGCGAAATCCGTCATGACGTCGCAATCACTGCCCTTGGCCTTCACCGCCTCGATCAGCGCCACCGCGCGTTCGCGCACCGCCGCTTCCATCTGCATCACCTTGCGCGGCGAGAAGAGTGGATTGAGCATGGTGCGGTAGGCGGCATGGCTCGGCGGATCGATCTCGAGCGGGATCATCGGCCAGTCCTCACCCAGCGCCGAGGCGAAGATCGCACGATGGCTGGAGAAGCTTTCAGCATCCTGGAGCACGCGGCGCTGGTCCTCCGCGCGCGTGATCACCCATGTGCCCTTGCCCGTCCGCGTATTGTTCGGCGCATAGAAGATGCGCGGCCCCTGATGGAGATAGCTGATCGCGCCCTGCGGATCGCCGCCGCGCGTGGGCGGCATGCCGGGCGACGTGAACAGGTTGAAGTCTCCGACCATTTCGGGCGGAACATGCGCGGGTATTTCATTTGCGGCGCTTGCCATGCATCGCTCTCCTGCGGTGCTTTGAAGTTGCTTGCAGCCTATCGCAGCGTGACGAAGATTGAAAACAGAAATTGCATTGCGGTGCAATTTTGATATCACTGAGCCGTCTGGAGCATGCTTTGATCCGCTGAAAGCGGATCGCATGCTCCAAAGTCATGTTTGGCGCGATTGTCGTGTCGTTCGATGGGTCCATCGAACTACAAATCGCTCTAAGGAGGGATGCCGGTGTTCGATCTGTTGAAGGGCGTGCGCGTCATCGAGTTCGGGATATTGCTCAACGGCGATCATCTCGGCATGCTGCTGAGCGATCTGGGTGCCGAGGTGATCAAGGTCGAGGAACCGCTGAAAGGCGATTATCTACGCGACATGCTGGGCCAGATCACCCCGCACCACAGCCCCGCGCACCTGCAGGTCAACAAGAACAAGAAAAGCGTGACGCTGAACGTCAATACCGAAGCGGGCCGCCACGCCTTTTTCGAACTGCTGAAAACCGCCGATATCTTCGCCGACGGGCTGCGCGGCGGCGCATGCGAGGCGATGGGCATCGGTTACGAAGCGCAACGCGCGGTGAAACCCGACATCATCTATATGGCCAGCACCGGCTTCGGCATGACCGGCCCCTATGCGCGGCTCGGCGCCCATGGCTATTCGATGGCGGCGGTGGCAGGCGGCCTGCCCGCCGCGAAGGACGAGAACGGCTTTATCGATCGCACGGAAAGCACCGACCTGTTCGGTGGCATCAAGGCAAGCCCCGGTTCGGGCGGCCCCTTCGCTGTCATGGCCGGGCTCGCCGCGCTGGTAAGACGTCAACAAACGGGCGAAGGCGCGTTCATCGATGTCGCCTCGTCCGACTGCAATCTCGCCGCATCCTGGCTCGCGACCGTCACCAACCTGAACTACGACCGCCTCACCGACCTGACCGGCATGGCGCCGCGCGGCGTGGCGAACGAAGGCTGGCCGGCGGGATCGGTGCTTTATGCACTGTATGAAGCGAAGGACGGCCGCTTTATGATGTTCGGCGCGATCGAGCCGAAATTCTGGTATAATTTCTGCGATGCGGTGGAGCGGCCGGATCTGAAGCAAGCCATCCGCACCGACATTCCCGTCGACTATGGCGTCGAGGCGCAATGGCTGCGCCCGGTGCTGCGCGACATTTTCCAGACGCGGACATCGTCCGAATGGATCGCGCTGGCGCTGGCGCGCAACATCCCGATCGCGGTCGCCAACACGCTCGACCAGGTGCCGGAGGATCCGCACAATCAGGCGCGCGGCATGTTGTTCGAGCATGACCATCCGGGCGCCGGACCGATGACGTATCTGCGCTATCCCGCGATCGTCGATGGCGCGCGCAGCGGGATCGGCATTCCCGCGCCCGCGCTTGGCGAGCACACGCAGGACGTGCTTTCATCGCTCGGCCTTTCGGCCGATGAGATCGCGGCAGCGCAAGTGACGCCGCCGCGCAAACAGAAGCAGAACCCATGATCGAACCCGAAGACCATCAGGAGATCCGCGAAGCCGTCCGCCGCCTGTGCGCCGGGTTTCCCGGCGAATATTGGCGCGCGCTCGATCGCGACCGCGCCTATCCCACCGATTTCGTCCGCGCGCTGACCGAAGCGGGCTGGCTGAGCGTGCTTATCCCCGAAGAATTTGGCGGTTCGGGTCTCGGGCTTGGCGCCGCGGCGGCGATCCTTGAAGAGATCCACCGCTCCGGCTGCAATGGCGGCGCCTGCCATGCCCAGATGTATACGATGGGAACGCTGCTCCACCACGGCTCGGCCGAGCAAAAGGCGCAATGGCTGCCACGCGTCGCCAGCGGCGAAGTGCGCCTGCAGGCATTCGGCGTGACCGAACCGGGCAGCGGCACCGATACGACGCGCATCGCCACTCATGCCCGGCGCGAGGGTGACCGCTACATCGTCAACGGCCAGAAGATCTGGATCAGCCGCGCCGAGCATTCGGACCTGATGGTGCTGCTCGTCCGCACCACACCGCGCGATCAGGTGGCGAAGCGCACCCAGGGGCTGAGCGTGCTGCTTGTCGACATGCGCGCGGCACTGGGCAACGGCCTGACCATCCGCCCGATCCGGACAATGCTCAATCATGCGACAACGGAACTGTTCTTCGACGATCTCGAAGTGCCCGTGGAAAACTTGATCGGCGTCGAGGGCGAGGGATTCCGCTACATCATCGACGGCATGAATGCGGAGCGCGTGCTGATCGCATCTGAATGCATCGGCGACGGGCGCTTCTTCATCGACCGCGCCAGCGCCTATGCGCGCGACCGGGCGGTCTTCGGCCGGCCCATCGGAGAAAATCAGGGTGTACAATTCCCGATCGCGCGCGCGCATGTCCAGCTCAGCGCCGCCGCGGCGATGGTCGAGAAGGCCTGGGCATTGAGCGAACAGGGCCGCGCCTTCGGCACCGAAGCGAACATGGCCAAGATGCTGGCATCCGAAGCATCCTGGTTCGCGGCCGATATGTGCGTGCAGACGCATGGCGGCTTCGGCTTCGCCGAGGAATACGACATCGAGCGCAAATTCCGCGAGACGCGGCTTTATCAGGTGGCGCCGATCTCGACCAACCTGATCCTCAGCCATGTCGCGACGCATGTGCTGGGGCTGCCCAAATCCTTCTGACGCGGCGACCGGCATGAACCGACCGCCGCCAGTACCCGTCGATCCACATCTCGGCGCGGCCGATCTGGCGGCGGTGCTGATCGTCAACATCGCCTTCGGTCTCAATCTGGTCGCGATGAAGGTGGTGGTCGATGCGGCCGCGCCTTTCCTGGCCGTGGCGGTTCGCATGGCGATCGTCTTCCTGCTGTGTGCGCGCGGTTTCCGTGGCGTCCCCGGGCGGAACGGCTGGCTGGCGCTTTACGGACTGCTCAATGGCGGGCTGTTCCTGCTGGTGCTCAACCTGTCGCTGATGGCGACGGACAATGTCGGCGCGCTGGCGATCGCGGGGCAACTCGGCGTGCCCTTCTCGCTGCTGCTCGGCGCGATCATCCTGGGCGAACGCCTGTCCGGACGGCGCGTGTTCGGCGTCGCCATCGCCTTTGCCGGCGTGGTGATGCTCGTGTTCGATCCGCATGCCGCGCATGAACTGAAGGGGCTGGTGCTGATGGCCACGGCCTCGTTCCTTTGGGGATCGGGCACGCTGATCCAGCGCAAGCTGGGCGGCATATCGATCATGACCATCCAGTCCTGGAACGGACTGATGGCGGCCATCGTGCTCGCCCCCTTCGCGTTCGCATTCGAGCGCGACGCGATCGCGGCACTGCCCGATATCGGGCTGGTGCCATTGGCCTGGCTCGGCTTTAGCTGTGTGATCGCGACTGTGATCGGCCAGGGGCTGCTCGCGCATCTGCTCCAGCGCCATCCGATCTCGTCGGTGATGCCGTTGCTGCTGCTTTCGCCGGTGGTCGGCGTGGCCGGCGCGTCGCTCTATTTCGGCACGCCGATCACCGCCGTCATGGTGGCCGGCGGGCTGATCACGCTGGGCGGCGTGGCGCTGCTGACCCTGAGCGGCCGGCGTCCGCCCGATCAGGCGGGAACATAGGTCAGCCTGATGACGTCCACGTCGACCCGATCGCTCGCCATCAGGCGAAGCGGCGGTCGCGGCGCGGCGAAATATGGCGTGCCCCCGCCAAGCACGACGGGGTGCAGATAGATCTGATATTCATCGATTAAGCCGAGTTCGCCAAGGCTTCGCGCCAGTTCCGGCCCGGCGACTTCGATCTCGCCATCGCGCTCAGCCTTGAGCGCGCGAACCGCCGCCTCCAGATCGCCCCCGACAAGCGAGGCATTGGGGCCGACGGACTCCAACGTGCGCGAGACCACCCATTTCGGCTGACGACACCAGGCATTCGCGAACGCGCGCGAATCGGCATCCCATTCAGGATTTTCATCGTCCCAATAGCGCATGACCTCATACATGCGGCGGCCGTACAGGCTGCCCGACAGCCCTTCCGCATGCTCGATGAAATGGCGGAAAAGGGCCGGACTGGGGCCAAAACCAATATGATCGACATAGCCATCGAGCGACTGGTTCAACGCGAAAACAAGCTTGGCCATGCCCAGGTCCCTTCCTCTCGCATCGCATCGATGCGATTCCGCTTGTATTATGCAATCGGTATAACGCTAGCCATACTGGTTTCGAACCGCAATCGGTTTGATTGCGATGCGGCGCGACCCTGACGCTTCAGTCTTTCGCGACCAGCCGGGCACGTGTATCGCGCCCGCAACAAACGCATTCGAATACGCGGATCCCGACAGCGGACGCGGCGGATGCTCTCTGAAGGAACGTTCGGTTGGAAGAGAAGAATTCCGTGGAGTTGTCGTCGGTCACGATCCGTCTGGAGGGGAAAGAGGACGCCGAAGCGATCTGCAACATGCTGCGCGGCCTGTTGCTGTCCACCAAGGTCGTCCAGCTCAAGGGCATCACGAACAGCCGCCTGTTTCGCGGGCAGGTCGTTTCTTTCGGTGATGCCGCCATCGCGCAGAAATTCATCACCGATGTCGAGATGCTGTTCGGCCAGACCGTCCGGGACCGGCTCGAGATCACCTTGCACGGCGAGAATGCCGAAGAGGCGGACTGAAGCGCTCCACCACCCGCGACATGCGCCGGGAACCGCCCAACCTCAGGGCCGCATTCCCATCCTCTCGCCCAGGCGGACCGGGCGTTCCGGTGCCCATGTTTCATTGAATGCGATGACGTTCGGGCGGAACAGCATCACGATCGTCGAGCCGAGCAGAAAGCGGCCCATTTCCTCGCCCTTGCTCAGCTCGATGGCTTGATCGGCATAGGTCCATTCGGAAACGGCGCCGGTACGCTTCGCGTTGACCACGCCGTGCCAGACGGTCGCCATGCTGCCAACGATCGTGGCGCCCACCAGCACCATCACGAACGGGCCATGCTCCGGCGATTCAAACACGCAGACAACACGCTCGTTACGGGCGAACAAGTTCGGCACGCCGCGCGCGGTGACTGGGTTCACCGAGAACAACGCACCCGGCACGTGGATCATCCGCGTCAGCCGGCCATCGCATGGCATGTGCAGCCGGTGATAGTCCCGGGGTGACAAATACAGGTTGGCGAACCCGCCGTGACGAAAATACGCGGCCAGGCTCTCGTCTCCTCCGACCAGATCGGTGGTCGTGAAGCGATGCCCCTTGGCCTGCATGATATGATGATCGTCGATGGCACCGAACTGGCTGATCGCGCCATCCACCGGACAGATGAAATCGGCCTCCGCCAGCGGTCGAGCACCGGCCTTGAGCGGACGCGTGAAGAAGTCGTTGAAACTCTGGTAGCTGGCGATGTCCGGATTCGCGGCCTCGCTCATGTCAACGCCGTATCTGCGCACAAACCAGCGGATCAGCGCCGTCGTCCTGGCGCCACCCCGCGCACCGGCGACACGGCCGGCCAGGGTGGTCAGTCGCTGCTTGGGCAACAGATATTGAAGCAGCACCTTGAAACGATCGGACATGGCAAACCTCGAAACGGGGACGCCCCGGTCAGCGTCCCGCGTTTCGCATGATGGATCGCGGTGGATGCGTCCAGCGACTTCGACATGGTTGCCGCGCATCAACGGCGGGAACCGAACGCCGAGTCTAGGCCCGCTCGAAAACCGCCGCCAGACCTTGACCGCCGCCGATACACATCGTCTCCAGCCCGTAACGGCCGCCGCGACGGCGGAGTTCGTGGACGAGATTGGCGAGGATACGGCCGCCAGTGGCGCCGATCGGGTGGCCGAGCGAGATGCCCGATCCATTGACGTTGAGGCGATCCCTGTCGTCCCAGCCCCAGCCCTTCAGAACGGCAAGGACCTGCGGCGCGAACGCCTCGTTGAGTTCGACCAGGTCGATATCGTCCCAGCTCAGCCCCGTGCGCGCGAACAGGCGCGCGACGGCGGGCACCGGGCCGATGCCCATGCGCGACGGCTCGCAGCCCGCCGCCGCCCAGCTATGGAACCAGGCCAGCGGCTCGAGACCGAGTTCGGCCAATTTGTCCTCGGCGACGACGAGGCAGGCGGCGGCGGCATCGTTCTGCTGGCTGGCATTGCCCGCCGTCACCACGCCCCCCTTCTCGATCGCGCGGAGCGCACCGAGCGATTCCAGCGTCGCGTCCGGCCGGAAACCTTCGTCCCTGGTGAACATCACCGGATCGCCCTTGCGCTGCGGCACGGCGACGGGAACGAGTTCGTCGGCAAAGCGGTTCTCGGCCCATGCGGCGGTGGCGCGCTGGTGGCTCATCACGGCATATTCGTCGCAGGCCTCACGGCTGATGCCGTAATCCTTCGCCAGATTCTCGGCGGTCTCGATCATGCCGCTGATCACGCCGAAGCGTTCGATCGGCTGCGACATCAGCCGTCCACGCGTCAACCGGTCATGCATCGTCGACGAACCCGAGCGCGCGCCCTTGCGCATGTCGGTCGAGTAATATTCGACATTGCTCATGCTCTCGACGCCGCCGGCGATCACGACGTCGGCCGCGCCCGTCTGAACCATCATCGCCGCGTCGATCACCGCCTGGAGCCCGCTGCCGCAGCGGCGGTCGAGTTGATAGCCCGGCACTTCGATCGGCAGCCCGGCGGCGAGCGCCGCCCAGCGGCCGACCGCCGGCGCCTCGCCATTGCCATAGCCCTGCGCGAAGACGACATCGTCGATCCGCATCGGATCAATGCCGGTGCGCTCGACCAGCGCCTTGATGATCACCGCGCCGAGATCGCCGGCCTGCATACCGGAAAGCGCGCCCATGAATTTGCCGACGGGCGTGCGGAGCGGCGTGACGATAGCGGCCTTGCGCATGGTGTTTCCTGTCCTTTTCGTTCGATTAGCCAGCCGCGCGGATCATTTCGCGCGCGATAATAAGCTGCTGGATTTGAGAGGTGCCCTCGTAAAGGCGCAACACACGCACGTCGCGATAGAAGCGCTCAACCTTATATTCGGAAATATAACCCGCGCCGCCATGGATCTGGACGGCTCGGTCGGCGATCCGGCCGACCGTTTCGCTCGCGAGATATTTGAGCGCCGACGCCTCCAGACTGATCTTCTCACCCGCATCGAAGCGCGCGGCGGCGCGCTCCATCAGCGCCTCCACCGCCAGCGCCTCGGTCTTGCAATCGGCGAGCATTGCCTGGACGAGCTGGAAATCGGCGATGCGCTGGCCGAACTGCTTGCGCTCCATCGCGTAGCGCAGGCTCATCTCGATCAAGCGGTCGCACATGCCCATCGCGACCGCCGCGATATGGATGCGGCCGCGATCGAGCACCTTCATCGCGGTCTTGAAGCCCAGGCCGGGGACGCCGCCGATGATGTTGGCGGCCGGCACGACGACATCATCGAGGATCACATCATAGACGTGCGCGCCACGCTGCCCCATTTTCTTGTCGGGCTTGCCCAGGCTGATGCCAGGCGTATCGGCGGGAACGATGAAGGCGGAAATGCCACCCGCACCCTTCACGTCGGGCTCGCTGCGCGCCATCAAGGTGAAGACGGTCGCGCGGCCGGCATTGGTAATGAAACGCTTGGTGCCGGTGATCCGATAATTGTCACCGTCGCGGACCGCAACCGTACGCAGCGAGGCGGCGTCGGAACCCGCGTCCGGCTCGGTCAGGCCGAAGCTCGACACCGCTTCGCCAGTCGCGAGCCTGGGCAGCCATTCGCGCTTCTGCTCCTCGGTCCCGTCGATGACGATCCCCTGGCTGCCGATGCCGACTGTCGTGCCGATCACCGAACGGAAGACCACCGACGCACGCGTCAGCTCGCGGATCACCGCCGCCTCCTCGACCATGGTCAGGCCGAGCCCGCCATATTCCTCGGGCACCGACAGGCCGAACAAGCCAAGCTCGCGCATTTCGGCGACGATCGCCTCAGGCACGAGATCGTCATGCTCGACCTGATCCTCGGCCGGAATCAAGCGCTGGTCGACAAACCGGCGAACGGTGTCGCGAAGAAGAGTGAAGGTTTCCTGGTCCATATCGGTCCCCGTTTAATCGGCGGTTGCGATCATCGCCGTGATGCCGTCGCAACGGACGGCGACTATCTCATTCTCGATACCGCCGGGCCGCAGCAGCACGGCCTGCCCGCAAAAGAGCGGCGCGACAGCGCGGAACGCGAAACGCACCGGCGGCCGGCCCAGCCGGCGTGCGGCATAGGCATGAAGCCGAGTTGCGGTGAGCGGGCCATGCACGACGAGGCCGGGATATCCCTCGTCCGCGGTCGCATAAGGCAGGTCGTAATGGATGCGGTGGCCGTTGAAGGTCGCCGCCGAATAGCGGAACAGATCGATCGACCCCGGCAGCCAGCGCTCATCGTCGTCTCCGACAGAGAGCCCGACATCCTCCACGGCAGGCGTCGGTGCGCCGACATCGCGATAGACGATGGTCTGGCGCTCGCTCAACCGCCCGATGCCCTGCTGGCTCAGCACGCGGTCCAGTTCGATCAGCACCAGTTCTCCCGACTTGCCGACCCGATGCTTCACATCGCGGATCGTCATGGCCAGCTCCGCCTCGACATCGAGCAGCAAGGGGCGCTCGAAACGGATCTCGGCGGCCGCGAACATCCGGCGCGGCAACGTGATCGGCGGCAGGAAACCGCCGCGAAGCGGATGACCGTCCACCCCCACCCCATCCGCGGCGACCGTCGGCAGGAAATAGGCCCAATGGCCGAGCGAAGGTTGCCGCGATTCGATGTCGAGATCGCCACCCGATGCGGCGGCATAACGGCGCATGGATTCGCGATGGAGATATTCGACATTGCGCTCGCTGCGGCCGATCCAGCCGCGCCATTGCTCGATCAGCGCCGGATCCAGGCTCATCGGGCGCTCGCCACCACGCCGCGATCGTGCAGCGCACCGATCGCACCGCTGTCGAAGCCAAGGAGCGAGGCCAGCACCTCGTCGGTATGCTCGCCAAGGCGCGGTGCCGGCGACACGGGCCCGCGCGGCTGGCCAGACAACGTGCCCGCCGGCCCGGCGGCGGGATAGTCGAGCCCGCTGGGATGGCGGATCGTCTGGAAGATCGGATTGGCAGCGAACAGCCGCGTGTCTCCCGTCGCGGCTTCGCGCAGCCCCCGATATCTGGACCAGGTGACGCCCGCCGCGTCGAAAGCCGGCCCGAGCACGGCAAGGTCGCGCGCCGCGATCGCCGCCTCGAACAGCGGGAACAGCCGGTCGCGATGCGTGAAGCGCGCCGCTTCGTCGGCGGCGAAGGCAACGTCCAGCTCGTTTTCAAGCGCGGCGACGGCATCGGCCAGATCGAGCGCACGGACCAGCCCGCGCCACTGATTGGGCGTGATCGCGACGATCATCACGCGCTCCCCGCCAGCCGCCGCGAAATCGCGGCCGAAGGCGCCGAACAGATCATTGCCCATGCGCGGACGATCCTGGCCCGAAACGAGCACTTCGGCGAGCGAACCCATGTGGCTGAGGCTCGACGCGACCAGATCCGAGAGCGGCACGCGGACTTCGCCGCCGCCCCGGCCCTCGCGCCTTGCGCGTTCCGCCGCGACCAGCGAGAAGGCCGCATAGGCGCCGCCGAGCAGATCCCAGGCCGGCAGCACGTGATTGACGGGGCGCGGATCGTCGACCGGACCGGTCATCATCGGAATGCCCGACGCCGCATTGACGGTATAGTCAACCGCAGGCGCACCGTCTGCCCAGCCCATCACGCGGACGCAGACGATATCGTCGCGCTTCGCCTTGAGCGCGGCGTGCGACAGGAAACCTTCTGCCGGGTAGTTGGTGACGAACAGGCCGGCATTCTCGCCCGGCGCGGTCGCGAGCGCCACCGCCAGTTCACGCCCCTCGGGCGAGGACAGGTTGAGCGCGACCGATTTCTTGCCCTTGTTCAACCCTTCCCAATACAGGCTGGCTCCGTTGGGGGCGAGCGGCCAGCGGCGGAAATCCGGCCCGCCGCCGATATTGTCGAAACGGATCACCTCGGCACCCATCTGCGCCAGATGCAGCCCGCAGGACGGACCGGCGATGAATGCCGCGCCCTCGACCACGCGCAAGCCATGCAGAAGATCGTACATCAGCCGAGTCTTACCAGCGTGCGCCCGAGATTCGCGCCCGAAAAAAGACCGAAAAAGCCGTCCAGCGCACGATCCACGCCTTCATAGACGGTTTCGGCCTGAGCGAGACTGCCCGCCTGATACCATGACGTCACGTCGCGCAGCAGCGCCGGTTCCAGATGATGATAGTCGAGCGCTATGAAGCCCTGCAGCCTCAGGCTCTTGACCACCGCCTGCATCAGGTTGCGCGGCGCGGCATTGGGCTCGGTCGCGTTATATTGCGAGATCATGCCGCACAGCGCGAAACGCGCTTTCGGATTGGCGATGGCAAGCGCGGCCTGGAGATGCTCGCCGCCGACATTCTCGAAATAGACGTCGACGCCCTCGGGCGCCGCGCGCGCGAGCGCCTTGGTCAGGCTGGGTTCGGCCTTGTAGTCGATGACCTCATCGACGCCGAGAACATCCTTGAGATAGGCGATCTTCTCCGCACCGCCCGCCGCGCCGATCACCTTGTGCCCGCGCAGCTTGGCGAACTGGCACACATTGGATCCGACGCCGCCCGATGCGGCGGACACGAATACCACGTCGCCTGGCTTCAGCGCCGCGACCTCGAACAGCCCGGCATAGGCGGTCAGCCCGGTCATGCCAGCGAAACCCAGATAAGCGCTTTGCGGGAGTATGCTGCAATCGCGCGACTTGAGCGCGCTCGCGGGCGCGTTGAATGCCTCACGCCAGCCCATCCGCGAAAAGACGATATCGCCCGGTGCGAAGGCGGGATCGTTCGACGCCACCACCTCGCCGATCGCCGGCCCCTCCATCGCGGCACCGAGCACGAAGGGCGGGATATAGGATCTGGCGTCGCTCATCCGCCCGCGCATCGCGGGATCGACGGCCATCCAGCGATTTCGGACCTGAACCTCGCCCGGCCCCGGATCGGGCAGATCGACCGAAGCCATTTCGAAATCGCCGGGCACGGGCGTGCCGACCGGACGGCTGACCAGCCGGACTTCGCGCGATATCGTCATCGAGTGGTTCCTGCCTTGATCATGCGCATCGCGGTCAATGGCCGGTAAGCACGGCGAAACGCTCGCGATGATAGGCGGCGCTGCCATAGCTCATGTCGGCCACGCGGGCGCGCTTGTAATAATAGCCCGCGTCATGCTCGTCGGTCATGCCGATCCCGCCATGGAGCTGGATCATTTCCGAGGAAACGAGGCGCAGCGTCTCCCCGGCGAGCACCTTGGCGATCGATGCCAGTTCCGCGACATCGGGTCCGTCACGATCGAGCGCGGCGAGCGCCGCCGCCACCGCCGAACGCGTCAGTTCGATCTCGCCGTAAAGCGCGGCAACGCGGTGCTGGAGTGCCTGGAAGGTGCCGATGATCTCGCCGAACTGGACGCGCGTGCGCAGATAGTCGAGCGTCGTCTCGAACGCCTCGCTGGCGGCGCCCAGCATTTCGGCCGCAGCACCGATCCGCGCGCGATCGAGGACGGCATCGAGCAAGAACGCGCCCTCTCCCACGGTTCCCAGCACAGCCGCCGCACTCACGGCCACACCCACGAATTCGATCGCGGCCGATCCGCGCGGTTCGATCTCGCTCAGCCCGATCCGCGAAACGCCCGCCATATCGGCTTCAACCAGGAACAGGGTGATGCCCTCAGCCGTCCGGGCGGACACGATCAGCAGATCCGCCGCCATGCCATGCAGCACCGGCTGCTTGCGCCCCGTCAACCGCCAGCCCGTGCCGTCCGCATCGGCATGCAATGCCGTGTGATGCGGATCATGGCGCGCGCCCTCGTCGACCGCGAGCGTCGCGATCGACGATCCGTCCGCGATCCGCGGCAGCCAATGCGCCTGCTGTTCGGGCGTTCCGCCGAGCCGTAGCGCACTGGCCCCGGCAAGCGCGGAACTGAGCAGCGGCGACGACACCAGGGTCCGGCCAAGTTGCTCCAGGACAAGGCCGAGGCTGGCATAGCCGAAATCCGCACCGCCAAATTCTTCGGGTATGATCACGCTCGCCCAGCCCATCTCGGCGATCTCGGCGTAGAGCGCGGGATCGAATCCTGTCGTCGCCGCGCCATTGGCGCGCAACCGGCGCAGCGCGCCGACTGGAGCGCGCTGTCGTACCCAGGATTCCGCTGCATCGCGGAGCATGATCTGTTCTTCAGTGAGCTGGTGCATGACGGGACCGTTCAGCGCGACGGAAGGCCAAGCACGCGCTTGGCCGTGATGTTGTTCTGGATCTCGAAGCTGCCGCCGTAGATCGAGAAGGCTCGGCTATGCAGCCAGGCGCGGGTCGCCTCCAGTTCCTCGGCCGAGAAGCCGTCTCCGTCCCAGCCCAGGCCCTGATTGCCGAGAATGTCGACGACGAGTTCGGCACGTTCCTGCGAGATCGCGGCGCCCAGATTCTTGAGCACCGACACCGCCGCGCTCACGCCGTTCTCGGCCTTGGCGGCGGCGGCCGAGCGATTGACATAATGGGTGTAGGCGCGGTTGCGGATCGCGTTGCCGACGATGCGCTGGCGCAGCACCGGATCGGCGATCCGGCCATGATCGTCGACACCCAGATAGCGTTTGGCAAATTCGGCGAGGCTCGGCGCATCGACGCGCCCGGTCGCCAGGCTGTCGCGCTCGAACTGCAGCAGGCGCTTGGCGATCCCCCAGCCCTGGTTGACGCCACCGATCATATTCTCTTTCGGCACCGCGACGTCGGTGAAGAAGACTTCGCAGAAATGGGTCGATCCGCTGATCAGTTCGATCGGCCGCGCATCGACGCCCGGCGAGCGCATGTCGATCAGCAGGAAGCTGATCCCACCCTGTTTGCGGCTGGTATCGGTGCGGACCAGCGCAAAGCACCAATCGGCATGATTGGCGCCCGACGTCCAGATCTTCTGCCCGTTGACCAGCCAGTGATCCCCCTTGTCCTCGCACCGCGTCTGCAACGACGCGAGATCGGATCCAGCGCCGGGTTCGGAAAAACCCTGGCACCAGCGCACTTCGCCGCGCGCGATCGGCGACACGAAGCGCTGCTTCTGGTCCTCATTGCCAAATTCCAGCAATGTCGGCCCGAGCATCATCTGGCCATAGGTGCGATTGGGCTGGAAGGCACCGACCCGTGCCATTTCCTCGGCAAGAATTCGCGCCTCGCCCTCGGAAAGGCCGCCGCCGCCATATTGGACCGGCCAGGTCGGCGCACCCCAGCCTCGATCGACGATATTGCGCAGCCAGAGGCCGAAATCGGGGTCCGCATCGGCATAGGCCGCGTCGGTCAGATAGGGTTGCGGGCTTTTGAACGCGAGCGAGCGTGGAAAATTCGCGTCGAGCCAGGCCGCAACATCAGCGCGGAACGACTCGCCCCCTCCCTGCCCATTCACGTCCACGCTCTCCACGTCCTTTCCAACGGCCTGCCATGCGCCAACCCTGCCCGCATGGCGGCTTCACCGCTTGCCGGATCGTCCCAAATCACTGGACCCGACCCAACCAAAACTGCATTGCCGTATACTTTTGTGGCACACTTCCCACGACAGGGCAAGGCCGTGTTGGCACCGATGACGGCGCAAACTTGCGTGACCGAGCAAGATTTCTATAGTGGCCGCCACTGGCCGGCGACGGCCGCACGCCCCGGAATCCCGCAGGACAACAAAGCGCAATGACGATCGAACTGGACCGGGGACTCGTTTATTCCAGCGCGGCGATCCACGAACGCCGGCGCCGCATTCTCGAGGAAACGCGCAAGATGATCGCCGAGCGCGGCCTCTCCGGCTTCAGCATGGACGAGATCTGCAAGCGCTCGGGCGTCGCCAAGCGCACGCTCTACAATGCGTTCCAGACCAAGGAACGCATGGTCGCGATCGCGATTCATGAATATTTCGAACGCTTCATCTCGCGCCTGCCCTATACCGGTCCGCAGGGCACGATGAAGCGCAACATCGAGCGAATGGTGTTCGTGATCGAGCGCAACCGCCAGATCCGCAATTATATCAGCGCGATCATGTCGCTCTATTTCGCGCCCAATGCCGATCCCGACATCTGGACGACGATGCATTCGATGGCGGTGAAGCCGAACTTGCAATGGATCCAGGCCCTGAAGGCGCGCCGCCAGCTTCAGCCCTGGATCGATGTCGACACGCTGGCCGACGATATCGTGCGCTGCGAATATGCGATCGTGAACGACTGGTGCCAGGGGCGGATCGAGGATGACGGCGTGACGCTCCACCTGGTTTCGAGCGTGCTGACAGTGATGGCGGGTGCGACGCGCGGCACCGCGCGGCGAGAGATCGAACAGGCGCTTCAGGATTATCAGCAATCGGGCCTGCCCGTTTTCGCGCAACCGGCCGCGCGTATCGAGGAAGCCGCCACGCAGGCCTGATCCTGCCAAATTCGGCCAACACCTGGAACGGGCTAGAATTTTAACCGGTAATGCAATATTGGAGCATGACTGCGACAATAGCGACCGGAGAGCGAGGCGTGGCGCGATGACGAAATCACCAGCATCGGACAATATGGCCGCACCGAAACTCGTGGCCGAACGCCGCGATGGCGACGTGGTTCTCGTCACCCTCGCCCGGCCCGAGGCGAAGAACGCGGTGTCGTTCGAGATGTGGCGCGCCTTTGCCGAACTGCTCGACTCGCTCGACCATGACACACCGGCGCGCGCGCTGGTAATCCACGGCGCGGACGGTTTCTTCTCGGTCGGCGGCGACCTGAGGATCCCGCCCGCGCAAGGCGCCGGCGCATTGGCGCTCGCGACGCGGCTCGAATGGGGGCAGCGGGTGATCGCCCGGCTACGTCGCCTGCCGATTCCGGTGATCGCCGCGGTCGAGGGCGGCGCCTATGGCGTGGGCTGGGGGCTGGTCCTGGCCTGCGACATGATCTTCGCATCGTCGAGCGCCAAGTTCGGTGCGCCTTTCGTCGATTTCGGGCTGGTGCCCGATGGCGGATCGGCATGGTTCCTTGCTCGCCAGCTCGGCCGGCACCGCGCGGCCGATCTGCTGTTCTCAGGTCGTTCGATCGATGCGGAGGAAGCGCAGGCGCTTGGGCTCGTCACCCGGCTGCACGATCCGGGCACCGTCACCGATGCGGCACTGGCCTTCGCCGCGACGATCGGCAAGGGCAATCGCCACGCCGTCGAACTCACCAAGAGACTGCTTCAAACGGCGGATGGCAGCGACCTGGATGCGGCGCATGCGCTTGAACTCGCCTATTGCGCGATCCTCCAGGACGGCGAGGAACTGGCGCGAGCACGCGAAGCCTTTGCCGCGCGCCGGAAAAGCTGAGGCATGGAACTCGACATGCGCAGCCTGCCGCTCGCGGCACGCTACAAGATCCTCAATTCGACGGTGACGCCGCGCCCGATCGCCTGGATCACGTCATTGTCCGAAAGCGGCGTGCTCAATGCGGCGCCGTACAGCTTCTTCAACGCGGTCGGCGACGATCCGCCGATGCTGGTGCACGGTCTGCTCAAGCACCATGTCCATAAGGGACTCAAGAACACGGCGTCGAACATCGTCGCTACGCACGAATATGTCGTGAACCTGGTGTGCGAGGACGATGCCGAACGCATGGTGTTGACCAGCGTCGATGCGCCCGACGAGGTGAGCGAGATCGACTATGCCGGCCTCGAGACCTTGCCGTCGACGGTGGTGAAGCCGCCGCGCATCGCAAGCAGCCCGGTCAGTTTCGAATGCCGGCTGGTGCAGGTGATCGACTTTCCCCGGCAATCGGTGGTGCTCGGCGAAATCCTCGTCACGCACATCAAGGACGAATTCGTGCTCGATCCCGCCAAACTCTATCTCGATACGCCTGCGATGAAGCTGATTGGGCGCACGCATGGCAGCGGCTGGTATGTTCGCAATTCGGACCGGATGCAGATCGATCGGCTGGATTATGATCCGGACTGGATGGCGAAGAGCTGAGGGCCGTCCCATCTTTCCCGTTTGCTTCGAGCGAAGGTTCGAGCTTGTCGAGAACCGTAGTCGAGAAGGGTTCAGTGCCGAGCTTCTCGACGGGCGCGTCTCGACTTCGCTCGACGCTGCTCGAAGCGAACGGAAAAGCGAGTGGGCATCACGCCCGCCAATGCGGCAATGCCAGACCCGGCGCCTCGACCTTCAACTTCCACAGCCGGCCGTTGCGCATCGACGCAATGTACAGCTCGCGCAGGTCAGCCCCGCCAAAGGCGAGCCCCGTCGGCATCTGGATCTTCGTCGATCCGGCATCGACGATGACGTCGATCACCTGCCCCCGGGGCGTGATCGCGACGATGCGGTTGGCGAAGGGGATCGTCGCCCAGAGATTGCCTGCGGCGTCGAAGGCGATGCCATCGGGATGGCCGAGCCGGACACGTTCGGCGGGCGGCATCGCAACGATCGTGCTTGCCTGGAGATTGTCGGGCGCTTCACCCAGTCGCGGGCCCCAAATGGCGGGATCGCCATAGCCCCCGTCACGCCGGCGCGAGAGGCGCACGATATTGCCGGCCGCAGTCTGTGCGACGTAGAGATGGCTGAAATCGGCGTCGAAACAACAGCCATTGGCGCCGCGAATGCCCTGATGGACCATCTCCACCTGGCCCGACGGATCGACGCGATAGACGAAGCCGGCGGGATTGGTCGTGCCAATATTGGTGGGGTCCGCCCAAGTGGAATGGGTGCAATAGACCGACCCATCCTCGCCGATCGCCGGGCCGTTTGAGGCCACCAAAGGACGACCGTCGATCTCGGCGGCGATCGTCTCGATCGCGCCGCTCTCCAGATCCAGCCGCTGGAGCGTGCCGGGCAAATTCTTGAGCAATCCGAAATTGGCGATGATCATCCGCCCCTGGCGGTCGAGCGCGATGCCGTTGGCTGCCGGCGCGACGCCGATCGGACGGCGCGCGCCACCCGGCCCGATCTCGATCACCGCGGCGGCGGACGAGGAGACATAGGCGCGCCCGTCCCGCGCAAGCGCAACGCTTTCGGGGCGCTCGATCCCGTCGGCCACCAGTTCCAGTGCGTCCAGCGACATTGGCCTTGGTGGCGCGCCATGCGCGAAGCCACCGCGCGCGCAACCGGCAAGCGATGCCATCGCGACCAGTGAACCGAGCATCGTCCGGCGCGGGATCGACACCGTCATGACGTCGAGAATCCCCTGCCCTCCGCCACCAGCCGCTCGAGCAGCGGCGCAGGGCGGAATTCCTCGCCATGTTCGGTATGGAGCGCGCGGAGCCGGTCGAGAATTTTCGGCAGCCCCTCCAGCTCTGCCCAGAACATCGGCCCGCCGCGATAGACCGGCCAGCCATAGCCGGTGATCCAGACGGCATCGATGTCGGACGCGCGCGCCGCGATCCCTTCGTCGAGGATCTTCGCGCCTTCGTTGACCATCGAATAGAGGCAGCGTTCGACGATTTCGCTGTCGGCAACCGGGCGTCGGGCGATGCCCTGCCGCGCCGCGAAATCGAGGATCAGCTTTTCCGCGACCGGAGACGGCGTGCCTTTGCGTTTCTCGTCATAATCATAATAGCCGGCGTTGGTCTTCTGGCCGCGGCGGCCCATTTCGTTGAGGATCTCGCGTACGGTCGAAGATGATGAGGTCTCGGGATTCCAGCCCACATCCATGCCCGCCATATCGCGCATCTGGAACGGCCCCATCGGAAAACCGAAATCGTGGAGCACGCGATCGACATCCCAAGGGAGCGCCCCTTCCAGGATCAGCTTCTCGGCCTCGCGCTGGCGCTGGGCGAGCATGCGATTGCCGACGAAACCGAAGCAATTGCCGACGACCACGCCAACCTTGCCGATCTTCCTGGCGACCTGCATCGCCGTCGCGATCACATCGGGCGCGGTATCGCGGCCACGCACGATCTCGAGCAGACGCATGACGTTCGCCGGCGAAAAGAAATGCAGGCCGACGACATCGGCCGGCCGCGCGGTCGCCGCCGCGATCGCGTCGATATCGAGATAGGATGTGTTCGTGGCCAAGATCGCGCCCGGCTTCGCGACCGCATCGAGCCGCGCGAACAGCGCGGTCTTGATGTCCATCTGTTCGAACACCGCCTCGATGATCAGGTCGCAATCGGCGAGATCCGCGAGATCGAGCGAGGGCGTCAACAAAGCCATGCGATGCTCGATATCCTCGGGCTTCAGCTTCCCCTTGCTGGCGCTGACATCATAGTTGCGGCGGATCACCCCCAGTCCACGATCGAGCGCGTCCTGCGCGGTCTCGACGATCCTCACCGGCAGGCCGGCATTGAGGAAGTTCATGGCGATGCCGCCGCCCATCGTGCCCGCGCCGATCACACCGACCCTGGCGACCGGCCGCACCGGCGTATCCGCATCGATGCCCGGCACCTTGGCGGCCTGTCGCTCGGCGAAGAAGACGTGACGCTGCGCGGCGGATTGCGATCCGGCAAGCAGCCCTTCGAACAACCGGCGCTCCTCGCGCTTGCCCGCGTCGAAATCCATGGCGACAGCCGCCTCGATACAGCGGATGATCGCCTCCGGCGCTTCGAAACCGCGGAACTTGCTCGCATTGGCCTTGCGGAAGGTCGCGAAGACCTCCGGATCGGCCGCCAGCGGCAGATCGCGAATCCGCCGCAGCGGCCGCGCTTCGGCAATCACGGTTCGCGCCAATGCGATCGCGCCGGCGCGCAACGCGCCTTCGTCTGCGAGCGCATCGATCAGGCCGGTTGCATGCGCCTCGCGCGCGGAGACCTGACGGCCACTGGTGATGATCTCCAGCGCCGCTTCGACGCCGACGATACGCGGCAGCCGCTGCGTGCCGCCCGCGCCCGGCAACAGGCCGAGTTTCACTTCGGGCAGGCCGACCTTCGCCGACGGCACCGCGATACGGTAATGCGCGACCAGCGCGAGTTCGAGCCCGCCGCCTAATGCCGTACCGTGGAGCGCGGCGACCACGGGTTTCGGCGCCGATTCGACGACCGCCTGCAACTCGACCAGCGTCGGGCTGATGGGCGGCTTACCGAATTCGGTGATATCGGCGCCCGCGAAGAAGGTGCGGCCTTCGCAGATCAGCACGATCGCGGTCACGTCCGGATCGGCGACCGCGCGCTCGACCCCGTCGCGGATACCGGTGCGCACCCTGGCCGAGAGCGCATTGACCGGCGGGGAATCGATGGTGACGACCGCAATGCCATCTTCGATTTCATAGTCGGTCACGTCGTTCAGTTTCATCGGATTCCCTCTGATGCTCCGGTGGGGACCGCCTGCGAGGCCGCCTTGCCGCTGAGCGCGGCACGCGCCTCGCTGCGGATGAAGTGGCGCATGGCATCCAGCTCGTCCGGCGAGAATTCGGCGAATCTGGGCATGCCGTTGGGGACCAGCGCACCTTCGCTGACGACCGCCGCGAAGCTGCCGGCATCGAGCGGCACCGGCGAATCGCGCAGATCGGGCGCAGCGCCGCCGGCCTTGAGCCCCGCGCCGTGGCACAGGCCGCAATGCGCGCCGACCAGCACCCGGCCGCGCTCGACCTTTGCGGGATCGAGCTTGAAAGCGGGATCGGCCTGGAACGGCAGGCGCGTCATGTCAGCGGCGGGCAGCTTGGCCTTGCCGCCCAGCGCGAAGGTCAGCACGCGGCGCTTCTGCTGGCGATAGTCCCAGCCGAGCCCCGGCCCCATTTCGGTGCTGGCCCGCCAGCTTGCGATGACGCTCACATATTGGACGCCATCGACTTCATAGCTGATCGGATGGGCGAGGATGCCGTTCTGCGCATCGAACGACCAAACCCTGCTGCCGGTCCTCGCATCATAAGCGACGAACTCGCCCTTCACATTGCCCTGGAAGACGAGATTGCCCGCGGTCGCCATCGTCCCGCCATTCTTGAAGCCGGGAAGCGGGATCGACCAGGCCGGCTTCTGCCTCACCGGATCCCAGGCGAGCAGGCTATTGGTGTTGCCGGGCTCGACCTTGCTGCCCGGCGGCGGCGCGCCGACGCCGTTGTTGATCACCTGGCCCGGCGCGAATTTCCACTGGGTGAGATCGCCGGGGGGATCGGCATAGATGCGCCCCTGTTCGATCGCGTTGATATAGACGAGGCCGGTATTGGGGCTGAACGCCATCGCCTCGACGCTGTGCGCACCCACGGGCGAGGGAAAGACGGTGAAGGGCTTGCCACCCGGATAGCGCGCGGCCGGATTCTCGACCGGACGACCGGTCTTGAGATCGATACGGTCTGCCCAGGTGACATTCTTCACGAATTTCTCGGCGGAGAGCAGCTTTCCGCTCTCGCGATCGATCACATAGAAAAAGCCGTTCTTGGGCGCGTGCAGGATCACCGGCCGCGTCTTGCCGTCGATCGGCAGGTCCGCCAGCGTGATGTCCATCGCGGCGTTGTAATCCCAGGTCTCGCCGGGATTGATCTGGTAATGCCAGACATATTTGCCGGTATCGGCGTCGAGCGCGACGATCGAGCAGACGAACAGATTGTCGCCGCCGCCGGGGCTGCGAATCTTCTGGTTCCACGGCGTGCCGTTGCCGGTGCCGATATAAATGCGGTTAAACTTGGGATCGAAGGTGATCGCGTTCCAGGCGGTGCCGCCGCCGCCATATTTCCACCATTCGCCCGTCCAGGTCTTGGCGGCCATCGCCTGGGTCTCGTCCTCGAAGCCTTTCGCCGGATCGCCGGGCACGGTGTAGAAGCGCCAGAGCTGCTTGCCGGTCTTGGCGTCGTACGCGGTCACATAACCTCGCACTGGCGCGAAATCGCCACCACCATGGCCGATGATCACCTTGCCGTTGAAGAAAGTCGGCGGGCCGGAGATGTAGCGGCCGTCATTCGCCTCGATCGTCATCGCCGACCAGAGCGGCTTGCCGCTCTTGGCATCGAGCGCGATCAGCCTGCCGTCGACGGTGCCCGTGTAGATCCGGCCCTCGCCATAGGCGATGCCGCGAATGCCCCAGGCCGAACGCAGTTTCTCGCCAGCCTTTTGCGGCGCTTCGGGATCGTAACGCCACAATTCCGTGCCGCTTTTCGCGTCAAGCGCATGGACGATGCTATGGCCGGCCGCGAAATAATAGACGCCGTCGACCGCGATCGGCGCGGTCTGCGCGCTCGGCATCACGTCGATATCGTGAAACCAGGCAAGGCCGAGCTGGCCGATATTGCCGGTATCGATCTGCGTCAGCGGGCTGAAATGGCGTTCAGTGTGATCGCCGCCATAGCCGGGCCAGTTCTTGCCATCGCCGCCATCGTCGGCGGAATATCCGCTGCATGCCGCGATCAGCATCAGGGCGCATAGAGCGGCCAGCCTGCGCAAAACCATCGCGGTCATCCTCCTATCATCCGGTCGCTCGGCCAGAAGCGCTGCTTGAGCGCGCGCTTGTTGACCTTGCCCATCGCGTTGCGGCCGATATCGTCGACGAATTCGTAGGAGCGCGGGCATTTATAGCCGGCGATCCGTTCGCGGCAGAAGGCGTTGAGCGCCTGCGCCGTCGGCGGGGACGCCGGGTCGGCGGGAATGACGAGCGCCTTGGCCTCCTCGCCCATTTCCGCATTGGGCGCGCCGATCACCGCGACGTCGGCGACGCCGGGATGCTGGAGCAGCACATGCTCGGCCTCGGCCGGATAGATATTCACTCCGCCCGACACGATCATGTCGGAGATGCGATCGGTGATGAAGACATAGCCCTCGTCATCGACATAGCCCATCTCGCCGAGCGTGAAGACTCCAGGCGCCACATGCGCCGCCGCCGTCTTCTCCGCGTCGTTATGATAGACGATGCCGCGCCCGGTGATGTCGCGGAAGAAGAGCTGGCCGACTTCGCCGGTGCCCAGCTCGCTGCCGTCCTCGCCCAGGATCACCGCCTCGAAGGGCGGAACCGCCTTGCCGACCGAACCCGGCTTCCGCAGCCATTCGGGCGAGGTGATCATCGTCGTCGTGCCGGATTCGGTGCCGCCATAAGCCTCGACCAGCACGGGGCCGAACCAGTCGATCATGCGCTGCTTCACATCACGCGGACAGGCCGCGCCGGTGTGCGCCAGGCGCTTCATCGACGAGAGGTCGTAGCGCGCGCGGATATCGTCGGGCAGCGACAGCAGCCGCTGGAAATGCGTCGGCACCATCACGCAACCGGCGATCCGCTCGCGTTCGATCGTGGCGAGCACAGTCTGGGGGTCGAAATGCTCCACCGTCACCAGCGGCGTGCCACCGATCACCGCGCGGACCGACGTCAGCGGGCCGGTGTGATAGAGCGGCCCGACCGCCATCGACGGCCCTTCGGGAAGCGATGCGGACCGTTCGCGCATGATCCGCGCATAATCGGCGACAGTCGTGGCCGGCGGAAAATAGCTGGGTGGCGTATCGGTGCCCTTGGGCTTGCCCGTGGTGCCCGACGTGTAATGGAGATGCGGTGCCGGCTGCATGTCGCTCGGCGGCTCGACATCCGACGCAGCGGCAAGCCAGTCATCCCAGCCGATCACGCCTTCGCGTGGCGGACAGCGCCACGCGATCACCGTCGAAATTCCCGCCTCGCGCGCAGCCTCGATCGCCTTGTCGATCGTTTCGGGGCCGCAAAACAACGCGCCGGCCTGAGAGTCCGACAGGATATAGGCAAGCTCGGCCGCAGTCAGATGGAAGCTTGCCGGCACGGTCGAAATCCCGGCGAGCAGGCCGGCGAGATAGGCGATCACGGGTTCGGCCGCATTGGGCGCGAAGACGGCGACGCGGCGGGCGCGATCGAAGGGCAATGCCAGCATCGCATTCACCGCGCGGTTCATCACCGCGTCCAGTTCCGCCCAGCTATGGCGTATGCGTTCATCGGCAAGTGCGAGCGTGTCGCGGCGCCCGGGCGCCATATCGGCGATCAGCAACGACATTAGTGACGGCCCTCCGCACGCTCGATTGCCGGTTTCAGATAGAGCAGCGCCATCCGCATCGTGATGAATGCGATCGCATAGCAGCCGACGACGACGATCATCATCGACGTGCCGATCCGCGCATCCGACGCGAAGACGAAGGTGGTCAGCGCGCCGACCAGCGCCGGCCCCGCGCCCAGCCCCAGCATGGTGAAGCAGAACAGGAAGCCCGCGATCAACTTGCCGCGCACCCGATTGGGCGCAAGCAGCGAAACCACCGACGATGCGTAGACCATGAACGGCACCGTCGCGAACTGCACGACGCAATAACAGGCGAGGAAGACATAGGGGCTGCCGGTAACGAACAGCATCAGCGCGGCCGGCGCGATGATGAGGAGCAACCAGGAATAGACGCGCAGATGCGCGTCCTGCATGCCGCGCTTCGCGAAGAAGTGATCGACCACCGCGCCGGTGACGAGCAGCGATGCGCCGCCGATCAGGTTCAATATGCTGACGGGAAGGCCATATTGCAGTGGCGTCCAGCCGAATGCACGCGTCAGATAGGTCGGCACCCAGTTGGTCAGCGTGTAGCCGCAGATGGCGAGCGACGAGAAGCTAAGCAGCATCAGCGCCATCAGCGCACGGTGAGTGCGGAGGAATTCGCCGAGCAGCGCCCAGTCGGACTGGGCCTGCATCTGCGCGGCGGTCGCGGGATTGCGGCGGGCGGGTTCGCGGAAGGTGAAAAGCAGCAGCGCGAGCACAAAGCCCGGCAGCCCGACCATTGCAAAGACGATCTGCCAGGGTTCGGCATAGCCGAGCAAAGGCAGGTTGGTGCCGTGCAACGTGGCGGCATAGGCGATGGCGATGCCGCCCAGCGCGAACGCCGCCGCGGACCCCGCCTTGCCACCACATTGGAAGGTCGAGGTGGCGAGCGTCAGCCGTTCGCGCGGGAATTCGTCGGCAAGCAGCGAATAGGCGGCGGGAAGCAATGCCGCTTCACCGATACCGACGCAGATCCGCGCGATCAGCAGATGCGCGAAGCTGTCCGCCAGGCCCGAGGCGACCGTCGCGGTGGCCCAGAGCAGCACGCCGCCCAGGACGATCCAGCGCCGCGTGAAGCGATCGACCGCCCAGCCGAGCGGCAGGCCGAACACCGAATAGGCGATGGCAAAGGCGGTTCCGGTGAGCAGCCCGATCTGGAAGTCGCTGACGCCCAGATCCGCCTTGATCGGGATCACCAGCATGCTGATGATCAGCCGGTCGAGCCAGGAAAAGACGTAGAGGGTGAACAGCACCGCGACCATCCACCAGCTGCGGAAGGGCACGGCGATGTTCGGGGCCGTCGCGGTCGGTTGCTCGGTCGCCATCAACTCTCTCCTCCCCCGCCCGATCAGCGTAGCGGCCGGCTCGAATATTCCGCGACCTTCATCTTGCCGAGCTGCGCCATGTGCACTTCCTCGGGTCCGTCGGTCAGGCGCACGAAACGATTGACCAGGAAAAGCTGGGCGATCGGCGTGTCGCCGCTGACCCCCATCGCGCCATGCGCCTGCAGCGCGCGGTCGCCCACGGTCTGCGCCATGGTCGGCGCGACGATCTTGATCGCGGCGATCAGATCCTTGGCGACCTTGTTGCCATGGCGGTCCATCGCGTCGGCAGCCTTCAGGGTCAGCAGCCGCGCCTGTTCGATTTCGCAGAAGGAGCGCGCGATATCCTGGCGGATGCTGCTCTGTTCGGAGAGCTTGCGGCCAAAGGCGACGCGACTCTCGACGCGGTGCGCCATATATTCGAGCATGCGCTGCGCCTGTCCGATCGAGCGCATGCAATGATGGATGCGGCCGGGCCCAAGCCGCCCTTGCGCGATCTCGAAGCCGCGGCCTTCGCCGAGCAGCAGATTCTCCCTGGGCACGCGGACGTCGTTGAAGCGCAGCTCCGCATGGCCGCCCGGCGAATGGACGGTGCCGAACACGCTCAGCGGCCGAACGACTTCGATGCCCGGCGTGTCGCGCGGAATCAGGATCTGCGAGAAGCGCTGGTGACGCGGCGCATCGTCCGAGGTCTTGCCCAGGAGGATCAGGATCTTGCAGCGCGGATCGAGCGCGCCGGAGATCCACCATTTGCGGCCGTTGATCACATAATCGTCGCCATCGGCGCGAATCGTGGTCTCGATATTTGTCGCGTCGGACGACGCCACCTGCGGCTCGGTCATAACATAGGCCGAGCGGATCTCACCGGCGAGCAGCGGCTTCAGCCAGCGCTCCTGCTGTTCGGGCGTGCCGTATTTCGCGAGCACTTCCATATTGCCGGTGTCGGGTGCGTTGCAGTTGAAGAATTCGGACGCCCAACTCACCCGGCCCATCGCCTCGGCAAGCGGCGCATATTCCAGATTGGTGAGGCCGGGGCTCCATGCGCCATATTCGTGCGGCAGGAACAGGTTCCACAGCCCTGCCTCGCGCGCCTTCTGCTTGATCGCTTCGGTGCCGGGCCAGACCTTCCACAGATTGTCCTGATCGTGGATGAAGGCGCTGCGCTCCGCCTCGATCGGATAGACATGCGCGTCCATGAAGGTTTCGACCTGAGCGAGCAGCGCCTTCACCTTGTCCGAATATTCGAAATTCATCGCGGGTCTCCGATTGGGCGCTAGAGCGTGAGGCCGCCATCGACGAGGATCGTCTGGCCGGTGACATAGGCGGCGAGCGGCGAGGCGAGGAACAGCGCGACACCCGCCATATCCTCCGAGGTTCCGAACCGGCCGAGCGGCATCTTGGCGAGCGCCTTTTCGCGGCGTTCGGGATGATCCATCGTCACCTTGGTGAGCTTGGTCTCGACCAGCGACGGTGCGAGCCCATTGACGCGGATGCCCTCAGGCGCCCAGGCCTGCGCGAGCGTGCGGGTGAGGTTGACCGCCCCCGCCTTCGACGCCGCATAGGCCGGATTGCCGAGCGTCGCACGGAAACCGGCGACCGAATTGACCACGACGATGCTCCCCTGCGCCGCAGCCAGCGCCGGTTTGAAGCGTTCGGAACAATGCATGACGCTGTCGAGATTGATCGCCATCACCTTGTCCCAGCCGGCGCGCTCGAATTCCTGGCGGCGATAAAGCACCGCGCCTTGCGAAAGGACGAGGATGTCGAGCCCGTCGAACGGCGCGGGCGCCGACGCGATCGCGTCGGGATCGGAGACGTCAACGCAATCATAGCCAAGGCCGGTCAGGTCCGATCCCTCGTCGGCTGAATAGTCGGCCGCACTCGCCCGTGTGCCCCAGACATGGACTTGCGCGCCGCGCGTACGGAATGCCTGGGCGATGCCGTTGCCGATGCCGCTCGACCCGCCGACGACCAGGACCGACTTTCCGGTGAAATCGAGTTCGTTCATTCTGCCCTTACCCCCAATGTCATGCGATGCGGCGCAATGCGCGTTCGAACAGGCGGACGGCGCGATCGTGGAGCTTGTCGCCGATCTCCTTCGGCGCCTTGCCAACGGCGGCGCGCGCATGGGTTCCTTCGAGGAGGATGCCGAGCTTGTAGCAGGCGAGCACCGCGTACCAGTCGATCGCCGAGAGATCGCGCGACGACCGCGCGGCATAGGCATCGACCAGTTCCTGTGCCGTCGGGAAGCCGATCCACGGCTTGACGCTGACCATCGGCACCGTCTCGACCGGATCGAGCCAGGTCGCGAGCAGCCAGCCCAGGTCGATCAGCGGATCGCCGATCGTCGCCAGTTCCCAGTCGACGATCGCGGCGAGTTCGCCCGAGTCCTCACGATACATCACGTTGGCGAGGTGATAATCGCCATGCATGATCCCCGGCGTGAACCGCTCCGGCCGATGCGCGTCGAGCCAGGCGCCTACACGATCGACGCCGGGCAGGCCGGCAGCACCAGACCAGCCGGCGAACTCGCCATAGCTTTCGAGCTGCGCCTTCCAGCGCGAGACCTGGCGCTCGAGATAATTGTCGGGCTTGCCGAAATCGGAGAGGCCGAGCGCGACATGATCGAGCGCGCCCAATGCCGCGACCCCCTCGACCAAAGCGATGCCCATGCGATGCTGCACTTCGGCCGATCCGGCATGGAGGTCCGGCAAGCCCGCCACCGGATTGAAGCCCTTGATCGGCTCCATCAGATAGAATGCCGCGCCCAGCACGCTTTCGTCGCCACAGGATGCGATCAGCCGGGGATGCGGCAC
This sequence comes from Sphingomonas sp. FG14, assembly GCF_057809675.1. NCBI lineage: Bacteria > Pseudomonadati > Pseudomonadota > Alphaproteobacteria > Sphingomonadales > Sphingomonadaceae > Sphingomonas > Sphingomonas sp. FG14. Next base: position 383,724 of record NZ_JBMDKK010000003.1, on the reverse strand, counting down.
CGCGGTGTCCGCGATCGCGGCGAGCAGGCGCGCCTCGCGCCGCATCGTCTCGTTGGAATTGCTGCGCAGATGCTGCGGCGGACGGCGCAACACATAGGGCCGGCCAGCGCGCTCGAAACGGATCAGGATGTTCTGGGTGCCGCCGGCCAGCGCCTCGACATTTTCGATGGCGCCGACACCGAGTCGTTCGGCGTCCATCCAGTCGGTCAGCGCGGAAACGTCGATCTGGTCCACCCTTTCCTCATCCTCTCGCCTGATCTAATTCATTTGGATAATGCGCTTGACGCGGAGGCTTGGCAATGAAATTCTGCACTCATGGTTAGATTGTCACCAAAACAGCCTGGGGCGGCGGCCGAACATATGAAGCGCGTGGCGCGCCGGCTGTTCGCCGAACGCGGCGTCGATGGCGTAACGGTGCGCGACATCGCCATGGCGGCGGGGCAGCGCAATCATGGCGCGGTCAGCTATCATTTCGGATCGAAGGAAACCTTGGTCCGCGAGATCATCCGCGACGGCGCGATCCTGATCGACGAGCGGCGCAACGCCACGCTCGACGCACTCGAAGCGAAGGGCGGACCATCGAGCATCTCCGAGGTCGTCGACGTGCTGCTCTACACCGCGACGGCGATGGACGAGTCGGCGGCGGGCGAGGACAGCTATATCCGCTTCGTCACCATGCTGGGCATGACCCACCGTGATCTGTTCCTGAGCGCGCTCGAAGGGCGATGGAATTCAGGCTATCTGCGCTGCCTCGATCATCTTCGCCGGCTGATGCCCGATATACCGCCGGCGATGAAGAATCAGCGCTTCGTGTTCATGGGCGCCTATCTGAGCAGCATCCTGTCGCTACGCGAGGCGGCGCTGACCGACACGAGCCGCGCGCATCCGATCTGGCAATCGGACACGACATTGCGGCATTTCGCGCGCACGCTGACAGCCTTGATCGAAACCCCCGACGGTCCGCCGTCGGATGCAGCGGGGTCATAGCATGCGGAAGGAGCCGACCGCAGCCGCCGACCTGAGCTTGCGCGAACGCCTGCTCGCTGCCGATCTCGCCGCGCTGATGGGTGAAGCGCGCGATCTGCGCGATGCCGGCCATGGCCGGCTGCAGAGCTGGTCGCCCAAGGTCTTCATCCCGCTGACCCAGCTCTGCCGCGACCTTTGCCATTATTGCACCTTCTCCCGCCCGCCCGAACGCGGCGCCAGGGCCTATCTGACGCGCGCCGAAGTCCTCGAAATCGCGCGCGCCGGCCAGCGTGCGGGATGCACCGAGGCGCTCTTCACATTGGGTGAAAAGCCCGAACTGCGCCACCGGCTGGCGCGCGAGGAACTCGATCGGCTGGGGCACGAAACCACGCTGTCCTACCTCGCCGAAATGTGTGCGGCGGTGATCGCGGAAACCGGACTGCTGCCGCACATCAATGCCGGCACTATGGACCGCGACGAGATGGCGATGCTGCGTCGCGTATCGGTGAGCCAGGGGCTGATGCTCGAATCGACCGCCGAACGGCTCTGCGCACCCGGCGGACCGCACTACCGATCGCCGGACAAGCTGCCCGCTGCGCGGCTGGAGACGATCCGGCTCGCGGGCGAGCTTGCCATTCCCTTCACCAGCGGCATCCTGATCGGCATCGGTGAGACGCGCGACGAACGGCTCGACGCCTTGTTCGCGCTCGCCGGGCTGCACCGGGACCATGGCCATATCCAGGAAATCATCGTCCAGAATTTCCGTGCGAAGGATCGGACGCCGATGGCGCACGCGCCCGAGCCCGATCTGGACGAATTGCTCTGGACGATCGCCGCCGCGCGGCTGATCTTCGGCCCGGCGATGAACCTTCAGGCGCCGCCCAATCTGAGCGCCGCCGATTTCCCGGCGCTGATGGCGGCGGGAATCAACGACTGGGGCGGCATTTCGCCGGTCACGCCCGATCATGTGAATCCCGAGGCACCCTGGCCCGAAGTCGAACGGCTGCGGCAGCGCACCGCGCAACATGGCCGCATGCTCGTTCGGCGACTGCCGGTGTATCCGGCCTATGCGCTGGACAATGCGCGCTGGCAGGACCCAGCGCTCGCCCCGCTGGTTCGTCGCGCGAGCGATGCCACGGGCTTTGCGCGGGACGACGACTGGGCGCCCGGCACCACGATCACCCCACGCATCGCGCCGGCATCGTCCGACCTTACCGTTGCCCCCGCCATTGCCGATGCGATCGATCGTGCGATGGCCGGCAAGCGACTGGACGAGAGCGAGATCGTCGCGCTGTTCGAGGCGCGCGACACCGATGTCGAGCATGTCTGCGCCGCCGCCGACCAGTTGCGGCGCGAGACCTGTGGCGACACCGTCACCTATGTTGTCAACCGCAACATCAATTATACCAATATCTGCAATTACCGCTGCGGCTTCTGCGCCTTCTCCAAGGGCAGCACGCACGAGGCACTGCGCGGCCGCCCCTATGACCTCGATCATGGCGAAGTCATCCGCCGTGCGGTGGAAGCCCAGGCACGCGGCGCGACCGAGCTTTGCCTGCAAGGCGGCATTCACCCGCATTATACTGGAGAAACCTATCTCGCGCTCTGCCGGGTGCTCAAATCAGCAACGCCTGAGTTGCATATCCATGCCTTCTCCCCGCTCGAAGTGGCACAGGGCGCCGCGACGCTCGGCCTGTCGGCGGAGGATTTCCTCCGTCGCCTCAAGGCAGCGGGGCTCAACACGCTGCCCGGCACGGCGGCCGAGATCCTCGACGACGAGGTCCGCGCGATCCTCTGCCCGGACAAGCTCGATACCGCCGGCTGGCTGCATGTGATCGAGGCGGCGCATCGCGTCGGTTTCCGCACCACCGCCACAATCATGTTCGGCCATGTCGATACGCCGCGTCACTGGGCACGGCACCTGCTCGCGATCCGCGACCTCCAGGCGCGCACCGGCGGTTTCACCGAATTCGTCCCCCTGCCCTTCGTCCATATGGAAGCGCCATTGGCGCTGAAGGGAGGAACACGGACCGGCCCGACCTTCCGCGAAGTGCGGCTGATGCACGCCGTCGCCCGGCTGGTGCTGCACGGCCAGATCGCCAACATCCAGGCAAGCTGGGTCAAGCTGGGTCCGGCGGGCGTGCGCATGGTGCTCGACGGCGGCGTCAACGACCTTGGCGGCACGCTGATGAACGAAAGCATCTCGCGCGCGGCCGGCACGCAACATGGCCAGGAAATGCCGCCCGAAGCGATGGAGGCGCTGATCCGTTCGGCGGGTCGCACGCCACGCCAGCGCACGACGCTCTACGGCCCGATCGACGACGCACAGCACAAGCGCGGACTGGGTGCCCCCGAACTCGCACCGGTCGTACAAACGCCACCGGCCAAGCGCAGACACAGAGAGGAACTGATCGATGCAGGATGAACGCCCCATAATCGCCGTGCTTGGCGGAACCGGCAAGGAAGGCAGCGGCCTGGCGCTGCGCTGGGCTCACGCCGGCTATCCGGTGGTGATCGGCAGCCGCTCCGCCGACAAGGCGATCGAGGCCGCCACCGAAATGAACGAGACGTTGGGCCGCGATGCCGTGCGCGGCTCGGGCAATGGAGACGCGGCGGCGGTGGCGCAGATCGTCGTGCTCGCCGTGCCCTATGCCGGGCAGCGTGCCACCGTCGAGGAAGTGCGCACGCATCTGGCCGGCAAGATCCTGATCGACGTGACCGTGCCGCTGGTGCCGCCCAAGGTCAACCGCGTGCAATTGCCCAATGGCGGCTCGGCGGTCGAGGCGATCCAGACCATGCTCGGCGAGGACGTGAAGGTGATCTCCGCCTTCCAGAACATCTCCGCGCACCACCTGAAGAAACTCGATGCGGAGATCGATTGCGACGTGATCGTCTGCGGCGACGATCGCGAGGCGACGGATCTGGTTGTCGGCCTCGCCCAGGCGATCGGGCTCGGCGCTTGGAATGGCGGCGTGCTCGCCAATTCGGTGGTGAGCGAGGGGCTGACCTCAGTGCTGATCGCCCTGAACCAGCGCTACAAGGTGCCGGGTGCCGGCATCCGGATCACGGGGATTCCGCGGGATTGATCAGGCTCGGGCCTGGTCCCTTCGGGATCAGGCCCACTCACCCTTTGTCATTCCCGCGCAGGCGGGAATCCATACCCTCGATCGTGAAAAACAAAGCAACGACTGTGTTTATGGATCCCCGCCTACGCGGGGATGACGGGTGCGAGAATGCAAACCAACACCCTCACCGTTTGTCCCGAGCGAAGTCGAGGGACGTTGGTCGCGGCGCAACGCGTCTCGACTTCGGCCTATAGGCCGAAGTTCATCCTGAGCGCCCGCCCCGGCGGGCAGTCGAAGGTCTCGACACGAACGGGCTTTTTGTCAGCCCGGCAAGCCTCAATCCCCCGCAGCGTAGAGCATCTCGCCCAGTCGCTCCAACGCCTCGAGATGCTCCGCCGCACTCGCACCCGGCAGGCTGAAATTGAGCGAACGGACACCGAAGTCGCGGCGGATGCGGATCTCATCAAGGATCTGCTGCTTGTCGAGCCCGGTGACGTTGAGCGTCATCTCCATCACGATATCGTCCGGATTGCGCCCGGCCTCGATCGCGGCGGCGTTGACCGTATCGACCGCCGCCTGCCCCTCTGCATCGGGCTTGAAGATCGGTAGCCAGCCATCCGCGAGCCGACCGACGCGACGCAACACCACATCGGGCGGGATCGGCGCGATCGTGCGGCCCATGCCGAAGAACAAGGGGATCGGCCGCTGGATCGGCCGGGGCGCCAGACTGACGTCAGCGAACTTGTGCCATTCGCCGTCATAGCTGACTTCGTTTTCGCTCCAGAGGCGACGCAGCACGTCCACCTGTTCCTCGAAACGCTTGCCGCGCGTCTTGAAGTCCATGCCCATCGCATCGAATTCGAGCGGATTATAGCCGACCGCGACGCCCAGGGTGAGCCGGCCGCCCGAAAGAATATCGACCTCCGCCGCCTGTTTGGCCACCAGCACCGTCTGGCGCTGCGGCAGGCCGAGAACACCGGTCACGAAATGGATGCGCGTCGTGATCGCCGACAGATAGGCCATCAGCGTGAAGACCTCGCGGATCGTGCTCTTGTCGGTATAGGGGGTCTGCGCGATGCCGCCATGGCGCTCGGCAACGATGCCGACGACATGGTCGAGCAGCCGGATGCGATCGAAACCGATCTCCTCCGAACGCGTCACGAAACGGATCAACGGTTCGAGTTCGGGCCCGAACCCGGGGAAGCGATACAGGTTCGTCCCGAACAGCATATCCGAAATCATGACATCCTCCGACGTATATGGTTTCGCGTCGTTTGATCGGAAAACCGGTCCCCACTTTTCCGAACGACGCGTCTAATTCATTTGGATAATGCGCTTGACGCGGTCGCTTGGCAATGAGATTTTGACCTATAGGGCAAAATTGGTGCCGTTGGACGAGGAGCCGCATTGTGGGTGAAGCCTATATCGCATCGATCGCACGCAGCGCAGGGGGCAAGCGCAACGGGCGGCTGGCCGGCATGCATCCCGCCGATCTTGCAGGCGCGATCGTCAAGGCGGCGATCGAGCGCGCGGGCGCCGATCCGGCGCTGATCGAGGACGTGATCATGGGTTGCGCCTGCCCCGGCGGACAGCAGGGCGCGAATATCGGGCGCAGTGCGGTGCTCGCCGCAGGGCTTCCGGAATCGATCCCCGGCACGACGGTCGACCGGCAATGCGGATCCTCGCAACAGGCGGTCCATTTCGCTGCCGCGACGGTGCAGGCCGGGCTGATGGACGTGGTCGTCGCCGCCGGCGTCGAAAGCATGACGCGGGTGCCGATGGGCCTGCCCTGGACGCTGCCGGCGCAACACGGCTTCGGCACCTATCGCAGCCCCGGCATCGATGCGCGCTATGGCGAGACGCCGTTCAGCCAGTTCAAGGGCGCGGAGATGATGGCGGAGAAATACGGCTTCGACCGCAATGCGCTCGATACCTATGCGCTCGAAAGCCATCGTCGCGCGGCGGCCGCGACCGAGGCGGGGCATTTCGGACGCGAGATCGTGCCGCTCGACGTTACCCCGGCCGATGGTCAAACCGTCCGCCACGATCGCGACGAAGGCATCCGCGCGGACGCCACGCTGGAAGGGATCGCCTCGGTCAAGCTCCTGCAGGAAGGCGGCCGTATCAGCGCCGCCAATGCCAGCCAGATCTGCGACGGCGCGGCCGCGCTGGTAATCGCCAGCGAAGCCGGACTGAAGGCGCTGGGCGCGGCGCCGCTGGCGCGGATCCATCACATGTCGGTACTCGGCCATGATCCGGTGATCATGCTGGAGGCACCGATCCCCGCGACCGAGCGCGCGCTCGGCCGCGCTGGCCTGTCGATCGGCGACATCGACCTGTATGAAGTCAACGAGGCTTTCGCGCCGGTTCCGCTTGCCTGGGCACAGGCCCTCGGCGCCGATCCGGCCCGGATGAACGTCCATGGCGGCGCGATCGCGCTCGGCCATCCGCTGGGCGGCAGCGGCGCGAAGCTGATGGCGACCTTGGTCGCGGCGCTCCACACCCATGGCGGGCGCTATGGCTTGCAGACGATGTGTGAAGCTGGCGGCATGGCGAATGTGACGATCATCGAGCGGGTTTAACCCCTGTCGCTCCAGCGAAAGCTGGAGCCCATCGGATCTTCGTGCCACGGTGTCGTCGGACGCATCGCATGGGCTCCAGCTTTCGCTGGAGCGACAGTGGAAAGGTCCGGAATTCAACCGCCGATGTTCCGGCCTAGCTCGCGGTTGAACGACAGAGCGACCAAGGTCCCGATCGCACCCGACAGCAGATAGGCGCCGGCCGCGAGCAGTCCGAACGCGCTCGACAGCCAGAGCGCCACCAGCGGTGCGAAGCCCGCGCCGAACAGCCAGGCGAGATCGGAGGTGAGCGCCGAGCCGGTGTAGCGGTGCTGCTGGCCGAAACTGGCCGACAGCGCCCCCGAGGACTGGCCGAACGACAGGCCGAGCAGCACGAAGCCGAGGAACATGAACGCCGCCTCGCCGAACTCGCCGGCGTCGAGCAATTGCGGCGCGAAGCCGCTGAATGCCGCGATCGCCGCCGCGGTCACGCCGAGCACGGCACGTCGCCCGAACCGGTCGGCCAGATAGCCGGAGGCGATGATCGCGACGATGCCGAGCGCAGCCGCCACCGCTTCTATCACCAGGAAGCGTACCGGCGTTTCCTCGGTGAAGAGGAACACCCAGGAGAGCGGGAACACCGTCACCATATGGAACATCGCGAAGCTGGCCAGCGGCGCGAAGGCGCCCGCTGCGATCACGCGCCATTCTGAGCGCACGGTTTCCGTGATCCGTGCGGGCTGCAATTCGCGATTCTCGAACAGCAGGGCGTATTCGGGCGTCACCACGATCCGCAGGCGCGCGAACAGCGCGACCACGTTGATCGCGAACGCGACGAAGAAAGGATAGCGCCAGCCCCAGGCCAGGAAATCCTCGGCCGGCAGCGATGAGATCAGGAACATGAACAGCAGGCTGGCGACGATCAGGCCGAGCGGTGCGCCAAGCTGGGGCACCATCGCATACCAACCGCGCTTGCCCTCCGGCGCGTTGAGCGCGAGCAAGGAGGCGAGCCCGTCCCATGACCCACCGAGCGCGACGCCCTGCCCCATGCGGAACAGCGCCAGCAACAGCGCGGAGCCGATACCGATGCTTTCATAGCCCGGCAGGAACGCGATCGCCGCGGTCGATCCGCCAAGAAGGAACAGCGCGATGGTGAGCTTGGCGCCCCGGCCATAAGCGCGGTCGATCGCGGTGAAGATCGCGGTGCCCACAGGCCGCGCCATGAAAGCGAGCGCGAAGATCGCGAAGGACCATAATGTGCCCTGGAGCGGATCCATGTGCGGAAAGACCAGCTTCGGGAACACCAGCACCGACGCGATCGCATAGACGAAGAAATCGAAGAATTCCGACGTCCGGCCGATGATCACGCCGATCGCGATCTCGCCGGGCGCGATCTTGTGGCCATCGGCGTTCAGCGCGCGGGCGTCGCGCTCGGCCTGGGTCACGGGAACTGTTTCGGCAGTCATCGGATCATCGTCCACATCTTCGCCGCACGCGGCATGAGTCGTCGCAAGGCATGGCGCCCCGTCATGAAACGCCCCTGCGCCAATCGGGGCAATCCGGGGATTGGACAAAATGTCCTATGTGCGGTGCAGCATGACACGCTTAACCGCACTGCCATGTCCGCTCACCTCGCCCGATTCAGGCCCGGCATGCGCCTGCTCCCGCTTCTGGCCATGCTGCCGCTGCTTGGCGGCTGCGACATGGTCGTGCTCGATCCGGCCGGCGACGTCGCGCGGCAGCAGGGCAATCTGATCGTCATCTCGACGGTGCTGATGCTGCTGATCATCGTACCCGTGATGGCGCTGACGGTGTTCTTCGCCTGGCACTATCGCGCCGCGAACAGCGACGCGACCTACAAGCCGGACTGGGACCATTCGACGCAACTCGAGCTGGTGATCTGGGCGGCGCCGCTGCTGATCATCATCTGTCTGGGCGCGCTCACCTGGGTCGCGACGCACCTGCTCGACCCCTATCGCCCGCTTGCCCGCACCGCCGCCGGCGTTCCGGTCGCCGCCGAAGTGAAGCCGCTCGAGGTCAACGTCGTCGCGCTCGACTGGAAATGGCTGTTCATCTACCCCGAACAGGGCATCGCCACCGTCAACGAGCTGGCCGTGCCCGTCGATCGCCCGATCATGTTCCGCATCTCCGCCTCGTCGGTGATGAACAGCTTCTACATTCCGGCTCTGGCGGGGCAGATCTACGCGATGCCCGGCATGGAGACGCGCCTGCACGGCGTGTTCAACCATGAAGGCGATTTCACCGGCTTTTCCGCCAATTATTCGGGCGCCGGCTTCTCCAACATGCGCTTCGCGGTGAAGAGCCTGTCCGCCGACGGGTTCGCGCGCTGGGCGGACGGCGCCAGGGGCACCGGCCAGTCGCTCGATCGGACCGCCTATCTGAAGCTCGAACGCCCGAGCGAGAAGGAACCGGTCCAGCGCTTCGACTCGGTCGATCCCGCGCTGTTCGACGCGGTCGTCAATCTCTGCGTCGAACCCGGCAAGATGTGCATGCACGACATGATGTCGATCGACGCCAAGGGCGGCCTGGGCATGGCCGGCGTGTATAATGTCCGAGACCTCGCTTACGACAAGTTCGCGGCGCGCGGCAGCACGGCAGCGACGCTCAAGCCCCGCTATGTCGCCGCGGCCTGCGCGGTGCCGATGGCGCCGAGCAAGGCCTCTCTCGACCGCCCCGTCGATCTGGCGCCGCTGACCGGAGCCGGCCTCTCGCGGCCGAGCAGGTCGCTCGCGCCCGAACGCACCGCCCGCAACGAGACGCCGATCCCCGGCCGTCCCCTGATCTGATCGTATCGAGATCGCCATGACCCCGCCTCCCCCGCCCGCAACCGACCCCATCTGGGGCCGCCTGTCGCTCGACGCGATTCCGCTGCACGAACCGATCCTGATCGCCACCTTCGGCGCGGTGGTGCTCGGCGGCCTCGCGCTGCTCGCGCTGATCACGAAATATCGCCTGTGGGGCTGGCTGTGGCGGGAATGGTTCACCACCGTCGACCACAAGAAGATCGGGATCATGTACATGATCCTGGGCCTGATCATGTTCCTGCGCGGATTCGCCGATGCGATCATGATGCGGCTGCAGCAAGCGATGGCCTTCGGCGGATCCGAAGGCTATCTGAACGCGCATCATTACGACCAGATCTTCACCGCCCACGGCGTGATCATGATCTTCTTCGTGGCGATGCCCTTCATCACCGGACTGATGAACTATATCGTCCCGCTGCAGATCGGCGCGCGCGACGTATCCTTCCCGTTCCTCAACAATTTCAGCTTCTGGATGACGACGGCGGGCGCGGTGCTCACCATGGTCTCGCTGTTCGTCGGCGAGTTCGCGCAGACCGGATGGCTCGCCTATCCGCCGCTGTCCGGCATCGCCTACAGCCCCAATGTCGGCGTCGACTATTATATCTGGGCGCTCCAGATAGCCGGCGTGGGTACGACATTATCGGGCATCAACCTGATCGTGACGATCCTGAAGCTGCGCGCGCCGGGCATGGGGCTGATGAAGATGCCCGTCTTCACCTGGACAAGCCTCTGCGCCAATATCCTGATCGTCGCCTCCTTCCCGGTCTTGACCGCCGTGCTCGCGCTGCTCGGGCTCGATCGCTATGCCGGCACCAACTTCTTCACCAATGACTTCGGCGGATCGCCGATGATGTACGTGAACCTGATCTGGATCTGGGGCCATCCGGAGGTCTACATCCTGATCCTGCCGCTGTTCGGCGTGTTCTCCGAAGTCACCTCCACCTTCTCCGGCAAGCGGCTCTTCGGCTACACCTCGATGGTCTATGCGACGGTGTGCATCACCATCCTGAGCTATCTCGTCTGGCTGCACCACTTCTTCACCATGGGATCGGGCGCCAGCGTCAACAGCTTCTTCGGCATCACCACCATGGTGATCTCGATCCCGACCGGGGCCAAGCTCTTCAACTGGCTTTTCACCATGTATCGCGGGCGCATCCGCTTCGACCTGCCGATGATGTGGACGATCGCCTTCATGCTCACTTTCGTGGTGGGCGGGATGACGGGCGTGCTGCTCGCGGTGCCACCCGCCGACTTCGTGCTGCACAATTCGCTATTCCTGATTGCGCATTTCCACAATGTGATCATCGGCGGCGTGCTGTTCGGCCTGTTCGCCGCGATCAATTACTGGTGGCCCAAGGCCTTCGGCTTCAAGCTCGACGTCTTCTGGGGCAAGATCAGCTTCTGGTGCTGGGTCGTCGGCTTCTGGCTCGCCTTCATGCCGCTCTATATCCTGGGCCTGATGGGCGTCACGCGGCGGATGCGCGTGTTCGACGATCCGTCGCTGCAGATCTGGTTCGTCATCGCCGGGATCGGTGCCGCGGTCATCGCGGTCGGCATCCTCGCCATGCTGATCCAGTTCGCGGTGAGCATCTGGAGGCGCGAGCAGCTTCGCGACACCAGCGGCGATCCGTGGAACGGCCGCACGCTCGAATGGGCGACCAGTTCGCCGCCACCCGACTATAATTTCGCCTTCACGCCGGTGATCCACGATCTCGACGCGTGGCACGACATGAAGCGCCGGGGCGCCGAACGGCCGCTCGCCGGATTCCGCGACATCCACATGCCCAGCAACACCGGCGCGGGCATCATCCTGGCGGGCATCAGCACCGTGCTCGGCTTCGCGCTGATCTGGCATATCTGGTGGCTGGTCGGGCTGAGCCTGATCTCGCTGATCGGCGGCGCGATCGTCCACAGCTTCAACTACAAGCGCGACTTCCACATCCCCGCCGCGACCGTGGCATCGGTGGAGGACGCACGCACCCGCCAGCTTGCCGCAGCCGGAGCCTGATCCGATGAGCACTGCCACACTGACCCAGGACGACGCACCGGTCCGCTTCTACGAACTGGACGAGCATCCGCATCCCGAAGGCCACAGCACCATGCTGGGCTTCTGGATCTATCTGATGAGCGATTGCCTCATCTTCGCGATCCTCTTCGCCTGCTACGCCGTGCTCGGCGGCAATTTCGCGGCGGGGCCCGGCCCCAAGGACCTGTTCGACCTGGAACTGATCGCGCTCAACACCGCGATGCTGCTCTTCTCGTCGATCACCTATGGCTTCGCGATGCTGTCGATGCAGCGGAACAGGCTCCGCCAGACGCAGGTCTGGCTGGGCGTGACCGGCCTGTTCGGCCTGGCCTTCCTCTCGATCGAACTCTACGAGTTCCAGCACCTGATCCATGTCGGCGCGACGCCGCAGCGCAGCGCCTTCCTCTCGGCCTTCTTCACCCTGGTCGGCACGCATGGTCTGCACGTCACCTTCGGCCTGGTCTGGCTGGTAACGCTGATCGTCCAGCTCGGCCGCCACGGCCTGATCGCGGCCAATCGCCGCCGCGTCGCATGCCTCAGCATGTTCTGGCACTTTCTCGACGTCGTCTGGATCGGCGTCTTCACCCTGGTCAATCTGATGGGAATGCTGCGATGAGCCACGATCATCCCGCCGCGGAGATCCCGCACGCATCGATGCGCGACTATGCGATCGGCTTCGTCCTGTCGGTCGTCCTGACCGCCATCCCCTTCTGGCTGGTGATGGAGAAACCCTTCGCCGCCGGCGTCACCGCCGCGATCATCATGGCTTTCGCGGTCGTGCAGATCGTCGTCCACATGATCTACTTCCTGCACATGACGCCCAGGGCGGAAGGCGGCTGGTCGATGACCGCACTGGTCTTCACCATCATCGTCGTCGCGATCATGCTGGCGGGGTCGCTCTGGGTGATGCACCATCTGAACACCAACATGATGCCGATGCCGCACGACGTAAGACAGATACCGTGACCAGCCAGGCACGCAGGCGCTCCAACCGCGCCCGTGCCATATTCGCGGGCGCGGCGCTGCTGTGCGCCGCCGCCTTCGTCGCGCTGGGCATCTGGCAGGTGGAGCGGCGCGCATGGAAGCACTCATTGATCGCGGCAGTCGAAGGCCGCATCCATGCCGCACCCGTTCCGGCCCCCGGCCCCTCCGCCTGGCCCGGCATATCGGCGGATGGCGACGCCTATCGCCATATCCGGGTGACCGGCCGTTTCCGCCACGATCGCGAAACACTGGTGCAGGCGGTGACCGATCTGGGGAGCGGCTATTGGGTGCTGACCCCGCTGGAGACACCGGATTTCACGCTGCTCGTCAATCGTGGCTTCGTGCCCCCCCATCGCAAGGATCGAACCACGCGCGCGGACGGCAATCCGTCCAGAGCGATCACCGTCTCGGGCCTGCTGCGCGTCTCCGAGCCCGGCGGCGGTTTCCTGCGCGCGAACGATCCTGACAATCACCGCTGGTATTCACGCGACGTCTCCGCCATCGCGGCCGCGCAGGGGCTCGGGCCGACAGCGCCCTATTTCATCGATGCGGACAGCACGGCCAATCCGGGCGGTTTTCCCGTCGGCGGGCTGACGGTGCTGCGTTTTGCCGACAATCACATGCAATATGCGCTGACCTGGTTCGCGCTCGCGCTCCTCTCGATCGCCGCCGCATGCTATGTGCTGCGTTCACCCGCCCCGCACAGGCCATTGCCCGCGTGACAGAGACCAGGATCAGCGCTCCTCTCGACCTCGCCCCGCCAGAGGCCGATGCCGGCCGCCGCAACATGCGGCTGCTGGTTCAGCTCCGCTGGCTCGCCGTCGGCGGGCAACTCGTCACCATCGCGGTGGTGCATGTGCTGATGGGCATCCGGTTGCCGCTGGCGCCGCTGTTCGTCGCCATCACGATGCTGGTCGCGATTAACCTGGCGAGCATGCCGCTGCTGCGTCGGCGCAAGGCGGTGACCAATGCGGAACTGACCTCGGCATTGCTGTTCGATGTCGCGACGCTCGGCTGGCAACTGCATTTCTCCGGCGGCCTCGCCAATCCCTTCGCCTCGCTCTTTCTGCTCCATGTCGTGCTGGGCGCGATCCTGCTGACGCCGCGCGCCGCCTGGGCGATCGTCTTCGCCAGCCTGGTCGCGCTGGTGGCGGTTTCGGTTAATCCGACGCCGCTCGCGCTGCATCCGCCCTATGACGGCGATCCGCTCGCACTCTACCTGAAGGGCAGCCTGGTCTGCTTCGTGTTGATCGCGGTGCTGCTGGTGGCGTTCGTGACGCGGATCGGCCGCAACCTGCGCGATCGCGACGCGGCGCTGGCGGCGATCCGGCAACGCGCCGCCGAAGAGGATCATATCGTCCGCATGGGCCTGCTCGCCTCGGGCGCCGCGCACGAACTGGGCACCCCCCTTTCCTCGCTGTCGGTACTGATCGGAGACTGGCGGCGGCTGCCGCGCCTGGCCGACGACCGGGAATTGCAGGACGATATCGAGGACATGGATGCCGCCATCCAGCGCTGCAAGGCGATCGTCAGCGGCATCCTGATGTCGGCCGGCGAAGCGCGCGGTATCGCGCCGAAGGTGACGTCGATGCGCGGGTTCCTCGACGACATCGTCACCGAATGGCGCGCCAGCCGGTTGCCCGACATACTCGATTATGACGATCGTTTCGGCGAGGACGTCACCATCGTTTCCGATCCCGCGCTGCGGCAGGTGATCGGCAACGTCATCGACAATGCGGCGGAAGCCTCGCCAAGCTGGATCGGGATGACCGCACGGCGCGAACAGGATACGCTGATCCTGGAGATCGCCGATCGCGGCCCCGGTTTTCCGCCTGAGATGATCGAGCGTTTCGGCCAACCCTATCGCTCCACCAAGGGCCGCACCGGCGGCGGGCTCGGCCTGTTCCTGCTCGTCAACGTGCTGCGCAAGATGGGCGGCACGGCATCGGTCGAGAACCGGCCAGGCGGCGGCGCCTGCGTCAGGATCCTCCTGCCGCTCGCTGCACTGGCCTATGAACGAAAGGCCCAATCATGAGTGAGGAACGCCTGCTCGTCATTGTCGAGGACGACGAGCCCTTCGCCCGCACATTGCGGCGTTCCTTCGAACGGCGCGGCTATACGGTGCTCTCCGCCGCGAACCATGACGGCCTGCTTGCGCTGCTGGCAGATCAGCGCCCCGGTTTCGCGGTGGTCGATTTGAAGCTCGGCGGCGCATCGGGCCTCGCCTGCGTCCAGACGCTGCGCGCGGGCGATCCCGACATGAAGATCGTCGTCCTGACCGGCTTCGCCAGCATCGCGACGGCGGTGGAGGCGATCAAGCTCGGCGCCTCGCATTACCTCGCCAAACCCTCCAACACCGACGACATCGAAGCCGCCTTCGCGCGCGACGACGGCGATCCCGATGCGCCGGTGGACGGCCGGCAATCGTCGATCAAGACGGTGGAATGGGAACATATCCACCAGACCCTGGTCGAAACCGACTTCAACATATCCGAAGCCGCGCGACGGCTGGGCATGCACAGGCGAACGCTGGCACGGAAGCTGGAGAAGCGTCAGCTCAGATAGGCTGTCGGCAGGTCATCCCGGCGTTCTGACCAGTGCGATGATATCGAAATCATGGCGTTTCCAGCCGCGATCGCCGACGGCTTCGGTCGCCGCGCGCCGCTTCTTCTTCGCCTCCGCCAGCGACTTGGTGTGGCCCCAGAAGACCTCGGTCTTTCCATTCTCCAGATAGGCGACGATCCGCCAATAATGGGTGAACTCGGTCGCCGTCGGGCCGATCGTCTTGACGTAACCGTCCGGCAGGTTGGCCGTCAGATAATATTTCTTCTTCGCCATGCCCGCCTCACCCCGCAGCATCGCCCAGCAGGTTGAAACCGGCCCGCGCGACCGTCTGGCCATTGACGATCAGTTCGACCTCATGCGTGCCGGGATGATGGCGGCGTGTGCTGAAGTCCTTGATCTGCTGACGGATCGCAAGTGCGGCACCGGTGCTGGCAGCAAGCTCGAAGGTCTTGAGCTTGAACACCTTCGCCGCGCTCTTGCCGCCGGCCCGGGCGTAATGGATGCGGTAATCGACCACCAGCCGCTGATCCTCATTGGCGGTGGACCGCAGATCGGCGGCGATCGCGATCGTGTCACCGAGACGAACCGTCGACGGCACGACCGAGAACCCCAGCACCTCGACATCCGCGCCGTGCCCGACACCGATCAGTGCCAGCGCACGCGGCTCGCCCTGCTTGATCAGCGTGCGCAGCGCATGGCGGACAATCCAGCCGGTACGCGGATCGTCGAGCGGCCAATCGCCGAGCCGGCCGAGCAGCCAGTCGGGTCGATCCTTGGCGATGTCATTCAGATGGTTGGCGACCGATTTGCGGACATACAGGCTCGGATCGGCCTTCAGCATCTCCAGGATCGGCGCGGCCAGTGTCGGATCAGCCTTGATCGCGGGCACGCGCGCAGCCCAGGGCAGTCGCGGGCGGCAGCCCTCGCTCGCCAACCGGCGGACATGCTCGTTCTCGTCGCTCGCCCAGAGCATCATCACCGCCAGCGTGCGTTCGACGTCCTCAGCCAGGAACGGCCGGATCGCGAATTCGGCGGTGCCGAAGCGGGTGAGATCGGCGAGTGCAGCCATCGACCGGTTGAAATCATGAAGACCGTGCCGCGCGACAAACTCGGTGATCGCGACCGCCTGAAAGCCATGGGTCAGATCGGGCGCCATCGCGCGCAGGATCGCGAGCGCATCCGCATAATCGGACGGCAGCGCGAGCTTCAGCGCATCGGCGATATGGCGGACCCGTTCCATGATCGAGAGCGCGTCGAGCCCGTTCGACGCCGCGGAGAGAAATGTGTCGCGATCGAAGCGCGACGATGCGCGCGCGCCAGCACCAGCGATGGTCTCCAGCGCCTGTGATCCCAGGATATCCTTGAGAAGCGCCGGCGTTGTCGTTTCGCTCGTCATCGCCTTGCATCGCTCCCGGTCGATATGCCCGCACGCACAGTCGCGCGGGACGATCAGAGCGCAATAGTGCCACTGAACATGCCGATACAATGGCCCCCGACACTGGCGCGCGCGCCGTCCCCGGCCCGCCAGGCGCGAAGCGACAAACGGCTTTCACGCCCCATCTCCACGCCCTGCACCGCTTCATAGGCCAGATTTTCAGCGCCCGAGAGCGACAGGCGAAGCGCCGCCAGCGTCGCGTTCGCGCTGCCGGTGGCTGGATCTTCCCAGGTTCCGGCGAGCGGCGCGAACATCCGCGCGCGAATGCCCGGTCCGTCCTGCGCATAGAGGAAGATCGACAGGCGCCCGCCCAGATCCGGGCGCGCGGCGGCAAGGCGGCGATAGGCGCTCAGATCTGGAACGGCGACCGCAAGCGCATCGCTTTCGACCGCAACCAGCACGAAATCCACACCGACGCTCGCGCGCGTCGGCGGATGCTCGGTCAGGACAAGCTGTCCGACCTCGAGCGACAGGCAATCGGCGATACCCTGGGCGGGCAATTCGCCGAGATGGCGGAGCGGCTGTGGCGCATCGATCTCCGCGCCGACGACACTGCCGTCCTCCTCCTTCAGCCGAACCTCGACGAGCCCCGCGACTTCCTCGAAACGCAGCGTGCTTCCTTGCGTTCGCCCAAGGCTGGCCAGAGCAAAGGCGGTGCCGACATTGGGGTGTCCGGCAAAGGGCATCTCCGCGGTCCGGTTGAAGATGCGGACCTGGGCAGTGTTGGCAGGGTCCCGGGGCGGCAGGACGAATGTCGTCTCGCTATAGTTCAGTTCGGCCGCCAGCGCCTGCATGGTCGTGGTGTCGAGCCCCGACGCATCGGGAAAGACCGCCAACGGATTGCCGCCGAACCGGCTGGTCGTGAACACATCGACGGTGAGATAGTCGTAACTGGCCATGCCGAACCCCATTATCATTGGCCGCGCGGATCACTCAGCCTTCAACCGCATGTGCAGGAAACGGATGATCTCGTCCCTCGCCGCGACCGTCGGCTGATCGGCCTCGTCGATCAAGTGCACGGTCACCACGCTGTGCGGCGTCGGGACATGTCGGGCGAAGAAGGACGGAACGTCCCGGTTTGCCGCTTCGTCGGGCAGCACATGGGCCACGAAGCGATCACCCAATGCCTCGGCATAAGCGGCAAAGCGCTCGGCGCGGCAAAACGCGTCCCCGGCAAAGCGATACGCCAATACGCTCAGGTCCTCGCGTTCGAGCCGCACACGTATCGCCGCGATCTCGTCTGGCGAGATCTCCAGGCCGGCGGGATTGTCGAGCGGCAGCGAGGGCTGGCAGAGGATCGGCGCACGCACCGATGAATCCAGCATCATCGTCAGCGCGAAATTGCCCGTGAAGCACATGCCGATCGCGCCGACACCGGGGCCTGCGCATTCGGCATGGGCAAGTTCAGCCAGCCCCATCAGCCAGCGCGTCACCGGGCTCGACGCGCCACCGCTCAACGCGCGGAACTCGGCGCTGATACAAGCGCGGCGGAACACCGCCGCCCCCTCCTCCGCATCGGCGACAGCGCCATCGCGCCCGAACAGCGACGGCAAATAGACGCAAAATCCGGCGTCGCGCACCCAGCGCGCGAACCGCGCGACATGGGGGCTGATCCCCGGCATCTCCGCCATCACGATCACGGCGGGTCCGTTTCCGGCGACGAACACCGGCCGCATCACGCCCTCGATCGTGGTCATGCGCCGCGTGAAATCCGCCAGCGCATCGTCGCTGTCCAATGATCGCTCCATCGTCGAACCGTTCCTTTCCGCGACACAGCTTGCGTTGCGGTCGGCTTTTCCGATAGTGTCCGATTCGACATTATTCAGGGATATTTCGCCATGATCATCGTCGAGCTTCTGGTGCTCAGGGGGGCGATGGCATCATGCGTTTCGATCAGCTTCGATGTGCTCGAAACGGCGAACCGGCTGCTGGCGGTTCAGGGGCGGCCGCCGGCATTCCGCATGACGCTGGCCGGTTCCGGCGCGGCGGACTGGCGCCGGCTCGCACCGGCCGCGCAACCGGCAACGGACGGACATCCCGACATCGTCGTCGTTCCGGGACTCGGCCTGACCAGCCAAACCGCCATCGACGAGGGGCTGCACACGAAGGGCGCGCTTCAGGCACGGCGACGTCTGATCCAGCATGCGGAGGCGGGTGCGGACATCGCCGCCGCATGTTCGGCGACCTTCCTGGTCGCATCGACGGGTTTGCTCGATGGCCGCCGGGCAACCACGACCTGGTGGCTCGCTCCCCTCTTTCGCGGCATGTTTCCAGCCATCCGGGTCGATCCGGACGCGGTGCTGGTCAGCGACGGCCCGTTCACCACCGCCGGGGCGGCGATGGCGCAGCTCGATCTGATGCTCTCGATCGTGGCGCGCTTCGCCGGGTCCGCGCTCGCCGATCTCTGCGCGCGATATCTTCTGCTCGACGGCCGCCGATCGCAGCTTCCCTATTCGACGGTCTCACTGCTTGCCGCCACCGACGAGCGCGTCGCCCGCGCCGAAGGCTGGGCGCGCGACCGGCTGGAGGAGGGCGTCGATGTCGAACAGCTCGCCGCCGCCGCCGGCCTCACCTCCCGCACCTTCGCCCGGCGCGTCGAGCGCGTCACCGGCTTGTCTCCGGTTCGCTTTCTCCAGCGCCTGCGGATCGAGCGCGCGACCGATCTGGCGGCGTCGACCCGGCTGTCGTTCGACGAGATCGCCCGGCGCGTCGGCTATGCCGAACCATCGACGCTGCGGCGGCTGATGCGGCGCGAGGGCCGCATGCAGAAAGTGGCGCGCCCCGCGCGATATGAAGGAGCATCGAAATGAGAACGGCATTTCTGGGCCTGGGTCGCATGGGCGAGCCGATGGCGACCAACCTCGCGCGCGCCGGTGTCGGATTGACGGTATGGAACCGCTCTCCGGCTGCGAGCGAGCGGTTGGAGGCGCTAGGCGCATGCGTCGCCGCAAGCGCGCGCGACGCGCTGCGGGCGGAGCCCATCGCGATCCTCATGCTCGCCAACGCGGAGGTGATCGACGCCGTTCTGGAACGCGGCAGCGAAGCCTTTGTCGGCAATGTCGCGGGCCGCATCATCGTCCATATGGGCACGACGGCGCCCGAATATTCGCAAGGACTGGAAGTTGACATCCAGGCCGCGGGCGGACGCTATGTCGAATGCCCGGTGTCAGGATCGCGCCGTCCCGCGGAAGAAGCCGCGCTGGTCGCGATGATCGCGGGCGATGCCGACACGGCGGAGCAGGTGGAAGCGCTGGTGAAGCCGATGTGCGCCGCGACCTTCCAATGCGGCCCCGTTCCCAACGCACTGGTCACCAAGCTCGCCGTCAACGTCTTCCTGATCACGATGGTGACCGGGCTTGCGGAGGCCGCCAGCTTCGCGCGGAAACAGGGGGTCGATCCGAACCTGTTCCGGACGATCCTGGACGCGGGCCCGATGGCGAGCGCAGTCTCGCGCGTAAAGCTGGACAAACTTGTGGCGGGCGACTTCTCGCCTCAGGCATCGATCGCGGATGTGCTCATGAACAGCCGGCTCATCACGGCGGCCGCGCGCGAAGCGGACATCGCGGCACCGCTCATGCAGGTCTGCGAATCCCTGCTTGAGCGGACATGCGCGCTCGGGTTCGAGCGGATCGACATGATCGGCGTCGTTGAGGCGTTCTGACAGTCCGTTTCCGCGCCGCCCTTATTCGGGTTGCGCGATCGGCAGATAGAGCGCGCTCGGATGCGCCTTGTCGTGCAGCAGCTTCACCGTCACGGGCCGCGCATCCCTCATCGTCTCGTCGGAAACCACACCACCCGAATTATAGTTCTTCTGCGTGTAGATCGAATTCATCGGACCGATGACAAGGCGCAGCCGGCTGCCCTTCGCGATCTGTCGCGAGACGAAGGTGAAGCTGTTGAAATCGTAGCGCAGCGCATCCCTTGTCGCGATCAGCTTCGACGCGCGAAGCCCCTCGCGATAGCGCGCGCGGATCACGTCGTTGGTGAGGAGGATGCTCCCACCCTTGCCGTCGATCTCATAGACCGAAGCCTGGAAATCCGTGTCGGGCTGGTCGATCGCGATCCAGGCCGCGAGCCGGAAGAAACCCGAAAGCTCGGTGGGCTTGTCGAACACCGGCGTGTGATAGACGAGTTGCTTGCCGTCGCCCGCCAGCACGAGTTGCTGGTCGGTGAGCGACGAGGGATCGATGCCCGCCTCCAGCGCGGCGCCCGAAACGTCGCGCGGATCATAGACATAGCTGTCGGGCGCCCCCTTGCCCGCTCCAGCGGGCGACAACCCGCCAGACGCCATGACCCGCGTCGCGTTGGCGGTTGAATCGAGATAATAGGCGCGCTGCTCGGCGGTGACCGCCTCGAGCGAGTCCGCGTAACGCCACTTCTCCGCACCCATCACATAATAGGCGACCGGCTTTTTGAGGAAGGCGGGCCTGGCACCGCCCGCCATCGTCCATGCATACCAGTCGAGATGGAGCTTCGGCAGGTCGAGCAGGCTTTCGGGGCCGAATTTGACACCGCCCACCTCGGGCTGCGGTGTGCGCGTGCCGGCATGATCCCAGGGGCCGATGATCAGGTAATGTTTCGCGCGCTGCGCGGGCGCCGCCAGCCGCATATGCGTCTTGTAGAAGGCGAGCGCGCCGGGCTGATCGCCGTCATAGCTGCCCGTGATCGTCAGGATCGGCATGTCGAGCGCACGGAACTGCTCGGGCGTCGGTGCATAGCTGTCGTACCAGGCGTCAACCTCGGGATGGGAGATCCATTCCTGGAGGATCTTCTGATCCCCGCCGAAGACTTTCGGCAACGTGCTGAACGCCTCGCCCTTCTCGAAACGCTCGCGCCACAGCGAGGACCAGAAGAAGGGATCGCCGAAGATGTTGGCCTGCGAGGTCTTGCCCGAGGTGAAGGTGAGCCACTGCATCAGATACGGCGCGGCCATGTTGTTGCGCGTCGGGAAATCATACCCCGGATAGGGCGAGGCGACGGGCACGATCGTCGCCAGGTGCGGCGGCGCTTCCTTGGCGGTCGCCCACTGGTTGTAGCCGGCATAGGAGCCGCCCCACATAGAGACCTTGCCGTTGCACCAGCTTTGCCTGGCCATCCATTCGACGACGTCATGGCCGTCCTTCGCCTCCTGGATGAGCGGACGGAACTCGCCGCCGGAATTGCCGCGCCCGCGCACGTCGACGGTCAGGAACGGCAGGCCATGCGCCGCGAAATAGACGCCGCGATCATGATAGCTCTGCCCGATATAGGGAGTGAGCGTGACGATGCAGGGCGCGGGTGCCGCTTGCCCCTTGGGCAGGTAGATCGTCGCGTTGAGTTCGACGCCGTCACGCAGCGGGATCTTCACGCCCCATCGCATCTCGATCTTCGCGGCATCGGGACCCGGCGGTGAGGATTGTGCCTGCGCCAGCGCAGGCAGCGATACCGCCAGCGCCAATGCCGTTCCGAACAGCCGCAATGGCTTCAACATGACACCCTCGATCCGGCCTTGCGGCCCGTTCATTCTTGTTTGACAGACTGTCGCGGCGATAGGTTGCGCCGCGCGTTTCGCCCCGCACCGGCGCAAGGCGCCGATGCGGGGCGTGCGACCCTCACGGGATCACGGGCAATTCGATGCGGCTCGGATATTTGGCCGAGCTGTAGATGCGCTGCGTCGCCTTCACATAATCCGACTTCTTCGCGGTGAAGATGTTGGGCACGAAAGTCTGGGGATTGCGATCATAGAGCGGGAACCAACTCGACTGGATCTGCACCATGATGCGGTGGCCCTTGAGGAATTTGTGGCTCACCTGCGGCAGCTTGAGCTGATATTCGACGACCTTGTTCGCGGGGATCGCCGTGGGCTTCGACGGATCGTCACGATAGCGGCCACGCATGATGTCCATCGAGATCGCCAGTTCATAGCCGCCCATTTCGGGGGCGGCGGGATATTCCGCCGGATAGACGTCGATCAGCTTGACCACCCAGTCGCTGTCGGTGCCGCTGGTCGAAGCGAAGAATTTGGCGATCGGCTGGCCGGCCAGGCGGACATCATCGGTCAGCACGTCGCTCACGAAGGTGACGACGTCCGGCCGCGCTTCCGCGAAGCGCTGATCGTCGACCAGCCATTGCCCCCAGCTCGTCTGCGGATTGTAGGTCGAGAGGATCGGCCGCTGGCGATAAGTGACCGGCCGCGCGGGATCGGAGATATATTCGGCGAACCCGCCGGCCCCGCCAGGCGCGTTCCAGCCCAGCCCGCCTTCGGCCGAAAAATAGATCGACCTAGACTGGGACGGACAACCGCTGGCGCACGACAGCGGCCAGCGATCATAGCGATGCCATTCGTTGGCGCCGGTCTCGAAAGCCGTCACCGGCGCGAGCTTCGCGTTCTTGCCGCCGTCCTTCAGATGCTGGTCGAAAAAGGGGATCAGCACCTTCTCGCGATACCAGGCGGACGTATTGCCGTCGAAATCGATCGCGCCCAGCTTCGATCCATCGAGGTTCATGTTCTGGCCATGGCGCCACGGGCCGATGATCATGAAATTCTCGTCATTGCCCTTGTCCTTGGGCTCCATCGCCTCGTAGACGGCCGGCGCGCCGTAGATATCCTCCTGGTCCCAAAGACTGTGGACATGGAGCGTCGGCACCTTGAGCGGCTCCTTCGCAAGGATCCTGTCGAGCGCCTGCTCTTTCCAATAATCGTCATAAGCGGGATGGGCGACCGCCTTCTGGAACACCGGCAGCTTGTCGACGCCGATCAGCTTCGCCATGTCGCTGACCGAACCGGCCTTCAGCCAGCTTTCATAGGTGTCCTGCCGATCGAACTGGAGCCCGTAACGCGACGATTTGTCGGCGCTCATCCGGTAGACCCAGTCGAGGAAGCTCTGGCGATAGGCGCCATTGTGGAACCAGTCGTCGCCGATCCATCCATCGACCAGCGGATTGATCGGCACCGCCGCCTTCAGCGCCGGATGCGGATTGACCAGACTCATCAGCGTGGTGAAGCCGCCATAGCTGACGCCGACCGTGCCGACCTTGCCGTTGGTTTCCGGCACATTCTTCACCAGCCAGTCGATGCTGTCATATGTGTCGGTGGAGTGGTCGTTCTTGGTGTCGTTGAGCGGGCCGATCAGCGGCTTGGCGATGATATAGTCGCCTTCGGACTTGTAACGGCCGCGCACATCCTGGACGACAATGATGTAGCCGGCAGCCGCAAGCTCCGCATAGGCCGTCGGCAGCGCCATCGAATAACGGTTGGACGGCAGGCCGGTGATCGCCTTGTCCGCCGAATAGGGGGTGCGTGAGAAGATGATCGGCGCATTCTTCGCGCCTTTCGGAATCACGATGTTCGCATGCAGCTTCACGCCGTCGCGCATCGGAATCTGGACCTCGCGGATCGTGAAGTCCTTCAGATCGTCCGACGGCTTGAAGCCCGGTGGGATGTCGCTGGTGACCTGGGTCTGCGCCATGGCGGGCACGGCGGCGGCAAGAGCGAGAGCGGACGAAAGCAGGGCCGTGGCGAAGCGGCGAACGATCATGGTGATTCCCCCGGGGATGGTGACGTGCCAGCTTACGCCGAATTCTCCGATCGGCAAATCTTCTCGCCAAATCAGACCTGATTGCGCCTGAACCGACATGATCAGGATCGCTCAGCCAACAGCACACCGGTTGAGCAGGGTTTTCCCGGGCAGGGCACCCGTCGCGCGCGCGCCGCGCCAGACCAGTTCGCCATTGACCCAGACACGGCTGATGCCCGTCGAAAGCGCGCGGGGCGTTTCGATCGAGGCATGATCGCGCACCATATCGGGATCGAAAAGAACCAGATCCGCCGCCTGCCCCGGAAGAACGCGGCCGCGATCCGCAAAGCCCATATGATCCGCCGCCAGGCCCGACATCTTGTGGACGGCCTGTGCAAGCGACAATATTCCGTCCTCGCGCACATATTTGCGCAGGATGCGGCTGAACGACCCGGCGCCACGCGGATGCCCGCCCCGCATCTCGCCGTCCGAACAGATATTCGCGTGCGGCCAGCGCATCATCGTCGCGATATCGGCCTCGCTCATGCTGGCGGCGATGATGCTTTCATGCTTGTCCGCTGCCTGGGCCGTGCGGATCAGTTCGAGATAGAGTTCGGCCGGATCGCGCCCGCGTTCCGCCGCCAGCGCGGCGAGCGTCTTGCCGGCGATCGTGGGATCGGCTTCATAGACGTTGAAGATCACGCGTTCCGGAACAACGAAATTGCGCAGGGCGAACCGCGTCGCTTCGATATCGTCGAAATTGCGATCGGGCAGCATCACCGTCATGGTGGATTGCCAATATTCATAGGGATAGATGTCGAGGGTCGCGTCGATGCCCTGCGCCCGGGCCGCGTCCAGCCGGTCGAGCAGCTTGCGCGACTGACCCCATAAGGACGCCATGGACAGTTTGGCATGCGAAAGCTGCACCGGCACCCGCGCCTCCCGGCCGACGCGGATCAGCTCGTCGATCGATGCCCAGAGATTGACGTTTTCGCTGCGGATATGGCTGATATAGCGCCCGCCATAGGGCGCGATCGCCTTGCAGAGCGCGATGACCTCGTCCGAAGCCGAATAGATGCCGGGATCATAGCCGAGACCGCTCGACAACCCGATCGCGCCGGCGCGCATGTCCGCGTCGAGCAACGCCTTCATCCGCTCGATTTCGCCGGTCGTGGCGACACGCCGGTAATCTTCGCCCATCACCTTCGCGCGCAGGCTGTTATGGCCGCTATAGGATGCGACGTTCACCGCCGCACCCGTCCTCGCCAGATCGTCCCATAGCGACCGCAACGGCAGTGCCGCCGAACCGTCCTGCCCGACGACGATCGTCGTCACACCCTGGCTCAGCAACGTCGCCGCGTCGGGCGCATCGAGCAATCCGCGATCATGATGGCTGTGCGTATCGATGAAGCCGGGCGCCAGCACCTGCCCCTGCCCGTCATGCACCGCCTCGCCGACACGCGGCGCGAGCGTGGCGCCGATCTCGACGATACGGCCGCCCGCGATCCGCACCGCCGCGCGCCGGGCCGCCGCGCCGGTGCCATCGATCAGGCGGATATTGGTGATGCATGTCCCCGCCCGGCTGGGGGAGCGCATGCGCGGCGGACGCCGCGACGATGGATCCCGCCAGCGCCTGTTTGAGGAACCGCCGGCGCGGCATCGCGCCGCCGTCTTCGATAACCGCCATGCCTTCTCTTCTCCGCTCGAACCGGGGGCGTGCTATTTCGACAGATATCGATCGTACCATTTGACGATGCGCTGCATCATGTCGCGCACGAAGCTCGGGCGATGGATCGAATGATGCTCGTCCGGATAGATCACCATCTGCGTCGGAACGCGCAGCGTCTTCAACGCCCGGTACATCTGCTCGCTGCCGCTGACCGGCACGTTGAAATCCTTTTCCCCATGCAGGAACAGGGTGGGCGTGACGATACGATCAGCCTGGAACAGCGGCCGGGACACGCGCAGCCATGTATCCCTGCCGCTCCAGAGCGTTCCGAATTCCAGTTCATTGCCATGCGCATAGAGATCGGTGCCGTAGAGCGATGTCTTCGTCCCCGATCCGGCGCCCGATATTGCGGCCTTGAAGCGCGTATCGCTGGCGATGATGAAATCGGTGAGAAAACCGCCATAGCTCCAGCCGCCGACGCCAAGCCGATCGGGGTCCGCGATGCCCTGGCGGACCAGATGGTCGATACCGGCCAGTGAATCGTTGACGTCGCGATTGCCCCAGTCGGCGAATATCCCGCGCCCGAATTCCGCGCCGCGGCCGCTGCTTCCACGATAATTGACCGCCAGCACGGCATAGCCGTTCGCCGCCAGCCATTGCGTGATCGGATCGAACTCGCGGGTATCCTGGCCATAGGGGCCGCCATGGAGCCAGAGGATCGTCGGATAGGATTTCCCCGCGACATAGCCGACGGGCTTCGCCAGCAGACCGGAAACGCGCGCGCCGTCACCGGCCGTGAACGACACATCCTCCCAACCCGCTACCGCGATCCCGTCAAGCACGGCGGCGTTATGGTGGGTGAGTGCGCGGGGTTTTCCGCCGTCCAGCGCGAAGATCTCTGCCGGATGCGCGCTCGACGCGGCCAGTATGGCTGTCTTGCCTGACGCGACCTGATAGTCGTGAAGCACCAGGGACGGCGGGGACATTCGGATCGCCTTGCCGTCCGCGACCGGAATCCTCGCCAGATAGCGCTCGCGGTCGTCGTCGACGAGAACGTGGATCTCACGACCATCCGCCGAAAAACTCGGACGGTTGATGTCGCGGTCGAGCGCCCGCCCGATCGGCCGGACTGCGCCGCCATCGGCCGGCACGATCGCCAGACCGGTTTGATTGTACATCCAGTATTTCGGATCGCTGCCCTGCAGGAACACAATCTGCCGCCCATCGGGGCTCCATGCCGGGCCATAGTCCGCGCCCGGAAAATCGGTCAGCCGCCGAGGCGTGCTGCCGGCGCGCGCCTCGGCGACATGGATGTCCCCATAGTCGCTGTGCTGCCAGTCGCGCTCGCGGCTGCTGACAAAGGCGATGCGCGTTCCGTCCGGAGACCAGGCCGGATCCGATTCCTCGAACTCACCGCCGGCCGTCAATGGCGCGAACGCCCCGGTTGCGGGTTCGAACAGATAGATGCGTGGCGATTTGATCCCGGAATGGAGATAGCCGGAGCCCGCGTCCGTCTTGAAGATGACACGATCGATCACCCAGGGGGACGGCGCCCCCGAAGCCTTGCCGTCGCGCGGCTCTTCCGTTCGCGCGGTGTGCACCAATGCCAGCCGTGTGCCGTCGGGCGACCAGGCGTAGCTGTCGATGCCACCGGCAATGTCGGTGACGCGCCGCTCCGCACCGTCCGCCCCATCATCGATCAACCAGAGCTGCGCGCCCCTCTCGCTGGCGCGCAGGAAGCTGATCCGGCGGCCATCATGGCTCCAGCCCGGCATATGGCCGATGCCGATCCGCACCGGCGCACCGCCGTTCACCGCGACTTTCCAGATGCTGGTGCGCGTTTCGTCGGCACCCACATCCTTCTCCGTCACGGTATAAACAACCTGGGTACCGTCGGGTGAGAGGCGCACGCCGGACACCGTCCGCAGCTTCTCCAGATCCGAGAGCTGCACCGCGCGCGGCGGCGCCGCGAAGGCATGTCCGTCGACCATGACCGCCGGCGACGAGACCAGCACCAGAACGCCATATCTCCGAAGAAACGATCGCAACGACCATCGCGCCGTTGCGGGCATGGATTGATCGGGCATGCTTGCGTCCCTCCATTTTTAGAAACCGGCTCCAGACCCCCGCCTTTTGCTCACCCGTCGAGCATGTCCTTCAGCCAGCGCGACGCCTCGTCGAAAGCGCGGTCGGCGATGCGAGCGACAGATACGGCCTCGAGGAAGCTGTGCGTCGCACCGGGATAGATCACCGTCTGCGCCTTGTTTCCGGCGACACGCAGCTTTTCGGCCATGACGCGCGCTTCGTCGAACATCACGTCGCATTCCGGGATCGCGTGGAATGACGGCGGCAGATCGTGGACGTCAGCGCGGATCGGGCAGGCGAGCGGATTGAGGGCATCGGCGGGATCGGCGAGATAATTCGCCCAGAACGCGGCCATCTCGCCCGAATCCCACATATAGCCGCCATTGCCGTAGCGATCGTAGGACGGCGTGTCGCAGGCGGCGTCATAGGCGCCGTAATTGAGCAGCATCGCCGACACGGCATCGCCGAGACCGGCATCGCGAAGCATCATGCACACGGCGAGCGTCATCGCGGCGCCGGCGGAATCGCCGCCGATCGCGATGCGGGCCGCGTCGATGCCATATCCGCCGCCATTGGCGCGCAGCCAATGCACCACCGCCAGCGTCTCCTCGATCGCGCGGGGAAAGCGCACCTCGGGCGAGAGCGAATAATCGACCGCCACCACGGTGATGCCCGCGCGGCCCGCATATTCACGCATCAGCCGATCATGGGTGTCGATGCTGAAGATCGTCCAGCCGCCGCCGTGAAGATAGACGAGCGCCGGCTGCGCGCTCGCCCCTTCCGGCTGCAATATCCGGATCCTCACGCTGCCTTCGTCCATCGGCACCTGGATTTCGGTGGTGCGCGCCATGCGCGGGCCACCTTCGGTCCAGACGCTGCGCACCTCTTCCGCGATCCTCCGCGCTTCCGGAATCTCGACCGACGCCAATGATGGATGCTGGCGCCAACGCTCGGACATTCCGCGCACGAACGCGCGAATTTCCGGATCGAGGCCGTCTTCGTCGGACTTCACTTCGGTCGAAACGCTGACCGGGGAAAGAGAGATGCTCATTCAGGACTCCAGGGGAAAGGAGGCGCCGGTCCGCGCTCGTCAGGACAAGCGATCGTCCTGCGCCTCCGAACAAGGGATCAGGTTTCAGTATTTTCCGCGAAGCGTGAACATGAAGTTCCGCGGATCACCGTAGAAATGATTGCCATCGGCACTGCTACCGACAGATCCGGCATAGTATTTCTTGTCGAATATGTTGTTGAGATTGACACCAGCCGTCCAGTTATCGGTTACTCTGTAAGTAACCCTCACATCTGCAACGATATATCCTTTCTTTTTCAGGAACACAGACCATTGATCGTCAAGGGGCCGACGAAGCTTGCTTTGCGCGACAATACCAAGCCCGACCGACATGCGTCCGTCATCGAACGGCAGGCGATACAAGGTCCACAGCTTGGCGAGATGTTTCGGCGTGAAGGTTGCGAAGGGCCTGCCCTGATCGACATCGGCTTTCACATATTTCGTCGTATTGTACGTATAGCCGAAGTTCATGCTCCAATCGCTCGTGATCTGGCCATTGAGCTGAAGCTCGATACCGTCGCTGCGCGTCTCGCCGCCCGCGATGAAAGGCGTTGCCCCGCCCTGGTTCGGCGGACCGGCCGTATCCGCGATCGCGCGATTGACCTCCTGCAAGCGGAAGAATGCGAGCGACGTCGTCAGCCTGCCGCCATAGAACGCGCCCTTTATCCCGACTTCGTAATTCGTCGCCTTCATCGGGCCGAGCAAATCGCCTGCACGATTCCTGGCGGTCTGGGGCGTCTGATAGTCGGTGAAGCTCGCATAGGCCGACCATGATTTGGAGAAGTCCCACACCAGCCCGACCAATGGCGTGAACAGCGAGTCGAGCTTGAGCTTGTCGCCCCAGTCATAGGCGTTGGTGCCCCAGATATAGCCGCAGGAATCGGTTTCCCACCAGCTCACGCGGCCGCCCAGCATGACCGTCAGACTGTCGAGCGGCTTGAGCGCGACCTGCCCGAATATGCCGGTCTGGGTGGTGGAGGCCGGAGAATAATATTCGGGAGTCCCCCAATCGGGCCGGGGCACGCTGGCGGGATCGAAATCGAAGATGTTGATCCGATTATCGTCGGGTGACGGATAGGCCCAGGTCGAGAAGGACCGCGTCGCCTGGTGATTGATGCCCAGCAGCACCCGATGCTCCCGCCCCCAGAAGCGCAGCGGTCCGCTGATCGCCAGATCATAGGCCTGTTGCTTTAGGCGGAACCTCGCCTGTTCGAAGAACAGTCCCATCCAGTCTGCCGCGCCGGCTTGGGTCGCGCGATCGATTCCGCCCCAATAATAGGCGTAGTTGTTCGAACTCTTGGTATCCAGATAGTTGAACATCCCCTTGATGCTCCAATCGGAGCCGAGTTCCTGGTTCAATTCGACGAAGGCGTTCTTCGTATTGTAGCGGAACCGGCTCCAGGCCGGGCTCAGCATGGTCGAGCGCGGCAAGCCGATCGAGCCGCCGTCGGTATAGAACGGCACGCCGGGCGTGTTCGGATGCGCATCCGTGTTCTGCCAGTGCGACGCGACGCGCAACGTCGTCGTCTCCGTCAGATCGGCTTCCAGGGTGCCGAACAGCAGCACCTCCTTGAAGTCGGCATAGGGATAGAAATATTGCTTGGTATCGTAGGACGCGACGACGCGGCCCCGCACCTTGCCATCCTTGTCGAGCGGACCGGTGACATCGGCGTCGATATGGTAGCGATCCCAATTGCCGGCCGCCACGCCACCGTTGAACTGGAACGAGTCGAGCGCACGCTTGCGACGCAGATTGATCGAGCCGAACCCGTTGACGCCATTCAGCAAGCCGTTCGAACCGAGCAGGACCTCGACCGCTTCGTACATGGCCATGTTCGGACTGGCGATCTGCTCGGCGGCGGTTTCGGTCGTCATGCCGTCATATTGCGTCGACTGGATCACATGACCGCGCGCGTAATAGGTGTTCTCGATGCTGCTGTCCGCGCCCAGGACCACGCCCGGTGTCTGCAGCAGCACATCGTCGAGGCTGCGAAGATTCTGGTCCTCGATGCGCCCGGCATCCATCACGACCACCGACATCGGCGTTTCGCGGATCGAAAGCGGCGTCCGGCCGATGGTGAGATCGCGCGCGGCCGCATTGCCGACGACGACGATGGCATCCTGGATTTCCTTCGAATCCTTCTCCTCATCGGCATTGGCCTGGGCCATGGCGGGCACGGCATGGAGCAGCGCGAGCGCGAGCGGCACCTGCGCGGCCATCGACAGAGAGGCCCGCTTGAATGAGCTCCGAGAGATACCGCGGCTGAATGAATGGTTGGACATGACTTCTCCCCGTTTTTTTGCGTTTGATCGTTCACGCGCCATCCCGAGGCGCGATGATCGCAAGGCGAGCGAGGCCGACGCGCGAAAGCGCGGCCATCGATCGAATTTTTCAAATTCGGTTTTTCTTTACGGGCGCGAACGACCTTAGGCGGACATCAGACGCACCAGTTGAACGCGATTGGAAATATTGAGTTTTCTGAATATGGACGCGACTTGGAACTCGATCGTTCTTCGAGAACGCACCAGCTTTTGCGCGATCTCGGCATTTCTCAGCCCCTGACTGATCAGTATCGCCACATGCCTCTCCCGCGGCGACAATGACTGCAAGGCACTGATCGACTGATCCACCTTGTCCGGCAGATGCTTTTTATCTTCGGCATACGTGTCGTCATTTTCGACGAAGGTTACGACATAGCATGGGCTCGACCGGATACTGGGCGTTCCCCAACTCACGCCGACCCGAATCCAGAAATTCTCGAGGCCAGGATGCCGGATCTGGCCCACCCATGCAGGGTCATCGCCGGATCGCCGATCCTCGATCATGCCGTTAAGCGAGGCCGGCAGGGGCTCCGATGTCCTCGGCAGCGCGGCGTTCCAGCGCGCATTGGCCGCGCGGGCGCGGGCGTTGCAGAACAGCAATTCGCCATCACCATCGATCAGCATCACCGGGATCGGCATGTCGAGCATCACCTGCTCGAGAGCGCCATATTTCAGCCGTTCATGATCGAGCATGCGCAGGCGGCGAAGCGCCGTCTCGACATCGAAATACAACCCCCTCAGCAGATCCATCGCGCGTTCGGGCAAGGTCTTGTCGAGACTGTCCCAGCCGATGCTGATGACGGCTTCCAGTTCACCATCGCGCCAGAAGGCGGATTGCACGAAGTCCTTCCATTCGTGCGATTTCTTCTTCTGCTCGTCGCGGCGCTGCGGCGCCTCCGGATCGGTGCGCGCGATCTGGGAATAGCTGTACAGCTTCTCGCGCGGATTTCTCTGCAGATAGGGTGCCGCGATGCTCAGGCTGACGGGCGGCCGATATCCGGAATGCCCGGCCTTGCGGGAATGATACAAGGCCCGGCGCGGCTGGAAGCCATCGAAATCGAAGAAGAGCTCGCAGGCTTCATAGGGAATCGCTGTGTCGATGATCTCCACGAAGGAATCCCAGAACGAATTCAGATCGAACGCGGATTTCAGCTTCGAGGGCGAATGGGGCCTGTTTTGCAATCGCTCGATCTTGGACATCTGCATCATGGGATTTCCTCCCTGGCGAGTCCCCCGGCTCTGCGGCCGTTCGTGAAACCCGTGTGACGATTCCGATGCACAAAGGTTACGCAGGAATCGCGACACCAGATAGCGGCCGCAGGTCTGATGTCTTTGCGAGTGGGCCAGCCATGCCGATTGGGGTGAAAGAGCCCAACCCGGCAGCCCATTACCCCATTAATCCGGGCATTCTTTGCGGATGGCGGCACGTCCGATCGGCCTGTTGGCCATGCAATGCCCACCGACGAGCCAGCACTTTACACCTATGCCGAACAGGACTCGCGGTGGGCGGGCGATCAATTGGAAGCCGGGGCGGATGGCGCTTTCGCCTGATCGCGCAATTTGCGGATACGGACGGCGTCGCTCCAGACATCGTTATATTCGCCCGGGTCGTTGATGGCGGCCTCGTAATGGGGCAGCGCCTCGGCATGGCGGCCCATTTCGGTCAGCACCTTGCCCAGCCCTTCCTGAAAGTCCGAATATTCGGGGAACAGCGCCGCATTGCGCCGCGCGCTGGCCAGCGCCTCGTCGAGCCGCTTGCGCTTGATCAGCCATCTGACCAGCGTGTCGGCCTCCACCGGCTGGAGCGGCACGTCATAGCCGAAACGCCGCGATCGCGCGGCCTGATGCGCGGCGAGCAGCGCGGGGAAGTCCTTCTCCGCTATATAGTCGGGATCCTCGGCATCGTGCATGTTGGTATCGGGCAGCCAGCCCTCATACAGCGCCGAAAGCCCATCATAGAGCGTACGGTGCGGCGTCGTGCCGTGATCTTCGCCGGGATAATGGCGGGCCTTCCAGGTTAGGCCCGCCAGGGGATGGGCGGTCATCCAGTCGACCAGCTTCTGGCTGGACTCGCTGATCGTCTTCTCCTTGTCGCCCCAGCTCATGAACAGGAAATGCGGCTGCTTGAGCGTGCCGAGTTTCTGCTCGGCCAGCGTCACATAGGCCTGCTTGTCCCACCATAGCGACGGGCTGACCGCGATATGCGCCTGAAAGGCATCGGGCCGATCGAACAGCGCGATGAAGTTGAACAGCCCGCCCAGAGAATGACCCATCAGCACGCGATACGGCGCGGTGCGATAATGCGAATCCACCCATGGCATC
This sequence comes from Sphingomonas sp. FG14, assembly GCF_057809675.1. Classification (NCBI taxonomy): domain Bacteria; kingdom Pseudomonadati; phylum Pseudomonadota; class Alphaproteobacteria; order Sphingomonadales; family Sphingomonadaceae; genus Sphingomonas; species Sphingomonas sp. FG14. The sequence continues at coordinate 350,337 of NZ_JBMDKK010000003.1, read as the reverse complement.
ACCTCGTCCGCCAGGAAGTTCGCGAATGCGGCGCCACCGCCCACAGGAATGTCCTTATAGCCCTCGCGTGCCTTCTCGTCGTTGACGAGCGGCGCGGTCAGGTCGCGCGCACGGCGCTGCATCGTCGGCACCGCGATCACGATCATCTCGGGAATGCGGCCGCCGGCGCTCAGGAAATCGACGACGCCAGATGCGTGCAGAAAATGATTCCCGCCATCGAGTACGATCAGCACCGGATAATGCTGCTTCGCCCGGTCATAATATGCGGGCAGCCGCACCAGTATCTCGCGATCTTCCTTCAGCAGCTTCGAACGGATCACGAAGCGCTGGCCGAGTGGGATCGGCCCAGGCTTCGCCGCCACCCCACTCCCCTTTGCCGCCAGCGCCGGCTGCAACGGCGCTACGGATGCCAGCAAGGCTGCAATGCACGTAAATCGCAAGGTTCGCAAAAATCCGCGACGAACAAGAATATCTTCAAGACGGCAAGTCATCATATGAATGATCCATCCTTAAGTATTTTTGCTTAAACCGGTTTTTTGATACGTCTACCAACTTTATCCGCGCTAACAGATTATATAATCTTCGACAAACTTCACTTCATATTCGCGCCATACGAGTCCAACATTGACTCGATGTCGCAATATTTTACGCATCCGCGTGGCCCGAATGCCGCTACCCGATGCACAGGCTCAAAATACCGGAAAAGTGGAAGAAGATTGAGAATCAAGCATTTATACGGATGCGGCACATATTTCTTCACGGCTAAGGCGGTGGCGACCTTCCGCAAGCAAGGCCCGACCTTCCATGAACGTACAGACAATCGCGACGTCCGCCACTCCAGCCTCGGCCGGCGTTACATACAGGCTCCGCAAACCCTATCTTCTCTTCATCGGCGATGCCGCTTCGTCTGGCCATGCCAAGACGGCTTTTGGCATTCGAGACTGGGCGCCCGATGACGTTTTGGCGCAATGGCGCCTTCCGGGCTGCCGCACGGATTTGAACCTGCCTGAAATGGATGCCGCGACGGCCGTCGCCAGCGGCGCCGCTTCGCTGGTGATTGGTATCGCCCCGGCCGGCGGCCGGATTCCGGCGCACTGGATCGATTGCCTGGTCGCAGCCGCCGATGCGGGCCTGGATATCGTCGCCGGCCTGCACAGCCGACTGAACGATATTCCCGAACTCGTCGCGGCGGCGCGACGCAACGGGGTCGCGTTGATCGACGTGCGTGAGCCGCCGAAAGGCATCGCCGTCGCCACCGGGAACAAGCGCAGCGGAAAGCGCCTGCTGACCGTCGGCAGCGACTGTGCGCTCGGCAAGAAATACACCGCACTCTCGCTGGCAAAGGCCATGCGCCAGGCCGGCATCGATGCCGATTTCCGGGCTACCGGACAAACCGGTATCCTTATCGCCGGCCAGGGCCTTCCGATGGACGCGGTGGTCGTCGACTTCGCCGCCGGTGCGGCGGAGGTGCTTTCACCCGATGCCGCCCCCGATCACTGGGATATCATCGAAGGCCAGGGCTCGCTAATCCACCCCGCTTATGCGGGCGTCACCCTTGCCCTGATCCACGGGTCCCAGCCCGATGCGCTCGTGCTCTGCCACGAAGCCGGCCGCGCCCATATCAACGATCAGCCGGCCATCCGGATTCCGCCGCTCGATCAGCTCGCGGAGATGAATCTGCAAGCCGCGCGGTTGACCAATCCCGGCGTGCGGCTGGTCGGTGCCAGCCTGAACACCTCGCGCCTCGACGACAGCGCCAGCGAACGGGCGCTGGACGAAGCGGAGTATCTGCTTCAGGTTCCGAGCTTCGATCCACTTCGCACCTCTCCGGATGCGATCATCAGCAAATTGCAGGCGCCATGACACGAAAACTGGACGTTCAACCGATCTCCTGGCCCCTGAAGGAGCCCTTCGCCATTTCTCGCGGTGTGCAGACCACATCCGAAGTCGTCGTGGTTCGCCTTCACGAACAGGGTGTTCTTGCCCTGGGCGAAGCCGCCGGCGTGGATTATCACGGCGAGACGCCCGAAAGCATGCAAGCGCAGATCGAAGCCGTTCGCGGCGAGATCGAAGCGGGCGCCGACCGCGAGGATCTGCTGGCATTGTTGCCCCCGGGCGGCGCACGCAATGCGCTGGACGGCGCCTTGTGGGATCTGGAAGCCAAGCTTGGCGGCGTGCGCGCCTGGGAAAAGGCCGCCGTTGGCAGGGGCGGCCCGATCACCACCGCGATCACCATCGGCATCCGCGATATCGCCGGCTATGAGGCGCGCGCGCGGGAATTGCACCGCTATCCCTGGATCAAGATCAAGGTCGCGGCCGACGATCCGATCGCCTGTATCGAAGCCGTGCATCGCGGCGCGCCTTCGTCGCGGCTGGTCGTCGATCCGAACCAGGCATGGAGCGTGGAGCAACTGAAGGCATTCGCTCCGCATCTGGCGGGATTGGGCGTCGCGCTGCTGGAACAGCCCGTGCCCGTCGACGGAGACGACGGACTGATCGACTTCGTCAGCCCCGTGCCGATCTGCGCCGATGAGGCGATCGACACCGTCGCCGACCTGCCACACCTGAAAGGCCGGTACGACTTCGTCAACATCAAGCTCGACAAGACAGGCGGACTGACAGCCGCGCTCGAACTCGCAAGGGCCGCGCAGGATGAGGGCTTCAAGTTGATGGTCGGGTGCATGGTCGGTGGCTCGGTCGCGATGGCCCCGGCGATGATCCTGGGGCAGATCTGCGAAATCCGCGATCTGGACGGACCGCTGCTGCAAAGCCGGGATTGGGACAATGGCATCGTCTATGAAGACGGCGTCATGACACCGCCCTGGCCGGACTTCTGGGGCTGACGACAGCCTCGCCCACCGCTTCCGCCGCCCGGTTTCACAAAGGCAGACGCCCGTGAGGGCGCTCAGCCTTCGCAGCGAGAATGGACGATCCGATGACGAGACTTGGCTTCTGTGTCGCCTTGAGCCTTTGCCTGACCGGAACCGCGCATGCCGAGCCGGGGAAAGACGCGGTGGACGCGATCTTCGCACCGTGGGCGAGCAGCACAAGCCCGGGCTGCGCCGTCGGGGTGACCCGGGACGGCAAATCCGTCTTCCAGGCAGGCTATGGCATGGCTGACCTGGAACAGGGCGTGGCGAACCGGCCGGATACGGTCTTCAACATCGCGTCACTGTCCAAGCATTTCACCACCACCGCCGTCGAGCTTCTCGCGCAGCAGGGTAAATTGTCCTGGGACGACGATATCCGCAAATATGTGCCGGAGATTCCCGAATATGGCCGCCCGATCACCCTGCGCCATCTGGCCAATCACACCAGCGGCATCCGCGATTTCCTGACATTGCTGGAATTTTCGGGCTGGAACTGGCTCGACGCGGTCACGGAAGAGCGAATCCTCGGCCTCATCGCCCGTCAGAAGCAACTCAACTTCCCGACCGGAACGGCCTATACCTACAGCAATTCGGGCTATGTCCTGCTGGGGATCGTGGTCAAGCGCGTCTCCGGCCAGCCGCTCGGCGAATTTCTCGGTCGCAACGTGTTCGAACCGATGGGCATGCTGCACACCCGCGTCTACGACGACCGCCAGATGATCATGAAGAACCGCGCGCCAGGCCATTACATGCGCGACGACGGCAAGGGCTTCGCGATCTGGCGCCCCACCTATGATCAGATCCAGGGCGACGGCGCGGTGCTGACCTCCGTCCAGGACATGGCGATCTGGTCGAACAATTTCCTTCATCCGTCACTCGGCCCGAATCCCCAGGGGCTGGTGGATGCGCTCCGGACGCCCGGCACCTTCAACGATGGCAAGCCGGCCAAAGCGAACGACGAAGGTTCGGCCGTCTACGCGCTCGGCCTCACGGTCGGAAACTATCGCGGTCTGCCCGTGGTCAGCCATTCCGGCGGCATTCCGGGTTATGCGACCAACATGCTGCTTTTCCCCGGGCAAAAGCTTGCCGTCACCGTCTTGTGCAACCTTGGCGGTGCGCCCGCGACCAATCTGAGCCGCGCGGTGGCGGACCTGTATCTGCCTAAGGATCTGCTGAAGGGCGCACCGACCGAACTCCCCAAGCCGCGCTATCGCCAGCCAGACGATCGGGCTGTGAAATCCCCGCCCTATACGCTGGAGAAACCCTATTCGCTGCGCGACTATGCCGGGCGTTATGCGAGCGACGAACTCGACGCCGATCATATCCTGTCGGCTACGGGCAACGGCCTCGATCTGCGCGTCGGCTTTCTTCCGGCGACGCACTTCGTGCCCCAGGGCAAGGACATATTCTTCGGCGATGGCGTCACGCTGACCTTCGCCCGCGACAGGAGCCGCAAAGTCACCGGCTATACGCTCAAGGCCGGGCGGGCACAGGGGCTTGTTCTTGTCCGCACACGCCAGTGATCGGGTAACCCTGCAAAGGTCAGACCTTCACGAGCGCCCCGCATAGAGGCTGGGTGACCGCCCAAAGGTCCGCGTGAACATGGCGGTGAAGGCGCTCGGGCTCTCATAGCCGACGTCGAAAGCGACCGAGGCCACCGAATGACCAGCCTCCAGAAGCGAGATCGCTTCCAGCAGCCGCACCTGCTGGCGCCAGAGCGCGAAGCCCATGCCCAGTTCCTCGCGGAACAGACGGGTGAAGCTGCGCCGGCTCATGCCCACCAGCGACGCCCAATCGTCGATCACCCGAGCATCCGCCGGATTGTCGAGGATCGCGCGGCACACGCGCGCCAGCCGCCGATCCGTGGGAATGGTGACGTGATAGGAGATGGTGGACATCCGCCTGATCTCCTCGAGCAGCACGCCGACGAGACGCCCTTCCCGGCTGTCGACATCATAGTCGCACGAAAATCCCACCGCCTCGACGATCAGTGCCCGCAACAGGTTAGAGACTTCGAGCACGCGGCATTTCGACGGCTCGAGGTCATAGACATTGTCGATATACAAAGTGCGCAGCGACGCCGATCCGCGATAGCGCACCTCATGCCTGCAATCGGCGGGAATCCACATGGCGCGGTTCGTCGGGATGATGAAGCTGCAGCGTTCGGTGGTCACTTCCATGACGCCGGATATGGCGTAGAGAAGCTGCGCCTTGGGGTGGCTGTGCATCGGATCGACGAAGCCCGAGATATATTCGTTGCCAAGTCCCACGACCGGCAATTCATCGCTGATGACATCTTCGCTTCGAATCATGCGACTCAGCCCGCCAACATGGATTGTGCAGTGCACATTGCACCCGAAACGACCGGGCTGAGCAAGCCCTTCGGCATATATCGAACGGGCGAATGCCGCCGGATTCGCCCGGTCAGGCGCTGCCGTTGGAGTCTATCGGAAATGCGCCCCTGACCGGCCTTCAGGCCTTCACCAGCGGCAGCGCCGTCGTCGGCTTGCCGGTGAGCGCCAGCAGCGCGTTGGCGACCGCGGGGCCGATCACCGGCGTGCCCGGTTCGCCGGCGCCCGCCGGGTTGCGGGTGGAAGGCAGGATATGGACTTCGACGACCGGCGCCTCCTCCAGGCGGAGCACGCGATAGCCGTCGAAATTCCGGTTCTGGACGATGCCGTCCTCGATCTTCACGTCGCCGAACAGCGTGTAGGACAGGCCATACATGATGCCGCCTTCCATCTGCGCGCGAACCTGATCGGGGGCGACCGCGATACCGCAATCGATCGCGACCACCACGCGGCGGACGCGCGGCTCGCCATTCACAAGACTGACCTCGGCGATATTGGCGACAGTCGATCCAAAACATTCGTGCACCGCGACGCCGCGTGCCCAGCCCTTCTCGATCGGCTTGCCCCAGCCCGCCTTCTCGGCGGCGACATCGAGCACCGCGAGGTGCGATTCCGCCTTCGCCTTCGCATAGAGGGTCCGGCGATACGCGACCGGATCGACCTTCGCGCGATGCGCGAGCTGGTCGATCACATGCTCCATCATCATCGCGGTGTGCGTGGCGCCCACCGAGCGCAGCCACATCACCGGAACCTTGGTCTCCGGATGGAAGGCCCTGGCATCCACCACCGGCGTCGCCTTGAGATAGGGCGAGCCCTGCACGCCCTCCACGCCGGTGCTGTCGACGCCGTCCTTGATGACCATCTCGAACGGCGTGCCGCGCATCAAAGACGCGGTGACGATACGATGCTCCCACGCTGCGGGATAGCCGGCCGCATCGACCGCGACGCGCGCGCGATGATGTGTGAGCGGACGATAATAGCCGCCCCCCATATCGTCCTCGCGCGTCCAGACGAGCTTGACCGGACGCCCCTTCATCCGCCGCGCGACCTCCACGGCTTCCTTCTGGTAATCCGCCGTCGCAACCGATCGCCGTCCAAAGCTGCCGCCCGCGGGCAAGGTCTCGATCTCGATATCGGACGGATCGCAGCCGAGCAGGGCGGCGATGACATTCTGGTCCATCGTCTGGCTCTGGCAGCCGAAGGTCAGCTTCGCGCCTTTCTCCTTCACCAGCGCCACGCAGTTCATCGGCTCCATCGAGGCATGGGCGAGGAAGGGCTGCGTCATGTCGATGTCCAGCGTGCGCGCGGGATCGTCGAACGCCTTGGCGGCATCGCCGCGCTGATCGAACGGCGCCCATGGCACGGCTTCGGTGCCATGCGCCATTGCGCGATATTGCTCGGCGATCGCGCCCGACGACCGCTTCTCCGCCTTGTCGTCGTTCCACTGGACCACCAGGGCATCGCGGCCGGCGATCGCGGCATGGGTGTTGCTCGCGACCACCGCGACGCCGCTGGGGATCTGGACGACATCGACGACGCCCGCGACCTTGCGGGCAGCCTTGTCGTCGAACGACGCGACCGTTCCCCCAAAGCGCGGCGAATGCGCGACGACGGCGATCAGCATGTCAGGCGACTGCACGTCCTGCGTGAAGCGCGCCGTGCCCGTCGATTTGGCGCGCGCATCGAGCCGGGTGACGCGATTGGTGCCGATCAGCTTGTACGCGCTCGCCGGCTTGAGCTTGGGCTGGGCGGGCGGCGGCACCTTCGCCGCCGCCGCGACCAGCCGGCCGAAACCGCTGCGCTTGCCGCTTCCCGCATGGCTGACGATGCCGTTCTCGACCGTGATCTCCGTCGCCGGCACGCCCCATTCGGTGGCGGCGGCGGAAACGAACATCGCGCGCGCCGCGGCACCCGCCTTGCGGAGCTGGTCCCAACTGTCGGTGATACTGCCCGACCCGCCGGTCAACTGGATGCCGAAGCCGCCGCGCGCATAGAGCTTCACATTGGCGGCGGCATTCTCGACCGAGACCTTGGACCAGTCGGCATCGAGTTCCTCGGCCACCAGCGCGGCCAGGCCGCTCTGCGCGCCCTGGCCAAGCTCAGAGAATTTGGCGATCACGGTGACGCTGTCATCGGGCGCGATGCGGACAAAGGGCCCGAACGCAACGAAATCGGCCTCCTCGGAGACCGCCGCCAGCGCGGGCGTGCCGCCGACCACCAGGGTGCCGCCGACGAGCAAGGCGCCGATCAGCAGTTCGCGGCGCGAGGCGCCGATGCGTTCACGCCCGCTCATGCCGCCACTCCCGCCGCATCCTTGATCGCCGCAACGATGCGATTGTAGCAGCCGCAGCGGCAGATATTGCCGTTCATCGCCTCGACGATCTCGGTGTCGTTCGGCTTGGGCTTGGCCGCGAGCAGCGCCGCCGCGCTCATGATCTGGCCGGACTGGCAATAGCCGCATTGCGGCACATTATGGCGCTCCCACGCGGCCTGGAGCGGATGCTTCGCCTCCAGCCCCTCGATCGTGGTGATGCGCATGCCCTGCGCCATCTCGACCGTGGTGACACAGGATCGGATCGCCTCGCCATCGGCATGGACGGTGCAGGCGCCGCATTGCGCAATGCCGCAGCCGAACTTGGTGCCAGTCAGCCCCATCTCGTCGCGCAGCACCCAAAGCAGGGGCGTATCCGCCGCCGCGCTGATCTCGCGATCCTTGCCGTTGATGTTGAGTTTCGTCACCTGTCCGGCCCTCATTTCGGATTCAGTCATCGTTCCGAGTCGCCGGCTGTCCCTCCCGCGCTGGAATGATCCATCTTATGTCACACGAAAGCGGGAATGACATAGAGCCGGTTTGAGATCGGTCTAACGCCCGGCTTCGAACTCGGCGAGCATCGTGTAATAGGGATCGTCGGGCTTGCGCTGGCTGAGATGTTCCTTTGGCGCATTGGCCATCGAGACATCGGCGCGCGGCTCCACCCGCTCCCAATCGGTGAGACCACGCCGCTGTGCGATCTTCCACACGCCCTGCCGCCGTTCAAACCGGTCGAGATACCGGCCGCTGACGAAGAAATCCTCCTCGTCGGTCTTGGCGGTGTTCAATCTGCGGTGATGCGCCGCGAAATAGCATTCGGTAAAAGCGCGATCACCCTTCAGCCGGATCGCCACATTGCTGATCGCGTGCGTCGTCATGATCACGCCGCCGACGATCTTCACCGCGAAGCCGATGAAATCCTGCGACAAGCCCTTGAAGCGTCCATGCTGGTGCCGCGAATCCGGCCAGAAACAGGATCGCAGCAACGCCTCATCCAGCCGGTCGTTGCCGCGCGCATAGTCGAACAGGACGTCAGTGATCTGCTGGCGCGCCACCAGATCGGCGAGCATGTCTCCCGGATTTCCGTGCATCTTGGCGCCCTTCTCCTTCGCAGCCGCCGGCTCGACCAGCAGCCCGGCCGCAAGCGGCGCCGCGAGCATCGCCTTCAAAGCGCCGCGCCTTTCGGTCCTATCCATCATCACTCTCCCAACTTATCGGGCACACCGACGCCCCAATCGCGCAGCACCTCATCGGTATGCGCGCCGACGATCGGCGGCGGCCCCTGGACAGCGCCGGGCGTTTCCGAAAAGCGCGGAACCGGACCCGGCTGGACGATGCCCTCGACCTCGACGAACAGCCCGCGCGCGACATTGTGCGAATAAGCGGGCGCCTCCTCGATACCGAGCACCGGCGCGAAACAGGCGTCGGTGCCTTCGAGCAAAGCGCACCATTCGTCGCTCGTCCTCAGCGCCACGATCTCCGCCAGCCTGTCGGTGAGTTCGGGCCAGCGGTCGCGATCCATCTGCGGCAGGAAGGTTTCGTCGAGCCCGGCCTTTTCGACGAGCAGCGCGTAGAATTGCGGCTCGATCGAACCCAGCGCGATCCAGCCGCCATCAGCGCAGCGATAGCTGTTGTAGAAATGCGCACCGCCATCGAGCAGGTTGGCCCCGCGCCGGTCCTTCCAGCGGCCGACGCCATTGAAGCCGTAGAACATAGACATCAACGACGCCGCGCCCTCCGCGATCGCGCAATCGACCACCTGGCCCTTGCCGGTCGCGCGCGCGTTGATCACGCCCGCCAACAGCCCCATCGCCAGATAAAGCGATCCACCGCCGAAATCGCCGACGACGTTGAGCGGCGGCACCGGCTTGTCCGCGGTACCAATCGCGTGGAGCGCGCCCGAGATCGCGATATAGTTGATGTCGTGGCCCGCCGCCTGGGCCAACGGTCCGGTCTGGCCCCAGCCGGTCATCCGCCCGTAGACGAGCTTCGGATTGCGCGCGAGCGCGGCATCGGGGCCAAGCCCCAGCCGCTCCATCACGCCGGGGCGGAAGCCCTCGAACAGCGCATCGGCCTTTTCGATCAAGTCGAGACAGGTGGCGATCGATGCCGGATCCTTGAGGTCGAACGCCAGCGAACGACGACCGCGCGCTGTGACGTTGCCGACGCCGCCGCCATCGGCGCCCAGCCGATCGATGCGGATCACATCGGCGCCCAGGTCGGACAGCAGCATGCCGCAAAACGGCCCCGGCCCGATCCCGGCGAATTCGACGATGCGTACGCCCGAAAGCGGCCCCTGCCCCATCAGTTCTTGTCCTCAAGCAAGCGGCGCGCGATCACCTGCGCCTGGATCTCGCCCGCGCCCTCGAAGATGTTGAGGATGCGGGCATCGGCGAGCAGCCGGCTCGCGACATATTCCTCGGCAAAGCCGTTGCCGCCATGGATCTGCAGCGCATTGTCCGCCGCCGCCCAGGCGACGCGCGCGGCGATCAGCTTCGCCATGCCCGCTTCCAGATCGCAGCGCTTGCCTTCATCCTTCTGGCGCGCCGCGAAATAGGTGAGCTGGCGCACGCCCATGATCTCCGCCGCCATCATCGCCAGCTTGTTGGCGACCCGCGGAAATTCGAAGATCGGGCGCCCGAACTGCCGACGCGCCAGGGCATAGGCGAGGCCGGTATCGAGCGCAGCCTGCGCGACGCCGACCGCACGCGCGGCGGTCTGGATGCGCGCACTTTCGAACGTGGCCATCAGTTGCTTGAAGCCCTGCCCCTCGATCCCGCCGAGCAGGTTGGCGCGATCAACGCGAAACCCGTCGAAACCGATCTCATACTCCTTCATCCCGCGGTAACCGATCACGCCGATCTCGCCGCCGCTCATGCCCTTGACCGGGAACGGATCCTCGACCGTCCCGCGCGGCTTGGGCGCGAGCAGCATGGAGAGGCCGCGATGGTCCCGGGTCTCCGGATCGGTGCGCACCAGCAGCGTCATCATGTCGGCGCGGGCGGCATGGGTGATCCATGTCTTCGCGCCGGAGACCTCATAGTGATCGCCCGCGATCGACGCGCGCGTACGCAGCGCGCCCAGGTCCGACCCGGTATCGGGCTCGGTGAACACCGCCGTCGGCAGGATCTCCGCGCTGGCGATCAGCGGCAGCCAGTGGCGCTTCTGCGCCTCCGTCCCACCCGAAAGGATCAGTTCGCCCGCGATCTCGGACCGGGTGGCAAGCGAGCCGACCCCGATCCATCCGCGCGACAATTCCTCCGACACGACGCACATGGCGGTCTTGCCCATGCCATGGCCGCCATAATCCTCGTCGATGGTCAGGCCGAACACGCCCATCGCGCCCAATTCCTCGACCAGCGGCAGAGGAATCAGCTCGTCATCGAGATGCCATTGCTGCGCATGCGGTGTCACCTTCTCCTGCGCGAAGGCATAGAATTGGTCGCGCACCATTTCGAGCATGTCGTCGAGCCCGGTGCGCTCCACCGTGGCATGCCCCAACGCCGACGCGACCCGCGCGGCGACCGCGCTCTTGACCGACCGGGTCGTCCCCTCGTGCGCCAGCCGCGCGAGCGATGACGCCTCCAGATGCCGCAATGATGCCGGATCGTCGGTAAGATCTTGGGGGCGGACGATCTCGCCCTGGTTCATCGGGATGCCGCCGGCCAATTGCCGTGCATATTCTCCGAACAGAAGCTGAGACAGCAGCGCCTCGGTCTCGCCGAAATGGCCGTCGGCCTTTAACCGTTCGGCCCAACCGGCTACCTGGTTCAGCAATTCGGCATAAGCGGCGTACCAGCCGAAGCCGTGCACGACATGCTGTTCCTCGTCTGCGCTTACCCGATCGATCCGTCCACCGATCGAAACGCGCGCGGCGACCGCCGGACGGGCGGCCGTCACAAAGTCCTGCGCGGCGCCCGCTGCCTCGCGCATCAAGCCGACAAGCGTCTGTCCGCCCAGCGCCAGCGCTTCACCCGGCTCGGTCGCCGCCATATTCAACCTTCGCTCCGCTCGCCGGCACCCGCCTTGTTGGCGCGCGACATCTCCTTAGCACCCATCCCGCCGGTCAGCGTGCCGGTGGTAAGCTGGTTATGCGCATGCGCCAGGTGATGCATGTGGAACAGCGCATCCATCGACACGCGCTTGCCGCGCAGATCCTCGATGAAGTTCATCGATTGCTTGCTGAGCGTCAGGCCAAAGCGGGGCCGCGTCGCGATCTCGTCAGCGATCGCTGTCACCTCCGCCTCCAACTGGTCACGCGGGACGACGCGGTTGATCATGCCCAGATCATAGGCGCGTTGCGCAGGCATGCGAGCGCCCAGATACAGGAATTCGCGCGCGATGCGCGGCGGCAATTCCCAGAGATGCGCGCTATATTCGACGCCTGGCACGCCCATGCGCACCACCGGATCCTGGAAAAAGGCATCGTCGGACGCGACGATCATGTCGCACACCATCGCCAGCATCATCCCGCCCGCGATGCATGCCCCCTGCACCATCGCGATCGTCGGCTTGGGCATGTCCTGCCAGCGGCGACACAGGCCGAGATAGGCATCCTGTTCGAGCGTATATTGTCGCTCGGCACCATCCTTGGTCGTGTGATCGTCCCACAGCAGCACACGCTCGCGCGGCAGATGCGTATCCTTGGCGGGCGTGCCGAGATCATGACCGGCGGAGAAATGCTTGCCCTGCCCGCCAAGCACCAGGACGCGGACATCATCGTCATCGACCGCCCGACGGAAACAGGCATCGAGCTGCCCGAGCAGGCGATAATTCTGCGCGTTGTTCACATCGGGGCGCGCCAGCCACACCCAGGCGACATTGCCGCGCACTTCGTAATGAACGAACGATTCTTCACCTTCCGGGCCGGGAGCGGCGCTGGCCATGGATCGATCCTCTTCCTGCACGGCGCGTCAGCGCCCGAATGAATTTGCACCATAGTGCAAAATTGAGGCGCCGCCAACCCAATCTTGCCGGCCCTTATCTTGGCTGCATGCGGATGGCGCCGTCCAGCCGCACATTCTCTCCGTTGAAATAGCCGGTCTCGATCATGGTCAGCGCCAGCGCCGCATATTCCTGCGGTCGGCCGAGGCGCTTGGGGAAAGGCACGCTGGCGGCCAGCCCGGCGCGAACCGCCTCGGGGGCGCGCGCCAGCAATGGCGTATCGAAGATGCCCGGCAGGATGCAGTTGCAGCGGATGCCGTCGCCCATCAGATCGCGCGCGACGGTAAGGGTAAGCGAAGTGATGCCCCCCTTCGACGCGGCATAGGCGGCCTGCCCCATCTGCCCATCCTGCGCCGCGACACTGGCGGTGTTGATGATCACCCCACGCTCGCCATCCTCGAGCGGATCGAGATCGAGCATACCGGCGGCCGAGCGCGCGATGCACCGGAACGTGCCGACCAGGTTGATCTGGAGGATCATGTCGAACGCGTCGCTCGGGAAATATTTGGCCTCACCCGTCGTCTTGTCGCGGCTCGCCGTCTTCATCGCATTGCCGCGCCCCGCGCAATTGACGAGAATCCGTTCCTGCCCATGCGCCGCGCGCGCGGTTTCGAACCCGGCCGCGACCGAAGCCTCGTCGGTCACGTCGACAGCGCAGAAGGTTCCGCCGATTTCGGCCGCCACCTGTGCGCCACGCTCGGCATTCATGTCGAAAAGCGCCACCTTGACGCCCTTCGCCGCAAGCGCCCGCGCCGTCGCCTCGCCGAGCCCGGAGGCTCCGCCCGTCACGATCGCCGCAATGCCGTTCTCAAGCTTCATCTCTGCTCTCCTTGTTCAATCCAGCCGCTGCTCGACGACGCCCGCGTCGCGCAGCCGCGCAAGCTCGCCTTCGTCCAGCGCGAGCCAGTCGCTCAAAATCTCGGTGCTATGTTCGCCCAGCCGCGGCGGCGGCCGATCGAATCGCGCCGGCGTTTCGCCAAGCTTGCCGGGGAAAGCGACAGATGGCACCTCCACGCCCTCACGCTCGAAGCGGTGGACGGTGCCGCGCGCCTCAACGAACGGATCCTCGAAGATATCCTTGATCGTGTTGACCGGACCGGCGGGCACGCCGCGCGCGACCAGCCGGTCGATCAATACCCCGCCCGCGAAGGCGCGAACGAGATCCTGGACGATCCGCTCGATCTCGTCCCGGTTGACGAGGCGGGCGCGGCTGTTGGCGAAACGGGGATCGACGATCAGGTCGGGCACGCCCAGTTCGCGGCACAGTTGTGCGAACTGGCCGTCATTGCCGACCGCGATGATGATCGTGCCGTCAGCCACCTCGAATGTCTTGTAGGGCACCACTGTCGGATGGCGATTGCCCAGCCGTCCCGGCACGACGCCGCCGACCAGCCAGTTCATCGACTGGTTGGCGAGCATCGCGATCTGCGTGTCGAGCAGCGAGATATCGATCTGCTGGCCCTGGCCAGTACGTTCGGCATGGCGCAGCGCCATCAGGATACTGACCGTGGCATACATGCCGGTGGAAAGATCGGCGGTGGCGACGCCCGCGCGCAGCGGCTCGCCGCCCTCCTCTCCGGTGATGCTCATGAAACCGCCCATGCCCTGCGCCACGAAGTCGTAGCCGCCGCGATCTGTATAGGGCCCAGTCTGGCCGAAGCCGGTGATCGAACAATAGACAAGTCGGGGATTGACCGCCGCCAGGCTGGCATAGTCGAGCCCGTATTTGGCGAGACCGCCGAGCTTGAAATTCTCGACGACGATATCGGCCTTCGCGGCGAGCGCGCGGATCAGCGCGGCGCCGGCGGGATCCGCCAGATTGATGGCGGCCGAACGCTTGTTGCGATTGCACGAGAGATAATAGGCGCTTTCGCCCAGCGCTTCATGGCCATCGGCATCGCGCAGATTGGGCGGCCCCCAGGCGCGGGTGTCGTCGCCCTTGCCCGGCAATTCGATCTTGATCACATCGGCGCCGAAATCGGCGAGGATTTGCGTGCTCCACGGCCCGGCCAGCACGCGCGAAAGATCGAGCACCTTCACGCCATCCAGTGCCCCCGCCGCCTGCCGTTCCGCCATGCCTCACTCCTCTCCAGCGTCGCGGCCGTTATGAAGAGATTGTCGGGGGAGGCAACATATTTTGCACCACAGGTTACTTTTCGTGAGCCTGTGGCGGTGATCGGAGGTCCATGGCAAACGTGCCGAACCGCCGAATCGGGCATCGGAGCCGCGCTATGACGCGGCTCCGTAGGTTCTCAGCCCTGCCGCTTGCCGGTGAGCGGAAAACTGCCGAATGCACCAGCCCCGGCGCTACCGGTCAGCGAATCGCCGTCCACCGTCGCCTCGCAATCGAGCGTCATCGGCATCGGCACCTTGATGTTCATCTTCCACTTCAGCGTGTCGCCATCGACCACGCCATCCTCGACATCGAGCGAGCCGAGCGCTCCGGACATGCTGCCGGTGAAGCTGCTCCCGTCGCTCTGCACGGTCAGCACCGCGCTCTGGTCACCCAGCGGCGACTTGATCGTGCAATCCCAGGCGCCATCGACATTGGCCATTCGGTCGTCTCCCACAAATCGCTCCGGCAACGGCCGGAGCCTGAGTCTTCCTTATCGCCTTCCGGAGGCGGCGGCTATTGCGCCGCCACCACTTCGACCGGCAATCCCAGCGTATCGAGCTGCGGCTTCACCTTCGCCGCGTCGCCAACAACGATCCAGGTCAACTGATCGGGTTTGATCGCGGCACGCGCGGCCTTGTCCAGATCCGCGGCGGTCAGCGCGCGGTAACGATCGGCGAGCGTGTCGTAATAATCGTCCGAACGCTGGAACAGATCGTTGCGCTGCATGCCACCCAGCACGTCGGCTGCGGTTTCGTAGCTGCCCGGTAGCTCGCGGATGCTGCCGTTCTTGGTGCGCTCAAGCTCCTCCGCCGTGACGCCCTTCGTCCCCAGGAACGCCTGATACTGCTCGCGCAGCGCCGCGATTGCCGGGCCGGTCTTGTCGGCCTGAACCGGCGCGAAGATCATATAGGGCATGTCGTTGGCGAAACGGCTGATCTGTGCGCCGACACCATAGGACCAACCCTTGGTTTCGCGCAGATCCATGTTGATGCGCGACAGGAAACTGCCGCCAAGTATGTCGTTCGCCGCCAGCAGGTCGGTGATCTCGGCATTGCCCTTGAGCGGCAGGATTTCGCCGGCCAGGATCAGCGATTGCGGAGAATCCTTGCGGTCGATCAAAACGATGCGAGGCTTGGCGGCGGGAATCGCGGCATCGAAATTCTTGGTGCCGGCCACCCCGTCGCTCGCCCATTTGCCGAAGCGCGCCTCCAGCAGGGACCGGATCTTCGCCAGCGGCTGATCGCTGACCACGAAGATCTTCGCCTTTTCCGGGCGGAACCAGGCGCGATGGAAGGCGAGCAGATCGTCGCGTGTCACCTGCGCCACCGCCGCCGGATCGCCGGTGCCGGTCGCGGGGACGCCATAAGGGTGCGCCTTGCCGAACAGCAAAGGCGGCAATTGGCGCAACGCGATGCTTTGCGGCTGCGTCATCTCCTGCGCGATCCGCGCAAGCTGCTGACCGCGCAGCCGCTCGACTTCCGACGGATCGAAAGCCGGATGCTGGACGACATCGGCGAACAGGTCGAGCGAGGGCGCCAGATTGTCCGACAGCGCGAACAGCGTCACGGTCGTGCGATCCATCGAGGAGCCGGCGTTGATGCCCGCGCCCAGCCGCTCCTGACGCTCGGCGATCTGCACCGAATTGAGGCTGGTGGTGCCTTCTTCGAGCAGCGCCAGCATCAGCGACTGGGTACCGAGCTTCGCCTTGGGATCGGCGGCATTGCCCGCGTCGAACGACAAAGCGATCTGGGTGATCGGCACCGCGGCACGATTGGCATAGATCAGCTCGACACCGTTGGAGAGCTTCGCGCGCGTCACCTGCGGGAAATCGAGATCGGCGATCGGGCCGACCTCGGGCAGTTTCGAACGATCGACCACGGTCAGCGGCGCGGCGCCACTCGCCGACGCATCCTCGGGTGCGATCTTCGACGGCGCGGCCATCGGCTTCTCACCCGCGCGCGGCGCACGATAATAGGATGGCGCGAAGGTCGCGCCGCCGCTGGGCGTGCCCTTGGCTTCGTCATAGGCAGCGCGCTCGCCGGGGATCACGGTCAGCGCATAGACCGGGCGGCTCAGCCACTTGCCCATCGCGGCGCGCACCTCGGCGGGCGTCACCTTGGCATAGGCGGCGAGTTGCTTCTTGTAGAATTGCGGATCGTTCGAATAGAGCGCGCCCTCGGCCAGCGCGACCGCCTTGCCGCCGAAACCGCCGACCGATTCCAGCCCCGCGATCCGCCCCGCCACAGCGCGGGTGGCGACGCGCTCGACTTCGTCCGCCGTCGGCCCGGCCTTCACGAAATCGGAGATGATCGTGTCCAGGCGCTTCGATACCGCCTCCGCATCGACGCCGGGCTTGACGTCGACCTGGACCTCGAACTGGCTGATATTCGCGAATTCCTGGAGATTGGCGGAAACCCGCACCGCGCTCTTTTCCTGGCGGACCAGGATATTGTCGAGCCGCGAGCTCGACAGGCCACCCAGCACCGTCGCGCCGACCGCGAGCGGTACCGTATCCTTGTCGTTGAGGCCGGGCACGATCCAGGTGCGATAGATCCGCGTCTGCGCGACGCGATCCTTCATCACCTCGTCCTTGCGCTCGGCGAGCGTCGGCACCGGCGCGACCACCGGCGCGGTCTGCGGCCCACGTGCGATGTCGCCGAAATATTTCTCCATCAGCGGCCGCGCGGTCTTCGCATCAATGTCGCCGGCGAGCACGATGATCGCATTGTTCGGCCCATAATGGCTGCGGAACCAGTTCTTCACGTCCTCCAGGCTGGCGGCGTCCAGATCCGCCATCGAACCGATCGTCGAATGGCCATAGGGATGATCGGGCGAGAAGAGCGCCGCGATCTGCGCATATTCAACCAGGCCATAGGGCTGGTTGTCGCCCTGACGCTTCTCGTTCTGGACGACGCCGCGCTGGTTATCGAGCTTGTCCTGCGTCACCGCGCCGAGCAGGTGCCCCATGCGATCGGATTCGAGGAACAGCGCGCGCTCCAGCGCCGGCGTCGGGACCGTCTCGAAATAATTGGTGCGATCGAACCAGGTCGTGCCGTTGAAATCGGTCGCACCGACCTGCTGGAGCGGTTCGAAGAAATCGCCCGGCGCATTTTCCGATCCGTTGAACATCAGATGTTCGAACAGATGGGCGAAACCGGTCTTGCCCTTGGGTTCATGTTTCGACCCGACATCGTACCAGACCGAGACCGCGACGATCGGCGCCTTGCGATCGGTATGGACGAATACGCGCAGGCCGTTGGCGAGCGTGAACGCCTTGTAGGGGATATCGACTTTCTTGACGAGCGCCGCGACCGGAGCCGGCCTTGATCCGGATTGCGCGGAAGCGGGAAGCACGGTGAGCACAAGAAAGGGCACGGCGGCAAGGCCGGTAATCAGGCGACGCATCAAGAAAAGATCCTTGTTCAAAACGTAATCGAACAATAGCAGCCACCAGACAAGTCGCAAGCCAACTGGAACGCTTGGCCACCAACGTACGACACAGTTCGGCGAACGACATTGACCAGGACAAGATTTGCGATATCGCCGCGCGCTTCTTCTTATTGAGACTGGGACAATCCAACTATGCGCGTCGCATCGCTTCTTGCAGGAATCGGCCTGCTTTCCCTTTCGGCCGCAGCGATCGCGCAACAGGCGGAACCGGTGTTCACCCCCGAAGCCGTGCGTGCACATGTCGAATTCCTGTCCGACGACCTGCTCGAAGGGCGCGACACCGGCAGCAAGGGTTACGAGATCGCGGCGCGCTATGTCGCCACGCGGTTCGAGGCATTGGGCCTGAAGCCCGCCGGCGAGAATGGCGGCTGGTACCAGCAGGTCGGCCTGCAGCAGACCGATCCCGGCGCCAATCCCGGCACGGTGACGGTGAGCGGTCCAGCGGGCGAAAAGAGCTGGGCGCACGCCACCGACGTGCTGGTCGGCCTCAGCGCGCGCGAGCCGAAGCTCGACGTATCGGCGCCTCTGGTGTTCGTCGGTTACGGCATCGAGAATGCCCGGCTCGGCCTCGACGACTATCGCGGACTCGACGTGAAGGGGAAGATCGTCGTCACGCTGCAAGGCTATCCAAAGGGTCTGCCGAGCGAGGAAGGCGCGCATGTCAGCGCCACCAAGGCCGAAGCCGCCGAGCGGCATGGCGCGATCGGCATGGTCAGCATCGCGACGCTGCAATCGGCGAAGGCGCGCCCCTGGGAGAAGATCGTCCATTTCGCGGATGAGCCCGGCTTCGCCTGGGTCTCGCCCGACGGCAAGCCCAACAGTTCGGCGCCCGGCATTCGCACCAGCGCCATGCTCAACGCGCCGGCGGCGGAGGCGGTGTTCGCTGGAGCATCGCGCACGCTGGCCCAGATCCGCGCGGAGGCTGACAAGGCCGGCGGCAAGCCCAAGGGTTTCGCGCTCAAGACCAGCATCCGCATCCAGGGTGAGAGCGTGACCAAGCGTGTCACCAGCCCTAATGTCGCGGCGATCCTGCCGGGATCGGACCCCAAGCTCGCCGCCGAATATGTCGTGCTCTCCGCGCATCTCGACCATATCGGCCTGGCCAGCGCCAAGCCCGGCGATACGGCGGAGACCGACCGGATCAACAATGGCGCGCTCGACAACGCCGCCGGCATCGCGACGATGCTCGAAGTCGCGCGCGCCGCGGCGGAATCGCCGAACAAGCCGCGGCGCTCGATCATCTTCCTGGCTTCAACGGGCGAGGAAAAGGGCCTGATCGGCGCCGACTATTTCGCGCGCCACCCCACCGTGCCGGCCGACAAGATCGTCGGCAATGTCGATCTGGACATGCCGCTGCTGCTCTACCCCTTCACCGACGTCATCGCCTTCGGCGCCGATCACAGCTCGCTCGGTTCGCTCGTGGCGAACGCCGTCGCGCCGATGGGCGTCAGGCTTTCACCCGATCCGATGCCGCAGGAAGGCATCTTCACGCGTTCGGACCATTATATGTTCGTGCGCCAGGGCGTGCCCGCCGTGTTCCTGGCGACGGGCTTCGCAAATGGCGGCGAAAAGGCCTGGGGTGAATTCCTGTCGGGCAATTATCATCACCCGGGCGACGACATGATGCAGAAGATCGACTGGCAGGCCGGCGCCCGCTTCGCCGAGGCCAATTACCGCATCACCCGCGCCATGGCCGACGCTGACACGCCGCCGCTGTGGATCGAAGGCGATTTCTTCGGCGACACTTTCGCGGCGGGCAAGCCGCGTGCACCGAAGGCAGGCAAATAAGGAGGCCTCCTCTCGACGGCAGCGGCCGCCCTGAATAGTCTCGTCGGAACCCGCGAACGCATAAGGGTTTTTGCGAATAGGGGGATCGGCCCCGGCAATGCATGTCGGCAGTGACGAATATGCATCGCCCGGGCCTTGTGTTGCATTAAAGCAACACCATATCGGCGCCGACCTGACAAAGGGGACGACATGAACCTCGAGAAATTCACCGACCGCGCCAAGGGTTTCCTGCAATCGGCGCAAACCGTCGCGATCCGGATGAGCCATCAGCGGATCAGCCCGGAACATCTGTTGAAGGCCCTGCTCGAAGACGAGCAGGGCATGGCGTCCGGCCTGATCAAGGCAGCGGGCGGCAATGCGCCCGTGGCGCTCGCCGAAACCGACAAGGCGCTCGCCAAGCTGCCCGCCGTCTCCGGCGGTGGCGCACAGCAATCGCCTGGACTCGACAACGACCTGGTCCGCATCCTCGATCAGGCGGAGCAGATCGCCAGCAAGGCCGGCGATTCCTACGTGACCGTCGAACGCATGCTGCTGGCGCTGGCGCTGGTGCTCGCCACCACGACGACAGCCGGCAAGGCGCTGGCTGCCGCCGGGGTGACCGCCGAGGGACTGAACACCGCGATCGAACAGCTTCGCGGCGGGCGCACCGCCGACACGGCAGGCGCCGAAGATCGCTATGATGCGCTCAAGAAATTCGCGCGCGACCTGACCGACGCCGCACGCGACGGCAAGCTCGATCCCGTGATCGGGCGCGACGAGGAAATCCGCCGAACGATTCAGATCCTGGCGCGCCGCACCAAGAACAATCCGGTGCTGATCGGCGAACCCGGCGTCGGCAAGACCGCGATCGCCGAAGGGCTGGCGCTGCGCATCGCCAATGGCGACGTACCCGACTCGCTGAAGGATCGTCGGCTGATGGCGCTCGATATGGGCAGCCTGATCGCGGGCGCGAAATATCGCGGCGAATTCGAGGAACGGCTGAAAGGCGTGCTTGATGAAGTGCGCGGCGCCGAAGGCGACATCATCCTGTTCATCGACGAGATGCACACGCTGATCGGCGCCGGCAAGGGCGAAGGCGCAATGGATGCGTCCAACCTGCTGAAGCCCGCGTTGGCGCGCGGCGAGCTTCACTGCATCGGCGCGACCACGCTCGACGAATATCAGAAATATGTCGAGAAGGATCCCGCGCTTCAGCGGCGCTTCCAGCCGGTGTTCGTGGGCGAACCGACCGTCGAGGACACGATCTCGATCCTGCGCGGCCTCAAGGAGAAATATGAGCTGCACCACGGCGTGCGCATCACCGACGGCGCGATCGTGTCGGCGGCGACGCTCTCGAACCGCTATATCACCGACCGGTTCCTGCCCGACAAGGCGATCGACCTGATGGATGAGGCGGCGTCCCGCCTGCGCATGGAAGTTGAATCCAAGCCCGAGGAGATCGAGACGCTCGACCGGCGGATCATCCAGCTCAAGATCGAGCGCGAGGCGCTAAAGAAGGAAAGCGACGCCGCGTCGAAGGACCGGCTCGCGACGCTTGAAAGCGAACTCGCCAATCTCGAGCAGCAGTCCGCCGAGTTGACCGGCCGCTGGCAGGCGGAAAAGGAGAAGATCGCGGGCGAGGCGAAGATCAAGGAACAGCTCGACGCCGCGCGGCTGCAACTGGAGCAGGCGCAGCGGTCCGGCGACCTCGCGAAGGCGGGCGAGCTCAGCTACGGTACGATCCCACAGCTCGAAAAGCAGCTTTCCGAAGCCGAAAGCGCGGCGGCCGGCGCGATGCTGCGCGAGGAAGTGACGAGCGAGGACATCGCCTCGGTCGTCAGCCGCTGGACAGGCATTCCGGTCGACAAGATGCTGGAGGGCGAGCGCGAGAAGCTGCTCCAGATGGAAGACGCCATCGGCAAGCGCGTGATCGGGCAGGAAGCGGCGGTGAAAGCGGTTTCGACCGCGGTGCGCCGCAGCCGCGCCGGGCTACAAGATCCAAATCGCCCGCTCGGTTCGTTCCTGTTCCTCGGCCCGACGGGCGTGGGCAAGACCGAACTGACCAAGGCGCTCGCCGGATTCCTGTTCGACGACGACAACGCGATGGTGCGCATCGACATGAGCGAATTCATGGAGAAGCACAGCGTCGCCCGTCTGATCGGCGCCCCTCCGGGCTATGTTGGTTATGAGGAAGGCGGCGTTTTAACCGAATCAGTTCGCCGTCGCCCCTATCAGGTGATCCTGTTTGACGAGGTCGAGAAGGCGCATTCGGATGTGTTCAACATCCTGCTGCAAGTGCTCGACGATGGACGCCTGACCGACGGCCAGGGCCGCACGGTCGATTTCTCGAACACGCTGATCATCCTGACCTCGAACCTGGGCAGCCAGTATCTCGCGGGCATGGCCGACGACCAGAAGGTGGCGGATGTCGAACCGCAGGTGATGGAGATCGTCCGCGCGCATTTCCGCCCGGAATTCCTGAACCGGCTGGACGAGATCATCCTGTTCCACCGGCTGGGACAGGCGCATATGGGCCCGATCGTCGAGATCCAGGTCGCCCGCGTGCAGAAGCTGCTCAAGGACCGCAAGGTGACGCTCGACCTGACCGAGGGCGCGCGCAACTGGCTGGGCCGTGTCGGCTATGATCCCGTCTATGGCGCGCGACCGTTGAAGCGCGCGGTGCAGAAATATCTGCAGGATCCGCTCGCCGACATGATCCTGCGCGGTCAGGTGCCCGACGGATCGACCGTCAAGGTCGATGAAGGCGACGGCGCGCTGGTGCTGAGCGCAAGCTGATCAACCAATCGCCGCGACGTCGAACGCCACGGTCAGGCGTTCGCCGCCGGCGATCGGCATGGTGCCGTGCCACATGGTCGATGGGAACAGGACGAGCCGGCCGGGCCTGGGCTCGATATGGCGCAGCGGCGCCATGTCGAGCGACAATTCGGCTGGCGGACTGCCGAACCCCAGCCATCCCGCCGGTGCTG
This sequence comes from Sphingomonas sp. FG14, assembly GCF_057809675.1. Lineage (NCBI taxonomy): Bacteria > Pseudomonadati > Pseudomonadota > Alphaproteobacteria > Sphingomonadales > Sphingomonadaceae > Sphingomonas > Sphingomonas sp. FG14. The sequence goes on along the minus strand of NZ_JBMDKK010000003.1, from coordinate 327,541 downwards.
CCCCCATCTCTTCCTGGGGCGGCACCGCCACATAAAAGGCGGAACTGAGCCAGCCCTGCGGATGGATATGATTGCTGTGATGGCCCGCACCGGTCAGCCGCACCGACCATGATCCCGCGAAACGGAAACGCTTCCCGACATGGCGCAAAGTCGGATGCCGGGGATCGCGCGCACCCATTGTCGTGACGTGTCGCTCGACGGCCTCGACAATGCGTGCCCGGAGCACCTGGATCTCGGTGGCTTCGTGCGCGAACAGCGGTCCATCGGTTTGGGTGCCGCCGCGCACCGACTGGCCGAGCGGATCGCGTTTGGCGAGATGCAATGTCCTTAGCTTCATCGCGAGCCCATCCAGATCGATATCCGCGAGATCATAGATGCCGATCAACGCCGGATCGCCATCGAGCCAGGCACTTCGCGGATCGCCGACACGTCGCCATGCCAATGACACGAAGGGCCAGAGCCGTTCGCCCTCGGGCCGCACCAGCCACGGCTCAGCGAGGCTCGCGGCCTGATCCGCCCGACCGGTTCGGAGCAGATGGCGCATATGCCGCTCGACGAGCGTCACATCGGCTTGCGGCGCCAATTGCGCGAACAGCGCATCGGCGCGCGCATCCTCCCCAAGTTCGGAGGCGCAGATCGCCTCCGCCGGCATCAATAGGGCATGGGCGCCGATCGCCTGGCGCGCCGAAGCCAGGACTTCAGCCGCCCGACCGTAACGCTCGGCATGGAGCAAGGTGTTAAGCAACTCGATCCAGAGCCCCCCATGGCCGGGCATGCCCGCCAGAGCGCGTTCATACCCCTGGGTGAAGCCGTCGGCATCGCCCATCATCCAACGGATCCGCGCCAATGTCGTCTGGCCGTCGCCCCATGCCGGATTGGCGCGCACGATCGTATCGAGAAAGGTGATCGCTTCAGCGCCCCGCCCTTCCCCGATCAATGCCGCCGCGCGACCGATCAGCAAGGAGCCGTCCGCCGGCGCCAGCGCGCAGGCGCGATCGAACAGCGCCACCGCTGGCCGCCCGGCCTCCAGGCTCGCCTGCGCCACGCCATAGGCCGCCTTCAGGTCTCCGGGCGCCAGCTTCGAGGCTTCGGTGAAGGCTGCGATCGCTGCCGCCGATTGCTCGATCGCGCGATGAACCACGCCCAGTGTCTGCCAGAGCCGGGGGTTTCGCGGATGCCGGCCAAGGGCCTCACGGAGCAGCCCGATCGCCTCCGCGCCACGGCCCGCATCGCGCAGGTCGATCGCCATGTTGATGGCGCGTTCGGGATCGGATCCCCCATGGACAATGCTCATAGGCTTTTCTGCGATTCCACGTTCCAAAAGAAAAGGGGGCGGACACACGGCCCGCCCCCAAGTTTCCCGAATGTCTTCGACGATCAGAACTTCAGACGAGCACCGACCGTGAAGGTGCGCCCGAGCACATCATAAGTGCTCGGGAACGTGTTGGCGTTGTTGAACGCCGTACCGCCGATGGTCGCGCCAACGACCGGAGGCTTCTTGTCGAACAGATTGTCGACGGTCAGCGTCATGCTGAGATTCTCGCTGACATCCGCCGACACACCCAGATCGAAATAGTCATAGGCTGGGATCGCTTCATAGGCGTCGAAGATCGTCGCCGGGTTCGGACCTGCGGTCTGCGGCACATCGATCGGCGGACGGCTCGCTGCCGGCAAGGCAGCAGGCTCAAGCTTGACCGCCGAGATATGCGACCAGTTGAGCGAGAAGTCGAACGGCCCCGTCGAATAGGTCAGGCGGGCATTCCACTTCCATTCCGCGCGCGGATTGGTGCAGCTCGTGCTGTAATAGCCGGTGCAATCGCGATTGATCGACCTCGGGGTCGCCTGGAAGTGATAATAATCCAGCCAGGTGCCGTTGAAGGCGAAGCGCAGCGAACCCGGATCGCCGCCCAGGCCCAGATCGGCAAGATCGAGACGATAGGTGACGCCAAGGTCGATACCCGCCGTTTCGATCCGGCCGAGGTTCGAGCCCGACAGGATCACGCCCGGCGTTTCGCCCGCACCGTTGAGCGAGCCGTTGAGCGGGCTGCGGCGGATAAGGTCGCAGAAGGCGCTCGGGGTCGTCGGCGTCGCGGCACCAGCCGCACCATAGCAGCCGACCAGGATGTCATTCGCCGCCGGGTTGCTGATCGCGTCCTTGATCACGATGTTGAAATAATCGACCGTAATCGCGAGCCGGGGAATGAAGCTCGGCTGCAGAACGGCGCCCAGCGTATAGGTGGTCGCCTTTTCAACATCGAGATTCGGGTTGCCCGAGGTGGTCGCGTTGATCTGCCCGGACGTCGGCGAGGGGATCTGGCCGATCGTGCTCGACGGCGCGCCCGTATAGACGCAGAGCGCCGCCAGAGCCGGGTTCGCAGCGGCCGAAGGCAACTGGCTCGCCTGGCAGGGATCCGGATTCAGGTTGTTCAGGCCTGTCACCGGCGACTGGAACAGTTCCTGGATGTTCGGTGATCGCACCGCGACCTGATACATGCCGCGGAACTTGAAGCCGTCGATCGGCTCGTAGCTGCCGCCCGCCTTCCACGTCGTCGATGCGCCCGTCGTGGTATAGTCGGAATAACGGATGCCACCTTCGGCCGTCAGGCTCTTGAAGAAGGGCTTGTCCTGCACGATCGGAATGATGATTTCGCCGAAAACCTCGTTGACCGCGATACGACCGAAATCGGGCGGCGTGCGCGCGCCGGTACCCAGCACCTCGCTCTGGATCTGCGACGGCGCGTCCGGCGAGCTGCGTGCCGAAAGCACGCGGCGCTCGGCGCCGATCGAGAAAGCGATCGCGCCATCGGCGAACGGGCTCTTCAGGCCGAACAGATCGCCCGAGATGTTGCCGCCGATCACGCTCTGCTTCACGACGCGGCGGATCTGCGCGTCGAGATCGATGAAGGCGAGCTGGTCAGCGGTGATGCTGCCGAGCGGACCGAACAGGTTGATCGGAACGCAGCCATTGGTGGTGTCGTAACAGACCGCCTGGCCGGCCGCGTTGCGATACGAACGCAGCGCTTGTTGCAGCTTGGTGTACGAGCCCCAGTTCTCGCGGGTCTGGTTCTGGTTGGTTTCGCCATATTGCGCGAACAAATCGTACTTCAGATTGTCGAAGATCGTTCCCCGGAAGCCGAAGTTGAGCTGGAACTGCGTCGAATCGACCTGGTTGCCACGCGCGCCGAACTCGACGATGCGGCGGCCCGGCGAGGCGGCGATCTCACGATAGTTGGGATCGGTCCGCGAGGTCGCGGCAGCGGCGGCCGTACATTGAGCGGCAGTGAGCGGCTGGATGCCCGCCGTCGTCGGGTCGGTGTCGAACGCGTTGCAAAGCTGATTGCGCGCAGCCACCGGCAGATAGGCGTTGCTCAGCGGAATCGAGAACGGATTGCTGAACGTGCCGGTCGAGGCGAGCTGGATACGCGCCGAGTTGCGGGTGAACATGCCCGAGCTATAGGCCTCGATCCAGTCGGCGATCTCGTAGCGCGCCGCCGCATAGACGTTGAAGCGCTCGAGCGGCGCCTGAACATACTGGAATTCGTTGGTGTTGTAGGTGTCCGACTGCAAGGCGGTGCGGAACGCGCCAAGCGTGGGATCATATGCCGCGCCGAAATCGCTGGGCCCCAGGCCAAGCGCCGCGTTGGACGGCGAGCCCTGCAGGATGGTCGGAACCGCCGCGGTCGCGCCCTGGAAATTGCCGTTGGCGATCGAACGCGGGAAGCGGCCGACGGAACGGCTGGTCGAGAAGAGCGGCGCGCGATCGGTATAGCCCATCGACAGCACGACATTGCCCCGGCCATCGTCGAAGCCCGCGCCCATGGTTATATCGCCGCGGAACTGGCGCGCATCGCCGCGTTCACTGATGCGATAGCTGCCCGAGAAATCGATTCCCCGGAAATCCTGCTTGAGCACGAAGTTGACGACGCCCGCGACGGCGTCGGCGCCGTACACCGTCGATGCGCCGCCCGTGACGACATCCACGCGCTCGACGAGGGCGACGGGAATGTTGTTGAGATCGACGAAGCCATCAAGGCCGAACGGAACGACACGGCGACCGTCGAGCAGCACGAGAGTGCGCTGCGAGGTATTGGTGCCGGCCTGGTTGAGGCCGCGAAGATCGACCTGGGCCGAACCGTCGCCACCATTGTTCACCGCCGGGCCAAGCGCCGGACGCACCGACGGCAGGTCGCGCAACAGGTCTTCAGCGGTGTTCGGCTGCTTGAACTGGATATCCTCGGCGCCGATCACATTGACCGGGCTGGAGATCTCGAGATCCGGCCGCTGAATGCGCGTACCGGTGACGATGATCGCCTCTTCGGTATCGGCTGTCGCTTCAGCGGTCTGAGCGTAGAGCGGTGTGGAGAGAAAAGCTGCGCCGATAATGGCATGCGCAGCGGTAGCGCGCAAAAGCGCGTTCGTAGAGAGTTTAGTCACAATCCAGCCCCTTAATCTGGGTTGTGGCGAGCGGTCCCGCCTGTTTGTCGCCAGTATGTGAAAATGCGCGTTTTGGACGACGCCCCCAAATTCACATACCGCTATCGTTATAGTGTGAGGACGCAGAATCACTGTAAAGCAGGACCCACCGACGGGGCCTGCTTTTGTCGACGGCTGTATCAATTTTGCAACAAGACATTCAAAGAGTTGCCGAATAGGCGCGTTTGCCGCGCATCCCGTGCTTCTGATCAGTAAAATCCGGAATCTGCGCAATGGAGCGGGAATGGCGGGCGGCTTGCGCCCTGCCATCGCACTCTTCATGATGAAGCCATCCGATCGGATGCGAGCAAGGGGGAAGCAGACGATGAGACAGGCGAAATCGACGAAATTCAGGCTGGCCGGTCGAATGCTGGCGGTCACGACGATCATCGCCGCCACACCCGCCCTGGCTGCGCCAGCGGCACAGCGGCCGGAGATCTTCAACAAGCTGCTCGACTGCCGCGCGATCACTGACAGCGCTCAACGCCTTGCCTGTTACGATCAGCAGGTTGCCGCGATGGACGCGGCCGCGCAACGCGACGAGGTCGTCGTTCTCGATAAGGAAGGATTGAAAAAGACGCGCCGGTCGCTCTTCGGCTTCACCTTCCCGAAACTGCCCTTCCTGGGCGGCGACAATGACGAGATGAAACCCGAATTCGCGACAATCGAGGCGAAGATCACATCGGTGCGCGAGATAGGCTATGGCAAATGGTCGTTCCATCTTGAGGACGGCGCCGAATGGCAGACCGTCGAACCCATCAAGAACCGCGCCCCGCGCAGCGGCATGACGATCGAGATCAAGCGCGGCGCCCTCGGCAGCTATGTCGGCAAGGTCGGCAACTGGCCCGCCTTCCGCATGAAACGCGTCGGCTGACACCCACCAATCCCTGCCCTGAAAGATTCGAATGACCGCCACCATGATGACCCGCCGATCGCTGCTGGCCGCGAGCGCCGCCACCGCGCTCGGCGCCTGCACAACCACATTGTCCAGTCGCGGCGGCACGCCTCCCATGATCGATGGGCTGAGCTTCCTGCCCGAGGATCTGGCCGAAATCCGGGCGTCCGGGCTCACCGGCATGATCTGCGACGTATCGGAGGTGCAGGAGGTCAAGGACGCGCAGGGCATCCCCCGCTATCTGCGGACGTTCGAGGTCAACGACGCCGCGCTCGATAAGGCGGTGGAGCGACTGCGATCGAGCGAGTACGGCTTTGTCGCGCTCAAGGGCAGCGAGATCGGCAGCCGGCCGGGATGCGCGGCCTTTCTCCAATTCCAGTCCTGTGAACCGGTGGGCACCGACCTGTTACGGATCGCACGCTTCCATGGCAAGGGACTGCGAATCCTGCAGTTCACGCATCACAACAACAATCTCTTCGCCGGGGGCGCTCTCGAACGCGTGCAGACCGGCCTGACCGCGCTGGGCCGCGAAGGCCTGGACGAGATGAATCGCCTCCGCATACTGCCCGACGTATCGCACGGATCGGAGCCGACGATGCTGGAGGCGGCCCGCGCGAGCCGGACGCCGATCGTGATCTCACACGGCGCCTGCAAGGCGATCGTGGATCACCCGCGTTGCGCATCCGACGCGGCGATCCGCGCGGTGGCCGATCGCGGGGGCATGATGGGCATCTTCATGATGAGCTTCTGGCTGACCCGCGATCCGGTGCCGACGGTCGATCATCTGATCGCCAATATCCGCAACGTCATCCGCGTCGGCGGTATCGACGCCGTCGGGATCTCCAACGATTTCCCGATGGCCGGGCAGACCAACCTGCTCAAGTTGAACAATGATAATCGCGCGGGCGTGAAGGAATATCTGCCCTGGTGGATCGCGATGCGCGATTCCGGCATTCCCGGTTTCGCGGCGATCCCCGAACATGTCGTGATCCCCGAGCTCAACAGCATCGATCGCATGACCCGCATCCGTCGCGCGCTGGAGCGCAGCCGTTTCACGAGCGGCGAGATCGATCGGATCATGGGCGGCAACTGGGCACGCGTGCTGACCGACGTGCTTGGCTGACGGCCACGAAGCGGGTCCAGACGCAAAAAAGGGCGGGGCCTTGCGGCTCCGCCCTTTTTTGCGTCACCGGCGGAAGCGCATGACGCCTCCGCCTATGACTTGTCGGTTTCTAGAACTTCACGTCCACGCCCGCGTAGAACATACGGCCGTAGAGGTCGTAGGTGTTCGCCGAGGTCTGCGCGCCCGGGAAGGTGACCGGGTTGGTGTCACCGAACACCGGCGGCTTCTTGTCGAAGATGTTGTTGACGCCGATGTAGAAGTCGAACGCGCTCTTTTCGCCCGCCGACATGCGCAGCTGCGCATCATGATACATGAACGCGCCCGTGCGGATGGCGTCCGGATCGGTCACATCGTCAACCACCGAGCTGTACCAGTTGGTGCGCCAGTTCAACGAGAAGCTCTCGTACTTCAGCGTGGCCGAAGCACTCACCTTATCCTTGAAGCCGGTGCCCAGGCGACCGCACGAATAGCAGTCGAGCTGACCCAGTTCGTCCTGCTTCGGACCACCCGGGAACGAAACCTGGTTCTGCGCCAGCAGGTGGTTCCAGTAAGCCGACAGGTCGAGGCTGGCATTGCCGCCCAGATCGGTGCGGTAACGGACCTGCGTATCGATACCCTCGACCGTGAACGAACCGGTGTTCAGGTTGATCGCATTGACGGTCGCGACATGGCCCGTGCCGTCACGAATGATGTTGTCGCAGAAGATCGCGTCGCCGCCACCGGTCAAGCACTCGTCGAGCGAGGTCTGCTGGCCGATGATGCCGATCGCGTCCTTCACCTTGATGCGGTAATAATCAACCGTCAGGCTGAAGTTGCGCAGGAAGGTCGGCGTGAACACGCCGCCGATCGTGAGCGTCTTCGCCGTTTCCTGCTTCAGGTTCGGGTTGCCGCCCAGGAAGCCGTTGATCGTCTGGATCTGCGCCGTCGAGTAGACGAAGCCACCAGCCGTGTTCGAAGCGGCAGCGATCGCCGGATTGGCAAGGCAGGCTGCGGGCAGGCTGGCGCGCGGGATGATGATGGGCGCGCCATCACCCTCGCCGCCGCGCTGGTCGCACGGATCGGTGACCGCCGGGAAGGTCTCGCTCTGCGCGGAGAACAGCTCGGAGATGTTCGGCGCGCGGGTCGCTTCCGCGTAAGCGGCACGGAGCTTGATATCCGGGGTCGGCGCATAGGTGCCGCCCACCTTCCAGCTCCACACGCCACCGACCGTCGAATAGTCGGCGTAACGCGCAGCGCCCTCAAGGCCCAGATAGTGGAAGCCGGGACGCTCCGTGATGATCGGGGCGACGACTTCGACGAAGCCTTCCTTGACGTTGTACTTGCCGCGCGTGTCGGACAGGAAGTTGCCGAGCGTCAGACCCAGGTTGGTCGCCTCGTCGAAATCCTCGGTGCTCGACTCGCGACGATATTCGAAGCCGGTGGCGAAGCTGAGCGCACCGCCGGGAAGCTCGAACACGTCACCCGAGATCGATGCCGAGAACACGTCCTGCTTGACCTTCGCATTGTAGGTCGAGAGCTGGCCGTTGTTGGTGACATAGGCGGCCGCGCGCGGATCGACGGTGTTGAAACCGAAGATGTTGATCGGCACGCAGTTCGGGTCGTTGTTGCTCGGGTTGGCATCGACATTGATCGAGCAAACCGGGCCATTGGCACCCTGAACGGCGTTCAGCGCGTTCACATAGTTAGGACCAAGGATCGTCTCGGACCGCGTATAGTCCTTGGTTTCACCGTGGGTGTAATAGACATCCCAGTTGAACTTCGAACCGATGTCGCCGCGAAGGCCGGCGACGACGCGCCAGGTTTCACGATCGTTGCGATTGCTGCGATCGAAGATGTCGTTCGAACGACGACGGAACGGCAGCGAGGTGACGCCAGCGGCGACCATCGCGTTGCGGATCGCGGTCGGGATGAACGGATTGGTGATCGGGATACCGGCATAGCCGGTGCCGTCCGCATTTGTCAGGTCGGTGTTGGCGACAGCCTGCGGCTCGAGGCGCGAACGCGACTTGCTCTTGACGTAAGAGCCCTCGACATAGGCGGTGACGCCCTCGGCGATCTCATAGTCGGCGAGCAGGTTGCCCATGTAACGCTCGACCGGTACGCCCAGATAACGATCGGCGTTACGATTGTAGCCGTCGATGTTGGCGCCCTGATAAGCCTTCAGGTTGTTGAGGCCGTCATAGGTGAAGGTCGCGGCACCGGTTCCGAAGCTACCGGTGGGGCTGAACAGACCCTGCGCCGCGAACGAGCTGCGGTTGGGAATGTCGGTCGCCGAGAAAGCGCGGTTGCGCGAACGCAGGCCCTGATCGCGATCGTACTGGCCGTACAGCGTGACGTGGCCGCGGCCGTCGGCGAAGGAGTGGCCGAAGGTGCCCGAAACATACTGGCGGCCCGCGTCACCCTTGTCGGTGATCGAGCCCTGGCCGCGGAAGCGGAAACCCTCGAAACGGTCGTCAAGGATGAAGTTGACGACGCCGGCGATGGCTTCCGAACCGTAGACGGCGGATGCACCGCCGGTGACGACGTCGATGCGCTTGATCAGGTCGGTCGGAATGGTGTTGAGGTCGACGATCGACGTACCGGGAATGCCGGCGACGAAACGGCGGCCATTGACCAGCACCAGCGTGCGGGCCGAACCCAGGTTACGCAGGTTGACCGTCGCGACACCGTTACCGGTGGTCGAGAAGTTCGACGAGGTACGGCTGATGTTCTGGCCGACCGACGGCAGGTCCGCAAGCGCGTCCTGGATGTTGCCGGTGCCCGATTCCTGGATCAGTTCCTCTGAAACGGTCGCGAGCGGCACGGAGGCCGCGAGGTCCGGACGCACGATGCGCGAACCGGTGACGATGATGGCGGCTTCTTCGCCGGCGGCCTCGTCGGCAGCCTGAGGCGCCGTATCCTGCGCAAAGCTCGGCGCGGAGAGCAGCGCCAAACCAAGCACGAACGGTGCCGCGCTGGCGCGCAGCCCGCGGGTCTTGCTGATTTTTATCACGGTTTCAGTCCCTTCACTGATGTTACAGGCCCCCAATAGAGGCAAAGTCCAATCGGCGGGGGAACACAGCCAACTCCAGCGGAGAAGAGCGACAGCGTCCCAGCCCCCCCCATTTTCCGATTAAGCGGCGAATTGCCTCATCCGATCACCGCCGTAAAGCGGCGGTTCATCCATATTGGATGGTTGCGGGCTGACAGTCACAATTTTGCAACAGTTTGTTACAGTGTGAATCGCTATCCGATTGAAAAGAAAAGTGGCGCGATCGCAACGCGTTCATCGCGCGAAAGATTTCCATTGGCCCGGGGATATCTTTGCGCGCCCGTCCGTTATGGGACGCCCGCAACACCTGCTATTGAGCGGCGCCCGTCATCGGGCCGGCCAGCAACAGCGGATCGATGCGCTGATCCCTCCACTTCATGCTCCAGTGCATATGCGGCCCGGTCGCGCGGCCCGTCGCTCCGATCGCACCAAGTGGCTGGCCACGACGGACATGATCGCCGGCCTTCACATCGATACGGGAGAGATGGAGAAAGGCGCTGTTGAGGCCCATGCCGTGATCGATCATCAGCAAATTGCCCTCAAGCGTGAAAGGATGATCGGCCGCCAGCACGACAACGCCGTCAGCAGGCGCCAAAAGGATCGTGCCCGCTGGTTTCGCGACATCGACGCCCGAATGATAAGCGCCCGGTTCACCGCGATAGACGCGCTGCGCACCGAACAGGCCACTGATCCGCCCCGTCACCGGCCATTGGAAACGCTGGCGCCAGCCCTGGCTATCAGTTGTCATGTTGCGTGCCGCCTCGATCGCCGCCAGTTCTGGCGCGCGCAGCCGCTCGAACTCGGCGCTCGGGCGCGAGAAGCGCGCCAGCGTGTTGAGATTCTCGATCCGCCAGGCGCGCGGCGCGATCGTCAAAGCCTCACGGACTTCCGAGCCATTCGCCAGTCGCGCGACCAACGTCGCGGCCGGGCCGGCATCGCGGCCGAATCCGATCAGGAAGCGTCCGTCCGGCGCGAGATCGACGGGCCGGCCATCGAGCGTGAGTGAAACCGTTCCCGAGGGCGCGGATCCCAGCACCACGCCACCCTGGCTCATCGCACCTTCGAATCCGAAGCTGCGGCGTTCGGGTGGAGCGCTGGCGCGATTGGGAATCGGCTGCGCCGATCCAGTGGCGGGCGGCGCGGCGGATGCGAGCGCGGCCCTTGGAACCGGCGCGCAGGTGCCCAGAACGATGCCGGCCAAGGCGGCCGTCACCAGCCCGGGACTCGGCCTCATCCGTTCAGCTCTGCTCGCACCGCGATTTCCGCGCTGGCATAGGGCTCCTGCCGCGCCACATTCCAATAGCGCAATGAATCGAGCGGAATGCGCTCGCCGGTCACCGCGCAAACCACATGATCGCCGGGCACGAGCACGCGAAAGGCGTTCGCCATATAGTGGAGTTTCGCGGCGCGTCCGGCATGCGACATCAGCATTGGGATGTTCTGGCTCCTAAAACAGCTCTGGCTGCTCGTTCTCCGGCTTAACATAGGGCTTGCCGCCCGGTCGCTCAACCCGCGCATCCACCGCGCCATCAGCGAAGCGAAGCGTCAGCGCGCCGGCCGCTCGAGCGGCTGCCGCGCTCGTCACCACCTCGCCACCGCGCTGTTCGACCATCGCATAGCCGCGCTGGAGCAGATTGGTGGGATTGAGCGATGTCGCCAGCCGCCAGGTCCGCTCCAGCCGGTCGCGGTCGCGCGCCAGCCGCTGCGTCAGCACAGCCGGCCGCAATGCGCCGCCCGCCCGCGCGAGTTCTCCGCGCGCATCGGACAACCGGCGACCGAGCCCGCGACGCAACCGTTCCGCATTGTCGTCGACGCGCTGCCGCTGCGGATCGAGCAGTTGTGCAGGCCTGGGTAGCAGACGCGTCAGGGCCTGCAACCGCTCGCCCGCTCGCTCGCGATAGCGATTCGCACAACGCTGCATGCGCAGCCCCTGTTCACGCAGGTGAGCCAGCAGGTCAGCGCGGACGGGCACCGCGATCTCGGCGGCGGCGGTGGGCGTCGGCGCGCGGATATCGGCGGCATAATCGCACAGGGTCGTGTCGGTCTCATGCCCCACCGCCGAAATGATCGGGATGGTGCAGTCGGCGACCGCGCGCACCACCACTTCCTCGTTGAAGGACCAGAGATCCTCGATCGACCCGCCGCCGCGCGCGACGATGACGAGATCGGGGCGCGGCACCGGTCCGCCGGGCGCGATCCCGCTGAACCCGCGAACCGCCGCCGCGATCTGGTCGGCCGCACCCTGGCCCTGCACCAGAACCGGCCAGACGATCACGCGCGTCGGGCAGCGGTCCTCCAATCGATGCAGGATATCCCGAATCACCGCTCCCGTCGGTGAGGTGACGACGCCGATCACCTGCGGCAGATAGGGCAGCCGCACCTTGCGGCCCTGGTCGAACAGCCCCTCGGCGCCAAGCTTGGCCTTGAGCTTTTCGAGCAGCAGCATCAGCGCGCCCTCGCCCGCCAGTTCGAGGCGGTCGATCACGATCTGGTATTTGGAGCGTCCAGGATAGGTGGTGAGCCGGCCGGTTGCGATCACCTCGATCCCGTCTTCGGGCCGGAACGGGATCTGCGCGGCCTGCCCCTTCCAGATCACCGCGTCGATCGCCGCGCGTTCGTCCTTGAGCGTCAGATAGACGTGACCAGACGCCGCGCGCTTATAACCCGATATCTCGCCGCGCAGGCGAACATGGGAAAAGCTCTCCTCCACCATCCGCTTGAGTGCGCCGGAAAGCTCGGTGACCGATAAAGCTGGTGCGTTGTCCCCCGCCCGCTCCTCCGCTAACAGCCGGGCTCCATCGTCGGTGAAGGAAAAGTCGTTCATGAATGTCCTGCTGCTCGGCTCCGGTGGCCGCGAACATGCGCTCGCCTGGAAGCTGGCGCAATCGCCCGGCCTCACCGCATTGTTCGCCGCACCCGGCAATCCCGGAATTGCCGCTCATGCCGAACTGGTCAAGCTTGATGCGACCGATCACGCCGCAGTGATCGATTTCTGTGTCGAGCGCATGATCGGGCTGGTCGTGGTCGGGCCGGAAGCGCCGCTGGTCGATGGCCTGGCGGACAGCCTGCGCGCCGCCGACATTCCGGTGTTCGGCCCGGGCCGGAACGCCGCTCAGCTTGAAGGCTCGAAGGGCTTCACCAAGGATCTCTGCGCGCGCGCCGGCATTCCCACCGCCGGCTATGTGCGGACGACCGGCTCCGACGAAGCGATCGCCGCGCTCGACGATTTCGGCCTTCCCGTGGTGATCAAGGCCGATGGGCTGGCGGCAGGCAAGGGCGTGATTATCGCCGAGACCCGCGCCGAGGCCGAAGCGGCGATCGCGGACATGTTCGCGGGCAGCTTCGGCGCGGCGGGCGCCGAGGTGGTGATCGAGGAGTTCATGACGGGCGAGGAAGCGAGCTTCTTCGCCCTGTGCGACGGCCGCACCGTCCTGTCCTTCGGCTCCGCGCAGGACCACAAGCGCGTCGGTGACGGCGATGTCGGGCCAAACACCGGCGGCATGGGCGCATACAGCCCCGCCTCCGTGCTCACGGCCGAACTCGAGGCGCAGGTGATGGAGCGGATTGTCCGGCCAACCGCCGAAACGCTGGCGGCGGAAGACATGCCCTATATCGGCGTGCTTTATGCCGGCCTGATGCTGACGGCCGAAGGCCCCAAGCTCATCGAATATAATGCACGTTTCGGCGATCCTGAATGCCAGGTGCTGATGATGCGGCTGGACGAGGATCTGCTCGCCCTGCTCCATGCCACCGCGACAGGCGATCTCGCGAGCCGCGCCACACCGGCCATGACGCCGGATTATGCGCTGACGGTGGTGGTGGCCGCCAAGGGTTATCCCGGCACCCCCGAAAAGGGCGGCGCGATCGGCGGGATCGCGGCGGCCGAGGCTGACGGCGCGAAGATCTTCCATGCAGGCACCGCATCGGCGGACGGAGCGATCGTGGCCAATGGCGGCCGGGTGCTCAACGTCACCGCGCTCGGCGCGAACGTGACCGAAGCGCAGGCCAAGGCCTATGCCGCGGTCGACGCGATCGACTTTCCGACGGGCTTCTGCCGGCGCGATATCGGCTGGCGCGAAGTCGAGCGGGAGAGCCGGGCCGACTAGCTCATCCGGCGAAACGACGACACGGGGTTGGACAGTCCGAAACGAGTTGATAGGTTCGCGGCAGATGGCGAGCGGGGCTCGCCGACAGGGGAGTCGCCGTAATGGACCTCAACATCGTCTTGCTGATCGTTCTCGCCGTGGTGGCGGTCGGACTGTTGATCTGGCTGCTCGGACGCAGGACGGGCGACGAACCGGCCCGCCCCGCCGCACCGCCGCCCGCCGAAAAATCCGCCTTGCCCGAGGCAGCGCCCGCACCGACGCTGCCCGAAACCGCCGCCGCGCCCGTCGGGCTGGTCGCGGACGGGCCCCCGGTCGAGGCGCCCCCCGCACCCAAGCCGGTCGAGAAAGCCCCGGAGCCGGTAGCGAAGGCGCCCGAACCCGAGGCAAAGGCGGCGAAACCCGCGCCCACCCCCGCTCCGACCGCCAAGGCGCCAACGGCCAAGGCCCCTGCGGCACCCAAGGCCGCTCCAAAGAAGGCAGCAGCGCCCGCCACCAAGGCGCCCGCGGAAAAGAAGCCGGCGGCAGCGAAGAAAGCCGCCACGCCGGCGACCAAAGCCCCAGCCAAGGCTGCGGCGCCAGCCGCGAAGGCAGCACCCGCGCCCAAGCCATCGGCGGCACCCAAGACCGCAACGACGCCGAAGACCGCCGCCAAGGCATCGGCCAAGGCCGCAGCGCCTGCGCCGAAGGTTGAAACGCCCGCACCCAAGGCGCCCGCCAAGAAACCGGCCACTCCCGCCGCCAAGGCACCGGCGGAGAAGAAGCCGGCGGCCGCCAAGCCGAAGCCCGCACCCGCATCGACGGGACCGGACAATCTGCTGCAACTGAAGGGCGTCGGCCCCAAGCTGGTGACCTTGCTGACCGGCCTCGGCATCACGCGCTTCGACCAGATCGCGGGCTGGAGCGACGACGACGTCGCCCGGATCGATCCGCAGCTCGGCACCTTCAAGGGCCGCATCGGCCGCGACAAGTGGATCGAACAGGCGGGCTATCTCGCCAAGGGCGACATAGCGGCGTTCGAAGCGAAGTTCGGCAAGCTCGACAGCGAGAACTGAGGCTCGATATCAGGAGAACATTCCGTTCGGGCTGAGCCTGTCGAAGACCTGCCTTTCTTCGGGTTTCGAAGTAGAAGGACAGGGCTTCGACAGGCTCAGCCCGAACGAAGTTGTTAGCAGTGCAGTCCGGACGGCAATCCGGCTGCGCCGATCGCGGCTCAATCCTGCTCGTCGATCTCGCTCACCAGCAGCTTGTCGATCTTGCGGCCGTCCATGTCGACGATCTCGAAACGCCAGCCCTGTTCGTCGAAATGCTCACCCACCCTGGGCAGGTGCCGCAGCACGGCCAGGACGAGACCGGCGGCGGTCGCATAGTCGCGATCCTCGGGCAGATCGATGCCGAGCTTCTCGGCGAGCTGGTCGGCAGGCATCGAGCCCGACACGAGGTAGGACCCGTCCTCACGCTCGACGAGCGCCGGATCGGTGCCGATATCGCTGTCCGAGCGGAATTCGCCCGCGATCGCGATCAGCAGGTCAGCCGGGGTGACCAGGCCCTCGAAATGGCCATATTCGTCATGAACCAGCGCCATCGGCACCTCGGCCTGGCGCAGCGCCTCCAGTGCGTTCATCGCATCGATCTGATCGGGCAGGAACGGCGGCTTGCGCATGAGTTGGCGCAGGTCGAGCGTCTCGCGGCGGATCATCGCCGCGACGATATCGCGCGACTGGACGATGCCGACGATCTGGTCGACCGATCCTTCCGCCACAGGCAGCCGCGTATGCGGCGTTTCGAGCAGGCGCGCGCGAATGGCGTCACCGTCGCTGTCGGCATCTATCCAGTCAACATCGGTGCGCGGCGTCATCACTTCGCGGACGGGCCGGTCGGCCAACCGCACCACGCCGGAAATGATCGCGCGCTCGCTTTCCTCGATCACGCCTGACTTGCTCGCTTCCGCGACGATCAGGTGCAATTCCTCGGCGGTGACGTGATCCTCCGATTCGCGGTTCATGCCGAGCAGGCGGAAGACCAGCCCGCTCGTCGTATCGAGCAGCCAGACGAGTGGCGCGGTGATCCGCGCGAGCCACAGCATCGGCAGCGCAACGATCGCGGCGATCGGCTCCGGCTTCCGCAGCGCGAATTGCTTGGGCACCAACTCGCCGATGATCAGCGACGCATAGGTGGTGAGCCCGATGACAATCATGAAGCCGAGCGTTTCGGCCAGTTCGTGATCGATCCCGAGCCGTTCGAGCCGCGCCGCCGTCGGTTCGCCAAGGCTGGCGCCCGAATAGGCGCCGGCGATGATGCCGATCAGCGTGATGCCGATCTGGACCGTCGACAGGAACTTGCCCGGATCGGATGCGAGGGTGATCGCCGTGCGCGCGCCGGAGCGCCCCTTCTTCTCCATCGCCTGCAAACGCGGCTTACGCGCCGATACGATCGCGAGCTCCGACATCGCGAAGACGCCGTTGAGCGCGACCAATGCGAGGATGATCAGGACATCGGACCAGGGAAAGGGGGTAAGCGGCGGCATGGCGTGCAACACCCCTATAAGCGGAATCCTTTCAATCCCACAACATCGCCGTCACAGATCGTTCAGTGCGCATCCGGAACAAGCGCTGCTTCGAGCGGTTCTATCCAACAGGAAACCGCACGATCCGGAGCCTGAACCGCGCTCCGGCCAAGCAAGGGAAAGGGATTCATCATGAGGCTATCCGCGAAGATCATCACCGCTGCAGCGCTCTCCGCCATCACGCTGACCGCCGCCTGCACAACCGATCCGAACACCGGTGAGCGCCGCATCTCCAAGGCCGCGATCGGCGGGATCGGCGGCGCGCTGGGCGGTTATCTGCTCGGCGATCTGGTCGGCGGACGGCGCGACCGGACGGAAAAGATCGTGGGCGCCGGCATTGGTGCGCTCGCGGGCGCGGGCGTCGGCTATTATATGGACGAGCAGGAGCGCAAGCTCCGCCAGCAGACCGCGGGCACCGACGTGGAAGTGATCCGCCAGGGCGACGAACTGATCCTCAACATGCCCGCCGGCGTCACCTTCGACACCAACAGCTATACGGTGAAACCCGAATTCCGGGGCACGCTCGATCAGGTCGCGTCGACGCTGCGCGAATATAACAAAACATTCGTCGATGTGTACGGCCACACCGATTCGACGGGCAACGACACGATCAACGTGCCGCTCTCGCAGAATCGCGCACGCGCGGTCGCCGATTATCTGACGATGCGGGGCGTGCAGTCCGCGCGGATCGGTACCCAGGGCTTTGCCGCCAGCCGCCCGATCGCCAGCAACGCGACGCCCGAAGGCCGCCAGGCGAATCGCCGCGTCGAGATCAAGCTGGTGCCGGTGACCAACGGCGCCTGATTTATCCCAAACCGTTTGGGCTGAGCCTGTCGAAGCCCCTGCCCTTTCCATGCTCAATCGCTGAAGAAGGACAGGTTTCGACAAGCTCAACCCGAACGGGATTGGTGTCGCATTCAATCTACTTCGCCGGCCCCAGCAGCTTCTCGGCGAAATAGGTCATCTGCAACGCCTGCAGGCGGGCGCCCTGTTCGATATCCGCATCGCCCGAATGGCCGCCCGCCGTATCCTCATAGAAAAGATAGGGCAGGCCATATTCCTTCAGCCGCGCGGCGAATTTGCGCGCATGCTGGGGCCCGACGCGATCGTCCTTGGTCGTCGTCCAGATATAAGGTTCGGGATAGGGGACGCCCTTGCGAATGTTCGCATAGGGCGAGATCTTCTCCAGAAACGCCTTTTCGGCGGGCACCGAGACGCTGCCATATTCATCGACCCATGACGCGCCGGCGGCGATTTGTTCGTAGCGGATCATGTCGAGCAAAGGCACCTGGATCGCGACCGCATTCCACAGATCGGGATGCTGGTTGAACTCGACGCCCATCAGCAGCCCGCCGTTCGAGCCGCCATAGATGCCGAATTTCCTGGGCGAGGAGAGTTTGCGCGCGAAGATGTCCTTCGCGACCGCGGCGAAATCGTCATAGATGATCTGCCGCTTGGTCTTGAGCCCCGCCTGGTGCCAGGCCGGGCCGAATTCGCCGCCACCACGGATGTTGGCGAGCACATAGCTGCCACCGCGTTCCAGCCAGAGCTTGCCGGTGATCGCGCCATAAGCGGGCGTGTTCGCAACCTCGAACCCGCCATAAGCGGTCATGAGCGTTGGCGTGGAACCGTCGCGTGCGATGTCCTTCCGATGGACGATGAAATAGGGGATCTTCGTGCCATCGGTCGAGATCGCCTCGAACTGTTCGACGACATGGTTCGAGGCATCGAACTTGGCGGGCAACGCCTTGACCTGCCTAGGGGCCGGATTGGCCGCATCCACCGACCACAGCGTAGTCGGATCGAGGAACCCCGTCACGTTGACATAAGCGAGGTCGCTCTTGTCGGTCGCTGCGACGACCCCGATCGAGGCGTTGTCGGGCAGCTTGAGCGGCGTCGACGTCCATCCCTTCGCGCCGGGCGTGAAGACCAGCGCACGCCCACGCACATTATCGTTGATCGCGACGATCACGCGCGTCCTAGTCGCGGTGACGCCATCGACCGACTGGCGGGCATTGGGCGCGAACAGGATCGTCGGCGTCAGCGCGCCGCCATCCTCCAAATCCTTGAGTGTCACCATCGCCACCGCGCCGGCGGGAACGGTCACGCCGCCCGTTTCCCAGGTCTCGCTCGTCTGGATCAGCACATGGCCGTCGACCATGCCCTGGATGTTCGACTTGGCGGGCAAGGGCAGCTTCTTCGCCCCCCGCGGCGTGATCAGGAACGTCTCGTTGGTGAAGAAGGTCGTGCCGCGCCGGACAAAGGCCGCGCGATTGCCCTGGCCGTCACTGAGGATGAAGGGCCAAACGCCGACCTGATCGCCGGCTTCGCCGCGATAGACTTCCTGCGCGGCCGAAAGCGGCTGCCCCCGCTTCAGCGTCTTGAGCACGAAGGAATAGCCCGATGTCGTCATGGTGCCGGCGCCCCAGTCGCGGGCGATCAGCAGCGTGTCCTTGTCGAGCCAGGCCTCGTTCTGCTTCGACGTCGGCAGTGCGAAGCCACCCTCAACGAAACGGCCGGTCTGCAGATCGAATTCACGTAGCGTCACCGCATCCTCGCCGCCATCGGACAGGCGAAGCAGGCAAAGCCGCTCGTCGGGATCGAGGCAGGATGCGCCCTTCCACACCCATTTCTTGCCCTCGGCCTTCGACAGCGCGTCGAGATCGAGGATCGTCGTCCATTCGGGCTCGGCGGCGGCATAGCCGGCGGTGTCGGTATAGCGCCAGATGCCCTGAGGATGCGCCGCGTCGCGCCACAGGTTGAAGATGCGGCCGTTCAGCAAGGCGGGATAGGGAATGCGATCCTTCGCCGCCGCGATCGTCAGCGCCTCGTCATAATAGGTCTTGTACCGCGGATCGGCCTGGAGACGCTGCAGCGTCCGCGCATTCTCCGCCTCAATCCAGGCCATGGCCTTTGGGCCGGTCCAATCCTCCAGCCAGACATAGGGATCGTCGACCGGGGCGGAGCTTTGAGCATAAGCGGGCATGGCGGGTTGCATAATCGCCACGGCAAGCGCGGCAAGGGCGATTCTCATCGAGCGTCTCCTTAGAAGCGCCGACTATCGAATGCCGCCCCGCCCCACGCAAGCGGCCCTGTCAGGCCGAAGCGATCGCGCGCGCCACCGCCGCCTCGGTCTCGGCGTGCATCGCCCAGAAATTGCGCACCGGATCGCCATTGAGGCGCCCCACGAGCACCGCGAGATGCGCGTACCAGCCACCGCCGAAACTGGCCATCGGGCCGGCGCCGGTGATGCCGCTATGGGTCAGCACCAATCGGGTGCGCGCGCCTTCATCGAACAGTTCGAAGGTCGCGACGCCTTCCTTGCCCTCGTCCCAGGTGAAGGCCAGCAGGCGTGGCGGATCGATCTTCACCACCCGCTCATGCCCGACCGCGCACTTCCACTTGGCGTACTCCTCGGGATAGGGAATGTCTTCGGTCGAGAGATTATCGTGATCGAAGATCAGTTCGACCGATCCGCCTTCGCGCTGCTCCAATTCGCCCGCCGCGAACCATTGTTTGCGCAGATCGGACTCCACCAGATAGCGCCACACGGTCTCGACCGATGCGTCGAGCACGCGCTCCAGGCGCAGCGTATCCGGGGCGATCCGTTCGATATCAGTCATGTTTCGTCTCCATCATACGGCCCAGGCTGTCGAGGATCATCGTCCAGCCGCTACGGGTCTGCGCTTCATAAGCAGCCCATTGCGGGTCCATTTCGTGGGTGAGCGTCAGCGTGCAGCCCAATCCGGTAGGCACGATCGCGACGGTGACGCACGTCCATTCGCCTTCCTCCGCCGGGTCCGCGGAGAACAGGAAGACGAGGCGCGTGGGTCGCTCGATCGCTTCGTATTTGAGCCGGTGATGCGCGTCCCCGCCAGGGCGACGCTCGACGATCAGGGCGCGTCCGCCGACCCGGGCATCGATCTCGCACCGGATCATTTCTCCATTGGGCGTCGCAAACAGGAAATGCGGCACGATCGCGGGATCGAGCCAGGCGTCGAACACGCATTCGGGCGATGCCTCATAAGCGTGGCTGACGGTGAGGATGACGGCACCACTCATTTCGCCTCTCCTTTCGACGCGTCGCGCAGCAGATCTTCCAGCCGGTCAAGCCGCAGCGTCCAGAACCGTTCCCATTGACGCAGCCATTTATCGGCCTCGGCCAGCGGCGCCGCGCGCAAGGTGCAGAGTTGCGCACGGCCGACCTTGCGGCGCGCGACGAGGCCGGCGCTTTCGAGCACCTTCACATGCTTGGCGGCGCCGGCGAAGCTCATCGCATAGGGTTCTGCGAGTTCGCCGATCGATTTCTCGCCAAGCGCCAGGCTGGCCAGCATGCCCCGGCGCGTCGGATCGGCGAGAGCGTGGAATGTCGCATCGAGTCGTTCAACCATTTGGTTGAATTATGACAACCAGCCCAAAAGGTCAACCAATTGGTTTAATTTAGTCGTCCGGATGCACCGGATTCACCGCCGCATCTCCAACAACAGTCGCCCAAGGAAGCACCCGCCAACTGGTCACCAGTCCATTCCCGACATAGGGATCGGCGCGCGCGAAGGCCTCCGCCACGGCGGCGCTTTCACCCTGAAACAGCAGCATGGCCCCTTCCGCCGGATCACCGAGCGCTCCCGCCAGAACCAGCTCGCCGCGCTCGACCGCTTCCCAGGCCAGCGCCAGATGCGGTGCACGAAAAAGCGGCCGGCGCTCGAGATAATCGGGCGCCAGCTCATAGCTCAGTACAAAATGCCGCATCAGTCCGCGAACAGCAGGACCGGTGTCTCCAGCAGCTTACGGATCGCCTGGACATAGCTCGCCGCATCCCAGCCATCGACGACGCGGTGATCGCACGAGATGGAGAGATTCATGAGCTTCGCCACCGCGATCTCGCCATTGCGGATCACCGGACGCTCGATCACGCGGTTGGGACCGATGATCGCGACTTCCGGACGGTTGATCACCGGCGTCGTCGCGATGCCGCCAAGCGGCCCCAGCGATGTGATCGTCAAGGTCGAACCCGAAAGCTCCTCCGACTTCGCCTTGCCGCTGCGCGCGGCTTCGGCCAGTCGCGTGATCTCGCTTGCGAGCTGCCAGACATTCTTGGCCTGCGCATCGCGGATCACCGGTACCATCAGCCCGGCATCGGTCTGCGTCGCCATGCCGAGATGCACGGCGCCGTGGCGCGTCACCACGCCCGCTTCATCGTCATAACGCGCATTGATCATCGGGAATTCGGGCAATGCCCGGCAGATCGCGACGATCATCAGCGGCAGCATCGTCAGCTTGGGACGGTTGCCGCGATTGGCGTTGAGGTCCGCGCGCATCGCCTCCAGATCGGTGACGTCGATTTCCTCCACGTACGTGAAGTGCGGGATGTTGCGCTTCGACGCCGCCATATTCTCGGCAATGCGGCGGCGCATGCCGATCACCTTGATCGCCTCGTCGGCGCGCGCGGCGCCCGCCGGGCGGAAGCCCTGGCCAGCATTATAGGTGAGATAGGCGTCGAGATCGGCGTGACGGACACGGTCGCCCGACACCTTCACTTCGGCCAGATCGATGCCCAGCGCGCGGGCGCGCTCGCGAACGGCAGGCGACGCCAGAACATGGCGACCAGGTGTCGCCACCCCACCGTTCGGGCTGAGCTTGTCGAAGCCCTGCCCTTCCTTTGCCGCCGGAGCTGAGGAAGAGGACGGTCCTTCGACAGGCTCAGGACGAGCGGGTTGCGGTTGCGGAGCCTCATCCTTCTGCTCGACTACCGCTTCCACCACCGCGACGGTCGTCGCATCGGGCGTCTCGGCGTCGATGCGCGCCTCGACGGCCTCCTCCTCCGCGGCTTCGCCTTCGGTCTCGATCACCACCAGCGCGGAGCCGATCGCGATCACGTCGCCGACCTCGCCGCCGATCTCGACGACGGTTCCGGCGACTGGAGATTCCATCTCCACCGTCGCCTTGTCGGTCATCATGTCCGCGATCTGCTGGTCCTCGGCGACGACATCGCCGACCTTGACGTGCCAGGCGACGATCTCGGCCTCGGAAATGCCCTCGCCGATGTCGGGAAGCTTGAACGTGAAACGTGCCATGCCGATCAGTCCTTCAGGATCTTCTTGAGTGCCTCTGTGATACGGACGGGACCAGGGAAATAGGCCCATTCGAGGCTGTGTGGATAGGGGGTGTCGAAACCGGTCACGCGTTCGATCGGTGCTTCGAGGTGATAGAAGCAGCGTTCCTGCACCAGCGCGGACAGTTCGGCGCCGAAGCCGGAGGTGCGCGTCGCCTCATGGACGATCAGGCAGCGGCCCGTCTTCTTAACCGACGCCTCGATCGTTTCGATGTCGAGCGGCACCAGCGTACGCAGATCGACGATCTCGGCATCGATGCCGAGGCCTTCGATCGTCGCTTCGACGACATGAACCATCGTGCCGTAGCACAGCACGGTCAGCGCCTCGCCTTCGCGGACGATGTTCGCCTTGCCCAGCGGGATGCGATAATAGCCCTCGGGCACCTCGCCGGCGGGATGCGCCGCCCAGTTGCGCGCCGGCTTGTCGTAACGGCCGTCGAACGGACCGTTATAGATCCGCTTCGGTTCGAAGAAGATCACCGGATCATTATCCTCGATCGCCGCGATCAGCAGGCCCTTGGCGTCATAGGGCGTCGAGGGGATCACCGTCTTCACGCCGGAAACATGGGTGAAGATGCCCTCCGGCGACTGGCTGTGCGTCTGGCCACCGAAGATGCCGCCGCCAAAGGGCGAACGCACGGTCATCGGTGCGGTGAATTCGCCGCCCGAACGGTAGCGCAGGCGCGCCGCCTCGGAAACGAGCTGGTCGAGCGCCGGATAGATATAGTCGGCGAACTGGATCTCCGGCACCGGGCGAAGGCCATAGGCCCCCATGCCCACCGCGACACCGATGATGCCGCATTCGGTGATCGGCGTATCAAACACGCGCGTCTTACCGTATTTCTTCTGCAACCCGGCGGTTGCACGAAAGACGCCGCCGAAAAAGCCGACATCCTCGCCCATCACGATCACATTGGGATCGCGCTCCATCATCACGTCCATGGCGGAATTGATCGCCTGGATCATGTTCATGCGGGTGCCCGTCGCCTCTTCGGCAACGGCAAGATCTCTCTCGTCGCTCACAGTCCGGCCGCCTTCTGCTCGTCGAGCATCTGCGCGCATTGCTCGCGCAGGTGCCAGGGCATTTCCTCGAACACATCCTCGAACATCGATTCGAACGGGTGGTTGTTGAGACCATGCCCGAGAATGCCGTTCTTTTCCGATTCCTTCGCCGCGGCCTTGACGGTTTCCGCAAGCTCCAGGTCCATCGCGGCGTGGCGCTCTTCATCCCATTCGCCCAGCGCGATCAGATGCTGCTTCAGCCGCGCGATCGGATCGCCCAGCGGCCATTCGCTGCTTTCGTCCGCCGAACGATATTGGCTGGGGTCGTCGGAGGTCGAATGCCCTTCGGCGCGATAGGTGAAATGCTCGATCAAGGTCGGCCCCTGATTGGTCCGCGCACGCTCGGCCGCCCATTCGGTCGCGGCATAGACCGCCAATATGTCGTTGCCGTCGACGCGGAGCCCGGCAATGCCGTAGCCCACCGCGCGCGCGGCGAAGGTCGTCGATTCAGCGCCGGCAAAACCCGAGAACGAGCTGATCGCCCACTGGTTGTTGACGACGTTCAGGATCACCGGCGCACGATAGACGCTGGCGAAGGTGCAGGCGGAATGGAAATCGCCCTCGGCGGTCGAACCCTCGCCGCACCAGGTGGCGGCGATGCGCGTGTCGCCCTTGGCGGCGCTCGCCATCGCCCAGCCCACGGCCTGGGGATATTGCGTGGTCAGGTTGCCGGAGATCGAGAAGAAACCCGCATCCTTGACCGAATACATGATGGGCAGCTGCTTGCCCTTCAGCCGGTCGCCCTTGTTCGAGTAGATCTGGTTCATCATGTCGACCAGGCTCCACCCGCGCGAGATCAGCAGACCCTGCTGGCGATAGGCGGGGAAACACATGTCGTCGCGATCAAGCGCATAGGCAGCGGCGACCGCCACCGCTTCCTCGCCCGTACACTTCATGTAGAAGCTGGTCTTACCCTGGCGCTGTGCGCGGAACATGCGCTCGTCGAACGCGCGGGTCAGCGCCATGTTGCGCAGCATTTCGCGCAGCGTATCGGGCGACAGCCGCGGCGCCCAGGGGCCGACGGCATTGCCATTCTCGTCGAGCACGCGGACGAGCGAATAGGCGAGTTCATGAAAACTGTCCGGCCGCGCATCGATATCCGGGCGCGGCGCCGATCCCGCGGGCGGAATCACCAGGTCGCTGTAATCGACCGAATCGCCGGGCCGGAATTTCGGCTCGGGCACGTGCAATTCAAGCGACCGCAAATTGCGGCGCCCCTCGTTTTGAGCCATCGCAGACGTTCCTCTCAGGACCCAAAAATGGGTCAGCAATGCTTGCCAATTCTTGTTATTATATTTCAACGCACATTGCGAGAGGGAAGTTGCGATCCGGCGTCAGATTACCCTGGATTTGGCCAGATTATCGAGCTCGAATTCACCTAACCCCAACAGATCTGACAATATTTCCCGGCTGTGCTCACCAAGCATCGGTGGTGGTGCGGGAGCAGGACCGGGGGTGGCCGACAATCGATGCGGACTACGCACGCCGGGAATCGGTCCGTACGGGCTCGGCATAGAAAGCCGTAGTCCGCGATGCTCGGCCTGGGGATCGGAGAAGGTCGCATCAAGCGAATTGATCGGCCCGCACGGCACCGCGCAACGCGATAGCGCCGCCATCCATTCGGCGGTGGTGCGCCCCGCGAGCACGCCTTCCAGGATCGGTTCGAGCGCGCGGCGATTGATCGTGCGCAGCGCATTGGTCGCGAACCGGTCGTCTCGCGCCAGCGCGGCCATGCCCGCTTCCTCGACGAATCGCGCGAACTGCCCGTCATTGCCGATCGCCAGGATGATGTACCCGTCCCTGGTCGGAAAGGTCTGATACGGCGTGATCGAGGGATGCTCGTTGCCAATCCGCCCCGGCGCCTCGCCCGAGACGAGATAGCCCGTCGCCTGATTCGCCATGGAGGCGACGGCGACGTCAAACAACGCCATGTCGATCTGCTGCCCCTCCCCCGTCGCCTCGGCATGGCGCAACGCCGCGAGGATCGCGATCGTGGCATTGAGCCCGGTGAGTATATCGACCAGCGCCACGCCGACGCGATAAGGTTCGCCGCCGATCGGGCCGGTGACGCTCATCAGGCCGCTCATGCCCTGGATCATGAAATCATAGCCCGCTTCGTGCGCGCGGGGACCATCCTGGCCGAAACCGGTGATCGAGCAATAAACCAGCGCCGGATTGACCGCCTTGAGTGAAGGCCAGTCGAGCCCATAGGTGGCAAGCCCGCCCTGTTTGAAATTCTCGACGACGATATGCGATTTCGCCGCGATCGCCCGCACCAGTGCCTGCCCTTGCGGATTGGAAAGATCGATCGCGACTGATTTCTTGTTGCGATTGGGTGCGAGATAATAGCTGCTCGTCACCCGCTCGCCGGTCTCGTCCTCGAACCAGGGCGGCCCCCAGGATCGCGTATCGTCACCGGCGCCGGGCCGCTCGACCTTGATGACCTCAGCGCCGAGATCGGCAAGCTGCATCGTCGCCCAAGGCCCCGCGAGAACGCGGGAAAGATCAAGGACGCGGACGCCGTTCAGGGGGCCAGCCATAACGACCTAGACCGTTGGGTTCGAGCAGGGGTCGAGCGCAGTCGAGAGCCCGTGTCGAGAACAACCGCGCCGGCCTTCTCGATACGCCGTCTCGACAGGCTCGACGGCTACTCGAAGCAAACGGTTGGGAGAATCGCCAAACATCACGAAAACGCCTGAATCCCCGTGATCGCCCGCCCCAGGATCAGCGCGTGGATGTCGTGCGTGCCTTCATAGGTGTTCACGGTTTCCAGGTTCACGACATGGCGAATGACATGGAATTCGTCGGCGATGCCGTTGCCGCCATGCATGTCGCGCGCAACCCGCGCGATATCGAGCGCCTTGCCGCAATTGTTGCGCTTGATCAGGCTCACCATTTCCGGCGCCCAGGTGCCCGCGTCGATGTTGCGGCCAACCGCGAGCGCGGCGGACAGGCCCAGCGCGATCTCGGTCTCCATGTTCGCCAGCTTCAATTGCGGGATCTGGTTGGCGGCGAGCGGCCGGCCGAACTGCTTGCGATCGAGCACATATTGGCGCGCACGATGGAAACAATCCTCCGCCGCTCCCATCGATCCCCAAGCGATGCCGTAACGCGCCTTGTTCAGACAACCGAACGGACCGCCGAGGCCGCGCGCGTTGGGCAGCAGATTATCCTCGGGCACGAACACCTCGTCCATCACGATCTCGCCGGTGATCGAGGCACGCAGGCTCATCTTGCCCTCGATCTTGGGGGTCGAGAAGCCGTCCATGCCGCGTTCGAGGATGAAACCGCGGATGACGCCGTCGAGCTTGGCCCAGACCACCGCGACATCGGCGATCGGCGAGTTGGTGATCCACATCTTTGTGCCGGTCAGGCGATAGCCGCCATCGACGGCGATCGCGCGCGTCTTCATGCTGCCGGGGTCCGATCCGGCATCGGGTTCGGTCAGGCCGAAACAGCCGACGATCTCACCGCTCGCGAGGCGCGGGAGATATTTTTCGCGCTGCGCTTCCGAGCCATAGGCATGGATCGGGTGCATGACGAGCGAGGACTGGACGCTCATCGCCGACCGATAGCCCGAATCGACGCGCTCCACCGCACGCGCGACCAGGCCATAGGCGACATGGCTGACGCCCGCGCAGCCATAGCCATCGATCGTCGCGCCGAGCAGGCCGAGTTCACCCAGCTCGCTCATGATCTCACGGTCGAACCGCTCCTCACGCGTGGCCGAAAGCACGCGCGGAAGCAGCTTTTCCTGCGCATAAGTTTCCGCGGTGTCGCGGATCATGCGCTCGTCGTCGGTGAGCTGCGCGTCGAGCAGCAGGGGATCGTCCCAGCGAAAGGGCGTGAAAGCGGCCATGGGTGGCTCCCGTCAGTCGAAATACCGGCCCAGCCTATGCCGGAGCCCGACGGGATCGCCAAGTATCACAAATCAACCCGCTCGCTTCGAGCAGCGTCGAGCCTGTCGAGACGCGCCCGTCGAGAAGCGCTGTGCCGGGCCTTCTCGACTGCGGTTCTCGGCAAGCTCGAACCTGCGCTCGAAGCAAACGGTAGAAAAAACTAGCCGACCGTCTGTTCGATCACCCCGAAGATCGGATGATGACGCTCATCCTCCATCCAGATGCGGACGCTGTCGCCGGACTTCAGGAACGGCGTTTCGGCCTTGCCCGACTGGATGGTCTCGACGGTCCGCACCTCCGCGATGCAGCTATAGCCAAGGCCGCCCTGATCGACCGGCTTGCCGGGGCCGCCCGCCGCATCGCGGTTGGAAACGGTGCCCGATCCGATGATCGTGCCGGCGCCCAGCGCGCGCGTCTTTGCGGCATGGGCGACAAGCGTGCCGAAATCGAAGGTCATGTCCACGCCGGCATCGGCGCGACCGAACGGCTTGCCATTGAGATCGACCATCAGCGCACCATGAAGCTTGCCGTCCTTCCAACGCTCGCCAAGCGCTTCGGGCGTCACGAACACCGGAGACATGGCGCTGGCCGGCTTGGACTGGAAGAAGCCGAACCCCTTGGCGAGTTCGCCGGGAATAAGATTGCGGAGGGAAACATCGTTGGTCAGCCCGACCAGGCGGATCGCCGCAAGCGCCTGTTCACGGCTCGCGCCCAACGGCACATCGCCGGTGACGACCACCACTTCGGCCTCCATGTCGCAGCCCCAGCTTTCATCGGCCAGCGGGATGGAATCGCGCGGCCCCAGGAAACCATCGGATCCGCCCTGATACATCAGCGGATCGTGCCAGAAGCTTTCGGGCATCTCGGCATTGCGTGCCCGCCGCACCAGCGCGACATGGTTCACATAGGCGGAGCCATCAGCCCATTGATAGGCACGCGGCAGCGGCGAAGCCGCATCGCGCTCGTGGAAACGCTCGCGCGGAATCACTTCATGCTCCAGATCGGTGGCAAGATTTTCCAGGTCACCGGACACACGGTCCCAATCATCGAGCGCGGCCTGCAACGTCGGCGCGATATGGGCGGCGTCGGCATACCAGGCGAGATCGTTGGATACGACGACAAGCTTTCCGTCGCGTCCGGATTTCAGGCTGGCAAGCTTCATGGCGATCCTTTCAAAAATGCACCGCGAGAGGGGGTCTGGCGGCATCTAGTATCAAATGAAACCAAATCTGTCCACGGGCCGGCAGTTTGACGAATACGGAAAGTCACTTGACCATAACGTCAACTTGGGCTTCGTATGCCACTATCAAGACAAATCCCCGGAGAGGAAAGAGCCCATGTCCCTCGACGCCCTTGCGCGCACCGCATATTCCGAAGATCACGAAGCCTTTCGCCAGACCGTGCGCCGCTTCATGCAGGAAGAGGTCGCGCCCAACGCGGCGAAATGGGACGAGGCCGGGATCGTCGACAAGGCGATCTGGACCAAGGCGGGCGAACTCGGCCTGCTGTGCCCCACCGTTCCCGAGGAATATGGCGGGCTCGGCCTCGATTTCGGCTATAATGCGATCGTCGACGAGGAAGGCGCCTATCATGGCGGGGTGTCGCTCGGTTTTTCGCTCCAGTCCGATATCGTCGTGAACTATATCGTCTCCTATGGATCCGAGGAGCAGAAGAAGCAGTGGCTGCCCAAGCTGGTTTCGGGCGAGGTCGTCACCGCGATCGCGATGACCGAGCCGGGCACGGGATCGGACCTTCAGGGCATCCGCACCACGGCGCGCAAGGATGGCAATCACTATGTCATCAACGGCTCCAAGACTTATATCACCAACGGCCAGAATGCCGATCTGATCCTGGTCTGCGCCAAGACCGACACCGAAGTGCAGCCGGCATGGAAAGGTGTGTCGATCATCCTGGTCGAGGCCGAGCGCGAAGGCTTCAAGCGCGGCCGCAATCTCGACAAGATCGGCCAGGACGCCGCCGACACATCGGAGCTGTTCTTCGAGGACGTTCGCGTGCCGATGACCAATTGCCTGGGTGAGGAAGGCAAGGGCTTCATCTATCTGATGAGCGAGCTGCCGCAGGAACGGCTGTCGATCGCGGTCTCCGCACAGGCATCCGCGCAACGCGCCTATGACGAGACCGTCGCCTTCACCAAGGACCGCAAGGCATTCGGCAAGCCGGTGTTCGATTTCCAGAACACCCGCTTCACCCTGGCGGATCTCAAGAGCAAGCTACAGGTCGGCTGGGCGCATCTCGACTGGGCGCTGGCGCGGCACATGAAGCGCGAACTGACCCCGGAGGAAGGCGCCGCCGCCAAGCTTTGGCACACCGAACTGCAATGGGAGATCATGGACAAGTGCCTCCAGCTCCACGGGGGAGCGGGTTACATGAACGAATATCCGATCGCCCGCGCCTGGCGCGGCGCGCGCGTCACCCGCATCTTCGGCGGCACCAACGAGATCATGAAGGAACTGATCGGCCGCAAGCTCTGATCCGCGACGACCCGCCGGTTCGGCGTGGCGGCTTGCTCTGGATCAATCTGTGCGCCGTTTACAGCCCGCCCCCGCCTCCCTAGGGTCTGGCGATGCATGCTGGTGTCGACGATCTGGGACGGCAAGGCCGTCCGTCGGCCCCGCATCCCGACGCCATACCCTTTCATCGGCGGCTTCGCGACGCGACGCGCGATGATCATGAGGCGGTGGATCACGCCTTCGGATCGCTGGGGCTGGACAGCCGGGCGCATTATGCACGCTTCCTGCGCGCGCATGCGCGGATCCTGCCGGCGGTCGAGCAAAGCATCGATCCGGCGGGACTGCTCCCCGGCTGGCGCGGCCGGACCGCCGATCTCGCCGCGGATCTCGCCGCACTCGATATCGCAATGCCCGAAAGCCTGCCCTTCCCCGATGCAACTGCCGAAGCCGCGCGCTGGGGCGCGATCTATGTAATCGAAGGGTCGCGGCTGGGCGGTGCCATGCTGTCTCGCGGCGTCCCCGCCGACCTGCCCAAAGCCTATCTTTCCGCGACGCATGGCCCGGGCGGCTGGCGCCGCATCCAGGCAATGATCGACACGGCGGCCGACGATGCCGACGCCCTGTGGCACGCGGATGCGATCGCCGCCGCGCGCGCGACCTTCGCCGCTTATCGCACGGCCGCGACGATCGAGGATTCTGCCCGTGGCTGACGACAATCCCGCCAGCTTCGCGGTCGACCTCACCAATTGCGATCGCGAACCGATCCATGTGCTCGGCCAGATCCAGCCTTTCGGATTTCTGATCGCGCTCGGCAACGACTGGCTGGTCGCGCGCGTCTCCGACAATATCGCGACATTCACGGGCCGGACGCCCCACGAGCTGCTCGGCCGACCGATCACCGGACTGGTGAGCGACAAGGCCTTGCACGCGATCCGCAACCGGCTGGCGATGCTGCGCGGCCCTGACGCGGTCGAACGCCTGTTCGCCCAGCCGCTGATCGACGGACACCCGCCCTTCGACGTCGCTGTCCATATGAGCGGCGACACCATCATCATCGAAGCGGAACCAGCGATCGAGGAGGATCTGGAAGCCGCCGCCGTCGTGCGCGCCATGGTCACGCGCCTGGGCCAGAGCGACACCATGGCGACCTTCCTGCGCGAAGGCGCGCGGCAGGTGCGCGCGATCACCGGTTTCGACCGGGTGATGGTCTATCGCTTCGACGAGCAGGGATCGGGCGAAGTCGTCGCCGAAGCGCTCCAGCCTGGCGTCGACAGCTTCCTCGGGCTGCATTATCCCGCCAGCGACATCCCGGCACAGGCGCGCACGCTCTATATGCGCAGCGTGTTCCGCATCATCGCCGATGTCGGCGCACAGCCGGTGCCGATCCTGCCGATGCTCGATCCGCGCGGCGCAGCGCTCGACCAGTCGCTCTCGGTGCTCCGCGCGGTCTCGCCCATCCATATCGAATATCTCAAGAATATGGGCGTCGCCGCCTCGCTTTCGATCTCGATCATCGTTGGGGGCAAGCTCTGGGGCCTGTTCGCCTGCCATCATTATGCGCCGCGCCTGCCGAGCTTCGCCAACCGCACGGCGGCCGAGCTGCTCGGCCAGATGTTCTCGCTGATGCTCGAAAGCCGCGAACGGCGCGAGGCCGCCGAATACGAGACGCGCGCGCGCAACGTCGCGGACCGGATGATGGCAACGGTCGCGCAGGACGGCGATCTGCTGAGCAACGCACCTTGGATCGGCGACATGATCGTTGACACCATTCCGGCGGACGGCGTGGGCGTCTATCTGAACGGCGCGATCTCGCTGAGCGGACTGGCGCCCAACAATGCCGAGTTCGAGGCGATCATCGCCATGCTGAACCGCATCGCCGACAATGAGGTGTTCGCGCTCGATTCGATCCAGAGCGTGCTGCCGGACGCGGCACGCTATGCCGATCGCGCGGCCGGGCTGATCGCCATTCCGCTTTCGCGCAAACCCCGCGACTATGTCGTGCTGTTCCGCAGCGAAAGACTGCGCTCGGTGCGCTGGGCAGGCAATCCGGAAAAAGCGGTGGAATACGGGCCAAGCGGCGCACGGCTGACGCCGCGCAAGAGCTTCGAGGCATGGTCGGAACTGGTCAAGGGCAGCAGCGTGCCCTTCAGCGCGGCCGAACGCCGCGTCGCCAATACGTTGAAGACCGGCATGCTCGAAGTGCTCGTGCGCCTGTCCGACACGGCGGGCGAGGAACGGCAGCGTGCGAACGAACGGCAGGAACTGCTGATCGCCGAGCTCAATCATCGCGTGCGCAATATCCTGTCGCTCATTCGCGGGCTGATCTCGCAGACGCGGGACAGCACCGAATCGGTCGAAGGGTTCATCGGCACGCTGGAACATCGCATCCAGGCGCTGGCGCGCGCGCATGATCAGGTCACCTCGGATCGCTGGGGCCCGGCCCGGCTGTTCGACCTGATCGAGATCGAGACCGGCGCCTATGCCGGCCTGCAGCGCGATCGCGTGCGGATCGACGGCCCCAATGTGCTGCTCCACCCCGTCGCGTTCACCACGCTGGCGCTGGTCTTACATGAGCTGATGACCAACGCGGCCAAATATGGCGCACTCTCCGACAGTGGCGACGTGCTGATCCACTGGACGATCGACCCGGACGGCAGCCTGCTGCTCGACTGGACGGAGAGCGGCGGACCGGCGGTGACCGCGCCCACGCGGCGCGGCTTCGGCAGCACGATCATCGAACGCTCGATTCCCTATGATCTGGGCGGCACCGCCCAACTCAATTATCGCCTGGCCGGGCTGAAGGCACATTTCTGCGTCCCGTCCCGCCACGTCGCCGGCGTCAGCGAGGCGCGGTTGGTGGCGCGATCGAACGAGGAACCGGCCCATGCCAGGCCCTTGAACGCATGTGTGGTGCTGCTGGTCGAGGACAGCATGATCATCGCGCTCGACGGCGAGGATGCATTGCGCGCGCTGGGAGCCATCCATGTGGTGACGACGGGCACCGTCGCCCGCGCATTGGCCGCAATCGAACAGACCGATTTCGATTTCGCGCTGCTGGATTTCAATCTGGGCAACGAGACCAGCGCGCCCGTCGCCGATGCGCTGGCGCTGCGCGGCATCCCCTTCGCCTTCGCCACCGGCTATGGCGAGGCAATCGGCGATATCGGCCGCCACCAGTCGGTCATCACGATCAGCAAGCCCTATGGGCCCAAGCAGCTCGCCGCCGCCGCGGCGCACGCGATCGCCCACAGGGCCGAACATCAGGCCGGCGTCAGCACCCCGCGATAGGCCGAATCCTCAAGCGCGCGGCCCGCGCCCTTGGCGACGCACATCAGCGCCTCTTCCGCGACCGCGACCGGCAGGCCCGTCGCGGTCGCCATCGCCTCATCGATGCGCCGCAGCAGCGCGCCGCCGCCCGTCATCACGATCCCGCGATCGACGATGTCGGCGGCAAGCTCGGGCGGCGTGTTCTCCAGAGCGGCGCGGACGGCGCCGATGATCTGGCTGACGGGCTCCGCGATCGCCTCGGCGATTTCGGCTTCGGTGACGTGGATCTCCTTGGGAACGCCCGCGACGAGATCGCGCCCCTTGACGCTGATCGTCAGACCGTCCCCCTGCGGCATCATCGCGCTGCCGATCTCATGCTTGATCCGCTCCGATGTCGCCTCGCCCACCATCAGATTGTGCTTGCGGCGGATCGAGGCGGAAATCGCCTCATCCATCTTGTCGCCGCCGACACGCACCGAATTGCTGTAGGCGAGACCGCGCAGCGACAGCACCGCGACCTCGGTGGTGCCGCCGCCGATATCGACCACCATGACGCCGACAGGCTCGATCACCGGCAGATCGGCGCCGATCGCGGCCGCCATCGGCTCCTCGATCAGGAAGACCTGGCTCGCCCCCGCATTGGTCGCGGCGTCTCGGATCGCCCGGCGCTCGACCGTGGTCGATCCCGATGGCACGCAGATCGCGATCTCCGGCCGGCGCGGCAGGCGCGATGCCCCGCCATGTGCCTTGTCGATGAAATGCTTGATCATCTGTTCGGCGACGTCGATGTCGGCGATCACCCCGTCGCGCAATGGCCGGATCGCCTCGATATTGGCGGGGGTCTTGCCCATCATCAGCTTCGCATCGGCGCCGACGGCGCGCACCTTGCGCACGCCGTCACGCGTTTCGAGCGCGACCACCGAAGGTTCGTTGAGCACGATGCCATGGTCACGAACATAAACGACCGTGTTCACGGTGCCGAGGTCGATGGCCATGTCGTGCGAGGCCAGTTTGAAGAAACGCGATAAGAACATGGAATGAACGCTACCCTGAACCGTCGCCTGGCGACTGGGCGGCGCGGGAAACGCCCCCCGTGCCGTCACACCGGCTTGAGAGGCCCGGGATACCGCGTCAATCGCGCCCTGCGCCCGGGCGGGCGGTTCTTGCGGCGGAATGTCCCATCCCGACGACAATACCCATCATATTGGTGAGATTAAAGTATTGAAATGAGATTTCAGTCTCATTAAGAGCCCGATTAAGCGAATGGAGGGTACAATGGCGCTGACGCACGAACAGATGGACCGAAAGCTCGATGAGCATTTCGGTTTTGAAGCCAATGACGATGTCGAAGGCGTGCTCGGTACGCTGACCGCCGATGTCGAACACGACATTGTCGGGGCGCCGACCGGACCCACTCATGGGCCGGAAGGCGCGCGCGGTTTCTATGAAGCGCTTTTCGCCGACCTCTCGGACGGCACATTCGAAACACGGCGACGGCTCTACGGCGAAAATTTCCTGGTCGACGATTCGCTGTGGCGCGGTCGCGCGCCGGGCAGGCCGTTCGGGATCGACGGACGGGACAGGCCGCTTGCATTCCGCCTGCTTCATGTCCTCGAATTCGCCGACAGCGGCGAGATCAGGCGCGAGAATGTCTGGATCGATCTGGCCGCGATCCTCCAGCAGCTTTCACCCGCACCCACCGCATGAGCCGAAGCAACCAGCGACGGCGCACCCGCAAGGATCTGTTGCAGGCGGCCGCCCGGCTGATGAAGACGGGCCGAACCCCGACGCTGGAGGAGATCGCCGAGGAAGCGCTCGTCTCCCGCGCGACCGCCTATCGTTATTTCCCCGGGCTCGACGCGTTGTTCCTTGAAGCGTCGCTGGATGTCGCGGTTCCGGGGCCGGACGAGATCTTCGCGGATAACATGAGCGGCGACGTGGCCGATCGGCTGCTGCGCGTCGATAGCGCGCTGCACACGATGATCGCCGCGAACGAGACGGCATTGCGCGCGATGCTCGCCCATTCGCTGCAACGGGCCGCGCAAGAAGGTGATGTTCCCGCCCGCCAGAATCGACGCACGCCATCGATCGAGGCGGCGCTTGCCCCGCTCCGCGACAGGCTCGATCCCCGCACAGCCACTATGCTCGCGCATGCGGTCGCGCTTGTCGTCGGAATCGAAGCGGTGGTGGTATTCAAGGACGTACTGCAACTCGACGATGATCAGGCGCGGGAAGTTCGGACCTGGGCGATCAGGGCGCTCTCCGCCGCTGCACTAGGCCATCATTAATCTAGGAAACGCGCCCATTCCTCCAGCGGCGCGCGGGCACTCCAAAGCTGGTTCGCTGGCTGATCCGGATCCTCATGGCCGATCGCGACGCCGCAAAACAAAATGCGTTCCGCTGGTGTGCCGAGGAACCCCGTCACCGTCTCCGGATAGACCGCCCAGCATTCCTGCGGGCACGTCGCGAGGCCCGCCTCGACCGCGAGCAGCATGAAGCTTTGCAGGAACATGCCGAGATCGGACCATTGCGGCGGCCCCATCTGCCGATCGACGGTGCAGAAAACCGCGGCGGGGGCGCCGAAGAACTGGAAATTGCGCGCGAACCATTGCCGCCGCGCCGCCTTGTCCTCGCGCGGGATGCCGATATGCGCGTACATCGCCTCACCGATCGCGAAGCGCCGATCGCGATAGGGCGCGGTCAGATTGGGCGGATAGATGTCGTAGGCATGCTGCTCGCTCGCATCAGACGCGAGTCGCTCGCGCATCAACGCCTTCAGCCGCTCCATGGCATCGCCCGTCACCACATCGACATGCCAGGGCTGGAGATTGCCGCCGCTCGGCGCGCGCGCGGCTTTTTCCAGCAATGTACGGATCAGCGATGGATCGACCGGCATATCGAGAAATCCGCGGACGGAGCGCCTTGCGGCCATGGCTTCACTGACATTCACCGCTTTCACTCCCACTGCGTTGATGATGCTCCCCCTTGCCAACGTTAACGTAAACGGCAAGAGCGTTTCGAGACCCTATCCGAGTCCGACAGGAGAGCCATGATGTCCACAGCCTATATCGTCGACGCCGTTCGTACCGCCGGGGGCCGCCGCGGCGGCAAGCTCGCGGGATGGCATCCGGCCGACATGGCGGGCCAGGTGCTCAACGCCATCGTCGACCGGTCCGGGATCGATCCGCGCGCGATCGACGATGTGATCATGGGCTGCGTGAGCCAGGGCGGCGAGCAAAGCTTCCAGATCGGGCGCGGCGCGGTGCTTGCATCGAAGCTGCCCGAAAGCGTGCCGGCGGTGACGATCGATCGCCAGTGCGGATCCTCGCAACAAGCGATGCAGTTCGCCGCGCAGGCGGTCATGAGCGGCACGCAGGACGTGGTGATCGCCGCCGGTGTCGAGAGCATGACGCGCGTTCCGATGGGCGCCACCGGCGCGCTTTTCGCGCAGGCGGGCCTGGGCAGTTCGAAGAGCCCCGGCCAGGAAGCACGCTATCCCGGCATCCAGTTCAGCCAGTTCATGGGCGCCGAGATGATCGCGAAGAAATACGGCTTCGACCGCAACCAACTCGACACCTATGCGCTGGAAAGCCACAAGCGCGCGATCGCCGCGACCGAGGCCGGCGCTTTCGCCAACGAGATCGTCGCGCTGAACGTCGAGACGCCCG
This sequence comes from Sphingomonas sp. FG14, assembly GCF_057809675.1. Lineage (NCBI taxonomy): Bacteria > Pseudomonadati > Pseudomonadota > Alphaproteobacteria > Sphingomonadales > Sphingomonadaceae > Sphingomonas > Sphingomonas sp. FG14. The sequence goes on along the minus strand of NZ_JBMDKK010000003.1, from coordinate 290,871 downwards.
AAGGCACGATCAGCCATGATCGCGACGAAGGCATCCGTTTCGACGCGACACTCGAAAGCATCGGATCGGTCAAGCTTCTCCAGGAAGGCGGCGTGATCTCGGCCGCCAATGCCAGCCAGATCTGCGACGGCTCCTCCGCGGTACTGATCGTCTCCGAACAGGCGCTCAAGGAGCACGGCCTGACGCCCATCGGCCGGATCCATCACCTGACCGTCACCGGCGGCGATCCCGTCGTGATGCTCGAAGAACCGCTGTTCGCCACCGAAAAGGCACTGAAGCGCGCCGGCATGTCGATCAACGATATCGACCTCTACGAAGTCAACGAGGCGTTCGCGCCCGTGCCGCTCGCCTGGCTCCAGCATGTCGGCGGCGATCCCGCGAAGATCAACGTCCATGGCGGCGCGATCGCGCTCGGCCATCCGCTGGGCGCCAGCGGCACCAAGCTGATGGCCACGCTGATCAACGCGCTGAAGCGCCATGGCGGCAAATACGGCCTGCAGACGATGTGCGAAGGCGGCGGCCTCGCCAACGTCACCATCGTCGAGCGTTTCTGAAGCCTATTCGAGGAAGCCGGTACCACCAGAAAGCGCTCTTCCGCGCTTTCCCAAACCAACATCAGAACAGGGAAATAGACTCATGATCATCGAAAACGGCATTGCCGCCGTCGTGACCGGCGGCGCGTCCGGCCTGGGCGCCGCGACCGCGCGGGCGCTGGCCGCCAAGGGCGCGAAGGTCGCGATCTTCGATCTCAACGCCGAGAAGGGCGAGGCCATCGCGGCCGAGATCGGCGGCATCTTCTGCGCGGTCGACGTCAGCTCGGAAGACAGCGTCGATGCGGGCTTCGCCAAGGCGCGCGCGGCGCACGGCCAGGAACGGATCCTCGTCAATTGCGCGGGCATCGGAAACGGCATCAAGACCGCGAGCCGATCGAAGGAAGATGGCAGCATCAAGCATTTCCCGCTCGATGCCTTCGAAAGGGTCATCCAGATCAACCTGCTCGGCACCTTCCGCTGCATCGCCAAGTCGGCCGCCGGCATGATGACGCTGGAGCCGATCGACGAATTCGGCGAGCGCGGCGCGATCGTGAACACCGCCAGCGTCGCGGCGCAGGACGGCCAGATCGGCCAGGCCGCCTATTCAGCATCCAAGGCGGGCGTGCTCGGCATGACGCTGCCGATCGCGCGCGACCTGATGGGCGAAGGCATCCGCGTCAACACCATCCTGCCCGGCATCTTCGAAACGCCGCTGCTCGCCAGCCTGCCCGATAATGTGCAGCAGTCGCTGGCAGCCTCGGTCCCCTTCCCCAAGCGGCTCGGCCGCCCGCCCGAATATGCCCAGCTCGCGCTCACCATGATCGAGTGCGGCTATTTCAACGGCGAATATGTGCGTCTGGACGGCGCGATCCGGATGGCGCCGCGCTGATGGCGCGGCCCGAGGGCTGGCGGCTCGATCGGGCCGCCTACCCCTTCAGCTTCGTGACCGAGACCCGCTTCCAGGACCTCGACATACTCGGCCATATCAACAATGTCGCGATGGCGGCCTTGTTCGAGAATGGCCGGGTTCGCTTCAACCGTTCGCTCGGCCTGTTCGATCGCCGACGCGCGGGCGAACGCTGGCTGATCGCCGCGATCTCGATCAACTATCTCGCCGAGGCGCATTTCCCCGACGATATCGAGATTGCGTCGGGCGTCGGCCATATCGGCACGCGCAGTTGGCGGATCGACGCCGCCGCCTTCCAGAACGGCGCCTGTGTCGCGACCTGTGAAACCACGGTGGTGCTCACCGGCCCCGAAGGATCAGAACCGCTGCCCGACGATATGCTAGCGGCGCTGACCCGGCATATGGTGAAGCAGCCGGGCTGAAGCTCAGTTCCCCGACTCCCCGCGTCGCTCTGGCGAAAGCTGGAGCGACGCGTTGAAATAGAGATCCTCAATCGTTGAATCGCGGCGCGCGCTTCTCGAAATTGGCGGTCACCGCCTCCACCTGATTGGGCGTGCGGATCACCTTCAATTGCTCCTCGCTCTCCGCGAGCAGGACGGACGCGGCATCGCCATCGGCCGCGATGTTGAAAAGCCGCTTGGCGCCACGGATCGCGTCGGGATTGCGGCCTGCGATCTTGCTTGCGAGCACGGTGGCGATCGCGTGCGGATTCTCGGCCGTCCGGGTCACGAAACCCAGTCCCACCGCTTCCTCGCCCGAAAATTCTCGATTGGTGTAGGTCAGTTCACGCAGCACATCGTCGCGCACCAGCGTCCGCCACAGCGCGACCCCCGCCATATCGGGCACCAGCCCCCATTTCATCTCCATGATCGACAGGCGCGTTTCCGGATGCGCGATGCGGATATCGGCGCCCGACATGATCTGGAACCCGCCGCCGAACGCCACACCATGCACCGCCGCGATGACGGGCACGGGCAGCGTCCGCCAGCCCCAGGCGACATGCTGGTAGAGATTGGCCAGGCCATGGCTGCGCGCCATCAGGTCGAAATCCTTGTCGCCCACGCCCGCCGCCATGCTCGCCATGTCGAGGCCGGCGCAAAAGCCCCGCCCCTCGCCTGAAAGCACCACCGCGCGCAGTCCTGGCGTCGCGCCGAGCGTGTCGATCGCCGCCGCGATCCCCTGCAGCATGGCGGGATCGAGCGCGTTCATCTTGTCGGCGCGGGTCAGGCGGACATCGGCGACGCCCTGATCGATGGTTATGGAAACGCGGTCGTTCATTCTCGGCTCCGGATAGACATGTTCAGACGATGCGGCTGCCCGCCTGCCCCCAATATTGATCGCGTAACAGGCGCTTGTAGAGCTTGCCCGTGGGATGACGCGGCAATTCCGCCAGGAAATCGATCTGGCGCGGGATCTTGGGGCCGGACAGGCTTTCGCGGCACCAGGCGACGAGTTCGGCGGCCAGCTCTTCCCCAGCCTCCGCCATGTCCAGCGGCTGGACGATCGCGATCACGCGCTCGCCCATATCCGGGCACGGCGCACCGATCACCGCGACATCGGCGACGCGGGGATGGGTGACGAGGTGATTCTCGATCTCTTGCGGATAGACGTTCACCCCGCCCGAGATGATCATGAAGCTCTTGCGGTCGGTCAGATAGAGGTAGCCATCCTCGTCGAGCCAGCCGATATCGCCCACCGTCCGCCAACCGTGCCGGTTCGCCGCCTCGGCGGTCTTGGCTGGATCATTATGGTAGCTGAATTCAGATCCCTCGCCGAAATAGACCAGCCCTTCGGTACGCGGCGGCAATTCGTTGCCATCCTCGTCGCAGATATGCGCGACGCCATAGACTGCGCGGCCCACCGATCCCTTGTGCGCCAACCAGTCGGCCGAGCGGATCGCCGTCATGCCGATCGCTTCAGATGCGGCATAATATTCGTCGATCACCGGGCCCCACCAGTCGATCATCGCCTGTTTGATCGGGATCGGGCACGGCGCCGCCGCATGAATGGCCGAGCGCAGCGACGAAAGATCGTGACGGGTGCGCTCCGCCTCCGGCAATTTGAGCATGCGGATGAAGTGGGTCGGCACCCATTGGCTGACGGTGACCCGATGGCGTTCGATCAGTTCCAGCGCCTGCACCGGATCGAAATGCGCCATCATCACGACCGTTCCGCCAAGCCGGTGGACGACCATGCTCCAGCGCAACGGCGCAGCATGGTAGAGCGGCGCCGGCGAGAGATAGATGCTGTCGGCATCGAAACCGAAGACATGCTGCGCGATCATCGTCAGCGCATTAGGCGTGTCGATCGCTCCGCCCGGCGGCAAGCCCTGGCGAACCCCCTTGGGCCGGCCGGTGGTGCCCGAGGAATAGAGCATATCGGTACCGGCGCCCTCGTCCGCGATCGGAGTCTCGGGTTCCACATCCATCTCGGCGATCCAGTCGCGCCAGCCCGGCATGGGCGCGCCGATCATGAAGCGTGGCAGATCGGCGAAAAGATCGGGCAGCGCCGCAAGGGCTTCCCCAACCCCCTCGGACGCGACCAGCAGCTTCGCGCCACTGTCGCGAACGATATAAGCGATTTCGGGCGGCGTCAGCCGCGCGGAGACGCAGGCATAATAGAGACCAGACCGCTGCGCCGCCCAGGCCAGTTCGAAGAAACGAATATGATTGTCGAAGAGGAAAGCGACGGTGTCGCCCTGCTCCAACCCCACCCGCCGAAACAGATGCGCACCCTGGTTGGATCGCGCATCGAGCGTGCGATAATCGATCGTTTCGCCGGTATCGCCGAAAATCACCGCCGGTTTGTGTGGGGTGGTGCGGGCATGATGGCTGGGATGGGTCAATCGGCTCTCCATTCCGGCAGGCAGGTCGCTTGGCCTGCCCTTTCCGTAAACGTCATCCTAGCGAGACTCCCCGCATTGTCACCTGCTATCGCCGAAAATTCGATCGGCGGTCCGCGTTGCGGAGCCGCGCACTCAAGGCTAGGCGAATCCAATGGAGTTCGATCCCGCACGTTTTCTCAAGCTGATCCGGCGACATGGTCATAATGCCGTGCTCGGCATCGAATACAGGGCGCATGGCGATGACTGGGCGGAACTCGCCTTGCCCTATTCGCCGCAACTCATCGGAGATCCGGACACGGGCGTGCTCGCATCGGGGCCGATCGTCTCGTTGATGGACATGGCGACAAGCATCTCGATCTGGGTGAAGACCGGCAATTTCCAGCCTCAGGCCACGCTCGACCTGCGTGTCGACTATCTGCGCCCCGCCATACCGGGCAAGACAGTGGTCGGCCGCGGCCAATGCTATCGCGTTACCCGCAACATCGCATTCATCCGCGGCCAGGCGCATGACGGCGATCCCGACGATCCACTCGCGCATGTCGCTGGCACCTATATGTTCACGGGATCGCTGAAATGAGTTGGCTGCCGCCCTATGCCGAACTGCTCGGCCTCTCGACGGACGGATATCAGGACGGCGCGCCCGTGCTGACCATGTCGTTCCGCCACGACGTGATGGGCCGGCCGGGTTTCCTGCATGGCGGCGCGATCGCCGGCATGCTCGAAATGGCTGCGATCGGCGCACTCCACGCCCAGTTCGAGGGCGAGGCCAAGCCCCGCTTCAAGCCGATCAACATCACCGTCGACTATATGCGCGGTGGCCGGGAGAAGGACACGCGCGCCGTGGGCATCGTCACCCGCGTCGGCACGCGCATCGCCAATGTCGAGGCCTTCGCCTGGCAGGATGAGCGCGACAAGGTGATCGCCGCCGCGCGGATGAATATCCTGATCGTGCGGGATTGATCGACGGACCGTTCGCGCTCAGCCCGAACCTAACTCCACCTCAGGGATCAATGCTTCCACCCGCCTGCGCGTTGACGATGCCGCCATCGACCGCGATCGTCTCACCCACCACATAATCGCCCGCACGGCTGGCCAGGAACACCGCCGTCGCGGCCAGATCGTCGGGCACGCCGATGCGCCCCGAAGGGATGCGACGGGCGACCGAATCGCCATGGTCGCGCGCGGCCTTGTTCATGTCCGACGCGAAGGCGCCCGGCGCGATCGAGGTGACGTTGATGTGATCGCTCACCAGCCGCGCGGCGATACGCTTGGTGAGATAGATCAGCCCCGCCTTCGACGCGTGGTAGCTATAGGTTTCCCAGGGATTAAGGCGGAGTCCGTCGATCGAGGTGATATTGATCACCTTGGAAGGCCGATCGGGTGAGGCCGCTGCCTTGAGCGCGCCGTGCAGCGCCTGGGTCAGGAAGAAGGGCGATTTGAGGTTGAGGTCCATCACCTTGTCCCAGCCCGACTCGGGAAACACCTCGAACGGCTCGCCCCAGGCGGCGCCCGCATTGTTGACGAGGATGTCGAGCTTCGGCTCCCGCTCGGTCAGCGCGGCGGCCAGCGCCTTGCAGCCCTCGACGGTCGAGACGTCCTGCGGAAGCGCGATGCAATTGGGTCCCAGTTCCTCGGCCGCCTCCGCGCAGGCATCGGCCTTGCGCGACGAGATATAGACCTTCGCGCCCTGTGCGATGAAGCCCTCGGCGATCCATTTGCCGATATTGCGCGATCCGCCGGTGACAAGCGCGACCTTGCCTTCCAGGCTGAAGAGATTGGCGATGTTCATGACGGTGTGATCTCCCTTATCCGCCGCGCCTGATAGTCTCGCGGGCGATGACGATCTGCTGGATCTGGCTGGTGCCTTCATAGATGCGGAACAGGCGAACGTCGCGATAGAGGCGCTCGATCCCATAATCGGAAATATAGCCCGCACCGCCGAAGATCTGGACGGTGCGATCCGCGACGCGACCGACCATTTCGGAGGCGAACAGCTTGACCGCCGCCGCTTCCATCGTCGTATTCTCGCCCGCGTCCTTCTTCGCCGCGACGTCAAGCACGAAGGCGCGCGCAGCAAGCGCCTCGGTCTTGGAATCGGCGATCATCGCCTGGATCAGTTGATGCTCGGCGATCGGCTTGCCGAACTGGCGCCGTTCGGTTGCATAGGCGACGCTGTCCGCGATCAGCCGCTCCGCCACGCCGACACAGACGGCGGCGATATGCAGCCGCCCGCGATCGAGCACGCGCATCGCGACCTTGAACCCCTCTCCTTCGGCGCCCAGCATGTTGGCGGCGGGCACGGGTACATCGTCGAAGATCACGTCGCAGACATGGGCACCCTGCTGCCCCATCTTTCTTTCCGGGCTGCCGATCGACAGGCCGGGTAGATCGGCTGGCACCAGGAACGCCGATACGCCGTGCGCCCCTTCTCCGCCCGTACGCGCCATCACCGTAAAAAGCGAAGCCTTGTCCGCATTGGTGATGAAGCGCTTCGTGCCGGTCAGGCGATAAATATCACCATCGCGCACGGCGCGCGTCTTCACCGCCGCGCTGTCGGATCCGACATCGGGCTCGGTCAGGGCAAAGCTCGTCACGATCTCGCCCGTCGCGATGCGCGGCAGCCATTCGGCCTTTTGCGCATCGGTGCCCGCCATCACCAGGCCCTGGCTGCCGATCCCGACATTGGTGCCAAAGGCGGAGCGCATCGCGGGGCTGGTACGTCCAAGCTCGAAAGCGACCTTCAGTTCCTCGAGCATCGACAGGCCAAGGCCGCCATAAGCCTCCGGGATCGACATGCCGAACAGGCCGAGTGCCTTCATCTCCTCGATCAGATCGTCCGGGATCTCGTCGCGCTCCGCCACCTCCGCCTCGCGCGGGCGCAGCCGCTCGGCGACGAAGCGGCGCACCGCGTCGATCAGGGCGTCGAAGGTCTCGGGATCCAGCGCCATCGACCTTACCCCATCAATAACCGTGCGCGCGCGCGACCTGGTCGGTGTGGAAATTGACGTCGCCCATGAATTCCTGGAGCGCGCGATCGCGCTTCATATAGAGGCCGATGTCATATTCATCGGTCATGCCGATGCCGCCATGCATCTGCACGCCTTCGCGCACCGCAAGGCCGGTGGCCTGCCCGACCTTGGCCTTGGCGACAGAAACCATCAGGTCGGCATTATCGCTGCCCTCGTCGAGCAATTGTTGCGCCTTGAGCACGGCGGCGCGCGCCACTTCCATTTCCGAATAGAGATGCGCCGCGCGATGCTGCAGCGCCTGGAATTCGCCGATCAGTCGGCCGAACTGCTTGCGCTGCTTGAGATAGTCGACCGTCATGTCCATCGCGGCGGACCCAACGCCAACCATCTCCGATGCAGCGCCGGTCCGCCCGGCGCGCAGCACCTGCGCAAGCACCGTCCAGCCCTGATCGACCTCGCCGATCACGGCGTCGGCATCCACCTCGACACCGTCGAACACGACATGCGCGCCCATCGAACTGTCGACCAGCCGCGCGGCCTCCATCGAGAGATTGGCGGCATCCTTGTCGACCGCGAACAGGGTCAGCCCATCCTGCTCACCCGCACTGCCCGCCGTGCGCGCAGCGACGATCAGCATGTCTGCGGATGCGCCCTGGATCACGAATTGCTTGCGGCCGGTGAGTTTGAAGCCGTTGCCCGCCCGCTCCGCCTTCATCGCGATCGCGGCGGGGTTGTGCTTCGCGCCCTCGTCGATCGCCAGGCCCAGCACGGTCTCGCCCGAGAGGATGCCGGGGAACCAGCGCTCGCGCAGCGCCGCGTCGGCGGCCTTCAGCGCCTCGACGCCGACGACCGAGGTGGTCAGGAACGGCGAGGGCGAAAGATTGCGGCCGATTTCCTCAAGCACGATTCCCGCCTCGACATGGCCGAGCCCGAGCCCGCCCTGATCCTCCGGCACCAGGATGCCGGTGAAGCCGAGTTCGCCGAATTGCTTCCACAGGCCGTGCGAGAAGCCGTCCTTGCAATTCATGTCGCGGAACTTGCGGAAATGGGTGGTCGGTGCTTCGGTCTGCATGAAGGACGCGGCTGTGTCCTTGAGCATCGCCTGATCTTCGGTGTGGTAAAGCGGCATGGTCTGATCCTTCGATCCGCGCGACCGCGCGGTATTTGGAATGGGGAATAGGCGCGTCGTCCTCTGTGAATCAGGCGCCCGGCAGGTCCAGGATGCGCTTGGCGACGACATTGAGCATCACCTCGCTGGTGCCGCCCTCGATCGAATTAGCCTTGGTGCGCAGCCACGCGCGCGCCTTGGCACCACCGGTCGATGCCTCGCTTTCCCATTCCAGCGCATCCGATCCGCCCGCCGCCATCGCCAGTTCGTTGCGCCGCTTGTTCAACTCGGTGCCGAAATATTTCATCATGTTGGGCTGGGCGGGATGCGCCTTGCCCGCCTTCATCTCGTCGATGAACTTCTCGCCCATCGCGCGGAACGCCAGCGTGTCGATATCGAGCCGCGCCATATCGCCGCGCAGGATCGGGTCGGCCGCCATCAGATCCTTGTGCATCGCCCCCAGCGACCCGACCGGCGCATTGCCTGCACCCGAGATCATCTCGCGTTCGTGGCCGAGCAGGTATTTGGCGACATCCCAGCCGCGATTCAGTTCGCCGACGATCTGGTCCTTGGGGACCACGACATTGTCGAAGAAGGTTTCGCAGAAGGGCGAATTGCCCGAGATCAGCTTGATCGGCTTGGTCGAGACGCCGGGCGTCTGCATGTCGAACAGCAGGAAGCTGATGCCCTTGTACTTGTCATCCTTGTCGGTGCGGACGAGGCAGAAAATCCAGTCCGCCTTGTCGGCATAGCTCGTCCAGATCTTCTGGCCGTTGACGACCCAGTGATCGGTCTTGTCCTCGCCGAAGGTCTGGAGCGAAACCAGGTCCGAACCGGATCCCGGCTCGGAATAGCCCTGGCACCAGCGGATCTCGCCCTTGGCGATCTGGTTGAGATAATGGACCTTCTGCTCCTCGGTCCCGAATTTGAGCAGGGCGGGGCCAAGCATCCAGATTCCGAACGAGGACAGCGGCACCCGGCAGCCGAGCGAGGCCATTTCCTGACGCAGGATCTTGGTTTCGGCGGGCGACAAACCGGCACCGCCATAGGGCTTGGGCCAGTCTGGCACCGTCCAGCCCTTTTCGGCCATCCGGTCCATCCAAAGCTTCTGCGCCGGGCTCTTGTAAGTGGGATTGCGGCCACCCCAGCAAAAGTCGGTCTCGTCCTTCGCCGGCACGCGCATCTCGGGCGGGCAATTCGCCTCCAGCCAGGCGCGCGTTTCGGCGCGGAAAGTCTCCAGATCGCTCATTGTCAGCTCCTCTCCGAGCGTGGATTTCAGGGGCAAGACTATGGCTGCAAAATCCTGCAAGCAAGGGATTCTGCGGGAATCGCGGGTGCCGTAGCGTCAGCGGCACATGCATTGACCGCGCCCGTGCCGCCGCCCATGCTCGTGGCGCAAGAGAGAGGATCGCGCTTGGGATTCGAGCCCCAATCCACGCCCCGTCACGTGCCGCTGGCGACCAAGCTGACCTACGGCTTCGGCGCGGTCGCCTATGGCATCAAGGACAACGGCTTTTCCGTCTTCCTGCTGCTTTTCTACAATCAAGTGGTCGGCCTGCCCGCGCACCAGGTCGGGCTGGCGATCATGATCGCGCTGCTCGTCGATGCCTGTATCGATCCGATGGTCGGCCATCTTTCGGACCAGACCCATTCGCGCTGGGGCCGGCGCCATCCCTGGCTGTATCTGTCTGCCGTGCCGATCGCGCTGGTCTGGATCCTGTTGTGGAATCCACCAGATGCCGCGCCAGGCGTGCAGTTCGCCTATCTGATCGGCATCGCGATCCTCGTGCGCGCGGTCGTCTCCTGCTACGAAGTGCCCTCGCTCGCGCTCGCGCCGGAAATCACGCGCGATTATCACGAACGCACCGCCGTCCTGCGCTATCGCTATCTGTTCGGCTGGGCGGGTGGCCTCGCGATGCTGATGCTGGCCTTCGGACTATTGCTGGTGCCGGAACCCGGCTATCCGGTCGGCCAGCTCAACCCCAACGGCTATCATCGTTTCGCGCTGGTCGGCGCGGGCATCATGCTCGTCGCCGTGCTCGTCTCCGCGATCGGCACGCACCGCAACTATGCGCGCCGTTCGCCGACAGCCCCGGAGCGACTGCCGCTCGGCCCCACGCTGCGGGCGATCGCCTCGACCCTGCGCAACCGGCCCTTCCTGATCCTGATGGCGGCGGCGCTCTTCGCCTTCGCCAATCAGGGCCTCACCTTCGCGCTCAGCAACTATCTTCTGCTGTTCGTCTGGGAATTTCCGCAGGCCGCCTTCATCACCTACGCCCTGGCGCTCTTCGCCGGTGTCGTGCTCGCCTTTCTCGGCGTGGCCACCATTTCGCGCCGGCTGGGCAAGAAGGATGCCGCAGCCATGCTCGCGCTCGTCAGCATCGCGCTTTCCACCCTGCCCTATTGGCTGCGACTGGCTGGCCTGTTCCCCGGCAATCAGTCGCCGCTGATGATGCCGATCTTCCTGACGCTGATGGCGCTCTCGACGGCGGCAGGCATCGGCGTGATGATCCTCACCGCATCGATGGTGGCCGACGTCACCGAAGCGTCCGAGGCGGAGACCGGAAAACGCGCCGAAGGCCTGTTCTTCGCCGGCTTCTTCTTCACGCAGAAATGCGTGACCGGAGTCGGCATCTTCCTGTCGGGCGCGCTGCTCGGCGCGATCGGCTTTCCGGCAGAGGCCCGGCCCACCGCGATCGACTCAACGATCATCACCCGGCTGATGATGGCCTATGCCGTCCTCACCGTCTTCATCGGGTTGTGTGCGGCATGGATCTTCACGAAATTCCCGTTCGGCCGCGCCGAACATGAAGCGAGACTGCGCCAGCTTGCCGTAGCGGAAGGCGGCAAGGATGCGGCCGATGGCTGAAATTCGGGGTTCACAAGCTGGCCGGAATCGGCTTTCGGCTGTCGGGCACGATCGAAAATCTTGAGGCAGGAGAGACGCGATGGACTTCACCCTGACCGAGCGGCAAGCCTATTGGCGCGACCGCGTCCGCGACTTCATCGAGGCGCATGTCCGCCCGCGCGACCATGACTATCATGCGCAGCAGGCGGAGGGCGGACGCTGGAAGGTCTTGCCGGTGATCGAGGAGGAAAAGGCGCGCGCCAAGGCCGCCGGCATCTGGAACCTGTTCATGCCGCCGGCATCGGGTCGCCCCCATGTCGACGACAGTTTCGAATTCGACGGCCCCGGCCTCACCAACCTCGAATACGCCCTGTGCGCCGAGGAAATGGGCCGCATCGGCTGGGCATCGGAAGTGTTCAACTGCTCCGCCCCCGATACCGGCAATATGGAAGTCTTCCACCGCTATGGCACGCGTGACCAGAAGGATCGCTGGCTGAAGCCGCTGATGGACGGCGAGATCCGTTCGGCCTTCCTGATGACCGAGCCGGCGGTGGCGTCGTCGGACGCGACCAATATCGAGACGCGAATCACGCGCGACGGCGACAATTATGTGATCAACGGCCGCAAATGGTGGTCTTCGGGCGCAGGTGATCCGCGCTGCACGATCTCGATCCTGATGGGCAAGACCGATTTCGAGGCGCAGCGCCATGCGCAGCAATCGATGATCCTGATGCCGCTCGACGCACCGGGCGTGAAGATCCTGCGCCACCTGCCCGTCTTCGGCTATGACGATGCGCCGCACGGCCATATGGAGATCGAGCTCGAAGACGTCCGCGTGCCCGCCGAGAACATCCTGCTCGGCGAAGGGCGCGGCTTCGAGATCGCGCAAGGGCGCCTCGGGCCGGGCCGCATCCATCACTGCATGCGCACGATCGGCGTGGCGGAGGAAGCGATCGAGAAGATGGCGAAGCGGCTGCTGTCGCGCGTGGCCTTCGGCAAGGCGGTGGCCGAACACAGCGTGTGGGAACAGCGCATCGCCGAAGCGCGCATCGATATCGAGATGTGCCGCCTGCTCTGCCTGAAGGCCGCCGACATGATGGACAAGGCGGGCAACAAGGCCGCGCAGGCCGAGATCGCGATGATCAAGGTGGCGGCGCCGCGCATGGCGCTGCGGATCATCGACGATGCGATCCAGGCGCATGGCGGCGCCGGCGTGTCGGAGGATTTCGGACTGGCCAGGGCCTATGCCGGCATCCGCACGCTGCGGCTGGCGGACGGCCCGGACGAAGTGCACAACCGCGCCATCGCCCGGCTCGAATTCGGCAAGCATGGCGGGCGCGACGCGATCGCCGCCGCCAAGGCCGCGGCGGGAGCGCGCTGATGAAGGCCGCCGTCCTCCACGAGGCGAAGACGCCGCTCACGATTGAGGAGATCACGGTCGACAAGCCCGGTCCCCGCGAAGTGCTGATCCGCACCGTCGCGTGCGGCGTCTGCCGATCCGACCTGCATTTCGTCGACGGCGCTTATCCACATCCGCTGCCGGCGATCCCCGGCCATGAAGCGGCCGGAATCGTCGAGATGGTCGGCGAAGGGGTGACGACGGTGAAGGTCGGCGACGCGGTCGTCACCTGCCTGTCCGCCTTTTGCGGTCATTGCGAATTCTGCGTCACCGGGCGGATGTCGCTCTGCATGGGCGGAGACACCCGCCGCAAGAAGGGCGAACCGCCCCGGTTGAGCATGGGCGGCACGCCGATCAACCAGATGCTCAACCTGTCGGCCTATGCCGAACTGATGCTCGTCCACGAACATGCCTGTGTCGCGATCGACCCGGACATGCCGCTCGACCGCGCCAGCGTGCTCGGCTGCGCGGTCACCACCGGCGCCGGCGCGGTGTTCAACGTGGCCCGGCTGATGCCAGGCGAAACCGTCGCTGTCGTCGGCTGCGGCGGTGTCGGGCTCGCGGCGGTCAATGCCGCGCGCATCGCGGGTGCGGGGCGGATCATCGCGGTCGATCCGGTGCCCGAGAAACGCGCGCTCGCCGAAAAGCTGGGCGCGACCGACACGATCGATGCATCGGCGGAGGGCGCGGTCGGGGAAATCGTCGCGCTCACCAAGGGCGGCGTCGATCACGCGATCGAAGCGGTCGGCAGGCCGGCATCGGGCGACATGGCGGTGAAGCTGCTGCGTCGCGGTGGCACCGCGACGGTGCTCGGCATGATGCCGCTCGACCACAAGACCGGGCTCAGCGCGATGGACCTGCTGTCGGGCAAGAAGCTGCAGGGCGCATTCATGGGCGGCAACCGCTTCCCGGTCGATATCCCGCGTCTCGTCGATTTCTACATGCGCGGCCTGCTCGATCTCGACACGATCATCGCGGAGCGTGTGCCGCTGGACCGGATCAACCACGCGTTCGACGAACTTCGCAAGGGCGACTCGGCCCGCACCGTGATCGTGTTCGACGCATGACCGGCGATGCCCAGGCGAGCATGACCGGCACCATCGAGGTGCCCGAGAAGGACCGACTCGACGAAGCCGCGCTGACGGCATGGATGGCGGCGAATGTGGCAGGGTTCGAAGGGCCGATCCGGCTGACCAAGTTCAAGGGTGGCCAGTCCAACCCCACCTATCGCATCGATGCGGCAAGCGGCGCCTATGTACTGCGCCGCAAGCCCTTCGGCCCGCTGCTGCCCTCCGCCCATGCGGTCGATCGCGAATACAGGTTGATCGCCGCGCTTCATCCAACCGGCTTTCCGGTGGCGCGGCCCTATGGCCTGTGCGCCGACGATGGCGTGATCGGATCGATGTTCTATGTGATGGGCCTGGTCGAGGGCCGCAACCTGTGGGACGGATCGCTGCCCGGCATGGCGCCCGACGAGCGGCGCGGCCTCTACAACGCGATGATCGATACGCTCGCCGCACTCCACACCATCGATCACGAAGCGGTGGGCCTTGGCGACTATGGCAAGCCCGGCAACTATTTCGAGCGTCAGGTCGGACGCTGGACGAAGCAATATCGCGCGTCGGAGACCGAGCATATGCCAGAGGTCGAACGGCTGATCGAATGGCTGCCGAAAACGGTGCCGGCGCAGGATCGCGTGTCGATCGTCCATGGCGACTATCGCATCGACAACATGATCTTCGATGCAGCCGAACCACGCGTGCTGGCGGTGCTCGACTGGGAACTCTCGACCCTCGGCGATCCGCTGGCGGACTTCTCCTATCTGCTGATGAACTGGGTGACCGAGCCTGAGGGCCGTTCGGGCATCAGGGGTCTCGACCTGCCCGCGCTCGGCATCCCGACGATCGAGGAAACGGTGGAGCGCTATTGCGTCGCGACCGGGCGTTCGGGCGTTCCCGATCTCAACTGGTATTTCAGCTACAACCTCTTCCGGCTCACCGGAATCGTCCAGGGCATCAGGAAGCGCATCCTCGAAGGTACGGCGTCGAGCGCGCAGGCAGAGGCGACCGCCGCGCGCGCGCCCTCGCTTGCCAGGGCGGCCTGGAGCTTCGCGGTGAAGGCGGGAGCGGAATAGGAGACACGATATGGTCGGACGGTTGCAGGGCAAGAGCGCGGTCATCACTGGCGCGGGATCGGGGATCGGCCGCGCGACCGCGCTGCTTTTCGCGCGCAACGGCGCGCGCCTCGTGATCGGCGACAAGGCCGACAGCGTGCACGAGACCGCGAAGCTGATCCGCGACGAAGGCGGAGAGGTCAACGCGATCCAGATGAACGCGGGCAAGGAGGAGGATGTGAAGAACCTCGTCCAAACCGCTCGGCTGTCCTATGGCGGGCTCGACATCGCCTATGCCAATGCCGGCATTTCCGGCGGGCTGACCGGCCTGTTCGAACACAGTGTCGAGGATTGGCAACAGATCCTGCAGGTCAATCTGGTCGGCCCCTTCCTGCTGGTGAAGCACGCCGCGCAGGAGATCATGAAAAAAGGGTCCGGCTCGATCATCTGCACCGCCAGCGTCGCCGGCATCCGATCGGGCGCGGGCTGCCCGGCCTATTCCGCGTCGAAGGCGGGCGTGATCAATCTGGTGCAGACGGCGGCGCAGCAGCTTTCGGGCACAGGCGTGCGCGTCAACGCGATCTGCCCGGGCCTCATCGAAACGGGCATGACCGAGCGCGCCTTCGTCTATGCGCGCGAAAAGGGCGTCGAGGAAAAGATCGGCCGGCTCAACCCGCTGCGCCGCGCGGGGCAGCCCGAAGAGATCGCGTTCACGGCGCTGTTCCTCGCATCCGACGAATCCAGCTATGTGAACGGACAGGCGATCGCGGTCGATGGCGGGCTTTCGAGCTCGCATCCCGTGACCCGCCAGGAAACCGGCAAGACCGCGGCATAAGGACGACTATCGGTGAAATATCGCAGGCTCGGCGACAGCGACCTCCAGGTTTCGGAGATTTCGCTCGGATCATGGCTCACCTTCGGCGTCGGCGTGGAGGCGGACAAGGCACGCGCCTGTCTCGACCGCGCGCTCGATATCGGCATCAACTTCATCGACACCGCCAATATCTATGGACGCGGCGCCGCCGAGACCTTCCTTGGCGAAGCGCTCGCCGGCCGGCAGCGCGACAGCTATGTGCTGGCGACGAAGCTGTTCTTCCCGATGACCGAAAGCGATCGCGGCCTCTCGCGCGCGCAGGTCCTCAAACAGGTCGATGCGTCGCTGACGCGGCTCAAGACCGATTATATCGATCTCTACCAATGCCACCGCTACGACGACGAGACGCCGATCGAGGAAACGATGGAGGCGCTGAGCGAGGTCGTTCGCGCGGGCAAGGCGCGCCATATTGGCTTTTCCGAATGGACGCCGCAGAATATCCGCGACGCGCTCGCCGTGCCGGGCACGGTGAAGTTCGTTTCGAGCCAGCCGCAATATTCGCTGCTGTGGCGTGCGCCCGAAGCCGAGGTCATCCCGCTTTCCGCCGCGAACGGGATCTCTCAGATCGTCTGGTCGCCGCTGGCGCAAGGCGTGCTCACCGGCAAATACCGGCCGGGCGCGGCCCCGCCCCCCGATAGTCGCGCAACCAGCGGTCAGATGGGCGGCTTCATCGATCGCTTCATGAACGACACGGTGCTCGGCGCGGTCGATCGGCTCCGGCCGCTCGCCGCCGAGGCGGGATGCACGCTGGCGCAGTTCGCGCTCGCCTGGGTGCTTCGCGAACCCAATGTCGCATCGGCGATCATCGGCGCAAGCCGGCCCGAACAGGTGGACGACAATGCCGCCGCCAGCGGTCTCTCGATCGATCCCGCGCTCTTCGAAAAGGCAGAGGCGATCGCCGCCTCGATCGTCCGCGCATGATCACCGTGTCCGATCCCGCCGAGCTCGGCTTCGACGCCGAGCGTCTCGCCCGCATCCCCGCGCATCTCAAAGCCAAATATCTGGATACCGGCCGGCTGCCGCACACCGCCCTGCTCGTCGGGCGCGGCGACGAGATCGCGCATCTCTCGGTCCAGGGCGAAGCGCGCGACGGCGAAGCATTGAAGGACGACGCGATCTTCCGCATCGCCTCCATGACCAAGCCGATCACCTCGATCGCGTTCATGCAGCTTGTCGAGGAAGGCAAGCTGGCGCTCGCCGATCCCGTCCACCGGGTGATCCCCGAATGGAAAGATCTGGGCGTCTTCGTGGCCGGTGGCGGCAACCAGCCCTTCACGTCGCGTCCGGCGACGGCGCCGATGCGGATGATCGACCTGCTGCGCCATACCTCGGGCCTCACCTATGGTTTCCAGGAGCGCACGCCGATCGACGCCGCCTATCGCGCGGCCAGGCTCGAAGCCTTTTCAGGTCCGGATCTGGAAGAGCTGATCAAGCTGCTCGCGGGCATTCCGCTCCAGTTCGATCCGGGCAGTTCATGGAATTATTCGGTGGCGACCGATATCCTCGGTGCGATCATCCAGCGCGTCGACGACCGACCGCTCGACGAGGCGATCGCGGCACGGGTCACCGGCCCGCTCGGCATGGACGACACGCATTTCCAGGTGCCCGAGGCGAAGCAACATCGCCTGCCCGACTGCTATGTCTTCAATGCCGCCGAAACCAAGAAGATGTACGACACCGGCGCCAAGAGCGCCTGGGCGCGCAAGCCCAACCAGCTTTCGGGCGGCGGCGGCATGGCATCGACCCTGGCCGACTATCACCGCTTCTGCCGGATGCTGCTGGGTGAAGGCGAGCTGGACGGCGCGCGGATCATCGGCCGCAAGACGCTGGGGCTGATGACCGCCAATCACCTGCCCGGCGGCGGCGACCTCACCCAGCATTCCAAGGCGCTGTTCAGCGAGGCCGAGAATGCCGGCACCGGCTTCGGCCTGGGCTTCGCCACCACTATCGATCCGGCGGCGACGATGGTCCCCGGATCGAAGGGCGACTTTTTCTGGGGCGGGATGTTCTCGACCGCCTTTTTCGTCGACCCGCAGGAAGATGTCATCATGGTGTTCATGACGCAGCTCATGCCGTCGAACACCTATCCGGTACGGCGCGAGATCAAGACCATGATCTACGCCGCACTGGCCGACTGAGATTTGCCACAAAAATCGGGATCATGACCCGAGAATAAGAGAGACTGGAGGAAACAATGTCCGTCGTCACCACCGAACGCCATGGCGATGTGCTCGTCATCATTTCGAACAACCCGCCGGTCAACGCGCTGGGCGCCGCCGTGCGCGGCGGGCTCAAGGCCGGGGTCGAGGAAGCGCTGGCCGATGACAGCATCAAGGCGGTGGTCATCCGCTGCGACGGCCGCACCTTCTTCGCGGGCGCCGACATCACCGAATTCACCAAGGCGCCGGTCCCGCCCAGCTTCCCGGAAATGATCGAGACGATCGAGAACAGCCCCAAGCCGGTGATCGCCGCGATCCATGGCACCGCGCTCGGCGGCGGGCTGGAGACCGCACTTTCCTGTCATTATCGCGTCGCGGTTCCCTCCGCCCAGCTCGGCGTGCCCGAAGTGAAGCTCGGCCTGCTGCCGGGTGCCGGCGGCACCCAGCGCCTGCCGCGCGTCGCCGGGATCGAGGCGGCCGTCGAGATGTGCGCGACCGGCAATCCGGTGAGCGCGGCCAAGGCGGAAAGCCTGGGTCTCGTCGACCTGGTCGCCGAGGAGGGCAAGCTCGCCGAAACCGCGATCGCCTTCGCGCGTGAATGCGTCGCCAAGGGTCCCCGCAAGTCGAGCGAAATGCCGGTCAAGGGCGACCCCGCCTATATCGAGAGCTTCGCCAAGGCGAATGCGAAGAAGTTCCGTGGCTTCGACGCGCCAGCCGCCAACATCGCCTGTGTCGAGGCCGCCACGCGCCTGCCGTTCGAGGAAGGCATCGCCTTCGAGCGCCAGGAATTCATGAAGCTGATGATGGGCAGCCAGTCGGCCGCGCAGCGCCATATCTTCTTCTCGGAGCGCAAGGCATCGAGGATCGACGACGTGCCGGAAGACACAAAGCTGCGCGATATCCGCAAGGTGGGCATGATCGGCGCCGGCACGATGGGCGGCGGCATATCGATGAACTTCCTGAGCGCCGGCATTCCGGTGACGATCCTGGAGATGAAGCAGGACGCGCTCGATCGCGGCGTCGGCGTGATCCGCAAGAATTACGAGGCCACCGCCGCCAAGGGCCGGATGAAGCCCGAGCAGGTCGAAGCGGCGATGGGCATTCTCACCCCGACGCTGGACATGGCCGATCTCGCCGATTGCGACCTGATCATCGAAGCCGTGTTCGAGAATATGGACGTCAAGAAGGAGGTGTTCGGCAAGCTGGACGCAATCGCCAAGCCCGGCGCGATCCTGGCGTCGAACACCAGCTATCTCGACGTGAACGAGATCGCGGCGGCGACCAGCCGGCCGCAGGATGTGCTGGGCCTGCATTTCTTTTCGCCCGCCAATGTCATGAAGCTGCTGGAAGTCGTGCGCGGCGCCAAGACCGCGCCCGACGTGCTCGCGACGGCGATGGCGGTGGCCAAGAAGATCAAGAAGGTCGCCGTCGTCGCGGGCGTCTGCGATGGCTTCATCGGCAATCGCATGCTCAAGCCCCGCCAGATCGAAGCGATGAAGCTGCTGATGGAAGGCGCCACGCCGCAGCAGATCGACAAGGTGCATGTCGATTTCGGCATGCCGATGGGGCCGTTCCAGATGAGCGACCTCGCCGGCGTCGATATCGGCTGGCATCGCGACCCTGCCCGCATCGAGAATGTCCGCGACGCATTGTGCGCCGTCGGCCGCTGGGGCCAGAAGACCGGCAAGGGCTTCTACGACTATGATGAGAAGCGCAATCCGACTCCCAGCGCGGAAGTGCAGGCGATCATCGACGATTTCTCAGCCAAGTCGGGCGCGGTGAAGCGCGAGATCAGCGACGAGGAGATCATCGAGCGCACGCTCTATCCGATGGTCAACGAAGGTGCACTGATCCTCGAGGAGAAGATGGCGCAACGCGCATCGGACATCGATGTCGTCTGGGTCTATGGCTATGGCTGGCCGGTCTATCGCGGTGGCCCGATGTTCTGGGCAGATCTGGAAGGCGCCGACAAGATCAAGGCCGGGCTGGAAAAGCACGGCTTCGAAATCGCGCCGCTGCTGGCGGAGAAAGCCGCAAGCAAGGGTCGCTTCAACTAACACTCCCATTGTCATTCCCGCGAACGCGGGGATCCAGCTTCTCCTTTTTGATATTTCGTGGAAAAGCCGGATCCCCGCGTTCGCGGGAATGACAAATGAGGGGGTGTAGGGGTTCAGTCAGGCAGAACCCGACAACCTCAGCGCGCGCTATACGCCCCGATCAGCGCATCCGCCGCGCGGACCAATGCGAGCGCCGGCCCCTGGCTACCGAAGATATGGTGCGTGCTGTATGCGCCCTCGACGAGCATCAGCAATCCGTCCGCCAATGCTTCGGGTTCGCGCACGTCCATGCGCCGGGTGATCTCGACCAGCCGGCTGCGGAAGGCGACCTTGCAATCCTCGACCACCGGCCGGCCGGGGTGCCCCGGCTCGGGAAATTCGACCGCGGTGTTGGACATCGGGCAACCGCGAAAATCCGGGCTCGTCATCTGGATCGCATAATGCGCGACGATGGCACGGAGCTGATCGCGGGGATTGTCGCCCGCCGCTTCGATCGCGGCATCGATCTCCGCGCAGCTTTCCTCGACATAGGATTCGAGGCAGGCAGCGACCAGCGCATCCTTCGATTCATAATTGCGGTACAGGCTCGGCTTGGTCACGCCCGCCTGACAGACGATCTCGTCCACGCCCACCGCGCGAATGCCGCGCTTGTAGAAAAGCTCGCGTGCGGTTTCGAAAATGCGCAGGCCCGCGCCCTTGCGGGGTTCGCAGGCGCAATCGGCATCAAGGTCGGCGGTCTTGGTCTTCATTCAAAGAGCGTCCGTGCGGTTTAAAAAGATGTAACAGAACGGTACCTAAAGTGCAAATCGTGCACCTATGATGAACGGCGGTGCCGGTCGGTAACCCGGATATGGCCATAACGTATTGATTATACGTTCATATACAAGCACCCTTTCAGCCGCTTAAGCTTTTCTATCATCGCCCATCTCGCAGACGCAGCAGAAAAGCGCTTGCCATGTTACCGATCGGTACCTATTAGAGCGTTACCGATCGGTAACATCCCGATTCGGACTTAGAGACAGATCAGAACAGGGAGTTGCTCCGATGGCATATCGTGCCTTCGACGGGTGGCCTTTTGGCGTCGCCGCTCAACGGGCGGACGAGGCGGAAACGCCCGCGCCCGCAACAAAGCCAGTCTTCAGCGCGCTCGAAATGCGCGTCGTCGCGCTTGCCGCGCGCGATACGGCATGGAGCATCCGCCCGCGGACCCGCTTCGTCCGGATCGTCGAAGCACTGTTCGGTATCCGCCGCTCCAATCCGCTCGCCGATCCCAGGCTCGAAGCGCTGCGGCGCTTTACCGTGATCGTCCGCAACCTGCGCGGTCGCCTGCCGGCCGCCGAGCTCGAAGCCTTTCTCGCCGCCGGCTTCTCCCCCCGCGCGGCAACCGCTCTTTCCTCCCTCCCCCGCTGAGAGGCGTACCCATGTACAAGTCATTCCCCGATCGCGACCGCGAACCCGTCGACAACCAGCCTGAAGAACAGCCCGCCGGCGGCGATGCGCCGGCGGGGCAGAAGCGCTTGCCCTGGGGCGTGACGCGCAAGACGCAGACCGGCATCGTCGCCGTGCTCATCGCCGCAGCCGCCTTTGCCGGCGTCAAGGGTTTCGGCGGCGGCGAGGCGCAGGCCGACGCACCGCCGCCGCCCAACGTCACCGTCAGCCAGCCGCTGCAGCGCGCCATCACCGAATGGGACGATTACACCGGCCGGTTCGAGGCGAGCCAAGCAGTCGAGATCCGTCCGCGCGTCTCGGGCCAGCTCACCGCCGTCCATTTCAGGGATGGCGACATCGTCCAGAGGGGCCAGCTGCTCTTCACCATCGACCAGCGCCCCTTCGCGGCGGCACTGGCGGAAGCGCGCGCGCGCGCAGCATCGGCGCAGACCCAGCTCGCACTCGCGCGTAGCGAATATGCACGCGCCGCGCGGCTGATCAGCGACGAAGCCGTGAGCCAGGAGGAAGTGGATTCGCTCCGCGCCGCGATGCGCTCGGGCGAAGCCGGTGTCGCCGCCGCGCAGGCGCTGGTCCGCAGCCGCCAGCTCGATCTGGAATTCACCCAGATTCGCTCGCCGGTTACCGGCCGCATCTCCGATCGCCGCGTCGATGTCGGCAACCTTGTCGGTGCCAATGAATCGATGCTCACGACGGTGCTTGCGCTCGATCCGATCTATTTCACCTTCGACGGATCGGAAGCTTTGTACCTGAAGGGGCTTCGCGACAAGCATAAGGGTGGCGGCGACGCGCAGCAGGTACAGATCAAGCTGCAGGACGAAGCCGATTATAGCTGGTCGGGCAAGGTCGACTTCACCGACAATGCCATCGATCCGAAGTCGGGCACGATGCGCGGCCGCGCGGTGATCGCCAATCCCGATTACTTCATCGCACCCGGCATGTTCGGAAACATGCGGCTGACCGATGGCGGATCCGCCCCGGCGCTGCTGGTTCCCGACGCTGCCGTGCGGACCGATCAGGCCCGCCGGGTCGTGTTCGTGGTCGCCAAGGACGGCACGGTCGCGACGCGCGAAGTCGTCCCCGGGCCGCTGGTCGGCGGGCTGCGCAGCATCCGTTCGGGGCTGAAGGCGGACGATCGCGTCGTCATCCAGGGCCTGCAGTTCGCGATGCCGGGCAGCAAGGTGAATGCGCGCGTCGGCAAGATCGATCCGCCGGCATCGTTCAAGCCGTCGGCGAACCCGGTTCAGACGCCATCGGCGTCACAAGCGACGCTGGCGCGATAGTCATTCCCCCGCGCCGTTCGGGCTGAGCCTGTCGAAGTCCCTGCCTTTCCCTTCGGCATCGAAGCCGAAGAAGGACAAGGCTTCGACAGGCTCAGCCCGAACGGATCGGAAGATCAGGCACAGGCACAAAAACAAAGGCAAAAGCCATGGGCATCAGTCATTTCTTCATTCGCCGTCCGATCTTCGCGGGCGTGATCGCGATCATCATCTCGATCGTCGGCGCCGCCGCTTATTTCGGGCTGCCGGTCTCGCAATATCCCGACGTGGTGCCGCCGACGGTCACCGTCTCCGCCAATTATCCCGGCGCCTCCGCCGAGACGGTGGCGGACACCGTCGCCGCGCCGCTCGAACAACAGATCAACGGCGTCGACAACATGCTCTACATGTCGTCGCAATCCACCGGTGACGGCCGGCTGACGGTCACCGCCACCTTCAAGATCGGCACCAATCTCGATACCGCGCAGGTGCTGGTGCAGAACCGCGTCGCGCTGGCCGAACCGAGCCTGCCCGAGGAAGTTCGCCGCCAGGGCGTGGTCGTCCGCAAGACGTCCCCGTCATGGCTGATGGCGGTGAATGTCCTGTCGCCCGACGGTTCGCTCGATCGCGGCTATGTCTCCAACTACGCATTGACCCAGCTCAAGGACCGGCTGACCCGCGTCGACGGTATCGGCGACGTCCAGGTGTTCGGCGCGCGCGACTATGCGATGCGTGTCTGGATCGATCCGGGCCGCGCCTCCGCGCTCGGCCTGACGGCAGGCGACATAGTCACCGCGCTGCGTTCGCAGAACGTCCAGGTCGCGGCCGGCACCGTCGGCCAGCCGCCGTTCGACACCGGCGCCGCGCAGCAGATCAACGTCGAGACCCAGGGCCGGTTCAAGACCGCCGACGAATTCGCCAATATCATCGTGCGCACCGACGAAACCGGGGCGATCACACGGCTGCGCGACGTCGCGCGCGTCGAGCTGGGCGCCGAGGATTACGGCGTGAACGCCTATCTCTCAGGCCAGGACTCGATCATCCTGGGCATCACCCAGCGCCCCGGTACCAATGCGCTTGCCGCAGCCATGGGCATCAAGTCCGAACTGGCCGATGCCGCCAAGACCTTCCCCAAGGGACTCGAATACCGGATCATCTGGAACCCGACCGAGTTCATCGGCGAATCGATCACAGCCGTGCAGAAGACATTGTTCGAAGCGGTGCTGCTCGTCGTGCTCGTCATCATCGTGTTCCTGCAGAGCTGGCGCGCGGCGATCGTGCCCGTGCTCGCCATTCCGGTCTCGCTGATCGGCACCTTCGCGGTGCTCGCGGGCTTCGGATATTCGCTCAACACCCTCTCGCTGTTCGGCCTGGTGCTCGCGATCGGCATCGTCGTCGACGACGCGATCGTCGTCGTCGAGAATGTCGAGCGCAATATCGAGCATGGCATGAGCCCGCGCGAAGCCGCGCACCGATCGATGGACGAGGTTTCGGCGGCGCTGATCGCGATCGTGCTCGTCATGTGCGCCGTGTTCATACCGACCACATTCCTCACCGGTATCTCGGGCGAATTCTATCGCCAGTTCGCGGTGACGATTGCGACCGCCACGATCATCTCGCTGATCCTGTCGCTCACCCTCTCCCCCGCGCTCGCCGCCCGGCTGCTCAAGCCCAAGGCGACCGAGGCGCCGGCCGGCGGCTGGCGGCGGATCGCCTTTCGCGCGGGTGAGCGCTTCAACACCAGCTTCGACCAGCTGAGCAACTGGTATGGCGGTTTCACGCAGCGCGTGGCCGGTGCGCCCAAGAAGATGCTCGTCACCTATGCGGGGCTCGTCGTCGCGACGGTCGGCCTGTTCTGGGCGACCCCGGCGGGCTTCGTGCCCGCGCAGGATCAGGGCTATGCGCTCGCCGCGATCCAGCTTCCCCCGGGCAGCTCGGTCGAGCAGACCGACCGCGTGCTCAAGAAGGCCGTGAAGAAGCTGCTGGAGGTGCCCGGCACCCAGGCGGCGGTGATGTTCGCCGGTTTCGACGGCGCATCGGGCACCCAGGCGCCCAATGCCGCGGCCGCCTATATCACCTTCAAACCCTTCTCCGAACGTGCGGGCACCGACCGTACCGAGGCGAATATCGAGAACGACATGCGCGCGGCGCTTGCCGACATGGACGAGGCGATGGCCTTTGTCCTGCCGCCCCCGGTGATCCAGGGCATCGGCAATGGCGGCGGCTGGCGGATGATGGTGCAGGATCGCAATGGCGAGGGCTATCAGGCGCTCGAACAGGCGGCCGGCGGGGTGATCGGCGGCGCCCATCAGGAAAAAGGCCTGATGAACGTCTTCACGCTCTACAACACCGCCACCCCGCGCATCTATGCGGACATCGATCGCGCCAAGGCCGACATGCTCGGCGTACCGGCAAGCCGCGTGTTCGAGGCGCTGCAGGTCTATCTGGGCTCGGCCTATGTCAACGACTTCAACCTGCTCGGCCGCACCTTCCGCGTGACCGCCCAGGCCGACGCGCCGTTCCGCGACGATCCGTCGGACATCGCGCAGTTGAAGACGCGCTCCAATTCCGGCGGCATGGTGCCGATCGGTGCGGTCGCGACCTTCGAGAACAAGACCGGCCCGTATCGCGTGACCCGCTACAATCTCTTCCCCGCAGTCGAGATCGATGGCGAAACCGCGCGCGGCTTCTCCACCGGCCAGTCGATCGCGACGATGGAAGTGATGGCGAAGAGCCTGCCCTCCGGCTTCCGCAGCGAGTGGACGGGCATCGCCTTCGAGCAGAAGGCCGCCGGCAACGTCGCCGCGATCGTCTTCGCCATGGCGGTGATCTTCGTCTTCCTCGTGCTCGCCGCGCAGTTCGAGAGCCTGGTCCTGCCGCTCGCGATCATCCTGATCGTGCCGATGACGCTGTTGGCCGCGATGGCGGGCGTGAACCTCAGGGGGATGGACAACAACATCCTGACGCAGATCGGCCTGATCGTGCTCATCGCGCTCGCCGCCAAGAACGCGATCCTGATCGTCGAGTTCGCCAAGCAGGCCGAGGAACGCGGCGCCACCGCGCTCGAGGCGGCGGTCGAAGCGGCGCGCGCGCGGCTTCGTCCGATCCTGATGACCAGCTTCGCCTTCATCCTAGGCGTGCTGCCGCTGGTCACCGCGTCGGGCCCGGGCTGGGAGCTTCGCCAGGCGCTCGGCACCGCCGTCTTCTTCGGCATGATCGGCGTCACCTTCTTCGGGCTGGTCTTCACCCCGGTCTTCTACGTCGCCCTTCGCACCATGCGCGGCTGGATGCCGCGCCGCGAACGGCCGTCGGAGCCCGCGCTCCAGCCCGCCGAATAAGGGAGAACAGAATAATGACCCGCTTTCGCAACCTCGCGCTGTCCTTTGCCAGCGTCCTCACCCTCGCCGCTTGCGCGGTCGGCCCGAACCATGTCGCGCCGACGCCCAAGGCGGCGGCCGCCGGCGCCTTCGTCGCCGCGGCCAATCCCGCCTTCACCGCCGCCGAACCCGCGGGCGAATGGTGGCGGCTCTACCAGGATCCGGTGCTCGACACGCTGGTTGCGGACGCGCTCGTCCACAACACCGATCTGCGCGTCGCCACCGCCAACCTATCTCGCGCAAGAGCCCAGCTGCGCGAGACCCGCGCCGGCCGCCTACCCCAAGCAACGGTCGGCGCGGGAGCAACCTATGGCCGGATTCCCGCGGTTCAGGCTCCCCCAGGGATCGACCGTACCGATTCAAGCTTCGATGTGGGCCTCGACATTTCCTATGAGGTCGATCTGTTCGGACGGGTGAGCCGTTCGATCGAGGCGGCGCGCGGCGATGCCGAGGCAGTCGAAGCCGCGCGCGATGCGGTGCGGGTCGCGGTCGCCGCGGAAACGGCGCGCGCCTATGCAGATGCCAGCGCCGCCGCCGAGCGGCTGGGCGTCGCCGAACGCACGGTCGCACTGATCGACCAGACCCTGAACGTCACCACCAAACGCTTCGAAGCGGGTCGCGGCACGCGACTCGACGTTGCCCGCGTCGCATCCCTCCGCGACCAGCAACGCGCCGCGCTGCCGCCGCTTCGTGCCGAGCGTGACGGGGCATTGTTCCGCCTCGCCACGCTCACCGGTCGCGCGCCTGCCGAGCTCCCGCAAGAGGCGGGCGCGCGCCGGACGATCCTGCGGCTCGATCAGGCGATCCCCGTCGGCGACGGCCGCGCGCTGATCGCGCGCCGCCCCGACGTGCGCCAGGCGGAACGACGGCTGGCGGCGGAGACCGCGCGCATCGGCGTCGCCACCGCCGATCTCTATCCGCGCATCAGCTTCGGTGCATCGATCGGCGCGACAGGGCCGTCGATCGGCGATCTCTTCACCGGCGGCCCCTTCCGCTGGCTGCTCGGCCCGCTGCTCAACTGGTCCTTCCCCAACCAGGAAGCGAACCGGGCTCGGATCGAACAGGCGGAAGCATCATCGGCGGCGGCACTCGCCGGCTTCGACGGCACCGTGCTCAATGCATTGCGCGAGACCGAGACCGCGCTGTCGGCCTATGCCCATGAACTCGACCGGAGGATCGCGCTCAACGATGCCCGCAGCCAGGCGGAAACCGCCGCGCGACTGGCCCGCATCCAGTTGCGCGAAGGCAAGATCGATTCGCTCGCGGTGCTCGACGCCGAACGCTCGCTGGCCCAGGCCCAGGCCGATCTCGCCTTGTCCGATGCCCGCGTCGCCACCACCCAGGTCGACCTGTTCCGCGCGCTCGGCGGCGGCTGGCAGATGCAGACGACGGGCGGCTGAACCGAAGCGGCTGCATAGCTGTGTAAACATCAAATCAAACTGGACCCGGCTCAGATCGAGCCAGGTTCTTTTTTGCATATCCGGGTAGCTCTTGCCATTCGCCCCCTCTCATTATAAAACATGTTAAATAATTATTCGCCGAGAGGGGTGATATGAGGAAGTGCGTCATTTCCGTCGCTATCGTTGCGGCGCTGGTGTCGGGCACGGCATCGGCGGAGCAGGCAGCTCCAGCGGAAACCAGTGCCGACCGCGCCTTCAACGAGGATCGCGATATCGGCGCCTACGCTCCGTCCGTCACCAGGCATGCCGGCACCTTCCACGGACAGAAGATCCGCTACACCACGACGGCGGGCCGCATTCCGATCACCGGGCCCGACGGATCGACCGACGCGCAGATCTTCTATGTCGCTTATACCAAAGACGGCGTTCCGCCGGGGCAGCGCCCGATCATCTTCCTGTCCAATGGGGGGCCGGGCGCGGCGACGGCCTGGATGCATATGGGCGGCGTCGGCCCCCGCAAGATCCTGCTCAATGCCGATGGTTCGGTGCCGCCGCCGCCCGCGCGGCTCGTCGATAATCCGGAGAGCGCGCTCGACCGCGCCGATCTGGTGTTCATCGACGCGCCGGGAACCGGGTTCAGCCGCGTGGCGAACGATCAGACCAAAGCCAGGCTCTATACGCGCGACGGCGATCTTCAGGCCTATGCGGCCTTCATCCAGACTTATCTGCGTTCGAACAACCGCTTCGGATCGCCGCTCTACCTGTGGGGCGAAAGCTATGGCTCGTTCCGCGTGGCTGGCCTGTCCGATGTGCTCGTGCGGCAGGGCATTCCCCTGAAGGGCGTGATTCTGCTCTCCTCCGCGCTCGACTTCCACGTCACCGAACCCGGCATGACCAACGACCTGCCCTATCAGCTCCTGCTGCCCTCCTATGCCAGCGTCGCAGCCTTCCACGGGCTGCTGCCGGGGCTCAAGGACGACGACGCGATGCGGCGCGAGGTCGAGGACTGGTCGTTCAACATCTATGGCCCCGCCCTCGCCAAGGGCAGCAAGCTGACCGGCGAGGACCGCGCGAAGATCGTCGCCGGGCTGGCGCGCTATACCGGGCTAGAAGCTTCGGTGATCGAAATGCACAATCTGCGCATCGAGGTTCCCGAATTCATGAAATATCTCAATGCGTCGCGGAAGCTGGTGACCGGCCGCGTCGACGGGCGACTGCTCGGCCCGGCGCCGGAGGCACGGGTCGAGGAGCCTTTCTACGATCCGGCGATGGGCGCGCTGACTCCCGCCTTTTCCTCCGCGACAAGCCAGTATCTGCTGGAGGAACTCCGGGTCGATATCCCGATCCCCTATCGCATGTATTCACGCGACGTGGCGGTACGCTTCGCCCTGGCCGGCCCCGCCCGCTACGGGCAGCTCGGCTATCCGGAAACGCTGAGCGCGCTCCAGTCGACCTTCGTCAAGGACAGGAATTTCCGGATCCTCTCGATGCAGGGCCTGTACGATCTGGCCACCCCCTTCGCGTCGATGGAGTTTTCGCTCGATCACATGCCTGTCCCGCAAGATTATCTTTCGAACATCGTCCATGTCCGTCTGCCGGCCGGGCACATGGCCTATGACGACGCCGCGGCACTCAAACAGATGAACCAGGCCGTGATCTCCTTCCTCGATTCGGCGAAATGATCGAAAGCGAAGCGGTCGGCCTGCTCAGGACGCTGGTCGGCTTCCCGACCGTCAGCAGCGAAAGCAATCTGGACCTGATCCGCTGGATCGCCGCCTATCTCGACCGCCACGGGATCGAATCCCGGCTGAGCTTCGACGAAACCGGGCGCAAGGCGAATCTGTTCGCGACGGTGGCACGGGGGAACGACGCGGTCATCCTGTCGGGCCATACCGACGTGGTTCCCGTCGCCGGGCAGTCATGGGCCAGCGATCCCTTCGCGATCGCCGAACGCGACGGTCGCCTCTACGGGCGCGGAACCTGCGACATGAAGGGATTCATCGCGGTCGCGCTCGCGCTGGTTCCGCGCATCGGCCAGACGCATGGCCGTGGCGTCCACCTGGCCTTCTCCTATGACGAGGAGATCGGGTGCCTGGGCGTCCGCAGGCTGCTCGATACCTTGCCCGTCGACCGCACCTTGCTGGCCGGCTGCATCATCGGCGAGCCCACCAACATGCGTGCCATCATCGGCCACAAGGGCGCGGGCATGTACGCGTTCACGGTGACCGGCCTAGCCGCCCATTCCTCACTCGCTCCCCGCGGGGTGAACGCCATCCACTATGCGAGCCGGCTGATCGCCCATCTCGGCGAGATCGCGCGCGATCTCGAGCGAACCGAGAAGCGGCACCAGGGCTATGACGTCCCCTTCTCGACCATTCAGGTCAATC
Source organism: Sphingomonas sp. FG14 (assembly GCF_057809675.1). Classification (NCBI taxonomy): domain Bacteria; kingdom Pseudomonadati; phylum Pseudomonadota; class Alphaproteobacteria; order Sphingomonadales; family Sphingomonadaceae; genus Sphingomonas; species Sphingomonas sp. FG14. The sequence goes on along the minus strand of NZ_JBMDKK010000003.1, from coordinate 261,190 downwards.
GCATCAGCGGCGGGACGGTCGGCAATATCGTCGCGGACCGTTGTGAATTCGTGGCCGATATCCGGTCACTGCCCCATACCAGCCATCGGCGGTTGCTGGACGCGGTCGAGGATTACATCGAGCGTGAACTTCTGCCCGAAATGCGCACGATCTTCCCCGACGCCTCGATCGGCTGGCGCCAGGTGGGAGATGTGCCGGGTTTCTCGATCGACGAGGATTCGCGTTTCGTGCGCGATGTGAAACGCGCGCTCAGCAGCAACGAACCGGGCGGCCATGTCGCATTCGGAACCGAGGCAGGATTGTTCGAACGCGCGGGCATCCCGACCTTGGTCTGTGGTCCCGGTTCGATCGAGCAGGCGCACAAGCCGGACGAGTTCGTCGAGATCGCACAGCTCGACCGATGCGAACGCATGCTTTCGGCGCTGCTGCTGCGCCGCTGACCGGCGCCCGTTCAGCGGGCGTCTTGCAGCACCTCGTCATAGAATGCGCCGATATCGCTGCGCAGTTCCGGCATCACCGCATCGTCAAGATAGATCATGTGGCCGGAGCGATAATAGCGAAGCGTGACGCGGTCGCGGCTGGCCGCGCCCAGACCGAGCCGCGCCAGATCGAATTCGGCGCCGTGAAAAGGCGTCATCAGATCGTAATAGCCGTTGAGCGCGAGGATCTTGAGACCAGGCATGCGGCGCATCGCAACCGCGAGATCGGGCACGCTGTTCGCCAGGCTGTTCTGCCGCTCGCCCTCCGGCGGCCGGTGCGACCAGTCCCAAGCCCCCATGATCATGCGGCTGTCGCCCAGCACATAGTCGAGATCCGACCGGTAGTTGAGCGTGCCGCGCACATAGCCGTCGAAGACCGACGCGAACGCCCCTTTGACCTGCGCATCGCTGGGATCGTAGGTCGCCTGCGCACCGGCCATCTCGGTTTCCCGGCCGGCATAGCGCGTATCCATCGCGCCGACGCTCATCGACCGGTCGAGCAGCAACTGGCGACGGAACGTGTCGAGCCCGATCCGCAGCCCGCTGCGCTCGATGTAATCGGCTGGCAGGCCGATCAGCCGACTCATCTCAACGGCGACCGCCGTTCGTTCCGCCGGGTCGATCAGGTCACCCTTCGCCAGCGCCGCCGCATAGGGGTCCCGCGCAAAGGTCCGCGCGCGATCGAGCAGCGCCGGCAGACCCCCATCACCATGCGCGATCCGGCCGTGATATTGAGCGGTGGCGGCATAGGTCGGCAGAAGATCGATCGCGGCCTGATCGAGACCGGGCGCGAAATGACCGAAATTCAGGATCGTCGACATCAGGATGATGCCGCTGAGATCGATGCCCCGCTCGTGAAGGCGCGGCGCGAGATTGGCCGCGCGCATCGTGCCATAGGATTCACCGAACAGGAATTTCGGCGCGTTCCAGCGGCCGGTGGCGGTCAGATAGCGGGCGATCGCCTGGGCGAAGCTGTCGGCGTCCTGGTCGTTGCCCCAGAACAGCCGATTGCCCGCGGAGTCGGCGGCGCGCGAAAAGCCCGTGCCGACCGCGTCGAGAAAGACGAGATCGCTCTTGTCGAGCAGTGAGAAGCGGTTGTCGGTCAGGGCAAAGGGCGGCGCCAGTCCATTGCCGGATTGGGCATCGCCGGGTTGGGGCGCCCGCAGCCTTACGGGCGCGAACGCCCCCATATGCAGCCAGATCGTCGAGGATCCGGGGCCGCCGTTGAAGAAGAAGGTGACCGGCCTTGGCGGCGATCCGGCCGGTTGCGGCATGCTATAGGCAACGAAGAACATCCGGCCACGCTCGATATCGCGATCGTCGCGCAGCCCGATCGTGCCGGCAGTGCTTTCGTAGCGAACCCGCCTGCCGCCGATCGTTCCGGCATGCGTGGCGCGGGTCCACGCATCGGCGCCCGCATTCGCCCCTTCCCCGCCGCTTGTCTCAGTCGCCGGGGTCGCGTGGCCAGGCCCCACGATCGCGATGCAAAGCAGTGTCGAGAGAATAGCCACACGGCGCAGTTTCGAGAATATCTTTAACATTGCATCTATCCAATTTTCATAAATATCATTTCATATCAATGATATAATTAAGATCATATTCCCTATTGCATCATGATTATATAACACGTTAAATTAATTCAAGCGACTCGATGGTTGGGTTGCGACCGGCGGCGCAGACCCCGATCAACGAACCGGGCAGCCGCAAGAAACTAAAAGGGGACGGGAGTATGGGAATCGAGTTCACACGGACCGGATTTCGCGCGGCGCTGCTTGCCGGATGCGCCATGGCGGCCCTGCCGACGGCGGCGCATGGCCAGGAAGCCGAGGCCCCCGAAGCCGGACAGCCGACGGAAACAGAGATCGTCGTCACCGGCTCGCGCATCGCGCGAAAGGATTATACGTCCAACAGCCCGATCGTCTCGATCGGCGCGGAACAGCTCAAGGCCACCAATTCGGTCACGATGGACGATGTCCTGTTCCGCCTTCCCGAAGTGACGCCGGCCTTCGGTCAGGGATCGAACGACACGACGACGAGCGGCGTCACAACGATCGGCCTCAGGGGCCTGGGCGCGCCGCGCACGCTGGTCCTGCTCGACGGCCGCCGCCTGACCGCCGCGACCTATACCGGCGCGGTCGACCTCAACATCATTCCCAAGAGCCTGATCGAAAGCGTCGAGGTCATTACCGGCGGCGCCTCGGCGGCCTATGGCTCCGACGCGGTCGCCGGCGTCGTGAACTTCCGCCTCAAGAAGAATTTCACCGGCATCCAGGTCAGCGCCCAGACCGGCATCACCGAACGCGGTGACGGCGCCACACAGGAAGTGTCGTTCACGGCAGGCGGCGGCTTCGCCGACGGCCGGGGCAATGCGGTACTGACGCTCGAATGGATGAACCGTGACGGCGTCAACAATCGCGACCGCGCCTTTTCGGCGGTCAGCCGCCCCTCCTCATCGCTGCCCTTCGGCGCGTTCAATCCCAATGCCGCCAACCTGCCGAGCCAGAGCGCGGTCGATGCGGTGTTCAGCCGCTACGGTATCGCATCGGGTTCGGTCCGTGCGACCGGCAACCTCGCCTTCAACACCAACGGCACGCTGTTCGCACCGACCGGATCGTTCAACTATCTGGGCGGCGCACAGGACATGCTGTCGATCGGCGGCAACAGCTTCTACAATTCAAGCGGCGTCAACGGCCTGACCATTCCCTTCGAACGCTATGGCGTGTTCGGCAAGGTCGATTACGAAGTGCGTGACGGCCTGACCGTCTATGCGCATGCCGGATATCAGCACGTCACCTCGGGCACGGTCTTCGCACCGGGCTTCGCCACCGTCACCGTGCCCATCGGCAATCCGTTCATTCCCGCCGACCTTCGCCAGATCCTCGCTTCGCGGCCAAACCCGAATGCGAGCTTCACCGTCACCAAGCGTTTCGCCGATGTCGGCGCGCGTACCGCGAGTTCGACGACCAACGGCTATACGCTGATGGCCGGCGTGAAGGGCGACCTCGCCTTTATCGACGGCGGGTTCGACATCTATGTCTCGCGCGGCCAGCAGACCGCCGACCAGCATGACGAGAATGGCGTCAGCCTCTCCGCGCTGAACAGTCTGATCAACGCCGCCGATGGCGGCGCGGCGGCGTGCGGCGGCTACAACATCTTCGGGAACCAGCCGAGCGGCCGCTGCGCGGCCTATATCCGCCGCAATACGCTGCGCGTGACCGAGGCGAGCCAGGACATGGTCGAAGCCTCCATCCAGGGCCGGCTGTTCAAGCTGCCCGCCGGCGACGTCCGCTTCGCCCTGGGCGCCGATTATCGCAAGGACAGCTTCGATTTCACTCCCGATTCCGGCCTGGCTTCGGGCGATGTGGTGAGCTTCGCGACCGGCGCTATCCCGGCGGTCAGCGGATCGACCAACGTCAAGGAGGTCTTCGGCGAAATCCTGGTGCCGGTGCTGCGCGGCCTGCCCTTGATCCAGGAACTGAACCTGAGCGCCGGCTATCGCTATTCGGACTACAATACCTCGGGCGGCATCAGCACCTATCGCTTCGAGGGTGACTGGCGCATGACCGACTGGCTGCGCCTGCGCGGCGGCTATGCGCGCGCCGCGCGCGCGCCGAATGTCTACGAACTCTATTCGCCCCAGACCCCGACCGCCCCGGTGGTCGGCGCGCCCGGTATCGTCGGCCAGGGCGATCCCTGCGACATCCGGGGCGCCTATCGCACCGGCGCCAGCGCTTCGCAGGTCCGGTCACTCTGCCTTGCCCAGGGCGTTCCCGCGAACATCGTCGACAGCTATATCTTCACCAACACGCAGTTGACCGATGGCGCGCTGACGGGCGGCAATCCCAATCTGACCCCGGAAAAGGCGGACACCTATACGATCGGCGCCGTATTGCAGCCGAAACTGGCTGGCGGACCGATCTCGCGCCTGTCCTTCTCGGTCGATTATTATCATATCTCGCTGAAGGACGCGATCGGCACGCTGGACGGCGCCAATGCGCTGCGCCGCTGCTACAATATCGGCGGCTACAATCCTCAATATGCGACCGACAATCCCTATTGCTCGCTGTTCCGCCGCGATCCGGCGACCGGCCAGATCAACGGCGTCTCGACCTTCAACCTCAATCTCGGCCGCATCGTCACCTCGGGCATCGATGCGACGCTCCAGACCCGGTTCGATATCGGCGAGGACAAGCTGGACCTGACGGCGACGCTCAACTGGACCGAACAATATACGACCACCAACCTGCCCGGCGATACGCCCACGAACCTGGCCGGATCGATCGGCAGTTCAGCCGGCAGCAGCGCGGGCGTCTCGGCCGCCTTCCCCAAATGGAAAGGCGTCGTGAACCTCAGCTATTCGACGGGCGCGTTCCAGTTCGGCGGGCAATGGCGCTATCTGTCGAAGATGCGCGACGTCTCGGCGATCGGCGTCGCCAACTCCACGGCGATCGGCACGCCCGCCTACCACTATTTCGACCTGAACGCCGAGTGGCGGGTGAACAAGAGCTTCGCGATGCGCCTGGGCGTGGTGAACCTGACCGACAAGCAACCGCCGGTCTATACCAGCTTCTACCAGTCCAACACCTATCCCGGCGTCTACGATGTGCTCGGCCGGAGCTTCTTCGTCGGTGCCACGGCGAACTTCTAAACGGGCATGCGGGTCTCGGCGGATCGCGTCGAGGCCCGCACCCTATTCCTCGTTATCCTTGATGGCTGCGTCGAGGTTCTCCAGCAACATGTCGAGCAGCGCGCCGAGCTGAGCGACATCGCCTTGGTCCATCCGCCGTGCGAGCGACTGGTAGAATGGATCGAAGCGGGGAATGATCTCGTCGATGATCCTGAGCCCCTCGGGCGTGATCGAATGGAGGCTGCGGCGCGCATCGAGCCGGCTGCTGCGGCGGGTGACCAGCCCGCGCTGATCCAGATCGCGCAGGATCCGCGTCAGGCTGGGACCAAGCAGGATCGCGCGTTCGGCGAGCGCCGCGGTATCGATCTCGTCCACCGTGCTCAGCACACGCAGCACCCGCCATTGCGGATCGGTCAGGTCGACTTCCTGGAACGCGCCACGGAACAGCGCCATGAATGCTTCGCGCACGCGGATGATCTTGACCGGCAGTTCGCGGCATTCGGCGCGGTGGCTGGCCGAGCCCGCATATTTGCGGCCGTAGAGAAGAGCGGTTTGCTGGTTCATTCGGAAAACCCGGCTTTGATGAACATGTGAAATTTTGTTCCGATTCCCATGGATCGTAGCGAAAGCCAATGCAGTTTCTGCTTGCCCGAAGCGAGTCGATAATAGATAACGCGTTAAATAATTCGACGCTGATACGAGAGGGCCGCGATGTTGAGCGCCTATGATCTGCCGCAGGGCAGTTTTGAATCCGAACTGACGCTGGTCGCCAAGGGCACGCCGATGGGCGAACTGCTCAGGCGTTATTGGCACCCCGTCGGCCTGGCGGAAGACGCGACCGCGCGTCCGAAGCTGATCCGGGCGCTTGGCGAGGATCTGATCCTGTTCCGCGACGGCGCCGGCCGGCCGGGGCTGCTGCATCCGCGCTGCGCGCACCGCGGCGCCTCGCTCCTCTACGGGCGGACCGAGGAGAAGGGGATACGCTGCTGCTATCATGGCTGGCTGTTCGATGTGGACGGGCGCTGCGTCGAGCAACCCTGCGAACCCAATGGTGGCGCGCGCACGGCCGCCAATGTGCGGCAGCCCGGCTATCCCGTCGAAGAACGCTACGGCCTGATCTTTGCTTATATGGGCCCGCCCGAGCAGCGCCCGCTGCTGCCGCGATACGATGTCCTCGAGGAGATCGAAGACGGCGAATGGATCGAAGCCGACGACAGCAGCATCGGCAGCGGCGGCCCGGTGATCGTGCCGTGCAACTGGCTCCAGCATTTCGAGAATGTGATGGACCCGTTCCACGTGCCGATCCTGCACGGCACGTTCAGCGGCACCCAGTTCGTCGAGCAGATGAACGTGATGCCCAATGTGAAGTTCGAAGCCACCGAGCGCGGCATCCGCAGCACCCAGTTGCGTGACCTCGGCGAAGGCCGGGTGCACCGGCGCCAGACCGAAGCGGTGCTGCCGACGATCCGGGCCGTCGCCAATCCCCGCGCCCCCAAGGACGGCCCCTGCAGCTTGCTGGGCTGGGTCCTGCCGATCGACGATACGTCGTTCCGCATCTATTCGGCCGGCCGCGTGACCGAGAGCGGCGCATTGAAGCAGATCCGTTCACGCATGAACGGCAAGCTGTGGCACGAACTGACCGAGGAAGAGCACCAGATCTATCCGGGCGATTACGAAGCACAGGTGAGCCAGGGCGACATCACGCTCCATTCCGACGAGCATCTCGTGACCTCGGATCGCGGCATCGGCATGTTGCGGCGGCTCTACCGCCAGCAGATCGCCGCGATGGAGGCGGGCACCCCACCCATGGGCACGCGCTTCGCCGGCGACGACGATCTCGTCCGTCTGGATGCGGGAACCGAGATCCTGAACGCTTGAGCGCGGCTCAGGGTCTGGCGAGCGCGAAACAGGCGGAATAGTCGAGCCCGGCCGAAACTCCGTCCGCTACGCGCGCCTTGACGTCTGCCGCGACGCTCTCGCGCGCGACGGTCATCGCCGCATCGGTCTCCGGTCCCGATTTACCCTCGCCCCGCAAGGCCTCTCGCGCCTTGTGGTCGAGGATCGACGCGATCGTCGCCAGCCGCTTCGCATCCTCGGACAGGCCGTAGCGGCCATGTTCCTCGTCATAGGCGAGCTTCAGCATCGCGGCGCATTGCGGCAACCCTGGCGGCGGTGGCGGCGGCGCTTCCTTGCGCATCAGGGCCAGGCAGGCCTCCACATCCTCGTCGGGCAAGGCCTTCGCCTTCTGGCGCTCGGCGACGGCCGCCACGATCGCATCGCGCACCTGTTCGCGCGTACGGCCGGATTGCTTCATCACGCGTTCGCCCACGATCTGCGCCAGGCGGGCGCCGTCCTCCCCCACCGGCGGCCAGCGGGTTTCGCCGCGCTGTTGCTCATAGGCGACGACGGCGAGTGTCGCGACGCAGCCGATATCGCGCTGCTGCGCCGCGTCGAGCGGTGCCGCGGCAAGCAACATGACCAGCTCAAGCACCGATCGGTCCGAGCGCCTTCACGCGATAACAGGGTTTGAGATCGAAGTTTTCAGGTGGTTCGCGCACCGCGCGGCGCTCGGCCGCGATCAGCGCATCGGCCGCCGCCGCAGGATCGGCAGCCGCACGCTGCTCCGCCACCACGATCGCGCGCAGCGCCGCGGTGTCCTGGGCAAAAGCGGCGGTCATCGCGGGATCGCCGCTCTTCTGCTTCAACTGATCGAGCGTGATCGCGAACAAGGCGGCGCAGCGCGCCGCACTCGGCAAGGCCGACGTGGCGGGGGGCGCTTCCTGCCCGAAAGCAAGCAACAGCAATACGGCGGAGAGCCAGGATGTCATGGCGACTGATTGCCACGCCACGTCGCGCTTGAAAACCGCGGACATGATCGCGACAAGCGGGCCGTGCCGCGCTTCACCCCGATTCTCGCGCTCCTCGCCGGGCTCGCCTCCGCCACGGGCTTCGCGCCGCTGGGCCTGTGGCCCGTAACGCTCGCCTGTTTCGCATTGCTGCTCAACCTTGTCCGCGAAGCGCCCACGCTCCGGCGCGGGCTGCTGATCGGCTGGCTGTTCGGCGTCGGGCATTTCACCGTCGGGCTCAACTGGATCGCCCATGCCTTCACCTTCCAGGACGCGATGCCGCACTGGTACGGATATGGCGCGGTCGTGCTGCTGTCGCTCTATCTCGCCGTCTATCCGGCGATGACGGCGGGTCTCGCCTGGCGCTGGGGCCGCGATCACGGGCCGGCCTATGTGCTGATCTATGCCGCCGCCTGGATCGTCACCGAATGGCTGCGCGCGACGATGTTCACGGGTTTCGCCTGGAATCCATTGGGCGCGATCGCCTATGACCAGCCGACCGCGCTGCTTGCCCGATGGACGGGCACCTATGGCCTGTCGGGTCTGCTCATGGCACTTTTCGGCGCCTGGATGCTGGCATTTCGCCGCTTCGCCCTGCCGATCACCTCGCCGAAAGCGCTTGTCTTCGCCGCCGGCCTCGTTGCGTTTCCGCTGGTCGTCTTCGCAAGCCTGCCCGCCTGGCGCGCGCCGCTTCCCGCAAAGGGTGCGCTGATCCGTATCGTCCAGCCCAATATCGGCCAGGAAACCAAGTACGACCCGGCCCAGGACGCCGCCAATTTCCGGAAACTCGCCACGCTTTCGGGCCAGCCGGGCGCAGCGCCGCGACTGCTGCTCTGGCCCGAAGCGGCGGTGCCCGAATATCTCGACGAGGATGTCTTCGCGCGCGCCCGTGTCGCGGCATTGCTCGGTCCGCGCGATATCCTGCTGCTCGGCGCCACCAAGCGTTACCGGGAAAACAAGTTCGTCGGCGACTATGTCGAGGAACGCACGATCGGCGGACGCAATTCGATGTATGCGATGGATTCGGCAGGCCGCCTGCTACATCGCTACGACAAGGCGCATCTCGTTCCCTATGGCGAATATCTGCCAATGCGCCCGATCCTGTCGGTGATCGGCCTGTCGCGGCTGGTGCCAGGCGATGTCGATTTCTGGCCCGGCCCTGGCCCGCAAAGCTATGCGCTGCCGGGCTTCGGCAAGACGGGCGTGCAGATCTGTTATGAGATCATCTTTTCGGGCCAGGTGATCGATCGCGCCGATCGCCCCGATTTCCTGTTCAATCCGTCCAACGATGCCTGGTTCGGCAGTTGGGGCCCGCCGCAGCACCTCGCCCAGGCGCGGCTACGCGCGGCGGAGGAAGGCATTCCGGTGATCCGTTCGACGCCGACGGGGATTTCGGCGGTGGTCGATGCCGATGGCCGCCTGCTCGCCAGCGTGCCGCATCTGCGCGCGGGCTTCATCGAAACCCGCCTGCCCGCCCCCCATGCGCCGACGCTGTTCGCGCGGCTGGGAAACATCCTGCCACTGGTGCTCGCAGTTTTTCTTGGCGCTCTCGGCGTTGCCTTGCGCCGCCGTCGCGGCTAAGGCGATTTCCGCATTTAAAGCTTTCCTTATATCTGCGGGTTTTCAGCGATGCGTAGCAACTATCTCTTCACGTCCGAGTCCGTTTCCGAAGGCCATCCCGACAAGGTTTCCGACCAGATCTCGGACGCCATCGTCGATCTGTTCCTGTCCAAGGATCCGGAAGCGCGCGTCGCGTGCGAAACGCTGACCACCACGCAAAAGGTCGTGCTGGCCGGCGAGATCCGCGGCAAGGGCATCATGGACGAGGCCGGCAACTGGGCGCCTGGCGTGCCCGAGGAAATCGAAAAGGCTGTCCGGGAGACCGTGAAGCGCATCGGCTATGCGCAGGACGGCTTCCACTGGCAGACCCTCGATTTCTCGAACAATCTCCACCCGCAGTCCGCCCATATCGCGCAGGGCGTTGATGCATCGGGCAACAAGGACGAAGGCGCCGGCGATCAGGGCATCATGTTCGGTTTCGCCTGTAACGAGACGCCCGACCTGATGCCGGCGACGCTCTATTACAGCCACAAGATCCTCGAGCGCATGGCCGCCGACCGCCATTCGGGCGCGGCACCTTTCCTGGAGCCCGACGCCAAGAGCCAGGTCACGCTGCGCTTCGAGAATGGCGAGCCGGCCGCCGCGACCGCGATCGTCGTCTCCACCCAGCACGCCAAGGGTTATGACGAAGGCGCCAACGAAGCCGAGCTTCACGCCTATGTGAAGAGCGTGGTGGCGGACATCCTGCCCGCCAAGCTGCTGTCGGACGCGACCGAATATCACATCAATCCCACCGGCAGCTTCGAGATCGGCGGGCCGGATGGCGATGCGGGCCTGACCGGCCGCAAGATCATCGTCGACACCTATGGCGGCGCCGCGCCGCATGGCGGCGGCGCCTTTTCGGGCAAGGATCCGACAAAGGTCGATCGTTCGGCTGCCTATATCACCCGCTATCTGGCGAAGAACATCGTCGCGGCCGGCCTCGCCAAGCGCTGCACGATCCAGCTCGCCTATGCGATCGGCGTCTCCAAGCCGCTGTCGCTCTATGTCGATACGCACGGTACCGGCACCGTCGGTGACGACAGGATCGAACAGGCGATCATGGCGATCGAGGATCTGGGCGGCCTGACCCCGCGCGCGATCCGCACGCATCTGGGCCTTAACAAGCCGATCTATCAGAAGACCGCGGCCTATGGCCATTTTGGCCGCACGCCCGAGGGTGATTTCTTCCCCTGGGAGCGCACCGATCTGGTCGAGAAGCTCAAGGCCGCCGTCTGAGCCGGCACGCGCAAGCGTTCATATCATGCTAGTTTCCCCGCCGACTCGTTCGGTGGGGAAATGGCATGCGAACTCTTCTACCCATGGTTTTCGTCGCGGCATCGATTGCCGCCACTTCGGCCTCGGCCGCCTATCCCACCGATGGCTGGACGCTGCCGATGAAGGCGGCGAAGCTGACGCCAGTCCAGAAGGACGCGATCATGCGCGCGGCGGGTTTCGCCAAGGCCGGCGGCCAGTGGAAGGGCTGCGACGGCATGTCCGACGCGTCGATCACCGATGACGGCGTTGCCGGCGCCGCGATCCGCGATCTCAACGGCGACGGCCGCCCCGAAGTGATCGTGATGGACGAGGGCATCGCCTGCTACGGCAATACCGGCTTCCACTTCACCATCGTCACGCCGACACCGACCGGCTGGAAACGATGGTACGACGAAACCGGCATCCCGAATTTCCTGGCCACGAAGGGCGCGGGCGGCTGGGCCGATATCGAAGTCGGCGGCCCCGGCTTCTGCTTTCCGGTAAAGCGCTGGAACGGGCGGCAATATGTGCTGGTGCGCCAGCAATATGAGGGCAAGCCCTGCCGGCGGTGATGCCGATCGGGCAGACATGCCGTTGCCCGCTGGACGGTGCTCGTCTAGGGGGCACGCCATGAACGATCCAGCCAGCATCCGCCGCCTCTATGGCCGCGCCAAGGGCCATAAACTGCGTCAGGGCCAGGCGCAGCTCGTCGAGGAACTGCTGCCCGCGCTGAGCGTACCTGAAACCGGCGACGTCACCGCCACGGGGCTGTTCGGCGATGATCGCCCGCTGCATTTCGAGATCGGCTTCGGATCGGGCGAGCATCTCGCCTATCGCGCGGACCTGCTGCCCGATCACGGCTTCATCGGCTGCGAACCCTTCCTGAACGGCGTCGTCGGCGCGCTGATGCATATCCGTGACGGTCATCTCCCCAATGTCCGCCTGCACATGGGCGATGCGCTCGACGTGCTGGAACGCGTGCCCGACGGATCGCTGCGCTTCGTCTATCTGCTCCATCCCGATCCCTGGCCCAAGGCGCGCCACGCCAAGCGCCGGATGATGAATCACGGCCCGCTCGATCTGATCGCATCGAAGCTCCAGCCCGGCGGTGAGTTCCGGCTGGGCACCGACGACCCGACCTATTGCCGCTGGTCGATGATGGTGATGAACCAGCGCAGCGACTTCGAATGGCTGGCGAAGGAGGCGAAGGATTTCCTCGTCCGCCCCGGCGGCTGGCCCGAAACCCGTTACGAAGCCAAGGCTCGCCGCAAGGGCCACGAGGTGTGGTACTTCAGGTACAAACGGCTCTGACGCTTATGGGCGATCCCGGAGCTTCTGCCGCATCCGGGATCGATCCGCTTATACCAAGATGCGATAAGTTCCGCTCACCGAGAGCCGGGGTCAGGCTTCAGCTTCGTCGAGCCCCAGAATCCCTCGGGAAAAGCGGTCAGGCCTTCCAGGCCGGCGCGGCGGATCGCGAGATCGGCTTCGCGTTGCGCCGTCAGCAGCGCCTGTTCCTCGTCGACGGTCAGCAGCTTGCGGTCGCGCATCAATATGCGGCCATCGACCAGCACCGTCGCGACATCGGCGCCATTGGCGAAATAGACCACGCGATGGACGGGCATGTTCATCGGCACGAGATGCGGCTTGAACCAGTCGATCAGGATGATGTCCGCCTTCTTGCCGGGTTCCAGCGAACCGATCTCATTCTCTAGCCCCAGCGCGCGCGCCGCATCGACCGTCGCCATTTCCAGCACCTTGCCCGCCGGCAGCACGTTGGAATCATGGAAATAAAAGCGGTGATAGCGCGTCGCCTGGAACATGTGGCGGAACATGTCGTAGCTGCGATCCGGCGCCACGCCGTCCGACCCGAGCATGACGGTGGCGCCCGCGTCGATCAGTTCGGTCGTCGGATTGCGCCCGTACATCGAGAAGATCGCGCTGGGATTGTGCGAGATGCGCGTTCCCGTCGACGCGATCAGCCCGATCTCCTCTTCGGTCAGGCTGGTCGCGTGCGAGAAGATGGCATCCGGACCGAGCAGCCCGAGCACGTCATTGGCGAACTTGACGGTGCCGCGCGTATGGCCGTCCTGCAGGAAAAATACGTGATGACGCCTGGACATGTCGCGCGCCGTCCGCGCCTCGCGCTTCACCGCTTCGAGCGCCGCGCCCTCCAGCTTGGCGTCCGGGCTGATCGTCGGATAAGCGACCGCCATGTTCACCCGGCCGGCGGCAGCCCCGTTCCATTTGCGGATCAACGTGTCAGCAACCGCGATCTGCTGGTCGAAGGATCGCTCGACATCCTTGCGGGCCTCTCCGTTCCATTCGGTGAACTTGCTGGGATAAGGCCCGCGGCGCGGCCCTACGCCCAGGAACCAGCGGACGCCGATCGCCTCGATCGCGTCCAGATAGGCGTCGCCATATTTGGGATCGTCGACACGATAAACGTCGGATCCGCCCCCGAAAACGTTGACCGAAGTGGTGACACCCGACTTCAGGCGTTCCATCCCGGCAAGCAGCGCGTCCGCTTTCCAGAAATCGACCGTCGAACCGTGAGCGTACATCCGCTCGACCGCCTCGTTCCACTGGTCGCTGTCGGCGCCCAGCGATTTGAACATCGCATGACCGGCATGGCCATGGCCGTCGATCAGCCCCGGCATCACCACCTTCCGGCGTGCATCGATCACCGTGCGCGGACGGAAACGCGCGCGCAGTTCCGTCGTGGTTCCGACGGCAACGATGCGGTTTCCGACAATCGCCACGGCGCCATCCTCGATCACACGGCGAGCGGGATCCATGGTGATGACGGTGCCGTCGGCGATCAGGATATCGGCGGTCTCCCGAGCCGCCGCATGCGCATGCGCCTGCATGAGCACGGCGCACGCCAAGGCAGTGATCGTCAGAGCAATCCTGCGCACAGCGGATCCGGGCCGAGATGTCGCGATGTCTCGCCCGATGCCCATCATTATGCCCCCTTTCCCAATCCCTATTCGGTCAGTGTCGTCCGGGCGACGATGTCACGCCGGATTTCCTGTTCGGTGAACGGCGCGCGGTGCCACGCCTTTCGCGCATAGGCGCGCGTATAGTCGCGATACCAGGGCGAGGCGGGATCGGTGGACTGTGACGGCACTTCCAGCGTGTAAGGCACCACCCCCTTGTCGTCGAAGCCGACGACCTGGATATAGCTGTTGCCATGGCCGCCGATCACCGGCCCCTCCTCCGTGATCTGCGTGCAGGCGATCGCGAAATAGCCCAGCGGACCGCAACCGCCGGCGATCGGGATCTTCGTGCCGTCGGCATCGGTCAGATATTGATAGACGGAACGCGGCGCATCCAGCGCGACACCGCTGCGCTCGATCACACGCACGGCAGCCGCGAACGCCTGTTCGATGGCGGGAAGTTCGGCGTGCAGCCCACGTGGCGTCTCAAGCGGATGCGCCGGGTCGAACGGCACGCTGTAGCGCGTCTCGGACGGGATGGCCTTCATCTCTTCCCAGAAGCGATCCCAGATATGCGCGCCCACGGAGTCGGCATTGCCGCGTCGATCCCATTTCGCGAGAACACCGCAGGCCTTGGACAGATCGACATCGACCGCAGGCTCGGTCAGCCGCACCGCCCCCTTGCGGCACGGTCCTTCCAGCACCGCATCCAGGAACAGTTCGGCGCTCAGCACGCGATTGTTGAGCGTGATGTCGCGCAACAACTCGCTGGTGATGCCGCGTCCCGCAAGACCATCGGCACCGGCGAAACGATCCTGCACCAGGCGATGCCCCATGCGCGTCCGCAAAGACTGTTCGTAATCGACCGCGCCGATGATCGTCGGGTAGCCGGTCAGCGGCGCCTTGGGATTGGCCAGCCAATAGCTGTCATTCATGTTCGCCACATAGTCGCGACGCTCGATCGACGGCAGTTTCGAAACGCCGAGCGCGCCGGGCTGGGGCGTATCGGCATCATTGTCCCACTCGCAATCCGATCGCGAACCGTCGAGCGTCGACTTGCCGACGCCGCAGGCGGCACGCTTGGCATCGCTGACATTGGGCACGGTGCCGATATCGGCATACCAGGCGCGATCGTCGTTGCGCCCCACCGCGACGGTGTTGACCCAGGGAATCGCGACTTCCTCGCGCTGGATGCGGATGAAATCGTCGAGGTTCTTCGCCTGATCCAGGCGCAGCCAATTGCGGTAGAGACGGAAATTCTCGGCATTGACGTCACGGATCGTGAGCGCCTCGGTGCCCGTCCAGCCCGTCGCCAGCATCGATCCGTAATGCGAACGATACAGCGTGCGCGTAACGGTGCGGAGGTTGCCGTCCTCATTCTTCACCTGCACGGTGACCGGCCGTGACGTCATCCGCCGCACCTTGCCGTCGTAAAGATACGCGGTGGGGTCACCGTCGGCGAGCTTGAGCTTGTACAGGGTGAAGCGCGCGGCCGTGGAGACCGTGTGGCTCCAGGCGACATCGCGGTTGAAGCCGACCTGCACCACCGGCACGCCGACGATCGACACACCCTGCACGTCGATCTTGCCGGGTATCTTCAGATGGACCTGCTGGAAGCGATCGACGCTTTTCCAGTACCAGTGCGGATTACCGAGCAGCAGCCCGTGTTTCCCGCCCGTCGCATCGCTGCCGAAGCCGAACATGTTGCTGCCGAAATCGGGATCGCGTTCTGACGGCAGCGTCCAGGCGAGCTGCTGCGCCTTGCCCGGCCGCAGCCCCGCCGATCCCCTGGCGGGCGGCTGCGCGCTGCCGATCGCCTCGATGAAGTTGATCGAACTTGCAGTCAGGGAAAGTGCATAGAGACGGCGATAGACGTCCTCCGCGGTCGCGGCGGTCAGCCAGTCGGCATTGCGGCAATCGGCATGGCGGCCGGCATGCCCGCCACCGCGCACCTCGCCGGCATAGCGGCTGTAGCCCGCAGCATAGCCGGCGATCAGCGCATCGAGATCGGCCGGCTGCGCGCCACGGAAACGCGCGATCTGCGCATCATCCGCCACCTGCCGAAAGAAGAAATCGGATTCGAGATTGACCGCCGTTCCCAGCGTGCCGCCCTTGGGCCGGCGCCCATCGCCGCCGAAATAGCGGGAGCGCTCACCCCGAAAGGTGACGAAGGCGTCGGCGAGGATGCAGAGATTGTCCTCCGCCGCGACATAACCGTACCCATAGCCCAGCCCGCGCCAGTCGCGCGCGGTGATGTGCGGAATACCGAAGCTTGTCCGAACGATGGAAACGCTCGGCTGGCGAGCAAGCGCTGACTGGGAAACCATCGCTGCCGCAATCGCGGATAGCGTGGCGAGCGAACGGCGGATGGCCGATGGCTTACGGCGATGCATTCGCCGGGTAGATCAGACGATGCGGTGCTTGTAAATCGGCAACAATACCGAAAACGGCGCCTTGCGATGCTGCGTTCAGCCCTTCGGTGTCGTCACCCCGGTCAGCGCCAGTTCGGAGAATATCCGCGCCACCTGATCCAGGTCGAGCCGGCCGCTCGGCGAATACCATTGGTAGGACCAGGCGCACATGCCGATGATGCCCAGACCGGTGATCGCGACATCCATGTCGGCCCGGAACTCGCCGGCATCGATGCCGCGCTGGATCAGCTTGCGGAACACATCCTCCAGATCATTGCGCTGCCGACGGACATTCTCGAACTTCGGCCCGGAGAGATAGCGGCGCTCCTGGAAGAAGATCGTCACATTCTCGTGATATTTCTCGAGCGCGTGAAGGATGGCGCCGATCATGCGGCGCAATTGATCGGTCGGTGTCGCTTCCTGCGCCAGCACTTCCTCGATCACGCCAAGCTGATATTCGAGATAGTCGTTGTGGATGAGGAGGAGCAGATCCTCCTTCGAATCGAAATGATGATAAAACGCGCCCTTGGTGACGCCGGCCTCGTCGGCGATATCCTTGACGGCGGTTCCCGAAAAGCCGTCTCGCTTGAACAGTTTCAGGCCCGCCGCGATGATCGATGCACGCGTCTGGACCGGATCATAGGATCGGGCACGCCCCGTCCCGCTCCTGTTCGCTGCATTGGCCATATGTCGCACCCTCATGATTGCCGCCCTCTCAAAGGGTTAGAGCGCGGGGCCGGCGCTTGCAATACCGGCCGGTTGGCTTGACGTCGCTCCCAACGGCAGGATCGGCTTGTATGCCCATTGACCTTTGGCGAACAGGGCTTAACAATTTATTCCGACCGGATGGAATTATGTGAGAGACACATCGTGCAGGTGACCGGAAGTTCGAACCAACTCCCGACGGATCGGGATACGGCGCCCACCGGAACCGAAGCGGACGGCTGGCCCAACCCCGGCCGGGCCTGGTGGCATGTCGTGGTGCTCACGATCGCTTATGTCATCTCATTCGTCGATCGCACGATCATCAGCCTGCTGGTCGAACCGATCAAGGCTGATCTCGGCATCGGCGATACCGAAGTCGCGCTGCTTCAGGGCGTGGCGTTCGGCCTGTGCTACGCGATCATGGGCTTCCCGCTCGGCTGGCTGGCGGATCGGCGATCTCGTCGCGGACTGATCGCGGCGGGTTCGACCTTATGGGGCGTCGCCACCGCCTTTTGCGGAACGGCGGGAAATTTCGTCCAGCTCTTCATCGCCCGCGTCGGCGTGGGCATCGGCGAGGCGAGCCTGTCCCCTGCGGCACTGTCAACGATCAGCGACCTGTTTCCCCGCGACAAGAGAGGCTTGCCGATCGGGCTCTATACCATGGCGGTTTCGCTGGGATCCGGCCTCGCGCTCATCCTGGGCGGCGCGGTGCTCGCCTGGATCGCGACGCTCCCGCCCGTCCGTTTGCCGCTGCTCGGCGCGCTCGCGCCCTGGCAACTGGCCTTCGTCTCGGTCGGCCTGGGTGGAGCGATCCTGATGCTGGTGTTGCTCGCCACCGTCAGCGAGCCGACACGGCGCATGCCGGCCAACCCGGATAGCGCGGCCCCGCAGGGCAGCATCATCGGTTACATGCGCAGCCATTGGCGGTTCTTCAGCCGTCATTATGCCGGGGTCGCGCTCTATTCGATCCTGGTGAGCGGCGTATTGTCGTGGGCGCCGACGCTGTTCATCCGCAAGTTCGGCTGGAGCGCGGGCGATGTCGGGCTGCGCTACGGCCTGTTGTTCCTGATCTTCGGCGGGCTAGGCACGCTGCTCGGCGGCGCGCTCTCAAGTCACCTCCAACGCCGTGGCGTGAAGGGGGCGCCGGTCTGGGTCGCGGGCTGGGGCGTCGCGCTGGTAGCGCCGTTCATGGTGGCGGCAGGATTGGTCGATGACGGCTGGTTCGCACTCGCCTGTTTCGCCCCCGCACTCATGTTCTTCACCTCGCCCGGCGCCACGGCCGTCCAGGCGATCCAGGATGCGACCCCCGGCCATCTGCGCGGTCGCGCTTCCGCCGTCTATTCGTTCGCGGTCACGCTGATCGGCATGAGCGTCGGGCCGCTGGCGGTCGCCTTCTTCACGGAGACGGTGTTCGGCGATCCACAAGCGATCGGTGAAGCGCTCGCGCTCACCGCGGCGATCGCCGCCCCCCTTTCCGGACTGCTGATCCTTTCCGGTGTCCGTCATTTCGAACGCACGAGCGAAGGACTGTAAGCATGACCATGGATGCGCCGATCCGGATCGACAGCCGTGTCCGCTTCGGCGACTGCGATCCCGCCGGCATCGTCTTCACACCGCGCTATGGCGGTTTCGTCTTCGATGCGGCCGAGGTGTGGCTGGAACAGGTGATGGGGCTTTCGATCCACCAGCAGCTCAACGAGGGCGAGATCGGCACGCCGGTGCGTTCACTGACCACCGATTTGCACAAGTCTCTGCGCCCCGGCGAGCATTTCTCGAGCACCGTCTATGTCGAGGCAATCGGGCGAACGAGCTTCCGTCTATTGGTGATCGGTCGGCGTGGGGACGATGCACTGTCGTTCGTCGGACGAATGACCTGCGTCACCACCGATGCGTCGCACCGGTCAGCGATTCCGCTCAGCGATCATTATCAGGAGCGGTTGAGCGGTTATCGCGCGGCCTGCGGCGAGCTTCCGCCGATCGCCTGACCAGTCGCGCCGCGACTTCAGGCGAAGATGATGCCGATCATGTCGACGACACAGGCGGGCTTGGCCTGACCATCGATTTCAATCGAAACCGACGTCGTGACCCGCGCCCCCGCGCCATGCGGCTCGATCGCCGTCAGGCTGCAATGCGCGCGGATACGGTCACCAGCGCGCACCGGCGAGACAAAACGCAACCGATCGGATCCGTAATTCACGCCGGCCCTGGCCTGGAGCCAGGGCGCATCGGCGACCATCGCGGGAATCAGCGACAGGATCAGCAGGCCATGCGCCACCGTCTCGCCAAACGGGCCCTCGGTGCGTGCGCGATCGACATCGACATGGATCCACTGGCGATCGCCGGAAAGATCGGCATAGGCCTGGATCATCGGCTGATCGATCGTCAGCCACGCACTAGGCCCCCAGTTCTCGCCGATCCGGGCGCCAAGGCGTTCGACGATGCCGTTCATCACAGGATCTCGAACAGGCCCGCCGCCCCCATGCCACCGCCGACGCACATGGTGACGACGCCCCATTTCGCATTGCGGCGGCGGCCCTCGATCAGCACGTGGCCGGCCATGCGCGCGCCCGACATGCCGAAGGGATGACCGAGCGCGATCGCACCGCCATTCACGTTGAGCTTCGCGGGGTCGATACCGAGCCGATCCTGGCAATACAGAACCTGGACGGCGAAAGCCTCGTTCAACTCCCACAAATCGATATCGTCGACAGTGAGCCCGTGCCGCGCGAGCAGCTTTGGCACCGCGAAGACCGGCCCGATCCCCATCTCGTCCGGCTCGCAGCCGGCAACGGCGAAACCGCGGAACAGGCCGAGTGGCGCGAGGCCACGCCGGGCGGCCTCGTCGGCGCGCATCAGCACCAGCGCCGCGGCGCCATCGGACAATTGGCTCGCATTGCCGGCGGTCACCGTGCCGTCGGTCATGACGGGCTGGAGCGCGGCGAGCTGATCGGCCCCGGTCGGTCTCGGGCCTTCGTCGCTGGCCAAGGTCACCTGCTCATGCCGGGTTTCACCGGTTTGCCGATCGGTGACGAGCCTGGTCGCCGCGATCGGCACGATCTCGTCGTCGAACGCGCCTGCCGCCTGAGCGGCGGCAGTGCGCCGCTGACTTTCGAGACCGAAGGCATCGCAGCGATCGCGCCCGATCGCATAACGGCGCGACACCACCTCGGCGGTTTCGATCATCGGCATGAACAGGCCGGGATGCGTCCGCGTGAGTTCCTCGTCAGCCAGACGATGCTGGTTGATATGCTGCAGGGTCAGGCTGACGGTTTCCAGGCCGCCAGCGACCGCGACATTCAACCCCTCGAAACCGATCTGGTGCGCGGCGGTCGCGACCGCCTGCAACCCCGAGGAGCAGAAGCGATTGACCGTCTGCCCGGGCACCGACACCGGCAGCCCCGCCTTCAGCAACGACATACGGGCGATGTTCATGCCCTGCGCGCCTTCAGGGCTGCCATTGCCGATCACGACATCCTCGACCTCCGCCGGATCGACGCCGGCACGCGCCACGGCATGGCGAATGGCGTGCGCGCCGAGCGCCGCGCCATGCGTATCGTTGAGCGCGCCCCGAAACGCCTTTCCAATCGGGGTCCGCGCGACCGAGACAATGGCTACTTCATGCATGAGGATGCCCGTCTTTCCTTCAGTAATTGACGCGCAACCGCACGCCGTAGGTGCGCGGAGCGCCATAGGTGACGAAGCGATCGCCCAGGAACGGGATGTTGCTGGTGCGGTACAGCTTGTCGGTCAGGTTCTTGCCCCAAAGCTCGGCGGTGATGCGCCCGTCGGCGAAACGCGCGCCGACCGCGCCGCTCAACAGCCCATAGCCCTGCTGGGTATTCACCGCGTCGTTCGCCGGATCGAAGAAGAACTTGTCCTGCCAACGATATTCGGCGCGCGCGAACGCGGACGCGGTGTCGCTGACGGGCAGTTCGACCTCGCCGCCGATATTATAGGTGTTCTTGGGCGCATAGACCATGTCGTTGCCCGAGCGATCCTTGCCGGTATTATCGGTCAGCCGCACATATTTGGCGTCCAGATAGCCATAGCTGCCCCACAGGGTGAGCCATGATGTCGGCTTCGCGTTCAGATCGAGCTCGATGCCGCGCGCGCGCGCCGCGCCCGCATTGGTGATGCGGATGATCGGCAACGGATCTTCCGGGCGCTGCGCGTTCTGGCGAACCTGGAGATCGTCATAATCGGTGTGGTGCGCGGAAAGCGCGAAGGTCAGCTTGTTGCCGAACAGCCGTCCCTTGATACCGATCTCGTAGCTCCTGGCGTGTTCCGGATCGAACGGGATCGACGCGGCGAGACCGGTCGGCGCCTGCCCCTGGAAACCGCCGGATTTGAAGCCCTGCGCATAGCTGGCATAGAGGTTGAGCGCGGGGCTCAACTCATAGGTCAGCGCGACGCGCGGGGTGAAACCACCCCAGCTTCCCTTCGCCGCGATGTCATATTCCTCGGTCGGCGGGGCCGCGATGATGCTGTCGGTATCGGCGATCGAACGGACCTGGGTTTCGATGTCCTTGGTCTCGTGCGTATAGCGGATGCCGGCGGTCAGACCCAGCCGTTCGGTGATCTTGACGGTGGTCGATGCGAAGGCGCCCAGGCTCTCCGTGGTCGCGAGCTGGTAGGAACCGCTGATCCCGGTCAGCCCGCCCAGCGAGGGCACGCGTGATCCGATCACCGAGATGAGATCGGCGATCTCGGTGCGGTCGACATTCTCGTGCAGATAATAGAGGCCGACAATCGCGGTCACGCGATCGTTCAGGAACGGATCGGTGGCGAAGCGGACTTCCTGGCTGAACTGCTTGGCGCTTTCCTGCTCGATGTTGAGCGTGTCGAGCACCGGATAGGGCGGCGAACCGATGCCGGTGAAGGCATCGCCCAGATTGACCTTGCTGGTGCGATAGGCGGTGAGCGAGGTGAGCGTGCCGAGTTCGTTGCGCCAGTCGATGCGACCCAGCGTGCCGAAGATCCGGCGCTTCTGATAAGTCACGCGCGGCGATTCCGATTCACGCGGATCATCCGACGTCTGGACGGCGGTGACGCTGCCGAAGGGCGGCGTCGTGAACGGCCCTTCGCCCTTGCGCGACTGGCCATTGTCCGAATGATTGCTGTAATCGGCGGCGATCAGCACATCGATGTCGGGCGTCGGCGTCCACAGGACCTGTCCGCGCACCGCGACGAGATCGAGATCCTCGAGATCGCGGTTCAGGCGGATATTGCGCGCGAAGCCGTCGCGCGAACGGCGGACGCCCGAAAAGGATACGGCGAGATTATCGCTGACCGGGCCGGTCACATAACCGCGCAGATCGAGCGCATTATAGTTGCCGTATGAAATCTCGGCCGCGGCATCCATGCTGCGCGACGGGCGCCGGCTGATGACGTTGATCAGGCCGCCGACGACATTCTTTCCGTACAATGTGCCCTGGGGACCACGCAGCACCTCGATCCGATCGACATCGAGAAATTCGAAGGCCTGCCCCGACCCGCGCGCGATATAGACGTCGTCCATGAACACGGCGACACTGTTGTCCTGCGCCGCGCCGTCATCAGTGGATCCGCTGCCGCGAATGAACAGGCGCGGCTGCGCGACGTTGAAGGCGGTCATGGTGAAACCGGGGGTGCGCCCCGCAATTTCGTCCACACCGCGAATGGCGCCGTCCTGGATCGACTGGCTGGTGAGCGCGGTGATCGAGATCGGCACGTCCTGAAGCGATTCCGCGCGGCGCTGCGCCGTCACGACGATTTCGGCGACGCCGACATCCGAGGACTGGGCTTCAGCATCCTGCGGCGCTTCCGCGCTCTGCGCGGACGCCATTTGCGGCAGGGCGGCCGCCCATAGCAGCGCTCCAGCCGCGACGCCGAGTTTCAGACGCGAAGACATCATCCTGATTTCCTTACCTTCCATGATCCTTCCCCTCTATTTGCTTTTATTTTCTGTCCTCATCCGCGCGATCAGCGCCTGCGCGGCCGGCGATCTCAATGCGGCGACGGCGCCATCGACCGTCAGCGCCTGGCGTTCGTCGGGCGGCGCCCGGTCGAGGCGCCGCAGCAATGTCTTGGTTTCGGCAACAGCGCCCTCGGGCATGCCAGCAAGGCGCGCGGCAAGCGCCCGTCCGGCTTCCGGCAACTCCGGCGCGGGCACCACGGCCCGCACCAGCCCGGCCCGATATGCGGCGTCGGCGTCACGACGATCAGCCAGCGCAAGCCAGTCGAATGCAGCGCGCGGTCCCAGGACGCGCAGCATATCCTGCGCAACGACGGCGGGAACCAGTCCGATCGCGGCCTCGGGCAAGTGGAACGTGGCATCGGCGGCGGCGATGGCGAAATCACAATTGGCGACGAGCGACATGCCGAATCCGGCAACCGGCCCGTTGGCGAGCGCGATGGTGGGCAGAGCGGCATCGCGCAGCCGCGTCAGAGCGCGCGCATTGGCGTCGAACATTGCCGCGAGCGACGCTTCGTCGATCGCCCCCATCGCCAGAATATCGTCCAGATCCCATCCCGCGCAGAAACTCGCGCCCGCGCCTGTCAGGATCAAAGCCTGGATCGTTTCATCCGCCTCAGCACGATCGATCGCCGCGACCAGCGCGGCGACCAGCGCCCGATCCGCGGCGTTGCGCCGCTCGGGCCGGTCGAGCGTGAGCACGACCACCCGGCCTTCGACCTGATAACGGATCGGGGAAGCGTCCGGCATCGCGTCAGACCCGCGCGGTCGCCGCCTGCTTCACCGGTTCCTGCGCATCGCGGAACACCGGCGCCACCTCTTCCGCGAACCGGTGCATGGCATCCAGCGCCGCGCCGCGCTCCAGAGTCGGGATGCGGAACCAGCAGATATAGTGCGTGACCCCCAGCTCCTCCTGGAGCACCGCCAGCGTATCGATCACCTGCTGGGTGGAGCCGAAATTGCCACCATGGGTCAGCGTCTGCTCGACGCTCAGCAGGTCGATCCCCTGCTTCACCTTCTCATAATAGGCCTGTTCCTTGGCATCGACGGGAACCAGGCCCTTTTGCTGGCCGGGAATGACGTTGCCGACCATCCGGTAATAGCGCAGCGCCGCCTCGGCCGCCTCGCGCTTGCCGGCTTCGGTCGGGCCCGCCCATACCTGCTGCATATAAGGGCGCTCGAACGCCGATGGGTCATGGCCGCCTTCGAGCAACCCCTTGGTGTAGAGATCGAAGTTGCGCTTCATCAGCGACAATGGCGTGAAGTTCGGGCTGGTGATGATCCGCTCACCCAGCCGGCCCCATTTTTCGAAGGATTCAGGCGACACCGACGCATGCAGGATCGGCAGTTCGCCGTTCAACGGCTTCGGATGGACGGTCATATCCGCATATTGGAAATGCTTGCCGGCGTACGACCAATTGTCCTCAGTCCAGGCCTTGCGCAGGATATCGACGGTTTCCGCATAGATTTCGCCCGAATCCTTGGGATCGATATGGAAACCGGCGAATTCACGCGGCTGATAGCCACGGCCGCAACCCATCATGAAGCGACCGCCCGACAGCAGATCGAGAAGCGCCGCATCCTCGGCAAGGCGAAGCGGGTTGTAGAAAGGGATCACCATCACGGCGGTGCCGATCGTGATCCGCTTGGTCGCCATCGCGACCGCCGTACCGAACTGAAGCGGATTGCCCAGGATTCCGTAGCCGGAGAAATGATGCTCGGCGAACCAGAAGGAGTCGTATCCGAGCCGATCCGCCAGGATCGCCTCCTCCATCGTCTCGTCGATCACGTCCCGCTCGCTTTGTCCTTCCGTCAGCGGGAAGAGATTCATGATTCCGAACTTCATGGGCTGTCCCTGATTTCTAAATCCGACCGGTTGGTATTAACTCGTCGATCGCAGCGTTGCAATACATTCCGACCGGTTTGATTCTCGTTTTTCGATTAAATTCCGGTAGCCTCGAACCACCGGACGCGACACATCAGCCGGCGAGCAACGCTGCGCCGATCCTGCGATTGAGTTCAGCCGCCCGTCCCCAACTCGCGTCGATGGAAAAGGCGCGCTTCAGATAAAGATGCGGATCGGCTTCGCGCGTGATCCCCATGCCGCCATGCGTCTGCACGCATGCCTCGCAAGCGAAGATCGCGGCGTCGCCAGCCGCCGCCTTCGCCATGTGCGCGGACCGCACCGCGAGTTCAGGCGCATCGCCCAGCGCCCATGCAGCATGCAGCGTCAGCGACCAGGCGGCCTCGATATCGGCGGTGGCCTGGGCGAGCCGGTGGCCGATCGCCTGATAGGATCCAATCGGCTTGCCGAACTGCTCGCGCGTGCGGGCATAGTCGCTGGCAAGGCGGATCGCGCCCCTGCCCACTCCGCAAGCCTCCGCCGCGAGCAATACCTGGATGCGCGAAAGGCCGTGGCGCGAGTCGATTCCTTCGGCGATCACCGCGCCCCGCATCGCCCGCCCGGCGCGGCGGGCGGGATCGAGCGCACGCACCGGAGTCCACTCCGCGACTTCCGAAAGGATCCAGCGATCG
The DNA here is from genome assembly GCF_057809675.1 of Sphingomonas sp. FG14. NCBI lineage: Bacteria > Pseudomonadati > Pseudomonadota > Alphaproteobacteria > Sphingomonadales > Sphingomonadaceae > Sphingomonas > Sphingomonas sp. FG14. The sequence continues at coordinate 235,839 of NZ_JBMDKK010000003.1, read as the reverse complement.
CCACCATATTCCACCATCAGCGCGGCGGAGCGGTCGGGCCCGACGCCCGTCGCATCGACCAGGGCGGCGGTCCGCCCATCGCCAAGCAACTCACCCGCCAGCCCGGCGCCGAGCAGGGCGTGAACCGCGTGGAAATGGCCGGGAAAGGCGCCGGGTTCAGCCCCTTCCCCGAGCGCGTGGACGAGCAGTGCGGCCTCGACCGCACTTCCGCCCGCACCACCTTCGGCTTCGGGCACGCCTAGCCCACTCCAGCCCGCGATCAGTTCGGCAGTCGGGCCATCGACCGTTTCGGCGCCGTCGAGCAGCGCGCGCGAACGCGTCAGTCCGCCCTTCGCCAATCGCGCAGCGGTTTCCGCGACGAGTTCCTGATCCTGTGTCAGCAAAGCCTGCATGAATGCCTCTATCGCGAGCGCGGAAGGCCGAGCACACGCTCGGCGATGATGGATTTCTGCACCTCGTCGGTGCCGCCTTCGATCGAATGCGCCCGCGCGCGCAGGTAGCGATCGGTCCACCAGCCGCCCTCGAGGCCGAGATCGTCGAGCGAACCCGCCAGCCCTTCCTGGATGGCAAGCCGGGTGATGTCCTGGATCACGCGCGCCCAGACGAGCTTGACCGACGAACTCTCCGCGCCGGGTTCGCGCTCGGCGGCCAGCGCCGACATGATCCGCACGCCCGAGACGCGCAGCGATTCGACATCGCTCGCCAGCTTGCCGAGCCTGGCGCGGAGCAATTCGTCATCGGCGCGGCCGCTGTCGCGGATTGCCACGACCAGACGATCGAGCACCTGCTGCGCCATCACCTGGAGCATCAGCGCGGCGCCCGAGCGTTCGAAGGTCAGCACCGTCGTCGCGACCAGCCAGCCACCATTGACCGCGCCCAGACGCGCATGATCGGGAACAAGGACATCCTCGATCCGCATCTCGTTGAATTCACTGTCGCCGTTGATCATCGTGATCGGGCTGATCTCGAAATTCGCCGTATCGGCCAGAAGGCAGGTGATGCCGCGATGCTTGGGTGCCTGGGTATCGGTGCGCGTCAGCAGGATGCATTTCTGCGCACGGTGCGCCCAGGAGGTCCAGATCTTGCGCCCGTTGACACGCCAGCCGTCCCCTTCCGGCACCGCGCGGGTTGCGAGTCCGGCAAGATCCGATCCCGCACCCGGCTCCGAAAAGCCCTGGCACCAGACTTCCTCGCCCGACAGGATGCGCGGCAGATAGCGCTCTTTTTGCGCGTCCGTGCCGTGGACCATGATCGTGGGGCCGACCAGATTGACGCCGATCACGTTGATCGGGATCGGCGCGTCGCGCTTCACCGCTTCCTCGTTGAAGATCGCGTCGTGCACATGGCCGAGTCCGCGCCCGCCATAGGCCTCGGGCCAGGAAATGCCGGCCCAGCCATCGGCATGCAATTTCGCCTGCCAGGCGATGCTCTGCTCTTCGCGAGCCTTGCCATCGGCGGCATGGGCGAACCCGCGCAGCGCCTCGTCGAGCCACACGGCGGCCTCGGCGCGGAAGCGCGCCTGTTCGGGCGTATCGCGGAAATCCATTATTGCTTCCCTTCGCGTCCGCTCAGTGCGGCGAGCATCACTTCGAGTTCGTCGGCGCCGCTCTTCGGAACGATGAATCCGTCAAGATCGAGGATGCGGCCCATCTGTTCGCCGATCTCCTCCGGGCTCGCCACGCCGTCGCCGGGCTTCGTCCAGCCGGGCGTCAGTCCCAGAAAAACGCTGGCATAGCGCCCGCCGCCCGCCGAGAAGATCTGGTTGCCCGCGGTGCAGGCGGGCGAGCACAGCCATGTCACCAGCGGCGCGACATGCGCGGGATCGAGCTTATCGGCCAGCGGCCCCAGCAGATCCTCGGTCATCCGCGTCCGGGCGCTGGGCGCCACGGTGTTGACCAGAATGCCCGCGCGTTCGCCCTCGGCGGAAAGCACGCGCATCAGCCCCACCAGCCCCATCTTCGCGGCGGCATAGTTGCTCTGCCCGAAGGTGCCGAACAGGCCCGACGACGATGCGGTGAGCACGATGCGCCCATAGCCGGCCTGGCGCATCTGCGTCACCGCCGGAATCAGCGTCCAGAACGCCGCCTTCAGATGCACGTCAAGCACGGCCTCGACATCGTCGGACGCCAGCTTGACGAGAGTCCGGTCGCGAAGAATGCCGGCATTGTGCACGACGACCTCGAGACGACCGCTATGCGACAGCGCGGCATCGATCATCGCCCCTGCCTGATCGGGATCGGTGATGTCATGGGTGGAGGGCTGGGCCGAACCACCCGCCGCCACGATTTCCGCCACCACCTGGTCGGCGGGGCCAGCCGCCGCGCCGCTGCCATCGGTGGCGGCACCGATATCGTTCACCACGACATGCGCGCCACGCTCGGCCAGCAGCATGGCATGGGCGCGGCCAAGCCCCCGCCCCGCCCCGGTCACCAGCGCGACCTGGCCATCGAGTCTGACCGCCGTCACAGCGCACGCTCCAGCGCTGCCCAATAAGTGTCTCGCAGCGCCTTTTTCTGAAGCTTGCCGTTGGGATCGCGCGGCAGGCTTTCGACGAAATCCACCGAACGCGGCACGCTGATGCGCGACAAGCCGTCGCGGCAATGCGCGATCAGCGCATCGGCCATCGCCTGATCCGCCGACCAGCCGGGATTGAGCATCACCACCGCCTTCACTTCCTCGCCGAATTCCGCATTGGGCGCGCCGACGACGCCGCAATCACCCACCGCCGGATGGTTGAGCAGACAGGCCTCGATCGCCGCCGGATAGATGTTGACGCCGCCCGAGATGATGATTTCCGCGTCGCGGCCCGAAAGGAACAGATAGCCGTCCTCATCGACGTAGCCATGATCGCCGACATGGATGAACCGACCCCGCGTGTTCTTCGCGGTCTTTTCCGGATCCTTGTAGTAGGAGAAATCCTGATCGCCCTGGCGCATCCAGATGTGGCCAACCTGATTGGGGGCGAGTTCATTGCCGTCGTCGTCGAGGATCTTCAGTTCCGAGATCGAGAAGGGTTTCCCGACCGTTCCGGGTTTCTTCAACCATTCCTTCGACGAGACCGCGGTACCGCCGACTTCGGACGATCCGTAATATTCGTCGATCACCGGTCCCCACCATTCGATCATCCGCCGCTTCTCGTCCACCGGCGTCGGCACCGCGCCGTGGAGGACATGGGTGAGCGACGAGACGTCGGCCGCCGCGCGCACCGCGTCGGGCAATTGCAGCAACCGGTGGAAATGCGTGGCGACCATATGGCTGCTCGTCACACGGTCGCGCGCGATCCGTTCCAGGCAGGCCTCGGGCGTCCAGCGCTCCATCATCTCGACCGACTGGCCGAGATGGAGCGCCGCCGTGGAAACCGAATGCACCGCCGAATGATACATGGGAGAGGTGACGAGATGGACGCCGACCCCCGGCTCCATGCCGAAATTGCGCAGCAGCCAGCTCATCGCGCCGATCAGTTCGTCGGCGCCGCGCTTTTCGAGCGGCCGGCGCACCCCCTTGGGCCGCCCGGTGGTGCCGGACGTATATTGCATCACCTGCCCGGCGGGATGGCCGAGCGGACGATCGCCCGATACGCCAGCACGCAGCGCGTCCATGGTCTCGAACCCCTCCGCCCGGCCGACGGAGAAGCGCATGTCCTTCGGGAATCCCTTGTCGTCGAGCGCGGCGGTCGCGACCGCGGCGAATTCGGGATCGACAAAGACCGCCTTCGCTTCGGAATTCTCGACGATATAGCCGATATCGTCGGCGGTGCCGTGATGATTGATCGGCACGTAATACCAGCCGCAATTGAGCGCGGCGAGGAACAGCTCGATACATTCGGACCGGTTGCGCAGCACCGTGGCGACCGCGTCGCCCGGCTTCAGGCCGCGCACCAGCAGCGCGTTCGCGGTACGGTGCGCGCGGTCCGCGAGTTCACCGAAACCGACCTTCCGCCCGTCGACCTCGCCAACCGCGATCCGATCCGGCTCATGCTTCGCCCAGTCCCAGAAATTGACGTGGCTCACAGGCTCGCCCTCGGATTGGCCGCACGGAAAGCCGCGATCTCTTCCTTGGTCGGCAAGGCGACCAGTTCGACGAGCACACCGTCCGGATCGATGAAGATCGCGACACGGATCGTGCCGTAATTCTCCAGCACCGCATCGGCGGGTTCGGCCTGGACCGGCGTGCCGGCTGCTACGCCCCGCTCCCAGATCTCGTCGAGTTCGTCGCGGCTCACCTCGAAGGAAAGCAGGAAGACGCCGGGATCGCCGGGCCGCTTCGGCCCGGTGTCGGTGCGCCCATGACCACGCCATTCGATGAGTTCCAGCTGACCGATCTTGGTCGGCCCCTGGAAATAGACGCTATGCCCGGTCGCCCCTTCGGGCAACCCCATCACCCGGATCGTGCGAGGATCCCGGATCGGCATCTCCAGCGTCCGCCTGAGCCCCATGACGCCACCGTAAAAGGCTTCGGACGCCTTCATGTCGCGCACGGTGAGCGCGATGTGGTGGATCTCGCGTGCGGCGGCGCTCATGCGTCCACCGTTTCGAGCTGCGGCCGCACCTTCTCCGCGAACAGCGTCAGGCAGCGCTGCGCCTCCGAGAACGGCATTCCGCCCCAGAAGGAGCGGAAGACGAAATGGTTGAAGCCATGCGCGGCGATGCCACGGATCTTGGCGACGATCTCGTCCGGGCTACCCACGAGCAGCGAATTGTCGATCAGTTCCTGCCAGCGCGAATTGAACCAGTCGAGCGCTTCATATTGGCCATAGGCGGCATATTCGCGGCGCAGATATTCAACCGCCAGTTCACGGGCGCGATCGCCGTCCTCGTCGATGAACATCTCTTTCAGGATCGGCCGTTCGATGCCGTCGACCGGCTTGCCGGCGGCGACAAGCGCGTCGTTGTAGATGCCGACATGCTTGGGCAGATAATCGGGGCTCGGCGAATTGCCAGGCGTCAGCCACGCGTCGCCCAGGCGCGCCGCGCGCGCGACGGGCACGCGCGCGCCCGCGCCCACCCAGATCTTCGGGCCGCCCGGCTGAACGGGCGCGACGCCGATCCGCTTGTTCTCGATCGCGAAATGCTCGCCCGAATAGCTCACCGCCTCGTCGGTCCACAGCGCACGGATCAGTTCGATCCCCTCGCGCAGCCGGCCGCCGCGATCATCCATCGAAATACCGAAGCTGTCGAATTCCTCCTGGCGATAGCCTGCGCCGACACCGAGCACGATCCGCCCGCCCGAAAGCTGGTCGAGCGTCGCGAATTCCTCGGCGATATGGACCGGATGGTAAAGGGGCAGGATCAGGATCCCCGATCCCAGCATCATGTCGCCCGAATGATCGATCAGCCGCGCCATCATCGAGATCGTCTGGGGCGTCTGGAGATTGCCCAGGAAGTGATTGATCGCGAACACCGAATCATAACCCAAGTCGCGCGCGCCCTGGACATATTCGATCAGCTCGCCGATCGAACGCCCGAGATCGGCGTCGCGCGGGAACTGATGCGAGGCGAGGATGCCGAATTTCATGTGCTGGACTCCGATTTCTTGCCGCGCCCACCCATACGGAAAAAGGGCGCCACTGCCGCATCGCGATCGCGCAACGCCTGGCCAAGCCCCTTGTCGCGGCGTTCCTTCAGGAAATTCCAGTCATTCTCGTCAAGGCCGAGATTGGTGGCCCAGCCATGCGCGACCCAGGCGCCGATCTCGCCGACGGACGCGCCGCGCGCATTCAGCGCGAGCTGCATCATCGACTTGCCGATCATGATGCCGTCGAGCGGCATGAACGAGATCGCCTCCGCGTAATCGGCCACCCATTGATCGAGCTCGTCGCGCGGCACCACCTTGTTGACGAAACCGCATTTCTCGCCTTCGTCGGCCAGCAGTGGCCGCATGGTCAGCATGATCTCCTTGGCCTTCTTGACCCCGAGATTCTCGATCCACTGCACCACATCCTGCGGCCCCGCGCCCAGATAGCGGAATGCGGGATGGGTGAAGGTCGCCTCCGGCGAACAGATGACGATGTCGGCGGCGAGCGCGATCTGCATATGGCCGCCATAGCAATAGCCGTGGACCTGGCAGATCGTCGCCTTCAGGCAATTGGAAATGCGGCTGTTGAACGCGCCGAACAACAGGTTGCGATCGGGCAGCATCCGCGTGCGCTGCGGCGGGCGGCGACGCCCTTCCTTGCCCTCTCCCGAACCATAGCCGATATAGAATCCAAGCTCGTCACCGTCCGCGCCGGTTCCGAAACAGGGGCCTTCGCCCTTGAAGACGATCACCTTCACCCGGTCGTCGGCCTCGGCCTCCTTCACCAGATCGCCGACCACCTCGAATGCAGCGACCGGAATCGCGTTGAGCTTGTCCGGGCGATCGAAGATGATGGTGGCGACGCGTCGCTCGGCATCGACCTCGTAGCGGACGAAGCTTTCGAGCGTCGCGCGATCTGTGGTCATGCGTTCCGCCGTCCAGTGCTCCTGGAGCAGGTCGACCTCGGTTTTCTTGGGCATCGAATCAGGGCTCCTTCAATTCAACGGGCCGCCAGCGCGGCGCGATCGATCTTTCCGGTGGGCGTGCGCGGCAAGGCCGCGACGAATTCGACGGCGCGTATCGCCTTGTAATGGGCCAGCCGCTCGCGAACATGCGCGATCAGCATCGCGCGCTCGACCTCGCCGACGGCATCCAGGCCGGCGCGCGGCACCACGATCGCCTTGGGAATCTGGCCAAGCCGGGGGTCATCGGCACCGACTACCGCGACGTCCGCGACGATCGGGCTGGTGCGCAGCGCATCCTCGACCTCGGCCGGGAAGACCTGAAAGCCGCCGCATTTGATCAGTTCGCGTTTGCGGCCCGAAAGATAGAGGACGCCGTCCGCATCGATACGGCCCAGATCGCCCGACAGCACCCAGCCATCGACATGGATCGCATCGCCCGACGATTCATCACCGGCATAACCCTTGGTCAGATCGGTGCGCACGCAGATCTCGCCGACGTCGCCGGATGCGACCGGTCGGCCATCATCACCGCGCACCTCGACCTCGACACCCGCATAGACGCGGCCGACCGAACCCGGCCGCCATCGCCCCTCGCGAACGTCACGCGCGGTCCAGCCCGCGACATGGCCCACCTCGGTCGATCCGTAATTGCTGAGCAATGGAATATTGAAGCGCCGCTCGAACGCGGCTCGGGTTTCGGGATCGACCGCGCCGCCAGCGACCAGCACCGAGCGAACCGGGCTCAAATCCACCGTCGCGGCGGCATAGGCCAGATCATAGACCATCGTCGGCAGCAGGAACAGATTGTCGATCGCGTGCGCGGCGACGGCTGCGTGCACCGCTTCGGGCGAAAAACGCTCAACCAGCGCGACCGATCGGCCGACATGAAAGGAGAAAAGCAGCGCCTGCTGGCCACCGCTGTGGAACAGCGGCAGCAAGACCAGATTGGGCGAAACCGCATCCGGCGCGATCTCATAGGGTGGCGGCCGGTTCTTGGAGGCAGCCGCGAGCTTGCCCATCGTCGCGAGCGTGCCGCCATGTGTGGCGATCACCGCCTTGGGCGTGCCCGTGGTTCCGCCAGTGAACAGGATCGACGATTCATGGTCCACCGGCAGATCGACCGGTTCGATCGGCGCCCCGTCGTGAGAGGCACCATCCAGCGCGCTCAGCATGATCATGGCGATCGCACGGCCATCGACGGCGGCGCGTGCATCGGAGAGATCGTCGCCGACGATCGCCAGGCGGGGCGCGGTCTTGTCGAGCGCGCCGACCAGATCATCGGGGCCATAGAGCGGACTGACCAGCACGGGCACAGCCCCGATCGCCCAGCACGCATAAAGCGCGATCACGCTTTCGGATCGATTTTTCAGCACCAGCGCGACGCGATCGCCCGCGCGGATTCCGTTCTCCGCGATCGCACCGGCCCAGGCAGAGATCGCCGCGCCCAAAGCGGCATAGCTCCAGCGCCGATCCTCGAACGCCAACGCCTGGCGCCCGGGGGCTTCGCGCATCCGCCGGAACAGATCGTCCGCCAGGTTCATTGCCTCTCCCACTATGCTCGTCGCCACCGGCAAAGTTAATACCGGTCGGTCGGAACTTTCTGGCGCGTCGTCTGCGATGGGTCAAGAGGGTGACGGAAAAAAGCGCCACTACGGTTCCGGATGTGCCGATTTCCGGCGCCTGGAAGAAACAGATTGCATGCACCGCCGCCACTGACTAGCCATACATTCATTCCGGTCGGAATGAAGGAGGGATTGATGACGCAGAAGCGAATCGCGGTGCTGGGCGGAACCGGCGCGCTTGGATCTGGTCTGGCTCGCCGTCTCGCGATCGCGGGCTGGCATGTGATCATCGGATCACGCGATTCGACCCGCGCGCAGGAAGCGGCGGCTTCATTGGCCCCGCTCGGTTCTGTCGAGGGCATGACGCATGCGGACGCGGCGAAGGCCGCCGAGCTCGCGATCCTCACCGTACCCTTTTCGAACCAGACCGAGGTGATCCGTGACGTCGCGCCGCATCTTTCGGGCAAGATCCTGATCGACGCGACGGTTCCGCTTCAGCCACCCAAGGTGTCGATGGTGCAATTGCCCGCCGAAGGATCCGCGGCCGCACGTGCCGCCACCGCCGCCGGGCCTGACGTCCGGCTGGTCTCCGCCTTCCAGAATGTCGGCGCGCAATGGCTCCAGCAGGACGGAGATATCGACTGCGACGTGCTCGTCACCGGCGACGACGCCGATGCGAGAGAAGCCGCGATCGGCATCGCGCGGGATTGCGGGCTGCGCGCCTGGCATGCCGGCCCGCTCGCCAATTCGGTCGCGGCGGAAGCGCTGACCTCATTGCTCATCTTCATGAACCGCACCTACAAGTCCGGGCATGCCGGCCTTCGCATCACGGGAATCGACACGCATGGCTGAGACGGATCGGGTGTCGATCGTGATCCTCTGCAAGCCTCTCGCGCTTGCCAAACAGCGCCTTGCTCCGCGCTTCGCGCCGGTTGAACGCGCGGCGTTGGCGGAAGCCATGCTGCGAGACGTGGTCACGGCCGCTGTCGATGCGCGGTCGGCCGCTGAAGTGACCGTGCAAAGCAGCGATCGCGAAGTCGGTCGGATCGCGCGCGAGATGGGTGCGGATTGGCGACCTGAAGCGGCTGATCAGGGACTCAACACCGCCGCCGCTTACGCATTGGAACATGCACGCCAACACGGCGATCGCCGGCTGATACTGCTCCCCGCCGATCTGCCGTACGCGCGTGGGACGGACATCGACCGGCTGGCCCGGCTCGGACCCGCCGCCGGGGTTCGCGCCCGTGACGGCGGCACCAACGCGCTGCTGCTCGCCCCCTCGAAACCCTTCGATTTCCATTATGGGCCGGGTAGCTTCGCGGATCATATGGCGGAGGCCATGCGGAACGGATCGCCATTGCGCTGCCTGTTCGGCAGCCGCCTGATCGACGATATCGACACGCCAGCGGCCGTCGGACGCCTGGTCCACGCTCGACCGGGCATGGCAACCGCCGCTTTCCTTGCCGGCCGAACGATTTTGACGGAGCGCGTGGCATGACCCAGCCCCCTCAGTTTCCACTCGACGATCTCGACGCGTTGACAGCCGCGGCCAGCGCCAGGCGCGATGCGGTGCGCGGGCGGCTGGTCACCTATTCGCGCAAGGTCTTCATTCCGTTGACCAGCCTGTGCCGCGACGTCTGCCATTATTGCACATTCGCCAAGGCACCGCGCGACATCGCCTCCCCCTATCTGTCGCTCGACGATGTGAAGGCGATCGCGCGTGCAGGCGCGCAAGCCGGGTGCAAGGAAGCGTTGTTCACGCTCGGCGACAAGCCCGAACTCCGCTACCGCGCGGCGCGCGAGGCGCTCGACGCGCTGGGGTACGCGACCACCGCCGAATATCTGGCGATGGCGGCACGGGCGGTACTCGAAGAGACCGGGCTGCTTCCGCATCTGAATCCCGGCATCCTCGACCGTGACGAACTCGCGGCGCTTCGCACGGTCTCCGCGTCGATGGGGATCATGATCGAGTCGACGTCACGGCGATTGCTGGAACGCGGCGGGCCACATTTCGGATCGCCCGACAAGGATCCCGATGTGCGGCTGCGCATGATCGACGCGGCCGGATCGCTTGGCATTCCCTTCACCACCGGGCTGTTGATCGGCATCGGCGAAACCCGAGCCGAACGTATCGAGACGATCGAGGCGATCGCGGGCATGCATGCCCGTCACGGCCATATCCAGGAGGTGATCGTCCAGAATTTTCGCGCCAAGCCGGGAACGCGGATGGCGGACGCGGCGGAACCCGATATCGACGAGTTGCGCTGGACGATCGCGGCCGCCCGCCTGATGCTGCCCGACGACATCTCCATCCAGGCGCCGCCCAATCTGTCGCCGGGGCAACTGTCCGTGATCGTCGATGCCGGCATCGACGATTGGGGCGGCGTTTCCCCGGTCACGCCCGATCACGTCAATCCGGAAGCCGCATGGCCCGAACTGGCGCGGCTGGAACGGGAGACCGCGGATGCGGGCAAGCTGCTGGTCGAGCGCCTGACCATCTATCCGCGCTTCGCCCAAGTGCTCGATCGCTGGGCCGATCCCGCGCTGGCGCCCAGGATCCGTGAACTTGCCGACGGATCCGGGCTCGCGCGCGACGATCATGGCTGGCGCACGGGCGTCAGCCCGTCTCCGCCCGCGCCCAGGCTTTCGCCGTCGGGCATCGGCAGCGCGGTCTCCGCGATCCTGCGCCGCGCCGAAGCACAGACGCCGCTCACCGCGGACGAGATCGCCACCCTGTTCGCCGCGCGCGGCGGCGCGGTGGACGAGATTTGCGCGGCGGCCGATCGGATGCGGACGCTGCAGTCCGGCACCACGGTCAGCTACGTCGTCACGCGCAACATCAACTATACCAATATCTGCAGCCATGCCTGCGCCTTCTGCGCCTTTTCGAAAGGGCGCGGCGCGGATTCGCTGCGCGGCAAACCCTATGATCTCGATCTTGCCGAAGTGGCGCGGCGCGTGCGCGAAGCGCGAGATCGCGGCGCGGTCGAGGTCTGCATGCAGGGTGGCATCCATCCCGCCTATGACGGGTCCACCTATCTCTCGCTGTTGCGCACCGCGAAGGACGCGGCACCCGACATTCACGTCCACGCCTTTTCTCCACTCGAAGTGGCGCACGGCGCGACGACTCTGGGCCTGACGCTCGATCGATTCCTGGGCCAGTTGCGCGACAGCGGGCTGGGCAGCCTGCCGGGCACGGCGGCCGAGGTGCTCGACGAGGAAGTCCGCGCGATCCTGTGTCCTGACAAGGTTTCGACCGACGAGTGGATCGACGTGATGACGCAGGCGCATCGCCTGGGCGTCCGCACCACCGCGACCATCATGTTCGGCCATGTCGACACCTATCGCCACTGGGCGCGTCACCTGATCGCGGTGCGCGACCTGCAGATGCGAACGGGCGGTTTCACCGAATTCGTGCCGCTGCCCTTCGTCGCCGAACAGGCGCCGATCTATCGCCAGGGCAAGGCGCGTCCGGGGCCGACCTGGCGGGAAGCATTGTTGATGCACGCAGTCGCGCGTCTCACGCTCGGACCTTGGATCCCCAATATCCAGGCATCCTGGGTCAAGCTGGGCGCCGAGGGCGCGCGGCGATGCCTGGATGCCGGCGTCAACGATCTCGGCGGCACGCTGATGAACGAGAGCATCACACGCGCCGCCGGTGCATCGCACGGTGAGGAAATGAGCCCCGAACGCATGGAGACGATGATCGCCGCCGCTGGCCGCCCTCATCGCCAGCGCACGACGCTTTACGCCGATGCGCCGCGTGACCGGACCGAATTGTCGCGATCGGCGCGCGCACTCGCCGATGCCATCCTGACGCCACCGAAGCGCAAACACGCGCGCGTCTGAAACGGGGCTCGGCCGGTTTGTCCCGGCCGGCGCCCCGTCACGGCGCGCTATGCCTTGAGCGCCGGAATCACCTCTTCACCCATCAGGCGGATCGCGGCCGTCGCATCCTCATGCGGCATACCCGCCCATTGGACGCGGGCGAGCAGGTGGGTGAGGCCCAGCCGCTCGGTCAGGCTACGCATCTTCGCCGTCACGCGTTCCGGATCACCGACGATCGCGAACCGATCGAGCAGATCGTCGATCGAGGCGTCCTGCGCCGCCTGCCATTGCTTATATTGCTGATATTGGCGCGCCATGTGCTCGCGCGCGATTTCCCGCGCACGTTCGTTGGTCGATGCCACGACGACTTCACGCATCAAGGGATAGGCGCGATCGACGCTCTTGCCGGCCTCGGCGAGAAATGCCCGATATTGATCGAAGCGGGCGGCTTGCTCATCCTCGTCGCCGTCGGGCGGGGCGAGCCACGAACAGTCGAGCCGCGCGGCGCGCTTGAGGCCGATCTCACCGAACGCACCCATCCAGATATCGGGCGATTGCCCGACGGGCCGGCCGCGCAGATGCACCTTCGCCCGGTCGAGCGTGCCGAAGGGAAATTCCCCGCCGACCTCCTCCCCCGCCAGCAATCGCCGGAGGATCGACGTGTTGAGCTCGAGACGCTTGAAGCGATCGGCATAAGGCACGCCCAGCGCATCATATTCGCGCGCGCGATAACCGCTGCCGACGCCGATGATCAGCCGCCCGCCCGATAGTGCGTCGATCGTCGCCAAATCCTCGGCGAGGGCAAGCGGATTTGCGAGCGGCGCGAGATGGACGCCCAGCCCCAGCTCGACCCGGCTCGTCTGCGCGGCAAGGTAGCCGAGCAACGGTAGCGGCTGCATGAACGCCGAATGCGCCAGATAATGATGTCCCAGGAACAGAGCGTCGAAACCGTAACGCTCGGCATCCCGCGCCTGCGCGGCGACATGCTCCACCCCCTGACGAATGTCGCTCGCAGGATCGAATTGCGCCGTCAGGAAGAGACCGAGCTTCACCATCGCAACCTCGCTTCACCAGAAAATACCGTCCGGTCGGTATTAACGATCATCCCGCATAATTCAAGCAGCCAGCGTATCGATCGGCATGCCGTCCGCTATCGAAGCGCGCGAAGCGCCGCCGAACCCTCGATACAGTCGCGACCATCGGCACCGCTGCGCACGGGCGCCCGATACGGCGGTACGCTGACCGCCACGCCGATCCGACGCGGCCGGAAGATATCAGGTCCATAGCCCGCGCAACGGGCGAACAGATCGAGCATCTGTGGCGGCGTGTCATAGGCTTCGTAAGAGAGGCGGAAAGTGCCCCAATGGATGGGCAGGCCGAACGACGCGCCCAGTGCGGAAAACACATCCACCGCCTCGCGCGGGCCGATATGGCTGCCCGTCTTCATCTGGCCGGGTTCGAAACGGAAAGCGCCGATCGGCAGGATCGCGAAGCGAACCGGGCCGAGCTTCGCCGCCTCGCCCGGCCATTTCATGTCACCCGGCCCGGTATCGCCGGCGAAGAAGACATTGCCGCCCGGCAAGGTGACGGTGAAGCTGGACCAGAGCGCACGATTGCGATCGGTGCCCCAGCGGCTGCCCCAATGATGGTTGCGCGTCACCACGACATCGATGCCGGGCTTCAATGTCAACCGCCCGCCCCAGTCGAGCGCGGTCGCCTCGGCGCCGGCGCCGCGGATCAGCGTGTCGTTGCCCAGGCTCGTCACGATCCTCGGCCGGTCGCGGTCCCAGAGCCGCTTCAGCGTCGAGAGGTCCATATGATCGTAATGATTGTGGCTGACGACGATCAGGTCGATCTTCGGCAGATCCTGAAAGCGGATGCCGGGCTGCGCGATACGCCTTGGGCCGATCCGGTCGAACGGCCCCGCGACATCGGCCCAGATCGGATCGGTCAGGATGTTGAGCCCCTGCGTCTGGACAAGCACCGTGGCATGGCCCACCCAGGTCGCGACCATCGCGTCGCCCTCCACTCGCGCCGCCGGCTTCGTCTGCGCCACCGCGATTCCGAGCGGCCAGGCGGGGCGATCGTCGTTCCCGAACACCCAGCGGAACAGGAAACCGCTGCGGCCACCGCCCGTGGGCGGACGGACGGTGTCCTCGCCATCGGGATTGAGGAAGCGTGCGCCGTCGAAATGATCGCTCACCGGCCCGCGATAATAGACGCGATCGAGGAAAGGCGGCGCGATCGTAATCACGAGACACGCCGCGATGGCGGCGAACCATAGGATCGTGACCAACGCCTTGAGCAGCCTCACGCTTCGCATAATGTCTCCGGATGCCGTGCCGGCTGACGCATAGAGCGGTTCCGGGACGGATGGAATCACCCGCCGGCTCGGAAATCATGGCAAACAGCAGCCTGAGCCCAACGGCATCGAACCGCAGCCACTTCAATCGGTTGACAGGCAACCATATGGTTGCCTAACTGCATCGATGACCGATATTTTCCGTGCGTTGGCCGACGAAAGCCGGCGCGAGCTTCTCGATCGACTCTTCGCCCATAATGGCCAGACGCTCAGTGCTCTCTACACCGATCTGACGATGTCGCGCCAGGCGGTTTCGAAACATCTTGCCGTGCTGGAAGCGGCCAACCTCGTCGCGGTCCGTCGGCGCGGGCGCGAGAAGCTCCATTACCTCAACCCGGTGCCGCTCGCGCAGATCGTCCGGCGCTGGATCGGCAAGTTCGGCGACGTCCGGCTGCAGACGCTGCTGGATGTCGCGCAAGAGCAAAAGCCGGAACGACGGCGCAAACATGCAGTTCAGTCCGACAGCAGCAGCCCTGGTAACCCATAGGGCGCGGATGAATCCTCGGGCCAACCAGCCCGGCCGAAATCGGTGATCGCCATCCGCGGCATCGTCACAGCATCGATCCGCCAAGCGCCAGCATCACGCCCAGCACCACCAGCGCGAGCCCGGCGACTTCGCTGGCGCGCAGCCGCTCGCGCAGATAGAAATGCGCGAACCCCAAGGTGAAGACCATCTCCACCTGGCCGACGATCCGGACGAGCGCGACCGGCGCGGTGGCGAACCCCGTGAACCAGCACGCGGATCCGATCGCGGACAGCAGGCCGACCTGCCCGGAGACCCGCCAGCTCGAAAACACCGCGCGCACCTGGCTGCGTTCGCGCCAGAACAGCCAGCCGCCCTGCATGAGCGTCTGAAGCGTGATCGTCACGGCCAGCGCCAGCAACGCGGACCTGACGGGATCGGCGGTCCCGATCTCCACGGTCGAGCGGCGCACCGCGACGGCGGTGAGCGCGAAGAACAGGCCGGAGGCGATGCCATAGCGCGCGGCGGGCTGGCCGAGCGCACGCAGCAGTTCGCCCGGCGCCATCCTTTTGCCCCCGGTGGAGAGGATCATCACCCCGATCACGCCCGAGACGATCCCGGCCCAGGCGAGCAAGCTCAGGCGCTCGCCGAGCAGAACCAGCGACAGCAACGCCCCCTGTACCGCCTCGGTCTTCGAATAGGCTGTGCCGACGATGAAATTGCGCTGTTCGAACGCCATCAACAGCAAGTTGGTCGCCACGATCTGCGCCAGCCCCGCCGCCGCGCAGAGCGGCAGGAACATCGCCCCGATGTCGGGCAAGGCAGCGGGTGCGACGACGAACTGATAGGCCGCCCACAAGGCCAGCGCGAAAGGCAGGCCGTAAAGATAGCGGACGAGCCCGGCGGCGTTCACCGACAGGGACTGGCTCACGCGGCGCTGCACCGCCGTCCGCCAGGCCTGGAGCACGCCGCCGATCAATGTGGCGGGCAGCCAGATCGGGGATGTGATCATGCTTTACGCAACGGCGGCATCGCATTTCCCCTCCACCACCAAGCCTCTGGCTGGCGGTTCCCCTCCCCATCACCAGATGGGGAGGAGAAAGCCCTACACGCCCTCGAGCAGCTTTTCCTTGCGGATCTTGTCCTGCCAGACGAGCGGCGCGAGGTGGTGGACGCTCTGGCCCTCGGCATCGACGGCCACCGTCACCGGCATGTCCTGCACCTCGAACTCGTAGATCGCCTCCATGCCGAGATCGTGGAAACCGACGACCTTCGAGCCCTTGATCGCCTTGGCGACCAAATAGGCCGCGCCGCCGACCGCCATCAGATACGCGGATTTGTGTTCGCGGATCGCGTCGATCGCCATGGGGCCGCGTTCGGCCTTGCCGACCATCGCGAGCAGCCCCTGTTCCAGCATCATGCGCGTGAACTTGTCCATGCGTGTCGCGGTCGTCGGGCCGGCGGGGCCCACAATCTCCTCACCGACCGGATCGACGGGGCCGACATAATAGATGACACGCCCGGCGAATTCGACCGGCAACGGTTCGCCCTTGGCCAGCATGTCCTGGATGCGCTTGTGCGCGGCATCGCGGCCGGTGAGCATCTTGCCGTTGAGCAGCAGCCGGTCGCCATGCTTCCAGCTCTGCACGACCTCGGGGGTAAGCGCATCGAGATCGACGCGGATCGCTTCCTTGCTCGGCGCCCAGTTGACGTCGGGCCATTCGGACAGCTTGGGCGGCTCGAGATAGGCCGGGCCCGATCCGTCGAGCGTGAAATGCGCGTGGCGGGTCGCCGCGCAATTGGGGATCATCGCGATCGGCTTGGACGCGGCATGCGTCGGCCAGTCCATGATCTTGACGTCGAGGATCGTCGAAAGCCCGCCCAGCCCCTGCGCACCGATGCCGAGCGCATTGACCTTGTCG
Source organism: Sphingomonas sp. FG14 (assembly GCF_057809675.1). Taxonomy (NCBI): domain Bacteria; kingdom Pseudomonadati; phylum Pseudomonadota; class Alphaproteobacteria; order Sphingomonadales; family Sphingomonadaceae; genus Sphingomonas; species Sphingomonas sp. FG14. Next base: position 219,223 of record NZ_JBMDKK010000003.1, on the reverse strand, counting down.
TAGATCTCGATGCGCAGTTCCTCGATCCTGTTCTGCGGCCCACGCGCCTTGAGCTGGCTCATGTCGATCCCGCCCATCAGCGATTCCTTGGCGAGCAACGCCGCCTTTTCGGCGGTGCCGCCGATGCCGATGCCAAGCATGCCCGGCGGGCACCAGCCCGCACCCATCTGCGGCACCATCTCCAGCACCCAGTCGACGATCGAGTCGGAGGGGTTGAGCATCTTGAACTTGGACTTGTTCTCGCTGCCACCGCCCTTGGCCGCGACATCGACCGAGATCTTGCCGCCCGGCACCATTTCGACATGGAGCACGGAGGGCGTGTTGTCCTTGGTGTTCACGCGGCTGAAAGCGGGATCGGCGAGGATCGAGGCGCGCAGCGGATTTTCCGGGTTGCGATAGGCGCGACGTACGCCTTCATCGATCACCTCCTGGAGCGACTTGTCCGATTCCAGCCGGCAATCCTGGCCCCATTTGACGAACACCGTGACGATGCCGGTATCCTGGCAGATCGGGCGATGCCCCTCTGCGCACATGCGGCTGTTGGTCAGGATCTGCGCGATCGCGTCCTTCGCCGCAGGCGACACCTCCGCCTCATAGGCGGCGCCGAGTGCGCGGATATAATCCATCGGGTGGTAATAGGAGATGAACTGGAGCGCGTCGGCCACGCTCTCGATCAGGTCGGCTTCCTTGATGACGGTCATTCGGTCTTTCCCTACGGGCGGAGTCGCGTCCCCTTATCGCGCTCCGCGGCAGGTGGGAATGGCCGGTCTAATCGCGGTCGGGCGCGCCCAGCGGAAAATAGGACCGATAGGGCCGCCCCTCGTCTATGGCGCGCGCGAAGCTCGGCCGTTCGATCAACCGCTGGCGATAGGCATGGACGTTCGCGAATTCCGCGGGAATCGCATGGGTCCAGTCGGCATAGAAGAGTTGCGGCGCCGCCGCGCAGTCCGCCAGACTGAAATCGCCCGCCGCCCATTCGCGACCGTCCATATAGCCGTCCAGCCAGCGATAGGCCTTGTCCAGCAGCGACTGGGCCTCCGTCACGCCGTGCGCATCGCGGGCCGCCTCGTCACGCAGTGAGTTGAAGACGATCCTCTGCTGAGGGCTGGCGATGTAATTGTCGAAGAAGCGATCCATCATGCGCACGGCGATCGCGGCGTCGCGATCCTCGGGGATCAGCCGCACCGGACCGGCATGATGGACGTCGAGATATTCGATGATCATCGTCGCTTCCGGCACCACGCGATCACCCTCGCGCAGCACGGGAAAGCGGCCAAGCGGCCAGATTCGCGCCAGTTCCTCACCCACGCCTTCATCCTCGAGCATGCGGTAGGTGAAAGGCGTGTCGTTCTCGAACAACGCGATCAGCGCCTTCTGGCAATAGGAAGAGAAGGGGTGCGAGAAGAGTTCGAGAGCCATGACGCCACCTGCCTTTTCGTGCTCGTGCCGCAAGGCGGTTAGATCAACCGATTGCAATCTGCAAGCAGATAGCCCCGACGCCGGGCTGGATCGCGATTTATTTTCGCGCCCTTGAAAGAAGGCGACGCGGCCGCGTGACTAACAGGCAGATAACCGTTCGGGAGGACGCCAATGATCAGAAACGCTCGCCTGCGCCATGGCCTCATCATCGCCGCCGGCACCATCGTCATATCCGCCTGGGTCGCGGTCGCCGCGACGATATGGCTGCTCGAGCCGAGCGTCGCGCTGCGGACCGGGATCGTGCTGGCGGCGGCGCTGCTCACCGAAGCGATATTCTGGCTGGGCGCGGCCTATCTGGGGGTCACGCTGTTCGATCGGCTCCGTATCTGGCGTCGAAAACCGCGCGGGTAACGGAACTGAGGTTTCTGGATCTCCGATCTGCTTTGCCGCTTTACACCTGTCTCCGTCGGGATATAATTTTCTGATTAGAGAATAATGGCAGGGATGGATAAATGGGGAAGCTGAAGCGCGTTCTGGCCCTGGGAGCACGCTATGTGCTTCTGCCCCTGCTGGCGGTGCTCATTGTCACGATCGCGACATCGCTCCTCATCCGCTCCATCGCGCGCGAGAATAATTATGCGGGCGGCATCATCATGTCCCCCCGGGGCGTGGACCAGAAGCTCTATGTCCGGTTGAACGGCGCGCGCCAATGGGTGACGATCCGGGGCCAGGACCGCAACAATCCCGTGCTGCTCTACCTCCATGGCGGCCCAGGCGGCACGATCAGCGGCGTCTCCTATTCGTTCCAGCGCCCCTGGGAGGAATATTTTACCGTGGTCCAATGGGACCAGCGCGGCTTTGGTCGTTCGGCGATCGACGGCGAAGCGCTACGCGGCACCGTCACGCGCACCCAGCTCGTCGACGACGCCATCGCGCTGATCGAACATCTGCGCCGCAAATTCCATCAGCGCCGGATCATCCTGGTCGGTCATAGCTGGGGCTCGCTGCTGGGCGCGGAAGTCGCCCGCCGGCGCCCCGACCTGCTCCATGCCTATGTCGGCTTCGGCCAGGTGACGGGATGGGAGACCAATTTCGTCGCGACACGCGATGCGGTCGGGCGCATCGCGAAGCGGCGCGGCGATTCGGCGCTGGCGGCGGAAGTCGCGGCGATGGGCGATCCGCCGCCGGGCCGGGACGTCGAAGCATTCAGCGCCTGGATGGCCAAGGTCCAGCATCCGGTCCTGCCGCTCAGGGGCGCGATCTATAATGCGCGCGGAGGCGGCGACATCGCGCGATGGACGTTGCTGACCGCACTGGCATCGCCGGATCTAGATCTCGGCGATATCTTCGGCATGCTGGGCGGTTCGGATGAATGGCGGACCCCGCTGCTGCGTTCGGCGGCGGGCTGGGATTTCCGCCGGACGCTCGGCACGCGTTTCGATGTGCCGGTGATCTTCGTCTCGGGCCGCTACGACCTGCAGGCACCGACCGAGGCCGCCGCTGCGCTCTCCGCCGAGATCTGTTCGCCCTATACCGAGATGGTGGTGATCGACGATGCCGCCCATTATCTGGTGAACGAACAGCCCGGTCGGCTGCTGGGCGCCTTGCGCGACAAGGCGCTGCCCTTCGCGCAGGGTCGGGTGCCCACCGGCGGGCGCCGCTGCGACGACGCCCCGACCACACCATGACCGATCGGTGACGGATCGATGACCAACCGGCGACCGATCGATGACCCCCATGGGTCGGATCGATCCGATCCGGCCCGATCGTAGCAAAATATTTTTGTTCCTCGTCCGTTCCCTTGCCTTTTCAGGAGGCGAGGAAACTCCGCGCGTCGCGCGCCGACCTCGTTTCGCCGCTGCCACGAACCGAGTCATACGAGCGACGAACCGAGTCTCCGAACCGTCATTTACCGTCTTGCATCGCCGGCCGGATACGGCACTATTGATGGTGTGAATCCAGGGGGCTGGGCACAACTACTGGTAGAACCGCCAACGCGACACCATATCGCGACACGCGGTTTCGCCATGTCGAGAACGACGGAATCGAGCGAAATTCACGTGCCCGAGCCCTTGGAAAGATGCTATTCTGGGGGCTTGCCCCCGAGTCGAACGGATCGGGAACGGGAGCGCGTAAATCATGGACTTCAGAGATACCCGGGAAGAGAGCAGCAGCGACGTGTCAGCAACCGTAACCGAAGCACCGACCAAGCCCGCCAGCAAGGCGGAGGAAAAGGCCGTCGACGGCAAGAGCGCCGCGATCGACAGCAAGACGGTGCTGCCGCTGCCCTTCCCTGTCGATGTCGATCACGCGCGTGACGCGCTGCTGACCGATTTCGGCAAGGAGACGCTGCGCGACCGCTATCTGCTCCCCGGCGAAAGCTATCAGGATCTCTTCGTCCGCGTCGCATCGGCCTATGCCGACGATGCCGCGCACGCGCAGCGCGTCTACGACTATATCTCGCGCCTCTGGTTCATGCCCGCAACGCCGGTGCTTTCCAACGGCGGTACCGGGCGCGGCCTGCCCATCTCCTGCTATCTCAATTCGGTGGACGACAGCCTGAACGGCATCGTCAACACCTGGAACGAGAATGTGTGGCTGGCCAGCCGTGGCGGCGGCATCGGCACCTATTGGGGCAGCGTGCGCGGCATTGGCGAGCCCGTCGGCCTCAACGGCAAGACCAGCGGCATCATCCCCTTCGTCCGCGTGATGGATTCGCTGACGCTCGCCATCTCGCAAGGCTCGCTCCGCCGTGGATCGGCGGCGGTCTATCTCGACATCTCGCACCCCGAGATCGAGGAATTCCTGGAGATTCGGAAGCCCTCGGGCGATTTCAACCGCAAGGCGCTGAACCTCCATCACGGCGTGCTGCTGACCGACGATTTCATGGAAGCCGTGCGCGACGGCGCCGAATGGGTGCTGCGCAGCCCCAAGGACCAGTCGGAGCGCGCCCGCGTCGATGCCCGCGCGCTGTTCCAGAAGCTGGTCGAAACCCGGCTGGCGACCGGCGAGCCCTATATCGTGTTCGGCGACACGGTGAACCGCACCATGCCCAAGCATCACCGCGATCTGGGCCTCAAGGTCTCGACCTCGAATCTCTGCTCCGAGATCACGCTGCCCACCGGCACCGACCATCTCGGCAATGACCGCACCGCGGTCTGCTGCCTCTCAAGCCTCAACCTCGAGACCTGGGACCAGTGGAACGGCGACAAGCAGTTCATTGAGGACGTGATGCGCTTCCTCGACAATGTGCTGTCCGACTATATCGCCCGCGCGCCCGACGAGATGGCGCGCGCCAAGTACAGCGCCGAGCGCGAGCGCTCGGTTGGCCTGGGCGTGATGGGTTTCCACAGCTTCCTCCAGGCGCGCGGCCTGCCCTTCGAGGGGGCGATGGCCAAGAGCTGGAACCTGAAGATGTTCAAGCACATCAGCGCGCAGGTGAACGAAGCGTCGATGAACCTGGCGGTCGAGCGCGGCCCCTGCCCCGACGCCGCCGACATGGGCGTGATGGAGCGTTTCTCGTGCAAGATGGCGATCGCGCCGACCGCGTCGATCAGCATCATCTGCGGCGGCACCTCCGCCTGCATCGAGCCGATCCCGGCCAACATCTATACGCACAAGACGCTGTCCGGCAGCTTCTCGATCCGCAATCCTTATCTGGAAAAGCTGCTCAGCGAGAAATCGAAGAACAGCGAAGCGGTGTGGAACACTATCCTGGAGCGGGGCGGCTCGGTCCAGCATCTCGACTTCCTCTCGCAGGAGGAGAAGGACACCTACAAGACCAGCTTCGAGATCGACCAGCGCTGGCTGATCGAGCTGGCGGCGGATCGCACCCCCTATATCGACCAGTCGGCCTCGCTGAACCTGTTCATCCCCGCCGATGTCGAGAAATGGGATCTGCTGATGCTCCATTTCCGCGCCTGGGAACTGGGCATCAAGTCGCTCTATTATCTTCGTTCGAAGAGCGTGCAGCGCGCGGGCTTCGCGGGCGGCGTCGAAGCGGACAACACCATCGACCTCAAGCAGATCGAGGTCGAGGTGAAGGATTATGACGAGTGCCTGGCGTGCCAATGACCCCGTCATTGGCCGCTCTGAACGATTGATTGTCACCCCGGCGAAAGGATCTCCTGAGCGAGGTCGAAGGGCTGGGGCCCATACCGAATATCACCAAGCACTGCGGACAACGGAGATCGCTTGGATTCCAGCTTTTGCTGGAATGACAGGATAAGGAAGAACGCGAAATGCCACTCCTTCAAGCGTCCAAACAGTACAAGCCCTTCGAATATCCCTGGGCGTTCGAGTTCTGGAAGCGCCAGCAGCAGATCCACTGGATGCCGGAGGAAGTGCCGCTGGGCGAGGATTGCCGCGACTGGGCGCAGAAGCTGACCGATCACGAGCGCAACCTGCTCACCCAGATCTTCCGCTTCTTCACCCAGGCCGATGTCGAGGTGCAGGATTGCTACCACGACAAGTACGGCCGCGTGTTCAAGCCGACCGAGATCAAGATGATGCTGACCGCGTTCAGCAACATGGAGACGGTGCACATCGCGGCATACAGCCACCTGCTCGACACGATCGGCATGCCCGAGAGCGAGTACGGCATGTTCCTTCAGTACAAGGAAATGAAGGACAAGCACGACTATCTCGCGACCTTCGGCGTCGATACCGACGAGGATATCGCGCGCACGCTCGCCATGTTTGGCGGCTTCACCGAGGGGCTCCAGCTCTTCGCCAGCTTCGCGATGCTGATGAACTTCCCGCGCTTCAACAAGATGAAGGGCATGGGCCAGATCGTCACCTGGTCGATCCGCGACGAGAGCCTGCACTGCGAAGGCATCACCAAGCTGTTCCACGCCTTCACGCGCGAGCGCGACTGCCTGACCGCGGCTGTGAAGAGCGATATCCGCGACGTCTGCCACACCACGGTGGGGCTGGAGGACGCGTTCATCGACCTGGCGTTCGAGCAGGGCCCGGTGCCCGGCATGAGCCCCAAGGAGATCAAGAAATATATCCGCTACATCGCGGACTGGCGCCTGGGCCAGCTCGGCCTGAAGCCGATGTTCATGATCGACGAACACCCGCTGCCCTGGCTCGCCCCGCTGCTCAACGGCGTCGAACACGCCAATTTCTTCGAGACGCGCGCCACCGAATATTCCAAGGCCGCGACGCGCGGCAACTGGAACGAGGTGTGGGATAGCTTCGACCGTCGCAAAAAGGCGCGCGCCAACGATGTGGCCGTCGAGGCGGGCGAGGATGATATGTTCGCGAAAGCAGGAATCGCGGCGGAGTAAGGCGCGCCGGCCGACGGATTGGCGCAAGCCAATCCAAGGCGAACAAGGCGCGCCCGGCCGGCGGCGCGAAAAGCGCCGATCGACGACGCGGGATTCACTCCCGCGTCGCGCGCACGATCCCGACGCCTCACAACCGAAGCGTCACCTTCACCTCATCCCCTTCCCCGATATCCTCGCGCCGCCGCACCTCGGCCTTGATCGGCAGCAGATAGCCGTCGCTTTCCTTGTGCGGGAACAGTGAGGTCGTGAAGTCGCTGCTCCCGATCCTCGCGCGCACCGGGACAGATCCGAAACCACGCGACTGGCCGGCGGCGCGGCGCTCGAACGACCGCATCCGCACCATATCGGCGCCGTCGCCGGTCAAGGTCACGAAATACCAGCTCGCCTTGGCCGGCGGCTGCGGGGTCCAGCGCCACAGCAACGCCTCGAAAACCAGTGTCTCGCCATCGCTCACGGAGATCAGCGATCCCAGAAACGGGGCGAGCGCGCAAGCGGCCGGCAGAATCGTTCCGGACCGCCGATTTGACGCGGATCAAATCCAGCCGGCCACCATCATGCCATGCCGCACCGTCACGGAGCAGAACATGGCAGACCCCGCCCCCATCCTTCCCTATGACGCGATCGGCGGCGCGCCGGCGGTGTCGGCGATCGTCGCGCGCTTCTATGCGCTGATGGATGACGAACCCGACTATGCGCCGCTGCGCGCGATGCACGCGGCCGATCTCGGGCCGGTGGCGGTGGGGCTGGAGCAGTTCCTGACCGCCTGGCTGGGCGGACCGAGCCAGGCCTGGATGGCGCGCAATGCCTGTGTCATGTCGCTCCATCGCGGCCTCGCCGTTTCGCCTTCGATCGCCGGCCAATGGGTGCAGGCGATGGCGCGCGCGGTCGCGGCGCAACCGGGGATCGATCCCGGGCTGGGCGAAGCCATGGTCGCGCGGCTCGCGCAAATGGCGCATGCGATGATCAGCCGCCCGGCTTCACAGCCCGCGCCGGATATGCTTTAGCGCCCGTCCGCACTTTCTGAGTGGTTCATGTCTGAGATTGTCGCCCGCTGATCGACGGGGCCGGGTTCGCACCCGGCAGCGCCGTCGGGCCGCGTGAATGCAATGGCGAGGCTTCGCGCCTCCGCCAGCGCGCGTTTGCGCACTATCACCGGATTCCGCCCCGACCGCTCGTCCTGAGCCTGTCGAAGGACTGTCCTTCTTCCTGCGCAAAAAGGAAAGAACAGGGCTTCGACAAGCTCAGCCCGAACGGATTTATGGTGCGATGTCCGAAGACGGGCACGATTTTCATGAATATCTCGAAATACGAACAGCGCGTGCTGCACGCGCTGGCGCAGGGTGGCCGCATCGCGCATCGCCGCGACGAGGACGGCCGCATCGTCGCGGTGGAATGTTTCACGCGCGATGGCTGGCTGCTCTCGGACTGCAATCTCGGCGTCTTCCGCCGGCTGAAACGCCGGCGGCTGATCGCCAGCATGGACGGCCAACCCTATCGCATCACGCGGCTTGGACTGGGCGCGGTGCGCGCGCAGCTCGACAATCGCTGACCGCGAATTGACCGCAAGGACTCCATGTGTATTATTTTACTAATACACATGGAGTCCTGACCGATGCCGTTTCGCCCCCTGCCCCTGTCGGGTCTTCTCGCCGCCGCCTTGCTGTCGGCGGGCCACGCTCAGGCTGCGACGCCCGATCCGGCGCTCCGCACCGAGATCGCGGCGCACGACGCCGAATTCTTCCGGATCTTCTTCGAAGGCTGCGATCCGCAGGCCGTTGCCGGCATGCTGACCGAGGATCTGGAATTCTATCATGACAAGCAGGGCGTGGTGACGCGATCGGCGGCACCATTTGTCGCGCAATATGCCGAGACCTGCGAAAAGCGGAAGGCGCCCGATGCCTGGCGATCGCGGCGGGAACTGGTCGCGGATACGCTTAGGGTCGATCCCGTGCCCGGCTATGGCGCGATCGAGGATGGCGACCATGTCTTCTACGAACGCAAGGGCGACGGACCCGAAAAACTGGTCGGCCGGGCGCATTTCACACAGCTCTGGAAAAAGGACGGCGATCGCTGGAAACTCGCCAGAATCCTGAGCTACGCGCACGAGGCGGTCAAATGATCGCGGCACCTGTCCGCCCGATGAACGCCACGTAGTTTCCGGTTCACGCAACATCGCTCATGCTGGGTCGTTCCTAAAGTCTGGAACGCGTAAAGAAGGAGCAGGATCATGCGTACTCTGATCATTGCAGCCAGCCTGGCCGCCATCGGCCTGTCCGTACCCGCCAGCGCCGAAGCCCAGTCATGGCGCGACCGCCGCGAATATCGCGAGGACGTTCGTGACGCCTATCGCGACTATCATCGCGACATGCGCCGTGCCGACAGCCGCCGCGACGTGCGGGAGGCGCGCCGCGACCTCCGTCGCGATCTTCGCGAGGCTCGTCGCGACTATCGCCGCGATAGCCGTGGCCGCTATTATTACTGGCAGAATGGCCGCCGCCACTATCGCGGCTGGTGAAGCAGACGCCCCGGCGCCCATGGTGCCGGGGCGTTTCACCTTCCATATCGTCCCCGCCGCGATTTGACGCGGATCAAATATCTCCCCACCGCCATGCCGCATCCTTCCTTCATCACATGAAGGAGCGAGACATGATCGGATTTATCGGCAATCACATCCCCATGCTGTTCGGCGCGATGATCGTGCTGTTCGCGACCGTTCTCATCACATTGAGTGTCGAGGATGCGCTGGGGCATCGCTGAGCCGCCAGAGGCGGACCATCATCGCGGCGAGTCGGCGGTTTCCGCCAGCGTCGCGCTCGCGCCCGTCAGCCTGAAGGCGATCGGCACCGACACCGGCGCCGGATCGCCCCCGCGCTCCGCCGCTGCCACCGCCATATCGGCGTCGAACCGCGCATCCTCCGCATAACCGCGCCGCAACAGGGCTTCGTTGCGCGCCATCTCCGCCTCGATCTGCTGATCCCGCGCCATCGCCCGGCGCTCCTGAAGGCTCGGGCCGCATCCTTCGCAGACGGTCGGAATGATCGGCGGGGGGCCGGTATAGGCGGTTTCCGCCCGATCTGCGATCAGCGCCTCGGGGCGGCCAAGCAGTTGGTCACCGTCGTCGCGCTCCACGATCTGAAGAGGAACGCCGCCCGCCGCGAAACTGCCCAGGCCAACACCGGCCAGCCCGCCGACGATCGTCACCGCACACGCGACGATCAGGATGCGTCCAGCGGTTTCCCCTTTCACGATCGGTTCCCTTTTCCTTTCCGACTCGGGCCATCAACCAAGACCGGGGGTCGTCGGTTCCCGATACGCTTGCACAGGCTGGCGGCCTGCGCCAGTGAAGGCGCATGATCACGCTGCGCACGCTTTATCCGCCCATCGACGCCTATGCCGCCGGCCATCTGGATGTGGGTGGGGGCCACAGCATCTATTGGGAGCGCAGCGGCACGCCGGGCGCCAAGCCGGCGGTGTTCCTGCATGGCGGGCCGGGCGGCGGATTCGCGCCATCGCATCGCCAGCTTTTCGATCCGGCGCGCTACGACGTGCTGCTGTTCGACCAGCGAGGCTGCGGCCGATCCACGCCACATGCGGGCCTGGACGCCAATACGACCTGGGATCTCGTCGCCGATATCGAACGGCTGCGCGAGATGGCGGGGGTCGACACCTGGCAGGTGTTCGGCGGATCCTGGGGATCGACACTGGCGCTCGCCTATGCCGAAACGCACCCCGACCGCGTGTCCGAACTCGTGTTGCGCGGTATCTTCACGCTCACCAGGGCGGAGATCGACTGGTATTACCAGCACGGCGCCTCGCTGATCCACCCCGAGAAATGGGAGCGTTTCCAGGCGCCGATCCCGGAAGCCGAACGCGGTGACATGGTGGCGGCCTATCGCAGGCGGCTGACCGGCGACGATGCCGCGACGCGGATCGCGGCGGCCAAGGCATGGAGCCTGTGGGAAGGCCAGACGGTGACCTTGTTGCCCGATCCCGATCTCTCCGATTCCTTCGAGGCCGACGAATTCGCGCTCGCCTTCGCACGGATCGAGAATCATTTCTTCTCGCATCTGGGCTGGCTGGAGGACGACCAGCTCATCCGCGACGCCGGCAAGCTCAAGGGCATTCCGGGCGTGATCGTCCATGGCCGCTACGACATGGCCTGCCCCGCGGAAACCGCCTGGCGGCTGCACAAGGCCTGGCCGGAAGCGGAGTTCCACCTGATCGAAGGCGCCGGCCATGCGTTCAACGAGCCGGGGATTCTCGATCGGCTGATCCGGGCGACGGACGGGTTCGCGGAAGGCTGAGATTCTTCCATCCGATCCCCTCCCGCAAGCGGGAGGGGAGAGAGCGCCTTCCAACCCTGACTACCGCTTGCCGCCGAACTTGCGCTGCGTCTTGCCAAAGCGCGTCTTGCGCGTGCCAGGTTTGCCTTCGTTGCTGCGGCCCATGATCGGCGCCTTGTGCTCGCCTTCGGGAAGGCCCAGCTCCTCGCGTTCGAGCGCGCGGATCTCGTCGCGGAGACGGCCGGCCTCCTCGAACTCCAGGTCCGCCGCGGCCTTGCGCATCTTGCCTTCGAGTTCCTCGATATAGGCACGGAGATTGTGGCCGACCATGTGCGGCCGATCCTCGTCGATCTCCACCGTCACCTGATCGCGGTTGGAGACATGGGCGATGATATCGCCGATATTCTTGCGCACCGATGCGGGGGTGATGCCGTGTTCGGTGTTGTACGCCATCTGCTTCTCGCGGCGGCGCGTGGTTTCGTTGAGCGCGCGTTCCATCGATCCGGTCATGCGATCGGCATAGAGGATCACGCGGCCGTCGATGTTGCGCGCGGCGCGGCCGATCGTCTGGATCAGCGAGGTTTCCGACCGCAGGAACCCTTCCTTGTCCGCGTCGAGGATCGCGACCAGCCCGCATTCGGGAATGTCGAGCCCCTCGCGCAGCAGGTTGATGCCGACGAGCACGTCATAGACGCCCAGGCGAAGATCGCGGATCAGCTCGATCCGTTCCAGCGTCTCGGTGTCCGAATGCATGTAGCGGACCTTGAGCCCCGCCTCGTGCATATATTCGGTCAGATCCTCCGCCATGCGCTTGGTCAGCGTGGTAACGAGCGTGCGATAACCCTTCGCCGCGGTCTGCCGGCATTCGTTGATCAGGTCGTCCACCTGATCCTCGACCGGGCGGATCTCCACCGGCGGATCGATCAGACCGGTGGGGCGGATCACCTGTTCGCTGAACACGCCACCGGTCTGCTCCATCTCCCACCCGCCCGGCGTCGCCGAGACATAGACTGTCTGGGGGCGCATCACGTCCCATTCGTTGAAACGCAGCGGGCGGTTGTCGATCGCGGAGGGCAGACGAAAACCATATTCGGCGAGCGTGAGTTTGCGTCGATGGTCGCCGCGCGACATGCCGTTGACCTGGCCGATCGTCTGGTGGCTCTCATCGACGAACAGCAGCGCATTTTCAGGCAGATACTCGAACAGGGTCGGCGGCGGCTCGCCCGGCATGCGGCCGGTGAGGAAGCGGCTGTAATTCTCGATGCCCGCGCAGCTTCCCGTCGCTGCGATCATCTCCAGGTCGAAATTGGTGCGCTGCTCCAGCCGCTGCGCCTCGAGCAGCCGGCCTTCGGCGACCAGTTCCTTCAGCCGCTCAGTCAATTCGAAGCGGATCGCCTCCATCGCCTGTTTAAGCGTCGGCCCTGGCGTCACATAGTGGCTGTTGGCATAGACGCGGACATAGTCGAGGCTCGCCACCTTCTTGCCGGTCAGCGGATCGAACTCGACGATCTCCTCGATCTCATCGCCGAAAAAGGCGACGCGCCACGCCGTATCCTCATAGTGCGACGGGAAAATCTCCAGACTGTCGCCGCGCACGCGGAAATTGCCGCGCGCGAAGGCGGCGTCGTTACGCTTGTACTGGAGCGCCACCAGCTTGCGGATGATCTCGCGCTGATCGACGGTCTGGCCCTTTTTCAGGTCGAAGATCATCGCCGAATAGGTTTCGACCGATCCGATGCCGTACAGGCACGAGACCGAGGCGACGATCAGCACATCGTCACGTTCGAGCAGCGATCGGGTGGCCGAATGGCGCATCCGGTCGATCGCCTCGTTCACCGAGCTTTCCTTCTCGATGTAGGTGTCAGATCGGGGCACATAGGCCTCGGGCTGGTAATAATCATAATAGCTGACGAAATATTCGACCGCATTGTCGGGAAAGAAGCTCTTGAACTCGCCATAGAGCTGGGCTGCCAGGATCTTGTTGGGGGCAAGCACCAGCGCGGGGCGCTGCAGCGTTTCCACCACCTTGGCCATGGTGAAGGTCTTGCCCGATCCGGTGACGCCCAGAAGCACCTGATCGCGCTCCCCCGCAAGCGCCTGTTCGGTCAGTTCGGCGATCGCGGTCGGCTGGTCGCCCGCCGGCTCGTAATCGGAGACGATGCGGAATTTCTTGCCGCCTTCGGCCTTGGGCGGCCGCTCCGGCCGGTGCGGAATGAATGACTGACCCGTTTCCGGCTCGTCGAGCGTGGTGCGGATTTGGATTGCCATGGCAGAGGGATATGGGTGATGGTCGCGGCTGGCGCAACACGGGACGACCAATCTTCACCCTTCCCTGCCGAAAGGATTTCCATGAAACATCTGATGCTCCTCGTTCTTCCCGCGCTGGCGCTCGCCGCCTGCGGAAAATCGAACGACGGCGGCGCCAACGGCCAGGCCAATGCCGCGGAGGCCGGCAAGCCCAAGTCGATCGAACAGGTCGCGGAAGAGATGAAGAGTGCCCCAAGGATGAAGCCGGGCGAATGGGAAACCAACGTGCAGATCGTGAAGTTCGAGATGCCCGATGCGCCGCCCCAGGTGAAGGAAGCGCTGCAACAGTCGATGGCGCAGGCCAACAACAGCAGCAAGTCCTGCGTGACGCCGGAGGAAGCGGAGCGCGACCCGAGCGAATTCATCAAGAAAGGCCAGGGCGGCGAGTGCACCTATGAACGCTTCAGCTTCGCGGGCGGCAAGATCGACGGCAAGATGACCTGCAAGCGCGGACAGCAGGGCACGCTGGAGGCGACGATGACCGGCACCATCAACCCCGAATTGCTCGACATGACGATGACCAGCGCGACGAGCGGCGGCGGCATGCCCGGCAAGGTCGAGATGACGATGCACATGACGTCCAAGCGGGTCGGCAACTGCAAATAACAACGGACAAGGGAGAGAGACGATGATCGGATATACGCTGGTCGGCACCAACGACCTGGCCAAGGCGCATGCCTTTTACGACGCGCTGTTCGCCGAAGTCGGTATCGGCCGGCTGATGGATTTCCCCAATGGCGGCGCGGCATGGGGATCGGAGTGGGGACGGCCGATGTTCGGCGTCGGTCCGACCTATGACGGCGAACCCGCGACCGTCGGCAATGGCGTGATGATCGCCGTGGCCATGGACGAGCGCGCCAAGGTCGATGCGCTCCATGCCAGGGCCCTGGCATTGGGCGGCAGTTGCGAAGGTGGCCCGGGCCTGCGCGGCGACGAAGGCGATCAGGCCTTTTACGCCGCCTATTTCCGTGACCTGGATGGCAACAAGCTCTGCGCCTTCCGCGTCGGCCCGGCCGTTGCATGAGGATTCCCGTCGCGGCGCTGCTGATGTTGATGCTCGGCGGCGCCGCGCCCGGCCCAGTCCAGCCGGGCGGATGGACGCACAGCATGACGATCCACAGCGCGACCATTCCGGGCATTCCCGGCTTTCTGATCCCGAAGGGACGCCCGAAACATTATCGCACCTGTCTGTCGCCGCGCGATGCGGCGGACAATCCGGGCATGGTGCTGCGCGGCGAGGATATGGAATGCACCCCGCGCCGGCTGAGCATGGCCAATGGCCAGATCGCGAGCGTCGCCACCTGCACCGACAAGAAGCTGGGCGTGCCGATGACGGTGACGAGCACCGGCAGTTTCACCGCGACCAGCTATGAACTGCGCAGCGTGAGCACGGGCGCGCGCAACGGGAAGCCGATGCGGATCGAGACCACCAGCAGCGGCAAGCTTACGCACCGCTGCTAGGCGCTGCTAAGCGCCTCTCCAGCCGAAAATCGGTTCTCGACCCCCAATCCGGGCTTCCCTCCGTCGCATTCGCTGCTTTAAGCTTCAACCTTCATCCGAAACGGGGGTCTTCTCACTCATGCGCTTCATCCTGTCTGCCGCCGCGCTTTCGCTGCTTGCCACGCCGGCCCTGGCCGAACCCGATTATGCCGCGGCCGTTCGCCAGGATTATCAGGCCTCGCTCGGCGCACTGTGGGACAATTTCCACCGCAATCCGGAACTGAGCTTCAAGGAAACCAAGACCGCGGCGCGCATGGCCAAGGAATTGAAGGCCATTTCCGGCATGGTGGTGACGGAGAATGTCGGCGGCACTGGCGTGGTCGCCGTGCTCAAGAATGGCGACGGTCCGGTGGTGATGGTGCGCGCCGATATGGACGGCCTGCCGGTCGAGGAGAAATCGGGCCTGCCCAACGCCTCCAAGGTACGCCAGGTCGGCATCGACGGCGTCGAAGCGCCGGTGATGCACGCCTGCGGGCATGACGTGCACATCACCTCGCTGGTCGGCACCGCGCGGCGGCTCGCCGCGATGAAGGATCGCTGGAAAGGCACGGTCGTGTTCATCGTCCAGCCCGCCGAGGAGCGCGTGGGCGGTGCGCGCGCCATGCTGCAGGATGGGCTCTACACCCGTTTCCCCAAGCCCGACTATGCCGTGGGCTTCCACGTCTCCTCGGCGCTCGCGGCCGGCAAGGTCAGCGCGTCCGAAGGCATTCAATACTCCTCTGCCGACAGCGTCGACATCACGGTGCGCGGAGTCGGCGCACACGGTGCTTCGCCGCATGCGGGCAAGGACCCCGTCTATATCGGTTCGCAGATCGTGGTGGCGCTGCAAGGCATCATCAGCCGCGAGCGGCAGCCACTGGCGCCCGGCCTGATCACCGTTGGGGCCTTCCATGCCGGCACCAAGCACAACATCATCTCCGACCGGGCCGACCTGCAACTGACGGTGCGCGCCAATGACGAGGAGACGCGCGCCTTCCTGCTCAAGGCGATCGAGCGCGTCGCGATCGGCGTGGCGCGGACCAACGGCGTGCCAGAAGACAAGCTGCCCATCGTCAAGGCAAGCGAAGGCACACCAACGACGATCAACGACGGTCCGCTCGCCAAGCGGATGAACGCGGTGATGGTCAGCACCTTCGGCGCGCAGAATCTCGCGCCGTTCGAGCAGATGGGCATGGGCGCCGAAGATTTCGCCTTCTACGTCCAGCCCGATCTGAAGGTGCCCGGCTATTTCTTCGCGGTGGGCGGCACGCCCCAGGCCGATCTCGACGCGGCCAAGGCCGGCGGCCCTCCCGTGCCCTCGCACCACTCGCCGCTGTTCAAGATCACGCCCGAACCGGCGGTGATCACCGGCACGATCGCGACGACGGCGGCGGTGCTGGACCTGCTGAAGCCCGGCGCGGGCGCGGACTAAGACCGATCGCATCGCTTTTGCGGAAAACCGGTTCCCACTTTTCCGCGCGATGCTCTGAGCGCCGAACCAATCCACCCCACACACGTCATGCCGGCGAAGGCCGGCATCTCCCAGCCACTGGTTGGCAGGCCCCAGCTTCCGCTGGGGTGACGTTCTGGCCCGACCGGCTGAATCCTTGGAGAATTACCCCTTCGGCGTCAGCTTCAGCAGCCGCCCGGTTGCACCATTCTCGCCATCTTCCAGCAGCCACAGCGCGCCATCCGGCCCCTGCTCCACTTCGCGGATACGTGCGCCCATCTCGAAGCGCTCGGCCTCGCGCGCGGTGCTGCCCGAGGTGACGACGCGAACGAGCGATTGCGACGACAGGCCGGGAATGAAGGCGCTGCCCTTCCATTGCGGGAACATGTCGCCCGAATAGAAGATCAGGTTGCCGGGCGAGACCACCGGCGTCCACCACAAGGCCGGCCGCGAGAATTCGGGCCGGGTGTCGTGATCCGGGATATCCGCCCCGCCATAGTGATTGCCATTGGAGACGGTGGGATAGCCATAGTTCGCGCCACGCATGACGCGATTGAGTTCGTCACCACCCTCCGGTCCCATTTCCATGTCCCAGAGCTGCCCCTTGGCATCGAAGGCGATGCCCAGCGGGTTGCGGTGCCCCAGCGACCAGATCTGCGCGGTCACGCCGCCCTGGTCGGCGAAGGGATTATCCTTCGGCACCGATCCATCGTCGTTCAGCCGCAGGATCTTGCCGAGGTTGGCGCTCATATCCTGCGCGGGGGTGAATTTCTGCCGCTCGCCCGACGAGATGAAGAGATGGCCGTCGGGCGCGAACAGGATGCGATGACCATAATGACCGCGCCCGGAAACCTTGGGCGACTGACGCCAGATCACCTGCATATTCTCCAGCCGGGCGCCGCTATCGGCGACCACCAGCTTGCCGCGCGCCACCGCCGCGCCGCGCGTGTCCCCCTCGCCCGCCTCGGCATAGCTCAGATAGACGAGGCCGTTGCGCGCGAAATCGGGATGGAGCACGACATCGCCCAGTCCGCCCTGCCCGCCATAGGCGACCGCCGGCACCCCCGCGACGTCGATCGAAGCGGCGCCATCGATGGTGAGCAGTTTGAGCACGCCCTTCTTCTCGGTGACCAGCGCCTGCTTGCCACCGGGCAGGAAGACCATTGCCCAAGGCTCGACAAAGGTCGCGACAGGCGTCGCGACGAAGGGCGCGGATGCGGGCGCGGCGCGCGCGGCGGTGCTCGCGTCGGTCGCGGTGCCCTCCTTGCCCGGCACGGTCTGCGCATTTCCGCCACCGCCGGCCGAGCAGGCGGCGGCAAGGGCGAGAGCAGGAAGCAGGATGGTTCTGGAGTGCATGATACGCCTTCGAAACGGATGAATGGGTTGCAGGGATAACGGCATCAACGCGCGGGCGCATCCCCCGGCCGCACATCCCCATCGCCAGCTAGACTGGCGCATGCCCGTGCGAACAGCCACAACCGGATCGCGCTCGCCAGGTTGGGCGGCTCCTCCGCCGCGATCCTCTGCACATCGATCCGGGCGACCAGCGCGTTGAGCGGCAACCCGAGCGCGGCGGCGGCCTGCTCCAGCGCGGCCCAGAAAGCGGGTTCCAGGCTGATCGATGTCTGGTGCCCCGCGATCGTCACCGATCGCTTTACTGGGCCGAGATAAAGCGGGGCGGCAGGCGGCATGGTAACCAGGATAGCCCAGCCAGCACCCACTGGACAGCACACAGACAGATTTCGCTTGTTGCAATGTAGGATTTCAGATGTTCTCTATTTGTTCCGATCAATCACCGAGTCGAAAGGTTGAAACATGCCACACCATAAATCCCTGGCCGGACTTCAACGTGCCCGCGATGCTCTGGCAAGCGGAAATCTTTCCAAATCTGATACAGCTAGGGTAAAAGGTGTACTTGAAACATATGGTGAAGAGGGTAGACGAAATGGCATTGGAGTTACATTCCTCCCCAGAGACACCATCCGCAAAGAATCAAGTGGCTCCGGATTTACAAAATACTATAAAGATTTAAAGGTATCGGTTGTATACCTTCCAGATAATTTCTCCAAATTTGGAGAAAAATTTAAATCAAATAGAATGTCTACGGGAGCAACTGCAGATCAATTGAAAGGATTTTCTGCTCGTGATGAGCGATCAAATACAGTTCTCCATGAAGGCCAACACGCCCGCGACCAGCACAAGCTCGATCGAAATTTAACAAAAATGGAACAGCATCCATCAGCATACATAACTGGCGAATCTATCAATCGCGCCTTTGGAAGCCGTTCAATTCGACAAATTACCAACGCGATAACCGGAAGCACTAGCCATGATTACTAGTAAACTTTATAAATCCATCTACACAATAATTTCAACATGCACAATCTCTGCCATTTTGACAAACTGCCAAGGTGAACAGAACGCGTGCAAGACACCTAAACACTGGCTTTCCGAAAGCAGCCCCCCCATCGAACTTTCACCCAGATCTCGATTGACGATAAACGGAACAAACAATCTAAAATTAAATAATAAATCTATTGACATGGAATCATTAAAAAAAATACTTGTTCAAATGAAAGATTTTGAACAATCAGAACTTCTGGATATATCTATCAATAATAATATCAAATGCAATGAACTATACCCCATAATGAAAGAAATAGATGAATCTGCCGATTGCAAAAACTCCACATATTGCAGAGCATTTTTCACAAATTAATGAAATTATGGTTACAGCACGCTAGGAATTGCGATGAATTACGGTTACACTGCACTAAATTGATATCCGATACGTTGTGCGGGAGAGTACGGCATGGCCAGACTCTCCCGCATCGTCCTTCCCGGCATCCCCCGCCATGTGACCCAGCGCGGCAACCGGCGAGAGAAGAGCTTCTTCGAGAAGAAAACTTTCGAACTGCTCTGCAATACATAAAGTTGTCATCCAGGCCGGAAACAATAGCACGGCACCGCCCCCTATCCGGCAGCCGCGCTGCACTGAATTCGGTTATTTCAATGCGGGATGACAACCAGGCGGCGGCAAAGCCGCCGCCGTCGGTCAGGTCGGGGGCGTAGAGCCCCCGCCTGCCGGCCGTGCCGGGCGATGCGCCTTCCGCACCGCTTGCTTCGCGAGCGTGCTTCGCCCGTCAGTACATATGCTGCCCGCCATTGATCGACAGCGTCGATCCGGTCACGAAACCCGCCTCGTCCGAACAGAGGAACGCCACGCCGCGCGCGATCTCACCGGCTTCGCCCAGTCGGCCGACGGGAATCTTGGCGACGATCTTCTCCAGCACGGCGGGCGGGACCGCTGCCACCATGTCGGTATCGATATAGCCGGGCGCGATCGCGTTGACGGTGATGCCCGTCTTCGCCCCTTCCTGCGCCAGCGCCTTGGTGAAGCCGTGGATGCCCGATTTGGCAGCGGCGTAATTCACCTGGCCGTATTGGCCGGCTTGGCCATTGATCGAGCCGATATTGACGATACGGCCCCAGCCGCGCTCGCGCATGCCCGGAAAACAGGCCTTGGCCATGTTGAAACAGCCGCCCAGATTGATGCGCATCACATCGTTCCAGTCGTCGAAACTCATCTTCGCGAGCACGCCGTCGCGCGTGATGCCGGCATTGTTGACGACGACATCGACCGGGCCGAGCTCCGCCGCAACCTGCGCGCACCCTTGCTGGCAGGCGTCATAATCCCCCACGTCCCAACGATAGGCCTTGATCCCGGTGCGATCGGTGAAGGCCTTCGCCTTCTCGTCATTGCCGGCGTAATTCGCCGCCACCGTCATCCCCATATCCTTGAGTGCAAGGCTGATCGCTTCTCCGATACCGCGGGTTCCGCCGGTGACGATCGCTACTCTGGTCATGGGATTCGTTCTCCTGTCAAAGGAGAGGAGAGGCTATGCGGGAGTGAGCCAGCCTTCAAGCTCCCGAAACAAAATGCTGCGCAGCATTGTCATGCTGGCCACATCGTCGTTGAGGCAGGGGAGATAGGCGAAGTGCGTGCCGCCCGCCGCCACGAAGCTTTCACGCCCGCGGATCGCCAGTTCCTCAAGTGTTTCCAGGCAATCGGCGGAGAATCCGGGCGCGACGATCGCCACGCGCTTCACGCCCTTCGCCGGCAAGGCGGCCAGCGTCGCGTCGGTCGCCGGTTCCAGCCATTTGGCCCGGCCGAAGCGCGACTGGAAAGCGACGATGAGTTCGCGGCCCAGCGCCTCACCAAGCAGCCGCGCGGTCTTGCGGCATTGGCAATGATAGGGATCGCCCAGGTCCAGCGTGCGCTGAGGCATGCCGTGGAAACTCGCGACGATCGCGTCCGGCGCGAAATCCAGCGCCGCCAGCCCTTGCTCGATCGAGGCCTTGAGCGCCGCGATATAGGCGGGATCGTCGAAATAGGGCGGTAATGTTCGGATCGCAGGTTGCCAGCGCATCTTCGCGAGCGCGGCGAAAGCGGCATCGTTGGCGGTCGCGGTCGTCGCCGCGCAATATTGCGGATAGAGCGGCGCGATCAGGATGCGCTCGCATCCAGCCGCCTTCAACGCGTCCAGTCGCTCAGCGATGGCCGGCCGCCCATAACGCATTGCATGGTCGACGATCACCCCGGGTCCGAACGCATCCGCCAGCGCCGATGCCTGGGCGCGCGTGATCGCGGCGAGCGGCGACCCGTCCTCACGCCAGACCTGCCGATAGGCATGCGCCGAATGGCGCGGCCGCGTGCGCAGGATGATCCCGCGAAGGATCGGCTGCCAGACGAGCGGGGGGATCTCCACGACACGGCGATCGGACAGGAATTCTGCCAGATAACGACGAACCGCCGGCGCATCGGGCGCATCGGGCGTACCGAGATTGACGAGCAGAACGCCGATCTTGGGCGCGGGGATGGTCGGATGATCGGTCATGCGAAGATTCCCGACGCGCCAGTCCATGCCGACTTCCATCTGCGTTCGGGCTGAGCCTGTCGAAGCCCCTGCCCTTCCTCACCTCGGTCGTCACAGGAGAAGAGCAGGGCTTCGACAGGCTCAGCCCGAACGGATTTTTTAAATTGCGGCCCCGCCATCACGCCTGATCCAGCGAAAGCGGCAAGGTTCGCAGTCGGCGCCCGCTGGCTGCGGCGATCGCATTCGCGACGGCAGGCGCGGTCGGTGGCACCGCGATCTCGCTGGCGCCGCCCGCGGGCTCGGCGCTGCGGATCAGCTCGATGCGGATCTCCGGCGCGGTGGCGAGGCGGGGCACCTCCAGTTGCTCGAAATTGCGCGGCACCGCCTGGCCGCGCTCGATCGTGATCGGCGCGCCGGTCGCGGCGGCGATGCCGAACAGGATGCCGCCCTCGATCTGCTGGCGAACGAGATCGGGGTTGATAACCCGGCCGCAATCGGCGACCGCGATCACCCGATCGACGATCACCTTCTGCGTCGCATCGACATGCGCCTCCGCCAGCAACGCGATATGGCTCCCCGCCATCGAATGACAGGCGATCCCCTGGCCCGAACCACCACCGCCACCTTCCCAGCCCCCCTTGGCTGCGACGGTCGAGAGGCAGCGCGCCAGCCGGGGATTGGCGCCCAGCATCTGCATGCGAAAACCGAGCGGATCGAGCCCCGCTTCCTGCGCCAGTTCGTCGATGAAGCATTCGGTGAAGAATGCGGTGTAGCTGTGCGCGCCCGATCGCCAATGGCCGGTGGGAACCGCGATCTCCACCGGATGATGATCGACGGCAAAGGCGGGAAAGCCATAGGGCGGCACCGCGCCCGCCACCGCAACACGGTCTGCGCCGTCGGCATCGGGGATCAGTCCGCGCAACCCTGGATTGCCCGCGAACATGCGGTGCGATTGTTCGAGCGCGGTGGCCGGAGCCGCGATCTTCGCCAGCCAGCCCTGCACCAGCCCGCCGGGGCCGAGCTGGGCGCTCATCCGCGCGAATGCGGGCGGACGATACAGATCATGCGCGATATCCTCGGCGCGCGACCAGACGAGCTGGACCGGACGCCGCATCTTCGCCGCCAGGATCGCGGCCTGGCCCGCTGCCTCATTCTCCAGCAACCGACCGAACGAGCCGCCGACCAGCATGGGGTGGACGGTGACGTTCGCTTCCGAAATCTCGAGCGCGCGCGCGGCGGCGGCGCGCGCCAGGCCGGGCGCCTGGGTCGGGATCCACAGTTCCAGCCGGTCGCCGCGCAGATGCGCTGTCGCGCAGAGCGTTTCCAGCGGCGCATGGACGGCCAGGCCCACACTATAATCGGCGGTATGCACGGTCTTGCCGCGATAGGCGGCTGAAAGATCGCCCGCGCTGGCGAAACGGACGCCGTCGCCGTCGATCGCACCGCGCAGGCTGTCGGCGATCGCGCCGCTATCTACCGGCTCAGCCGGCATGGCGAAGCGCGGGCGCATGGCATCCAGCGCGCGATTGGCCGCCCACCAATTGGTCGCGACCGCCGCCACCCAGCTTGGCGTATCGACAACCGCGAGCACGCCGGACACCGCGTCAGCGGCCTTCCGGTCATAACCCTTCAAACCCCGATGCCCGATCGGGCCCTGGCGGATGGCGGCATAGACGAGATCGGGCAGGCGGATGTCCGCCGCGAACATCGCCGATCCGTCGAGCTTCGCAGGCACGTCGAGCCGGGGCAGCGACTTGCCGGTCAACCGGTTCTCCAATCCGCCGCGCAGCGGGATCGGATCGGGAACCTTGAATTCCACGGCCTCCGCTGCGAGCGCGCCGAAACGAAGCTTCTCGTCACCACGCACCACGAACCCCTCGGCGGTATCGCAGGCGAGCCAGTCCGCATCCCAGCGCCGCGCCGCCGCCTTGCACAACAGCGCACGCGCCGCTGCGCCCGCTTCGCGCAACGGCCATTCGAACGCGCGAACCGAACTCGATCCGCCTGTGATCATCAACGCGTCGCGCGTCGCGATTTCCTGCGCCGCCCAGCGGATCGGCGCGGACAGGAAATCGGGGCCATGGCCATCGACACCCTCGCCGGCCAGCAGCCGGTTGGCATAGATGGGATTGATCGGCGCCGCTTCCACCGCGATCGTCCGCCAGTCGGCGCCCAGTTCGTCGGCCAGGATCTGCGGCAGGGCGGTATAGACGCCCTGCCCGGTCTCCGCCTGCGGCACCACGACGGTGACGACGCCGCTTTCGGCGATCTTCAGGAAGCCGTTGACGATCGTTTCGCCAGTGCTGGCGATCAGATTCGGCGCATAGCTGCGTGGCCAGATGCTCCAGGCGATCAGCAGCCCGGCGCCGATGCCCCCGCCCACCAGGATCTGCCGTCGGCTCGGCATGCGGCGCGTTCCGCCCATTCGATCCCCTAGCGCCATCACAGCCTGATAGGGGGGCGTTGCGGGAAGAGCAATCGGGGGAGGTGAATGGTTAGTTTGCGGAGCATGATCGGCAAGTCGGCCACTCCTTTCGCTTCAACGCCGCACACCCCGTTCGGGCTGAGCCTGTCGAAACCCTGCCCTTCCTGGACACAGAGGCGAATAAGAGAACAGGACTTCGACGGGCTCAGTCCAAGCGCATTCTATGCCATAACATCAGCCCTCAGCCCGCCACCATCACCCGATATTTCGCGCGCAGCCCCACCTTGTCGATCTTCTCGGTACCCAGGCGGGGCAATGCCTCTGCCGAGAACCAGATGCGGGCGGGCAGCTTGAACGCCGCGAGACGCGGACGGAGGAAAGCAAGCAGTCCCTCCGCGTCGAGCGTGGCCCCGCCCCGGAGATGAACCACCGCGCCCGGCACTTCGCCGAAGCGATCGTCGGCCAGGCCGAACACCGCCGCCTCGGCCACCGCCTCATGCTCGTAGAGCGCGGCTTCCACTTCCTGGCACGAGATGTTCTCGCCGCCACGGATGATGATGTCCTTCTTGCGGTCGACAATGAAGACATAGCCGTCCTCGTCGAGATAGCCGATATCGCCGCTGCGGAAATAACCATCCGGGGTGACGGCGGCGCGTGTCGCCTCCTCATTGTTCCAATAGCCCAGGAAATTGCAGATGCTGCGGATCGATATCTCGCCGCGCTCGCCCTGAGGCAGCGCATTGCCGTCATCGTCGAGAATGGCGAGATCCACCAGCGGCGGCGATGCCGGGCCGGTGCTTGCGGGTTTGGAGAGATAATTCTCGCCGATATTGCCGCAACCCACCGCGTTGGTCTCGGTGAGACCGTAGCCGAGCAGAGGATGCCCGCCGCCCATCTCGTCCTCCAGCCGCCGCACATGCTCGGGCGGCCGCGCCGCGCCGCCGGCGGCATAGGCCTGTACGGTGGAAAGATCGTATTTGCCGCGATTGGGATGCGTCATGATCTCATAGCTCATCAGCGGCACACCGACGAAATAGGTGCATTTCTCGTCCTGCATCAGCCGCATCGCCTCTTCGGCATCCCATTTGGGCATCAGCACCAGCTTGCGCCCCATGGCGAAGCTCTGCAGCATCAGCGGGATCTCAGCGGTCACATGGAACAACGGCACGTTTAGCAATGCCGCCGGTTGAAGCGTCGACTGGACGCCGTCCTGCGTCTGGATGTCGAGCATCGCGAGCGCATTGACGAGATAGTTGAACACCCCCTGCACTACGCCGCGATGATCGGAAAAGGCGCCCTTGGACAGGCCGGTCGATCCGGAGGTGAAGAGAATCGTCGCCAGATCGTCGCCCGTCAGCTCGGGCAAGGCGGTTTCCGCGCCACCGCCCCGCGCCAGCAGGGGCGCAACAGCATCATCGACGGGCGCCGACATATCCAGCGTCACCAGTTCGGCACCATGCCCGCCACATTCGGCAATACGCAGCGCGCGAGGTTCGTCCGCGATGACCAGCGACGTGCCGGTATCGGCGATGCCGTCGCACAGCTCGTTGCCCTGCCACCAGCCGTTGAGCAGGGTCGCGACGCCGCCAGCCATCAGCACACCCATATAGGTGACGATCCAGGCGGGGGCATTGCGCATCGCGATACCCACCCGGTCGCCGCGCCTGACGCCATGGCCCTCGACGAGCCCGGCCGCCACCTTGCGCGCGGCGGCATAGGTCTGGGCGAAGCTCAACCGTTCGTCGCCCGCGACCAGGAATGGGGTGTCGCCATGCTGGGCGCAGAAATAAGCGAAATAATGCGCCAGCGTCGGCGGCGCCGCCGCGATCACCGGCAGGGTGCGGCCGAAACGCTCTATCCCGGTCAGCGCGAAGGGCGCACCATCTGACACCAGCCTGTCCAAGGCTGCCCTGATGCGCAGATCGAGCGCAGACGGCATCAACTCTCTCCTCTTGGTCTTGTGTCTTGCCGCCTATA
This sequence comes from Sphingomonas sp. FG14, assembly GCF_057809675.1. Taxonomy (NCBI): domain Bacteria; kingdom Pseudomonadati; phylum Pseudomonadota; class Alphaproteobacteria; order Sphingomonadales; family Sphingomonadaceae; genus Sphingomonas; species Sphingomonas sp. FG14. The sequence continues at coordinate 193,715 of NZ_JBMDKK010000003.1, read as the reverse complement.
TGAAGGCGCAAATCATCGGGGGTAAAGAGTTTGTTCCTCGCGCTTTCGGCTGCCGCTACGTCATACGTGACTTTCGAGTCGCTCGGCCTCCATCCGGTGGCCCTCGATCTGGGATTTTTCCAGATTCGCTGGTACTCGCTCGCCTATCTGGCGGGAATCATCATCGGCTGGTGGTACCTGCTGAAGCTGATCGCGCAGCCCGGTTCGCCGATGGCGCGGCGCCATGCCGACGACCTCGTCTTCTACGCGACATTGGGCATCATCCTGGGCGGAAGGGCTGCCTATATCGCCTTTTACCAGCCATCCATCCTCGCGCATCCGCTGGACATCTTCAAATTATGGGAAGGCGGCATGTCGTTCCATGGTGGTGCGCTCGGCGTTTCGCTCGGCATCATCCTGATGGCGCGCAAGGAGAAGCTGCAATGGCTGCGCGTCCATGATTTCGTCGCCTGCTGCGTGCCGTTCGGCCTGTTTTTCGGGCGGCTCGCCAATTTCGTGAACGGCGAATTGTGGGGCCGCGAAACCGATGTGCCCTGGGCCATCCGCTTTCCCGAAATGGTCAACGGCATCCTCGTCACCGGCGAACCCCGCCATCCCAGTCAGCTCTATGAAGCGGGGCTGGAGGGCGTGGTGCTCGGCCTGGTGCTGTGGTTCTTCTTCTGGAAGACCAAGGCGCGCTACGATCCCGGCAAGCTCGTCGGCATCTTCCTGCTCGGCTACGGCCTGTCGCGCTTCTTCGTCGAGTTCTTCCGCGAGCCCGATCGCCAGCTCATGCAGTTCGCGCAGGAAACCGGCATGAGCATGGGCCAGTGGCTGACGGTGCCGATGATCGTGGGCGGCATCTATCTGATCGCGACCGCCAAGCGCCGTCGCCTGCGGGTGGAGGCGACGGCGGGCACCCAGAGCGTCGCGTGACGTCTCCCCTCGCCGCCAAGCTCGTCCGCGAGATCGAGCGGGCCGGGCCGATCCCCGTCGCGCAGTTCATGGCGGAAGCGAACGCGCATTATTACGCCACGCGTGACCCGTTTGGCACGGCGGGCGATTTCGTCACCGCGCCCGAGATCAGCCAGATGTTCGGCGAGCTGATCGGTCTGTGGCTTGCCGATCTCTGGATGCGCGCGGGATCGCCGGGCGATGTCCATTATGTCGAGCTGGGGCCGGGCCGCGGCACCCTGGCGGCCGACGCGTTGCGCGCGATGCGATCGGTCGGGCTGGAGCCGCCTGTCCATTTCGTCGAAACCAGCCCGGTGCTCCGCGAGGCTCAGGCGACGCGCGTGCCGCAGGCGAAATGGCACGACAGTGTCGCGACGCTGCCGGGCGATGGCCCGCTGTTCGTCGTCGCCAACGAGTTTTTCGATGCCCTGCCCGTTCGCCAGCTCGTCGCGAGCGGCACCGGCTGGCGCGAGCGCACGGTTGCGTTCGCCGATGGTGCATTCGCGCCCGCCCTTGGCGACGCGGTGCCGGATTCGCTGCTACCCGAAACGCTGGTCGGCGCCGCCATGGACACGATCGTCGAAAGCTGCCCGGCCGCCCGCGCGATCTGCGCCGAACTTTCGGCACGGATCGCAGATCAGGGCGGTGCCGCGATCGTCATCGATTACGGCCATCAGGGGCCGGCCGCCGGCGATACGCTGCAGGCGGTGCACCGTCATGACCATGCCGACCCCTTCGCCGATCCCGGCGAACGCGATCTGACCGCGCATGTCGATTTCACCGCGCTGGCGCGTGAAGGGCGCGCAACCGGATTGAAAGTGACTGGCCCGGCCGGGCAAGGCGAATGGCTCGAACGGCTCGGCCTCTCCGCCCGCGCCTCGGCGCTTGCGGCCGCGCAACCGGCCAGCGCGGCCGAGATCGCGCTGGCGAAGGATCGGCTGGCCGGACCGGACCAGATGGGAACCCTGTTCAAGGTGCTGGCGCTGGTCGCGCCCGACTGGCCGGATCCGGAAGGATTCAGCTGAACCTTGCTCATCCTCGCCGCTGCGGCGCACGCTGGAGTTCATGCGACGCCGGCTGCCGCGTTGCAGTGGACAAGATTGTTTGGGCTTCAGCTTTCGCTGGAGCGACAGGAGTGAATGTGACCGAAGTCGAAGTCATCCGAGCCGCCAGCATTTCCGTCCCCCATGGCTTTCTCGGCCGGCGCGGCGGTGTGTCGACGGGCATCCATGCCGGGCTCAATGTCGGCCTCGGCAGCGACGACGATCGAGAGGCCATCGCCGAGAATCGCCGACGCGCGGTGGCCGCTGTCATGCCGGGCGCGGCGCTGGCGACGCTGCATCAGATCCACAGCGCGATCGCCCTGCCCGTCACAGCGCCCTATCCCGACGACGCCCGGCCCCAGGCCGATGCGCTGGTCACCGACCGCCCCGGCCTGCTGCTCGGCATCCTGACGGCGGACTGCACGCCGGTGCTGTTCGCGGACACCCAGGCGGGCGTGGTCGGCGCGGCGCATGCGGGCTGGAAGGGCGCCCTCGGCGGGGTGACCGACGCGACGCTCGACGCGATGGAGGCACTGGGCGCCGATCGCGGCCGGATCGCCGCGGCGATCGGCCCGTGCATCGCGCGCGCGTCCTATGAAGTGAGCGAGGATTTCGGGCGGACATTCGAGGCCGCCGATCCCGACAACGAGCGCTTCTTCTCCGCCGGCCGGCCCGGTCATCTCCAGTTCGATATGGAAGCCTATGTCACCGCCCGGCTGGCGGCGACGGGGGTACGCCGCATCGAGGCGCTGGGGCTCGATACCTATGCCGACGAGGATCGCTTCTTCAGCTATCGGCGGGCCTGTCATCGCGGCGAACCGGGCTATGGGCGCGAGATTTCATTGATCGGCCTGCCGGGCTGAATGCTACTATCGGGGCAAGTTTCGCGTTAGGCTGGTACATCGATCAGCAAAGGCGCTCGACATGCCCAGAAAGCCCGACGAATCCGATCTGACCGGCACCACCCCGCGCCGGCGGCCAAAGCCCGGCGTGCTCGCCATCGGCAACCGCAAGCTCAAGCCCTCCACCTTGATGATGGGGCATGGCTTCGATCCGGCGCTCTCCGAAGGCTCGCTCAAGCCGCCGATCTTCCTGACCTCGACCTTCGTGTTCGAAAGCGCGGCGGCGGGCAAGTGCCATTTCGAGGGAGTCACCGGCAAGCGGCCGGGGGGCGCCGAAGGGCTGGTCTATTCGCGCTTCAACGGCCCCAACCAGGAGATCGCCGAGGATCGGCTGGGCGTGTGGGAGGATGCGGAGGACGCGCTCCTCTTCTCATCCGGCATGTCGGCGATCGCGACGGTGCTGCTCACCTTCGTCCAGCCGGGCGACGTTATCGTCCATTCGGCGCCGCTCTATGCCGCGACCGAGACACTGATCGGTCGTATTCTCGGAAAGTTCGGCGTCACCTGGCTCGATTTTCCGGCGGGCGCCACCGAGGCCGAAATCGCAGCCGTGGTCGAACAGGCCGGGACGCAGGGCCGCGTCGCGATGATCTATCTCGAAAGCCCGGCCAATCCCACCAATGTGCTGGTCGACGTCCAGGCGGTAGCCAGCGTGCGAGACAGGCTGCTCGGCGAGGAAAAGCCGCCGATCGTGATCGACAACACTTTCCTGGGCCCGCTCTGGCACCACCCGCTCGGCCATGGCGCCGATATCGTCGTCTATTCGCTGACCAAATATGCCGGCGGGCACAGCGATCTCGTCGCGGGCGGCGCGCTCGGTTCGCTGGCGCAGATGAATCAGGTGCGCATGATGCGGAACACGATCGGAACCATCCTCGATCCCAACAGCGCCTGGATGCTGCTGCGCAGCCTGGAGACGCTGGAATTGCGGATGAGCCGCGCGGGCGAGAATGCCGAGAAGATCTGCACCTGGTTGCGCGACCAGCCCAAGGTGGAGAAGGTAGTCTATCTCGGCTTTCCTGAAACCGAGCGTCAGGCCGACATCTACAAGCGCCATTGCACCGGCGCGGGATCGACCTTCTCGCTCTACCTGAAGGGCGGAGAGGCAGAGGCTTTCCGCTTCCTAGACGCCCTGAAGATCGCGAAGCTGGCGGTCAGCCTGGGCGGGACGGAGACGCTCGCCAGCCATCCCGCCGCGATGACGCATCTTTCGGTGCCCGACGAACGCAAACGCGCACTGGGTATCGGCGACAATATGGTGCGCATATCGATCGGCGTGGAGGATGCCGACGATCTGATCGCCGATTTCGATCAGGCGCTGGCGGCGATATAGGCGCCAGCCTTGAATGCGGCCGGGACCTCTCATCTTGATGGGTGACTGCCAGCCGTACCTCCGCCAATGCGAGCCCCGGGCGAATTGATCTCGTCCATGCGCACCATCAGATGGACCACCGATGACGAAATATCTGATCCTCCTTCCCCTGTTGACGCTTGCCGGCTGCGCGACTCCGGAGATCCGGTTGCGCACCGGATTGATGGATGCCGGCCTTTCGGAGCGGATGGCGGGGTGCATGGCGGATCGCATGATCAACGAACTCTCGATCGTGCAGCTTCGCCGCCTGCAATCGCTCGGCAGCCTGCAGGGCGCGCAGGCGCGCGAGCTTTCCGTAGCGGATTTCCTCCACAAGGTGCGCGCGTTGCGCGATCCCGAAATCCTGTCGGAGACCAGCAAGGCGGCTGGCGCCTGCGCACTCGGGCTATGACGGTGCGAACAGCATGCCAAACTGGGGTGGCAATCGCCGCCGATCCATGCTTAAGGCCGCTGCGACTCCCCATTTTGCACTGCGGAAAGGCACGAGCGCCCTCATGAACATCCACGAATATCAGGCCAAGGAACTGCTGGCGAAGTTTGGCGTGCCCGTTCCCGCCGGCCACGCCGCCCTCACCGTCGAAGAAGCCGTCGCAGCCGCCGGCAAGCTGCCCGGCCCCCTCTATGTCGTGAAGGCGCAGATCCATGCGGGCGGTCGCGGCAAGGGCAAGTTCAAGGAACTTGGCCCCGATGCCAAGGGCGGTGTCCGCCTGGCCAAGACGCTCGACGAAGTGAAGGCGCATGCCGCCGACATGCTCGGCAACACGCTGGTGACGATCCAGACCGGCGAAGCCGGCAAGCAGGTCAACCGCCTGTACGTGACCGACGGCGTCGACATCGAGAAGGAATTCTACCTCGCGCTGCTCGTCGATCGCGCGACCGGCCGCGTGGCTTTCGTCGTTTCGACCGAAGGCGGCATGGACATCGAAACCGTCGCCCATGATACGCCCGAGAAGATCCACACCTTCGCCGTGGATCCCGCGACCGGCTTCATGCCGCATCACGGCCGCGCCGTCGCCAAGGCGCTCGAACTGTCGGGCGACCTCGCCAAGCAGGCGCAGAATGTCGCGGCGAAGCTGTATGACGCGTTCCTCGGCACCGACGCTTCGCAGATCGAGATCAATCCGCTCGCAATCACCGGCGACAACAAGCTGATGGTCCTCGACGCCAAGGTCGGCTTCGATTCGAACGCGATGTTCCGCCACAAGGATCTGCTGGAACTCCGCGACGAGACCGAAGAAGATCCGATGGAGCTGGAAGCGTCGAAGTACGACCTCGCCTATATCAAGCTCGACGGCGATATCGGCTGCATGGTCAACGGCGCCGGCCTGGCCATGGCGACGATGGACATCATCAAGCTCAACGGCATGTTCCCGGCCAACTTCCTCGATGTCGGCGGCGGCGCCAACAAGGAGAAGGTGACCGCGGCGTTCAAGATCATCCTGAGCGATCCGGCGGTGAAGGGCATTCTCGTCAACATCTTCGGCGGCATCATGCGCTGCGACATCATCGCGGACGGCATCGTCGCCGCGGCGAAGGAAGTGAATCTCGGCGTGCCGCTCGTCGTGCGGCTCGAGGGCACGAATGTGGAAGAAGGCAAGAAGATCCTGGCCGAATCGGGCCTGCCGATCGTGCCCGCCAACGATCTTGGCGACGCCGCGAAGAAGATCGTCGCGCAGGTGAAGGAAGCCGCCTGAGCGCCCTCCCCAGGGAAGGTGCGGTAATAGGAGGAAAGAATGAAGGTTCTGGTCCCGGTCAAGCGCGTGCTTGACTATAACGTAAAGCCCCGCGTGAAGGCGGACGGCACGGGTGTCGACCTGGCGAACGTCAAGATGTCGATGAACCCGTTCGACGAGATCGCGGTCGAGGAAGCGATCCGCCTGAAGGAAAAGGGCGCGGTCACGGAAATCGTGGCGGTCTCGATCGGCGAGGCGAAGGCGCAGGAAACGCTGCGCACCGCGCTGGCGATGGGCGCCGACCGCGCGATCCTGATCACCGCCGAGGGCGAGGTGGAGCCGCTCGGCGTCGCCAAGCTGCTCAAGGCCGTGGCCGACGAGGAACAGCCGGGCCTGGTGATCCTGGGCAAGCAGGCGATCGATGACGACAGCAACCAGACCGGCCAGATGCTGGCGGCCTTGCTGGGCTGGGGCCAGGGCACCTTCGCGTCGAAGGTCGAGGTTTCGGGCGACAGCGTCGCCGTCACCCGCGAAGTCGATGGCGGTCTCGAGACCGTGTCGCTCAAGGTGCCGGCGATCGTCACCACCGATCTTCGCCTCAACGAGCCGCGCTATGCTTCGCTGCCCAATATCATGAAGGCGAAGTCCAAGCCGCTCGCGCAGAAGACGCCCGCCGATTACGGCGTCGATGTCAGCCCGCGTCTCAAGACGATGAAGGTTTCCGAGCCGCCGGTGCGCAGCGCCGGCATCAAGGTTGCCGATGTCGATGAACTGGTGGCGAAGCTGAAGGCGATGGGAGTGGCGGCATGAGCGTTCTCGTTTGGGTCGAACACGACAACAAGGAACTGAAGGACGCGACGCTCGCGGCCGTCACCGCCGGTGCGAAGCTCGGCGATGTCGTGGCGCTCGTCGCCGGCAAGGGCGCGCAGGGCGTCGCCGATGCCGCCGCGAAGATCGCGGGCGTCTCCAAGGTGCTGCTGGCCGACGATGCGGCCTATGAGCATGCGCTGGCCGAGAATGTCGCGCCGCTGGTCGTCGAACTGATGGCTGGCCATGACGCGTTCGTCGCCCCCGCCACCTCGTCGGCGAAGAACATCGCGCCGCGCGTCGCCGCGCTGCTCGACGTCGCGCAGATCTCGGAGATCCTGTCGGTCGAGAGCGCCGACACCTTCACCCGCCCGATCTATGCGGGCAACGCGATCGCGACCGTCCAGTCGTCGGACGCGAAGAAGGTGATCACCGTGCGCGGCACCGCATTCGAGAAAGCCGCCAAGGACGGCGGCTCGGCTTCGGTCGAGGCCGTCTCCGGCAAGGGCGATGCAGGCCTGTCGAGCTTCGTCGGTGCCGAGATCGCGAAGAGCGAGCGTCCGGAACTGACCAGCGCGAAGATCATCGTCTCCGGCGGTCGCGCGCTCCAGAACAGCGAGAACTTCCACACGATCATCGAACCCCTGGCCGACAAGCTGGGTGCGGGCGTCGGCGCGAGCCGCGCCGCGGTCGATGCAGGCTATGTGCCCAACGATTATCAGGTCGGCCAGACCGGCAAGATCGTGGCGCCGGAAGTCTATATCGCGATCGGCATCTCGGGCGCGATCCAGCACCTGGCCGGCATGAAGGACTCCAAGACGATCATCGCGATCAACAAGGACGAGGACGCCCCCATCTTCCAGGTGGCGGACATCGGCCTGGTCGGCGACCTGTTCAAGGTCGTCCCGGAACTGACGTCGAAGCTGTAACGATCATAAAGCCCCTCCCTTTCAAGGGAGGGGTTCGGGGTGGGTGCGCTGCCGTCAGGCAGCGCTCGCGAAGCGAAAGACTCCCCCACCCCCAAACCCCTCCCCTAAAGGGGAGGGGCTTTTTGTATCAAAACCCGCTGAGGAAACTCGCGACATTGCGCCCGAGCGCATCGGTGGCGTAGCCGCCCTCCATCACCACCACCAGGGGCAGTCCGGACGCGGCGATGCGCCGTGCGAGCGCCGGATAATCCTCGGTCTTCAGCTTGAACTGAGAGATCGGATCCTCCTCGAAAGTATCCGCACCGAACGAGACCAGCAGCAGATCGGGGCCGAACGCCGCGATCGCTTCCATCGCGGTCTCCAGCGCAGGCTCATATTCCGCCAGCGTCGTGCCGCGCGGCAGCGGCAGGTTGAGCGTCGCGCCCTCCCCCGCCCCTTCGCCGCGCTCGTCGGCATGGCCCCAGTAGAACGGATAATCGGTCACCGGATCGGCATGGATCGAAATGAACAGCACATCGCCGCGATCGTAGAAGATGTCCTGGGTGCCATTGCCGTGATGATAGTCGATGTCGAGGATCGCCACCTTCGCGACGCCCGCATCGCGTGCCGCCTGCGCGGCGACCGCCACATTGTTGATATAGCAATAGCCGCCCAGATAGTCGGCGCCGGCATGGTGCCCCGGCGGTCGGCACAGCGCAAAGGCGATCGATGCGCCGTCCAGTACCTCATGCGTCGCCGCCAGTGCCGACTGCGCGCCCCAATAGACGCTGTCCCAGGTATCGGCGGTGATCGGGGTGGACGCATCGAAGCTGAACAGACCGAGCTGCGCGTCGATCCGTTCCAGATTCAACGGGCGTCGGCGCGCGATCGGCCAAGTATAGCCCACCGCGTCGCCGTTACGCCCCGCCGCGATCCAGCGCGCATGGGCGTTCTTCAGGAAATCGATATAGGCGGCGTCGTGCACGCGCAGGATCGGCGCCTCGCCACGATCCGCCGGCGCCACGGTGCCGGCCAGCGCGCCCAGCATGTCGCGGGCGCGGCCCGGATGCTCGGCATAGGGAACGAAGCCGCCATTGTGCAGCTCCTGCTCGGGCGCGTGATCGAGTTCGCGCGGATCGAAGAACAGTTTCATGCCCCCATCCTAGAATAACCTGTCGAAAGGATGGAACCGGTTTTCCGACGGATTGGCCCGATCGCGGCGATCAACGGCCCGGCGCAGCGGCGCCAGCATCGGCCGGCGGCAGCTTCGTCACAGATTGATTTCCTTCATGTGACGGAACCGTGACTCGATTTGGAAAGTTTTTTCGGTCATAAAACTGTCATGGATGGACTTTCGCCCTCTCTTGCGGCTTCGCCGCCGCCCTTCGCCAAGCTGCTTGGCGAAATGCGCGTGCTGAACGAGATCCGCCGCGGCTGGCGCTACGGCCCGGCGATGGCGACCGACCACGACGGCGATGGCCGCCCGGTGATGGTGATCCCAGGCTTCCTGGCCGCCGATGGATCGACGGTGATGTTGCGCCGGACGCTGAAGGCCGCGAATTTCAGGACCTATGGCTGGGGCGAAGGCCGCAATTTCGGCGTGAAGGCCGATATCCTCGAACGGCTCGACCGCCGGCTCGACTATATCCAGCGCGAATGCGGTGGACCCGTGGCCCTGATCGGCTGGAGCCTGGGCGGCCTGATCGCACGCGAATATGCCAAGCACGCGCCCGACCGCATCGATCGGGTGATCACGATGGGAAGCCCTTTTTCGGGGGATCTGCGCGCCAACCACGCCTGGCGGCTCTACGAACTGATCAACCGGCATCCGGTCGATCAGGGGCCGCTCGCCGTTAATCTCACCGAGAAACCGCCGGTGCCGACCTATGCCTTATGGTCGGAGAATGATGGCATTGTATCGCCGCTGTGCAGCCGCGGGCTGCCGCACGAAAGCGATCGCGCTTGGCAGGTGGAATGCGGCCATCTGGGCTTCACGACCTCGCCGGATTCGATCAACGCGATTTTCGAGGCGCTGGACGCCTGAATGCCTGGCACCGCGTCATTCCGGCTTTCGCCGGACTGACATTACTTCGCGAGCCTCAAAACAGTACAGTCTCCGCCCGATGGATCACGATCTCAGGCGGCTCCGACGCATTGGCGCGGGCATAGGCCGCGAAGGCGCGCGATTCGGGAACCTGGAAATGCGCGCGAAGCGCCGCTTCGTCGTCCCAGAACTCGACGAACACCAGCCGGCACGGATCCTCGCAATCGACATGGACATTGTGGGCGATGCAGCCCGGCTCGGACCGGGAACGCCGGCAATGTTCGAGGCAGGCGGCAAGCATGGGCCCATGCGTTGCAGCCTGGGTGTGGATGGCGCCGGTGACGATGATCATGGCTTCTCCTCCTCTCCCCCCTCGATGAAATTGGCGGCGACATCGCGCGGAACGCGGCCGATCCGGCCCGTCGCCTTGTCGATCATGGCCCAGGTCGTCTTCGCGCGGACCTTGGCCTTGCCATCGGGCCCGGTGAACTCGATCATCCGATCGAAGCGCGCGCCGCGCGGCCATTCCGGCACCCAGGTTCGCGCAGTGACCGTCTCGCCCGACACGACATTGCCAATATAGTCGATTTCGTGGCGCACGACGACCCAGACATACGCGTCGACATGCTCGTCGGCCGCCGCATAACGCCAATGCGCGGTCGCGATGTCCTGGATCCAGCGGACCCAGACCGCATTGTTGACATGGCCTAGCTCGTCGATGTCGTCGGCGGAGGCGGTGACCGACCACGAAAACCCCATGGCTGCGCTCCCTATTCCACGTCGCCGAGTTGCCAGAGCACGAAGGCATAGGTCTCCGCATCCTCACGGAGACTGTCGAACCGGCCGGACTTGCCGCCATGGCCCGCACCCATATTGGTCTTGAGCAGCAGCACGTTCTTGTCGGTCTTGGTTGCGCGCAGCCTCGCCGTCCATTTCGCGGGTTCCCAATAGGTCACGCGCGGATCGTTGAGCCCGCCCGTGATCAGCAGCGGTGGATAGGCTTTGGCGGTGACATTGTCGTAGGGGCTGTAGCTGCGGATCAGCTCGAACGCCTTTCTGTCGGTGATCGGATTGCCCCATTCGGGCCATTCGCCGGGGGTCAGCGGCAGGCTGTCGTCGAGCATGGTGCTGAGCACGTCGACGAAAGGCACGTCCGCCACCACCGCCCCCCACAGATCGGGATCGGTATTGGCGACGACGCCCATCAGCTCGCCGCCCGCCGATCCGCCATTGATAGCGATATTGCCCGCCTTGGTGAAATCGGCGGCAATTAGCCCCTTCGCCACATCGACGAAATCGTGGAAGGTGTTCCAGCGCGCCTCCGCCTTGCCCTGAAGATACCAGTTATAGCCGAGATCGTCGCCGCCACGGATATGCGCGATAGCGAAGGCATAGCCACGATCAAGCAACGAGAGCCGGCCGGTCGAGAAGCTGGGCGGGATGGCATAGCCGTACGCGCCATAAGCATAGAGGAAGAGCTTGCCGTTGCCGTCCTTGCGGAAGCCCTTCTTGTAGACGACCGAGACCGGCACCCTGGCGCCGTCGCGCGCGGTCACCATCAACCGTTCGGTCTCGTACTGGCTGGGATCATAGCCCGACGGGATTTCCTGCACCTTCAGCGTCGTGAGCCCGCCGGTCGCGGGATCATATTCATAGGTGGTGCGCGGCGTCACCATCGAGGAATAGGACAGGCGATAGACGTCGGGATCATATTCGGGATTGCTCGACAGCCCCGCCGAATAGCTCGCCTCCTTGAACGGAACCCGGCTTTCCTTGCCGTCATAGGTCCTGAGCACTACCTGATCGAGCCCGTCGACCCGCTCGGAAATGACGAGATGCTTCGCGAAGGATGCGAAACCGGTCAGATAGACGCGGTCCGATCCAGCGATCACCGTCTTCCAATTGCCCGGATCCTTGGGATCGGCCTCCGCCAGGCGGAAATTCACATGGTCATCATTGGTCAGGATCCACAGCTTGCCATGCGCCGAATCCACCGAATATTCGTGCTTCACCTTGCGCGGCGAAACCAGGATTGCTTCGGCGAGCGGGTTCGACGCGGGCAGCAGCCGCACTTCGCTGGTCTGGTTGTCACCGGTCGCGAGAACGATCCATTGGCGGTCCTGCGTCTCGTCGATGCCGACCTGGAAGCCAATATCCTGTTCCTCGTAAAGGACCGTGTCGGTCTTCGGATCGGCGCCGAGCACATGATGCAATGCCTTATAGGCGCGCCACTGCTCGTTGACCTCGGTATAGACCAGGCTCTTCGAATCCGCTGCCCAGGCGACGTCGCCATTCACCTGCGTGCTGATCGTCTCCAGCTCGCGTCCGGTCGCGATCTCGCGGATGCGCAGCGTGTAGCGTTCGGATCCGTTGTCGTCGGCGCCATAGGCCATCAGCCGGCCGTCCGGGCTCACTTCAAGGATGCCAAGGCGGAAATACTCCTTGCCCTCGGCTTCCCTGGGTTCGTCGAACAATATCTCGTCCGCGCCGCCGGCGACCGGCCGGCGATAATGGACAGGGTATTGCGCGCCGGTCTGGTAGGCGAGCCAATAGAGCCAGTCGCCGTCCTTCTGCGGAACCGACGAATCATCCTCCTTGATGCGCCCCTTCATCTCCTGGAAGATCGTCTCGACCAGTGCCGCGCGCGGCTTCATCTGTTCTTCGAAATAGGCGTTCTCCGCCTTCACATAGTCGAGCACGTCGGCGTCGTTCACTTCGGGATAGCCCGGATCCTTCAGCCAGAAATAAGGATCCTGAATGGTGACGCCGTGACGGGTGTAGCTGTGCGGCCGCTGCTCGGCGACGGGGGGCTTGATCGGATCGGTCATGATATCTTTCTGGGCTTGAACGGGTGCGGCGAGCGCGATCGACAGAGTGGCGGCGAATGCCAGGCGCATGGTCGGTATTTCCCGTTGCGGCGGGTGGCAAGGCGGTCGCCAGCGCCCTATGTTGAGGCCCATCACTAGAAATCAAGGATCACCGCATGTCCACCCACGAAGCACGTCTTCAGGCGCTGCGCGAGCAATTGAAGCGCGACCGGCTCGACGGCTTCGTCGTTCCCATCTCCGACGAACATATGAGCGAATATGTCGGCGATTATGCGCAGCGCCTCGCCTGGCTGACGGGTTTCCAGGGATCGGCCGGATCGGCCGTAGTGCTGCCGGAGGAGGCCGCGATCTTCGTCGACGGCCGCTATACGCTGCAGGTGCGCGAGCAGGTCGACGGCAATCACTGGCAATATGTCGGCGTGCCGCAAACCAGCGTCGCCCAGTGGCTGGGCGAACATGCCGCCAAGGGCGCGCGGATCGGTTACGACGCCTGGCTGCACACCCGCGCCTGGGCCGAACACGCCGCCGCCGCACTCGCCGAAAAGGGCGCGACCCTGGTGCCGGTCGATACCAACCCCGTCGACGCGGTGTGGCCGGACCGGCCGGAACCCAGCCAAGCCAGGCTGATCGTCCACCCACAGGACCTGACGGGCAAGGGCGCCGGCGAAAAACGCCAGGAAATCGCGGACTGGCTGCATGCGCACAAGGCCGACGCCGTCATCCTGTCGGCGCTCGATTCGATCGCCTGGACCTTCAACATCCGCGGCAAGGATGTGAGCCGTACGCCCGTCGCACTCGCCTATGCGGTCGTGCACGGCGACGCGACCGCCGATCTCTACGTCGCGCCCGAGAAAATGGCCGATGATGTCGCCCAGCATCTGGGCAATGCGGTGCGCGTGCACCACCGCGAGGCGTTCGCCAGCGATTTCGCGACGCTTGCCGGCAAGAAAGTGGTGGTCGATCCCGAACGTGCCGTCGCCGCGATCTTCACCGGCCTCGATCGCGCCGGCGCCGACATCGTCGCGCTGCGCGAACCGACCGTGCTGGCGAAGGCGATCAAGAACGAGGTCGAAATCGCCGGCCAGCGCGCCGCGCAGGCGCGCGACGGCGCTGCGCTCAGCCGCTTCCTCCACTGGATCTCAGTGGAAGCGCCCAAGGGCGGGCTGACCGAATTGTCTGCATCCGACAGGCTGGAAGCATTCCGCCAGGAGACCGGCAAACTGGAGGATCTTTCCTTCGACACGATTTCGGGCGCCGGCCCCAACGGCGCGGTCGTCCATTACCGGGTGAGCGAGGAAACCAACCGCCCCATCGAAATCGACTCGCTCTATCTGGTCGATTCAGGCGCCCAGTATCGTGACGGCACCACGGATGTGACGCGCACCATCGCGATCGGCACGCCGACCGCCGAGATGCGCGACCGTTTCACGCGCGTGCTCAAGGGACATATCGCGCTGGCGACGGCGGTCTTTCCGCAGGGCACGCGCGGCGGTCAGCTCGACACGCTGGCGCGACAATATCTCTGGGCGGCAGGGCTCGATTACGCGCACGGCACCGGCCATGGCGTCGGCAGCTTCCTGGGCGTGCATGAAGGGCCGCAGCGCATCGCCATGTCGGCAGGCGGCCAGGCCGGAACCGACGAGCCGCTGCGCGCGGGCATGATCCTGTCCAACGAGCCCGGCTATTACAAGACCGGCGAATACGGCATTCGTATCGAAAATCTGGTGCTGGTCGAGAATCGCGACGTACCCGGCGCCGAAAAGCCGGTGCTCGGGTTCGAGACGCTGACCTTCGCGCCGATCGAACGGCGGCTGATCGATGTCGAAATGCTCTCGCCCGCCGAACGGCAATGGGTGGATGACTATCATGCCAAGGTGCTGGCCGTGGTCGGCCCGCAGCTCGACGGTGAAGCAAAGGCCTGGCTGGAGGCGCAATGCGCGCCGCTTTGAGGGGAATGGCAAGAAGAGCCCCTACAACGCCACTCATCCTGAGTAGCCGTTGAGCGAAGCCGAAACGGCGTATCGAAGGACGCACCATGTATCGTGCGTCCTTCGATACGAGCCTTCGCCAAGCTCAGTCTCTACTCAGGATGAGCGGGTTTGGGTTCGCCTGCTGATCAGGCAGCCGCAGCGCCCTTGGGGATCACCGCATCGGGATAGTCGCTGTCCGCGAGTGCGATCAGCGAACGATCGTCATGGTTCCAGGGGTGGAAACCCGGCAGGAAGAATGCCGACCAGGACGGGACCAGCTTGCGGACGACGCCGGGGCTGCCGAACCACAGCCAGAGGATGCGCATCGCGGCGCGCGGTCCCTCGATGCCGTCCTGCTTGAGCAGGTAAAGCATGCCCTGGAAGCGCTTCTTCCAGAATTCCTTGCTGACCAGCAGCATCATGATGGTCTTGACCTTCCAGCGCTTCCAGCGCGACCAGTCGCGCGTGGCATGCAGCCAGGTGTCATAGGCGACGCCCTTGTGCTCGATCTCCTCGATCGCGTGCCATTTCCACATCGCGACCAGTTCGGGATCCGCGCCCTCCCAATAGCCGGGCTCCTTGAGCATCTTCTGCGCCATGATCGCGGTATAATGTTCAAGCGCCATGGTGACCGCGAGATTCAGGATCTGCGGCCGATCCTTGGTGAGTTCCAGCGACTGGGCGACGACATCCTCGAGATGCGCGATATCATAGCCGGCATCGACGACACGCTTGTTGAACGACACATGCTCGCGGCTGTGCATCACCTCCTGCTTGATGAAGGCGTTGATCTCACGCTCCAGCTTGGGGGGCACGCCGTCGCGAAAGGCGCGCACGCTCTCGACGAAAAACGCCTCGCCGCGCGGAAAGGTGACCGAAAGCGCGTTGTAGAAAGCCGTTGCAATCGGATCGCCGCGCATCCACCACCGTTGCTGCGTCATGCCGCGTCCAAAACGGCGGTCGCGCGGTGTGATCGTCAGGTCCGGGGGCGTCTTGTCGCGGGTCATGGCAAAGCTCCTTGGACATCGAACTGGACATTACTGACACAAATGTCAATAGTGAAGAAGAGACTGAGCCCAGAGCATAGTCGCGCCGCCGCGCTCAACGCCGCGCGTGACCTGCTGATAGAGGCGGGACCTCAAGCGGTTACGCTGAAAGCCGTGGCCGGCCGGATCGGGCGGACGCACGCCAATCTGCTCCATCATTTCGGCTCGGCGGCGGGCCTGCAAAAGGCGCTGATCGAATCGCTGGCCGAATCGGTGACCGCCGAAATCGGCGCCGCGGTGTTCCGCGCACGTGCCGGAGACCATGATCCGCGCGAAGTGGTCGACATGACCTTCGACGCTTTCGACCGCAATGGCGCGGGAGCGCTCGCGAGCTGGATGATCCTGACCGGCAACGAGGATGCGCTCAATCCCATTCTCGACGCGATCCAGCGGCTGGTCGACAAGATTTCCAGCGATCACGCGCACAAGGATCAGTCATTGCAGGAAGAAACGCTGCACCTGGTATTGATGGCGCTGGGCGACGCGCTGCTCGGCGCGCCCATGGCCAAGGCGCTGGGCCTGCCGCGCGGCGCGGCGCGCGATCTGGCGACGCGCGCATTGCTGGCCGCACATCTGCACGAGGACTGACGAACCTCTTCTGGAAAGCGCGGAAGAGCGTTTTCCGGCACCGCCAACCTGCCTCTCCCGAACGAACTCCAGGCGCGATGCGCAGTAAATAGTGCAAAATGCGTGCGTGTTGTCTAACAGGCGCGCCATGCATTTTCTCGATCAAGCCAAGATTTTCATTCGTTCCGGCACGGGCGGTCCAGGCGCCGTCAGTTTCCGGCGCGAGAAATATATCGAATATGGCGGTCCCGACGGCGGTGACGGCGGCAAGGGTGGCGATATCATGTTCGAAGCCGTACCCGGCCTCAACACGCTCATCGACTTCCGCTATACCCAGCATTTCCGGGCACCGCGCGGCAAGGGTGGCGCGGGCTCCAACCGCACCGGCGGCGGCGGCAAGGATCTCGTCATCCGCGTGCCCATCGGCACCCAGGTCCTGTCCGAGGACAAGGAGGAAGTGCTTGCCGACTTCACCAAGGCTGGCGAACAGGTCGTATTCCTGCGCGGTGGAGATGGCGGGCGCGGCAATGCCAGCTACAAGACCTCGACCAATCGTGCACCGCGCCAGCACGGTACGGGCTGGCCCGGCGAGGAAATGTGGGTATGGCTGCGGCTGAAGCTGCTTGCCGATGCTGGGCTGGTTGGGTTGCCCAATGCCGGCAAATCGACCTTCATCAACGCCGTCACCAACACCAAGGCCAAGGTCGGCGACTATCCCTTCACCACCACGCGCCCGCAACTGGGCGTGGTCCGGCATCGGGACCGTGAATTCGTCGTCGCCGATATTCCTGGGCTGATCGAGGGCGCGGCCGAAGGCGCCGGGATCGGTGATCGCTTCCTCGGTCATATCGAGCGCTGCCAGGTGCTGCTCCATCTCGTCGATGCCAACGGGCCGGATCCGGCCGCCGCCTATCGCACGGTGCGTGACGAACTGGAGAATTACGGTGCGGGCCTGATCGACAAGACCGAGATCATCGCGCTCAACAAGGTCGATACGCTCGACGATGAGTTGACCGAAGCACTTGCCGCAGAACTGGCGGAGGAAAGCGGCGCGGAGGTCTTGCCGATGTCCGGCGCGAGCGGACAAGGACTGGATGCGGTGCTCGACCGGCTGATCGCGGCGATCAATCCGCCCGAAGCGGCGGCGCATGACGAGGATGACGGGGGAGACGGGGAATGGTCGCCGGTCTGAACGTCGGTCGCGAAGACAATCCCCTTTCCCCCGCCGCCTGCCCCCGCCTGGTCGTCAAGGTCGGCTCGGCGCTGCTTGTCGCACCGGACGGAACCATCCGGCGCGATTGGCTGGCGACGCTCGTCGCCGACATCGCCGCCGCGCATGCGGCGGGCCAGCAGATTGCCATCGTCTCGTCGGGCGCGATCGCGCTTGGCGCGCGTCGGCTGAAGCTGCCCAAGGGTGGCCGCGCCAGCCTGGAGGATGCACAGGCCGCCGCTGCGACCGGGCAGATCGCACTATCCCAGGCCTGGTCCGACCTGCTGGCAAGCCACGATCTGGTCGCCGCGCAGATGCTACTGACCCTAGACGATCTCGAAGACCGACGCCGCTATCTCAATGCCAGCGCCACGCTCGACCGGCTGCTGAGCCTGCGCGTCGTTCCCGTCATCAACGAAAATGATTCGGTCGCGACCGCCGAGATCCGCTTTGGCGACAATGACAGGCTCGCCGCGCGCGTTGGGCAAGCCGCCAGCGCGCAAGGCGTGCTGCTGCTGTCCGACATCGACGGCCTCTACACCGCCAATCCCCAGCGTGACCCTGAGGCCCGCTTCGTCGAACGCGTCGAGCGGATCGACGTCACCATCTTCGCGATGGCCGATGGCGGCACCGCTTCGGGCATGGGATCCGGCGGCATGATCTCGAAGCTGCAGGCGGCGCAGATCGCCAATTCGGCGGGCACCACCCTCGCCATCGCCTCCGGCCATCACGACCATGCGCTGTCGCGTTTCGTCGAGACCGGGCATGGCACCGTCTTCCTGCCCGAGCGCGCGAAGCGTGCGCGCAAGGCCTGGCTGGCCGGGCGGCTGCGCGTGACGGGCAATGTCCAGGTGGATGCCGGCGCCGCCGCCGCGCTCGCCAAGGGCAAGAGCCTGTTGCCTGCCGGCGCCACGGGCGTTTCGGGCGCGTTCCAGCGCGGCGACGTGATCGACGTGCTGGGGCCGGACGGACGGGCGCTGGCGCGCGGTCTCGCGGAATATGACGCGGCGGACGCCGCGCGCATCGTCGGCCAGCGTTCGGACCGGCTCGCCGCGATCCTGGGCTATGCACCCCGCGCGGCACTGATCCATTGCGATCACATGGTGCTGCTGTGACGGTGCTCGCCATCACCGGCGCGACCGGCTTCGTCGGCAAGACCCTGCTCCGCCTCGCGCTCGATCAGGGTCATCAGGTGCGCGCGCTGGTCCGCAAGCCTCAGGATCCCCGGACCGGCGTGACCTGGATCGACGGCGCGCTCGACGATCCCGCCGCGCTCGGCAGCCTGGTCAACGGCGCCGATGCGGTGATCCATGTCGCCGGCATGGTGAACGGCGCCAACCGCGCGGCGTTCGAGGCGTGCAATGTCGGCGGCACGCTGGCGGTGGCGAATGCCGCAAAGGCGGCGGGCGTCCGGCGCTTCATCCATGTCTCGTCGCTCGCCGCGCGCGAACCGCAGCTCTCCGACTATGGCTGGTCCAAGGCGCGCGCCGAGGATGCGCTGGCCGCCAGCGGACTCGACTGGACCATGGTACGTCCGCCGGCGATCTATGGGCCGGGCGATACCGAGATGCTCGATTTGTTCCGCATGGCGCGGCGCGGGCTGATGCTGCTGCCGCCCGGCGGGAAGCTCTCGGTGATCGAAGTGAGCGATCTTGCGCGGCTGCTGCTGGCGCTGGTCACGGATCGCGGATCGATCGCCGAGATCTACGAAGCCGATGACGGCGCGCCCGACGGTTGGACGCATGAGGGCTTCGCCCGCGCGATCGGCTGGGCGGTCGACAAGCGCGTCACCACCTTCGCCACGCCCAAGTCGCTGCTCAAGACGGCTGCGCGGCTGGACAAGCTCTTCCGCCGGTCACGCGCAAAGCTGACGCCCGACCGGGTCGATTATTTCTGCCATCCAGACTGGACGGTCGATTCGTCCAAACGCCCGCCTGCCACACTCTGGGAACCGCATGTCAACACGCGCGGCGGCCTGAAGACGACCGCCGCCTGGTATCGCCGCGCCGGCTGGCTCGGCTGAGATCACGCCGGATCGGATGCATCGGCGCTGGACGGCGCAAGTCATGGCGCTATGAGTCCGGCGGGAAGCTGACCGTCTTCCTGACCACGGCGAGGTTCGACCATGCCGCAATACAGCCTGCTCAAGACCCGCATTGCCGCCGCCGACAGAAAGCGGATGGTTGCGCATCTCCGGCGACTGATCGCCCAGCTCGACCGCGACATTCCGGACAAGGACAGCGAGCGCAACCTGCTGCTGGCGACCTGGAATATCCGCGACCTCGGCAAGGTCGATGGCTGGGGCCATGGCAAAAGGCTACCCGAAAGCTTCTTCTACATCGCCGAGATCATCTCGCGCTTCGATTTCGTCGCGGTGCAGGAAGTCAACGAGCTCGACGACTGGTACCGGATCATGGACATCCTGGGCCCAAACTGGGATTTCATCGCCACCGACGTCACCCATGCCAAGCTCGGCGGCAATGGCGAACGGCTGCTCTACGCGTTCGACAAGCGCAAGGTATGGTTTCAGAAGATCGCTGGCGAGATCGTGCTGCCCAGCAACATGCTGGTGACGGGTGCGACCGCCGGCAGCGAAGAGGCGCTGTTCAAAGGTAAGCAGTTCCGCCGCACGCCATTCATGGCGCGCTTTCAATCGGGCTGGTTCAAATTCGATATCTGCACGGTCCATATCTATTATGGCGAAACGTCCGGCTCCGCGCTGCGGGAGCGCATCCAGGAGATCGACCGGATCGCCAAATATCTGGCGGATCTGGCGAAGCTGAATGCGAAGAAGGGCGGCCGGGCGATGATCCTGCTCGGCGATTTCAACATCGTCCATCCCGAGCACGAGACGATGCAGGCGTTGAAGGCGCACGGCTTCAGGACACCGCGCAAGCTGGATGCCCCCAGCAATCTCGACCGCACCAAATATTACGATCAGATCGCCTTTCTCGCCGATCCTTCGGTGATCGACTATATTGACGGCGGCGGCGCGAGTGCGCGCAACGCCGGCATATTCGAGATTTACGAGAGCATCTTCAGGCCCCAGGATTTCGGCGACTACAAGGATCACGCGGCCGCCACCAAGGCGGGCCGCGGGGTGGAGACAGACGAGCTGCCGACCTATTATGCGGACGAATGGCGGACCTGGCAGATTTCCGACCACAAGCCGCTCTGGGTGCGGCTGAAGGCGAACGAGGCTGAGAATTATCTGAAGGCGCTGGCCGAAATCCCTGATTAAATCGGCTTCCAGCCGAGATAGACGACCAGGATGAAACTCAGGAAGGTCACCGTCAGCCCCACCAGGAATGTCCGATAGGCAAGGCCAAGATAGCGATATTTCTTGGCCTGCAGCACCTGGCCGTTCTGATGGATATCCCGCAGCATCAGCCGATAGATTTTCTCGTCATCATCCAGCGCATCGATCACGCGATCAGCGAATTCATCCTCGTCAAGCTGAGTGAAGACCCCGAAGAACAGGATATTCGCCTTGCCCTTGGGCTTGCCGGATACCGACGGCAGCACCGCGAACACCGCGAGCATCGCGGAGACGAAGGAAAAAAAAGCCAGCAGCATCAGGGGAATCGAGAAAGTGCCGCTGCGCGCCTGTCCCACAGAGATGGTGAAGACCACGAAGGTCGCGCCCATCAGGATCGATGCCTTCTGATCGGCCATCTGGCTCAGTTGCAGTGTCAGTTGCTGGGCGGTGCGGATCAGGTGGATCGCATTGGGCGAGAAGGTTCGCCTGGCCTCCGGTTTCTGCTCTGCGCCCATATTCCCCATGGGCTGAACTATGGCATGGCCGCTTTGCCCTTTACAAGCGACGGAAATGCCGCCTTTCCGCCGCAATCCATTGGCATTCGGGCCAGGCGCGATTAAGGATTCCAGATGAGCGACAGACAGCAGATTTTCGACATCGTCGCGGCGCAGATCGCGCCCTTCAACAAGAAGGGCATCGACCTGACCGAGGCCACCACCTTTGCCGGCGACCTTGAGTGGGACAGCCTGACCGTGATGGATTTCGTCGCGGCGGTGGAGGACGAATTCGATATCGTCATCACCATGAACATGCAGGCAGAGATCGAGAATGTCGGCCAGCTCGTCGATGCGGTGGGCAAGCTGAAGGCCTGATCGCCCGCGTTGCCCCGATGGCGCGCACCGGTTTCGAGCCGGCCGCCGCCGGGGCATCGATTCATGATGTTAAGCGACTCCGGCTTCTTGCCGGCATGACGGGATTCAAGAGATGACCGACCTCTTCTCCAAATTTGATCCGCTGATCCAGCAGCGCGAAGCCCTGCTCGCGACCGGCGTGAAGGATCCGTTCAGTCTCGTCATGGAGGAAGTGAAGTCGCCGACCGTCGCGATCTGCAACGGCCGCGAGACCATCCTGCTCGGCACCTACAATTACATGGGCATGACGTTCGACGACGATGTCATCGCCGCAGGCAAGAAGGCGCTGGAGGAATTCGGTTCGGGCACCACCGGCAGCCGTGTGCTCAACGGCACCTATCAGGGGCATCGCGAAGTCGAGCAGGCGCTCAAGGATTTCTACGCGATGGACCATGCCATGGTCTTTTCGACCGGCTACCAGGCCAATCTCGGGATCATCTCCACCATCGCCGGCAAGGGCGACTATGTCATCCTCGATATCGACAGCCACGCCTCGATCTATGATGGATGCAAGATGGGCGATGCCGAGATCGTCGCCTTTCGCCACAATGACATCGAGGCGCTGGAAAAGCGCCTGAAGCGGTTACCGCCCGAAGCCGGCAAGCTCGTCGTGCTCGAGGGTGTCTATTCGATGCTGGGCGATATCGCGCCGCTCAAGGAGATGATCCGCGTTTCCAAGGAAGCGGGCGCGATGGTGCTGGTCGACGAAGCGCATTCGATGGGCTTCATCGGCCCCAACGGTCGCGGCGTCGCCGAGGACCAGGGCGTGCTCGACCAGGTCGATTTCGTCATCGGCACATTCTCCAAGAGCGTCGGCACGGTCGGCGGCTTCTGCGTCTCCAACCATCCCAAGTTCGAGATATTGCGGCTGGTCTGCCGCCCCTATGTCTTCACCGCCTCGCTGCCGCCCAGCGTGGTCGCGACCGCCGCCACCTCGATCCGCAAGCTGATGCATGGATCGAACAAGCGCGCGCACCTTTGGGAGAACAGCCGCAAGCTGCATGGCGGGCTCAAGGCGCTGGGCTTCACGCTCGGCACGGACGAACCGCAATCGGCGATCATCGCGGTGATCATGCCCGATCTGGAGCGGGGTGCCACGATGTGGGAAGCGCTGCTGACTGAGGGCCTTTACGTCAATCTCGCCCGCCCGCCCGCGACGCCGGCGAACATGACGCTGCTGCGCTGCTCGCTCTGCGCGGAACACAGCAGCGAACAGGTCGACCAGATTCTCGGCATGTTCGCGGCCGCCGGACGCAAGGTCGGGATCATCGACTGACGCGCGTCAGCACGCGCCTTTCGCGATTCCGGCAGTTTTGCTAGACTGATTGATATGGCGGCGGCGGAAGACTTCGAGCCCGGCAACGAGGACGCACCGCGCTCCGGCTGGCAGCGATGGCTGGGCTGGATCGCGGCGGCGATCGTCGTCGCGAGCCTGGCCGGCCTGATCGCGATGCTCGGCGTGTCCAGCACGCAGCGCGATACCGCGCTCGCGCAGCAGGAACACAGCTTCGAAGTGATGATCGCCGTGCGCGGCATCGAAGGTCAGATGACAAACGCCGAGGCCGTGCTCGGCCGTGCCGTCATCGCCAGCGACAAACGCATCGCGCGCCAATTCTATGACGAATGGCGCCGAACCGGCGTGATGATCGACCGATTGGCGCGGCTCGCACGTGACAATCCGGACCAAGCGGCACTCGTAAATGCCTTGCGATCGCTCTATCGCACGCGCAGCGAGGAGCTGGAAGCTGCGGCGCTCCACCTCAATTACGACCAGAAGGTCCAGGCGCTCTCCGCCTATTTCGCGGCGGGCAAGACGGACAGCATCGCCCGGACCAAGGCGATCTTCCGCGAAATCGTCCGCAACGAGGAAGCATTGCTCGCGACACGCGCCGGCGATGCCCAGGGCTTCCTGCAACAGGCGAACCGGCTGGCGGCGACGCTGGCGGTGCTCGGCCTCCTGCTCGTCGCCGCACTTATCGCACTCGGCTGGATCACGATCGAGGTGATCGGCCAGCGCCGCCGCGCGCGCCGGCATGCCGACGCCGAATCGTTGCGCGCCGAAGTGCTCGAAGCCGCCGTCGCGGAGCGGACCGCCGAGCTTCGCCTCGCCAACCAGCATCTGCTGACCGAGGCGGCCGAGCGCGCCCAGGCCGAAGCGCAACTCCGCCAGATCCAGAAGATGGAAGCGGTCGGCCAGTTGACGGGCGGCATCGCCCATGATTTCAACAATATGCTCGCCGTGGTCGTCGGCGGCCTCGAACTCGCCAAGCGCAAGCTCCACAATCATGCCGCCGATGCCGAGCGCCATATCGACAATGCGATGGAAGGCGCCAATCGTGCCGCCGCGCTCACCCGACGCCTGCTCGCCTTCGCGCGCGCCGAACCGCTGCTGCCGCAAGCGGTCGCGCCGGACACGCTGGTCACCGGGATGACCGACCTGATGGATCGTACGCTCGGCGAACGCATCCAGCTCGCATTCGAGACCGTTCCCGGTCTCTGGCCGATCTGGGTCGATCGCCATCAGCTCGAAAACGCGATCCTCAATCTCGCGGTCAATGCCCGCGACGCGATGGAACATGGCGGTCGGCTGACGATCCGCACGTCCAACGCCGTGCTGGCGGCCGACGAGATCGGCGAATCGCCGCCCGGCGATTATGTCCGCATCGACGTATCCGATACCGGCGCGGGCATGACTCCGGAGATCCTCGACCGCGTCTTCGAACCCTTTTTCACCACCAAGCCCGTCGGCAAGGGAACCGGGCTGGGGTTGAGCCAGATCTTCGGCTTTGTTCGCCAGTCGGGAGGCGAGGTTTCGATCGCATCGACGCCTGGCGCCGGCACCATGGTTTCGCTCTATCTGCCCCGCCATCACATCTATGGCACCGACCTTCCCGAGGTCGAGGAAGCATCGACCACCATCGACAGCCAGCCGCTCACCGCCAATCATGTCGCCCTGATCGTCGAGGACGATCCTCGGGTCCTGATCGCCACGGCGGGCGCACTCGAGGAACTGGGCTTCGAAGCGCTCCGCGCCACGGGGGGTGAGGAGGCGAAGCAGATTCTGGCCTCGGATTCGCGCATCGATATCGTCGTCACCGACGTGGTCATGCCGGGCATGACCGGGCCGGAGCTCATCGCCGAAATCGGCCCGCTCTATCCCGAGCTCGCGGTGCTGTTCGTGACCGGCTATGCCGATGTCGACGACGCGGCGGCCTTTTGCGGCCACGCGGTCCTGCGCAAACCCTATACGATCGGCGCGCTCAAGGCGGCCGTCGAGGCCGCGCTCAACGAATCGCGCCCCGCGCCAGAAGCCGAGGCAGCAGAGTAAGCGCGCCCAGGATCGGAAAGCGCCGCTGCCATGGGCGGATCTCGATCCGGGTACCGGCATGGCGGTTCACTTTCCATGCGAGATAATCGATCCCGCCCGCGAAGGTCAGGCTGGCCTTGGCGAGCCTGACGAGCGTCAGCAGCTTGCCGTTGCGGCGCAGCCGCCGCCATCGGGCATCGAGCCCATCCATCGACTTCACCGCAATCGCGGAGCCGAAACGGCGATAGCGCTCAGGATCGAAGTCGACGATCGTCCCTGGTCGGCCGCCACGTTCGGCACGCAATTCCGCGCCGTAGGTGAGCGTGAAGCCACGCCGCCAACGGTCCAGCGGATCGGCATCATCACCCTCCGGCGTCAACATCAGCAGCGTGCGTGGCGCGCACTCCACCGCCGAAACGATGCGCGACCGCGCCTGATCGTCGGAAACCCAGACGAGCCGGGACGGTTGGGCGAAGCGCGCCCAGACCGAAACGGCACTGGCGTCCGGACCGCACAGATTATGGAGATCGGCCTCGCTAAGCACCGCATATTTCGCGGCCAGCCCGTCATGCTCGAAGGGGAAGACATTGGGCGGCACCAGCCGATTGGCGGTCGCCAGCCAGCTTTTGGGATAAGCCGAGGGATAGTCCGAGACGATCAGGTAGAAGTCGAGCATCTGCCCGTCGAGCTCGGTCGTCCGCAGACACGAACCGTAGAAGAGCACCCCCCGCGCGGCTGCCGGATAGCGCGCGGCGATCGCGTTCGCCATCGCCGCCACACGCGGATCGACCGGCTCGGCAAGCTCGGCCCCGATCAGCGAAAGCAGGCCGGTCACGCCGCGAGGCGAAGGAAGGGCACCGGCGGGGTGGATGTGAGCACGATCGGATGATCGGCCTCGGCGCGGAAGGTCTCACCGTCCAGGATCACGCTCGATCCCACGCCCTCGATCCGGACGACATCGCCGCGCTCGAAATGCACGCCGCTCATCTCCTCGCGGCCGAGCCGCCCCGAAATCGCGGCGAACAGCGCGCGCATCAGCGCGGTGAAGCCCACATCCACCGCCATGAACTTCATCCGGCCCGGCTGACCGCCGGTGCCGTCGGTACGGCTGGCGAGCAGCATCTTTTCCAGCGTCGTCACGATCAGCAGCGAGAACCGCCCCTGGAACTGGCCGTCACGCACCAGCGAGACGCGCACCGGATCGGGACGCGGCGGCAGGAAACGCGTACGGATGCCGAACAGCATCGATGCCAGCACCGCCAGCACCGTCAGCACATGGCTGACACCATTGGGCAAGCCCAGCGGATAGATCTTGGTACGGCAATACAGAATCGAATCGGCGAGACCCGCCCCGCCCAGGAACATGCCCAGCGTCGGGCGGCTGCCGGCATGGCCATCCGAAAGCGCGATCAACTCACGCACGACGATATGATCCGACAGGTCGGACTTGGATAGCGCCACGATCCGTTCGAGCGCATCCAGCGGATCGCCCACCGCCCCCAGATCGAGCGCGATCAGATTAGTCTTGCCGTTGGGCAACACCGCCACGGGCGGCGGCGAATCGCCGAAATGCCCGCCATGATAAAGCTCGGTCAGCGCCGCCTGGACGGTGCCGTCGCCGCCATTGATGACAAGGATCTTGGGCTTCACCCGCGCGATCGATCGCAGCGCGTCGCCGATCTGGCTGACATGCTCCACCTCGTAATGGAAGATGTCCGGCCGGCCCGCGCAATAGCTCCGCACGCGTGGCAGCAACGAGCGATTGCCCGTTGAGCGCGGATTGGAGAGAAGCGCGACGCAGGCCATGATGCTCCCTATGCGATCGGCCGGAAGGAGAGGCCCTGCACGTAACGCAGGGTGACGGGCACAACCTGCGCGCCGCCGCCGACGCTGAACGCGACGCGCGACAGATTCGGCTTCCGCTTGGCCAGCAGGTCCATCAGCGACATGTCCGGATTGCCGGAGAAACCGCCGCCGTCGCCGCGATCGGACTTGCCGTCGCCATTCACATCATGGCGCACCGAGATCGCGTAGCGCCCTTCCTTGGGCACGGGCACGCAGATATCCATCACATTCGCGCGCGCCGGTACGTCGACACGCTGCAGATAGGCCTTTTTCTCGAGGAATGTGGCGGGATTGTTGGCATAGAGCTGGACGCGCACCGTGCCTGTACGCGCTTTCAAACCGCTCACCCGTGCGATCACCGAGGGGCCGCCACCGGCGCAAGCGGCCGCGAACGGACCGACCGGCGTGGCTGCCGCCGGCGCGGCGAACGGCAGTGCGGCCGTGCCGATGGCCAGGGCGATGACAGCGGAAACTTTGAACATGACCTTGTTACTCCTGGAAGCTATACCCACCCCGCATGGGCGTGGCTGGTCCGGTCTAGCCCCTGTTACGATCACAAGATCGGCTGCGTTTGCGGCCAAATCATGGTCACGAGGCGTCTGAAATCTGAAAATGCTCACCTCGACCGATCGTTATCTGGCCCGGCTGATCGCGCTGCCCCTGTTCGGGACGCTGGTGATCGCCGCGATGCTGCTGGTCCTCGACAAGATGTTGCGGCTGTTCGATTTCGTCGCATCCGAAGGCGGACCGGTAAGCGTCGTCTGGCAGATGCTTGCCAACCTGATCCCCGAATATCTCTCGCTCGGCATCCCGATCGGGCTGATGCTCGGCATCCTGCTCGCATTCCGAAAGATCGCCACGAGTTCGGAGCTCGACGTCTTCCGCGCGGTGGGCATGAGCTACGGTCGTCTATTGCGCGTGCCTTATATGTACGCGATCGGGCTCGCGCTCGTGAACCTGGCGATCGTCGGCTATATCCAGCCCTATGCGCGCTACGCCTATGAAGGGCTGCGTTTCGAGCTGCGATCCGGTGCGCTCGGCGCCTCGATCAAGGTGGGCGAGTTCACCAAATTGGGCGGACGACTCACACTGCGAATCGAGCAGAGCCGCAACGAGGGCCGCAACCTCTCCGGCATCTTCGTGCGCGCAGAAAGCCGTAACGGCCAGTCCGTGACCGCCACCGCCAAGGCCGGCCAGTTCATGGCCACCGACGATCCCGACACGATCATCCTGCGCCTCACCCAGGGCGTGCTCGTCCACGACGCTCCCAGTTTCCGCACACCGCGCGTACTGAGCTTCAGCGCGCACGATCTGCCGATCGACCTGCCCAAGATCGAATCCTTCCGCGGACGCGGCGGCGCTGATCGCGAGCTCACCATTCCCGAGCTTGTCCAGGTTGGCCGCGATTCGCGGACGTCGGAGACGCTGCGCAACGAAACACGCGCCAATTTCCACTTCCGCCTGGTCGAAGTGGCGATGATGCTGCTGCTGCCCCTGCTCGCGGTCGCGCTGGCGATCCCACCCAAGCGATCATCGTCGGCGCTCGGCGTGTTCCTGTCGATCGTGATGGTGGTCACCTATCACAAGGTCAACGAATATGCCGAAGGCATGGGCGCGCTGGGCCGCATCGACCCGCTGATCGCGCTCTGGGTGCCCTTCCTGCTGTTCGCGGCGCTGATCGGCTGGATGTATCATGTCATCGCGCATGTGCCGGGCGGCCAGCCGATCGGAGCGCTCGAACGCGGCGCCGCGAAGATCGGCGCGGCGATCAAACGCCTGTTCCGCAATCGCAGGCAGGCGGAGAACTGATCGATGCAGACCCAGTTTTTCCCGTCGCGCACCATGTCCATCTATATGGGCCGGATGTTCCTGATCCGCAGCTTCGCGGTGCTCGCGGCGCTGGTGCTCGTGCTTCAGGCGCTCGACCTGCTCGGCGAATCGGGCAAGATCCTGGCACAGCCCGGCAACGGCAATGCGGAGCTCTGGACCTATGTCTCGCTGCGCGTGCCGCAGATCATCCAGCGCTTCCTGCCCTTCTCGGTGCTGCTCGGCACACTGATCACGCTCGCCACGCTCAACCAGAACAGCGAAGTGATCGCGATGAAATCGTCGGGGCTCTCGGCGCATCAGGTGCTCGCGCCGCTGATCCTGACGAGCATCATCGTCGCTGCGATCACCTTCGTCTTCAACGATCGCATCGTCACGCGCGCGACCTCCACGCTCGATCGCTGGCAGGCCGTCGATTACGCCCCACTCCCGCCCGACCGCGCGCTTCAGGCCAATATCTGGGTGCGCGACGGCAACAACCTGATCCATGCCGGTCAGGTTCGCGGCCGCGGAAATGCGACACGATTGAGCGACGTCACCGTCTATGATCGCGAGAACGACGCGCTGCGCGAGATCGTGAAGGCGCCCTCCGCGGTCTTCACCGGCACGGCATGGCGGCTCGACAACGCGACCCGTTTCGACGTGCCCACCGGCGTCAACCAGCCTGCGGGCACGGTGACGATCGGCAAGGATATCCGGCCCGATCAGTTCAGCCTGTCGAGCGTCGACCCGGACGGGCTGTCGTTCGTCGCGCTCAACAGCGCGATCGAGGATCTCGATACCGCCGGCCGGCCGACAAAGTCGCTCAAGGCCAATCTCTGGCATAAGATATCCGGGCCGATGTCGTCGATCCTCATGCCGCTGCTTGGCGCGGTGGCGGCCTTTGGATTGGCGCGATCCGGGCGCCTTTTCCTGCGCGCGGTGATCGGCATGGCGCTGGGCTTCGCCTATTTCGTCGCCGACAATTTCGGGCTCGCCATGGGCAATCTCGGGGCTTACCCGCCCTTCCTTGCAGCCTGGGGGCCGTTCCTGCTCTTCCTGCTGATCGGCGAGACCGTGCTGATCCGCACTGAGGAATAGGCTTCATGCGGCCTCCCTTTCTGCGCCGCAATTATGCCGCATTGACTGGGCAGAGCCTTGCATCTGATATGCGGGCATGTGCGTTTGCCAAAAGCATCAAGCGATGCGACGACAAAGGCTTGGGGCCCGGCACGATGAATCGAGGACCAACGCCGTGAAGATCTCAGACACCGTCAAAACGGGGTTCTGGCAGAAGACCCATCATCTCGACCGCATGACGTTGCGCGAGTTGATCCACGCCTATTTCCAGTATCCGGCGATCATCCTGTACCTCGGCCTGGCCGTGGCGGCCGGCGGCGTATGGCTGTGGCGTCCCGCGCCGCTGATCCAGACACTGGCGTCGATCGCGCTGGCCGTGCTCGTCTTCCCGCTCGCATGGTATGTGCTCCACCGCTGGGTGCTGCACAGCCAGTGGATGTGGAAGCACAAATGGCTGGCGCCGACCTGGAAGCGCATCCATTACGACCATCATCAGGATCCCAACAATCTGGAGGTTCTGTTCGGTTCGCCGCTCAATGTGGTGCCGACGGTCGCGATCGCGACGATCCCGCTGGGCTACATGATCGGCGGCACCGGTGCCGCGGCGATCGCGTTCGGCACGGGCATGGTCACCACCTGTGTCAACGAGTTCTTCCACTGCATCCAGCATCTTTCTTACAAGCCGCGCTATGCGTGGATCGCGATGATCAAGCAGCGGCACATGGCGCATCATTTCCATGACGAAACCGGCAATTTCGGCATCACCAACTATTGGTGGGACCGGCTGTTCGGCACGCTCTACGAACGCATCGGCGACCGCAAGAAGAGCCCGACCGTCTTCAACCTGGGCTATACCGCCGAAGTCGCCGAGCAATATCCCTATGTCGCCGACCTCTCCGGCGGTGTCGCGACCGGCCATCCGCGCCGCCGCAACAAGGACTGAGACAAGCTAAAGGATGCCGGCGAAAGCCGGCATCTTCGATTCGAGCGCCGGCTTTCGCCCGCGCGGCACTTGCGGCATGAGGCGCGCATGACCGATACCATCACCATCCGTCCCGTCGAAACCAAGGCCGACCGCAAGGCGTTCGTCGACCTGCCTTTCCGCCTCTATGCGAACGATCCCAATTGGGTGCCGCCGTTGAAGGACGAGGTTCACGGCCTGATCACCCCGGCCAAGAATCCGTGGTTCGGCCATGGTGAGGCGCAGCTCTTCCTTGCCGAGCGGAACGGCAAGGTCGTCGGACGCATTTCGGCACATCTCGACCATCTCGCACTCAAGCAACCCGTCGAGCAGGGCATGGGGCCGGGAACGGGCAATTGGGGCATGATGGAGGCGGAGGACGAAGCGGTCTTCCAGGCGTTGATGGAACGCGCGGAACAATGGCTGCGCGACAAGGGGATGCATCGATCGCTCGGTCCGCTCAGCCTGTCGATCTGGGACGAGCCCGGCCTGCTCGTCAGCGGTTTCGACCATCCGCCGACGGTGATGATGGGGCACAACAACCCCGCCTATCGGGAATGGGTCGAGCGAGCGGGTTATGTCCACGCCAAATCGCTCTACACCTATGATCTCGGTATCGTCGAACCGTTCCCGCCGCTCGTCCAGCGCATCGTCAGTTCGGGTGAGCGCAATTCGCGCATCCGGATCCGCAAGGTCGACAAGAGCCGTTTCGACGCGGAAGCCGCCCTGATCCTCGGCATCCTCAACGATGCCTGGTCGGACAATTGGGGTTTCGTTCCGCTGACGGATCCGGAAATCGCCTATGCCGGCAAGAAACTGAAGCCGATCGTGTTCGAGGATCTGATCCGCGTCGCCGAAGTTGATGGTGAGCCGGTCGCATTCATGCTGGTGCTGCCCGACCTCAACGAGGCGCTGAAGTCGCTCCGCGGATCGCTCCTGCCCTTTGGTTGGGCCAAATTGCTCTGGTGGCTGCACAAACCAAAGGCGCGAACGATGCGCGTGCCGCTGATGGGTGTGGTGAAGCGCCTCCAGTCGAGCCGGCTGGCCAGCCAGCTCGCCTTCATGATGATCGAGTTCATCCGCCGCGACGCGATCGTTCATTATGGCTCGACCCGCGGCGAGATTGGCTGGATCCTCGACGACAATCAGGGGATGCGCGCCATCGCCGATACGATCGAGAGCAAGATCAACAAGGAATATGTCGTCTACGACAAACCGCTCTGAGTGAAAGAAACCCGACCATGATCCTGCCGACACTCGAAATCCCGACGATCGATATCGCCGGAAGTACGAACCGTTTTCCCGTGCGCCGGATTTTCTGCGTCGGGCAGAATTATGCCGATCATGCGCGCGAGATGGGATCGGACCCCAATCGCCAGAGTCCCTTCTTCTTCACCAAGCCGGCCGATGCGGTCGTGCCGAGCGGCATGACGCTGCCTTTTCCGGGCCGGACCGCCGATCTCCATCATGAAGTGGAATTGGTCGTGGCGCTCGGCGCGGGTGGATCGAATATCGCACCGGCGGATGCCGATGGCCTGATCTTCGGCCATGCGGTCGGGATCGATCTCACGCGTCGCGACCTGCAGGCCGAAGCGAAGAAGACCAGCCGTCCGTGGGATATGGCGAAGGGCTTTGATCAATCCGCGCCGATCGCTCCGCTTACGCTTGGCGCGCCGCCGGCCGGGGGCCGCATCGCGCTGACGATCGACGGCGAAATCCGCCAGTCCGGCGATCTGTCGCACATGATCTGGAGCGTGGCGGAGATCATCGCCGAACTATCGACCTATATCGCGTTGGCACCGGGTGACCTGATCTTCACCGGCACGCCATCGGGCGTCGGGCCAATCCGCATCGGCGAGGCCGTGAAGGGAACGATCGAAGGAATCGCCCCCGTCGAGCTTCGTTACGCCGACTGAACCCTGCGCTTGCACGATCCAGTTTTTTGTTTCGTTGCCGCATTGAAAGCGTAATCTTCGAGGGGCAATAGTCGCGCCGCCCAATGTACGGGTGACTCGTAACCAAAGGATATTCCCCATGACCCGAATCGTCTCGCTCTCCCTACTCGGCGGACTGATGATGGCATCGCTCGCCGCCACGCCGGCCGCCGCGCAATCATGCGTCGGCAATCGCAATATGTGCGATGCGCTCACCGCTCTCGAACAGGCCCGCGCATCGCTGCAGCGCGCCGATTCGAACAAGGGCGGCTATCGCGCCCAGGCGATCCGTTCGGTCGATCAGGCGATTCGCCAGGTCCGCAACGGCATCCGCTACAGCAGCGGCAGCCCCACCTACCCCGATCGCCCCGACCGCCCTGTCCGGCCACGCTGAACCGGCGGTTTAACCTATCGCTTCTCGCCTCCATCGACGATATCCTGCTCATAGCGGGGTTTCGCCGATGGAGGCCTTATGCTTGCCAGACTGACCGTCGCCGCGCTGTTGGCGGCCATTCCAGCCGTCGCGCTCGCGCATCATGGCTGGAGTTCCTATGACGATACCAAGGTCCTGACGATCAAGGCGCCGCTCAGCGCCGTCACCTGGGGCAATCCCCATGGCGCGGCGAAGGTCGTGTGGCAGAAAAGGACCTGGGACGTGGTTCTCGCGCCCGTCTCGCGCATGGAAACACGCGGGCTGACGCGAGAGATGCTCGCCCCCCGCAAGACCGTCACCCTGGTCGGCTATCCGCGCAAGGACGGTGCCGCGGAAATACGGATCGAGCGCGTGATCGTCGACGGCAAGACGGTGGAACTCCGCTGATCGAGTCGTTCGCCGCCGCAGTGGAGGCATCGCAGCTCGGCACGTTCGCCCGCGGATCGGCCTGGGCCTATCCGGCCGCCAATCTCATCCACCTGCTCGGTCTCGTCCTGCTGCTCGGCGGGATCGGCGTGGTCGATCTCAGGATCATCGGCGCGTTTCGCACGCTGCCGGTAGACTCCGTCATACGCGCGCTCACGCCGCTCGCGATCTGCGGCCTTGTCCTGCTCGCGCTCAGCGGACCGGTCCTGTTCGCGGCCGACGCCGTCGCGCTCTCCCGCTCCGACGCATTCGCCCGAAAGCTGGTCCTGATCGGCATCGCACTGCTGAACGCGCTTTGTTTTCGCTGGATCAGGCGCGGCCGATCCGGCGAGGCAGGCGTCCTCGAACGGGTGGTGGCGCTGGCATCGATCCTGCTCTGGCTGTCGGTCGCCGCGCTCGGTCGCCTGATCGCCTATAGCTGAGCACGCGCGAACTGTTCCACCGCCCAGTCAACAAAGGCGCGCACACGTGGCGAGAGTTGCCGGTTGCGTGGCCAGAGTATCGACACCGGCACCGACGGCGGCGGCGTTTCGACAAGCAAAGGGACCAACCGTCCTTCCGCCAGATCAGCCTCGGCATGAAAGCGCGGAACCTGGAACAGCCCCAGGCCAAGCCGCGCCGCCGCCAGATAGCTTTCGGTGCCGGTGACCGAGACGGTGGCGGGCATGTCGATCGTGCGGATGGCGCCATCGACCATGAATTCCAGCGGCCACAGATTGCCAGTGCTCAATGAGCGCAACCCGATCATGCGATGCCCTTCCAGCGCATCGATACCCGCCGGCGTGCCGTGTCGCGCCAGATAGGCAGGCGCCGCACAGGTCAATCGGTCGAGCATGATCAACCGGCGGCCGACCATGTCGCTGTCCGGCAGATTGCCGTAGCGCAACACGCAGTCGACGCCCTCGCGAACGACGTCGACCCATCGCTCGCCCTCGCTCATCGCCAGTTCGATCGCGGGATACCGCTCCAGAAAACCGGGCAGTCCGGGCAGCAGGAAATGCCGGGCGAGCGTTCCCTGGACTTCAACTCGCAGCAATCCGCCGGGTTTCAGGCCCGCAAAGGCGCCTTCGGCATCCTCCACATCGGCAATGATGCCGATACAGCGACGATAATAGGCCTCACCGTCAAGCGTCGGGGCCACATGGCGCGTCGTACGTTGCAGCAGCCGGACGCGCAGGCGCGCCTCCAGTGCCTTCACGGCTTCGGTCGCGGTCGATCGCGGCACGCCGATATCCTGAGCGGCCAGCGTGAAGCTGCGCCGCTCCACGACCCGGATGAAGAGACGCATCGCGTCGAGCCGATCCATTATTCGCTCTTTCCGAACAGACTTACCAAATACTGACCGATTATCCGCGTCATCGAAAGTGCCATCTTTCGTGTGTCTCCTCGGAAGAAGAAAGGGCATCGCAATGGCCGATATCGAAACCTCATCCCCTCGCGTCGCGATCGTGACCGGAGCATCGCGTGGAATCGGCGCGACCATCGCGCGGCGGCTTGCCGATGACGGCCATATCGTCATCGTCAATTTCGCGGGCCGCGTCGCGGAGGCAGAAGCGCTGGTCCGCGCGATCGAGGCCGATGGCGGCCGCGCCCTCGTCGCGCAGGCCGACATCGCGAACGCCGATGCGGTGTCACGGATGTTCGATACCGCCGAGGCCGCGTTCGGTGGCGTCGACATCCTCGTCAACAATGCCGGCGTGATGCAATTGGCATCGATCGCGGACAGTGACGACGCGCTGCTCGATCGGCTCGTCGCGATCAATCTCAAGGGCAGCTTCAACACGCTGCGCCAGGCATCGCGGCGGCTGCGCGACGGTGGACGTATCGTCAATCTTTCGACAAGCGTCGTCGGCCTCAACCTCGAGAATTATGGCGTCTATGCCGCGACCAAGGCGGCGGTGGAAACGCTGACCCGGATCCTGTCGAAGGAATTGCGCGGCCGTTCGATCACCGTCAACGCGGTGGCGCCGGGGCCGGTCGCGACCGATCTGTTCCTAGACGGCAAATCGCCCGAACTGATCGCGCGCATGGCGAAGATGAACCCGCTCGAACGGCTCGGTACGCCGGAGGATATCGCGGCGACCATCGCCTTCCTCGTCGGCCGCGACGGCGGCTGGATCAACGGTCAGATCGTGCGCGCCAATGGCGGAATGGTCTGAACCGGCTCACCCCGACCGTTACGCGAATGCGCCCTCGGCCAGCGACCTGGCATGGTCGCGGATACCGACAGGCCATGCGCCGGTCAGGGTCTCGAACCGTGCGCGGTCCGCAGCGTAGAGCGCGCGGATCGCGTCCTCATAGCCATGCCTGTCCCCCGCGATCGCCGACATGAAATGATAGGCGGCGTCCTTCGAACGGCGCGCATCGGCGGGGCGTTTCCGCGCGGCATCGATCAGCCGCCGGATCGTGCTCGACGCCCCGCCGGGTTGCGCTTTCAGCCACTCCCAATGGCGCGGCAGCAACGTCACCTCCCCCGCCGTGACGCCGAGCTTCGGACGACCGCGCGAACGCGCCGGCACGGATTCGCGCATGTCGAGATCGATCTGGCGACCGGTCTCGTCGTCGAACACCAGCAGAAGTCCGGATTCGGCCGGATCGACAGCCCGCAGCGCCTTGCGGACTTCCTCGGGAGAACCGGTGGCGATCCAGAGATCGCCGGCAAAGGCCGTGCAGGTCATATCCATGACCCGCATTTATTGCCCGGATATAATGTGGTCAATATCTCCGGGTGAATGCTGAGAGCTCAGTCGTTCAGCACGATCCAGGTCGCCGCGTGATCGCTCGCCTTTTCCCGGCCACGATAGGATTTGTCGACATTGGCGTCGACCAACCGATCCGCCGCCTGCGGACTGAGCAGCAAATGATCAATGCGGAACCCCGCATCGCGCTGCCATGCGCCCGCCTGGTAATCCCAGAAGGTCCAGATCGGTCCGACGGGATGACGCGCGCGGATCGCATCGGTCCAGCCCTGGAAGCAGAGCGTACGGAATTCGGCGCGGCTCTCCGGCTGCATCAGCGCGTCATTGGCCATCGCCTGTACCGAGAAGACATCCTCGTCGGTCGGGATCACGTTGTAATCGCCGGCCAGCACCGCTGGTACTTCCTCGGAAAGGATTTCCCGCGCCCGCTGCTGCAGCCGGCGCATCCAGCGCAGCTTGTAATCGAATTTGGGGCCGGGCTGCGGGTTGCCGTTGGGCAGGTAGATGGACGCGACCCGCACGCCGAACACATCGGCCTCGACATAGCGGCTATGCTCGTCTTCGGGTTCCCCCTCCAGGCCGCGCCGGACCTCGACCGGATCGGTGCCCCGCGCCAGGATCGCGACGCCGTTGAATCCCTTCTGCCCGTGCCAGATCGCGCCATAACCGGCGCCGCGCACGTCGCTTTCCGGAAAGGTCTCGTCGGAGGATTTGAGTTCCTGGAGGCAAACCACGTCGGGCTTGGTCTCGTCGAGCCATTCGAGCAGGCGCGGCAGGCGCGCCTTGATGCCGTTGACGTTGTAGGTCGCGATCTTCATGCGCCCCGGCCTAAACCAGCCGGCGCGTCGAAGCTAGATCGAGAAACTGGAACCGCAGCCGCAACCCGACGCCGCATTCGGATTTTCCACCTTGAACGCCGATCCGCCGAGCGATTCGACGAAATCCACAGCAGCGCCGCGCACCAGATCCAGGCTGATCGGATCGACGACCAGTTGCACGCCGTCACGCGTGACGCTGACATCGTCGGCGTCGATGGTTTCGGCCAGCCCGAAGCGATACTGGAATCCCGAACATCCGCCCCCTTCGACCGCCAGCCGCAGGATGGCTGGCTTGCCCTGACGCGCGGCGATCGCCGCAACACGTGCGGCGGCGGATTCGGTGATGTCGATTGGTTGCGGCTCGCTCATGGAACCGAGATAGGAAGGTGGGGGCCCTACGACAAGCGTGGGCCCCTCTCCTCCCCTATTCCTTGTCCGGACCGCCCATCGCGATCTGGGTGCCCGTGCGCTCCTGCATCGCGACGACATAGTCGGACGACTGGAGGAACGGCATGGGATTGACGGCGCGGCCGTCGAGACGAACTTCATAATGAAGATGGCTGCCGGTCGAACGGCCGGTCGAGCCCATCAGGCCAATGAGCTGGCCGCGCTTCACACGGGCATTGGGCTGAACGAGGATCGACGAAAGATGGCCATAGCGGGTCTCGATGCCCTGGCCGTGCTCGATCTCGACGAAATTGCCATAACCACCCAGACGCTGGGCGCGGCCAACGACACCATCGGCGGTCGCATAGACCGGGGTGCCGAGCGGGCCGGGAATGTCGACGCCGGCATGCATGGCGCGGCTGCCACGGAACGGATCGGAGCGAAAGCCGAAATTGCTGGTGAAGGCGAGCTGCGAAACGGGTTTTTGCGAAGGCACTGAAACGAAGCCGGTGCCGGCGGTGCCGACCTGATCGAGCTTCTTCCACGACAGGAAGAGCGAGCGGAACTGCGGATCGGCTTCGCGGTCTTCCTTGGTCGCCTTTTCAAAAACGCCGCCGGTGGCGGCGGCGGCTTCGACGGCCTTGGAGGAAACGGCGGCCAGCACGGTTTCGGCCGGCGCATCGCTTGCATGGGCGGGCGCGGCGGCAATCAGCGGCGTCGCGACCAGCAGGCCCAATACGGATTTCTGGAGAAAAGCGGCACCGCCGCGGAACCCAAATACAGTAATCACGTTGTTCAAAATCATACCCACGCTCTTTGTGCCCCCAAAGATCGACGGTCGAAACGCCGATCGCGACCAGCGTGTCTTGAACCCTAACTGCACCGGGATTTGCCCCGCCCGTTGTGCCGAGCCTGTGTGATCGAACGCACAGCCGGCGACAAGTCAGCGGTAATAGTCTTGCGTTAAACCGGCTGCCGACCGCGCCGAGTCGTTGAACGGAGGCTTAAGAGCCCCCCGAAAATGGCGATTAACCAGCATCTTCCAGATCGCCACCGGGCTCGAATCGTCGTTTCGGCACGTCCAGCTGAACCATTT
This sequence comes from Sphingomonas sp. FG14, assembly GCF_057809675.1. Lineage (NCBI taxonomy): Bacteria > Pseudomonadati > Pseudomonadota > Alphaproteobacteria > Sphingomonadales > Sphingomonadaceae > Sphingomonas > Sphingomonas sp. FG14. The sequence goes on along the minus strand of NZ_JBMDKK010000003.1, from coordinate 155,450 downwards.
CGTCCCTGTCGCGACGTGCCGGATCTCGTCGATATAGATGCGTTCGAGGATCCGCGCCGACCGCTCGTCGCCCGAATCGCGATAGCGGCGAACGGTGTCGGGCGTCACATCCAGCCCGCGTGCTTCCAGCACCATCGGCACCACCGCCAGCCGCGCCTGCACGTCATGCGCGGTTTCCGTCGCAGCCTCCCACAGCCCGTCATGCGCGGGCAATGCGCCGTAGTGGCTGCCCAGCGCGCGCAGCCGCCGATCGAGCAAGGCGAAATGCATCGCCTCGTCGGCGCCGACGCCCAGCCAGTCGTCGACGAAATCGCGCGGAAACTGCGAACCGAATCGCCCCGCCATGTCGAATGCGAGATCGATCGCCGCATATTCGATGTGCGCCAAGGCGTGCAGCATCGCGATCCGGCCGCGTTCGGATCCGCCGCGCCCACGCTTGGGCATGCGATTGGCCGGCAACAATGCCGGCTCCGCCGGACGCAAAGGACTGTCGGGCATCGCCGCCGCGAAGCCGTGGTCCAGCCGCCCCAGCCGCCAGTCTCGCGCCACCTTGCGGGCGATCCGGACCTTGGACGCGGGCTCCGCGGTCAACAGGACGGCGCGGATCGCGTCCGCGACGCTCGTCATTTGTTCAGAGCGCCTGTGCGGCCTTCAGCACCTCTTCGGCATGCCCCGCGACCTTCACCTTGCGCCAGATCCGTGCGATCCGGCCATCCTTGTCGATCAGGAAGGTCGCCCGATCGATCCCCATATATTTCCGGCCATACAGGCTCTTTTCGATCCAAGTGCCGAACGCCTCGCACACTGAATCGTCGACATCGCTCGCCAGTTCGACCTTGAGATCATATTTGCCGATGAACTTGGCATGCTTCGCCGGCTTGTCCTTCGAGACGCCGACCACAGCCGCGCCGGCGGCGGCGAAGTCGTCGATCAGACCGGTGAAGGACTGCGCCTCGGTGGTGCAGCCCGGCGTATCGTCCTTGGGATAGAAATAAAGCACCAGCGCCCGGCCGCGCCAATCGGACAACGCGCGCGTCGTGCCGTCCGTCATCGTCAGCGTCACATCCGGGGCCATATCGCCATCGCTCAGCATCATCGCATCTCCTCAGCTTCGGCAACCACATGGTGCCAGCATTGCCCAACATCCGCGCGCGCGCCCTCATAGGCGCTCATCAGCGATGCCCAATCCTCCACGCCGCACGCACGCGCCACCAGCCGCCGCGCCGTTTCCGACGGTTCGTCGCACCCCGGCGCGACCAGCCGCAGCGTGACCAGCATGCGCGTCAGCAGCAACTGCGCCTCCGCCAATCCTGCCGGCAACCGCCCGGCATCGGCGAGCATGACGATCGCACGATCGAGACCTGTGTCGAGCCCTTCGCCATAGCGGAGCTGCGCGACATGGACGCAGAATTCGAGATCGACCAGTCCGCCATCGATCAGCTTCACATCCAGCGGCCCTGCCGCCGGCTTGTGCCTGGCCATCTCACCCCGCATCGATACCGCGTCCGCCAGCAACTTGGCGGCATCGCGCGGCGCACTCAGCACCGAATGGATGATCTCGTTTATCGCCGCGCGCGCGGCGGCCGATCCGAACACCGGCCGCGCACGGGTGAGCGCCATATGCTCCCAGGTCCAGGCGCTCTCGCGCTGATATTTGGCGAAGCCGGCGAGCGAGACGGCCAGCGGCCCCTGCGCCCCGGATGGGCGCAGCCGCGTATCGACCTCGTAGAGGGGGCCGGACGCGGTCGGCACCGACAGTGCGGCGCTGATCCGCTGGCAAAGGCGATTGTAATATTGCACCGCGCCCAGTGGTTTCGCGCCCGTCGACTCCGCCGCATGATCGCCGGTGAAGACGTAGACGAGATCGAGATCGGACGCATGGGTGAGCGATCCGCCGCCCAGTCGACCGAGTCCGATGATCACCAGTTCGCTGTCAGGCACCTTGCCATGCGCGGCCTCGAATTCCGCCACGGTCGCGGCGGCGAGCGTCTCGATCGCGGCTTCCGCCACGCGCGAATAGCCATGACCGACCTCCACGGGATCGCCGACGCCCGCGACGATCTGCGCACCCAGCGCGAACCGCCTTTCATTGACCTTGCGCCGCACCGAATCGAGCAATTGCTGATAATCCGCGCCCTGCTCGCAATGGCCGAGCTCCGAAACCAGCGCCTCGACCGAGGACTGGGGCTCGAGCGCGGTGGCATCGATCAGCCCGTCGAGAAGTTCTGGCCTGCGCCCAAGCAGGTCCGCCAGGGTCGGGGCGTGACTCAATATCTCGCCCAGCAACCGTGCCAACGCGGGCCGCGCGCCGAGCAGCCTGAACAGATTGATCGCGCTCGGCAACCGCGCGATCATATCGTCGAGCCGGTTGATCGCGCCATTGGGATCGGGCGCGCCGCCGATCGCCGCGACCAGCCCTGGCAGCACATCCTCCAGCGCGGCGCGCGCGGCGTCGGTCCGCAGCGCACGCAGAGAGCCGTCACGCCAGCGCTCGATCCGTGCCAGCGCAGCCTTGGGATCAGCGAAGCCCGCCGCCGCGAGCTGTCCGCTCAGCCGGTCCGGATCACGCGAGATCGCCGCACCCTCCTCGTCGGTCCCGTCGAGGCTGTCATAAATCCTGCCCACCGTTTCGACCGGCCCGTCGAGCAGATCGATCAGCGCGGCGCCGTCAGCCAATCCATGCAGGCGCGCGACGCCATCGAGGGCGACCTGATCACGTGGCAGGCTGTGCGTCTGCTGATCGTCCACCATCTGCAGGCGATGTTCGATCGTCCGATAGAGGCGATAGGAATGAGCGAGCACGTCCTCGACATCGGGTTCGATCCGGCCTGCCGCACGAAGCGCCGCCAGCGCATCGAGTGTCGCGGGCGCGCGCAGCGCCTCTTCGCGACCTCCGTAGATGAGCTGGTGAATCTGTGCGAAGAACTCGACTTCACGAATACCGCCGCGCCCGCGCTTCAGGTCATACCCCGGGCCGAACTTCTGCCCTTGGGCATGGTGATCCCGGATCCGGCGTGAAATGCCGCGGATCTCCGCGATCGCGCCATAGTCAAGCCCGCGTCGCCAAACGAAGGGGCGGATCGCGGTCAGAAAGGATTCTCCCAATGCGATATCGCCGGCAGCGGCGCGCGCACGAATGAAGGCGGCGCGCTCCCAAGGCAGCGCACTCGATTCATAATGCGAGATGGCAGCGTTGACAGGCAACGCCAGCGGAGTCGCTTCCGGCGAGGGGCGTAGCCGCAGATCGACGCGGAAGACATAGCCGTCGCCATCGCGCGACTGGAGCAGTTCGACGATGCGCCGCGCGATCCGCACGGCCGCCTCGACCGGTTCCTCGCGCGCGCGGCGCGGCAGCGTCTCCGGATCGAAGATCAGGATCGGATCGATGTCGGACGAATAGTTGAGTTCGCGGCTGCCATGTTTCCCCAGCGCAAGCGCCGCGAAACCGCGCGGAGCCTCGTCCGGCGTCCGCTCCGCGATCGCTGCCGCGATCGCGCGGTCAAGCGCGCGATCCGCCAGGTCGGACAGTGCGCGCGTCACCACTTCCATGCTGAGCAGACCGGCCAGATCGCCAACCGCAAGCACCAGCGCTAGCGCCGAGCGCTCGCGCCGCAATCCTGCTCCGACGCTCTCGGCATCCTCACCGCGCCGTTTCGCAAGCGCCATCGCGCCATCGAGATCGCCGGCGGCCAGCAGCGCGGTCAGATCGACGTTGCGCTCGATCGCGTGTCGCAAGAATGGGGAATGATCCGCCGCCCGTTGCAGCGCGTCCACAATCGCTTCGTTGGGATTCATGGGGGCGCTTTAAAGCATCCCGCGAGAAAGTGGGAACCGGTTTTCGACGCGAAACGATCAAGCTTTGAAGCCACCCTGGCCCAGTCCGCCCCACCCATGCGATAGGATAGGCGCGAAAGGCGAGTCCAGCGCGCAACTTTGGCACGCAAACCGCGTTATTCACTCATGGATTCGCGTGCACCCAGAACAGATGCAAACGACGCCCGGCGGCACCTTGTCGATATTCCGAGGCCTGCCGACGGAATCGGAAATGCGTTGCGCACAGCGTTTCGCGGTCGGCTGAATCACATGCCGCCCGAAATATCAGATTTGCTGGAAAAGCTGAGCTGACTGGAATCACCTGAACATGGAAAGGTGAAGCCCGATCCCCATCGGCGGGAATCGGGCCTGACCGGATCATCAGCGATCGCGGCTGAGTTCGTCCACCTGACCCATGATCGATTCGAGCGCGGTGCGTCCGCTTTCAGCCTCGAATTCGCTGCGCGGAGCAAGGCTGTTGTCGCTCATGATCTGCTCAAGCGCGACACGGCCGCGCGCGACGCGGCTCTTGATCGTACCCACAGCGACCCCGCAAATCTCGGCGGCCTCCTCATAGGCGAAGCCGCCAGCGCCGACCAGGATCAGCGCCTCGCGCTGCGGCTGGGGCAGCATCAGCAACGCGCGTTGCATATCCGCCAGTTCGACATGGCGATCCTGGCTGGCGGGCGCCGCAAGAATACGGTCCGCCGTCAGATCGTCCCATTCACCCTTGAAACGCGCGCGGCGCATTTGTGAGAGATAGAGATTGCGCAGGATGATGAAGGTCCAGGCGCGCATGTTGGTGCCGGCCAGAAAGCGCTTGCGCGCGCCCCATGCCTTCATCAGCGTTTCCTGGACCAGATCGTCCGCCAGATCCGCATTGCCCGAAAGCGAGCGACCGAACGCGCGCAGATGCGGGATCACGCGCGCAAGCTCGGTTTTGAAATCATCGTCGCTCAGCGAGATATGCTCGGCGGGAGCAGCCTCCTCCTCGCCAGAGACGTCGGCATCGTCCGTTACGGCCTTCTGCCTGTCATCATTCGTCATTTGCCTACCCGCTCCGAAGCCGGTCGCCAGCTGCGGTCCGCCTGTGCCTAGCATCGCGTCGCCCTCGCGGCCAACCGAAAACACCCGAACCCTCAGCGGACAAAAAGGAGGAAGGCGAAGATGACGATCACCGCGGTCAGCGAAATCGCCAAAATATAGCGCGTCATGTGCGGCGTCGCGCCGGCTCGCGCCTTCTCCGTGGATATATGCTGTTGTTCTTCAGCCATTTGTCCTGCCCTTTCGCGTATCGCTCACTGCATGAACGTCGCGCGGCGCTCACAGTTCCGAATCCGGAACGGTGGGAACCCGGGCAGGATGGATCAGGCGGGAACGGTCGCCGCGTCGAAGAACAGAGCCTGCGCGATCGCCGCCTTCACCGTCGAACGCTGGAAGGGCTTGGTGATCAGGAAGGTCGGTTCGGGCCGCTCACCCGTCAGCAGCCGCTCCGGAAAAGCGGTGATGAAGATGACGGGCACGCTGAACTCGGACAGGATATCCTTCACCGCATCGATGCCGCTGCTGTCATCAGCCAACTGGATGTCGGCGAGGACCAGCCCCGGGCGACGCGCACGCGCCTGCGCCACAGCTTCGTCGCGAGTCACCGCGACACCCGTGACGTCGTGGCCGAGATCACGGACGATCGTTTCGATATCCATCGCGATGATCGGCTCATCCTCAATGATCAGCACATCGGCGCGGGTCTGCCGTTCGATCTCGGCGAGCGCTTCCCCAACCAGCGATTCGACCTCGCCTGGCGTGGTTTCGATCAGATAGGCTGCATCCTCGTTGGAGAATCCCTCCATCGATGTCAGCAGCAGCGCCTGGCGCGAGCGCGGCGTCACCGCTGCCAGACGGGCCTGGGCGATCGCTTCCGGCACCTCCGGTCCGCGAGACTCCGCCAGATCCTGCTCATCAAGGTTGGCCGAGCTCCAGATCGCCTGGAAGGTGCGATAAAGGCCAAGCCGGGGATCGACATCACGCGGGAACTGGTCCGGCGCATCGACGATCGCTTCAAGCGCCGCGCGCACATAGGCATCGCCATGATTCTGGCTGCCCGTCAGCGCGCGCGCGTAGCGACGGAGGAAGGGAAGATGCGGCGCAAGCTGTTGTCCAAGCGACATCGATAGGAAGCTCCTGTAACTGATAACCTTGTGGTTTGACGGACAGGGCTTGGCAACCCCCGGCCCCCGCACGCAAAAAAACGAATCTTCTACGTCGGACATGGAACTATCGACGCGTTTTTTTGTTTCATGCACGGGTCGTAAAATATACCGGTGCCGTACCGGCGCGCGCCGGTCGGCCTTTTTTGCCGTTCAAAACGGCATAAGTGTGTTGATCGAGATCTTCAGGGGGAATGGATCACCGGTGGCGTCAGGTAAGAAAACGGAAAAGGCGACTGCGCCGCGGGAGCCGATGAGCAAGAGCAAGTCGAAGGACAAGACGTCTGGCGGGAAGGACCCTGCCGTGGGCGCCGCCTTGCGTTCGATCTACCAGAAAACCGTCGACGAATCGGTCCCCCAGGAAATGCTCGATCTGCTGGGCAAGCTCGGCTGATCGCATGTGGCAACGCTAGATCAGGCTGAGGAAGCAGCGCCAGTCAGCAGGCAAGGCCGGCTTTTCTTCGCCAATCGCTCAACCGGCTTTCGTGTTTTCCTGATCCTCAGCCTGGCGCTGCTGCCGCTTGGGTTGATCGCCTTTTTGGCGACGCTTCAGTCGAGCCGTACGGCCGATCTGGAGAAACGGGCGCAGATGCGCATCGCCCTGAGCGAGAACGCGCGCCAACTCGCGGCATCATGGGCATCAGACGCGTCGCTCGCCCGCGCAACCATGCGGGGGGAACTTGCCTATCCCGACGATACCGATCGTTGCGGACGTTTCAGCGAGATTTTTGCCGCGCAGTCGGGGCGCATGCCGCAATTCGCGCTTTATGGCGCGGAATCCGCTCCCTGGTGCGCGTCCACCGGCTTCTCCCCCGCCAGGCCGAGCACGCTGGGTTTCGACGTCAACGCGCCACCGAAATACACTTTGACCGCAGACTCGCTCGACATCGTGGTGCCCGGCCCGGGCGGATCGGTCGGCTTGTTGCGTTATTCCGATCGCGCGATGACCGCGGACATCGCTTCCGGCGGATCCCCGGTCCCTTATGCGCTTTCAATCGTCAGCACCGATCGGACGCTGCCGTTGATCGAAGTCGTACGATCGGGCGGCATCGCCGGCTACGAAACCATGAGCGACCCTATCGGAGCGACTGGCCTCGACGCCGAAATCACCATGCCTCGCACGCCGTTCAGCGCCGTCGAGCTCCTTTCGATCATGTTGCCGCTGGTCATGTGGGCCTCCGCCGCGCTGATCGGCTGGTTCGTCGTGAACCGCATGCTGATCCGGCCGCTGCGCCGGCTGGAACGGACAGTGTCGGGGTACAAGCCGGGTGACATCATCGAGCCGCTGCGCGGCATGGAAACCTCCGCGCACGAACTTCGCCAACTCAGCGAAACCTTTCGCCACATCACCGAAACCATCTCCACCCACGAGGCGGAACTCGCCGCCGGCCTTGCGCGCCAGACGCGCCTGACCCGCGAGGTGCATCACCGGGTGAAGAACAACCTTCAGGTCGTCGCCAGCCTGATCAACCTCCATGCGCGCGGCCAGGTACAGTCCGATGTCATCAGGGCCTATGCGTCGATCCAGCGGCGCGTCGACGCGCTCGCCGTCGTCCATCGTAACCACTATGCGGACTTTGAGGAGAATCGCGGGATCAGCCTGCGCTCACTCGTCGGCGAACTTGCCCAGAATATTCGCGGATCGGCGCGCGATGGCGATCCGGTCCCGCCGGTACGCGTCGATATTTGCCCGTGCTACACCAATCAGGACGTCGCGGTTCCTGTCGCATTCCTGCTGACCGAGTTGATCGAGCTCTCGATGTTGACCGACCCCAGTGCGGCGATCGTGATCACGCTTGTGCAGACTTCACCCAATGCTGCGCGCCTTTCGGTCGAGTCCACGGCGCTGATCGAGACGCCGGAGCTGGTGCAACGCATGGAACACCGCTTCGGTCGGGTGCTCGAAGGTTTGTCCCGACAGCTTCGCTCGCCGCTGGAACGCGATCGGGATATCGGAAGCTTCTCGATCGAGATCGCCGTGATCGGCGAGATGCCGTAAAATAGAGCTGAAATTCCACGACTTTTTTGGCCTCAAAAAAATCGTCAGAGAACGCATTTTTTTCTGGAACCTTTGCTTCCCACGCCCGTTCTGCAATTCGGATAGCGACCTTTTGCCCCCCCGCTCTCGCTATCCAAGACACGGGCCCGGACATGCCAACCCCCTCCCCCCCGGTGGCATGTCCGGGTCTCATTCTGTCAAGGGCACATCCAACCGTTTTTTCAGAACGCGACGCTCACTCGCGGAAGCCAAGGGATCGTTGCGGAACCGAATCCGCCTTCCACGCATTGTGACATGCGCAGCATCGGATCGATGCCCCTTATCGGAGAAAGACCATGGTCCGGAAATATCTCGGCGCCGCCTTGCTGTTGGGCACACTTCTCGTCAGCGCCTGCAACACCATCGAAGGTGCCGGCCGCGACGTCAAATCGGTCGGCAATACGGTCGAGAAAGCGGCGAAGTAGGCACGCTCCAATAGTAGAGTAAGCGTAGAGGGCGCGCCGGATCGACCGATCCGGCGCGCCTTCGCTTATTCGGACTCCGTCGCTGCCGCAGCCTTAACGCGACGACGCTCGGTCAGAAGGATCGCGATGAGCGCGAGTTCGTAAAGCAGCACCAACGGAATCGCGAGCAGGAGCTGCGAAACCACGTCAGGTGGCGTAAGCACCGCCGAAATGGCAAACGCCCCGACAATCGCATAGCGCCGCCCCGATGAGAGTTGCTGGCGCGTGACGATGCCGGCGCGTTCCAACAGCATCAGCAGCACCGGCAACAGGAAAGCCACGCCGAAGCCGAACAGGAATTTCGTGACGAAGCTCAGGTAATTGCCGATCGCCGGCAATGCTTCCTGTTCCACGCCGCCGACATTGCCTTCGAAACCGAGCAGGAAATGAAGCGCCACGGGCATCGCGAAATAATAGGCAAGCGCCGCCCCGCACAGGAAAAGCAATGGCGTCATGATGAGAAACGGCAGGAATGCCCGTTTCTCGTTGGCGTACAGGCCAGGCGCGACGAAACGCCAGATCTGGGTTGCGATTACCGGGGATGCCAACATCGTAGAGGCGAACAGCGCCACTTTCAGATTGACGAAAAAGGCCTCGAAAATATCGGTATAGATCAGCTTGCCCTGCCCGGCCTTGAGCAGAGGCTGGACAAGAAAGGCGAAGATCGGTTCGGCGAAATACAGGCAGATCGCAAATCCGATGCCCAGCGCCAGCATGCTCCATAACAGGCGACGGCGCAGTTCGATCAGATGATCGAGCAGCGGCATGCGGCTTTCGTCGATATCCTTCACGGCTTCGAATCCACGGAAGCGCCGCCCAGGCCGAGATCAAGCTGTCCGCTCGTTTCCGGTCGCTCCGCCGGCGGCGGCGGTGGTGGCGGTGTGACCACAGGCTCGTTGACCGGCGGCACAACATCGTCCGCACCCGGCAAGATCGGATCAATCGAAGCATCGGCAACGGTTGTTTCGGCCTGGACAGGCGTACCGGCCTGCGTCGCCGCAGGTGTCGTGATCGGAGCCGCCGGCTCAGGCGGATGCTCGCGCATGATGCGCTCGTTTTCCGCCGCCCATTTCTTCTCCATCTCCTCCAGTTCCGCCTCACGCACCATCGCATCGAAACCGGAGCGGAACTGGCGCGCCATCCCCCGCGCGCGACCGACCCAATGCCCGACCACGCGCATTGCCTTGGGCAGGTCCTTGGGGCCGATCACGACCAGCGCGACAAGCGCGCACAGCAGCAATTCGGTCGGGGCGATATCGAACATGGCGACTTTCTGGAGTCGTGAAATCCCGGAAAGGCCCGTCGCCTCTCCGCTGGGCGATCAGCCCGTCAATTCAGTCTGATGGCCGGACAACGGCTCAGGGGCGGTCCTCGCTCACCGGCCGCGCATCACGCTCGGGCGCGGCATCGACGACGCGCGGCGTGTCGATTCTCGACTGCGGCTTGGCCTCGTCATCCTCGGCCATTCCCTTGCGGAAGCTCTTGATGCCCTTGGCGACGTCGCCCATCAGGCTGGAAACGCGGCCGCTGCCGAACAACAGGACAACCACCAGAAGCAACACGATCCAATGGATCGGGGACCCGAAACCCATGACAAATCTCCTCGATTCCGGCCCCCTTTACTCGCTCTCGTCGGCGCTTTCCAGCGCGCCTTGGGAAAGATCGAATTCGGCCATCGCCAAATCGATTGGATCGAGCAGCCCGGCAGCGCGCAAATCGTCGATTCCCGGAAGGTCCCGGCGGCTCTCGAGCCCGAAATGCGTAAGAAAATCGGGCGTCGTCGCATAGATTAGCGGTCGCCCAGGCACTTCGCGGCGGCCCGCAGGGCGAACCCAGCCCGCTTCCATCAGAACGTCGAGCGTGCCCTTCGAGATCTGCACGCCGCGGATGGCTTCGATCTCCGCGCGGCTCACCGGTTCATGATAGGCGATGATCGCGAGCGTCTCGATACCCGCGCGACTCAGCTTGCGCGGCTCCTCGCGCTCACGCCGCAGGATGTGGGCAAGATCGGGTGCGGTCTGGAAATGCCAACGACCGCCCCGTTCGACCAGCTCGATCCCGCGCCCGGCATAATCCTGGCGCAATGTCTCGAGTGCACGCGCGATATCCTGATCGCCGACATGCGCGCGCATATCGGCGATGTTCAGGGGCTGATCAGCCGCGAACAGCGCCGCTTCGATCGCCCGGACCAGATCGTCGGGCGGATTCATGACGGTGACCGGAGATAGAGCGGCTCGAACGGGCCAGCCTGCTGCATCTCGACCCGCCCCTGGCGCGCCAGCTCGAGCGCCGCGACGAAACTTGAAGCCATCGCCGAGCGCCGCATTCCACCGTCGAGCCCATCGGGCAGGAATCGTCCGATCTCGGTCCAGTCGATCGTCTCGCCGATCAGTCGCTCGACGCGTTGCAGCGCCTCGTCAAGCGTCATCACCGCGCGCCGCGCGACGTGATGAAAGACCGGCGCCGTGCGCGCCTTCACCGTGCCATAAGCGGCGATCAGTTCGTAAAGCTCGGCCTGCCAAAGGCTCTTTCGGATCGCGCGCAACCCCTCTGGCGCACCGCGCGGAAAAACGTCACGACCCAGCCGATCGCGCCCCACCAGCCGTGCGCCTGCCTCACGCATCGCGTTCAGTCGCTGCAGCCGGAGTTGCAGGCGCAGCGCCAGTTCCTCGGGCGACGGATCGGCCTCCACGTCACGCGGCAGCAACAGGCAGGATTTGAGATAGGCGAGCCACGCCGCCATCACGAGATAATCGGCGGCGATCTCGAGCTTGAGCGCCTTCGCCTCCGCAAGAAACGCCAGATATTGCTCGACAAGCGCGAGGATCGAGATTTCGCGCAGATCGACCTTCTGGACGCGCGCGAGCGACAGCAACAGATCGAGCGGCCCCTCCCAACTCTCGAGAGTCAGGGTGAGCGTATCCGGGCTCGCCTGCGGCGTGTCGCCGAAAAGATCCTGGTGCGGACTCATCAACAGAGAGTAGCCGCGAGCATTCCGAAAAGTCGACTCTCCGCCGTCACGCGGAGATTGACTCACGCATAGGCGAGCAGCGCATCCCGCTTTTCGACCAGCGCGGCAAAATCGTCCGCCGGCCTATCATCCACGATCGCCGCCATGGCGCGATCAAGACGCGTAAGTGATGCCGTCGACATATCGTCGAGCGCCTCGGCGATCGCCGCCATCTCGTCGAACCGCCCCCAGCAATCGAGCGCGGCGTCGCAGCCAGCCGCCACGACGGCCGCGGCTTTCTCCGCCGGACTGCCCTTGAGCGCCTTCATGTCGATATCGTCGGACATCAGGAAACCATCGAAACCAATCCGCCCGCGAATGATCTCCGAGATCACCACAGGCGACATCGACGCCGGCAATTGCGCATCCCAGGCGGTATAGACGACATGCGCGGTCATCCCCATCGGCGCCGACTTGAGCGATATGAAGGGGGCGAGATCGGTCTCGAGCGCCTCCGCGTCGACATCGACGACGGGCAGTTCCATATGGCTGTCGACCGCCGCGCGCCCATGGCCCGGCATATGCTTGACGACACCGACGCAGCCGCCACGCTTCAGTCCGTCGAGCACGGCGCGGCCGAGCGCCGCCACCCGCATCGGATCGCTACCGAACGCGCGGTCGCCGATGATGTCGTGCGCGCCGGGCTGGCGGACGTCGAGCAAAGGCAGGCAATCGACGGTGATGCCCGATTCGCGCAACACGATCGCGAGCGCCTGCGCATTGGCGCGTGCCGCTTCGATGGCCGAGGCGGGCGCAACATCGTACAGATCGCCGAACGGCGCACCGGCTGCGGGAAAAGCGGGCCATGTCGGCGGCTGCATCCGCGCGACACGTCCACCCTCCTGATCGATCAGGATCGGCAGGTCGGCGCGGCCATCGAGCGCACGCAGATCGTCGGTCAGCCGGCGAAGCTGATCGCGATCCGCGATATTGCGCTTGAACAGGATATAGCCGGCCGGCTTCGCCGCCGCGAACAATGCCCGCTCGTCGGCGCTCAGAGCCTCACCGGCAAGGCCGAAAATGACCGGCTTCATCGATCGGTCAATTGGTCGCGATCAGGCAGGTCTCGCCAGCGACCTTGAGCTTGCCGCACAGTGAGGAGGCCTGGGCCGGCGACCCAGCATCGACACGCAGGCGATAGAAGGTGTTACTGCCGACCTTCACCGGCGTGATCGTCTTGGCCAGCGGCGCCAGGAACGAGAAACGCTTGCTCATCGTCGTCCAGCTTTGATTGGCGATCGCCTCGCTGCCATAGGCGCCAAGCTGGATCACCGATCCCGCCGGGCCGGCTGCCGGTTTCGGCGCCGGTGCGGGTTTCGCGGCCGGGGCGGGCATCTTTCCGCCATTCGCGACCTTCACGGTCGCGGCCGGGCCGCCGGCCACCGGACGCTCGACGGTGGGCTTCGCGGGTGCGGGCGTCCGCACCGGCGCCACCGGCGCCTCGGGCACCGCGTTCGTGTCGATCTTGCCTGTCGCCTCAGCGCCTTCGCTCGTCGCGAAGGATGCGTCACCCTGACCTTCCACCTTCATGCCGCCCGGCTGATCAGGCTTCACCTTATAATCGCCTTCCGCCGCCGCGATCAGCGTACCATCGCCGTCCGACTGCGCATTGCGATCCTTGATCCACCAGACACCCGCGATGACGACGCCGAGCGCGACGAGCGCGCCGATCACGCCGCCCGCAAGCTTCGCCGGCGAAATGCCTTCGTCCTCATCGGCATCCTCGACGGCTTCGAGCCAGGGCAGCCGATCCTCTTCGGAAAGCTCCAGCCCCTCGCGGTCAGTGTCGGTCATCACTGCATCTCCTCGACGGCCGCCACTCCCATGATGGCGAGACCGTTGCGGACAATCTGCCCGATCGCATTGGCTAAGAAAAGCCTCGCGGATGTGGTTTCCGGATCATCGACCAACAGGAAGCGCCGATCTGGCCGATCATTACCCATATTCCAGAGCGCATGGAAAGAAGCAGCCAGATCAAAGAGATAGAAGGCAATCCGATGGGGTTCACGGGCCAGCGCGGCCGCCTCCACGATACGCGGGAACTGCGCCGCAAGCTTCACCACCGCGAGCTCGTCCGTATCAAGGCGGGACAGGTCAGCGGCGCCGATCGCGATGCCGGCATCCTGCGCCCGGCGATTCACCGAGCGAATCCGGGCATGCGCATATTGGACGTAGAAGACCGGATTGTCCTTCGACGCCTCCACCACCTTGGCGAAATCGAAGTCCATCTGCGCGTCGGCCTTGCGGGTAAGCATGGTGAAACGCACGACATCCTTGCCCACTTCACCCACCATGTCGGCGAGCGTCACGAAGTTCCCTGAGCGCTTGGACATCTTCACCGGCTCGCCCGCGCGCAGCAGCCGGACCATCTGAACCAGCTTGACGTCGAAACGCGTCCTGCCTTCGGTCAGCGCGGCGACCGCCGCCTGAATACGCTTCACTGTGCCGGCATGATCGGCGCCCCAGATATCGATCAACTGGTCGGCCGATTGCGCCTTCTGGAAATGATAGGCGAGATCGGCGCCGAAATAGGTCCATTGCCCGTTCGACTTCTTGATCGGCCGATCCTGATCGTCGCCGAACCGCGTCGAACGGAACAGCGGCAACTCCACCGGCTCCCAATCCTCTGGCGTCTCGCCCTTGGGTGCTTCGAGCACGCCGTCATAGACAAGATCGCGCGCGCGCAGCCAGGCCTCGGCCGCCTCCGGCTTGCCCGCCGCCTGAAGCTCCGCCTCGGACGAGAACAGGTCGTGATGAATGCCGAGCAACGCCAGGTCGGCGCGGATCATCTCGAGCATCGCGGCAACGGCGCGTTGACGGAAGATCGCCAGCCATTCGCTTTCCGGCGCTTCGGCATAAGTGGGGCCGAATTCCTGCGCCAGCCGCTCGCCGACGGGGATCAGATAATCGCCGGGATAGAGCCCTTCCGGAATCTCGCCGATATCGATGCCCAGCACCTCGCAATAACGGAGGTGCGCGGAACGTGCGAGCACGTCGACCTGCCCGCCGGCATCGTTGACATAATATTCGCGGATCACGCGATGGCCGGCATATTCCAGCAGGCTGGCAAGCGCATCGCCCACCACCGCGCCACGGCAATGGCCCATATGCATCGGCCCCGTCGGGTTGGCCGATACATATTCGACATTGACGGTGACGCCCTTGCCCAGGCTGGAGCGGCCATAATCGTCGCCCGCGACCTCGATCGCGCGCAATTCCTCCCGCCAGACATTGTCGTGCAGACGCAGGTTGATGAAGCCGGGGCCGGCGATCTCCGCCGACGCCACCTCGTCGATCGCTCCCAGGCCGACAGCGATCTTCTCCGCCAGCGCGCGCGGATTGGTGCCGGCGGGTTTGGCGAGCACCATCGCGGCATTGGTCGCAAGATCGCCATGCGACGGATCGCGCGGCGGCTCGACGGTGACGGCGCGTCGCTCCAGCCCCGACGGCAGATCCCCGGCGGTAACGAGAGAATCGAGCACCGCGTCGATGTGCGCGGCGAAACGGGCATAGAGAGTCACAGGTCAACCTCTGATTGCGGCAAGCGTGCGCCCATAGCGGAGTTCACCGCCGGGCGTCCATCCTTGCGCGGGCGGCGATGATCCCACGTGCGCGGCGTGCAATCGCACTGACGCGATTTGCGATCGGGAATCCATGCCATGCGCTGCATGATCCAAAGCAGACAGGACGGGGTGCTGATCGGCCTTCAACAGGAGGACGACCAAATGACGAAGTTCGTGACCACTGCCATCGCCGCATTCGCCCTCGCCATGCCGGCCATGGCGCCGGCGCAGTCCGACAAGACCCGCTTCGAGCATGACGGCTTCACCTATGTTTTCACCGCGCGCGACGCGGGCAAGGCGAAGATCATCGCGGGCAAGCGCTATCCGGGTGCCGATTCCTTCCGCCTCGTCGTCAGCAACGGTCGCGTTCGCGGCACCAGCGCGGGCAAGGCCATCGAGTTCCGCCTGAGCGAGGTGGAACGTATCGATCAGGCCACCACGCTCGCATCGCGCTGAATCGAATGCGAAGGGCGGATTAAGGCAGATGGGTATAGCGGGTTACGCTCTCGCCAGCCCATCCACCGGCCTCAGCCCAGCCATAGCCGGGTAGAGGGCGCGGGCGGCTCGTGTTGGCTCCAGACCGAAATGGCTCGCCAGCGCCCCCGCCACAAAACTCTCGATTTGCGCAGTCGGGCGAAGATCGCGTCCTTCATAGAGCGCTGCGCGGCGCAGTCCTGGCCAATCGGCAACGACGCGGCCACCGCTGACCGCTCCGCCGATCAGCATCGCCGCGCTCCCCGTGCCGTGATCGGTGCCCCCCGTACCGTTCACCGCCACCGTGCGGCCGAATTCGGTTGCAACCAATATCATGGTCTTCGCCCATGCCGGCCCCAACCCGGCCTTCAATGCGCCGATCATCGCATCGAGCCCGCCCAGTTGAAGCGCCAGCCGCGACTTCTGGCCTATATGCGTATCCCATCCGCCGGTTTCGATCATCACCAACCGCGCGCCGTTGGCGGGCGCCAAGAGCCGCGCCGCGAGCGCGCCCGTTGCCCGTCCATTGTTGCTCTTCTCGCCGGCAAGATCGCCGGCCAGCATCCGCGTCTCCATCGCGCTCTGCCAGAGCGCGTGGAGCCTAGCGTCGCCCTCGTACAACATGCCGACACGCAACAGCAAATCTTCAGAAGCATCGGGCAGCGCCGCCGGCGCATAGCTCGCCACCACGGCGGGACCGCGCAGCGCCATCGGTATTGCACGCGCGACCGCCAGTGCCTTTGACTGGCCATCGGGCAGCATCGCCGCCAGCCGGTTCATCCATCCCGTCTTTTCGGCATAAGCGGCGCGACCGCCGGTCTCGAGGATATTCTGTCCGTCGAAATGCGATCGGTCGCGATAGGTGGAGGCCAGCGCGTGACCGAACAGCGCCTCCCCGACCGCATAGAGTTTGGCGGTTTCGGAAAGTGCCGGGTGCAGCGAGAAAATCCCATCGAGCGCAATGCCCTCGCCCAGATCGGCAAGAGCACCACGGACACCGACATAAGCTGGATCGCCTACAGGTGCGATGGTCGCCAGACCATCGGCCGCACCGCGCTGGATAATGAAGACGAACCGTCGGTCGGTCGGAACCGCAGCGAATGCCAAGCGCGGTGCGAATGTGGCGATACCCACGCCCAGCATCGCCGATCCGATCAATGCACGACGACCGATCATGACTATCTCCGCAGAAATTCTGGTGAGACGAGTAACAGCGCCAAGCCCTGTTCGGGGCTGTCGGCGCGAGCGATCGCCTGTGCCGTCGACGGGCCGAGCGGTTCCGGCAGGATGCGGAGTGCAAGCGTTCGTGGATCCGGCACGTTGCCCACGCGCTGCGCCAGCCGCTCTGCAACCTCGACCCTACGCATAAGCGCATCGGGGCCCATCCAGCTTGGTGCGACATCCTCCCATCCCGCCGGCGAACCGGGTTGCCAGACCGGTTGCCCAAGCTGCTGCATCATTGCGATGAAAGCCTTGTCCTGAACCGTGTGCGTTCCCACCGCGCGCAATGCCGAAAGGCTCCAGTCCCATGGCGTCTTGAATTTGGCGGCATCGGACGACCAGCTTTCGGGCGCATCGATCAGCGCCGCATAAAGCGTCGGCAGATCGCCGTTCGAAGCCGTGAATGCGGCGGTCAGCCGCGTCACCAGCGCGAGCGGCGGATCGTCGGCGATGAAATGACGTGCGAGTTTCGTGGCGATGTGACGCGCCGTTGCAGGATGGACCGCTAGATCCTCGAGGACAGCCTGCGCCTGATCCTCGCCGGTTTGGGCATAGCTGAGTCCGAGGATCGTCCGCTCGCCAGGTTCGTGCAGGCGATCAGCAAAGACGAAGCTGCCCGGCGCGCGCGCCAGTCGATCGATCGTGTGCGCGCCGGGACCACGGGCCAGGCCGGCCACGGTCCAGCCGGTCAACGCCCGTGCGAATTCAGTCACGTCCTGCTGCCGATATCCGGTGCGCGCACCCAGCGTATGCAGTTCCAATATCTCGCGCGCCAGGTTTTCGTTCAAGCCCAGCTTGCGGCCGCCGCGTGACGTGATGCGGTTAGCGAGCATCGAATCGGCGCCAATTGATTGCGTCTGATCGAGATAGAGCAGCATTGCCGGATGCCGTTCGACAGCAAGCAGCATATCTGCAAAGCTGCCGCGCAGGTTGGGCCGGATCGCTTCGAATTCGAGCATGCCAGCCAAGCCGGTCGCGACGAACCGGTCAGCCGAGACCGCAAAATGATTGGCCCAGAAATGTACGAGACGCTCGGCGAACGGAGTCGAACCGATCAGCGCGGCACGAACACGCGCGCCGACCTGGACGGCATAGTGGCCACGTGCCACCTGCCGCGCGGTCTGCCGAAGCGGTTTGCCGACCTCGGCACCCGCCCGCCCGGCCATGTCGGGTACGTCCCCTAACATGGCCTGCAACCGTTGCATCTTCTGTACGCGGACCTCTTCGAGATAATCCGCAAAAGTCGAAGCGATCTCGGTTCGCGTCGGAAGATCGACCATTGCGGCCGGGCGCGGCTCGAAACGGCGAAGCTGATCCTTCAGCCAGGCTCTGGGGTTGGCCGGCGGCGCGTCATCGGGTCGCGCGCCCAGCCCGAAGCGGTTCAGGGCGATGGTGGATTCCATGGCTGCCTCGTCGGCCGATCACGATCCTGCCAAGCTAGCGCCGACCTGTCGCAAAACTATGTCAGATTGGGATTTCGTCGCGTTTCAGAAACCGTCCGGCATATCCAACGGGCCTACGATCTCCCGATAGCGCTTGATCGCATAACGATCGGTCATGCCCGCGACAAAATCAGCGATATGGCGGCTGCGGCCCGGCTCCTCGTCCGGCAGCGTCGCCAGCCATTCTTCCGGAAGCTTCGCGGGATCGTCCTGATAGGCGGCGAACAGGCCGGAGACGACATGGCGCGCCGCGTCAGCGGCGGCAAGCTGGCTCGGATGGTGATAAAGATTGGCGTACATGAAGCGCTTCAGCGTGCGCTCCGCCTCGCGCATCCCGTTGGAGAAACCGACCAGCGCGCGGCCGGCGGCGCGCACCTCATCGACGCTGCTGATATCGGCCTCCGTGATCCGTCGCCGCGTCTCCGCGATCAGATCATTGACCATGCGCCCGATCTGGGCACGGACCAGTTCGGCGCGAAGCCGGTCGGGATGACATCCGTCGCAGGTTCGAAGCACATCGGCCCAGCCCTCGGCTATCAACGGCACCGTCACAAGCTGATCGATATCGAGCAAGCCGGCGCGCACGCCGTCATCGATATCGTGATTGTCATAGGCTATGTCGTCGGCAAGCGCCGCGACCTGGGCCTCCAGCGATGACCAGCGATCCAGATCGAGCGGAAACTCGGCATCAGCCGCGCGCATCGCCCAGCCTGGCGTCCTGACGGGACCATTATGCTTGGCCAGCCCCTCCAGCGTTTCCCAGGTCAGGTTAAGCCCGTCCCATCGTGGATATGGCGTTTCAAGCCGCATCAGCGTGCGCAGCGTGTGTGCGTTGTGGTCGAAGCCGCCCTGCGCCATCGTCGCGGCCTTCAGTGCGTCCTCTCCCGCATGGCCGAAGGGCGGATGGCCGATATCGTGCGCCAGGCACAATGCCTCGGTCAGGTCCTCGTTAAGCCCCAATGCACGGGCGATCGTTCGCCCGATCTGCGCGACTTCCAGGCTGTGAGTCAGCCGGACGCGGAAATGATCGCCATCGGGTGCGAGGAAAACCTGGGTCTTGTGGCGTAGCCGGCGAAAGGCGATCGAATGGATGATCCTGTCGCGGTCGCGCTGGAACGCGTCGCGCGGGCCGCGCGCGGCACCGTCCGCCTCGCGGTGCAACCGTCCGCGGCTGGCGGCGGGGTCAGCAGCATAGGGCGCCAGCACGCTCATCCGTTGCCCGTCATCGTCCGCCGAGCTTCTCGATCTCCGTGCCGGCCGGGCTGGTCCAGGCGAAACCGGTGATGCCGGCCTTTTTCAGGAAGTCGCTAGCCTTGGCGGCAGTCGGGAATGGACCGACCAGCAGCCGGCGAGTCGCCTTGAACGGCACGGTCCAGCCCGTCATGCCCTTGAACGCGGCCGGGGATTTCTTGACCAGCTTGCCATAATCGGTGACGAGCGCCCCCTTGCTCGCCCCGGTGGCGATCTGCGCCCAGATCCGCTCGGGATGGAGCTTCTTCGGGTCTGGCTTCGCCGCCGCCTTCTTCTCGGCGGCTTTCCTGTCGGCCTCTTTCTTGTCGGCAGCCTTTTTGTCGGCCGCTTTCTTGTCCGCGGCCTTCTTGTCAGCAGCCGCCTTCACGTCGGCGACGGGCTCGTCCGCATCCTTCGTCACCGCCGGCGTGGCCGGCCTGCGCGCCGCAGGCACAGGCATCGGGACGGCTTCGACCTGCTCCAGTTCCAGACCTTGCACAATCGAAGCAAGCGAACGTTCCAGCGGGGTCGCCGGCGAGGACGGCGGTGGCGCGGGCACGGTCGGTTCGGCCCTGGGCGGCAACGCCGCCGTCACCGCGACGCTCGGCGTCGATGCTGCTTGAGCAAGACGCTCAGGCTCATCCTGCCGGGCCGGCGCGGTCACTGGCAGACTGAAGCCGGGCGCCGGCGAAAGCTCGCGCGTCACCGGCACGGCTGGCGCAAGATCGGACATCGGCTTCGAAACGGGCGGGGCAGTTCGTGTCGCCGAGGATGCCGGGGCACGGCTGGGCATTGTCGCGGCCGGCGCCGGCCTGGCAGGCTCGCTCCGCGCCGCCAGCGCGACCGGAGCGCCCGGACGGCGCCGAGGCTCGCGCGAGACCTGCACCGGCGGCGCCGTCGCCGGCGCATCGTCATTCTCCGCCTCATGGCCCGAATCCATCGGTTCGCTCATCGGAACCGACGTGCGCGCCGAAGGCTGTGGCGGCCGCGTATCGATATCCGCCGAAGCAAGCACCTGCCGGGTCTTGCCATCGGACGGGATGCGTCCGAAATGCACCGCCGCCGCCTTTTGCGAGGCGGACAAGGACGGCAGACGCGCGAAGAACGGCCCCATCGGCACCGCGAGATTGGCCGGCATCACCGTGCGCGCCACGCCGTTTGCACCCTCGAGATCGCCGCCGATCGCCATGATGAAGGCGCGCGCGCGCCACGCGGCACGATCCTGGATGCGGAGCAGCGGGTCGAGCGTCTGCATGGCCTGTTCGCGGTCACCGCCGATCGCATAGGATAATGCCAGTCGACGTGTGACCTCCGCGTCCTGCCCGTGCCGAAGCGCCGTCTGATAATCACGCTGGGCACGCCGCGTATCACCACGCAGGTCGTAAGCGAGGCCACGATCACCCGCGATCTCGCCCTCCGGAATGCCGAGCCCGACCGCATCGTTGAAGAGCTTCAGCGCCTCGCGCGGCCGCTCGGTCATCAACATCGCGCGTGCCAGACCGGTCTTGATCCGGCCATTGCGCGGATCGATTTCCTCGGCGCGCGCGAAGAATCCCAAAGCGCCGTTGGTGTCGTCCAGCGCGAGTGCGGCATTGCCCGCCTCAATCAGTGCACGAACATTCTGCGGATCCGAGGACAGCGTGTTGAGCGCCTGAGACAGTGCGCGGCCCGCTTCCGCATCGGAAGTGAATATCGAAGACTGCGCACGCACGGTGACGCTTGGCAGCAGGATGAGCGCGGCCGCTGCTACGGTCGCGCGGAGAGTCTGGATGATTGTCATGGCTGGTCCCGCACTGAGCGCGGTGTCGATGAAGCCCAGATGAATTGCAAGCCGAATCCGGTTCAACCGTATCCTGCGGCCGATCGTTCGCGCCCGACATGCAGAAAGGGCCGGACGACGGGAGCGATGCTCCCGGCCGTCCGGCCCCTCCAATCGTCCGCCATGACGGCGGACGCCCCCTTTTACGGGTTACTGGTTGTTCTGGCGATTGAGGAAGCGCGGGATGTCGAGCGGATCGGACTTGCCGTCCGCATCGGCATCGTCGCCCTTCGCCGCACCACGCGCGATGTTGGACATACGCTCGAACAGCGTGCCGCCGCCCGTCGAGACGCGCGGCGCGCGAGGTTCGGGCGTCGCTTCGGCTTCAAGCCAGCTCGGCGTGGCCGGCTTGGGCTCCGGCGCGGTCTCGACCGCTTCCGGCGCCTCGACGGTCAGGTCGAGCGGCCCATCGGCCTCGTCCTCGACGATCCGGCCGCTGTCGAGCAGCAGTTCGTCCTCGGCGGTTTCGGCGACAGCTTCAGCAACGGCCGGTTCAGGCGCTTCGACGACCACGGCGGGCGCTTCCGCCGCAGGCGCGGCCTTCACCGGCTCCGGTGCGCGGTCACGCGCGGTCGGGAACGCGAAGACGCGGGCCGGCTCGGGCTGGACCGAGGTTTCGGCCTCTATGCCGGTCGCGACCACCGAAACGCGGATCTTGCCCTGCAGGTCGTTGTTGAACGCCGAACCCCAGATGATGTTCGCGTCAGGATCGACCAGTTCCTTGATATGGTTGGCCGCCTCGTCAACTTCCATCAGGCGCATGTCGTCGCCGCCGGTGATCGAGATGATCACGCCCTTGGCGCCGCGCATCGACACGCCGTCGAGCAGCGGATTGGCGATCGCCTTTTCCGCGGCTTCGATCGCACGACCGTCGCCCTCGGCTTCGCCGGTGCCCATCATCGCCTTGCCCATCTCGCCCATCACGGAACGGACGTCAGCGAAGTCGAGGTTGATCAGGCCAGGCATGACCATCAGGTCGGTGATGCCGCGCACGCCCTGCTGCAGCACCTCGTCCGCCATCTGGAACGCTTCCTTGAAGGTCGTGTTCGCATTGGCGATCAGGAAGAGATTCTGGTTGGGGATGACGATCAGGGTATCGACATGCTTCTGCAGTTCTTCGATGCCGGCGTCCGCCGAACGCGAGCGGCGCGAGCCTTCGAAGCTGAACGGCTTGGTGACGACGCCGACGGTCAGGATACCCTTGTCGCGCGCGGCCTTCGCGATCACCGGCGCCGCGCCGGTGCCGGTGCCGCCGCCCATGCCGGCCGCGACGAAGCACATATGCGCGCCATCGAGCGCGCGTTCGATCTGCTCCATCGCCTCTTCAGCCGCCGCGCGGCCGATCTCGGGCCGCGAGCCGGCGCCAAGGCCCTGCGTGATCCGCAGGCCGAGCTGGATGCGCCGCTCCGCCGGCGAGGCGTTGAGCGCCTGCGCGTCGGTGTTGGCCACGATGAAATCGACGCCCTGGACCTGGCTCGCCATCATGTTGGCGATGGCGTTGCCCCCCGCGCCGCCGACGCCGATGACGCTGATCCTGGGCCGAAGTTCATCGACCTCAGGCGGCATGAATTCGATGCTCATTTGCTTAACTCCCAAGCTTCGTCGTGGGCCAAGCGAATGCCCCTTGACGGTTTTGCACTAACCGATTCGCGGAATCACCAAAAAAGTTAACCCGCGAGGAAAAAATTGTGTCGAGTCGTGGGCGACACCCCCTGCCCCTTGTGGTCAAGGCCAAAGACGAGCCGTTCCGGTTCATCAATAACCCGCCCGAAAGGCCGTGATCAGCCGCTGGATCAGCCCCGCGCCGGCGGCGCGGTGCACCATCTGCTGGGCCGGCACGATCGCGCGCAGATCGACCGGATTGGCCGCCGCATATTGGACAAGCCCGGCCAATGTCGCGAAACCGGGGCCACTATGCGCGTCGGGCAACCCGATCAGCCCGCGCGGCTTGCCCAGCCTGACGGCGCGGCCGAGCGCACCCTGCATATAATCGGCGATACCCTTGAGTTCGGCGCCACCGCCCGTCAGCACCACCTGGCGCCCGACCGGCCCGGAGAAGCCGAGTTCGCCCAGCGCCTTGCCGACTTCGCCGGTCAGATGCTCCAGCCGCTGGCGGATGACCGAGATGAGCTGCGCGCGCGTGATCCGCGTGGTATCCGCATGATCGCCGTCGGGCGAGATCGGGGCAACCTCTATCATATCGTGATTGTCGCGCGGGCTCGTGGTCGCCGAACCATAGAAGCACTTCATCCGTTCGGCATGCGTGCGCCGTGTACCGAAGGCGGAGGCGATGTCGTCGGTGATGTCGGCCGCGCCAAACGGGATCGACATCAGCCCGACCAGCATGCCGCCGGCGAACAGCGAGACATTGGTGACGCCCGCGCCGAGTTCGACCAGCGCGACGCCCAGCTCGCGCTCCTCATCGGTCAGGCACGCCATGCCCGTCGCCACCGGCGACGCGACGATCGACTTGACCTTCAGATAGGCGGAGCGGACGCACAGATCGAGATTGCGCACCGGCGACCCGTCGGCGGCGACAACATGGATGTCGACACCCATGCGATCGGCGTGCAGGCCAAGCGGGGTCTTCACCCCGCGCAATCCGTCGAGCGTATACAGCGTCGGCAGGGCATGGAGCACCATGCGCCCGTCGGGATCGATCGAACCGCGTCCGGCGGCGAGCAATTCGTTGATATCCTCCTGCTCGATCCTGTGGCCGCCCAGCTCGACCTCGACCGAGGCGATATCGCTGACCAGTCCGCCAGCGGAGAAGCTGACCCAGACATCCTCGATATTGGTGCCCGCGATCCGCTCCGCCTGTTCGACCGCCTCACGCACTGCACGTTCGGTGGCCGCCATGTCGGCGATATAGCCGCGCTTGACCCCCTGGCTCTCACGCTGGCCGGTGGCGAGCACGTTGATCTCGCCGCTCTCGGTCTTTTCCGCGATCAGCGCGGACACCTTCCACGAGCCGATGTCCAGCGCGGTGATCAGCCCCTCAGCCCGCGGTTGTGCCATTGCCCTTGTCCTTCCTGCTGTCCTTGCCGGCATCCTTCACGGACTTGGTGTCCTCGTCGGCCGCCTTGGCAATCGTGGTTTCGTCGGGAACGATCGGACGCGCCGCACCCTTGGGAGGCAGGCGCACGTAGAATTTGTCGGGAATGCGCATGTCGAAACGCACGAAGCCCCGGCCAAGCAGGCGATCGGTGCCATCCATGCGCGCGAACTTGACCAGCGCGGCCGCCGCTTCCGGACCGCCCTCGGGCAGGGCCAGCGTCTCGCCCGACTGGAAGCGGAGATCCCAGCGACGCTTGCCGATCCAGCTTGCGCCCGCCAGCATCGGCTTGAGCGCGGGCGCGGCTTCGAGCAGCGTGTCGAGCGCCGCGATCTGCCTGTTGGCGTCGGGGCCGACGACCAGGGGCAGATCGGGCATCGATCCGATCGACACGGGCTCCAGCTCGACGCCGGTCGCGTCGATCAGCGTCAGCTTCTGCGCATTCTGCCAGATGGCGGCGGGCTTGCGCTCGACGATATCGATCAGCAGCGTGTCGGGCAGGCGGCGCGACACGCGGGCATCGGAGATCCATCCATAGGTCATCAGTTGCCGGCGCACCTTTTCCAGGTCGACCAGCGGCATCGCCATCGAATGCTGGTCCGCCGCGATCGCATAGACGGTCAGCCGCTCCATCCGGTCGACGCCCGTCAGTTCGATGCGCTTCACCTCGAAACCCGCGCGGCCCGTCATCTCGGCCAGCGCGACGCCAGTTGCCTGGGGCAGCCCCATCATCGTCGCCGCCGTACCCGCAAGCAGAACGATGAGGGCGATCATGCCATAGCCGGCGACGCGCTGGATCGTCTCGACCGGAACCGGCAGCGCTTCCGCCAGCCGGGTCATCATCGACTTGCGCTTGGCCGCCGGCCTGCGGCCGGAAACCTTGGGCCGGGCGCGCCCGCTATTGCCCCTGCGGATGGTGGATGCGCTGCTCATAGAGCGTCCCTCACGATGCGGTCGCACAATTCGGCATAGGAAATGCCGCAATATCTGGCCTGCTCCGGCACCAGGCTGAGCGGAGTCATGCCGGGCTGGGTGTTCACCTCGAGCAGATAGAGGCCGTCGAGGCCGCGCTCGTCATCCCAGCGGAAATCGGACCGGCTCGTGCCCTTGCAGCCGAGCAGATGGTGCGCGCGAAGCGCCATGTCGAGCGCGGCTTCGGCAATATCCGCCGGGATGTCGGCCGGGCAGATATGGTCGGTCAGCCCGTCGGTATATTTCGCGTCATAATCGTAGAAGCCGCTCTTCGGCCGCAGTTCCGTGACGGCGAGCGGCGCGTCCCTCAATACCGCGACGGTCAGTTCGCGGCCGCGAATGAAGGGTTCGGCGAGGAGCCGATTGAAATGCTGCCACGGCCCCTCGACATCACGGCCGATCGGGTCGCCATAATTGCCGTCGCGCGTCACGATCGCCACGCCCACCGAAGATCCCTCGTTGACCGGCTTCAACACATAGGGGCGCGGCAGCGGGTCGGCATCATGAACGCTCGCGCTCTCGACGATCCGGCCTTCGGGCATGCGGATGCCATGCGGCACCAGCAGCAGCTTGGTCAGTTCCTTGTCGATCGCGATCACCGAGGTGGCGATGCCGCTGTGCGTGTAAGGGATCTGCATCAGATCGAGCATGCCCTGCACCGTTCCGTCCTCGCCGGGCGAGCCATGCAGCGCGTTGAACACCACATCGGGGCGGACGCCGGCGATCACCTGCGCGACGTTGCGATCCATGTCGATGCGCGTGACCCGGTGGCCGAGGCTTTCGAGCGCGTCGGCGATCTCCCTGCCGCTCGACAGCGAGACTTCGCGCTCGGCCGACCAGCCGCCCATCAGCACCGCGATGTGAAGGGGCTCGCTCACTTGGTCACTCCGATACGCTGAATTTCCCATTCGAGCGTCACGCCCGATTGCGCCTTCACCCGGCGCCGCACTTCCTCGCCCAGTTTCTCGATTTCGGCCGATGTCGCCGAACCGAGATTGAGGAGGAAATTGCAATGCTTCTCCGACACCTGCGCGTCACCGATCCGGAGACCGCGACAGCCCGCGGCGTCGATCAGCGCCCAGGCCTTGTGCCCGTCCGGATTCTTGAAGGTCGATCCGCCGGTCCGCGAACGCAAAGGCTGCGAGGCTTCGCGCTCGGCGGCGATGCGGTCCATCTCGGCCTGGATCGCGGCGGAATCCTCGGCATGGCCGCGGAAAGTGGCGCCGACGACGATGCAGCCGGCCGGCAATTCGCTGTGACGGTAGGTATAGCCGAGTTCGGCGAGCCCCAAGGTTTTGCGTTCGCCAGAACGCAATACGACCTGGCAATCGACCAGCACGTCCTTGACCTCGCGGCCATAGGCGCCGCCGTTCATGCGGACGAACCCACCCACCGTGCCCGGAATCGAGCGCAGGAATTCAAGGCCGCCGATGCCCGCGTCGCGCGCGGTGGAAGAAACCAGGATGCCGCTCGCCCCGCCGCCGCACGAAAGGGTGTCGGCATCGACGCGCTCGACCTTTGCGAACGACTTGCCCAGGCGGACGACCACGCCGGGCACGCCGCCGTCACGGACAATCATGTTCGATCCGAGCCCAAGCCCCATGACCGGCACCGAGGGATCGAGTTCCGCGAGGAAATCGCCCAGATCCTCGACATCCTTGGGCTCGAACAGCCATTCCGCCACGCCGCCCGCCTTGAACCAGACGAGGGGCGCGAGCGGCGCCTGCGGCGTCAGCTTGCCGCGAACACGGGGGATGGTGTCGAGCGCGCTCATGCGGTCACACCTTCCCGTGCGGCCGTGACGCCGTCGGCAAGGCCGGCGGCCCATTTGGTGATGTCGCCCGCGCCCAGGCACACGACCATGTCGCCGGGCTGGATCTCCTTCGCCAGCGCCTCGGCCAGCGCCGGCGCGCTCGCGATCTCGTTCGCCGCGCGATGCCCGCGCTGGCGCAACCCCGCGACCAGCGCTGCGGAGTCGACGCCTTCGACCGGCGCCTCACCGGCCGCATAGACGGGAGTCACATAGACGATATCGGCGTCGTTGAACGCCTGCTGGAACTCGTCCATCAGATTGCCGAGCCGCGAATAGCGATGCGGCTGGACGACCGCGATCACCCGGCCCTTCACGCCTTCGCGCGCGGCCGCGAGCACCGCGCGGATCTCGACCGGATGATGGCCGTAATCGTCGATCACCGTCACCGAACCACCGTCGAGCGCGACTTCGCCGACCTTGGTGAAGCGGCGCTTGACGCCGCCGAAGCGCGCGAAGCCCTGCTGGATCGTCGCATCGTCGATGCCCATTTCGAGCCCGACGCCGATCGCGGCCAGCGCGTTCTGGACATTGTGGCGCCCCGGCATCGGCAGTTCGACGCCCTCGATCCGGCGCAACGATCCGTCGCGGTTGCGGATGACGACATCGAAGCGATTGCCGCCGGGCACCGGCGTCACCAGTTCGCCGCGCACATCGGCCTGGGCGGAGAAACCATAGGTCACCACGCGCCGATCGCGAATGCGCGGCAGGATCGCCTGCACTTCCGGATGATCGAGGCAAAGCAGCGCCGCGCCGTAGAAGGGCACATTCTCGACAAATTCGATGAAGGCGGATTTCACCGCGTCGAACGAACCATAATGGTCGAGATGCTCGGGATCGATATTGGTGACGACCGCGATCGTGCCGTCGAGGCGCAGGAAGCTGCCGTCGCTCTCGTCGGCCTCCACCACCATCCATTCGCTCGCACCCAGCCGGGCGTTGGACCCATAGCTGTTGATGATGCCGCCGTTGATCACCGTCGGATCGATCCCGCCGGCGTCGAGCACGGCAGCGATCATCGAGGTCGTCGTGGTCTTGCCGTGCGTTCCGGCGACCGCGACCGTCGATTTCAGCCGCATCAGCTCCGCAAGCATTTCAGCGCGGCGCACGACGGGAATGCGCAACTCATAGGCGCGCTCGACTTCGGGATTGCCACGCTTGATCGCGGTCGAGGTGACGATGACTGCCGCCCCTTCGACATTCTCCGCCTGCTGGCCGATCATCACCTTGATGCCGCGCGAACGGAGCCTTTCGATCACATAGCTTTCGGCCATGTCGGAGCCCTGCACCGAATAGCCCATATTGTGCATCACCTCGGCGATGCCGGACATGCCGATCCCGCCGATGCCGATGAAATGGATGATCCCGATATCGGTGTTGACGCCTTTCATGCGAGCGCGCCCTCTCCGTTCGGAACGGCGGCGCGGCTTGACGGCGCTGGAACCAGGGTCTGCACCGGCGCGGCGCCAAGCCCTTCGAGCAGATCTGCGAGGTCGCTCGTCGCGTTGGGCCGGCCGCACTGCCACATGCGCCGCGCCGCATTGGCGAGCGATCCGGGCTCAAGCGCCAGTTTCTGCATCTGCTTGGCGAGTTCGACGGCGGTGAAGAGATGTTGCGGGATCGAACGCGCGCCGCCCGCCGCGACCGCCTCCGCGACATTATAGGTCTGATGGTCGTCGGTCGCCGACGGCAGCGGCACCAGGATCGCGGGCCGGCCAGCCACGGTCAGTTCGGCGACGGTGGACGCACCGGCACGTGCGATCACCAGATGCGACCAGCCAAGCCGCTCGGGCAGATCGGGCAGATAGGTGGCGAGATCGGCGGGAATGCCGAAATCGGCGTAGATGGCGCGGACCCGGTCGATATCCTCGGCCCGGCATTGCTGCGTCACCTGCATGCGCCGCCGGAAGTTGAGCGGCAACAGGCCGAGCGCGTCAGGCACGACGGAGGACAGGATCGTCGCGCCCTGGCTGCCCCCGGTCACGAGCAGGCGGAAAATGCCGTCCTCCTCCAATGCCGGGAAAGGCTCGCTGCGCAGCGCCATCACCTCGTCGCGCACGGGATTGCCCACCAGATGCACCTTCCCGGCATGGCGCGCGGCGAGCCGCTTCACATCCGGATAGGCGGTGGCGATCGCGTCGACGCGGCCGGCAAGCAGCCGGTTGACGCGGCCGAGCACCGCATTCTGCTCGTGAACCGCCGTGGGGATGCCGGCCTTGAGCGCGCCAAGCAGGGCGGGCAGCGCCGGATAACCGCCAAAGCCGATCACCGCGGTCGGCTCGAACGTCTCATAGAGCCGTATGGCCATCGCGCGGCCGGCCATGATCGCGCGCGCGGCCGCCCACAGGGCAGCGGGGCTCTTGCTGATCCGCCCGGCGGGCAGCACATGCGTTTGCACGCCATCGAACAGGCCGGGGATCTTCGCACCGCGATCATCGGTGACCAGTGCGACGCGGTGCCCGCGCTTCATCAGCTCGGCCGCCAGCGCATGCGCGGGAATCATATGGCCGCCGGTACCGCCGGCGGCGAGGACGAAGTGGCGCGTCACCGTCATTTGCCGCTCCATTTGAAGACATAGGGGGAGCGGACGAGATACGGATTCCGGCGCGTGAAGGCCAGCAACAGCCCGAAACCAAGCGACAGGGCGAGCATCGACGAACCGCCATAGCTGATGAACGGCAGGGTCATACCCTTGGACGGCGCGAGCTGCGTGTTGACCGCCATGTTGATCATCGCCTGCACGCCGAACTGGGTGGTGAGGCCGGCCGCGGCGAGAAGCTGGAACTGATCCTCCTCATCGAGCAGCTTCACGAAAACACGCACGACGATGGCGACGTAGAGCAGCACGATGCCGAGGCACGCGATCAGGCCGAACTCCTCGCCGATCACGGAGAAGATATAATCGGTATGCGCCTCGGGCAGGCGGAACTTCATCTCGCCCCCACCCGGCCCGGTGCCGAGCAGACCGCCTGCCGTGAGCGTGGCATGCGCCATGTCGGTCTGGTACGTATCGCCGGTCTGGAAGATGAAGTCGTTGATGCGGCGCGTGGCGGTATCGTAAAACAGATAGGCGCCGATCACGCCGGCCACGCCCGCGCCGAACAGCCAGCCCATGATGCGCAGGCTGACGCCCGACAGCAGCAGCAGCGCCAGCCATACCGTGCCGAAAATGACGGTCTGGCCAAAATCGGGCTGCTTCATCAGCAGCACCGCGATCACGCCCATCAGCAGCGCCGACAGCGGCACCACCGGCAAGGTGCGATCCTGTACCTTCAGCGACAACAGCCAGGCCATACCGACCGTGAAGCACGGTTTCAGGAATTCGGAGGGCTGAAACTTGGCGAAGCCCGAACCGATCCAACGCTTGGCGCCGTTGACCTCGCTACCCAGGATCGGAACCAGCGCGAGGCAGAACAGGAATATGCAGGCCAACAGCAGCGCCATGCGTCGCGCGCGTTCCTTGGGCATGGTCGAGATGACGAGCATCACCGGAACGCTCAGCACCACCCAGACGAGCTGGCGATAGAGATAGTGATACTGGTCGAAGCGCACCGTCCCTTCCGAATAACGTTCGGCGGCAGCGGGCGAGGCGGCGGCAACCGCTATGATGCCGATCGAGATCAGAAGCGTGACGAGCAGCAGCAGGACGCGGTCGATCTCCCAGAACCACAGGCCAAGCTGCGGGTGCTTGTCGCGCGTGTTCTGGCGCGACACCACCGCCTTGCTGCGGGGAACGACAGGTCCGGTCATGGGTCCGGGGATCGTGGCCATCAGGCGAGTGCCTCCACCGCGACGCGAAAAGCTTCGCCCCGCGCTTCATAATCCGTGAATTGATCGAAGCTGGCGCAGGCCGGCGACAGCAGCACGGCCTCGCCCGGTCGCGCCGCATCGGCCGCCCGCGCCACCGCAGTACGCAGATCGCCGCAGATGCTGACGGGCATGTGCGCGCGCAGCAGATCGGCGAACATCTCAGCCGACTCGCCGATGGTGTAGGCCGCGCGGACATGGCCGAAATGCGGCGCGCAGGCATCGAGCTCGTTGGTCTTGGCGCGCCCGCCCAGGATCCAGTGGATCGCCGGATAGGCCGCGAGCGCCGGCGCGGTCGAGGTCGGGTTGGTCGCCTTGCTGTCGTTGACGAACAGCACGCCGTTGCGTGTCGCCACGCGCTCCATGCGGTGCGGCAGGCCAGGATAGCTGCCGAGCGCCGCCGCGATCGCATCCTCGCCGATGCCGAGCGCCCGTGCAACGGCAATCGCGACCGCCGCATTCTGTGCATTGTGCGGCCCCTGCAGCGTCGGCCAGCCGCTCTGATCGCCGGCGTCGGCGCCCGCGACACGCAACAGACGATGATTAACGCGCGACGCAATCACTCGGCTGGGATCGTCCTCGGTCGCGATCACCGCGACGTGATCGGACGATTGCAGCGCGAACAGCCGCTCCTTCGACGCCGCATATCCTTCGAACCCGTCATAACGGTCGAGATGGTCGGGGGTGATGTTGAGCAACACCGCGACATCGCAGTCGAGCGAATGGGTCAGGTCGATCTGATAGCTCGACAGTTCCAGCACATAGACGCCGCCCGCCGTCAGTGGATCCTGGCCCAGGATCGGCAGGCCGATATTGCCGCCCATCGTCGTCGGCAGGCCGGCGGTCCTGACGATATGGTGGATCAGCGCGGTGGTGGTCGATTTGCCGTTGGTGCCGGTGATGCCCACCACCTTGTGCGCTGGCAGACCAGCGCGCGCCTGCGCGAACAATTCGATATCGCCGATCACCGGGACACCCGCGTCCCGCGCCCTTTGCGCGATCGGATGACGGTTGAGCGGCACGCCGGGCGACACCACCACGCCATCGAAACCCGCAAGATCGATCGCCAGCGGATCGGCGATCGCGACCGAGGCGTGGAGCGCGGCGCGCGCTTCGGCACGCTCGTCCCACGCAGTCACATGCGCGCCGCTCGCGACGAGAGCGCCGACCGTCGCCAGCCCCGAGCGGGCAAGGCCCAGCACCGCATAGCGTTTGCCGGCAAAGGCGCGCGAGACAATCACCGCAGCTTCAGCGTCGACAGGCCGGCGAGCGCCAGCACGATGGACACGATCCAGAAGCGGATGACGACCGTGGGCTCGGACCATCCCATCTGTTCGAAATGATGATGGATCGGCGCCATCTTGAACACACGCCTGCCGGTGCGCTTGTAGAAGAACACCTGGATGATCACCGACAGCGCCTCGACGACGAACAGGCCGCCGATGATGCCCAGCACGATTTCGTGATGCGCGGTGACGGCGATCGCACCGAGCGCGCCGCCCAGCGCCAGGCTGCCGGTATCGCCCATGAACACCGCCGCCGGCGGCGCGTTGAACCACAGGAACGCAAGCCCGCCGCCGATGATCGCGCCGCACAATATCGTCAGGTCGCCCGCGCCCGGAATGTGCGGGATGCCTAGATAGCCCGCATATTTGGCGTTGCCGACCAGATAGGCGATCAGCAGGAAGGCCAGGCTGGCGATGATCACCGGGAAGGTGGCGAGGCCGTCGAGCCCGTCGGTCAGGTTCACGGCATTGCCGAACGCGACGATCGTGAAGGCGGCGAAGATTATGTAGAACCAGCCGAGATCAAGCGGCGGATAGTTGAGGAAGGGCACATAGAGATGCGTGCCCGACTGGCTGAGGATCATCCAGCTCGCGATGCCCGCGATCAGGAACTCCGCCATCAGCCGCGTCCGGCCCGAAACCCCCTTGTGGCTGGCCTTCCGGACCTTGTCGTAATCGTCGAGGAACCCGATCGCACCGAAACCCAGGGTGACGAACAGGCATGCCCAGACATACATGTTGCGGATATCCATCCACAGCAGCAGCGACAGCGACACCGCGGTCAGGATCATCAGCCCGCCCATGGTGGGCGTGCCGCGCTTGGCGAGATGGGTCTGCGGACCGTCGGTGCGGATCGGCTGCCCCTTGCCCTGGCGCACGCGCAACCAGCCGATGAAGCGCGGCCCGATGATCAGGCCGATGAACAAGGCGGTCGCGATCGCCCCGCCGGTGCGGAACGACAGATAACGGATCAGGTTCAGTATGCCCGGAAAGCCAAGCTGTTCGGCAAGTAGATAAAGCATCAGTTCGTCCCGCCCGCCAGCGCGTCGACGACGCGGGCGAGTCCGATTGAGTTCGACCCCTTGATGAGGACCGCGTCTCCGGGCTGAAGCATTTCCGACAGGGCTTCGAGTGCCGTCGCGGCGTCGGGCACATGCGCGAAATCGACGCTGCCCTCAAGCCTTGTCGCCAGTGCCGCCATCTCCGGACCGACGAGCAGTGCGAAATCGACGTTGGCTTCCTCGATCGGCGCCGCGATTTCGGCGTGGAAGCGATCGCTCGCCTCGCCCAGCTCACGCATGGCGCCGAGCACGACCAGCCGGCGATCCGCCGATTCACGGCCGAGCTGGCGGATCGTCGCCACCATCGATGCCGGATTGGCGTTGTAGCTTTCGTCGATCAGCAGCGCGCTGCCGCCGTCGATGGCGATGCGGTGCCGCGCGCCGCGCCCCTTGAGACCCGGCATCTCGGCGAGCGCCAGCCCGGCAGCGGCCAGATCGCCTCCAACCACCTCGACCGCGGCGATCACCGCCATCGCGTTCGACACCCAGTGCATGCCCGGCTGCGAAATGGTGAAGCCCAGTTCGCCACCGGGCAGATGCGCCGTCACCAGCGTGCCGCCATTGGTGGCCGGCACCGCCTCGACCGCGCGGACATCGGCGCCCTCGCCCAGGCCGAAGGTCAGGATGGTGCCGGCATAAGGCCGGGCGGCGGCGATCAGCCGGTCGCGATAGGGGCTGTCGAACGGCACGATCGCGATGCCGCCGGGCTCCAGTCCCTGGAAGATCTCGCCCTTGGCGTCGGCGATCGCCTCGACGCTGGCGAAGAAGGCCTGATGCGCGGGCGCGATCGCGGTGACGATCGCGACGTGCGGGCGCACCATCCGCGTCAGCGCGGCCAGTTCGCCGGCATGGTTCATGCCCATCTCGAACACCCCGAACCGGGTATCGGCAGGCATGCGCGACAGGCTGAGCGGCACGCCGGTGTGATTATTGTAGCTCTTGACCGAGCGATGGACACGGCCGGGCGCCGACCGTTCGAGCGCCAGCGCCAGCGCTTCCTTGGTTCCGGTCTTGCCGACCGATCCGGTGACGCCGACGATGCGCGCCGCCGTCCGCGCGCGCGCGGCGGTTCCCAGCGCTTCCAGCGCCGCCATGGTATCGACGGCCAGGATATGCGGATGATCCACGGCCTGGCTGGTGATCGCGCCGGTCGCGCCGCTGGCGAATGCCTGATCGACGAAGCGATGGCCATCGGTCGCCTCGCCTTTCATCGCCACGAACAAATCGCCGGGGCCGATCTCACGCGAATCGAACGCGACGCCGCCCACCGCGAACTCGGCGGAAGCAGCGCCCGCGACCGCGGCCGCGATCTCGGCGGAGGTCCAGAGCGCCGTCATGCCGCACACTCGCGCGCGACGGTCACATCGTCGAAGGGCAGCACCAGATCACCAACGATCTGGCCCTGTTCATGCCCCTTGCCGGTCAGCAACACGATGTCGTCCGCGCCCGCCTCGGCGATCGCGGCGGCGATCGCTTCGCGCCGTCCGGCGACCTCGACCGCACCGGGCGCGCCAGCCATCACGTCACGCCTGATGGCGGCAGCGTCCTCGGTGCGGGGGTTATCGTCGGTGACGACAACATGGTCTGCGAGCCTCACTGCGGCGGCGCCCATTTCGGGTCGCTTGCCCCTGTCACGATCACCACCGGCACCGATCAGAATGATGATCCGGCCCTTGGCATGGGGGCGAAGCGCCGCGATCGCAGCCTCGATCGCATCGGGCGTATGTGCATAATCGACATAGACGGGCGCGCCCGCCCTGGTGACCACCGCACGCTCCAGCCGGCCGCGCACCGGCTGCACGCGCGCCAGATTGGCGAGCACCGTCGCCAGCGGCCCGCCGGTCGCCAGCGCCAGGCCAGCAGCGGTGAGCGCGTTCGCCGCCTGATAGGCGCCGATGAGCGGCAGGTTCACCTTGTGCGTGCCACCCTCCGCTTCGATCGTCAGCGATTGTCCATACTGGGTGGGGGAACGGGCGATCAGCCGAAGCGTATCGCCGCGTTCTCCCACACCCAGCACTCCGAGCCCCCGCTCGAGAGCCGTGCGAACCACTTTTTCCGAAACCGGATCGTCCATCCACACCACGGCCTTGCCGCCGGGCGCCACCACTTCGGCAAACAGCCGCAGCTTGGCGGCCAGATAGGAGTCCATGTCGCCGTGATAATCGAGATGATCGCGACTGAGATTGGTAAAGGCGGCCGCCTGCACCGCCAGGCCTTCGGTGCGATATTGCGACAGGCCATGGCTCGACGCCTCGAAGGCGAGGTGCGTCACGCCCTCGCGCTCCAGCCCCGCCACATTGGACAGGAAAGTGACGATATCGGGCGTGGTCAAGCCGGTCTTGGCCTGGTCGCCCGCCGTGGTCACGCCCAGCGTGCCGATCGACGCGGCGTTGAAACCGGCCATCCGCCAGAGCTGGCGCGTCAGTTCGACCGTGGAGGTCTTTCCATTGGTGCCGGTGACCGCCACGACGGTCTCCGGATAGGGCGCGAAGAACTTCGCCGCCAGCCGCGCGAACGCCTCGCGCGGTTCGGTCGCCGCGATGTGGACCGCACCCTCCACCGTAACCTCGGGCCGGGCGACGATGGCGACCGCACCACCGGCGATCGCCTGGGCGATGAAATCCTCACCGTTGAAGCGCGCGCCGGCGAATGCACCGAAAACGGTGCCCGGCGCGACCTTGCGGTGGTCGATGGCAAAGCCCGTCACCTGTGCGGACTCGCTGCCCCCGGTGAGCGCGCTCAATCGCATCATTCCTCGCCCTTCGCCTTCCAGATGAGCGGGGTCAGATCGGACACATCCACATCCTTCTTCTCGTCAGGGATGACGCCCAGCATCGGACCGGTGCGCGCGATCACCTTCGACACCACCGGCGCCGCAGTCCAGGCGGCGGTGGTCAGGCCGAAGGTTTCGGCCGTGCCCTTGGGCGCGTCCAGCATCGCGATGACGACGTAGCGCGGCCTGTCCATGGGGAAAGCGGCGGCGAAGGTCGAGACGTTGACGCGCTTCGAATAGCCGCCGACGCCGGGCTTCTCGGCGGTGCCGGTCTTGCCGCCGACGCGGAAACCGACCGCGTCGCCCTTGCGGCCGGTGCCGTCCATCACGACCATCCGCAGTAGCTGGCGCATGCGCGCGCTGGTGCTCTCGGTGAAGACGCGGCGGCCCTTCGGAACATGGTCCTTGTCGAGCTTGAGCACCGTGGCGGGGCGCAGCATCCCGCCATTGACGAGCGCGGCATAGGCGCTCGCCAGGTGCAGCGGCGTCACCGCGATGCCATGGCCGTAGGCGGTGGTGAGCGTCGTCGCGCGGCCCCAGTTGCGCGGATAGAGCGGGAAGCCCTTTTCACGCAGATCGATCGCGGGCGCCGCCGCGAAACCGAGCTTGTGGAACAGATCTTCCATCCGTGCCTGACCCATTTCGTCGGCGATGCGCGCGGTGACGATGTTGGAGCTGTGGATCAGGGTTTCGGGCACGTTGAGCCAGCGCCCCGAGGGGTGATCGTCCTTGATGCGGAAGCGGCCGATCGCGACGGGCGCTGTCGCATCGTAGCGCTTGGCCATCGAATTGACGACGCCGCCGTCGATCGCCTGGGCGATGGTCAGCGGCTTGAAGGTGGAACCGAGTTCATAGACGCTCTGCGTCACATTGTTGCGGCGCGCTTCGTCCGGCGAATTGCCGAACTTGTTCGGATTGAACACCGGCAGCGACGCCAGCGCGAGCACCTCACCGGTGTCGACGTCGAGCACGAGCCCGGTCGCGCCCAGGGCGCTGTGCCGCGTCATCGCGGCATAAAGCTCGCTTTCCATCGCCGCCTGGACGCGGCTGTCGATCGACAGCATCGCGGGCGCACCGCGCGTGGCGGGATCGGTCAGAACCTTGTCCAGCACCTTTTCCATGCCGATCACGCCGTGACCGTCAAAATCGGTATAGCCGAGCACATGCGCGGCGAGCGTGGTCTGCGGATAAAGGCGCTCGGGCTCGCGCGCGAACGCCATCGCCGGCTCGCCCAGTGCGTTCACCGCCGAAACCAGTTCGGGCAGCGCGCGACGGCGCAGATAGGTGAAGCTCTTGCCCGATCGCAGGATCGCGAGATATTCGGCCTCTGACTTTTCAGGCATCAACCGCGCGAGTTGCGGCGCCAGATCCTCAGGATCGCCGAGCAGTCGATCTGGATGGACGCCCACCGACCAGGCATCGATGGTACGCGCCAGCGGCACGCCGTTGCGATCGACGATATCCCCGCGCGCGGGGACGAAGGTGGAGCCGATATAGCCACGGCGCGGCGGATCACCGAACGCGCCGAGCCAGAGCAGCCGGCCGCCGATCAGCATGCCGACACCCAGGAACATCAGCAGCAGCATCATCAACCGCAGATAGGCGGTCGATAGCCATTGATGGCGGGTACCGGTATCGCGAACGCGGTGCGGGCGCGCGATCAGCGTCGTCATCGCCGCCCCCCGCTTTCAGCCCTGGCGCGGCTGGCCAGCTCGCCGATCAGTCCGTCGTCGAGCAGCTTGGCCTCGAGCAGGTCTATCGGCTTCTTCGCTTCCTTGCGCTTCGGTTCGGGCTTGGCGACCGGCTTGGCCACGGCGACGAGCACAGGCTGCGGCTTGCGCGCCTCCTCTGCCAGCACCCGGCGCTCGGTGGCGGCGGCGGGCCGCTCGACCGCATCGCTCACGACCGGGGCTACCGGCTTCGCCGTGTCTGGGGCGGGAATCGATGCGGCAGGCGTCGTCGTCATCGCCATCAGCACCGCGCTGGGCGCATAGCGCGGCCCCGGCACGATGCCCGACCGATCGAGCGTCGCCAGCGCACGCTCGTTGCCGACGAACTGGTCGGCATCGGGCGTGGTCAGCGCCAGCACCTCACCGTTCCAGCGTTCGAGCTGGCGCAGGCTGGCGCGGGTGCCCAGCTCGGTCTGGAGCTGGCGGATATCCTTGCGGGCGGACAGGATCTGGCGATCGACCTTTTCCAGATCGGTCCGTTCGGACGCGACCTGAGAGGTGATCATGTACAGCCCCATCACCGCGCAGGTGCATGCCGCGAGCCGCTGGAAGGACTGGAAGCGCTTCGCGATCATGCCGCATCCTCCCGGGCCGGGGCCGCGGTGCGGCGCGCGACCCGCAACGTCGCCGAACGCGCGCGCGGATTGCGCGCAAGCTCCGCCTCGCCGGGGCGCACTGCCTTGCCCACCGCCTCGAAGCTGGGTTCAGGCCCCTTGACGGGGATGCCGGGCAGATGGCGCGAGCCCTGAGGCGCCGCACCGCTGCGATCGCGCAGGAAGCGCTTGACGATACGATCCTCCAGGCTGTGGAAGGTCACCACCGCGAGCCGTCCGCCGGGCTTGAGCGCGCGTTCGGCCGCTGCCAGCCCGTCCTCGAGCTCGCCGAGTTCGCGATTGAGATGGATACGGATCGCCTGAAAGGTGCGCGTCGCGGGATCCTTCTTGTCGTGCGGCTTGTAACCGGTGGCGCGGCGAACGATCTGCGCGAGTTCCCCGGTGCGCATGATCGGGCGCGCAGCGACGATGGCGCGGGCGATGCGTCGGGATTTGGGCTCTTCGCCAAGCGTGTAGATGATGTCGGCGATCTCGGCTTCGTCCGCGGTGTTGAGGAAATCGGCGGCGCTCTGGCCCGACTGCTCCATGCGCATGTCGAGCGGTCCGTCCGCCTGGAAGGAAAAGCCGCGCTCCGCGCGATCGAACTGCATTGAGGATACACCGATATCGAGCGCGACGCCGTCGACCGCCGATACGCCGCGTTCAGCCAGCGCGTCTGCCATGCGCGAGAAGCGCTCGGGCACCAGGATCAGCGCACCTTCGCTTTCGGAGACCAATTCCGCACCCTCGCGGACCGCATCGGGATCGCGATCGAACGCGAAGACCTGCGCACCGCGGGCGAGCATCGCGCGCGTGTAGCCACCGGCACCGAAGGTCCCGTCCACATGCGTCTCACCCGGCGTGATCGCCAGCGCATCGATCACTTCCTCGAGCAGGACAGGCACATGCGGGGCAGCCAATGGCCCATTGGCGGAGACGCTCATTTCGCCCCCCGCTGTTCGAGGAAGAACTCCAGCGCGATCTTCGCTTCCTCGGGCACGAGATCCGAGTCCATGGCGAGGGTCGGATTCCAGATCTCGATATAGTCGCCGACGCCGTAGAAATAGGCGAGATCCTCGAGCTTGCCGAGGCGGCGGACAAGCGGCGAGATGATGAAGCGGCCAGAGGTATCGAAAGGCACGGTCTCGATCGTGGCGAAGGCCTGGCGCGCCAGATATTCGCGCGTGACCGTGGGATCCTTGCGCTCGGCATAGTCGCGCTCGAGCGTTTCAGGGATGCGCTTGATATAAGGCTTGTCGAAACAGGTCAGGCAGGGCGCGTTTCGACTGCGAACCAGGCCGACCTCGGGGGCGCCGCCGCTGTTTTCGAGGATCAATCCGCGGAGCTGGGCAGGAATCGCGACTCGTCCTTTGGCGTCGATCGCGCTTAGCCCCCCTCCGACATAGATCTCCCTGTTCGTCACCGTCGGCTCGCCCTTGCACGCAGGCGAGCCTCTCCCGTCCGGAAAAGCAGCATCGCCGCTTCCGCCCATCATTGCTGCATGGGGAGACCCCGCCTGTACCCATTAGGTATCAGGGGCCACGCGGGGAATAAAGGGGTTTTCTGGGGATTTCCGGGGACAGATAGAACTTATTGATTTTACTCGGTATTTTGTGGATCCAAAATCAATGTTCAAATCCGATATTCAAGTTGTTCTTACTATGTTCGCAATTTCCTTCCGGGACTCGACCGAATCCGCAAATGAAACGCCCTAAATTCAAGACGAACGGCATGGCGATAACTATGGAGTCGGAATGCGTCCCGTGAAATCCCCGGCCCGGACCAGGACCAAAGATCAGGGCCCCTTGCGCTTCGACGGATCGACCGGTGCGGCATTGTTGCCGGTGCTGGGCGCGACGCCGAGTTCGGCCAGCGGTTCCTTGGGCAGTTCCTCGGCCGCGAGATTGTTGCCGACAAGTTCGGGCAACCCGTTGGGCACTTCGACATCGGCCTGATCCTGCACCGGCGTCTCGTCGCTGGCCGAGCGCGTCAGCGCGCCGGCGCCCATCACAACCAGAAAAACGGCCGCCAGGCCGGTCACGCCGATGCGCACCCGCTGGAGCCGTTCATGTCGATCGGTGTCATGCGAACCCGTCACATGATCCAGGATAGCGAAGCGGAATCGCTTTGTCGAATGCCGGCTCAGTTCGACCGCAGCGAGGCGGGAACGACCAGCCCCTTCGATTCGAGCCACTCGGCATTGTAAAGCGTCGAAAGATAACGGAATCCTGTGTCGCACAGGATGGTCACGATCGTCTTGCCGGGCCCCATCTGGTGGGCGAGCTCGATCGCACCGGCAACGTTGATGCCCGAGGAAAGACCCAGGCAAAGCCCCTCTTCCTCAAGCAGGCGATGCACCTGCGCCAGTCCATCGGCGTCGGATATCCGGAATTGCGTATCGACGGGGGCACCCTCCAGATTAGCGGTGATCCGCCCCTGCCCGATGCCTTCCGCGACGGAGCTACCCTCCGCCTTCAATTCACCGCACGCATAATAGCTGTAGAGCGCGGCGCCGTCCGGATCGCTCAACGCGATCACGATATCGTCGCGCTTCGCCTTCAACCCCAGCCCGACCCCCGCAAAGGTACCGCCGGTGCCGACCGCGCAGGTGAAGCCGTCCACCTTGCCGCCGGTCTGCGCCCAGATCTCTTCCGCCGTGCCCATGATATGGGCCTTGCGATTGGCGATATTGTCGAACTGGTTGGCCCACAGCGCATTCTCGGTCTCTTCCGCGATCCGGCGCGAGGTGTGCACGAAGTGGCCGGGATTCGAATAGGGCGCGGCGGGAACCAGCACCAGTTCGGCGCCCAACGCGCGCAACGTATCCATCTTCTCGCGGCTCTGCGTCTCGGGCATGACGATGATCGTCTTGTACCCCTTGGCATTGGCGACCAGCGCCAGGCCGATACCGGTATTGCCCGCCGTACCCTCGACGATCGTGCCGCCGGGACCAATCAGTCCCTTCTCCTCGGCATCGTTGACGATGAACAGCGCCGCGCGATCCTTCACCGACGCACCCGGATTGGCGAATTCGCATTTGGCGAGGATCTCGCAGCCCGTATCCGCGCTCGGCCCGGCCAGCCGGACGAGCGGAGTGTTGCCGATGAGTGAAAGCGTGTCGGGAGTAACAGTCATGCGGATAGACGGGGCCTGATATCTGGGGTGGGAGAAAGCCGGACGCATGATCTAGGGCGAAACCGTGCCGCCGCCAAGCAAGGCTTTGCAGTCGCCGATTCAGCCCGGCTTTCGAGGCGCTCTAGTAAATGCGCCGATGGCGCATTGCCGTACCGCCCTCCACAGGCATTCCATCGATGCTTTGCATCGCCGGAACCTTGGCCTGTTCCGCCCGCTCCCCCACCCGGCCTCCCAACGGAAGTATCTTATGGGAGGCCGGGTGGGGGAGCGGGCTGGTGCGGCTCTGGAAATGTGCCCTTCCGCACATTTCTTCAACAGACTTTCAACGGATGCCGGCGCGCTCCAGATGCGGGCCGAGCCGACCGACAAGCGCCAGGAAGAACATGCGATAGTCACTGAACAGCGACCAGAAAGGATAGGTGAACGTCGCCGGCCGGTTATGCTCGACCGCGAAATGCGCGGCCCAGGCGAAGCCATAGCCCGCCACCGGCACCGCGAGCCACCACCAACCACCCAGCGAAAAGGCCAGCCCCGCGAAGACGAAGGTCAGCGCGGTTCCTACATAATGGATCGAGCGCGTCGCGGGGCGCGCGTGCTCGCGCAGATAATAGGGCCAGAAATCGGCATAGCGCGTGATCGGGCGGTCCATCGGGGAATGCTATTCCCATATTGTCGACACCGCAAACTCAGGCGGCGATCATCAATCGGTCCCGCCCCGCATTCTTGGCGGCATAAAGCGCGGTGTCCGCCGCCTTGAGGATACGGTCGGGATTGGCATGGCCGTCGAAGCTGGCGACACCGGCGCTCACCGTCACGCGAATGCTCGCATTGCCCCAGAACAGTGAGGTCTCCCCCACGGCGATGCGAAGTCGGTCGCAGATATAATGGGCCTGCTCGATCGTCACGCCGGGCAGGATGATCGCGAACTCCTCGCCACCCAGTCGCCCGATCAGATCAGAATCGCGCACGGTGCGCTTGGCGATCGAGGCGAAGCTTTCCAGCACCTGGTCACCGGCGTCATGCCCATAGGTATCGTTGACGCGCTTGAAATGATCGACGTCGAAGATCGCGAGGCAACCCTTGAGCCGGGATCCGCGCGCCTCCACGAGGCGCCGGTCAAGTTCCGCATTGAAACCGCGCCGGTTATAAAGACCGGTCAGCGGATCGATGGTCGCCGCGCGCGTCAGCTCGGCCTCGACCAGCTTGCGGTGGGAAATGTCTCGGATGGCGCTGACGACGCCGACGATCCGGCCGGCCTCGTCCAAAACGCTGCGCGTGGTCGTCTCGAACCAGCGGACGGTGCCATCGGCGGTCACGCCGCGATACTCGACCATGAAGGTCTGGGCAGGCGCGCCCAGCGCCGCGACATGGACCGCGCGAACGCGCTCGCGATCCTCGGACGCCACCAGTTCGATCACCGGCTTGCCCATCAACGCCTCGACCGAATAACCGCCGATCTGGACGATGGACGGGGAGACGTAGCGGATGGTCCCGTTGGGATCGAGATTCATCACGATGTCGGTCGAATTGTCGGTCATCAGGCGATAGCGCGCCTCACTGTCGCGCAGCCTGTCGCCCAGCCGTTTGCGGCGCTTGAGCTCGGCCGCGATCGGCAGCGCCGAGAGCACTGTCGCCGCCAGATAGAACTGGAAGAACTGGACGTGCGCGAGTGTGCCGCCGTCGATCAAATAGATCGGCCCCATGCCACGCGCGGTGAGCGCACCGCCGATGATCGCGATCAGCACCACCGAAACCGCCGCGCCCAGCCGACCGAGCCAGAAGGTCGCCAGGATCACCGGCAGGATCGGCACGAACAGGATCGGAAAGCGATCCTGCACGAACACCGTGAGCGTCGTCAGGCCAACCAGCGTGAGCACCGCGATCCCCTCGCTCAACTGTCGCCGCCCCGCCCCGCCGATCCAACGCTTGATGTCGCCGTTCAGGATGAAGGCGAAGACGGGGAAGAAGGCGAGTGCGCCGAGCGCATGGCCCAGGAACCAGTTGACGATGTTCGACCAGAGCGGCGTCGAAGAGGCGAGCGAGGCGGTCAAGCCGCCCGCCAGTGCACCAACGGCGGGCCCGGCCAGACCGGCGGCAAGCACGAAGGCAG
This sequence comes from Sphingomonas sp. FG14, assembly GCF_057809675.1. NCBI lineage: Bacteria > Pseudomonadati > Pseudomonadota > Alphaproteobacteria > Sphingomonadales > Sphingomonadaceae > Sphingomonas > Sphingomonas sp. FG14. The sequence goes on along the minus strand of NZ_JBMDKK010000003.1, from coordinate 111,837 downwards.
AGAATTGCGACAGCGAACCCAGCGCATCCTTGCGCAGTCGCCAGCGCGCGAGCAGCGCGGCCGAGATCGCGACTTCGGTGAGGTTCGACAATGCCAGTGGCAGGGACGGACCAAAGCCCAGGCCGAAAAAGGTTGTCGCCGCCATGCCCGCCGCACCGCACACGAGCATCGGCGCGAGCCAGTCGCTGAACAGGCGGGAGGATAGCGCCGCCAGCAGCAGGGCGTTGGCGATCCAGAGGCAGGCCACCCCGCCTTCGAAACGGGTCAAGGCGACCGCGGCGCTCGCCGCCGCGAAATAGGCCAGGCCCAGCAAAACCACCCGACGACGGCGAGCGGCAGTCCCAAGAGAACGCGGCGCAAACATCATCACGGTCCTAACCGATCGCGGTTAACAAAGATTAACAACCATGGCCGGATCGGGTCGTTCCCCTACGGTAATTCGTGAACGCCCAAAATGTTCACTGTATGTTCCAAATGTGCTACTCCCCCTGGATGCAGACCGACTCGCCCCTGGCCTTTCCGCCGCGCCCGCTGCGTTGGCTCTATGTCGATCTGAACAGCTATTTCGCGGCGGTCGAACAGCAGCTCCAGCCCGCGCTTCGCGGCAAGCCTGTCATCGTGGCGCCGGTTGGCAGCGACACGACGGTCGCGATCGCCGCCTCGGTCGAGGCCAAGCGCTACGGCATTTCCACCGGAACGCCGGTGTGGGAGGCGAAGCAATTGTGCCGCGACATCGTCGTCACCCCGGCCCGGCACATGGAATATGTCCGCTTCCACGATGCGATCGTGGCCGAGGTGGAACGCCATGTACCGGTCCATGCGGTCTGTTCGATCGACGAGGTGGCGTGCCGCCTGCTCGACAACGAGAATGACGAGCTGGATGCGCGCGCGCTTGCCGGCCGGGTCAAGGCAGGGATCCGCGCCAATGTCGGCGATTGCCTGACGGCGTCGGTGGGCATCGCGCCCAACCGGCTGCTCGCCAAGCTGGCGTCTGACATGGTGAAGCCCGACGGGCTCGTCATATTGCGTGCGGAGGATCTTCCCGGCCGGTTGTTCGGCCTGCCACTACGCGCGATCGCCGGGATCGGCGCCAAGATGGAAAGGCGCCTGGCCCAGGACGGCATCAACGATATCGCGCAGCTCTGCGCGCGACGACCGCGCGATGCCGGCAATGCCTGGGGCGGCACCAATGGGGACCGGCTCTGGTATCTGCTGCACGGCGTCGACCTGCCCGACAAGCCGACCCAGCATCGCACGATCGGGCACAGTCATGTCCTGTCACCCGCGAAACGCGGACCGGAGGCGACGCGGCTTACCGCGCGCCGGCTCGCGCTCAAATGCGCCAGCCGTTTGCGGCGCAAGGGCTGCCGGGCGCGGCTACTGGTGCTCCACGCCAAGTTCGAGGACGACAAGAGCAACTGGCGCGCGAGCCACAAGCTGCCCGCCACCGAGGACAGTTTCGCCATCCTCGCCGCGATCGACAGCCTGTGGCCCAGATTGCGCGAGGCCGGATCGGCGCGCCGCGGCGGTTTCCGCATGCGCATGGTGGGCGTCACCATCGCCGGGATCGAGCCCGCCGAAGGCGAGCAGCCATCGCTTTTCGCGCACCTGGATCCGGACGATCCGCTGGCGCGCGAGGTCCGCAACCTGTCGCTGAGCCGCGCGATGGACCGGATCAACGAGCGATTCGGCCGCAACGCCGTCAGCGTGGGGCCATTGCATGGCGGCCGGATCGATCATGTCGGCGCGCGCATCGCGTTCGGACGTATCCCCAGCATGGCCGAATTCCACGAATAGATACGTTACACCGCAACTTTATTGCGCCGCACAAGGAAAATCGCCGGCTGTCACGGAAGTGAACTTGACGAACGGCGCCGCAGCCGCAAAGCGTCAGCCCGCTATGAAGATTCGATTCACCCTTCCCTTCGCCGCGGCTTCCGCACTCCTCGCCCTTTCGGCGTGCAACACCGAACCCGAGACCATCGTCGGCGGCGGCACGCCCGACGACATGGCCGCGGAACTCGCCAACGCGGCGCCGGTCGAGCTGCCGCCGTCGGTGAAGGAGAGCAAGACCTATCGCTGCAAGGACAGCAGCCTGGTCTATATCGACTGGCTGTCGGGCGATAAGTCGGCCAACATCCGCACCGACAAGGCCGGCATGCCCACACTCGTTAAGGCTGAGGAAGCCGGCAAGCCGATGGTCGCCGAAGGCTATTCGCTCGAGGGTGGCAAGTCGTCGATCACGATCACCCTTCCCGGCAAGGGCAGCCAGAGCTGCAAGTCCTGATCTTCAGATCCTGTTGAACCGGAAGGGGCCGGCGGAGCGATCCGACCGGCCCTTTTCTTTTGCGGGATACGCTCAGCGCAGCCCGATAACGCGCTTGCCACGACCGGCGGAGGCCCAGAGCGATTCCGCCAGCCCAGGTTCGATCGACTGGAACGGCGCGACCAGTGCGCACGCCTCCTCGATCGGCACCGGATGCGCGAACAGATAGCCCTGGCCATATTTCAGACCGAGATCGCGCAGGATACCAAGCTGGACCTCGGTCTCGATGCCTTCGGCGATGATGTTGATATCCAGGCTCGCGCCCAGATTGATGATCGCGGTGACGATCGCGAGATCGTCCTTGCTCTCCGCCAAAGTACGGATGAACGACTGGTCGATCTTGAGCGTATCGACCGGCAACTGACGGAGATGGACCAGCGAGGCATAGCCGGTGCCGAAATCGTCGAGCGCGATCTTGAAGCCCAGCCGGTCGAGCGTACGGATCGTTTCCGAGACAGTATCGACCTGCCGACCGAGGAACACGCCCTCCGTCACTTCGATCATGACTTCGCTGAACGAGATGCCGGCATCCGAGATGCGATTGGTCAGCCGGTCGACAAAGGTGGTGCTGCGGAATTCGGCGGTCGAGAAATTGACGCTGACCGTGCCCAGGTCGGTGCCCTGCTGCTTGGCGCGCACCATGTCCTTCAGCACGGCGCGCAGCATCGCGTCGCCGATCGCCTCGGCGACGCCGGCATCCTCGAACGCGGCGGCGATGCTTGATGGTGCGCAGATCCGGCCCTGGCGATCCTTGCGGCGCAACAGCGCCTCGAACCCGATCGGGCGGTTGCCGTCGAGCGAGACCTGCATCTGATAATAGGGAATGATCGAATCGGTCTCGACCGCCTTGCGGCCCAGATTGATCATCGCGACGCGGCGCTGCGTCTCCTGCTTCATGTCGAGCGAGAAGATCGTCATCTGGCCGCGCCCCCGCGCCTTGGCCTGATAGAGCGCGATATCGGCGTTCTTGAACAGCTCCGTCGGGCTCTGGCCGTGGAAGGGGAAGATCGACGCGCCAATCGAGACGCGGCATTCCACGCTCTGCCCGTTCACCGTCACGGGATCGCGCAAAGCCTCGAAGATCGTCGCGCTGACGTCGTGCAACTCGCTCAGCGGGCCGTCGAACGGCAGGATGATCGCGAACTCATCGCCACCGATGCGCGACAGCAGCGCCTTTTCGGGAAGCACGCGGCCGATCAGGTCGCCGAACGCCATCAGCAGCGAATCGCCGGCATCATGGCCGAGCACATCATTGACGTCCTTGAAGTTGTCGACATCCGCCAGCAGGATCGCAACCTTCAGGCCCAGCTTGTTCTCCTCGCGGATGATCCGTTCGAGCTGGCGGTTGAAGACCATGCGATTGGGCAGACGCGTCAGCGCGTCATGCTCGGCAGTCCAGCGGATCTGCTGTTCGATCAGGACATGGTCGTCGATGTCCTCGCTGTAACCGAACCAGCGGATGACCTTGCCGTTGTCGTCGCGCAGGGGATAGGCGGTCGCGCGCATCCAGCGATAGGCGCCGGCCGCGGTCCGCACGCGGCAACGCACGTCGAGGACGGTGCCGGTCATCACCGAATGAATGGTCCGGTCGCGCGTCACTTCCAGATCGTCGGGATGGACGACGAGCTCCCAGCCGCCGCCGACCAGTTCTTCCTGCGTGCGGCCGGTGAATTTCTCGTAACGCTCGGTGAAGGCGATGATGTTGCCGTTGGCATCCGCCAGCCAGGGAAGCTGGGGATTGAGCTCGACCGTGTGGCGCAGGTGATCGCGCTCGATCTCCAGGCTCTCTATATATTCGGTCTGGGCGGTATTCTCGCGCATGACGACGAAATAGCCGTCGCCCTTCTCGTCCGCCGACAGGCTCATCTTGATGAAGCGCCGTGCGGCGGCGCCCGCCTTTACCGGCACCACCATTTCGGCGCCCTGCTCGCCTTCGCCGGCAAGCTGCTCGTCGAAGAAGCGGACAAGCGCGCGACGCTTGCGGCGGTCCACCGTGCGCAACGCCTGTTCGATGGAAACCACGGTGTTGCGCGCGCCGAGCAGCGTGCGCGCGGCATCGCCGAGCACGAGCTGGCGCTCGGCACGCAGCAGATACGCCATCGCGACGCCCGCATCGGCGAGCGCGGCGCGAATCGGCGCCGGTACATCCTCGATCCTCTCAAGCACGCTTTGCACGCGGCCGGGATCGAGCGTCGCTATGGTGGAACGCGCGTTCGTCATGTCCCCATCAAGGCTGGCAGCCGGATCATCATCTACCCCCATAAGGCGAGGGACCTGCAAATCGGTTAACGCATCTGTAAATTCGCGCTTTGGTCTTTTTTAACGTAACGCGGCGATAACCATCGCATCGAAAGAGGATGCTATGGCGCGAGCGACCCGCTCCCTTACCAAACAGGATGAACATACCGTTCCCATGACGATGGGCGCGCTCCATGCGCGTGCCCAGACCATGGAAACGCTTGAGGGGCTGACCGAAATCTTCAGCGAATCGATCGCGACGGACGGATTTCAGTCGCATTTGTGCTTCGGAATCGGCGACACCGGCCAAATCGAACCGCTGTTCGGTGATGCCCGTTCATTATCGGTGCGCGCGCCCTTCGACGCGAATAGCTGGAATCGGCCAGGCCATCTGCTGCTGAAACTGCACGGCTGGTACGAGGGCGACCTGTTCATCAGCCTTGACGGGCGGCGCGTGCCGATCGGTCCGGCGCTGCGCGCATCGCTGCAGGGACGATCGGAAGTCTATGCCACCTATGGCCTGTCGCTGCTCGAGCGCGAACGCGATGTGATAACTGCATCCGGATTGGGTCTGGTTCAGCGCCAGTGCCTCGCCCGGCTGCTGACCGGCGAACGCGATCCGCAGATCGCCGAAGCACTGGGCCTTACTCCGCTCGCCATACGCGGACATATTGAAAGCGCTATGAAATTTCTGTCCGCGCGTAGCCGCGCCGAGGCGGTTTCGATCGCCGCGCGACGGGGCTGGCTGGCGGGGCTCGATCGCGAGCCGGAGATTCTTTTCGCACCAAATTAGATGTAATATGGTTAACTGATTGATAACCACCTGCATTCCGATCTAGACTCCTGCGAAACAAATCGGGGGTCTTTCGCACCGTGGTCATGCATCTGATCAATGCAGGCAATAAGCATCTCTACGGGCCGGAGCTCGAAGACCTGTATCGCGCGCGCAAGCAGATCTTCGTCGACGGATTCGGCTGGGATCTGAAGCTCACCAACGGCATGGATATCGACCAGTTCGACGACGAGCGCGCCGAATATGTCGTCGGCTATGATTCGGCGCTCAATTCGGTGATGTCGCTGCGCCTGCGCCCGACCGACGACATCTCGTTGCTCGGCGATCTGTTCGGCCACAGCCTGCCGGCCGACATGCGGCCGCTGACCGACGGCAAGACCTGGGAAGCGACGCGCGGCTTCTGCCTGGAATATGGCCGCAAGCCATGGAACATGCAGCGCAAGGGCGCCTGCATGTCTGCGCCGTTCGAGATCATGCACGCGCGCGGGCTCGACCGGCTCGTCGCCTTCACTGATACGCGCATGTTCACCTTCGTCGTCAATATGGGCTGGCAATTCCGCATCCTGGGCGATGCCGTGCCCTATGGCGAAGGATCGGGCTTCGCACTGGAAGTCGACGTCAACGACGCGCTGATCAAGTCGATGCGCGACATGTGGGGGCTGCCCGGCCCCGGCTATGTCTATGTCGAATCGCTCGAATCCGGCGAGACGGTGCACGGCGCCGCGATGCGGCTGGCGCGCGCGCAGGGAATCGATTTCCTGGCGGCACGCGACGACCTGAGCCGCTTGCGCCGCGATCGCTCCAAGCCCGCGGCGGAAGCGGCGGCCGCCTGAGCCGTACCGGGTGGCCAACGTCCGATTCGCGTCTTGACCAATGCCGGGGACGATCAAGGTCTAGTCGAACCGCGCCGCCCCCGCTAAGGCGCGGCGCATGACCGAGATCACGCCCGAAATCGTCGCCGAACACGGCCTGTCCCCCGAGGAATATGATCGCGTGCTGCACGCGATGGGGCGCACGCCCAATCTGACCGAGCTCGGCATCTTCTCCGTGATGTGGTCCGAGCATTGCTCGTACAAATCGTCGCGTATCCATCTGAAGAAGCTGCCGACGACCGGCCCGCAGGTGATTTGCGGCCCCGGCGAGAATGCCGGCGTGGTCGATATCGGCGACGGCCAGGCCGCCATCTTCAAGATGGAGAGCCACAACCACCCTAGCTATATCGAACCCTATCAGGGCGCGGCCACGGGCGTTGGCGGCATATTGCGCGACGTGTTCACCATGGGCGCCCGCCCGGTCGCGAATATGAATGCACTGCGATTCGGCCGGCCCGACCATCCCAAGATGCGCCACCTGATCGCAGGTGTGGTCCATGGCATCGGCGGCTACGGCAATTGCGTGGGCGTGCCGACGGTGGGCGGCGAGGTGAATTTCCACCGCGCCTATGACGGCAACATCCTGGTCAACGCGATGACCGTAGGCGTCGCGCAGACCGACAAGATCTTCTATTCGGCGGCGTCGGGCGTCGGCAATCCGATCGTCTATGTCGGCTCCAAGACGGGCCGCGACGGCATCCATGGCGCGACCATGGCCAGCGCGGATTTCGGCGAGGATGCGGAAGAGAAGCGCCCCACCGTCCAGGTCGGCGATCCCTTCACCGAAAAGCTGCTGATCGAGGCGTGCCTGGAACTGATGGCATCCGACGCGATCGTCGCCATCCAGGACATGGGCGCCGCCGGTCTCACCTCCTCTTCGGTCGAGATGGCCAGCAAGGGCGGCGTCGGCATCCGGCTCGACATGGACAAGGTGCCACAGCGCGAAACCGGCATGACCGCCTATGAGATGATGCTCTCCGAAAGCCAGGAGCGCATGCTGATGGTCTTGAAGCCCGGCAAGGAGGCCTTCGCCGAAGCGATCTTCCACAAATGGGAGCTCGATTTCGCGGTGATCGGTGAGGTCACGGACACCGGCCGGATGGTGCTCGTCCATCACGGCGAGACGGTGTGCGACCTGCCGCTCGCACCGCTGGCGGACGACGCGCCGCTTTACGATCGCCCGGCGATGGCGCGCGACGATTACAAGGCCTGGTCTGGCGTGAAGCCACTGGGCGACGTGCCCGAAAGCACCGACATCGCGGCCGATCTCGTCACGCTGATGGGATCGCCCGACATCGCCAGCCGTCGCTGGATTTGGGAACAGTACGACCACATGGTCGGCGCCGATACCGTCCAGCGCCCCGGCGGCGACGCGGCGGTGGTGCGCGTGCACGGCACGCAGAAGGGCATCGCGATCAGCACCGATTGCACGCCCCGCTATTGCTATGCGGATCCCTATGAAGGCGGCAAGCAGGCGATCGCCGAATGCTATCGCAACCTCTCCGCGGTGGGCGCCACGCCGCTCGCCGTCACCAACTGCCTGAACTTCGCCAATCCGCAGCGTCCGGAGATCATGGCGCAGTTCACCGGCTGCCTCGACGGCATGGGCGATGCCTGCCGCGCGCTCGATTTCCCGATCGTGAGCGGCAACGTGTCGCTCTACAATGAATCAAAGGCGACCGGCGGCGGCTCCGCCATCCTGCCGACTCCGGCGATCGGCGGCATCGGCCTGCTTTCCGACTGGTCGAAATCGGCGACGATCGCGTTCAAGAACGAAGGCGACGCGATCTGGTTGATCGGCGGGGATGGCACGCATCTCGGCCAGTCGATCTGGCTGCGCGAAGTCCATGGCCGCGAGGACGGTGGCGCACCGGCGGTCGATCTCGAACAGGAAAAAGCGCGCGGCGCGGCTGTCCGCGACCTGATCGGATCGGGCGCGGCCAATGCGGTCCATGACATCAGCGATGGCGGCCTGCTCGTCACGCTCGCCGAAATGGCGCTGGCCGGCAATCTCGGCTGCGAGCTCAGCATCGCGCTCGATGCCGCCAAGGCCTTTGGCGAGGATCAGGGCCGCTATGTCGTGACCGGATCGGCCGACGCCACGTTCGAGAACGCCGTCCGCATCGGCACGGTTCGCGGCGTCACCGTGGCGGGCGTGTCGATCGCCGACCTCCGCAAGGCGCATGAAGGCTTCTTCCCTTCGCTGATGGGGGCGGATGCCGCGCTTGCCTAAATGACGGTCCTGTTTCGTGTCCTGACCGGGCTGTTGCTTGCCTTGTCCGCGCTTCCCGCGCAGGCGGCCGGGCCGGCCACGGCACGCGTCAGGATCGAAACCAGCCTGGGCGTGATCACCGTGGAGGTCGATCTGAAACGCGCGCCCATCACATCGTCCAATTTCCTCGCTTATGCTGAGGAAAAGCGCTTCGACGGCACCACCTTCTATCGCGCCGCGCGCAACAAGGGCGATCCGACGCGCGGGCTGATCCAGGGTGGCATCGACAGCAAGGTGCGCAAGGCCCGCTGGCCGATCGACCATGAGCCGACAAGCAAGACCGGGTTGCGGCATGTCGACGGCACATTGTCGATGGCGCGCAACGCGCCGGGCAGCGCGATGGGCGATTTCTTCATCACCATCGGCCCGTCCTCCTATCTGGACGCACGCGAAGGCAGCCCCGGCTATGCCGCGTTCGGTCGCGTCGTCGGCGGCATGCCGGTCGTCCACCGCATCCTCGCGTTGCCCACCTGGCCCGGCGGCCGATCGATCACCACCAAGGGCCAGCATATCAAGCAACCGATCCGCATCATCAGTGTGCGTCGCGTTCGTTAGTCATTTTGCACCGCCGGAAGCGGATCGAATCCGGCGACAATTATCTGATCAGGACCATATCATCCCCATCAGGTTGCACGTGGCCGTGAATTGAGTCATGATCCCTCGATATAATCGGGGGAGCCGGCCATGATCTCGTTTGCGCGCGTAAGGCATATTGTCCTGTCCGCCATGGCCATCGCGCTGATCGTGCCGGCCATGGCGCTGACCCAGCCCCCGGTTCCAGCGCCCACCCCACCGACCGCCATCTCGCCACAAACGCCGAGCCTCGAGCGCGCCGATGTCGATGCCTGGCTCGACGGCCTGATCCCGGCAGCGATGCGCAGGGGCAAGATCCCTGGAGGCGTGGTCGTGGTGGTCAAGGACGGCCAGATCCTCACCGAGCGCGGCTTCGGTTATGCCGATATCGCGAAGAAGCGGAAGGTCGATCCGAGAGCGACGGTCTTCCATCCCGGCTCGATTTCCAAGACCTTCACCTTCACGGCGGTGATGCAACTTGTTGAACAGGGCAAGATCGACCTCGACGCCGACGTTAACACCTATCTCGATTTCAGGATCCCGCCGCGTGACGGCAAGCCGGTGACGATGCGACAGATCATGACGCACACGCCGGGCTTCGAAGAATCGATCAAGAATCTCACCACGGGCAGCCGGCCGTCGCCGCCGCTCGGCACCTATCTCAAGACCTGGGTGCCGGAACGCATCTTCGCGCCCGGCACGGTCCCCGCCTACTCAAACTATGCATCGGCGCTTGCCGGCTATGTCGTCCAGCGCGTGTCCGGGCAGGACTATTACGATTATATGGACGCTCATGTCCTCGGCCCGCTCGGCATGACGCTGTCCAGCTTTCGCCAGCCGGCACCCGCGAAGCTGCAACCATTCCTCAGCCAAGGCTATCCGGCGGGTTCGGAAGAGCCCAGCTATTTCGAGCATTGGAGCGTCGCGCCTGCCGGCAGCCTGCTCGCGACCGGCCACGACATGGCCAGCTTCATGATCGCGCATCTCCAGCAGGGTAGCTTCGGCGGCGCGAAGATCCTGGCGCCCGCGACGGCCGTACAGATGCAAACCATCCAGCCGCGTATCTTCCCCGCGCTCAACGGCATGGCGCTGGGGTTCTACGAGCATAGCCGCAACGGCCATCGCATCCTCGCGCACAATGGCGGCACGCAGTTCTTCCATAGCGACATGCACCTGTTCCTCGACGACGGCGTCGGCATCTTCATCTCACTCAACAGCCCAGGCCTGGAGGGTGCGGCATCGGGCCTGCACGATGCGTTCTTCCGCGGTTTCACCGATCGCTACTTCCCCGCCCGCCCATCCGCGAAGCCGAGCGGCATTGATACCGCGACGGCGATGCGCCACGCCCAGCTCATGGCCGGGCCCTGGGATTCGAGCCGCCGTTCGGATTCCAGCTTCCTCCGCCTGGGCAGCCTGATGGGGCCGTTCACGATCGCGACGAATGCCGACGGCACGATCGGCTTCGACATGCCCGGCCAGGGCATGACGAAGTGGCGCGAAATCGCGCCCTTTGTCTGGCAGGATGTCGACGGAGCCGACAAGATCCAGGCGCTGGTGAAGGACGGGCGACCGATCATGCTCGGTTTCGACATAGCCGCGCCCCAGGCGTTCATCCCCGTACCGGCCTGGCGCTCTCCGTCATGGCTGATGCCGGCGCTGCTCGCATCGCTCGCCCTGTTGCTGATCAACGGCCTCGCCTGGCCGGTTCGCGCCATGATGCGGCGGCGCTATGGTGCGGCGCTGGCCTATGCGGGCCGCGCGGCGACCTTTTACCGGCTCACGCGCGCGCTGAGCTTGGCCGCGATCGCCATCATCCTGACCTTCCTTGCGACACTGACCTACATGGCGGCCGATATCGAGCGATTCAGCGAAGCGATGGATCCGTGGCTGCTGTGCGTGAAGCTGGCAGCGGTCGCGATCTTCGCCGGCGGATCGGCGGCGGCGCTCTACGATCTGGTCGCGCATTGGTCTGCGCGAAAGGGCTGGGCAAGCAGGCTCTGGTCGATCCTGATCGCACTGGCATTCATCGTGCTGCTCTGGATCGCCTTCGCATTCAACCTGACCAATTTCAGCAGCCATTACTGAAATCAGGCGCGCATTCTCACGCCGCGCGCAATGGACTAGAACCTACCCTACAAAGGGGAGGATCTTATGCTCAGACCCATTGCGCTGGCGACGCTGATCGCCGGAACGCTCGATATCATCTCGGCCTTCGTCTTCGCCGGCATGGCCGGCATGTCCCCCATGGCCGTGCTCGTCTTCGTCGCGAGCGGCCCATTCGGCGACGCGCCGACCGCCACGATGGGCTGGGCAGCCGCCGGGCTGCTCGTCCACTACGCGATCATGACCTGCATGGCGGCGGCCTATATGATCGCCGCCCCCCGCATTCCAGCGCTGCTGCGCCATCCGGTGGTCGCTGGCATCGCCTATGGCGTGTTTCTGTGGATCGTCATGTACTGGATCGTCCGCCCGATGCGCTGGCCGGAAATGCCGCTGCCCCACACCGCCTGGGGCATCGGCAATGCGCTGTTCTCGCACTGCATCCTGGTCGGGATCCCGATTGCGCTGGTCGCCAGACGGTATTTTGCGGGGCGGGCGTGACCGCCGGCTATTCGGGCACGCCTCTCGCCAAGAAATTGTCGCTGAAACACGGGCAACGCACCTGGTTCGACAGCATGCCGGACAGCGTGTTCGCCGAAATCGGCGATGTCGGGCTCGATCGCCTGACAGCCCCCGCCGCGCCGATCGACGCGGCGCATATCTTCGTGACGCGGCGGGTGGAGATGGAAGCGAAGCTTGCCATGCTGCGTCCATTGCTCTCGGCGACCGGCTTCATCTGGGTGAGCTGGCCAAAAAAGGCATCGAAGCAGCCCACAGACATCACCGAAGACGTGATCCGCGCGGTCATCCTTCCCGCATCGGACCTGGTGGACGTGAAGGTGTGTGCGGTCGATCAGATCTGGTCCGGGCTCAAGCTGATGATCCGTAAGGATCAGCGGTGAGGATTACAGCACTGAATTCGTTGTAATCCTTCGATGTCGCTCCAGCGAAAGCTGGAGCGACAGGCAGGAACAGCCCGGATCAACCCGTCTCGTCCAGCCATCGACTGAACAGCGTGTGCGCGATGGCATAGGGCGGCGGCGGCAGGAAACAGGCGTCGGGATCGCCGTTCATGCTCGCCATAACCTCGTCGCGGGTCACCCAGATCGCGTCCTCCAGTTCGGTATAGTCGATGGTGAGCGCGTCATCCTCGACCTGAGCGATGCAGGCCATCATCAGCGACGATGGAAACGGCCAGGGCTGGCTGACGATATAGCGCACGCTCCGCGTCTTCATGCCCGCCTCCTCATGAAGCTCACGCGCGACGGCTTCCTCGATCGATTCGCCGGGCTCCAGAAAACCGGCCAGCGCCGAATAGCGGCGCGGCGGATAGCGCGGCTGGCGGCCGACGAGCACCCGCCCCTCATATTCGGCGAGCATGATCACCACCGGATCGACGCGTGGAAAATGCTCGGCGCCGCACGCACCGCAATTCCGGCCCCAGCCGCCGCGGAACATCGCGGTCGCTGTCCCGCATTTCGCGCAAAAGCCGTGGCGGATATGCCAGTCGATCAGGCTGCGCGCGGCGGCATAGGTCGACGCCTCCTCGGGCGGAAGCAGATCGAGCACGCGAAAGATCGCCATCGATCGCGTCGCGCCCTCGGGCAAATCAGGTCGCACCTCGGTGAAGCGCGGTCTGCCGTCGAGCACGCCAAGGAAGATCAGCTCGCTTTCCGGATCGGCTTCCGCCAGGCTTTTCCAGCCGAGCATCCCCATATCGTCGAGCACCGGATCGATTCCGTCGAGCGCCAGCAACCGCGCCGACAGGCTCGAGGTCATCGCCGCCAGCCGATCGGGATCGGTGCGGATCAGGTCCTCGCGATCGAGCGCGCTGCCGGTGAAGCCCGGCTGGTGACCGTCATGCCACAGGGTCATGCGAGATCCGCATAGACGGCCTTCGCGAACTCCTTCGGAAAACCGAAGGCGCTGTCGGGCATATATTGCGCGAAGCCCGCGCCGCGAATGCCGCGCGTCGGATCGACCCACGCGATGGTGGCGGCGGCGCCGCCCCAGCCATAGGTTCCCATGCCCTGCCCGCCCGGCGTCGGCTTGATCGTAACGCGGCCGCCCGCGCCGAAGCCCTGCCCCTCCGCGAAGGTGCCGGCGGTATCGACGCCGGGCGCCAGCAGGTTGGACATACCGAGCCTGACTGTTTCCGCCTTCATGATCCGCTTGCCCTCCACCGCACCCTGACCTGCAAGCATCAGCAGGAAACGATCATAGTCGCGCGCGCTCATCACCAGCCCCGCTCCGCCAAAGGGAAAGGCCGGCTTGTCGAGATAGATGCTCGTCGCCCCAGGATCGATCGGGATCAGGCCGATCGCGATCGCGAAATGATTGGTCACCAGCCGGTGCGCCTCGCTCGCCGGCACCTGCCAATAGGTGCTCGTCATGCCCAGCGGATCGAAGATGCGTTCCTGCAGGAACGCGTCGAAGCTCTTGCCCGACGCCAGTTCGATCACGCGCCCGAGCAGGTCGAGCGACACCGAATAGCTCCATTTCGTGCCCGGATCGGCGATGATCGGCAATGTCGCCAGCCGATCGGCGAATTCGGCCAGGCTTGGCGCCGTCGGAAAATCGGGGGCGCCGGGCATCTTCTGGCGGCTGAGCTGAGCGGGCAATATGCCGAGCCGGTTATAGGCGTCGAGCAATGGCCCCTTGGTGATGATCGAATAACCGAGCCCTGCGGTATGGGTCAGCAGGTTGCGGACCGTGATCGGCCCTTTGGCCGGGCGGCTTTCAAGGCTCTTGTCCGGATCGACAAGCACTTTGGGCGCCGCGAAGCCGGGAATGAAATCCGCGATATTCTGATCGAGCTTCAGCTTGCCATCCTCGATCAGCATCATCGCCGCCATGCCGGTGATCGGCTTGGTCATCGAATAGACACGCCACAGCGTATCCGCGTCGATCTTGACGGTGCTGTCCTTGGCGAGCGTGCCTGCGAACAGGAAATCGGCTGGCGCGGTCCCCTTCCCGATCGCGCCGGCAAGCCCCGGAAGCTTTGCGGGCGCGAGCGAATCCAGCAGTGCCTGGACGAGCGGCCAGTCGCCACCGGCAGCGCGCGCAAGTGCGGACGCGGGAAACGTTCCCGCAAGTCCCAAGGCGATCAGCGCGCGCAGGAAATCCCGCCGTTCGAACATCGTCTCAGCCATCCGCTTCTCCCTCGATCGCCCGCCGGGCCGCCTTGGCGAAGACGGTCGGCAAGCCTGCCGTGTCCAGCCGTTCGATACCCCACCATTCTCCGTCCAGTTGCGAGACGCAACCCTTTTCCGGCGCGCCCCGCACGACGCGAAGTTCAAGCGCGAAATGCGTGAAGACATGCTCGACATGTCCGCCGATCCATCGCCAGTCGAGCGCCGCCGGCGCATCCACCAACCCCGGATCGGTATCGGCCCAGGGGCCGGTCGGCAGCGCGCGCATGCCGCCGAGCAACCCCTTGTCGGGCCTGCGGACAAGGAGGACCGCGCCGTCATGCTCGATCCAGAAGATGGTCCCGTATCGGCGCGGGCGTGCCGCCTTGGGCGCCTTGCGCGGCAGGCGGGCGGGATCGCCCGATGCACGCGCCTTGCAATCGCGATCGAGCGGGCACAGCGCGCAGAGCGGGTTGCGTGGCGTGCAGATCGTCGCGCCCAGATCCATCATCGCCTGCGCGAAGTCTCCCGGGCGCTCGGAGGGCGTGATCCCACCGGTCAGCGCGTAGAGTTCGGGCTTGGCGGCGGGCAGCGGCGTTTCCACCGCGAACAGGCGCGCGACCACACGCTCGACATTGCCGTCCACCACCACGGCACGGCGCCCGAACGCGATCGCGGCGATCGCGGCGGCCGTGTAGCGTCCGATGCCCGGCAGCGTCAGCAGCCCCTGCTCGTCATCAGGGAAATGTCCGTCATGATCGGTGACGACCGTACGCGCGCAGGCGAGCATGTTGCGCGCGCGGGCATAATAGCCAAGCCCGGCCCAGGCGGTCATGACCTCTTCGTCGGGGGCCGCAGCCAGATCCCGTACGGTCGGCCAGCGCTGGATGAAACGCGCGAAATGCGGCCTGACCGCCGCGACCGTGGTCTGCTGGAGCATCACTTCGGACAGCCAGACGCGATAGGGATCGGGCGGCGGCGTCCCCGGCGGACTACGCCAGGGGAGCACGCGCGCATTGCGACCGTACCAGGCGAGCAAGTGCGATGCGAGCTTCACCGGCCCGCCCCTTTCCGAAATCCGTGGATAAGTCTTCGCGCGAACTCGACTGGCATGGGTCGGCTATGGCATGGAGTACCGGATGAGCGAAGGGCGTACACGAAAATCGGGAACCAACCTGGCTGAAGGACCGCGCGGCGGACGCACGCGTACCGTTGCCGAGATGCTGCCCGATATCGGCCGCGCCGCCTATCGCCGCTTCGGTTTCGTGCAAAGCGCGGTGGTCAGCCGCTGGTCTGAAATCGTTGGCGATCGCTATGCCGGGGTCTCGACACCCGAATCGATCCGTTTTCCCCAGGGCCAGCGTGCCGATGGCGTGCTGACGCTTGCCGTTGTCGGGGCGCATGCGCCGATGATGCAGCATGTGGCGCCCGAAATCGTCGAGCGCGTGAACCGGTTCTTCGGCTATCCGGCGGTCGCGCGCGTCGTCATCCGCCAGGGCGGCGCACCGAAACCGGCCACGCCGCGCAAGGCACCACCGTCGCTGAAGCCCCTGCCGATCGATCTTGGCGATAGCCTGCGCGCCATCGGCGACCCCGAACTCAAGGCCGTGCTCGAATCGCTCGCGCGCGGCGTCGCCGCGACACATGGACCGCCCGTTTTCGAAGGAGACGCATGATGAGGCGCTTCGCGATCCTCGCCTCGCTCGCGCTGGCGGGTGTTGCCGCCGCCGGGCTGGCCGCGCCGGCGCGAGACTGGGTGCGTACAGTGGCGCCGACAAAGGCCGGCACCTATGTGTTCGGCAACCCTGCGGCGAAGGCGAAGCTGGTCGAATATCTCAGCTATACCTGTTCGCACTGCGCGCATTTCACCGAGGAAGCGTGGCCCGCGCTGAAGCGCGACTATCTGGCGCGGGGCACCGCGAGCATCGAAGTGCGCCATGCACTGCGCGATCCGATCGACATGGCGGCGGCATTGCTCGCGCGTTGCGACGGCCCCGCGCGTTTCCTGGATCATAGTGAAGCGATCTTCGCGGCACAGCGCGACCTGCTGGCCAAGGGGCAGCAATTCATGATCGCCAATGGCGAACGCGTCCGCAAGCTGCCCGAAGTCCAGATCGCCAGCGAATTCGCAAATGGATCGGGGCTGGTCGCGCTCATGCGTTCGCGTGGCATGCCACAGGCGAAGATCAATGCCTGCCTGGCGAACAAGGCGCAGCTCACCGTGCTTGCCGCCATGGCCGACGAGGCATGGAAGGTTCGCAAGGTTCCCGGCACCCCCGCTTTCCTGATCAACGGCGCGCTGGCGCCCGACACCAATGACTGGGCTGCGCTCAAGCCGAAGCTCGACGCTGCCGCCAAATGATGTTCCAAGGAGCGACCACCAAGATGAAAAGCCTTACCGCCCTTCCCCTGATCGGCCTTGCACTGGCGCTCGCCGCATGCGGCAAGGATGCCGGCGACAACAACGCGACCGCGGCGAACAGCACCGCGAGCGCGGTATCGGCGCCGGCCGGCTCGGCCTGGACCGACACCGTTTCGAAGACGGCCGAGGGTGGTTTCGTCATCGGCAATCCCAATGCGGCGGTGAAGCTGATCGAATATGGCGCACTGAGCTGCAGCCACTGCGCCGAATTCTCCGAAAAATCGCATGACAAGCTTATGGGCTATGTCTCCAAGGGTACGGTGAGCTTCGAGTTCCGGCCGTTCATGCTGAACTCCTACGATCTGCCCGCGTCGCTGCTGGCGCGTTGCGCCGGCCCCGGCCCCTTCTTCGCCATCGCCGAACAGATGTTCGCCGCGCAGAGGGAATTCTTCACGACGGCGCAGTCGGTCCCTCCCGCCGTCCAGCAAAGCTGGCAGGGCCTGAAGGAAGATCAGCTCGCGGCCGCGCTCGCAAAGGCATATGGCTTTGACAGCTTCGTCCAGCAGCGCGGCATCAGCACCGCCCAGGCGAACGCCTGTCTCGCCGACACCGCCGCGATCAAGGAACTCAACGATATCCTGCAAAATGGCGTCAAGCAGTTCCAGATCACCGGCACCCCGACCTTCATCGTCAACGGCAAGAAAGAGGACGTGAACACCTGGGAAGCCGTGGAACCCTTGCTGATCGCGGCCGGCGCCTGACGGAAGCAGGCCAAAGAAAGAGGGGGCGCCAGACCAGGTGAAGATCAAGCGCCTCAAGCTTTCCGGGTTCAAGAGCTTCGTCGAGCCGGCGGAGCTCCGGATCGAGCCGGGGCTGACGGGCATCGTCGGCCCCAATGGCTGCGGCAAATCCAATCTGCTGGAAGCGATCCGCTGGGTGATGGGCGAATCCAGCGCCAAATCCATGCGCGGCGGCGGCATGGAGGATGTGATCTTCGCAGGGACCGACACCCGGCCCGCGCGCGCATTCGCCGAAGTCGCCATCCTGACCGAACGCCCGCCCGGTGAGACGCCGGGGCCGATCGCCGCCGCCAATGACGGCGATGTCGAGGTGATCCGCCGGATCGAGCGCGGCGCCGGCTCCGCCTATCGCGTCAATGGCCGCGACGTACGCGCCAAGGATGTCGCGCTGCTCTTCGCCGACGCCGCGACCGGCGCGCATTCGCCGGCCCTGGTCAGCCAGGGCCGCATCGGCACGGTGATCGCGGCCAAGCCGGCGGAACGCCGCCAGATGCTTGAGGAGGCGGCCGGCATCGCCGGCCTGCACGTCCGCCGCAAGGACGCCGAACAGAAGCTGCGCGCGACCGAGACCAATCTGACCCGGCTCGACGAACTGCTTGCCGACATGGAGGTGCGCGCGGCCGCGCTCAAGCGGCAGGCGAAACAGGCCGAACGCTATCGACTGCTGACCGACCAGATCAAGATCGCGGAGGCGCGCCTGATCTACGCGCGCTGGCGCGACGCGGCGGCGGCGGCGGATGCTGCGCGCAAGGAAGCCGAAACAGCCGAAGCGGCGGTTGCACGCGCAACCGAGGCCCATCGCGGCGCCGCTGCCTGGCAGGCGCAGGCCGTGCAGGTGCTGGCGGACAAGCGCTCCTCTGCACAGGCCGCGCGAGAAAAGGCCTCGGAAGCCGGGCATGTGCTTGCCACGCTGCGTAGCGAACGCACCGCGCTCGACCGGCGGATCGCCGAACTGGCCGCGCAGAAGGAGCGGATGGCGCAGGACCGCGAGCGTGAAGGTGCGCTCGCCAATGACGCCGCCGACGCGCTCGCCCGGCTCGGCGACGAAGTGAAGATGCTCGACGCACGCATCTCCGCATCGGAGAAGGATCGCCCCGGTCTCGAGCGCCGCGTGCTCGAGGCGGAAGCCGCCGCGCGCGATGCCGAAGTGAACCTGGCCAAGGCGATGGCGGCGCAGGCGAGCGAACAGGCGGAAGCGCGCGTCGCTCAGGCCGCGCTCGGCAACGCGCGCGCGCGCCTCGAACGCGCCGAACGCGAGACCACCCGCCTCGCGGGCGAACGCGATGCATTGGGTGACGAAGCGCCGCTGATCGCTGCGCGTGATGCGGCGGTCGCTACACGCGAAGCGGCGGAGGCCGAAGCCGGCGGCGCGACCAGCGCGATCGGCGACGCCGAACGTCGCCGCGACGAGGCCGCAACCGCGCGCCAGATCGCCGAAAGCGCAATGGCGTCGGCTAAGGCCGATCTGTCCGCACTGGAAGGTGAAGCCAAGGCGCTCCTTCGTGCCGTCGAACAGGGCGGCGGCAAGGACCGGCTGCTCGACCGGATCAAGGCCGCCCCCGGCTATGAGCGCGCGCTGGCGGCGGCGCTGGGCGACGATCTCGACGCCGGCATGTCGACGCAAGCCAAGCGCTATTGGGCAGGCGCGGAACCGCAGTCCGGCGATCCGGCGCTGCCCAAGGGGGCCACGTCGCTCGCCGATCATGTCAAGGCGCCCGACGCGCTCGCACGGCGGCTGGCGCAGATCGCGGTGGTCGAGGCGGATGACGGCACGCCGCTGGCGGTCGGGCAACGGCTGGTAACCCTGGGTGGCGTGCTGCGCCGCTGGGATGGCTATGTCGCGATCGAAGGCGGTGCCGCCGCCGCCGAGCGGCTGATCCGGCTGAACCGGCTTGCCGAGATAGAGGAACTGCTGCCTGCGGCACAGGCCGCGGTCGCGCACGCCGGCGAAGAGGCTGATGCGGCGCGGATCACCGTCGAAACCGCGCGCGCCGCCGCCGATGCCGCACGCGCGGCGCTGGCCCGCGCCGAACAGTCCGCACGCAATGCCGCGCGCGAAGAGGATCAGGCGAACGGACAGATCGAGCGGCTGGCGGCGCGACGCGCCGAAATGGCCGAACGGATCGCCCGCGCGAACGCGGAAACCGCCGAAGCCGGCGAGGAAGTCCGCCGGGCCGAAAGCGCGGTGGCCGCGTTGCCCGACGGTTCGGCGACCGCGCAGCAGGTTTCGGCGCTCCAGTCGGTGAACGAAGCCGCACGTACGACGGTCGGCCAATTGAAGGCCGAAAGCGCCACGATCGATCGCGCCATCGCCACCGATCGCGAACGGCTGTCGGCGGCGCAGGCGGAGGCCAAGGGTTGGCGCGCCCGCGCGGGCGAAGCAGCCAAGCGCATCGAGGAAATGGCGAAGCGCAACGAGGCGGCGGAAAAGGAAGCAGCGAGCCTTGCCGAAGCACCCGCCGCGCTCGACGCGAAGATCGCCGCGCAGGACGAAGCGAGCCGCACACTGACGCAAAGCGCCGAGACCTTGCTGGTCGAGGAGCGCGAGGCCGATGCGGCGCTGCGCAAATCCGAAGCCGCGCTGGCCGAAGCGGGGGAAGCCATGGCCGTGGTGCGCGAGGCGCGCGCTGGTGCGGTGGCGCGCGCGGAGAACCAGGAGCAGCGCCGCATCGAGATGAGCCGGATCTCGGGCGAGCGCTTCGAATGCCCGCCGCCAGTGCTGCCGGAGAAGATCGGCTTCGCCAGCGCCGATGTCGGCGATGCCGATGCGGAATCGGCGCGCAACGACAAGCTGGTGCTCGACCGCGAGCGGATCGGCCCGGTCAATCTGATCGCCGAACAGGAACTGGCCGAACTGGAGGCCGAGCGCACCACGTCCGCCGCCGAGCGCGAGGAACTGGGCCAGGCGGTCAACCGGCTGCGCGGGTCGATCGGCAGCCTCAATCGCGAAGGGCGGCAGCGCCTGCTTGCTGCCTTCGAAGCGGTCGACGGGCATTTCCGGCGGCTGTTCACGACCTTGTTCAACGGCGGGCAGGCGCATCTGGAGCTGGTCGATTCGGACGATCCGCTCGAAGCCGGTCTGGAAATCATGGCGCAGCCGCCGGGCAAGAAGCTGTCGACCCTCACCCTGCTTTCGGGCGGCGAGCAGGCGCTGACGGCGGTTGCGCTGATCTTCGGTCTGTTCCTCACCAATCCGGCGCCGATCTGCGTGCTCGACGAAGTCGATGCGCCGCTCGACGACGCCAATATCGAGCGTTTCTGCGACCTGCTCGATGTGATGGTGGGCGAGACCGAAACCCGTTATCTGATCGTGACCCACAATGCGGTGACGATGAGCCGCATGCATCGGCTGTTCGGTGTGACGATGGTCGAACGCGGGGTCAGCCGGCTGGTCTCGGTCGACCTGGGCGGCGCGGAACAATTGCTGGCGGCGGAATGATCGGCCGCGAACCGGAGCACCATCGCATGCGTATCGCCTTCCTTCTGTTTCCCGACGTCACCCAGCTCGATCTGACCGGCCCCGCACAGGTGTTGTCGCGGATCGGCGACGTCTCGGTCGAACTGGTCGCGAAAACCCGCGATCCGGTGCGGACCGATGCGGGCTTCGCACTGCTGCCGACCGCGACCTTCGACGAGATCGATATCGCCGATATCCTTTGCGTACCTGGCGGGTTCGGCACCGTCGCGGCGATGGAAGACGCGGAAACGCTGGATTGGGTGCGCCGTATCGCCGCCGATGCAGAATGGGTGACCAGCGTCTGCACCGGATCACTCGTCCTCGCCGCCGCCGGACTGCTCAAGGGATATCGTGCGGGGTGCCATTGGGCGTCGCGCCATCAGCTCGAATGGTTCGGCGCGATCCCGGTGGCCGAGCGCGTGGTGTTCGATCGCAACCGCGTGACCGGTGGCGGCGTGACCGCCGGCATCGATTTCGGCCTGTCGCTTGCTGCCGCGATCCGTGGCGAAGAGCATGCCCGCTTCATCCAGCTCAGCCTGGAATATGACCCCGCACCGCCTTTCGATTCCGGATCGCCCGACAAGGCGACACCGGAAACGCTCGCCGCCTATCGCGCACTGGTGGCCAAACATGCGCCCGGACGCGAGGACAAGGTCAAGGCGATCGCGGAGCGGCTGAGATTTGCGGACTGAAACCTGAGACTGAACGGTAGATTGGCCCGTTCGTATTGAACTCCCGACGATTCACCCCACACCACGCGCCGCCATCCGCAGTTCCTCGACAAAGCGCACACGTTCGGTCTCCACATCGCCCTGCATGCGCAACAGATAGCTGGGGTGGATGGTGATCCAGGCTTCGCCGCCATCGGGCAATGCAATCGCCCGGCCCCGGCTTTCGCCGATCTTCATCGCACGGCCGAAAAGCGATTGCGCGGCGGTGGCGCCCAATGCCACCGTCACCTTCGGGCGGATCAGCAGGCTTTCCTGCTCGATCCACCATTTGCACGCCTTGATCTCGCTCGTCAGCGGGCGCTGATGGATGCGGCGCTTGCCGCGCAGCTCATATTTGAAATGCTTGACGGCATTGGTGAGATAGACGCGGCCACGATCGATCCCCGCCTCCGCCAGGGCCTCGTCGAGCACCTTTCCGGCCGGCCCGACGAACGGGTGCCCCTGGAGATCTTCCTGATCGCCGGGCTGCTCTCCGACCAGCATGATCTCGGCATCCAGCGGTCCCTCGCCAAAAACCGTCTGCGTCGCGTGCTTGTAGAGGTGGCAACGCGTGCAGCCTTCGGCTTCGTCACGCAAGGCGGCCCATGCGGCCTCGATATTGGTTGAAGGCTTGGCCCTTGCCGTCCGGATCATGCCGCTCTCCCGCGCCTGCGCACCCGCGATCAATTGCGGCACCAACGCGGTTTCGGGCATGTTGTGCCAGTATCGGCGCGGCATTTCCTTCAACATCATGCCAGGCTTCAACCGTGCCGGATTGAAGATCGAGGCATAATAGGTCTTCCACACCGCTTCGACCGGATCATCGCCAGGCGCATCCTCGCGGCATGCACCCGGCCCCTCGGAAAGCGTTTCGTCATCCCAGTGCAGCGACAATTCGGGCGTCAGGATCGACCAGCGCATATTGGGGAAACGACGGACGAAGAAGCCGGCATTGGCGCGCACGATATGATGTTCGGGCTCGAACCAGGCGACGAAGCGCGGCCCTTCCGCATCGGACGTTTCACGAAAGCGCAGGAAAGCGCGCATCTTGTGCATGTCGCGCCGCACCGATCCCGCCATATCGATCAGTCTCCGGACGAGCGGATCGGCACGGTCCTCGATCAGGCCGGGCTGGCGCCTCGCCCGCAACAGCAATGTGTAGAGCAGCGCAAAACGCTCCCGATCGCGGTGAAGGATCGCGGATTCGGCGAGAGCGAGAAAGGCACGCGGGACCGAAAAGGCCGCATGATCCGTCGGCACCACCGGCATATCGGCAAACAGGTCGGTCGCGGCCGCGCCGACCTGCCATGTCACCTGTCCGGGCGGCACGCCGGCGATCGCCAGCGTTCGGGCATCGCGGCGCCAGCCTTCGAAATCATCCTCGCCGGCCAGCGCAGCGACCTGCATGCCCTGACCTATTTGGCCCGTTCGAGTTCGGCGGGTTTTCGACGCTTGAAGACCTCGGCCAGCCGCGCCTCCTCGGCATCGGTCAATTCCTTCGCCGCGTCTGGGAACATCTCCTCCTCTTCCTCGTCGATATGATGCTCGTAGCGATCGCGCATCGCGCGAAAGCGCGTCAGCCAGCCGGGTGACGAGAATTCCATCTCGTCGAGCTCCTCCAGGAAATCGTCGATCTCCTTATGCTCGGATACCGAATGCTGGGCATCTTCGCGCAGATCGGGCTTCGCGAGCATCGTCGCGTAGAGCGATTCCTCCTCTGCGGCGGCATGCGCGGTCACTTCGACGCGAAATGCCTCGAACAGCGCGCGCCGTTCCGCGCTGTCGCCCTTGGTCTCGTCGATCTTCGCCAGCATCGTGCGATGCCGGTCGTGATCCTGCTTCAGTCGTTCGAAGATTTCCGGGGTTGCCATCGACCTGCCTCCATTCAGTACGGAGGATCAACGGCCGGAGCCCGGTCCGGGTTCAACCGATCAAGCGATAGAGCCCGCTCCAGAGGAAAGGCACGACCACGGCGGCGCCCCACAGCAAGGCCGCGGCGCCGCGAAAACCGCTCGCATCGCGCCGGGCGAGCCAATGCGCCTCGAAGCGCGCCATGAGCGGGATCGCTCCAGCCACAGGCACGACGAGCGCGATCATGTGAGACACCGCCGCATGGCCCGATGCGGCCGCGACGCAGAGAATATGCAGCAGGGCGAAGACCACCAGCGCGCCCGCGCAATTGTTGGACACCCGCCGTTTCCAGACATCTTGATCGAAAGGCTGGGATGCCATGATTTCTCCCTCGACTCGCCCCTAATGAAGCCGAGTCGGAGCGCCATGGCAAGAGCGCATGAACGCGACGATCCGGATTGTTCATGCGCCGAACAGTTCGAGCTGCTGCCGGCGCCTAGGCGCGACCAGCGGGCGGATGTCCGCAGCGTCGGACAAAGCGACCGGCCGCCAGTCCTCCGCGATCAGAAACGGACGCAACCTGGCGACCGAACTGGTCAGCCGTGCAAGGTCCGCAAGCCCCAGCCGGCGCCAGCGCCGTGCGGTCAGGATCGCATCGACCGCCTTGACGCCGAGCCCCGGAATCCTGAGCAGCAGCGCACGCGGCGCGCGATTGATGTCGACGGGAAAACGGTCGCGATGCTTGAGCGCCCAGGCGAGCTTGGGATCGATATCGAGCGGCAGCATGCCCGTATCGCTATCGGCGGCCGCCACCACCTCCTCCGCCGCGAAGCCATAAAAGCGGATCAGCCAGTCAGACTGGTAAAGGCGATGCTCGCGCATCAGCGGCGGCCGGCTGAGCGGCAGCACGGCGCTGGCATCGGGTATCGGGCTGAAGGCCGAATAATAGACGCGGCGCAGCGCGAAACGATCGTACAGGCTGTTCGCGCGCATCACGATATCGCCATCGGTCGCGGCATCGGCGCCGACGATCATTTGGGTCGACTGGCCCGCCGGCGCGAAATCCGGCGCATGGCGGTAGCGACCGCGCGCATCGGCGGTGTCCGCGATCGCGGTTCTGAGCCCAGCCATCGCGCCCTCGATCCGCACGCCCGATTTTTCGGGCGCCAGCCGCTTGAGGCCGCGCTCGGTAGGCAATTCGACATTGATCGACACGCGATCGGCGTGGCGCCCCGCCTGGTGGATCAGTTCGGGATCGGCGTCCGGGATCGTCTTGAGATGGATATAGCCGCGAAAATCGTGATCCTCGCGCAACGATCGCGCCACCTCGACGATCTGCTCCATCGTGTAGTCCGAGGATCGGATGATGCCCGAGGAGAGGAACAGCCCCTCGATATAGTTGCGCCGGTAGAAAGCGAGCGTCAGGTCCACCACCTCCCTGGCGGTGAAACGCGCGCGGCGCACGTTCGAACTCTTGCGGTTGATGCAATAATGACAGTCGAAGATGCAGCTGTTGGTCAGCAGGATCTTGAGCAGCGAGATGCAGCGCCCGTCGGGCGCATAGGCATGGCAGATGCCCATGCCCTCGGTCGATCCCATCCCCTTGCCCTTGGCCGAGTCGCGCTTGACCGTTCCCGATGACGCGCATGACGCGTCGTATTTGGCGGCATCGGCGAGGATTTCGAGCTTCTGGCGGACATCGAGCTGAGACATTTGTTCACTGTACGTTCTGACAATCGACTTGTCGCTGATTTTGATCAATCCAGTGGTGGTTCGGGTCAGCATGATCCGGTTCGCATCGAACCGGATCATGCTGCATCGCCTCTGTCTGCCGTGGTCCCGAGCCGGCAGATGAACCATCTGCCTCGGAATCACTTCAGAAACCGATCCGCCCCGCCATGCCGGGTTTCGCCTGCGCCTCGCTTTCAAGCAGCGCGACAATGACCTGCGGCTCCAGTCCGGCGCGAAATCGAAGCTGGCGTTTCACCACCGCGAAATCGCCGGGGGTCAGATTGTCGGGCATCGGCACACCGGCCGGAGCCGCCATGCCGAAGAAGCGTTCGAACGCCCTTGTCGCGCGGATCCTCGACAGCGGCCGAAGCGACAGCTTGAACACGAAGCGCCGCAGCGCGGCGGGATCGAGCCGCCCCGGATGGTTGGTCGCCGCGAACACTGGCAACCCATGGCCGTCGAGCCAGGTCAGCAGTTCGTTGACCTGCGCGACTTCCCAGGATCGCGTGGCATCCGCACGATCGAACAACAGCGAATCGACCTCGTCGAACAGCAGCACCGCGCCATCGCGCCGGGCATCCTCGAATGCATCGGCGATGTTACGCTCGGTCTCCCCCACCCATTTGCTCAGCACGTCCGACGTCCGCTTGACGTGGAGCGGACGATCGAGCCCGCGTGCGACATGGCCGACCAGCGCGGTCTTGCCGGTGCCGGGTGGGCCGGTGAGCAACATCGAGAAATCCACGGGGGCGCTAGGCATCGTCAGCCTTTCGACCAGTTCGGCGACTGGCGGATCGCTCTCGAACAGGTCGAGATCGAGCAGCGGTTTCGCCGTTTCACGCGGGCAACCATCCTCGTCGCGCAGTCCGCGCACCAGCGCACCCGCGACCATGGCGGCCTCGCCCGCGTCGCCGCCGGCGATCCGCGCTGAGCGCAGCGCCACACGGGCGATGCTCGGCAGTTCGACGGCGTCCCGCGCCAGCACGGACAGCGGTTCGGCCGCGCCCGGCATCTCCTCCAGCGCAGCGATCCGCGACAGGATGCGCGCGCGGTCGCGTCCGCGCGGATGGTCGAGCTTCAGGACGAAGCTCATCCGCCGCAGATGCGCCGCATCGATCATCGAGATGGCATTGCTCGTCCAGATCACCGGGACCGCGTTGGTCTCGAGCATGCGGTTCACGAAGATCTTCGAGCCCATGCGCGCGTCCGAATAGCCATTGCCGCCCTGCCGCGTGCTGCCGATCAGATCCTCCATCTCGTCGAACAGCAACAGCGTCCCGCCGCGCCGCTCCATCGCACGCTGGGCGCGACGGAGCGCGGAGATACGATCGAAGCGCGAAGGCTCGTCGCCATCCTCGTCAACCTCACCCACGGCATGGAGCGCCGCGCCGGCGGCGGCGGCCAGCGTCCTTGCCAGTTCGGTCTTGCCTGTGCCCGGCGGCCCGTGGATCAGGATATTGACGCCACTCTCGCGCCCGATGACCGCACCTTTCAGCAGCCGCACAAGCAGGCCGGCTTCGGCGACGCCCGAAAAATCGTCGAGCGTCAGCACCGCGCCCTGGCGCGGACCGGCAAGCGCATCGGCAAGCCAATCGGCCTCCGGAATACCGCGATTGAGCAACCGCTCGAACGTCCAGGTCAGATCGAGATCGACGCCGCCGAGAGATTTCATCGCGACCTCCAGCAGCCCGAGACCGACCGGCAGGCTGGTGCGCACCGCAAAGGCCGCCCGCCCCGGCTCCGCGCCGGCCAGCATGCCGAAGAGCACCGGCATGTCGGCCCGCTCCTTTTCGAGCGCCGCGCGCAGCCCGGTCAGCCGGTTGGCGCGATGGAAGCCGATCACGGCGACAAGAAGCGCGCGATCGAAACCATCGAGCGCCAGTACGTCGGCGATCGCCCCGGCAAGCCGCAGCGGCGTGCCCGGCGCTTCGCAGGCCGCGATCCGATCGGCGAAAGCGCCGATCATTTCCCAATCCACCGCCTCGGGCGCTTCGCCCGACGGCCACAGCCAGTCGCGATGCTTCTCGATCCATTCGACCAGCGCCTTTCCGGCACCGGACTCCGCTTCGATATGTTCGCGCAGCAGCAGGATCATGCCCCGCGCAAGGTCTTTCTCGCCCATGTTTTCACCCGGTCGGCCCGTCGGACGCAAAGCGCCACGGGCATTGATTCTGGAATTTTCGGGATGATGGCAGCCGGATCCACGGACCCGGCCGAGGGCGCGACTAGCGCTTCGGCGAGGTCCGGACGGCCGCGGGGATCAATCCCGGCAGATGCAAGCGTCCGAACATTGCAGTTCCTTTCGCCCGCCGGGATTGGCGAGCGGGCGCGTCGTTAGCGATGCGAAACGGCAAAGTCAATCGGCGCCCGATCTCAGAGTCTGTTTGGGAAATGTGCGGAAGAGCACATTTCCAGAGCCGCACCGGCCCGCTCCCCCACCCGGCCTCCCAACGGCAGTATCTTGTGGGAGGCCGGGTGGGGGAGCGGGCCGGTGCGGCAATGCGCTATCGGCGCATTTCCAAACAAACTCTCAGGCGTCGTTCGCCTCTACACCAAGTTCACGGGCACGCATGGCCAGCCTGACGGCCTCGTCGATCAGCAACGCGGCCATATCCGACTGTGCTTCCCGAACCGCGATGGCCAGGCAATTTTCCGCTTCACGCCGCAACTTGCCGGAGCGCCGCAAGCGGCGCGCCTCGATACTCATCCCGCTCATGGCGCATAGAATGGACATGCCCGCCCGCGGGTTCCGGATTCAGATCACCGTTCGTCGCATCGCGGTCCGGACGGTCGGGAGTAGGCATGGGGCAAGGATTTGATTAGCGTTGCGGCCTTCCACCTTCCCGCAAGGAACATCGATGCGCCGCTGGCTTCTGACCGCCCTGTTCCTGTCCGCCAGCCCCGTGGCCGCGGCGCCCACCGACGATTTCAAGCGGCTGCAGGATGATTACGAAGCGTGGATGCTGCGTGAATCGCCGACGCTGGCGACATCGCTCGGCGTGCGGGACCATGACGATCGCATCCGCGACATCAGCCTGGCGGCGGCGGACCGGCGCGCCGCCGACAATGCCTCTTTCCTGACGCGGCTGGAGGCCATCCCCGATGCCGGCCTGTCGGCCGCCGACCGCGTCAACAAGGCGATCCTGCGCCGCACATTTTCGGAGGCGGTCGAGGAGAACCGGTTCGGCCAGCGCACCATGCTCTTCACCACCTATTATGGCTGGCATCAGGGCTTTGCCGGCATGGCGGACGACCTCCCCTTTCGCACGCGCGCCGACTATCAGAGCTATCTGACGCGGATCGCGCAATATCCCAGGCTCAACGACGAAGCGTTGAAGATCACGCAGCAGGCGGTCGATGGCGGTTATGTTCTGCCCTGTATCGCGCTCCAGGGTTATGAAAGGGGCATTATCGGCGTGGTTTTCGCCGACCCGGAGAAATCGCGCTTCTATGCTCCGTTCCTGAAACCCCGCCCCGCCGACATGACCGATGCCGACTGGACGGCGATGAAGGCACGAGCGCGGGCGATCGTGACCGATGTGATCAACCCCGCCTACGCCAAGCATCACGACTTCTATCTCGGCACCTATGCGAAGAAATGCGCGAAAGCGCCGGGCATTTCGGCGCAACCGGGCGGTGCCGCCTATTATGCGTTCCGCATCCGGCAGGAGACGACGACCGACCTCAGCGCCGATGCGATCCACCGGATCGGCCTGAGCGAGGTGGCGCGGATCCGCGCCGAGATGGAGGGTGTTGCGAAAAAGGCGGGTTTCGCGAGCCGGGAGGCGATGATCGCCGACATGCGGACCAATCCCATCTATTTCGCGAAGACGCCGGAGGAACTGCTCGAAAAGTCCGCACGCATGGCGAAGACGATCGACGGCATGATGCCCGGCCTGTTCGGCAAGGTCGCCCGCTTGCCCTATGGCATCCGCGCCATCCCGGCGGAAACCGCCGAGCGCACGACGACCGCCTATTATGGTCCCGGATCGCCCGTCACGGGCATCGCCGGCACCTATTATGTCAACACATCCAAGCTTGACCAGCGCCCCTTCTGGGAGATTCCGGCACTCACCAGTCATGAAGCCGTGCCCGGTCATCACCAGCAGATCGCGCTCCAGCAGGAACTCGATATCCCGCTCTGGCGGCGCTACGGCAACGGCTTCACTGCCTTCACCGAGGGCTGGGGCCTTTATTCGGAGCGGCTGGGGATCGAGACCGGCATCTACGACACCCCGCAAAAGGACATGGGCAGGCTGTCATACGAGATGTGGCGCGCCTGCCGGCTGGTGGTGGACACCGGCATCCACGCCAAGGGCTGGAGCAAGGACCAGGCGGTCGCCTTCATGAAGGACAACAGCGCGTTGACCGACGCCAATATCGACGCGGAGGTCAATCGCTACATCACCTGGCCGGGCCAGGCGCTTGCTTACAAGTTGGGCGAACTCAAGATCCGCGAATTGCGCGACCGCGCCGAAAAGTCGCTGGGAGGCCGGTTCGACCTGCGCCGCTTCCACGACGCCGTGCTCGGCCAGGGCGCAGTGCCACTCGACGTGCTCGACGCGCAGATCAACGACTGGATCGCTGGAGAGGCGGCACGCACAAAATAGCCGGTTGCCAACAGGCCATTGGCCGCATGCGACCGCCGACTTTTGTACCCGTTCAATCGTCGCTCCAGCGAAAGCTGGAGCGACAGAATGTTATTTCGGCTGCTTCGCGGCTTCGGCTTCCCTGGCAGCCTTCGCCGCTTCTTCCGCCTTCACGCGCGCTTCGATCGCATCTGAATCCGCGTCGATCCGGCCGACGCGCTCCTCACGCGCCTTTTCGACCAACGCGACCCAATTGGTGCCATCGCCCTGTGCACGCTCGGCACGTGCCTGACGGACGAGCTGGTTGAAGCAGCCGCTCATTCCGCCGGAACCTGTGGGCGTGCAACTGCCGATGCCATTGCGGCCGACATATTCGAGCTGTTCCGCGCGTGCGCCCCAGGCCGCATTTTCCGGTGCGTTCGGGTTGCTGCGCAGGGGCTTGGGAATACGATAAGGATCCGCGCGCCGTTCGCAGATGACGATCTCGTCGGCGGCGCCCTTGGGGCATGGCTGATCGCCATAGACGATCACCTGATTGATCTTCTCATTCTCGCCCGGATCGGGCACCGCCTGGGCATGCGCGGCGGCCGGCGCAAGCGCGAGCACAAATATCGGGGCCAGGAACCGCATCGTCATTCTCCGTCATCCTCATGTTCGTCCGCATCGCTGAGCGGGCGATCATTCACGCTTGGAATAGCGCCGTCCGCACGGCGCTGCGCCCGGCGATCGGCCTGGGCCTCGCGCAGGAACTGCGCGTAGCAGCCGGTCCAGCCGGCAGGTCCCACCACCGAACACTTGCTGATGCCAGTCGGCGACGCCTCATTCAGCGCCTCGGACCGCACCGCCCAGCTTTCATTGGCATTGCCCGGCGCGACATCGGGATTGCGGAAGCGCTTGGGCACGCGGTAACGCTCGCTTTCCGGCCGCCTGGGGCAGACGATGATTTCCTCGCCCTCCTTCGCGACCGGGCAGGGATCGTCGCCGTAGACGACGATCACACGCTGTTCCTGCGCCTGTACAGGCGCGTCGACCATCGCGCCGCCAAGGGCGGACAGGGCGACGGCAATGAGGAACACGCTACGCATGACACCGGTCCTTGCTCAATCGGGGAACGCGCGGGCGTTCCATAATGTCCGTCAAATCCGCTTCGAAAGCGCGATCGCGGCTCTACAACCCAGCCGGATCGCGGCGCTCAGCACCGGATAGGCCGGCGCCCGTTCCGCGCCTGCGGCCAACGCTTGATCGCGGTGCTCGACTTCCTCGGCGCGAAACTCGGCGATCGCCTCCGACAATTCGGGGTCGCTGTCGCCAAGCTGCTCGAGCTGCTCGCGATAATGGTTGTCGATCTCGGTCTCGATCGCCGCCGTGCACGCCATCGCCGCTTCAGGGCCGATCGCCGCCGTGGCGGCCCCCAGCCAGAAACCGGCGACATCCCAGATCGGCTGCAGCAGCGTGGGCCGCACGCCCCGCGCCACGATCATCCCGTCGAAATGGCGGCGGTGGCGTTCCTCCTGCGCGGCCATTCCCGCGATCATCCGCGCCGCCGGCGTGCGATCGCCCATCACCGCCATCTGACCCGCATAGATGCGAGTCGCGCCATATTCGCCCGCCTGATCGACACGCAGCATCGATGCGGTATCGGGCCTCGACAGACCGGTCATGCCTTGCGCGCCTTTGCCATCAACCCGAATATGGTGAGCGCCGCGCCGATCGAAAAGATCGCGTTGAACCCGGCAAGCGAAATGCCCGCCAACGTCCATTGCGCCTCATCGCAGCGAACCACCGGCGCCTGCATGAGGTTGCGCAACATATCATCGACACCGCCGCCCGACGTTTCGATGCGCGAACAGGTCGTCAGTCCTTCCCACCAGCCATATTCGACACCCGCATGAAACACACCGATCACGCCGCTGGCCAGGATCGCCAACGCCGCCAGCGCCAGGAACAGCCGGCCAACGGCCTGTCCACGAAGGGCGATGGCGAGCAGCGCCAGCGGGATCGCCGCATAATGCGGCCAGCGCTGCCAATGGCACATCTCGCACGGATAAAGGCCACCCAGATATTGCGAGCCGAGCGCGCCGGCCATCAGCAGCGCCGGCGTCAGCAATGCGAGGGTGCGGGCAATCTTGAGGCGATCCATCAGCAACCTTCTTCTTGTCGCGCGGGATGCGCGGCGCCCGGCATCAGGGCGACAGCCGGCTTTCTCCGGGATGACCGGACGGGAAAACGACGATCCGTCAGCGGCGGCCACCCGGCCGCGCGGCCGCGTTCGCCGCCACCACCGGCTTGCGCGAACGCGCGATCGCCTTGATCGCATAGTCGAGCTGGAAATCGGTGATGCCCGCCTTCTTGAGCTGATCCGCCGTCTGACTGAAGCGCGGATCGGCTTTCGAATCTGCCTCCAGCACGCTGTTGTCGACCTTGGCGGCATTGATCAGGTGCAGGTTCAGATCGGCCTCGCGGAAGCGCGGTCGCGTCTTGTAATCCGGATCCGAAAGCTGGGGCACGGGCAGGTCGGGCTCGATGCCTCCCTCTTGGACCGATCGGCCCGATGGCGTGTAGTAACGCGCCGTGGTCAATCGCAACTGCGTTGTTTCGGTCAGTGGGACCAATGTCTGCACCGAGCCTTTGCCGAAACTGCGTTCACCTATCACCACCGCGCGATGATGATCCTGCAACGCACCCGCGACGATCTCCGCAGCTGAAGCCGAACCGGCATCCACCAACACCACGATCGGCAATCCACGCGCCAGATCGCCTTTCACCAACTTTTCCGCGTAAAAACGTTCGATGTCGTTCTTTTCGCGGCCGCGCTGAGAGACGATTTCGCCACGATCCAGGAACATGTCCGAAACCTCGACCGCCTGATCGAGCAGACCACCGGGATTTGAACGAAGATCGATGACGTAGCCGAGCGGCGGCGCGCCAAGCGACTTCTCGATACCGACAATCGCACCACGCACATCACGCCCGGTCGTTCTCGGCAGGAAGCTGTTTATGTTGATGATGCCGACCCGGTCCTTCACTTCCCATTTCACCGCCTTGATCTCGATGATCTCGCGGACCATCGTCACGTCGAACGGCTTGTCACGCCCCGGTCGAACAACGGTGACCGTGATGCTCGTGCCCGGACGGCCTCGCATCTGATCGACCGCCTCATCCAGCGTTCCGCCGATGATGTTCTTTCCATCAATCTGCGAGATGTAGTCGCCAGCCTTGATACCCGCACGGAAGGCCGGCGTGTCCTCGGTTGGCGCGATCACCTTCACCGCCCCGTCTTCCATCGAAACTGTAAGGCCCAGGCCGCCATAGGATCCCTCGGTTTGCGTCCGAAGATTCTCGACTTCACGCTCATCGAGATAGCCGCTGTGAGGATCGAGAGCCGCCAGCATCCCATTGATTGCTCCCTTGAGAAGCGTCTTGTCATCCACCTCGACGACGTATTTGCTTTTCACTTCCTCGAACACCGCGATGAACTGGTCGAATTCGCGCCAGGTCTTGGCATCGACCGCCGCCATGCTGGCAGTGGTCGCAGGGACAAGAGCGATCGCGGAAACGGCGATGGCGGCGTGGATGATCGACTTGGACATCTGCAACAGGCTTTCCGACTGACTGGAACCCAGACTTGTTGAAGGAGCATACAGGCTTTTGGCCGTCCGCAAAACCGGAGTCGGGGCACAAAAGCGCGGCGCGGCTGAACCTCAGCTGACGAGCGGCGTGATATCCACCGGCCGCCCGTTGCGGCGCAATTCCACGGTCACCGTCGGGCGACGGCCCGCATCCGCCCGGCCCAGCGGACTGCCCTGGGCCACCACATCACCCACCTTGACGTCGAGTCCGGCGAGGTTGGTGATGAGCGATGTCCAGCCCTGGCCATGATCGATGATGACGATCTTGCCGAAGCCGCGATAATCGGCCGCATAGGCGATGCGCCCGCGCGTCGGTGCGACCACCTGCGCGCCCGGCCGGGTTTCCAGCGTCAGCCCCTTGGCGCGCACGCCCGATGCGGAGACCTCGCCCAATCCGGTCACGACTTCACCGAACACCGGCAGGCGATAAGGCGGGTTGCGCGGCTGCGTCAGGCGCGGATCGTCTGGTGGCGCCTGCATCCCGCCTGGACGCACTGGACGGAGCAGCGGTCCCGGCAAGCTTTGCAGCGCCTCTCGCACCCCCGCCTGCTCGTCGAGCGCCGACATGAGATCGACGATATCGCGCGCGCGTTCGCCCAGCGCGATGGCGCGATCGGATTCGAACATCGCGTTATCGGCGAACTGGCGCGAACGCTGGCGATGCGCGGCCTCCATCTTGGCCAGCGCCAATCGTTCGGACTGAAGCCGCTCACGTCCCTTGCGCAGCGACAGAGCGGCGAGATCGGCGCTGCGGCGCAGCGCCCGGCTGCGCACGATCTCGTCGCGCAACCCGCTGGTCCGTTCCTCGACCACGGGCACGATCGTCGCGAGCAGCGAACGGACATGGACGAGATCGGCGGTCGATCCCGGCTGGACCAGCGCGAGCGCCGATGGGCGGCGCGCCATGGTCTGGAGCGCGGCGGTGAGACGAATGATCGGCTGCTGGCGCTCGGCAAGCCGCGCGCGCTGCGCCGCCTGCAACCGCGCGAGAATGCGGATACGCGCCTCGGCGGCGGCGATTTCGGCCTCTGCGGACTGGATGCGCGCGGCGACAGCGGCCGCCTGTGCCTCGGCGCGCGCGGCCTCATCGCGCTCCGCCGCCGCATCGCGCTCAAGCTGCGCCGACCGCGCAGACGCTGCCGCGGCGTCACGGCGCGCCTTGACCAGCGAACGCTGTTCTTCCGCGATCGTCGTCGCCGCCGGTGCATGAACGGCGAAGCCCAATGCCGCGACGGTGGCAAGCACCGGCAGGGTGATCAGGGCGATGCGCATCACGCGCTCACCCTTCGCGATGATAGGGATGATTGGCAAGGATCGAGGTCGCGCGCCAAAGCTGTTCGGCCAGCATCGCACGCGCCATCAGATGCGGCCATGTCGCCCTGCCGAACGCGATCAGCAGATCGGCTTCCTGGCGCATCGCATCGTCGAAGCCGTCAGCAGCGCCGATCAGGAAACGCGCCTCGCGCCGGCCGTCGTCGCGCCAGCGTTCCAGCTTGCGCGCGAATTCCATCGATCCGAGTTGCTCGCCCTTCTCATCGAGCATGATCAGGACAGTGCCCGGATCACGAGCCGGCACACGTCCGCCAGTGTCAGGCAGTTCGGTGAGCTTGAACGGCCAGTTCAGCCTCTTTACGTAGCGATCGACCAGGTCCGCCTCTGGCGAACGACCGATCCTGCCCCTGGCGACGATATGGAGAAGCACGCGGATCCAGCTCCGTGTCATCGCTCCAGGCATTCCGGACGAGCGCCCGAAATGCCCGGACGGTTCTCAATCTTCGTTGGCCGGCGGCGCGTCGCCGAAATTCCACATCCGTTCCAGATTGTAGAAGCTGCGCACTTCGGGACGGAAGAGGTGGACGATCACGTCGCCCGCGTCGATCAGCACCCAATCGGCGGCAGGCAACCCTTCGATACGCGCGCTGCGGCCACACTGCGCCTTGATCTTCTCGGCGAGCTTGGTCGCCATCGAGGCGACCTGACGGGTCGAGCGGCCAGACGCGATCACCATATGATCGGCGATGCTGCTCTTGCCGGCGAGCGGAATCGAGACGGTTTCGACCGCCTGGTCGTCGTCGAGCGAATCCAGCACGAGCCTATGGAGCGCCTCGACCTCCTCTGGGCCGGAAGACGCCTTCGATGCGGAAGCGGATGGAGGCAAGAGTGTTCCTTCTAGGATACCGGCAATCGCGTGACGCGGTCGCGCGGAACGCGGACGGCAAAATCGCGATGCCAATGGGGGTCTGCCTGTCGCAGACGGGTTGCGGAGGTTGGATCGGGGCGAAAGCGCAACAGCACGAGCGCCGGCAATCTCCAATTCGTCCAACTTTTTCGCTGGCTGGCGGGCCGGACGAAGCGCCGCAGCCATCCCATAGCACCACCTGCATGGGCGGCACGATCATAACCCGGACGGGCGATTACGGCAATCGGAACTATTCGCGCTATTTTCCGCCAGTCGCGCCACTGGTGGAACTGGTCGAGATTATCGGCCCCCATCAACCAGATGAACCGATATTTGGGGTAGCGGCGCACCAACGCGTCAAGCGTATCGACGGTGTAGCGCGTGCCCATCGTCCTCTCGATGGCGGTCGCGCGGATCGGCAACCCCCGGCTCATCCGGAGCGCCGAGCCAAGCCGCGCTGGCAGTGGCGCCATGTCCCTGGCAGGCTTCAGCGGATTGCCGGGCGAGACCATCCACCAGATCTCATCCAGCCCAAGCGCGTCGAGCGCGAAGCGACTGATATCGCGATGCCCCTGATGCGCGGGATTGAACGAGCCGCCAAGGAGACCGATGCGCATCAGGGACGCGTCTGGCCGCTGCCCCGCACCAGCCATTTATACGTCGTCAGCCCTTCGAGCGCGACCGGACCGCGTGCGTGGAGGCGGCCGGTGGAAATCCCGATTTCCGCGCCCAGGCCGAATTCGCCGCCATCGGCGAACTGGGTCGACGCGTTGTGCATCACGATCGCGCTGTCCACTTCACCAAGGAAACGTTCTGCGGCGGCCGCGTCCTCGGTGACGATCGCGTCAGTGTGATGCGAACCATGTGCCGCGATATGCGCGATCGCGGCATCGAGCCCGTCGACCAGCGCGACAGAAGCGATCGCATCGAGATATTCGGTATCCCAATCGGCATCGGACACCTCGTCAACGCGCGGATCGAGTGCCTGCGTCGCGGCATCGCCACGCACTTCGCAGCCCGCCGCGATCAGCGCATCGACCAGATCGCCGGCGCCGACATAGGCACGATCGATCAGCAATGTCTCCATCGCACCACAGACACCCGTCCGGCGCATCTTGGCATTGACGACGATGTCGCGCGCCTTGGCCGGATCGGCGGCCACATCGACATAAACATGGTTGATGCCGTCGAGATGCGCGAGCACGGGCACGCGCGCCTCCGCCTGGACGCGCGCGACCAGCGACTTGCCGCCGCGCGGCACCACCATGTCGATCAGCCCCATCGCCCCCAGCATCGCGCCGACCGCCGCGCGATCGGTCACTGGCACGAGCTGGATCGCCGCTTCCGGCGCGCCTTCCGAAGCCAGGCCGCGCACCAGCGCGCGATGGATCGCACGATTGCTCGCCATCGCCTCGGATCCGCCGCGCAGGATCGCCGCGTTACCCGATTTGAAGCAGAGCGCGGCGGCATCCGCCGTCACGTTCGGCCGGCTCTCATAGATGATCCCGATCACGCCCAGCGGCACGCGCACGCGCTGCAGGATCATGCCGTTGGGCCGGCGGGTCTCGTCGATGATCGTGCCCGCCGGATCGTCGAGCGCGGCCACCGCCGCGATGCCGTCCGCCATCGCGCCAAGCCGGCCGGGATCGAGCCGCAACCGATCGAGCAGCGCGGACGAGAGGCCGGCGGCGGTCGCGCGCGCCATGTCCTCGGCATTGGCGGCCAGGATCGCCGCCTCGTTCGCGCGCACCGCCTGTGCGGCAGCGGCGAGCGCAGCCGCCTTTCGCGGCCCCGACATCGCGGCCAGCCGGCCGGCGGCGGCGCGCGCGGCCGCCGCCATCTCACGGATCAGGGTTTCGCAATCGTGCGGATCGTTCATGCCGGCGCGCCTAGCATGATCATTGTCCACACGAAATAGCGCTTCCCCGCCTCCCGGCCCGGCTGCTACGAACCGGATCATGTCAGGGGGCATCGAAGCAGCGGGAGACGCGGTGAGCGCGGGTTTGGTGGCGCATGCCGTCGAACCTGCCACGGGCGGCCATGACGGCGACGCGTCGCACGGCATCTGCCTCAATTGCGGCACCGCGCTTGCCGGCCCCTATTGCCATGCCTGCGGCCAGGCGGGGCATATCCACCGTTCCCTCGCCGCGATCTGGCACGATCTCGCGCATGGCGTGCTCCATTTCGAGGGCAAGATCTGGCGCACATTGCCGATGCTCGCCTTTCGGCCCGGCGAACTGACCCGCCGCTATGTCCATGGCGAACGCGCGCGCTTCGTCTCTCCATTGGCGTTGTTCCTGTTCTCGGTCTTCCTGATGTTCGCGGTGATCAACCTGTTCGGCGGGCATCTCGAAACACCCGAACTGAACGTGACGACGAACCCGCAATTACAGGCGCAGGCGGCAAGCCAGATCGAAATCCAGCGCAAGGGCGTCGAGAATGCGGAACGCAAGATCGCCGAAGCCAGGGCCGCTGGTCGCGACACCGCCGCCCTCCAGGAGAATCTGGCCACGCGCCGGGAGATGCTGAAGACCGTCGAGGCGGCTTCGCGCGGCAAGCCGCCGAGCTTCGCCAACATCAAGACGGGTTGGCCGAAGCTGGACAAGGGCATCGCCAAGGCGAGCGCCAACCCCAATCTCGCGCTCTACAAGATCCAGTCCAATGCCTATAAATTCTCATGGGCGCTGATCCCGATATCGGTGCCGTTCGTCTGGCTGATGTTCCTGTGGCATTTCCGCCGACGGGTTTACGACCATGCGATCTTCGTCACATATTCGCTTGCCTTCATGTCGCTGCTGACGATCCTGCTGACGATGCTGTGGGTCGCCGGCCTGAGCGGCGATCTGATCAGCGTGGCGGCGCTCGTCATCCCGCCGGTCCACATCTATTCCCAACTCAAGGGCGCCTATGAGATCGGACGTTTCGGCGCGCTGATCCGAACCTTCCTGCTGATCATCTTCGCGTCGATCGCGCTGGTGATGTTCCTGCTCTTCCTGCTCGGGCTCGGCATTTCCGGCTGATTTTTTTGCACCGCAACACTGGCAATCGGCCGCTTGATGCGCCAAGTGGCCGCCTATGGATTCACCCGCATCCCAGGAAACGCCCGTGGTGGAGCGCCCCGGGCCGCGCGAATTCATCGCGCTGATCGCATTGATCATGGCGACGGTTGCGTTGGCGATCGATTCGATGATCCCGGCGCTCCCCGCGATCGGTCAGTCGCTGAACGTGGTTCACGACAATGATCGCCAGTTCGTGATCGGGGCCTTCCTGATCGGCTTCGGCGTCTCGCAATTCTTCATCGGCACCTTGTCCGACCGGTTCGGCCGGCGCCCGGTGCTGCTGATCTCGGTCGCTGGCTATGCGATCTTCAGCCTGGCGGCCGCATTCGCGCCCAGCTTCGAGCTCTTGATCGCCGCGCGCATTGCGCAGGGTGCCGGTGCGGCCGGTGGCCGCGCGCTCGTCGTCTCGATCGTGCGCGATCGCTATGTCGGCCGGCAGATGGCTCGAGTGATGAGCCTGGCGTTCATCGTCTTCATGGCGGCCCCAGTGCTGGCGCCCAGCGTGGGGCAAATGATCCTGCTGGTCGCGCCATGGCGCTGGATCTTCGTGGCGCTGGCCGCGATCGGCATCGGCATCCTGCTCTGGGCCGGACTGCGACTGCCCGAGACCCTGCCCAGGGAACGCCGCATCGCCATCACCCCGGCGGGGCTCGGCGCATCCTATGCCACGGTGCTAGGCGACCGCCAGTCGAACGGATACACGCTCGCCGGCGCTTTCATCAACGGCGCGCTGATGAGCTTCATCCACTCGGTCCAGCAGATCTTCACCGACGTCTTCGATGCGCCGGGAATGCTCTCCATCGTCTTCGCCGCGGTCGCGGCCACCATGGCGATCGGCTCGCTGATCAATTCACGGCTCGTCGTTCGGCTGGGCATGCGCTTCATCGGCCACTGGGCGCTGATCGGCTTCACGCTGTTCGGCGGCATCCACCTGGCCGTATCCCTGTCGGGTCATGAAACCATGATCGACTTCGCCTTGCTTCAGGCGGCCGCGATGGGCTGTTTCGGGCTCGCTGCCGCGAATTTCGGCGCGCTGGCGATGGAGCGCGTCGGTCATGTCGCCGGCACCGCCAGTTCATTGCAGGGCGCATTCCAGACGATCTTTGGCGCCGCGATCGGCATCAGCGTCGGCCGCCAGTTCGACGGTACGACGATCCCGCTCTACACCGGCTTTTTCCTCTGCGGGCTCGCCGCGCTCTGCACGATACTCGTCACCGAGCGCGGCCGGCTGTTCCACAGGACGCCACAGCCCACCTGATCGCTACTCGGACAATGTGTGCGTCAGGGTGATTTCGGCCTTGAGCAGCTTCGACACCGGACAATTGGCCTTCGCGCCGGCCGCGATCTCAGCGAATTTGCCGGCGTCGATTCCCGGGACGCTTGCCGAGAGCGTCAGGTCCGAACGGGTGATCGAGAAGCCGTCGCCATCCTTGTCGAGCTTCACCGCCGCCTTGGTCTCGAGCGTTCCGTCCGAAAACCCCTCGCGCGCGAGGGCGAAGCTCAACGCCATGGTGAAGCAGGCCGCGTGCGCCGCGGCGATCAACTCCTCGGGATTGGTTCCCGCGCCGTCCTCGAAACGCGTGTTGAAGCCGTAATTGGTGTCCGAAAGCACGCCGGACTGGCTGGAGACATGGCCCTTTCCGTCCTTGCCGAAGCCTTCGTAGCGGGCGGATGCGGTGCGGGTGATCATCGGGCGGCTCCTTTGGATTGGGTGTGCCGACGATAAAGCATCGTCCGGATTCGCCGGAAACGCTTTTCGGCCGAAACGATCTGTCCGAGAGATTGTTGGAGCGGGATCGCACGGATGCGATATGACCACGCATGGAACCCCGATCGGAGGATGTGATGACCGACCGCGCCTATTGGCTGATGAAATCGGAACCGGACGCCTATGGCTGGGACGATCTCGTGCGTGACGGCGAAGGTTATTGGGACGGCGTGCGCAATCCCACCGCCGCGATGCACATGCGCGCGATGAAGCTGGGAGACCGGGTGCTGTTCTATCACAGCAATATCGGGCTGGAGGCCGTCGGCATCATGGAAATTTCGGGCGAGGCGGAGCCCGATCGCACCGACAGTACCGGTCGATGGGTCGCCGTGCGCGTGAAACCGGTCAGGCCGCTCAAAAAAACCGTATCGCTCAAGGCGATCAAGGCCGAGCCGAGACTGGCCGATTTGCCGATGATCCGCCAGTCGCGGCTTTCGGTGGTTCCCATCGCCAAGGATGAATGGCGCGTTCTGATGGAAATGGCCGAGGAACCAACGACATAATCATTCGTTACAATTCGAATCGGCCACGAATCGGGCCATCGATTCTCATGAATCCGGGCGCATAACCGCGCTTTCGGCGAAGCGAATACATATAGTTTTTTAATCTTCTTCTTCGTCTCGTCCGAAGACTCACCCGACTCGTCACGAGTCCACCCTTCATGATTTCGCGACTCGCGCGCCTGCCACTATGCGGGCGTCAATCCATCAATAATCGCAGGTCGCGCGGTGCCCGTTACAACGAAGCAGCGGTCCGGGTTCTATGCCCGGCTGGTGCGGTTCTTCCCTGATCATGAAATCTATGTCCGCTCTGGCGGGCAGATGCGTTTCCTCCGGATCACCACCGGTTTCCAGATCAAGCTCGCGGCGCTCGCCGCCCTGCTCTTCTCGATCTGGCTGGTCTCGACAGTGTTCATGGTCGGCCTGCAGATCCGCACGGTGCAGGATCGGATCGCGCTGGGCGCGCAGCAAAGCGCGGTCGATCGTTCAGCCGGACGCGTCGAGGCCTGGCAGTCGAATGTCGAGGGCATGGCGAGCCGGCTGGAGAAGCGCCAGCAGCTTCTGGACCAGATGGTGACCCGCTATTTCGGCGCGGTCGAACCCGCGCCCACCCCCGTTCCCGCCACGGCGCCGGCCAAGATCGGCGCGGTCATTCCTGAAGCCGCTCCACTCGCACGGATCGAGGCGCGCCAACTCGCGTTCACCAATACGCTGACAATGGCAGCGACCATGCGCGCGCAGGAAGCGGAAAAGGCGATCCGCCGCTTCGGCGTCGATCCACGCGCGATGGCGCCGCATCCGGCGATGGGCGGACCCTTCATTCCGTTGCGTACCACGGCACCGCGCACCCTGAAGGATCTGAGCCTCACGCGGCTCGCGACATCGCTGCGCCAGCTCGACACGATGGAACGCGCGCTGATGGCGCTGCCCAATTCGGCACCGGCCATGCCGCTGACGCTCAGCAGCAGCTTCGGTGTGCGGTCCGATCCGTTCAACGGCGCCGCCGCCCTTCATGCTGGCATCGACATCACCGGAGATCGCGGCCAGCCGATCATGGCCGCCGCCGCCGGCCGCGTCGTTTCGGTCGGCCAGCAGGGCGGCTACGGCAATCTCGTGATCGTCGATCACGGCCATGGCATCCAAACCCGCTACGGCCATTTGTCCGGCTTTGACGTTCGCCCCGGCCAGATGGTGACGCGCGGCCAGCAGATCGCCCGCATGGGCAGCACCGGCCGTTCGACCGGCGACCATCTCCATTTCGAAGTGCGCGTCAACGATCGTGCGATCAACCCACGTCCGTTCCTGGAGGCCCATGCAGATGTTCTCAAGGTCCAAGACAGCGTCAAACGGCGGTTCGACGGGCAATAATCGCGCCGGCGGATCCTTTTCGGTGATCGGTGCAGACGTTTCCATCACCGGCAATATCGGCGCACAGGCGGACCTGCATATCGACGGCGCGGTCGAGGGCGACATCCAGTGCGCTGCGCTCGTCCAAGGGGAAAGCAGCCGAATCAAGGGCAGCGTGACCGCTGATTCGGCGCGGCTCTCCGGCATCGTCGACGGGTCGATCAGCGCCCGGGAACTGGTGATCGAGCGCACCGCGCACATCACGGGCGACGTTTCTTATGAAACGATCAGCATAGCGCCAGGCGGCCGGGTGGAAGGGCGCTTCACCCTGCGCGGCGGCGCGCTGCTCACCGATGGCGGCGAAGCCCAGCTCAAGCTGGTTTCCGTGGCGGAGTGACCGTTCCTCGCATCTGAACGGGCTTGAGCAGCACCGCCAGCAGCAGCGCCCAGCCGGCGCCGACAAGCCAGCCCGCGACGACGTCGCTCGGCCAATGCACGCCAAGCCAGACGCGTGACAGGCCGATCGCGAACACCAGCAGCCCGGTGACGGCCCAGATCGCGCGACGCTGCCGCTTGCGCCACCACAGCACCGTCGCGACCAGCGCGATAGCGCCATAGACCGCGGCGCTGTTGGCGGCATGGCCGCTTGGCAGGCTCCAGCTCTGATCGACCTCGACCAGCCTGGGCACGATATCGGGGCGGGCGCGCATCACGATCGCCTTCAGCACCCAGGCATTGAGCGCGGCGATGCCGAGCGCGGTGTAGAGGATATAGGATGCCGCGCGCGCCAGCCGCCGGATCATCAGATAAACGATGAAGCCGATGGCGAGGATCGAACGTGGCCAGCCATCGCCCAGCCAGCTCGCGCCACGCATCAGATCGGTCGCGAATCCGGGCAGCGCGTTACCGAAGCTCCTCAGGCCGCGCAGGGCCGCGTCATCGAAGGACTGGAGCACGCCACCCCATGCCAGTGCGATCACCAATATCCCGGCGAGCCAGCAGATGAACGACAGCCGCGC
Source organism: Sphingomonas sp. FG14 (assembly GCF_057809675.1). Lineage (NCBI taxonomy): Bacteria > Pseudomonadati > Pseudomonadota > Alphaproteobacteria > Sphingomonadales > Sphingomonadaceae > Sphingomonas > Sphingomonas sp. FG14. The sequence continues at coordinate 68,531 of NZ_JBMDKK010000003.1, read as the reverse complement.
GAAGCGGCGAACGATCGGATCCATGTTCAATCCGCCTTCACCACCTCGCCGCCCTTGATCACGACGTCGACATGTTCGAGCGCGCGGACGTCGGCGAGCGGATCGGCGGACACGGCGATGATGTCGCCATAGCGGCCGACCGCGATCGCGCCGACATCGCGTTCGCGCCCCAGCGCCTGCGCGCCGCTTCGCGTCGCCGCCTGGATCGCCTCCATCGGCGTCATGCCGTACTGGACCATATATTTGAACTGACCGGCGGCGGTCTCATGCGGCATCACGCCTGCATCGGTGCCGAACAGCATCTTCACTCCGGCGGCATGCGCCTTGCGGAAATTGTCGCGCTGGATCTGCGCGATCTCGCGATCCTTGCGCAGATTATCCTCGAGCACGCCGTTCTTCGCGCCTTCCGACTGGGTATAGTCGGTGTTGAAGATATCCATGGTCAGCCATGTGCCCGCCTTTTTCGCGAGCGCAATGCCCTCGTCGTCGATCAGGCTGGCATGTTCGATCGTATCGATGCCCGCGCGGATCGCGGCCTTGATGCCCGACGCACCATGCGCGTGCGCCGCCACCTTCATGCCCGCCATATGCGCCTCATCCGCAATCGCCTCCAGTTCGGCGGCGGTCAGTTGCTGCTGGCCGGGTTCGTCGCCGCGTGAGAAGACACCACCCGTCGCGCAGATCTTGATGACCTCGGCGCCATATTTCTTCTGTTCGCGCACTTTCTGGCGGAAACCGTCAGCGCTGTCGGCCACGCCTTCACCCACACGCTTGAATGAAGGCGGCAGGAAGGTCTCGTCGCAATGGCCTCCGGTCGCGCCCAGCGCATGGCCGGCCGGCACGATCCGTGGCCCCTCGATCCAGCCTTCCTCGATCGCTTCCTTCAGCCCGACATCGGTATAGTTGTTGGCGCCGACATTGCGCACGGTGGTGAAGCCGGCGCCGAGCATCCCCCTGGCATTGGCGGTCGCCTGGATCGCCCAGAAGCTGTCGGTGAACTCCAGGCCGTTATAACCGCTATATTTGGGGTGCCCCTCCAGATGGACATGCATGTCGATCAGCCCAGGCAAAATGGTCTTGCCGGGCAGATCGATCCGTTTCGCATCGCCCGGCACCGCCACCGATCCGGCGCTGCCCACCGCCACGATGCGGCCATTCGCGATCACCACCACCGGCTTGTCGATCGTCTTGCCCGCCAGCACATCCACCATGCGATCGGCGGTGACGACCACCGTCTCGGCGGCGGCGGGTGCGGCGGCAAGCGCGGCGGCGAGCATCGCCGCGAACGAAACGGTTTTCATCACATCAAGGCCCCTTGTTGATCGCGCTCTTGGTGGCACCCTGTGGCACGCGCGGCAAGCGGTGCTCAGACCGCGGCGACCATATCGACGAAGAAGCCGATCCACATCGCGGAGAGCGTCGCGCAGGATGCAAGATAGACCATGAAGCGCGGCTGCACCTTTTTCGGCCCGATATGGATGAAGCTGTGGATGGCGCGCAGCGCCACATAGATCCAGGCGAGCGCGACCTGCGCATGGCCCGCCTGATGGGTGAACAGCAGCAGAGGCACCAGCGCAAGATACAGCACCGGCATCTCGAACAGGTTGCGCAGATTATTGGCCGGCATCTCCACCGGCGCGAAATAGCGCATCGCCGCGTCGCCGGTCGCGAAATCCTCGCGGCGCGGCGGGTTGCGGCGGATATGCGCCATGCGCTGGACAAAAAGAACGAACCAGACCGCGAAGACGAGCGCAACCAATGCAAAGGTCGGCCACAGGATCGCGGTCGGTACCGTCATATGTGCAGGGCTTTTCCGTAAGCGCCCAGTACGCTTTCGTGCATCATCTCCGACAAGGTCGGATGCGCGAAGGTGGTGGCCATCAGTTCCGCCTCGGTGGTTTCGAGCTCGCGGGCGATGACATAGCCCTGGATCAGCTCGGTCACTTCGGCACCGACCATATGCGCGCCCAGCAATTCGCCGGTGGCTTCGTCGAACACGGTCTTCACGAAACCATCGACCTCGCCCAGCGCGATCGCCTTGCCGTTGCCGATCGCCGGGAATTTGCCGACCTTGACCTTGTAGCCCGCTTCCTTGGCCTTGGCTTCGGTCAGGCCGACGCTCGCGACCTGCGGGCGCGAATAGGTGCAGCCCGGGATATTGCCGGTCTCCATCGGATGGACGCCCTTCACCCCAGCCATCGCCTCGACGCAGACCACCGCCTCGTGCATCGCCTTGTGTGCCAGCCAGGGCGCGCCGGTGACGTCGCCGATCGCCCAGATGCCGTCGACATTGGTGCGGCCATAGCCATCGGTTTCGATATGGCGGTTCTGGCGCTGCTTCACGCCCGCCGCTTCCAGCCCGATATCCTCGACATTGGGGACGATACCGATCGCGACGATCGCATGGCTGTATTCGCCGCTCTCGATCTTGCCGTCGGCCGCCTTGATCTCCGCCTTCACGCCCTTGGCGCCGGCTTCCAGCTTCTGCACGCCGGTGGCGGTGTGGATCTTCATGCCTTGCTTGGTCAGCGCCTTGTGGACGAACGCGCTCACCTCCTCGTCCTCGACGGGCAGGATCCGGTCGAGCATCTCGACCACGGTCACCTCCGCGCCCATGTCCGAATAGAAGCTGGCGAATTCGATACCGATCGCGCCCGATCCGATGACGAGCAGCTTGGTCGGCATCTCTTCCGGCACCAGTGCGTGGCGATAGGTCCAGACGCGCTTGCCGTCGGCCTTGGCGAAGGGCAATTCGCGCGCACGCGCGCCGGTCGCCACGATGATGTTCTTCGCCTGAAGCTCGACGGTCTTGTCGCCCTGGGTCACGATCAGCTTGCCCTTGCCGGCCAGCTTGCCCGTGCCTTCATGCACCGCGATCTTGTGCTTCTTCATCAGCCCCTTGACGCCGCTGTTGAGCTGATCGGCGACCTTGCGGCTGCGCTGGACAATCTTCGTCAGGTCGTATCCGGGCTTCTCGACCGTCAGGCCATAGGCCTCGGCATGGGTCATGTAATGATAGATCTCGGATGTCCGGAGCAGAGCCTTGGTCGGGATGCAGCCCCAGTTGAGGCAAATGCCGCCCAGCCGCTCGCGCTCGACGATCGCGGTCTTCAAGCCCAATTGCGCGGCGCGGATCGCCGCCACATAGCCGCCAGGCCCCGAACCGAGAACGATAAGGTCGTAGGTATCAGCCAAGGATAGCTCCTGCTCTTTGCAATAATGGTATCCGGTGCGCCGCAGGACGCGGCTATTTGTTTCTACTGACCTGCAGCAGGATGAAGCTGAGCAGGGTCACCAGCACGAAGACCGGCCACGACCAGCGCAGCCAGATTCCGGCGATATTGAACGCGGTGGAGCTGTGATAGATGAACTCCGCGACATTCACGTCCACATCGCGCAGGATGGTCGGCACGCCGAGTGCCGCGAGCGCCCCGAAAATCGCGGAGCGCGTCATCGCCATGTCAGGCCACCATTCCCAGCGGCTTTTCGACAAGCTGCTTGAACGCGGCCATCAGTTCCGCGCCGATCGCGCCGTCGATGGCGCGATGGTCGAAGCTGCCCGTGGCGCTCATCACCGTGGCGATGGCGAGCGCATCGTCGACGACATAGGGACGCTTCTCGCCCGCGCCCACCGCCATGATCATGCCCTGGGGGGGGTTCACCACCGCATCGAACTGCTTGATGCCGTACATGCCGAGGTTGGAGATCGAGGCGGTGCCGCCCTGATATTCCTGCGGCTGCAATTTGCCGTCACGCGCGCGCGCGGCCAGATCCTTGGCCTCCACCGCGATCTTCGAGACCGCCTTGCCGCCCGCATCGGTGATGATCGGGGTGATGAGACCGCCGGGGATCGCCACCGCCATCGAAATGTCGGCGCGCTTGTACTTGATCAGCGTATCGCCGGCGAAGCTGACATTGGCGTCGGGCACTTGCTCCAGCGCGACACCCAGCGCCTTGATCAGCAGATCGTTGACCGACAGCTTGATGCCACGGCTCTCGAGCCCCGCATTGAGCTCGGTCCGCAGCTTGAGCAGCGCATCGAGATTGCAATCCATCGTCAGATAGAAATGCGGCACGGTCGTCTTGGATTCAACCATGCGCCGCGCGATCGTCTTGCGCATCATCGAAAGCTTGATGCTTTCCGATGGAATGTTCGAGTCGGGCTGAACGGCCGGTGCGGCCTGCACGGCGGCGGGCGCCGCTTCGGATGCGGCAGACGCTTCGGCAGTTGGGGCCGGCGGCGCCGCACCCGGCGCGGCGGCGTCCAGATCGGCCTTTACGACACGCCCACCAGGGCCGGAGCCCCGCACCGATGTGAGATCGACACCCTTTTGTTCGGCAAGGCGGCGCGCCAGCGGGCTGGCCTTCACGCGATCAACCTCATCCGCCTTCGGCGACGGCGCGGCAACAGGTGCGGGTGCTTCGGCCTTGGGTTCAGGCGTCGCGGCCTTGGGCGCTTCCGCCGGCTTTTCTGGCGCGGCCTTTGCGGCGGGCGCCGGGGTTGCCGCGACATCCTCGTCTTCGCCGGCGATCAGCGCGATCACCGCGCCCACCTTCACGCCTTCGCTGCCTTCGGGCACCAGGATCTTCGCGATCGTGCCTTCATCGACCGCTTCGAACTCCATCGTCGCCTTGTCGGTTTCGATTTCGGCCAGCAGGTCTCCGGAGGACACGCTGTCCCCTTCCTTGACCATCCATTTGGCAAGCGTGCCTTCCTCCATGGTCGGCGACAGGGCAGGCATCTTGAGCTCGATGGGCATGTAGGGACCAAACCTCGCGTTGATTCCGTGGATCGTCGCCTCCTCTCCACCCGATTGCCTGTTCGGGTCAAGGCCGCAGGCTTGCGGCGACCGCAATATTCGCGCACGCTCGTCGCGTTTGGGGGAGGAGAACAGCCGGTGCGGACCTATCTGGTCGTTATCGACGAGACCGAGGAAGCCGGCATCGCGCTGCGCTTCGCGGCGCGCCGGGCCGCGAAAACGGGCGGCGCGATCGAAATCCTGGCGCTCATCCCGCCACCGGAATTCGTGCAATGGGGCGGCGTGCAGGCGACGATCGAGGAAGAAGCGCGGCTCCGCGCCGAGGCGCTCGTCGCGGGCGCGGCCGGCACATTGGTCGACGAATCGGGCGTCCGACCTTCAATCACGGTCAAACAGGGCGATCCGATCACGGTCGTCCGCAAGATGCTGGAAGAAAATCCGCATGTCGCGGCCTTGGTGCTCGGCGCGGCCGCGACAGGCGGTCCGGGGCCATTGGTCGCACACTTCACCGGCGCCGGGGCCGGGGCCCTGCCCTGCCCGGTGATGATCATACCCGGCTCGCTCGACCGCGACGCGATCGACCGACTGAGCTGATCCGGATGCGAAGAACCCGGAGCCGTTGCCGGCCCCGGGCTCTCCATCCCCGCTCGGATTCCTGTTACTTACACGCGCATTTCGGCCTGGGCTTCCACACCCGCTTGGCCTTTGCCCGCCACGCCTTACGCGGCGCCGCGACTTCCTCGATATAGGTGGTCGTGGTCGTCGTCGTGGTCATCATCGCCGGCTGGACGACGACCGTGGTCACGCCTGGGCCATAATAGGTGTAGACCTGCGGCGCCGGGCCGGCATGCGGCCCCGAATGATGGACGATCGGCGGCGCCCCGTGATGAGCCATCGGCGGCGGGCCGCGATCGTCCGGCGCCGGATAGCTCGCCCCCGGCGGGCCTTCATAGCTGCCGGTCCAAGTGCCTTCGTAGCGGTCGGGCGTCTTCCAGCTCCCGTTCCAGCCGCCCGAATAGCTGCCGTCGGTCACGCGATCATCGACATAGCCGTAATCATAGCCGGGCGTACCGTCGGCATAGGGATAGGGAACGGCGGGACCACCCGGTCCGCCGCGACGGCCCTTGTCCTCCGCCTTGTCGATGGCGAGCCCCGCAAGCGCGCCGACGCCCGCGCCGATCAACGTCCCTTCGGTACGATTGCCACGACCCGCGATCCGGTTGCCCGCGATCGCGCCGACCGCGCCGCCGATCAGCGCACCACCGACACCGTCGTCGCGGCGTTCGTAACCGCGTCCGTCGTCGTCGCGGTCATCGTCATAATAACCACCGTCACGATCCCAATCCACGCCGCTGCGGCTGTCATAGACATAGCCGCGTCCGTCGATCAGCACCGCATCGTCATAATAGCGCGACCAGCCGAGGCCGTAGGCAGGCTGCGGCAATCCATACCCACCCCAATTGCCGATATAAAAGCTGGGGGCGACCCAGTAGCGCGGCACATAGTAGCCGCGCATCGGGCGACGATACGCCGCCCAGCCGCCAGGCGCACGCCAGCCACCGATCCAGCGGCCATTCTGGCGAGGCCCCCAGCGATGCATGGGAGGACGAACCTGAGGGGGACGCATCTGGGGAGGGCGCATCTGCGGGGGACGGGCATGCATCATCCGTGGAGCGCCGGTCATCATCGGGCGGGCGCCGCGCGAGTCGCCGCGTGCCTCGGCCGCGCCGGGCAGCAGCGCGATCACGGCGGCAAGGCCCATAAAAGCTAGTGTTTTCATCGTCATCGCCTCCCTGGGTCACAGCGGACGCTCCGCCCATGAAACGGGCAGTCGTTAACGATTTTTTAACACTCGGGATGCGGCTATGCCACCACCTTAACCATCTTCATATGTCCCGTTGCGGGTCAGCCGATCGAGGAAATCCGGGCGGCGAGCAGAGCTGCCAGCGCTTCGCAGCCGGCCGCATCCGCCTCATCGAACCGCCCCGGCAGCGGGCTGTCGAGATCGAGCACGCCCAGCAGGCCCCCGTCGCGAACGATCGGCACGACCAGTTCGGACGCGCTCGCCGCGTCGCAGGCGATATGGCCGGGAAAGGCGTGGACATCGGCCACAAGCTGGGTCTCGCGTGTCGCGGCGGCGGCTCCGCAGACACCCGCGCCGATCGCGATGCGGATGCAAGCGGCCTTGCCCTGGAAGGGGCCGAGCACAAGCGTGTCGCCGATCAGCCGATAGAAACCCGCCCAGTTGAGGTCAGGCAGATATTCCCAGATCACCGCCGCGGCATTGGCCATGTTCGCGATCGGGTCGGGCTCATCGGCGGTGATCGCATCGATCGCGGACAGCAGGTCGCGATAAAGCTCGGCCTTGGCGCCGCCGCGATCGATATCGAACTGGTACATGATCTGGTCCTTCATCGCTCGGGCGGGCCTAATCCACCGAAACCCTGCCCCGCCCCTTCTTGACCTGGGAACGCGCCGATTTGGATTCCATCCGCCGCGCCTTGGCCGCCCTGCTGGGTTTGGTCTTGATCCGCTTCGCCTGGCGCTCATACGCCCTGGCGACCAGTTCCGCCGCCCGCTCGCGCGCATCCGAGCGATTGGCGTCCTGCGTGCGGAAGCGTCGCGCGGTGATCAGCAACTCGCCTTCGGCGGTGAGCCGGCTGCCGGCAAGTATCTTCAGTTGCGCCCAGGCATAGGGCGGTAATCCCAGCCGAAATGCATTGATGCGAAGCTGGACGGCGGTCGCAACCTTGTTGACGTTCTGCCCTCCCGGGCCGGTCGCCGCGAGGAATTTCTCCTCGACGATGGCGTCGTCCGGGATCGGTGGAAATTCAGTCTTCGCCATAGGCGAAGCCGGCCTTCACGAACCGTTCGGGCACCGGCGCCGTCGCTTCGGCGGGCGGCTTGCCGTCGCGCGGCACCGAAAGTCGGTGCGCATGGAGCAGCATCGGCGTGCCGCCCTTCCCATAGACGGGGTCGCCCACGATCGCGAAGCCCAGCCCATGCAGCGCATGGGCGCGGATCTGGTGCGTCCGCCCGGTCTGCGGTGCAAAACCGATCAGCGCCCGTCCACCGGCCACCGCAAGCCGCGTCCAGCGCGTCATTGCCTGCTTGCCCCGGTCGCTCACCGTCATGCGCCACCCCTGCTCGCGCGAACTGATCTTGGCGAGCGGCAGATCGATGACCCCGGCCTCTGCGTCCGGCACGCCCTCAACCACCGCGATATAACGCTTCTCCACCGTGCCGGCCTCGAACGCGGCAGCGAAGCGCTTATGCGCCTTGGGATTGCGCGCGAGGAGCAGGCAACCGCTGGTGTCGCGATCGAGCCGGTGAACGGGCAATGGCCAGCGCTGGAAACCGAAGGTCAGCGAGGCGAGATGATTCTCGACGCTGATCGATCCGTCGCGCGGGGTATCGACCGGCAGGCCGGCGGGCTTGTCGACGATGATCGCCTCGCCGTCGATGAAGAGCACTTGGTCGGCCAGCATGGCTACAGCCTAAGCACCGGTTACGCGGAAGTTACAACTTGTTTGAGAAAGCGCGAAAGCGCTTTCTGGAGCTGGTACCAGCCCGCTTTCTCAAACAGGCCTCAGCACTGCGGGATTTCGTCCGCCCCCTTGCCGGGCGCGAAGGTCGCGCCCGTGCGGGTGTAGGGAATATCGCGCGTCACCGTGCCCTTGTAATGCACGGTGAAGCTTTGCCCGCGCTGCCCTTCGGCGATCGTGCCTGCCACTTCGCGCGGCTTGGTCTCATCGACGATCGCGCCGGCATCGCTGTAGCTGAGCGGAATCCGCTCCGCGATCGCCTTGGGCCCATCGGTGGTGAGTTCGGTAAGCCGCGCGACCGAGCAGCTATAGCCCTGCCAGGTGCCGCCGCCTTCGGATTCGATGACCGGCGCGGTCGTCAGGTCGGTGCGCATCTTCCATTCGGGCGCGCCGCCGAAGCTGGTGCCCGGAATCGCGTCGTTCCAGCCCTTGACCAGTTGGAAGCCATCATCCGTGCGGTTGAGATAATGGATCGCCAGCCAGCCCGAACAGGCATGGCAATCGGGTCCGGTGCCTTCCGAAAGCAGCACCCAGGCCTTGTCGAGCCGATACAGCGCGGTGGGCGAATATGTGTAGCTGTCGTCACCCACCTTCTGTTGCGGCGTCTCGAACGCGGCGGAAAAGGCGAGTTTGAGCGCGGCAGGATCGCTCGACTTTTCCGCGAGCGGCGCCAGATTGGCGCTGGTCAGGTTGGCGGTTCCGCCATTGTCCTGTGCGGGCGGCGTATCCTTGCACGCCGCGATCCCGAGCAGGACCGGAACGAGAACCAGGGCGGAGCGACGCATGCGGGGCCTTTCGTTACGCGAAACCGCCGCCAGCAATGGCCCCGCGCCATTGCCTCCGTCAACCGTCGGCAGCGGCATTTGATCGACGTTTCGGGCCGGTCAGCCTGAAGCGGTTCCGGCCTGGACGGGCCGAAACCGCTTCATCGCCATTCAGCCGTGCAGCTTGGCCGCCGTCTCGGCGATCTTCCGGCCCTGATAGCGCGCGCCTTCCAGCTCGACGTCGCTGGGCTGGCGGCTGCCGTCGCCGCCAGCGATCGTGGTCGCGCCATAAGGCGCACCACCGACGACGTCGTCATGGCCCATCTGACCGGCATGGCCATAATCGAGCCCCACGATCACCATGCCGAAGTGCAGCAGATTGGTGATGATCGAGAACAACGTGGTCTCCTGCCCGCCATGCTGGGTCGCGCTGGAGGTGAAGGCACCGCCGACCTTGCCGTTGAGCGCGCCGCGTGCCCACAGACCACCGGCCTGATCGAGAAACGCCGCCATCTGGCTCGACATGCGGCCGAAGCGCGTGCCGGTGCCGATGATCACCGCATCATAATCGGCAAGCTCGGCGACGGTTGCGATGGGCGCCGCCTGATCGAGCTTGAAATGATTGTTGCGGGCGATCTCCTCAGGAACAGTTTCCGGAACACGCTTCACGTCCACCGTCGCGCCTGCGGACCGCGCGCCTTCGGCGACGGCGTTCGCCATCGTCTCGATATGCCCATAGGACGAATAATAAAGAACCAGAACCTTTGCCATTATCGTGCTCCTGTCAGGAAATTGAGAGGAAGAAAGGGGCCGCCCGCGTCCAGGGGGGAGGATGACGCGGGCGGCGGTCGACACGTTATTCGGCGTCGACCAGGACGATCTCGCTGTCTTCCAGCGCAGTGATGGTTACGGTGCGGCCACCGGTGAGCGCCGCGCCATCGCGGGCGTTGACCTCTTCACCGTCCATCTCGATCCTGCCGATGGCGGGGACGAGATAGGCGTGCCGCCCGGCGCCGACCTGATGCTCCAGGCTCTCACCGGCCTTGAGCGTCGCGCCGAGCACCCGGGCATCGGCCCGGATCGGCAGGGCGCCCTCACTCGCCAGATCGCTTTCGAAACCGCTGGCGAGCGTCACGAACCGGCCGGAACGATCGTCCTTCGGGAACGGCTTCGCGCCCCAGCTCGGCTGGCCGCCCAACCTTTTGGGCTGGATCCAGATCTGGAAGATCCGGGTCGTCTCGGGCTCGAGATTATATTCGGCATGGCGCACGCCGGTGCCAGCGCTCATCACCTGAACGTCGCCGGCGCCGGTGCGGCCCTGATTTCCCATGCTGTCCTGATGCGTGATCGCACCCTGGCGGACATAGGTGACGATTTCCATGTCGCGATGGGGATGCGGTGGGAAACCGCTATTCGGGGCGATCTCGTCGTCGTTCCAGACGCGGATCGCGCCCCAGCCCATCCGGGCGGGATCATGATAGTCCGCGAAGGAGAAATGATGACGCGCATTCAGCCAGCCGTGATCGGCATGGCCGAGCGTGTCGAAGGGGCGTTTGTCGATCATCTCTTCAAACCTCGCTTGAGGGGTTGCTTGAAGACGAGATAGCGCGCAGGATCAGATCATAAATAGAAACCTTTGAAACGGATCGTTTCCACATGCGGCTACCGGATTTCGAAGCCTGGGCCATGTTCGCCGCCGTCGTCGAACATCGGTCCTTCACCGCCGCCGCCGATGCGCTCGGCGTTTCAAAAGCGACCGTGTCCAAGGCGGTGACGCGGCTCGAAACCAGCCTGGGCACTGCGCTGTTCCATCGCACCTCGCGCCGCCTGTCGCTGACCGAAAGCGGCAAGCCGCTCGCCGAACATGCCCGCCGCATCCTCCTCGAAGCCGAAGCCGCCGAGGAAGCCGCGCGCGACGGCGCAACCGCGCTGAGCGGCGCGATCCGCCTCGCCGCGCCCATGACCTTCGGCCTGATGCACGTCGCCCCGGCCATCGCCGATTTCCTCGCCGAGCATCCCGGCATTTCGATCGACCTGCATTTCAGCGATGAGAAGATCGACATCATCGAAATGGGGTTCGACATGGCGCTGCGGATCGCGGCCTTGCCCGACAGTTCGATGCGCGCGCGCCGGCTGGGTGACGTACACGCCCATGTCGTGGCCGCGCCCGCCTATCTCGAACGCCGAGGCACGCCGACACATCCCGCGCAACTCGCCGAGCATGAATGCCTGATCTACACCAATCTCGCGACCCCCGATGTCTGGCGGTTCCGCAACGCCGCGCGCGAGGAAGCGATCGTCCGGCTCAAGGGCCCCATCCGAACCAATAGCGGCGAAGCGATGGTTCCGGCGCTCTGCGCCGGGCTGGGCATCGCGGTGTTGCCCGGCTTCATCGTCGATCGGCATATCGCCGAAGGCAGGCTCGTCACGATCCTGCAAGAGTGGACACGGCAGGATCCCGTCGGCCTGCACCTGCTGAGCCCGCCGGGAAGCCATCGCCCCGCGCGCGTCGAGCGGCTGATCGATTTCCTGTCGCAGCGCTTCCGAAAATTGTGTGCGTCCTGAGCGCACCGCTCCGAATCACTAACATGTCCTGCGCGAATCTCTCCAGAACTGGTTACCGGACTCGCCGCGACTCGCGGATTTCCTTGGCTTAATCTGAAATTAACCTTTTGCGTTCAGAGGTCCTTTGGTTAATGGATATGTCTGGAAGCGCGGCCCGAGCGGTCCCGCAGCCACACAGGGGGTTGTCACATGCGGGTGCTGCTGATCGAGGACGAGCCGACGACGGCCAAGGCCATCGAGCTCATGCTCACGACCGAAGGGTTCAACGTCTACACGACCGACCTTGGCGAGGAGGGCTTGGACCTCGGCAAGCTGTACGATTACGATATCATCCTGCTCGATCTCAACCTGCCGGACATGCACGGCTATGACGTGCTCAAGAAGCTGCGCGTCGCCAAGGTGCAGACGCCGGTGCTGATCCTGTCAGGCATCAACGAGATGGATTCCAAGGTGCGCAGCTTCGGCTTCGGCGCCGACGATTACGTGACCAAGCCTTTCCATCGCGAAGAGCTGATCGCACGTATCCATGCCGTAGTCCGCCGTTCCAAGGGACATAGCCAGTCGGTGATCCGCACCGGCAAGCTCGCCGTCAATCTGGACGCCAAGACCGTCGAGGTCGATGGCTCGCGCGTCCATCTGACCGGCAAGGAATATGCGATGCTGGAGCTGCTCTCGCTCCGCAAGGGCACCACCTTGACCAAGGAAATGTTCCTAAACCACCTTTATGGCGGCATGGACGAGCCCGAACTCAAGATCATCGACGTCTTCATCTGCAAGCTGCGCAAGAAGCTGAGCCTGGCGTGCAGCGGAGACAATTATATCGAGACCGTCTGGGGACGCGGCTATGTGCTGCGCGATCCCGACGATGTCGAAGGCCGTCTTGCGGACGCACAGGTCGCCTGACGTTCATTCCCTGGTGCAAAGGAGCCGGCGGAGCGATCCGCCGGCTTTTTTGTGCGCGATCAGCCTGCCTCGGTCAGTCGATCCATTCCACCCCGCCAGGCCAGATCATATCCTCGACCCAGTCGCCGAGTTCGACCAGCCCGCTCAGGATGAGCACCGCGACCGCGATGTCGAGCAACAGGATCAGCGCATAGAGCGCCCATTGTGGACGCGGATTGCGGACCGCCCCGCGCCAGCGCGGATCGTCGCGCATCAGGCCGCCACCGCCAGCATCGCCGGCTCCGTCTCCGCGATCCAGCCGCCGCCGAGCACCCGATCCCCCTCGTAGAGCACCGCCGCCTGCCCCGGTGCCACGCCATATTCGGGGGCGTCGAAGATCAGCCTGCCGTCATCCAGCCGCGCCGGGACCGGCTTCGCCAGCGAGCGCACCTTGGCGGTGAGCGGACCGTCACGGTCTCCGCCCAGCCAGTTGATATCGGTCAGTCTCGCCGCCGCGACCGCCAATGCCTCGCGCGGGCCGACGACGACGCGGCGCGTCTCGGGCTCCAGCCGCACCACATAGAGGGGCTGTGCCTGCCCGCCGATCTCCAGCCCGCGCCGCTGGCCGACGGTGAAATGGATGAAGCCGCGATGGCGGCCTAGGACGCGACCGGCAAGATCGACGATCTCACCCGAGGTATCGGCCTCCGGCCGCACCTTGCGCACGATCGCGGCATAATCGCCGTCGGGCACGAAGCAGATATCCTGGCTGTCGGGTTTCAGCGCCACCGCCAGACCCAGCTCCGCCGCGACCTCGCGCACCTGGGGCTTGGGCAGGCCGCCCAAGGGAAAGCGCAGATAGTCGAGCTGCGCGCGCGTCGTCGCGAACAGGAAATAGCTCTGGTCACGCGCAGGATCGGCGGCGCGGTGCAATTCGGCGCCGTCCACGCCGACGACGCGGCGGACATAATGGCCGGTCGCCAGGCAATCGGCGCCGAGTTCCTTGGCCAGCCGGAACAGATCGGTGAACTTCACCCCCATATTGCACTTCACGCAGGGGATCGGCGTGCGCCCGGCCATATATTCGTCGGCGAAATCCTCGATCACCGACTGGCGGAACGCGCTTTCGTGATCGAAGACATAATGCGCTATGCCCAGCCGATCGGCGACCGCGCGCGCATCGCGTATGTCCTGCCCCGCACAGCAGCTTCCGGTTCGCCCCACCGCCGCGCCATGATCGTAGAGCTGGAGGGTGATGCCGATCGTCTCCGCACCACTGCGCGCCGCGAGCGCGGCCACCACCGAACTGTCGACGCCACCGGACATGGCGACGACGATACGGCGCTTCGAAAGCGGCGCTTCAAGCTGGAAATCGGGGATCATGATGCTGCGCGCCATAGCGCAGCCGCGCGTTCAAGGCAAAGATCGGCGTCCCTTGCGCTCCAGCAGTTCCTCGCGGATGCGGATGCTGCGCAGCGCCAGCCGCACCTCCAGCAGGAACAGGCCGAGCGCGAGGATCAACAGCGCCATCGCCAGGACGAACACGATCGCGACCGCATTGCCGATCTCCAGATGCGTCAGTTCCGCGATGAACAACAGCGCGACAAGCAGGCAGACCGCGATCGCGCTCATCACGATCACCGAAATGGAGGCGTTGATCACGGAGATGCGGCGATCGAGCAGCCGCAATTCCCAGACATGGCGATCATGTTCGGGGCCAACGCTCTTGGGATGCAGTTGCTCCAGCATGCGCGCGCGATCGACCACCCGGCCCAGCCGACCGGCCATCACGTTCAGGATCGCACCGATGCCCGCGAGCAGGAAGACCGGCGCGACCGAAAGCTGGATGGTCTGCGCGATCGTGCTGACGGCGTTCGATGTGAGCATGGAACGATCAATCGCGCGCTCCACAAGCGCCGGTCAAGCCCATTCAGCGCGGCTTGGGAAGCCACCGCAGATCGAGTTCGGCGTAGCGGTTCACATAATTGGCGGTGTGCGCGAGCGCGGCCTCGTTCAGGATGCGGACATGGCCGTCGCGGCGGGCGATCAGCCGCTCCTCGCTGAGCGCGCGCATCATGCGGTTGACGTGAACGGCGGTGAGGCCGGTGGCGTCGCCGATTTCCTCCTGCGTCAGCTTGAGCGGGATGGTGTCGACGATCTGCGTGTTGAGGAACCGCAGCCGCACCAGCACATCGACCAGCAGCGCCGCCACGCGCGCCTTGGCGGACGTGCGGCCGAGCGATGCGAGCCGGTCGGTCAGCGAAACGCGTTCGGCCTGGGCGACGATGTGGAACAGCGCGGCCAGGCGGGGATGCTCCTCGAAGATGACGCGCAACGCGCTCTTGTCGAACGGGCAGATCGTCGCTTCGCTGAGCGTGACCAGGGTTTCCGGCGCCTCGGCAAAGGCGGTGCTCGACATGCCGATCATGTCGCCCGGAAAATGGAGCCGCAGGATCTGCCGGCTGCCATCGTCGAGGATGACATAGCTCATCACCCAGCCATGGCGGATCACATAGATGTCGTCGGTGGCGTCGTTCTCGCGCACGATGGTCGTGCCACGCGCCAGTTCGCGCTGATGGTCCTCCAGCGACGCGAGCGCGTGCGCCTCCCGTTCCGTCAGCGGCAGATACCGCTCCAGCCTTTCCGCGAAGCAGCTTCGCGTCATCAGGACCCGACGACTTCCCGCACGAAATACCCCCTCCGACCTGGACAGTCCCTGGCCGAGACCGGCCCCGGGCGCGCGGCGCGGCCCCGCCATGACGCGGGCCCGGTTCACGCTTTCGACGAACGCGGGCAGCGTGGCCCCCGTCCATGGATCGGCTCTAGCGGATGGATTCGCCTGCGCGCCTTAACACCGATCAATGCCCGCCCAATTTTATTGATAAGGCGCAATGACTTGTGACCCGTTTGCGTGAGCCGGGGACGAGCGGCTAAGGAGGCGGAATGGACAGCATCATCATCCGGGGCGGCAAGACGCTCCAAGGCCGCCTTCCCATCTCCGGCGCAAAGAACGCGGCGCTCACGCTGCTGCCCTGCGCATTGCTCACGGATGAGCCGCTGACGCTCAGGAATCTGCCGCGTCTGGCCGATGTCGACAGCTTCGGGCATCTGCTCAATCAGCTTGGCGCCTCGACCATGGTGGAAGGCGCGCGGCCCGAGGATTTCGGCCGGGTGATGACGCTGCGCGCCGGCAAGGTCACCTCCACTGTC
The DNA here is from genome assembly GCF_057809675.1 of Sphingomonas sp. FG14. Classification (NCBI taxonomy): domain Bacteria; kingdom Pseudomonadati; phylum Pseudomonadota; class Alphaproteobacteria; order Sphingomonadales; family Sphingomonadaceae; genus Sphingomonas; species Sphingomonas sp. FG14. The sequence continues at coordinate 52,805 of NZ_JBMDKK010000003.1, read as the reverse complement.
GCTCCCTATGACATCGTCCGCAAGATGCGCGCCTCGATCCTGGTGCTTGGCCCGCTGCTCGCGCGCGAAGGCGAAGCCACCGTGTCGCTGCCCGGCGGCTGCGCGATCGGCAACCGCCCGATCGACCTGCACCTGAAGGCGCTGGAAGCGATGGGCGCGGATATCGAGCTGGCGGCCGGCTATGTGAAGGCGAGCGCACCCGCCGGCCGGCTGCCCGGCGGCGACTTCACCTTCCCTGTCGTCTCGGTGGGCGCCACCGAAAATGCGGTGATGGCGGCCGTGCTCGCCAAGGGCGGAACACGGCTGCACAATGTCGCGCGCGAGCCCGAGATCGTCGATCTGTGCCGCTGCCTCGTCGCGATGGGCGCCCGGATCGAGGGCATCGGCAGCGAGACGCTGACGATCGAGGGCGTGGATCGGCTCCACGGCGCAACCTATCAGGTCATGCCCGATCGCATCGAGGCGGGCAGCTATGCCTGCGCGGCGGCGATCACCGGCGGCAACGTCGAACTGGCGGGCGCTCGCGCTGAGGACATGGGCGCGACGATCGCGGCGCTGCGTCAGGCCGGCGTGACCGTCGAGGAGGTTCGCGACGGGCTTCAGGTCTCGGCGAGCGGCAAACTGCAGCCGCTCACCCTCTCCACCGCACCCTTTCCCGGTTTCGCGACCGACATGCAGGCCCAGTTCATGGCGATGGTGCTGCTGGCGAACGGCGCCAGCGTCTTCACCGAGACGATCTTCGAAAATCGCTACATGCACGTGCCCGAACTGGCGCGGATGGGCGCCGATATCGAAGTGCGCGGCCGCACCGCGGTGGTCCGCGGCGTCGCGGGGCTCAAGGGCGCGCCCGTGATGGCGACCGACCTCCGCGCCTCGATGAGCCTGATCATCGCCGGGCTCGCCGCCGAGGGAGAAACCCAGGTGAACCGTATCTATCACCTGGACCGCGGCTATGAGCGCCTAGAAGAGAAGCTCCAGGCCGTCGGCGCGGATATCGAGCGGGTCAGCGCGGGATAAAGCGATGCATCAGCGCTTGCCGTTGGCCGCGCGCTCCCGGATTGCCTTGCGCGCAGCCACTTCCTCGGGCGTCGGTATCACCGTCCTGAGCTCGGCGATCACGGCATCGGCATCGAGATAAAGATCGGATGTGATGCCCGGATCACCGGGCTTGCCGAAGCGAACCCAGCCGATAGCGGGGTTCTGCGGCCTCATCATCATGAAGAAGCCGGGAAAACCGCGCGCCTTGGCCGTCACCGCAGAATGCAGCACCATCGCATCGACCTGCGTCAGCGGCCCGGCCTGTCCCACATAAATGGGATAGGCATTGAGCGTCTTGTTCAACGTCTTGCCGACCATGCGGGACTTATCGCCGTTCCAGACCGCCTTGGACTGGCTTTCATACGCGGTGGCCGAAGCATAAGGCAGGATGCGCGCCCAGAGCCGCTTGTTGTTCTTGTCCGCTTCGAGCAGGGCGGCCAACGACTGGTCGCGCCGCTCGGTCCACATCTGATCGGGCGATTTCGCGAGCGCCCCGAACAACTCGTCCGGTTGCGCACCCGCACGCAACATGGCGTTCACCGCCGTCACCTGTCCGAAGCTCGGCGACAGCCACTGCGAGCGCGCCGCGAAATTGCGGCGCGCGGGCGCCAGCTTGCCATCATGGACAAGCCGGACCACATCATAAAGATCGAGCAGTTCGACGATCGCCGGTGCGTTGCTCTCGGGTTTGCCGCTCGCGGCCCGGCTCGCAAGGTCGGCGCGCGCCTGCTTGGCACGCTCCTCCGCGCCGGGCCAGTCGCCCGCCAATGCGTGGGTCAGCGCAGCCGACGCCTTTGGAAACAGGCCACGGTTCTCCTGGTCGAAGCTGTTCGACAGCAGATCGACGGAATCGCGCAGACGCGCGGCTTCCTCGAAGCGCCCCTCCTCTTCCATATGCGCGGCGGCAGCGGACAGCGCGTTCGGCGAGATCCGGGCCAGCGCCTTGAATCGGGTCAGCCCCATCGGATCGAGCGGCCGAGCGAATGCGCGGAAATCATCGGCACCCACCAGCGCGTAATAGCTGTAGGGGTGGCTTGCGACACGACGCAGCGAAACCGCGCGGGCTCGCGCGACATCGCCGTCGCGCAACAGCGCTTCGGCCTCGATCATATCGAACGATACTCCCATCGAACGGTCGAAATAGGGATCTTCGGCAAGCTTCGCGGCTGCCGCTTCCTCACGCGCGCGCGCGACGTCGGCGAGCGCGCCCTTGTAGTCCTTCGCTTCGATCCGGTGTAGCGCCCGCCCCAGGATCAGCGGCAGGCGACGGATCGTCTTGCCCTCCGCCTTCTCTCCGTCGATGAGTCCGGTGCACGCGGCGACGCCAGCCTCGCCGAACTTGCGCTTGGACGGATCAGGCGATTCGACGGGCGGCGCGAACAACGCCAGCAGCGTAACGGCGCCGACGAAGCGCGCCACGCTTTCTCCCGCCGACATATTGTTGGGATTGCCGTCGCACTGAAGATAGAGCGACCCCGCCTTGGGGTCGACGGCCTCGACCGGGACGGGCGGTGATGCGACCACGTCCTGTGCCAATGCCACAGTCGCCGATGCGCAGCACAGCAGCGCAGCCAATCCGCGCCGCACGAACTTGAACGTCATGATTCCCCCCTGAAACGCCCCGGATCATGGCGTTAGCGCAAGCATCGCCTCATCGGAAGCGTCGAAGGTCTGAAACGCCGATCAGAACCAGACGTTGAGCGCGTGGATGGTCAGGCCGACCAGGCCGCCGACGATCGTGCCGTTGACGCGGATATATTGCAGATCGCGGCCAACCGCGTTTTCCAGCCGTCCGGTGACGGTATGCGCATCCCAGCCGCGCACCGTATCCGAAACCAGCCGGACGATGCCGTCGCCATAGCTGGCGGTGGCGCCTACCGCCGCACGGCGCGCGAAACGGTTGATCGTGGTGCGCAGCCGTGCGTCATGCTGCAATGTCTGGCCGAGCTGGCGCAACATCTCTCCGAACTTGCCGGCAAGCACCGCATCGGGATCGCGCGCCGCCTTGAGCAGGCTGCCGCGCGCCTGTTCCCATAGTCCGTCGAGCCAGCGCTGAAGCGCGGGGTTGTCGAGGATCACGCCCTTCCACTGCGCGACCTTCGCCTTCATCGCCTTGTCATGCTGCATGTCGAAGGCGAGGTTCGCGAATGCCTCGTTCACCTTGGCGCGCAGTGGATGATCGGGATCGTCCGCCATGTCGAACAGCAGCTTGTGCAGGCCCTTGATGATGGCATTGGCGATATCTTCGTCCAGCCCGGTCCAGCGCAGCAGCGTATTGGCGCGTTCGTGCACCATCGCACGGATCAAATCCTCGTTGGCGGCAAGCGTCTGGCCTGCCCAGTCGATGATGCTTTTCTGAAGCGGCAGGTGCCGCCCTTCCTTCATCGCGGCTTCCAGCGCCTGGCCCAGGATTGGCGAGACGTCTAGCGCGCGCAGGCGCTGCCCGATCGCGGACTTGACCATGCCGCCCAGCCGTTCCTGGTCGAGCGCGTCGAGGATCGTCGCGAACAGGCGCGAAGCGCCCTGCCGCAGCCGCCCCTCCCCCGTCACGTCCGGATTGTCGAGGAAACGCCCGATCGCGGCGGCGACATCAACCTTGTACATGCGGCGCGCGACCACCGTCGGCGTCAGGAAATTGTCCTTCAGGAACAGCGCCAGCGTGTCGCCGATGCGATCCTTGTTGCGCGGGATGATCGCGGTATGCGGGATCGGCAGGCCCAGCGGATGGCGGAACAGCGCGGTGACCGCGAACCAGTCCGCCAGCCCGCCGACCATCGCAGCCTCCGCGAAGGCACGAACGAACCCCAGCGCCGGATGACGATCCTCGAAAGCGCGCGCGGCCAGATAGACGCAGGCCATGACGACGAGCAGTCCGGTCGCGACGACGCGCATGCCAGCGGCACCGCTCTGGACGGGGCTGAGCCGCGAGATGCCCGTGCGTGCGAACACATTCATAATGTTAGAATGATCCGCCCGCGAAATGGTTCAAGCCCTTTTCGCGAGCGGATGCGGATCACTCCGCCGGATATGGCGTCGCCGCCGCCTTGTCGTCACCCGGCTTGTACGTCAGCAGGCTCCGGCGCAGCTTCGGCCCGATCTTCTTTTCGAAGCCGTCGGCCAGGCTAAAGCCGGCCGGTACGATCAGCAAAGTCAGCAATGTCGACATGATCAGCCCCCCGATCACGACGGTGCCCATCGGCGCACGCCAGGCGCCGTCGCCCGTCAGCGACAGGGCCGTCGGGACCATGCCGGCCACCATCGCGACCGTCGTCATCACGATCGGCTGGGCGCGCTTGTGCCCGGCCTCCATGATCGCATGGAACTTGTCGGCGCCCGACTGCATCTCCTCGATCGCAAAATCGATCAACAGGATCGAGTTCTTGGCGACGATGCCGAACAGCATCAATATGCCGATGAACACGGGCATCGAGATCGGCTGGCCGATCAGGGCGAGTGCCATCAGGCCGCCGAGCGGCGCCAACAGCAGCGATCCCATGTTCACCAGCGGCGACATGAAGCGCTTGTAGAGCAGCACCAGCACCGCGAAGACAAGCAGGATGCCGGAGACCAGCGCGATGCCGAAGCTCTTCATCATCTCCGCCTGCCATTCGTCCTCGCCAAAGGGCGCGTTGGACACGCCGAGGGGCAGGTTCTTCATGACCGGCAGATTGTTGATCGCCGTCATCGCCGTGCCCTTGACGGTGCCGGGCGAAAGATCCGCGCCGACGAAGACGCGCCGGTTCTGGTTGTAGCGCTGGATCGAAACCGGGCCGGATCCGAAGCCGATCTCGGCAACGCGGCTCAAGGGCACCGATCCGCCATCTGCCGTCTGGACCGGCAGATTCTCGATCGTCGCAAGGTCGCGCCGCGATCCTTCGGCCAGCATAACGCGGATCGGCACCTGACGGTCCGACAACGAGAATTTGGCGCTGTTCTGATCGATATCGCCCAGCGTCGCGATGCGGATCGCCTGGCTGAGCGCCGCCGTGGTCACGCCAAGCTGCGCGGCCAGATCGAGCCGGGGCTTGATGATCAGTTCCGGCCGCCGCATGTCTGCGTTCACACGGGGCGAACGAATCTGCTTCAATCCCTTCATCTGCTCGACCAGCTTCACCGCCGTCTGATCGAGCAGCGCAGGATCGGAGCCCGACAACATGACCGAGATGTCGCGACCGGTGCCGCCACCGCTGTTCTGCGCCTGGAAATAGACGCGCGCATCGGGGATGTTGGCCAGTTGCGGCGCCAGATCGCGTTCGAACTCGATGCTGGTCCGCTCCCGCTTCTTCTTCAGGCTGATATAGATCTGGCTATTGCCTTCGCGCACGCTCTCCATCGTCACTTCGGTTTCAGGCTGTTGCTTGAGCAGCGCGTTGACGCGCTCCGCGACCGCCTCGGTCTGCTGCAGCGTGGTGCCCGGCACCATCTCGATGCGGACCTGGCTGGTGTCCTGATTGACCGTTGGAAAGAACTGCATCGGGATGATCTTGAACATGCCGATCGTCGCCACGAAGGCGAGAACGCCGATCCCCATCGTCCACCAGCGATTGTGGAGCGACCAGTCCAACACCTTCATATACCGGTCCATCAGCGCGCCGCCGCCATGTTCGGCCTCGCCATGCGCCTTCAGGAAATAGGCGGCGATCATCGGCGTGATCATGCGCGCGACCGCAAGGCTGATCAGCACCGACGCGACGACGGTCAGTCCGAAATTCTTGAAGAACTGCCCCGACACGCCGGGCATCAGGCCCACGGGCAGGAAGACCGCGACGATCGAGAACGTCGTCGCCACCACCGCCAAGCCGATTTCGTCGGCGGCGTCGATCGACGCCTGATAGGCGGTCTTGCCCATTCGCATATGTCTGACGATGTTCTCGATCTCGACGATGGCGTCATCGACCAGCACGCCGGCAACGAGGCCGAGCGCGAGCAGCGACAGCGAATTGAGCGTGAAGCCCATGAGGTCCATCACCCAGAAAGTCGGGATGGCGGACAGCGGAATGGCGAGCGCCGAGATGAATGTCGCCCGCCAGTCGCGCAGGAACAGGAAGACGACGACGACGGCAAGTAGCGCGCCTTCGATCATCGCCGCCATCGAACTGTGATATTGCGCTTCGGTATAGACGACATTGTTGAACATCGGGATCACCTTGACCCCGGGATTCTCCTTCTCGATCTGCGCGATCGCCGTTTCGGTGGCATGGAAGACCGAGACGTCCGACGCGCCGCGCGCGCGCGAGATCGAGAAGCTGACGACCTGCTTGCCCGAAACCTTGCCGATGCGAACCTGCTCGCTGTACCCGTCGGTGACGTTGGCGACATCGCCCAGCTGGATGGTACGACCGTTGCCGAGCGAAATCTGGGTCTGCGAAAGCTGATACGCATCCGCGGCGTTGCCGAGCACGCGCACCGACTGGCGCGATCCGGCGATCTCCGCCTTGCCGCCCGCCGCGTTGATGTTCACCTGGCGCAGCACATTGTTGATCTGCGCGGCGGTCACGCCCTGCGCCTGCATCCGCGCGGGATCCAGGATGACGCGGATCTCGCGATCGACGCCGCCATTGCGCTCCACCTTGCCCATGCCGCTGATCGCCATCAGCCTTTTGGCGATGGTGTCGTCGACGAACCAGCTCAACTGCTCCATCGTCATGTCGGATGCCTGGACCGCGAAATAGGCGAGCGGCTCCCCGGCGGTGGTTTCCTTCTGGACGAACGGCTCCATGATGCCGTCGGGAAGCTCGCCGCGGATCTGGTCGATCGCGTTCTTCACTTCGTTGACGGCCTGGTTGATATCCGTGCCGATCTGGAATTCGATCATCGTCGACGAAGAACCCTCGCTCGCCGTCGAACTGATGTTGCGGACCCCGTCGATGCTGCGCACCGCCGATTCGACGCGCTGCGTGATCTGCGTCTCGATCTCGGTCGGCGCGGCGCCGGGCTGGGAGATCGACGCGATCACCAGCGGGAATTCGATATCGGGCTGGTTCTGGACCTCCATGCGCATGAAGCTGACGATGCCGGCAAGCGTCAGACCGACGAACAGCACGATAGGGACGACCGGATTGCGGATCGACCAGGCGGAGATGTTCCTGAAGTTCATCGTCTCATGTCCATGTTTCGATGCCCGTCATGACGGGCGATCGATATCAGTTCTTGCCCGCCAGGGCCGGCTTGACGGTTTCACCCGGGTTGAGAAAGCCGCCGGCGCGCATCACCACCTTCTCGCTGCCGTTCAGGCCGGAGGTGATCGCGATGCCGGTCGCCGTCACCGTGCCGGTGGTCACCGGACGGCGCTCGACCTTGTTCCCCTTGCCGATGAGATAGACGAAATTGCCCTTCTCATCGCTCAGCACTGCGGATTCGGGCAGCAGCGGCTGCTGCTGCGTTCCGCGCACGATCCGGGCCGTGGCGAAGCCGCCGGGGCGGATGGCGGGATCGTAAGGCAGGACGAGCCGGGCGATGCCCTGGCGCGTCGCCGGATCGATGACGGGAGACACCTGCCACACGCGGCCGGTGAAGCTGCGATCGGTGCCGACGGGCGTGACCGCCGCCTGCGCGCCGACCGGCAGGCCCGACAGGTCGGTTTCGCTCAACCGCGCAAGCAATTCCATCTCGCCGCCCTTGGCCATGCGGAACAATACGCCGCTGCCCGAGCTGACGACCTGACCCGGTTCGACGTTGCGGGTCAGCACGAGGCCGGCTTCGGGGGCGCGGATGTCCAGCCGGGCGGTACGCGCACGCGATTCGCCGAGCGATGCCTCCGCCACGCGCACGCGCGCGACCGTCTGATCGCGCGTCGCGATCCGGCGATCGACATCGGCCTTCGAAACGAAGCCGCGCGCGACCAGCGACTGGGCGCGCTCGAGCTCGGACTGGGCAAGTCGCGCATCGGCGCGGGCGACATTGATCTGCGCGGCAAGCTGGGCGTCGGTCTGGACCTGGACGGAGCGATCGATGGTCGCGAGCACCTGGCCCGCCGACACCCACTGGCCGGGCTCGACCAGCACGCGCGACACCATGCCCCCCTCGCCCGCGACGCCAACCGGCATTTCGCGGCGCGCCGCCAGCGTGCCAGTGACCGAGATCACGTGATCGACCGCCTGCTGGCCGGGTTGGATCACCGTCACCACGGGCATAGCCTGGCTGGGCGCCGCATCCGTTCCCGCGCCGCCGAAGAAAGCCCTGTAGGCAAGCAGACCCGCAAAGGCGACGGCGATCAGCGCGACGACGCCGATCATCATGCGACGACGCCGAGCCTGGCGCGCGGCCTCCTCATCGGAAAGCAGCTCGACGCCTTGGTTGGCCGTCAAACGCGTCTCGTAGTTCATCATCTTCTGCCTTCAGCTTCGTGCCGGTTCCCAGGACGGCGGTGTATTACATCAATAAGTCAGTAGTCTCAAGCAGGACTTTTCGTGCCGGGCACGGAAAGTCGAACCAGGATTTTCCGCCGAATACGGCGCGACCATTGCAGGACGGGCGCCTCTGCGCCTGATGACGTCGCCGATCAAGCGGAACCGTAGCGATTCCGGCAATAATTCCAAGCAGCAAGCACTCAATGCCCCTACCGGCCATCAATCGAACATTATCACTCAAGCTTGTGGTTATCTGACGTTACGGCTTGCCAAAGCCGTGCATTGACGAAACAACATGCGCAGAAACTGCACAGCAGGAACGGCCGATGGACATTTTCTGGTGGATCTTCGTCGGATTGATCGCGGGCGCGCTGGGCAAGTTCATCATGCCCGGCCGGGATCCGGGTGGTTTCTTCGTCACCATATTGATCGGCATCGCCGGCGCGGTGCTGGCCGGCTATGTGGGGCAGATCATCGGCCTTTCCGAACCCGGCGAACCCTCTAGCCTGTGGAAGACGATTCTTGGCGCCACGCTGGGCTCGATCGTGCTGCTCATCCTCTACCGCCTGATCATGACCGGCCGCACGCGCCATTAAGCTTCCGTGCAGCGTCGCTCTGCTTATGCAGCGGCACCGCCGCGTTTTGGCGGAACAGAGGAGTATATGAGTTCATGACCAAGGCCCCGATCGCCGTGGCGCTCGCCGCCCTTGCCCTGACGCCCGCCACCCTGGCGGCGCAGACGACCGTTCCGGTGCCCGTCGCCGTCCTCCAGGGGACGCGCCTCGACATCGTCGCGACCGGAGAGACGAAGCGCGTGCCCGACATCGCGGTGATCAGCGCCGGCGTCGTCACACAAGCGGCCGACGCAGCCGGCGCGATGCGCGAGAATGCGCAGCGCATGTCCGGCGTCGTCGCCGCCCTCCGCAAGGCGGGCGTTGCCGAACGCGACATCGCCACCGCCACGATCAGCCTCAATCCGCAATATCGCTATGGCGAGAATGTGCCCCCGGTGATCACCGGCTATCAGGCGACGAACACGGTTTCGATCCGCTTCCGCGACGTCGCCAAGAGCGGTGCGATCCTCGACGCGCTGGTCGCGCAGGGCGCCAACCAAATCAACGGCCCGAACCTCCAGATCGACAAGCCCGAGGCAGCCGAGGACGAGGCGCGCACCGACGCGATCCGCAAGGCGCGCGCGCGCGCCGAGCTTTACGCGAGCGCCGCCGGCCTGAAGGTGAAGCGCATCCTGTCGATCAGTGAATCGGGCGGATACGCACCGCCGCCTCCGATCGCCTATATGCGCGCGAACATGGCGGGCAAGGAAGCCGATACGATGGTGGTGGCCGGCGAACAGTCGGTCGGGATCACCGTTTCGGTCAGCTTCGAGCTCGAATGACGTCAACGCCGATCACGGCGGGCAAAAAAAGGGCCGCGCGGGCAACCCGCGCGGCCTTTTCTTTCTTCGGGTTCAACCGATCAGCGCAGCCGGCCACGGCGCACGAGATTGACGATCCCGAGCAACACGATCGCGCCGACGAACGAAGCGATCAGCGAACGCGCGTCGAAACCCGCATTGTTGATCGAGCCGCCGGTAACGAACAGTCCGGCGATGAACGCACCGACGATACCGACGATGATGTTCAGGAAAATGCCCTGCTGCGCGTCGGTACGCATCACGATGCTGGCAAGCCAGCCGATAATGCCACCCACGATGAGCCAAATAATGATACTCATATGGAAGGTCCTCCTGTCGCTGCCATCCGTTGACCGCCGGATGGCCTGAGCAAGGACAATACGATTGGCCCATGGCCTTTGTTCCGTTGGCGTCACGGCCGCAAATAGCTGCCGGACAAGAAAAACCCCACCGCGCCATCGTCTGGCGGGTGGGGTGAAATCAGCCGGCTGGGCCTACGGGAAGCTCAGTAACGCTGCTGCCGTTCGTACAGCGAACGATAATGCTGGATGCGCGTCACACGCAGACCGGGCATGCCCGAGCGATCGACCGCCCGCTGCCAGCCAGCAAATTCCTCGAGAGTCAGGCCATAACGCTCGCACGCCTCATCGACGGTCAGCAAGCCGCCGTTGACGGCCGCGACCACTTCGGCCTTGCGGCGAACGACCCAGCGGGTCGTCGACGGCGGCGGCAGCGTATCGAGCGTGAGCGGCTCGCCGAGCGGACCGATCACTTGCGCGGGCCTTATCTTCTGATTTTCGATCATTCCTACCTCAAACCAGTTCGCGGTCTGTCAATGTGCTGAATCGCGTTACACCAGGGACGTTGAAATAAGCCTAAACCCGGAGAGTAAATATTCCGGTCATGTTTGCAGTCCGGATGAAATGCGGCGAGCCGCGGCGATATTGAAACTGCCGCTGAGTTCGGCCGGCGAGATCGCCGCGCCATCGGCGAACATCATGATCATCGGGTCGTGCGACGGCCCCGTATCCACCGCGTCGCGCTCGATCAGGATCTGGCACCGCGCCGTCGCGGTCACCGATTGGCGCGCGGAAAGCCCGGCGAGCAGTACCGGAAAATCGGGTACCACTCCCAGTGGCCGCGCGAGCAGCCTTTCGAACCGGGCGAATGCAAAATCCATCCGCGAGGGTGTAGGGAAAGTGGGTGAATCACTGGTAAAGACCCAGCCGAAAATTACGGTTTTGAGACAATCCGCACCGTAGCGGCGATCAACCCTTGGTGAAGGCCGCGCGAAATCTGAAACGCACGAGCCGCTCGGATGGTCGTGATCGCATCGCTGTTACGGAATGCAGATTCCCAGCCTCGACTCCGCGGTGGCAGGCTTTTTCCACACGATGCTCTTAATTTCCTCGCGGACTGCCGTCCGCATCGCTTCATTATCAATCATGCCGGATATGAAAAGAGGCTGCCGGGCCTGACGGCCCGGCAACCCCCTAACATGGTCAGCGGCCGGAGTATCCAGCCCGGGAGACCATTTATCGCGCTATTAGCCGCGCGTCCCCCGAACGGACTGAACCGACCTCATTGCTGAACCATGAGACATCGGATCACCTCCTTTCGCTTGTTGAAGCCCTTGTGCCTCTTGGCACGCCCCATGTGTGAATCATCGCGATTCGCGACACAAGACTTGTTTTGATTTTTTTTCTGGGCAAGATTCAACGCTTCGCGCCGAGCCGCGTCAGCCCCGGCAATCCTCCACCACCCGCGCGACCTCCGCCCAGCCTGGCAGGACCATTTCCTCCGCCCCGTCCGCCCGCACGAGAAAGCGGCCGCGCGTGTAGACAAGCTTGTCGAGAAAGGCGTCGTTCGCTGCGGTCGATGCCCCCACGCTCGGCGGCGAACCGCCGATATTGGCAAGCGCATAGCTCGCGGTCCCAGCCGTCGACGTCAGCGTCAACCGTGCGCTGCTCCCCGGATCGAGCACACCCGAACGCTCGAAACGAATGCGCCGCGACGCCTTTTCGCAGCGCACCGCGAAACGCGGCGGGACACCAGGCAGACCGAACTGGGCAACCGAACCGCCCGAAACGTCGCGATAGCTCCAGTCGCCCGGTGTCGCCGCACGATCCGTCCATTCTCCGGGAGGTGGCGGCGGTGGCGGAACCGGCGCGGGCGCGGGAACGGGCGGCGGAGGTGCCGGCGGCGGTGGAGCAGGCTCGCTCGGGCGGACGCACCCGCCAAGCGCCGCCAAGACGACTACCGATACGAGGCAGGCCTTACGCATTCCAATCCTTCCAGAACCACCGATACCGGCGCCAGCATAGGCGCTGGCCCGACCGGCACAAGCCGCACCCGTCGCGCGACCGCGCTTGCCCGTCGCGACGGCGCCGCACATAAGGTGTCGAAACAGGGGGATGCATGTCGATCGAAGCCAGGAGACTGAAGTCCATCATCGGCGGATCGGCCGGCAATCTCGTCGAATGGTACGACTGGTTCGCCTATGCGTCGCTCGCCATTTATTTCGCGCCGGCTTTCTTTCCGAAAGGCAATCCGACCGCGCAACTGCTGAGCACCGCGGCGATCTTCGCCGTCGGCTTCCTGATGCGGCCGCTGGGCGCGTGGATCATGGGCATCTATGGTGACAGGCACGGCCGCAAGGCCGGGCTGGCGCTATCGGTGGGGCTGATGTTCGCGGGTTCGCTGATCATCGCGATCGCGCCGACCTATGATCAGGCCGGTGCGCTTTCGCCGCTGATCCTGCTGTTCGCGCGCATGCTGCAGGGGCTTTCGGTCGGCGGCGAATATGGCGCGAGCGCCACCTATCTTTCCGAAATGGCGACACGCGACCGGCGCGGCTTCTATTCGAGTTTCCAGTATGTGACGCTGATCGGCGGCCAGTTGACCGCGCTCGCCGTGCTGCTGGTGATGCAGGCGGTGCTCAGCGAGGCCGCGATCGAGGGCTGGGCCTGGCGCATCCCCTTCCTGATCGGCGCCCTGCTCGCACTCGCCGTCTATCTGCTACGTCGCAATCTGGCGGAAACCGCGGCGTTCCAGGCGATGGACCGTACGAATCTGCCTACCTCGTCGGCACGGCATCTGGTGAAGGCGCATCTGCGCCCGACGATCCTGCTCGTGATGATGACGGCGGGCAGTTCATCGGCTTTCTACGCCTACACCACCTATCTCCAGAAATTCCTGGTCAACACCAGCGACTTCGACCGCGAGACCGCCACACAGATCACCGCCCTGGCGCTCGTCGTCTTCATGCTGCTCCAGCCGCTGCTCGGCCTGCTGTCCGACAAGATCGGGCGCAAGCCTTTGCTCCTCTGGTTCGGCATCACCGGCATGATCGTGACCGTACCGGTGTTCACGATGCTGTCCACGACCACCGATGCGGCCGTCGCCTTTGTGCTGAGCCTGATCCCGCTCGTCGCGATCGCGCCCTACACTGCGATCGGCGCGGTGGTGAAGGCGGAGATGTTCCCCGCCCATATCCGCACGCTGGGTGTCGCCCTGCCCTATGCCATCGGCAACGCCGCGTTCGGCGGCACCGCCGAGACGGTCGCGCTCTGGCTCAAGAACCAGGGCGTCGAGGCGGCCTTCTACTGGTATATCACCGCGCTGATCGGCATCGCGACGATCGCGTTCCTGCTGGTGCCCGATACGCGGCGCAACAGCATGATCGTGGAGGACTGAACCCGGATCCGAGCGCGGGCGATCAGCCGGCCTCTTCCTCCTCGAACGTCACAGCAACGTCGCCGTTCGCGGACAGGCGAACCTTGTCGCCCTCAATGTCGGCGACAAGGCCGATCGATATGAAATGATGATGCCCTTCGTGGCGGCCTTGCCCGCTATCGGCCTTGGTCAGCTTGATCCGGTGCCCATCGACCTTGTCGACGGTGCCGACATGGACGCCGTCGGCGCCGATCACTTCCATATGTTCGCGGATGCGGCTGGTGTCGGTCATGGACTATCTCCTTCGAATGCCCGCGCTCAACGCACGATCGTGCCGCAAGGATGCATGATCAATCACACCAGGATCGCCGGCCACGCCCATAGGGCCGCGCCAGGCCTTCGGCGACGAGCAGGTCACCGATCGACCTGCCATCACGCGTAACCGTGCGGAGCTGGCGACCGTAACGATCCGTGGCACGCCCGCTGATTTCCAACTCGAAAGGCCCCTGGTTGAGCAAGGCCTGCAGACGGCGCGTCGCACGTGCGCCCAGTTCAGCCTCCTCCGCGCAACGCGGCGGATGGGTTTCGGGTGTATCGATATCGGCGATTCGGATTTTCGCGCCGTCCACCCGGAAGGTATCGCCGTCGACCACGCAGTTGCGCCCGCCACCGCTGTGACAGAGTCCGAACCGAACCGCCGCCCGGCCCGCTCCAGTCGCCGCCAGGCCATCGGGCTGGGCATGCTCCGCGGGCGGTGCCGCCGTATCCACCGCGACCGGATCGATCCGGAAATCGATCTGCGTATAGCCCAGCCCGGCCAGGCAAGCGGCAAGCAACAATATGAAGAATCCGGGCCGGCGTGGGCGCCTGCCCCGCCCCCATCCAGTCCGACGATAATATCCCTGCTGACTGCGTCTCGGCCCGCCGCGAAATGAAACGATATTGTGCATCACCCGCCCCGATTAGGCGGCACCGGACGAACCGTGGCTTAAGCACCTGCCTGCGGAATCATCGCATCAGCCCGGTGCCGCCACGGCCCGGCGCAAGCCCCGGTAGAAGACGCGATGGCGATCCGTTGGCGGGCGGTGTTCAACGATGAGGAGACGAGCCATGCAGGTTACCATGATCGCGCTCACCCTGGGCGGAATGGCGCTCGCAGCGCCCGCCATCGCCCATGACAGCCCGGCACCGGGCGATCCCGACAATGCCTATTGGCGCGACTATCAGACCGATCTCAGCGAAGCTCGGCGCGAGCTCGCCAGCGATCTGCGCCGCGCGCGCAAACCCAGCGATCGTGAAGAGGCCTGGAGCGAATATCGGCGCGAACTCGCCGATGCGCGCAGCGATTATCGCAAGGAAATGATCGAGAAAGGCTATTCCGTGGGAACAGTGCAGGTTCTCGATGATGCACCGGAAGATTGAGGCTCCTGGCGTCCCGCCCCGGACCGGCCGGGGCGAGATGCTGGTCCATGACGATCAGTGGACGAAGCGCGCCACCACGTCGCGATAGGAACGGCTGACCTTCACCTGCGCACCCGAATCGAGCACCAGGAAACATTCGCCATTGGTATGCGGCTTCACCTGCTTGACCAGATCGAGGTTCACGATGGTCGAACGATGGACGCGCTGGAAGCGGCGCGGATCGAGCCGCTTCTCCAGATCCTTCATCGTCTCGCGCAGGATCAGCGTGTTATCGCCGGTATAGATGCACATGTAATCGCCGGCAGCGTCGATCCGCTCGATCGAATCCACATCGACGCGGAAGATCTGACCGCGATCCTTGATGTTGATCAGTTTTTCGTAGCGGCTGGCGGCGTGCGCGTCGCTATCGCTGGCGATCTGGTCGACCGCATCGGGCGCGACTTCGGAAAGCACTTCCTTCAGCCGCTCCACTTCCTCCTGGCCGCGCTTCTCGGCAAGGCGCTGGCGCACGCGATCAAGCGTGTCGGCAAGCCGCTCGGGCTCGACCGGTTTCATCAGATAGTCCATCGCCTGCGCCTCGAACGCGCGGATCGCGTGATCGGAATAGGCGGTGACGAAAACGAACAGGGGCGGTTCGACTTCCATCAGGCCCTGAACGACGGAAAAGCCGTCGAAACCAGGCATCTGGATATCGAGGAAGACAAGATCGGGCTTATGAGTCTTGATCGAACGAATGGCCTCACGACCATTCAGGCAGGTATCGACGATTTCGACATCGTCATGGGCTTCCAGTCTCAGCTTCAAGCCCTGAATCGCCAGGGATTCGTCATCGACCAGAATGGTGCGTATCGTCATGCGGCCACTTTCGGCTGTTCTTCCAATATGAGCGGGAACTCTAGCGTAACGCTGAACCCGCCACTTGGTTTCGAACCAGCATCGAAACGATGCTCGGGACCGAAGGCCTGGGCGAGACGGTCGCGAATATTTGCGAGACCCACTCCGGTCGAATAGCTGGGCCTGATCGCGTTCTCCTTCAACCCCGGGCCGGTATCGGACACGGTGATCTGCACCCGATCTCCGGCCAACCGCGCATCGACCGAGATGTCGGCGCCCTCTTCCTGCGGCGTCACCGCATATTTGATCGCGTTCTCGACAAGCGGCTGAAGCAGCAGCGAAGGCAACCGCGCCTTCGCTGCGCCATCCTCGATCGAGAAATGCGTGCGCAACCGGTCCTCGAAGCGCATCTTCTCGATTTCGAGATACAGCTTCAGCGTCTCGACCTCCTGCGCCAGCGTCACCTGCGCGGTCGGCTCGTTGGCCAGCGTGTAGCGCAGGAACGACGACAGGCGCGAGAGCATCGTGTTGGCGCGTTCGGTCTGCTTGAGCAGGACCAGCGTCGAGATCGAATTGAGCGTGTTGAACAGGAAATGGGGATTGAGCTGGTAACGCAGCATCGCGAGTTGCGCCGACGTCGCCTGGACGTCGAGCTTGACGAGCTGATCGGCCTGCTCCTCGACGATCAGGTAGAAGTTGATCGCGTAATAAAGCGCCGACCAGGCCGCGAGGATCGTGAAATCGAGCGTCAGCGTGCCGAGCACCAGATTGGTCGCCAGCGGCGTATCGGGCTTGTTGATCGTCGAGAACACCCAGGCATCGATCACCGCGAACAGCAAGGTCGCGATCAGGATCGCCGCCACCGATACGCCCCAGGTGACGATGCGCGCGCGACTGATCACCATGCGATAGATCACGCCGAGCACGAGCGTAAGCGAATAGCCCGTGACGACATGGATCAGCAACGGCACCAGGAATTCGAGCGGAAAGCCGTTCGAGAAGCCCGACAGCGCGCGCAGCACGAGATAGCCCGCCCAGCCCGCCGACTGAAGGTTCCAGAAAGCCCGGTTCTTGTCGTCGAAGAACGGCCGTTGCTTGAGCCCGATGCTCGCCATCGCGCCGCTGTATCGCGTCACGGCGCGAAGGTGAAGCCGCAGGCTGCTCGTCCGGTCGCCGGCAATATGTCAAATCGCCCCACCATCGCGAAACCCATTGCACCCACCCGCGCCCGCGCGCATAGGCGCGGCCCATGAACGCATGGCGGCGCAGCTTCACGGGACGAAACAGGGCGCTCGCGCTCTGGATCCTCGCAGCCGCGCTGATG
This sequence comes from Sphingomonas sp. FG14, assembly GCF_057809675.1. NCBI lineage: Bacteria > Pseudomonadati > Pseudomonadota > Alphaproteobacteria > Sphingomonadales > Sphingomonadaceae > Sphingomonas > Sphingomonas sp. FG14. Next base: position 35,749 of record NZ_JBMDKK010000003.1, on the reverse strand, counting down.
CTCCGGATTCTTGTGCCGACCGGGTGGATGCCGATGGTCGGCGCCGATGGCATGACCCGGATCACGCTGTGCACGGGCGAAGGACGCGTCGTCGCATGGGTCGATCGCTCGGGCGACGTTCATAAGCAGGGCACGCCCAAATCAGATCCGCGCCACGACCAGCCCTGCGCCTTTTCGGGTCTCGCACTGGCGGTTGCCGACGCACCGCCGCCGGCGATCGTCGCATCGCACGCCATTCCGGCCGATCAGCCAGATAGCTTCCCCGCCATTATCTCCATCGGCCGCGGCCTCTCCGCACCGCCGCCACCCGCGACCGGACCACCCGTCACCGTCTGAAAACCCAGCCTGCCCGCATGATCGCGGGCCGATCCCGTTTTCAGGAAGGTCTTTCCATGCCCCGCATTTCCCACGCGCTTGCCAGCGCGTCGCTGCTGCTGTCCGCCATCCCCGCCCTTGCCGAGGACAGCCCCGAAACCACGGCCGAACCCATCATCGTCACCGCGGATCGTCTGGACGACGCCGAGGCGCGAACGACGCGCACGCCCGGCGGCGCGAACGTCGTGTCCGCCAAGGATTATGCCGACAAGGCGGCGGTCTCGCTGCGCGACGCGCTCGCCTTTTCCCCCGGCGTCTATACCCAGCCGCGCTTCGGGCAGGAGGTCCGTCTGTCGATCCGCGGCTCCGGATTGAGCCGGGGCTTCCACATGCGCGGCCTCACGCTGCTGCAGGACGGCATTCCGATCAACATGGCCGACAATAATGGCGACTTCCAGGAACTGGATCCGACGATCATGTCGCATCTGGAGGTCTATCGCGGATCCAACGCGCTGCGCTTCGGCAGCTCGACACTGGGCGGCGCGATCAACGCGGTGACGCCGACCGGCCGGACCGCGCCTGGCATCACGCTGCGTATCGACGGCGGCAGCTTCGACACGCTTCGCGGCCTCGCCTCGGCCGGCTTCTCCGACGACCGCGCCGATGCCTGGGTGGCGCTCGCCGCCGACCGGTCCGACGGAGATCGCGACCATGCCCGCCGCTCGGCGCTACGCTTCAACGGCAATGTCGGCATCAGGCTGACCGACCGGATCGAAACGCGCTTCTACGCCAGCGTCCAGCAGATCCGGCAGGACCTGCCCGGCGCGCTGTCGATGGCCGATGTCTTGACCAACCCCGCCACCTCGCTGCCGGCCAACATCACCGGCGATCAGCAGCGCGACATCGATTCGATCCGCCTGCAGAACCGGACACGTTTCGCGCTTGGCGACGGCACGCTCGATATCGGCCTGTTCCTCAACGCCAAGCAGCTTTTCCATCCGATCTTCCAGGTGATCGACCAGAAATCGACCGATTGGGGCAGCTATGCCCGTTACGATCGCGACTGGGGGCGTTTCGCGTTGACGCTTGGCGGCACCGCACGTTGGGGAAATGTGGCCGCGAAGCAGTTCGCCAATGTGGCGGGGCGACGCGGTGCACCGACCGCAGATGCCCGCCAGAGCGCGCGGACGATCGATCTCTATGGCGAATTGCGCTTCAGGCCGATCGACACGCTCAGCCTGATCGCCGGCGCCGTCCATGTCGAGGGGCGGCGTTCGGTGGACAATCGCTTCAACCCTGTCGCGAGCGACAGCCAGTCGTTCAGCCAGTTCTCACCCAAGATCGGCCTGTTGTTCGAGCCGGGTTCGACGTTGCAGTTCTATGCCAATTACAGCCGCTCGGCGGAGATTCCCGGCTTCAGCGAACTGGCGCAGGCACAGCCGGTCCCCGGCTTTGTCCCGCTCGATGCGCAGACGGCCTGGACAGCCGAGATCGGCACGCGCGGCGAATGGGGCCCGGCCCGGTGGGACATCAGCCTCTATCGCGCCGACCTGAAGGGCGAATTGCTGCAATATTCGATTATACCGGGCTTGATTCCCGCCGCGACCTTCAATGCGGGCCGCACACGGCATCGGGGAGTGGAGGCGGGACTGGATCTCGATCTCACACGCTGGGCGCGGCTGCGCCAGAGCTGGCAATATGCCGATTTCCGTTTCCGCGGCGACGTCCAGTTTGGCGGCAATCGCCTGCCTGTCATTGCTCCGCATTTGTACCGCGCGGCGCTCCGGCTTGGCGGCGACCGTTTCTCCGTCACACCCAATGTCGAATGGGTGCCACGCGGCGCCTGGGCCGATTATGCCAACAGCGTTCGCACCGATGGTTATGCGCTGCTTGGCGCCACCGCCCATGCCGAACTGCGCCAGGGCATCACGCTGTTCCTCGATGCCAGAAACCTGACCGGTAAAAAAGCTGTCGGAGATATATCTGCAGTGGTGAAAGTGAGTGGCCCGGCCCAGGCGCTTTATTACCCCGTCGAACGCCGGGCGGTCTCCGTCGGCGTCAACGCCCGTTTCTGAGGGCACCATGCGGGAGTCGCTCTATCGCGCGGTCTGGCGCTGGCATTTCTACGCCGGGCTGATCATATTGCCCATGTTGATGTGGCTCGCCGCGACCGGCGCGCTCTATCTCTACAAAGCGGAGCTGGAGCGCGTCGTCTACGGCGCATGGACGCAACGTCAGTTCACCGGGCCACCCACGGCACTTGCGCCGATGCTCAATCACGTCGCGGCTCAGGCTCCGGGGCGCGTGACGCGGATCGAGCGACCTGCCGATCCGGACGCGAGCTGGCGGATGACCCTGGTCCGACCCGACGGCGAACGACGGACATTGTTCGTCGATCCCGCCTTCGGCCAGGTGCTCGGCAGTACCGCCGAGGGCGGCGTGATGGAGACGGTGAAGCGGCTGCACAGCCTGGCGATCACCGGCCCCGTCGGCAATGCTGTGATTGAGATCGCGGCAGGCTGGGTGATCCTGCTCTGCCTTTCGGGCTTCTATCTCTGGTGGCCACGCGCAGGACAACGCGCGCTCGCATTGCGCGGCCGCGTCGGGCAACGGTTGTTCTGGCGTGATTTCCATGCCTCTACCGGCGCGCTGGTCGGCGCGGTGATCCTGTTCCTCGCCGTCAGCGGCATGCCCTGGTCCGGCTATTGGGGCGGCTGGCTGCGCGGCGCGGTCACAGCCTCCGGCGGCGGACGCCCGGCCGCACCGGGGCCGGCGCGCGGCGAGCATGTCGATCATGGCTCCGCCGATCCCGCCCTGCCATGGTCGATGCAGCATCGCGGCCATCCGATGGGACATGGCGGCGCCGATATCGGCCCGGACCGCGCGATCGCCATCGCCTCTGCGCGCGGGATCGGGCCTGCCTGGAGCCTGACGCCACCCGCCGAACCCGCCGCGCCCTATCTGGTCGCGGCAGCCGCCACACGCGCCGGCGATGCGCGCGTGCTCTATCTCGACGCCGCCGATGGCCGGGTGCTGCTCGATGCGCCCTATGCGACATTCGGGCGGGGTGCCCAGGCGATCGAATGGGGCATCGCCGTCCATCAAGGCCAGCATTATGGCGAGGTCAACAGGCTGGTCATGCTCGCCGGCTGCATCGGCGCATGGCTGCTTGGCCTGAGTGCACCGATCCTCTGGTGGAAGCGCCGCCGCGCGGGCCGCCTCACAACCCCGCCCCGCGCCGACAACCGCCGCGCCAGCCGGGGCGTCGCCGCGATCATGCTGACAGTGGGCGCACTGTTCCCGTTGACCGGCGCGACGATGCTGGCGGCACTGGCGGGAGAATGGCTATGGCGGGCGATCAGGTCGCGTTTTGCAACTTGAGCGGATTCGGCGTTATCCTCTCCGCCGGAGGAGAGGATCAATGAACGACCAGACTCATGATCGCGCGACATTCACCGCGATGACCGAGGGCACCCAGGCCGATTGGCAGGCGATCAGCAGCCATTTCATCCCGTTCGCCGCCAAGGGCGGCCGTCGCGTGCTCGATCATCTCAAGCTGCTCGACGGCGATTATGGCGGCTTCCCGGTCGATCGGCTCCAGCATTCGCTACAGACCGCGACGCGCGCGCATCGCGACGGACGATCCGACGATTATGTGGTGATGGCGCTGATCCACGATATCGGCGACACGCTGGGCGCCTATAACCACCCCGATATCGGCGCCGCGATCATCAGGCCCTTCGTATCGGAGGAAGTTCACTGGATCACGGCCCAGCACGGCATTTTCCAGGGTTATTATTTCTTCCACCATCTCGGCATGGACCGCGATCTGCGCGAGAAGTTCCGTGGCCATCCGCATTTCGAGGCCTGCGCGGAATTTTGCGAGAAATACGATCAGACCGCGTTCGACCCTGCTTATGAAAGCGCGCCGCTCGATTTCTTCGAACCGATGGTGATGAAGCTGTTCGAACGGCCCAGGCAGAGCCTCTATTCGAGGGCGGCGGAAGCCGATTAACCCGGCCCTTGACCCGCATATAAAGCAAAACCGCCGCCCCTTTCGGGACGGCGGTCCTGCTATGAACCATTGGCTCGCGATCAGAACGCGACGACGAGCGAACCCATCACCGTGCGCGGCGGGCCGATCTGCACGAAGATCGGCGAGGTGTAACCGCTCAGACTATTGTTGGTATAGATCGGCGACTGGTTGCCGCCGTCGAAGCTGCCAACATAGAGCTTGTCGAACAGGTTCGTGACGTTGAGCTGGAAATAGGTCTTGTCGTTGAGACCCAGGAACTCCAGCGACAGACGGGCATCCAGATCCACCAGCGTATAGGCCGGCGTCGCGGCCGGGAACACGACGGTGCTGTTGGCGCCGGTGTAGATCGGCAGGTTGGAGTCGTTCACATAGCGCTTGCCGGTGCGCTTCGCCTGGACGCCCAATTCGAGCGGGCCGAGGTTGCCCTGCACGCGACCACCGAGCGTGAAGACCGGCGCACCCGATTCCCGCTTGCCCTTGGTCGGCGAATAGATCGGCGTGATCGTATTGCCGTTCACGAGTTCCGTGATCAGCAGGTCGTCCTGGATTTCCGACTTCATGTACGAACCGAAGGCGTAGAGCGAAATCTCCGGAATGGGCTGATACGAAACACTGCCGTCGATGCCGTACTTGTTGACGGTGCCCAGGTTGCGGAACACGCTGCGATCCAGTTCGGGATCATAGGCCTCCGCGAGGCGATCCTTGTACTTGGTGTACCACACCGACAGCTGCGCAATCAGCTTCGACGAACGATAGCGCATGCCCAGGTCGAAATTGGTGGTGGTCTCAGGCCGCGGATTGGCCTGCTCCGTGCCGGCGGGATAGAAGAAGGAGTTGTACAGCGTATCGGTACGCGGAACCTGCAGGCCCTGCGAATAATTGGCGAAGACGCTCGCCCGATCGGTGACGTCATAGGTCAGGCCGAAGTTCGGCAGCAGCTTGTCGTATTTGAACACGCGCTGCTGCGGCCCCTGGCGCGGCGACGTGCCGCCGGCGATCGCAACCGTCGGGTTCTTAGCCAGATAATCCGCCAGCGCCGTGGCGTTCGTGCCGAAGCAGTCGACGAAGCCCGACACGCTGGTCGTCGCGCAATAGTTGTTCAGCTCGCGCTTGAAGAACGGCGCGCGCAGGCCGGCATTGACCGTCAGGCGCTCGTCGAAGAACTCGCCGCGATATTCGCCAGCGAACTGATGCAGGATCGCGTACGAAAGGCGATCGCGCTTCTGCAGGACATTGCCGTCCCGATCCTTGAGCGGATCGTTGACCGGGAAGACGTCCAGCGGGCCGCCGTCGAGATCGAGCAACTGGGTCTCGCCGGTCTGGCGGTGGCGCGCACGATCCCAGGAATAGGCGACGCGGACCGTGTTGTGCTCGTTGATGTCGTAACGGAGCGACGCGATCACGCCGAAACGCTTGGTCTTGGTCTGGCTGGGCGCCAGCACGCGGATCTGGTCGAGGATGTCGCCGTCACCGTTGAGATCGCGACCGAAATAGGGCGAGCCGCCGATATAGCCGGTGCGATTGGAAACGGCCGCGCCGGGATCAACATCGAAGAAACCTTCACGGGCGGTTGCAGTGCCGCCGCCATTCGCCTTCACATATTGGTAGCTCGGATCGACCGTCAGGACGAGGCCGTCGGCCAGCGTGAATTTCGAAGCGATGCGGATATTGCCGGTGTTCGACGGGTTGAAACGCTCGTCAAAGGTCGAGCCGCAGGTGTTCGCCAGGTCGGCCACGCCCGGACGCGCCACCGTGTTGATCTGGCAGCGCGCGATTTCGTAGAAACGCTCGTCCTTGGTCAGCGGGAAGCGGTTGGTGACCGCCAGGTTCGCATCGGTGCGCAGCGAGACCGAACCGAGGAAATTGTTGCGATTCTGATTGTAGTGACCCGCGATCGAGATGAAGTCGCCGTTCGAGCCGATCGGCTGATAGATCCGGGCGTTATATTGCTGCTTGTCGATGCGGCCGACATTACGACCCGGACCGGTCAGGTTGAACACGTTGTTGTTCTCGGCATGGCTCGCGGCGAAGAACGCGCGGGTGCCCCAGGGGCCGATCTCGCCGGTATCGACCGAACCGAATACGCGGAAAAAGCCATATTCGCCGACCGAGCCGGCAATCTTCGCGCCGAAATCCTGATAGGGATTACGCGTACGATAGTTGACCGTCGAACCGGAAGCCGCCGCGGTCGGGCTGTCGACGTCGGTCGAACCGAGGTTGACGTTGACCTGCTCGATCAGTTCGGGATCGACCTGCTGGTTCGAATAAAGCGCATAGCTACCCGAATCGTTCAGCGGCACGCCGTCGAAGGTCTGGCTGATGCGCGTATTGTCGAAACCGCGGATATAGAGCTTGCCGCCCGCCGAACCGAAGGGATCGTTGTTCTGGAAGGAGACACCGGGAAGCTGGTTGATGATGTCGTTGACCGTCTGGCCAGGCGCCTGGCGACCGATGAACTCCTGCGTCAGCACGGCCTTGGCCTTGCTCGTGTCGGGCGCGATCACGCCGGCGACGCCGTTGTCGGTGCGCGCACCGGTGACGACGATTTCGTTTTCGTCGAAGTCGATCGAGCCGGTCGACTGGGCGAACGCCGCGCCCGGAATCGCGAGCGCAGCAGCGGCTACACCGACGTAAAGCATATTCTTCATGGATAGTCCCCTTGATGGACCCCCGGTCGTCTTCCCTCAAAGCCGACTCGTGATCCGAACTCCTAGGTTGCACTGCAACAGCACGGCGGCCCCTTAAAGGCCCAAATGTTGCACTGCGATGACGATGGGTTCTTTATTTTTCAAACTGATGCAGGACTGCCACAGTCGCAGGAAATAATGACCCGAGGCGCGCGATCGGACGCTCATTCAGCCCACAGCAAGGATTCAGCCCGGATTTGCCATATCCAATATTGAATATGGTTGCGCGACACCTACGAATATTTACCCTTTTGGCACTTTTAACAGGTGGGTGGCCGATCAGCGCAGTTTCGCGATCTTCAGCCCGTCGAGCTTGGCGCGATCCTTGATCGACTCCTCACTGCGCGTCATCGCCTTCGAAATCGCCTTCAGCGCCATGCCCTTCTTGGCGAGTTGGTGCAGCTTCTGGATCTCGTCACTCGTCCAGGGCTGGCGATGCCGTTCGAAGCGCTCGGCCATCAGGCGTCATCCCCCATGCGCAGCGCCGCGATGAAGGCCTCTTGCGGGATGCTCACGCTGCCATATTCGCGCATCCGCTTCTTGCCTTCCTTCTGCTTGTCCAGAAGCTTCTTCTTGCGGCTGATGTCGCCGCCATAGCATTTCGCGGTCACGTCCTTGCGGAGCGCGGCGATCGTCTCGCGCGCGATCACCTTGCCGCCAATCGCCGCCTGGATCGGAATCTTGAACAGATGGCGCGGGATCAGGTCCTTCAGCCGCTCGCACATATGGCGCCCGCGCGCTTCGGCGGCGCTGCGGTGGACGATCATGCTGAGCGCGTCCACCGGTTCGTTGTTCACCAGGATGTTCATCTTGACGAGGTCACCGGCGCGATGGCCGATCTGGTGATAGTCGAAGCTGGCATAGCCCCGGCTGATGCTCTTCAGCCGATCGTAGAAATCGAACACGACCTCGTTGAGCGGCAGTTCATAGGTGATCTGCGCGCGGCCGCCGACATAGGTGAGGTTCTTCTGGATGCCGCGACGGTCCTGGCACAGCTTCAGGATCGGACCCAGATATTCGTCGGGCACGTAGATCACCGCCTCGATCCAGGGTTCCTCGATTTCCTCGATCCGGTTGGGATCGGGCATGTCCGCCGGATTGTGCAGTTCAAGCTGGCCGCCGCCATGCGTGAGCGTCAGGTGATAGACCACCGACGGCGCCGTCGTGATCAGATCGAGATCATATTCGCGCGTCAGCCGCTCCTGGATGATCTCCAGGTGGAGCAGCCCCAGGAAACCGCAGCGGAACCCGAAGCCCAGCGCCGCGCTCGTCTCCATCTCGAAGCTGAACGAGGCATCGTTGAGCCGCAGCTTCGAGATGCTTTCGCGCAACTTCTCGAAATCATTCGCGTCGGTCGGAAACAGGCCGCAGAACACCACCGGCTGCACTTCCTTGAAGCCAGGCAGCGCTTCGGCCGCGGGCTTCTTGGCGTCGGTGATGGTGTCGCCGACCATGGTCTGCGCGACTTCCTTGATCTGCGCGGTGATGAAACCGATCTCGCCCGGCCCGAGTTCGGGAAGCTGCTCGATCTTGGGGCGCATACAGCCGGTGCGGTCGACCAGGTGCGTGGTGCCGGCCTGCATGAACTTGATCTGCTGGCCCTTCCTCAGCACGCCGTCGATGACACGGACGAGGATGACGACGCCCAGATAGGGATCGTACCAGCTATCGACGAGCATCGCCTTCAAGGGCGCGTCGCGATCGCCCTTGGGTGGCGGGATCTTGGCGACGACCTGATCGAGGATCTCGTCGATGCCGATACCGGACTTGGCGCTCGCCAGCACGGCTTCCGACGCGTCGAGGCCGATGATGTCCTCGATCTCGGCGCGCACGCGCTCCGGTTCGGCTGCCGGCAGGTCGATCTTGTTGATGACGGGCAGGATCTCGTGATCATGCTCGATCGACTGATAGACATTGGCGAGCGTCTGCGCCTCGACGCCCTGCGCGGCGTCGACGACCAGCAGCGCGCCTTCGCAGGCAGCGAGCGAGCGCGAGACTTCATAGGCGAAGTCGACATGGCCCGGCGTGTCCATCAGGTTGAGGACATAGCCCTTCCAGTCGAGGCGCACGGTCTGCGCCTTGATGGTGATGCCGCGTTCCTTCTCGATCTCCATATTGTCGAGAACCTGGGCGGACATCTCGCGCTCGGACAGGCCGCCGGTGCGCTGGATCAGCCGATCGGCCAGCGTCGACTTGCCATGGTCGATATGCGCGATGATTGAGAAGTTGCGGATCTTGTCGAGCGGAGTCATCGGGCGCGCCTAGCATCGCTGCCGCCAGATGTCATCGACCAACAATTGATGACGAAGCCCGTCATGTGATCCAGAGCACTTACGCACTTGCGGCTTTGATGATATGGCGGCGTCACACCGTCAACAAGCGGGTCGCGCACAGGATTTTGCATCTCGGCTTCCGGGGGGCGTGGAAGATCACACGCAACAAGGTGCCGATTTTGATTGGGGAGAATATCGTGTCCGTCAAACTGACTTCGTTGCTTGTCGCATCCTCGCTCTGCATCGCGGCTTCGCCAGCGCTGGCGAAGGATACGAAGGGCTCGTCCGCACGCCAGGAGCAGTCGCGCGGAACGCAGGAAATTCCGCGCTGCACCCGCAAGCTCGGCTCGGTCGCAATCGTCGAGCCCGACACCCAGTGGTGGCGCGACTATAATCTCGGCAGCCCCGAAGCGATCCTGAAGGTGTTCGTCCAGCAGTCTGGCTGCTTCACGATCGTCAATCGCGGCCGTGCGATGCAGAGCCGCGCGATGGAACGCGCCATGGCCGACTCGGGCGAACTGCAGGCGGGATCGAACCTCGGCAAGGGCCAGGTGAAAGCGGCTGACTATTATCTCGAGCCCAACATCGTCGGCGCGAACGCCAATGGCGGCGGCGGCGGCGCGGGCGGCGCGCTCGGCGGCGCGCTCGGCGGCCTGTTCGGCGGCGCTGGCCGCGTGATCGGTGGCATCGCCGGCGGCATCTCCGTCAAGAAGAAGGAAGCGAACGTCACGCTTTCGATCGTCAACGGCCGCACCACCGAGGAAGAAGCGCTGACCGAAGGCTATGCCCGCAAGTCGGACGTCAGCTTCGGCGGCGGCGGCGGCGCGCTTTGGGGCGGCGGCCTCGCCGCGGCCGGCGGCGGCGGCTATCAGAACACCGAGATCGGCCAGGTCATCGTGCTCGCCTATCTCGACGCCTATACCAAGCTGGTCACCCAGCTCGGCGGCCTGCCCGAGAACGCGGCAGCAGCGGCGCCCGTCGCGCGCAAATAAGCAGCACGGCAAGTCAAACGAAGCGCCGTCCCGGTCCACCGGGGCGGCGCTTTGTTTTTGCGCGGTTCCTGCGTATTCATCCGCGCAAAGGAGAGACCCGATGCGCCCATTCGTCCTGCTGGCCCTGAGCCTTGCCTCCAGCTTCACCCTTGCCACCCCCGCCGCCGCCGAGACCCTGCTGATCGGCAACAAGGCGGAGGACACGGTGAGCTTCATCGATCTCGCCACCGGCAAGGAACGCGCGCGCGTCGAAACCGCGCATATGCCGCACGAGATCGCGATCTCGCCGGACGGCAAGCAGGCGGCGGTCGTGGCCTATGGTGGCACCACGCTCGATATCTTCGACGTCGCGAGCGCCAGCCGGGTCAAGAGGATCGACCTGTCGCCCAATGTCGCGCCGCATGGCATCGCCTGGCTGCGCGACGGCCGGCTGGTCGTCACCACCGAGAAGAGCAAGTCGCTGACATTGGTCGATCCGGCGACCGGCGCCGTCAGCGCGGTTGCTACGAACCAGAACGGATCGCACATGGTGGCGATCGCGCCCACTGGCGGACGGGCCTATGTCGCCAATATCGCGTCGGGCAGCGTCAGCGTGATCGATATCGACAAGCGCGTGAAGATCGCCGACGTCGCGGTCGGCGGGCGCCCCGAGGGCATCGCGCTGACGCCCAATGGCAAGCAGCTCTGGGTCGGCGACCTGTCGGCGCCCCATGTCCGCATCGTCGACACCGCGACGCTCAAGACCGTCGCGACACTGCCCGTCGATCCGGTGGCGATCCGTGTCGCGATCAGCCCGGACGGCAAGACCGCCGTCACTTCCAATCTCGAATCGGGTACGCTGACGCTGATCGATGTCGCGAAGCGCAAGGTGCTGAAGACGATATCGGTGAGCGGCCAGAAGGATGCGGGCCAGGTCACGATCCTGTTCTCGCGCGACGGCAAGCGCCTCTACGCGGCCGAAACCTATCGCAACGAGATCGCCGAGGTCGACATGAAAAGCGGCACCGTGCTCCGGCGCATCCCTGCCGGCAAGAATGGCGACGGGCTCGGCATCGCGCCCTGACGCCGCATTTTCAAATAAGAAAAACATGTCCTGATTGCGCCGATTTCTTGACAATATGCATGATTATCGAGACAATTGCCGCATAGAATTAGGGGAGATTGTCGGATGAAGCGCACCGTCCTAGCCATGTCCGTGGCGTTGACGCTCCACATGCCTGTCGCGGCACAGGATTATTCCAAATACACGCCTGAAGCGGCGGCCAAGGAGATGGCGGAGACCGCCACCGCCGAAACCGCCGTGCTCGTGCCGATGCGCGACGGCGTCGGCCTGTCGACCAACATCTACAAACCCAAGGGCGCGACAGGCCCACTGCCGGTAATCCTGTGGAAGACGCCCTATAACGAGCATGTGCTGCGCGGCATGACGCAACAGCTCGCGCTGGAAGCGGTCAAGCGCGGCTATGTCTTCATTGTCCAGAACGAGCGCGGCCGCTATTTCTCGGAAGGGAAATACGAGATCCTGGGCTATCCGCAGACCGATGGCTACGACACGCTGAGCTGGATCGCCAAGCAACCCTGGTCGAACCAGAAGGTCGGCACGCTCGGGTGCTCCTCCTCCGCCGAATGGCAGCTTGCGCTCGCCGCGCAGAACCATCCGGCGCATGCGGCGATGGTGCCGATGGCATCGGGCGCGGGCATCGGCAAGGTCGGCCGCTTCCAGGAACAGGGCAATTGGTACACCGGCGGCGTGCCGCGCAACCTGTTCTTCGTCTGGCTCTACGGCGTCGACAATCCGCTGCGCGCCGAACTGCCCAAGGGGCTCGATCCCGCGATGCGTGCGCGCATCGCCAGCTATAACGACCTTGCCGCGACCAAGCCCAAGGTCGACTGGAACAAGCAGATCAAACATCTGCCGGTGGACCAGATGCTCTCCGATCTCGGCGAGCCGCCCGCAACCTTCGAGCAGTTCATCAAACGCAGCCCCGCCGATCCCGCCTGGCGCAAGGGCGGCCTGTATCACGACGATATGGGCTGGGGCGTACCGGCCTTGTGGTTCAACAGTTGGTACGACGTCTCGATCGGGCCCAATCTGGAACTGTTCAACCATGCTCAGGCGGCCGGCACCGACAAGGAAGCGAGCGCCAACCAATATGCGGTGATCGGCCCGATGCCGCATTGCCAATATTGGCAGCAAGGGCCCAAGACCGTCGTCGGCGAACGCGACATGGGCGATACCAGCTTCGACACCAGCGGCACGATCTTCGCCTGGTTCGATCGCTGGCTGAAGGGCAATGCCGCCGCCTGGCCGGCCGCCACGCCGCGCGTGCAATTCTACCAGATGGGCGCCAATCGCTGGCAGAACGCGGCGAGCTGGCCGCCCAAGGGAGCTGAGCCCATGCGCCTTTATCTGCGCAGCGCCGGCGGCGCCAACAGCCTGAACGGCGATGGCCGGCTCGAAGCCACCGCACCGCCCAGGGGCGAAGCCGCCGATCGCTACCGCTACGATCCGATGAATCCGGTGCAGACCGTGGGTGGTGGCGACTGCTGCAATGGCGGGATCGTCGTGCCGGGTGCTTTCGATCAGCGCGGCGTGGAAACGCGCAACGATGTGCTCGTCTATACCAGCGAACCGCTGAAGGCGCCGGTCAACGTCAGCGGCTTCGTCGATGCGGTGCTCAAGGTCTCGTCGAGCGCCAAGGATACCGACTATACGGTCAAGCTGGTCGATGTGGCGCCCGACGGCACCGCCTGGATCATCGCCGACACGATCTTCCGCGCGCGCTATCGCGACGGATATGACAAGCCGAAGATGATGGAGCCGGGCAAGGTCTACACGATCCGCCCGACCCCGATGGCGACGAGCATCCAGTTCGGCGCCGGCCACCGCATCCGCGTCGAGGTCAGTTCGTCCAGCTTCCCCAAATTCGTGCGCAACCTGAACACGGGCGGTCCGAACGAGAGCGAAGCCAAGGGCGTGGTGGCGGACAACAGCGTCCACCATGACGGCGAGAATGCATCGTACATTGAGTTGCCCGTGGTGCGCTGATGCCAGTCCCCTTCCGTAAACGGGAGGAGAGCAGGTCACGCCAATCCCGCCTCCGCGATGGCGGCGAGCGCAGCCTCGAACCGCGCTTCGCCCTCGCCGCCGACGATTGCCCAGCGAACCCCGCGCCGCTCCAGTTCGGCGCGGGAAACATCCAGGAAACGCGCACGATCCGCCGGCGCGCCGAACAGGCGCGTACCATCGTCACGCCATAGCAGATCGGTATCGAGCAACAGATAGAGATCGGCCGTCGCATCCCAGCGATCGAACCAGGGGTCGCGGCGACCGAAGAGCATCTCCGCCCAGGCTGCGGTCATCAGCGGATCGGTATCGAGGATCAACCGGCGATTGCACTGGCGCAGCGCGGCGTGCGTCATCGCGTCATGCCCGCGCGCGATCCAGACAAGATCGTCCATCGTCAGGTCGGTGCCGAACTGTTCGCACCAGGTGCGTCCATATTCGGGCACCAGACCGGTTTCGAAATGCGCGGCCAGCCGCGCCGACAGCACCGACTTGCCCACGCTTTCCGGACCGTGCAGGCAGATGCTGCGCGCATAAAAGGGGCGCACGAGCGCGGGAATGTCGCGCCAGTGCCGCCAGGGATCAGCGCGGACGGCGCTGCCCGAAATCGGCGCCGCCTGCCGCTCCGGATCGACCGGCAGGAAACGCGCGCCAAGCTCGTCGGCAAGCCGCTGGCCATAGGCGTCGGACGCGAAGACGAAATCGATCGGATCGGGATGCGCGGTCTTCACGATGCCGCGCCAAATCGGCCAGAAGTCCGGATGGTCGGCGGGCTCCTGCGGCACGATCGCACCATGGCCGATCACGTCGCAATCCGGAAACAGCTCGCGCATCCATTGCAGACGCAAGGGGCCCGGCACGGGATCGTCGGGCAACCAACAGACCAGGATGGTCAGGCGATCGACCAGAGCGCGCGCCGTTTCGCACAGCAGCACATGCCCCCGATGCGGCGGCATGAACTTGCCCAGCAGGAATCCAGTGGTCACGCCCCGTGCCCGCTCACCCTGCGTGCGCGCATCCATTCCTCGAATCCCCAGATCGAAAGCGCCAGGAAGACGACGTAGAGCGCAGACGTCAGCTTGAGATCCTTGACCCAGTAGAGCCCAACCGCGAGCACATCGACCAGGATCCAAAGGATCCAGTTCTCCAGGAAACGCCGCGACATCAGGATCTGCGCCGCCACGCTCATCATCGCGATCGCGCCGTCCCAATAAGGGAAATGCGCGTCGGTGCGCGTATCCATCATCCAGCCCCAGAGCGCGGTCAGGACCAGCAGCGCCGCAACCCAGGCGGCGCGGGCGCGACCCGAGAGCAGTTCGACACGCACCTCGCCCGCCTCCGCCCTGGCACGGTGCCAATACCACCAGCCATAGATCTGAATGACGAAGAAGAAGATCTGGAGCAGCGCGTCGCTGTAGAGCTTCGTCTGGTAGAAGATCACCGCATAGAGCGAGACCATCACGATCCCGAACGGATAATTCCAGATGCTGCGCAGCACGATCAGCGTGACGTTGATCACGCCAAGGATCACCGCGATGATTTCGAGCGCGCTCACGCCCATTCGATAGCAGCGGCGCGGCGCGCTTGCCAACGCCCCTTGCGCCGCCTTTCCGCCGCGTTACGATCCTGAAAAAGCAAGGAGAGATGATCCATGCGGCACATCGCGGTGATCGGTTCGGGGCCAGCCGGCTATTATACGGCGGAGGCCTGCCAGAAGCTTTTCGGCGGCGACGTCCGCATCGACGTCATAGACGGTCTGCCGGTGCCCTACGGCCTGATCCGCTTCGGCGTGGCCCCTGATCACCAGTCGATCAAGGCGGTCTCCAAACGCTATGAGGCGGTGGCGCTCAGCGACAATGTCCGCTTCGTCGGCAATGTCCTGGTCGGACGCGACGTCAGCATCGACGAGCTTCAATCGCTCTACGATGCGGTGGTGCTGGCGACAGGCGCACCACATGACCGCCCGCTCGGCATAGAGGGGGACGATCTGCCCGGCGTCGTCGGATCGGCCGCCTTTGTCGGCTGGTACAATGGCCATCCGGAATTCGCCGACCTTTCCCCGCGACTAGATGTCGACGGCGTCGTCGTCATCGGCAACGGCAATGTCGCGCTCGACGTCGCGCGCATCCTTTCCAAGACGCCCGCCGAATTCGCCGGATCGGACATTGTCGACCATGCGCTGGCGACACTGGCGGAATCATCGGTCACCAGGGTCTCGATCCTCGGCCGGCGCGGCCCGCACCAGATCGCGATGACGCCCAAGGAGTTGGGAGAACTCGGCCATCTCGAGCGCGCTGCGCCGCATGTCGATCCGGCGGATCTGCCACCGATCGGCGACGACGCGCTGCTCGAACCCGGCATGCGCAAATCGGTGACGCATCTTCGCGACTTCGCGGCCACGCATGCGGAAAAGCCGATCGCGATCGATTTCGATTTCTTCGCGATGCCCGTCGCGATCGAGGGCGACGGCAAGGTCGAGCGCGTGATCGTCGAACGCACCGAACTCGACGCCAACCTCCGCTCGCACGGAACCGGGGAGCGCTATGCGATTCCCTGCGGGCTGGTGGTGAGTTGCATCGGCTACAGCACTCCGCAGATCGAGGGAGTGCCCTATGAACATGGCCGCGGGCGATTCGCCAATGACGAAGGCCGCATCCTGCCCGGCCTTTATTGCGTCGGCTGGGCCCGGCGCGGGCCGACCGGCACAATCGGCACCAATCGGCCCGATGGGCAGATGATCGCCGAGAAGATCGCCGCAGACTTGCCCGAACCGTCGAGAAAGGCCGGCCGCGCGGGGCTCGATTCGCTGCTCGCGCGCCGCGAGGTCGATGTCGTCACCTTCCGTGACTGGCAGAAAATCGAGGCGGCGGAAGTCGCGCGGGCACGCGACGGCAGCCCGCGCGGCAAGTTCGTGAACGTCGCGGAGATGATCGCGGCACGGAGTGATTGAAGCGGGCTTGCGGTGTGCCAAACCGCTGCTATAAGCCGCCGCCTGCCTACCGGCTTCGTGCCGGTTCCGCATCGGTCGGGGAGTAGCTCAGCCTGGTAGAGCACTGTCTTCGGGAGGCAGGGGCCGGAGGTTCGAATCCTCTCTCCCCGACCAACATGTTCTGGATCGCGTAAGCGGAGTGCCGGATGGCTGACGACACGCCCGAATCGAAACAAGCTCCGAAAAAGCGCGCCGTGCCCAAGCGCACGGCCAAGGCCGCTCCGGCAAAGCGCGCGCCGGCGAAAGCCAGGGCCGAGACCGCATCGAAGAGCGAAGCGCGCTCGTCGCGCTGGTCCAATGCTGGACTCGGCGCGGCCATCGGATCGGCCGCGATCGTCGCCGCGCTGCTCTACGTCAATCGCAGCACCAAGAAGAAGCCCGACTGAGGCCGGGCAGGAGCGCCGGAAACGGCGCCCCCTTCCCTTCAATCCGATCAGGTCGCGATTCGCACACCCAGCCAAAGGGTGCGCGGGCTAGCGCGTTCGATCACGCCATCGTCGCTACGCGCGGCATCGACCCGAACATTGCCGAGATTCTCGCCGCGCGCCTCGATCGACAGGCCCTTGGTGACCGGAAACAGGATGCGCGCATCGGCGGTCAGTGCATCGCGCAGCGGCACGACGTTCAAGTCATCCTCATATTGCACCGAGACATAGCGCAGCGTCACCGACGCGGCCGGCCCCGACGGCCGCTGCCAGCCGAGCGTGGCCGATGCCATATGCCGTGGCGTCTGCGCAGGGCGCAGCCCATCGAGCGGCAATGCCAGGCCGGACGCGCGCACCACGCTTTCGGTATAGGCATAGGATGCAGCGAAGCGCAGATCGCCCGCCACATAGCTCGCGTCGAGTTCGACACCACGCGCGCGCACCGCATCGAGATTCTCTCGGCGGCGGGTGACGCGCGGCACCACGGTCACGTTGGCAATCGCGTCCTTCATCCGGTTGGTGAACACGGTCACGCCGATCCGCGCTGAATCGCCCGGCCGCCAGTCGATGCCCGCTTCGACGCCAGACAGCCGCTCGGGGCTGAGCGCCGCATTCGCCTGCGTCGTTTCATTGCCCACGCGGAACGGACGATAAAGTTCGTTGAGCGTCGGCAGGCGCCAGCCGAGATAGGCGGCGGCGCGCAGCGTGATCGCTTCCGCCGGGCGATAGGCGACGCCGCCTCGCGCCGTCGGTTCCCAGCCCTGACGCGCGGCATAGGCGGCGTTGGTGATCAGCGGCCCACCCGACAGGTTACGCTCCCGCAGGAAGCCCTGTCCGATCCACCAGCGATCGATCCGCGCCGCCCCCGTCAGCGTCAGCGCATCACCCAGATCGGCGCTCAGTTCAGCAAAAGCGCCGGCGGTGTCGCTGTGCCCGCCCGCTTCGCGCCCGCGCTGCGGGGCGCCAGCGGCGTTGTAGAAGAAATATTCCTTGGTGACGCCACTCGTCCGCCGCCAATCGGCGCCCAGCCGCAATTCCATGGCCTCGCCCACCGGCGGCCGCAGTTCGAGCCGCGCGCCAAGGCCGGTCGAGGGCACATTATATTGTTCGGCGACGGCAGTCGCCGTCGTCCGCCCCGGGCTGAGGCTGGCGAAACCGCTGTAGAAATCGCGGACCTGAAGATAGGCGAGCGCCGAATAGCCCCAACGTCCACGCCCAACCAGGCGCAGGCTGGCATCCGCTCCGTCGCCGCCATTGGCGCTGAACGCAAAACCGCGATCGCGATCGTCGGTGAAGGCGAGCATATTCGCCTGAAGTTCGGTCTCGTCGCCGACCGGGATCACTGCACGCGCCGCAACGCTGGCCTGCTCATAGGGCGCCCGCCGGTCGGCGGGGCCGCGATTGGCTTCGGCGATTGGAATGAAGCCGTCGCTGCGCGCATAATCGGCGCTGATCGTCGCAAAGCCGGCGCCCAGCTTCAGTGCCGCCGTCGCATCGGCGGCGATCGATTCGCGGCTGCCATAGGCGACGCCGCCGCCGAAGCGCGGCAACGTGTCGGTACCGGCGCTGGTCAGTTCGATCGTCCCCGCAAGCGCACCCGCACCGAGCGCGCCGCTGCCACCGCCACGCGTGACGCGGACCTGGTCGAGCCGCCCCGGTGCGAAAGCCGGCCAACTGATCCAGCCGCCGAACGGATCGCTCTGCGGCACGCCGTCGAGGATCACCAGCGCGCGGCTCGACGCGTTGCCGCCAAGCCCGCGCAAGGTCACGCCCTGACTGGTCGGATTGGCGGAACGCGCATCCGAACGGCGGAACTGCTGCAGCCCGGCGACATCCTTCAGCACATCCTCCAACCGCCCGCTCGCGCTGCCGGTCAGCCGGTCGCGGTCGATCCGAATGATGTCATAAGCGGCATCGCCCTTCGCTTCCTCCAGTCCATGGCCGGTCACGACGATGTCGGGATCCTCTGCCAACGCGGGCGTGGCGATGCAGGCGAGCGCGAAGCCGAGGCGTCGGATCATGCCGATGCTCCGACGCGATCGGGATGCGCCGCCGCGAACGGCTCCAGCGCGGTGCAGGCCGCGTCGATGCGCGTCAGGATCGGATAGTCGTCGAGCGGCAATGAGAAGCGCCGCGCGTTGAACAATTGCGGCACCAGGCAGATATCGGCGAGGTTCGGCTGGTCGCCGCCCAGGAACGGGCCGGCATCCGCCGCCATCGCCTCGAGCGCGCGAAGCCCTTCGGCGACCCAGTGACGATACCAGGCGTCGCGCCCGGCCTGATCGACGCCGAGCACATCGCGCAGATAGTTGAGCACACGCAGATTATCGATCGGATGGATGTCGGCCGCGATCACCAGCGCCTGGGCAAGGGTGCCGGCGCGCACGGCCGGATCCCTGGAAACCAGCGGGGGCTCCGGATATTTCGCGTCAAGATAATCGATGATCGCCAGACTCTGGGTCAAGTGATGGCCGTCGATGTCCAGCGTCGGCACGAAGCCCTGCGGGTTGCGCTCCAGATTGGCGGGGCTCCGCTGATCGCCGTCGAGCAGACTGATGTCGACGCGCTCATAAGCGACGCCCTTCAGATTGAGCGCGATACGGACGCGGTAGCTCGCGGACGAACGAAAATAGTCAAACAGGGTTACGCCGCTCATTCACTCTCCCCTGCGGTCAAGGCCAGAAGCGCGAAGCTCGCCAGCCAATGCTCGCCCATATAATCGCCCGACACGTGTGGCAGGCTGGCGGCGAAATGCGCGTCGGCAGCCTTGAGCGCAAGTCCTTTCCCGGCTTCGTCGAGCGCGGAAGCGAGTGAGTGCCAGCACCAAGCACGGCTGAGGTTGAAGCCGTCGAGATGCGCGATCTTGCCGTCGCTGCGATCGGACACGAACGCCGGCGTGAACAGGCTCGCTGGCTCGCCGGCCGCCAGGCCGGGCAGGAAGCCGGCGAACCAGGTGCGGAATTCGGATGCCGGCAGAACGCGCCGCATGCACAGCGCCTCGATCAGCGCCGACGAAAGAAACTCGTCGCCCCCCGGCTCCCATCCCGGGCAAGCGCGGTCACCACCGAAATAGTCGATCGCACGCGCACGGATGAGGTTCGCCAACGCCGGATCATGCAATTCCGCCCAGTCGAGCGCGAGCACCAGCGCGAAGGCAGTGTTGTAGTGTGTGCCGGTGCGGATCGGGTAGGTCTGTCGCGGCAGGAAATCGCGGAAGCGTTGTGCGAAGGCGCGCGCCAGCGGCTCCAGCGCTTCACCCCATTCCGCATCCGCATGCCGCACCGCTTCGCCATGGAGCGCGAGCAGCCAAGCCCAGCCATAGGGCCGTTCGAAGCCGCCGGTATAGGCACGGTCGAGATAGGCGAGTTCGCCCGCCACCTTGCCGGCGGTCAGCATCCTCTCGGCCAGCACGCGAACCTCGGCAGCGAATGGCGCCTGAGGAAAGCGCCGCGCCAGCGACAACAGCAACCAATAGCCATGGACGCAACTGTGCCAGTCGAAACTGCCATGGAAGATCGGATGCAGCGCCCTGGGGCCAAGCACGTCCTCCGGCCCGTCCATGACGTGATCGAGCTTGTGCGGATATTCGAGCGTGACATGGCCGAGCGCGATCGTGGCGAAGCGCGTGGCGAGATCCTGGGTGAGAGCGGTCATGCCGCGCGCCCTATCAGATCGAGGCGATCAGAAGGCGAGAAAATAGATCAACAATAGGTTGCAGAGGAGCAGCGGCAGCGCCGTACCGACCTGCGCCTTGATCACGCCGTTGCGATCCTTGAGGTCGAGCAACGCGGCGGGCACGATGTTGAAATTGGCGGCCATCGGCGTCATCAGCGTGCCGCAAAAGCCGGCGAGCATCCCGATCGCGCCGATCACCGCGGCGTCGCCGCCATAGCCCTTGATCAGCAGCGGTACGCCGATCGCCGCCGCCATCACCGGAAAGGCGGCGAAGGCATTGCCCATGATCATGGTGAACAGCGCCATGCCGAGCGCATAGACGACAACCGCGACGAAGCGGTTCCCCTCCGGGATCGCATGACCGGCAAGGGTGCCGATGATATCGCCGACACCGGCGAGCGCGAACACCGCGCCAAGCGCAGCGAGCATCTGCGGCAACACCACCGCCCAACCGATCGAATCGATCAGCCGCCGCCCTTCCTGCAACGGCGCCGTTGCCGGCGGCTTCAGCCAGATCATCGTCACGGCGACCGCCACCAGCGCGCCGGTACCAAGCAGGATCAACGTCACCCATTTCGGATCGAACAGCCCCGATTGCCCGAACGGCGTGTAGTTATAGGCAAGCGTACCGAAAAAGGCGGTGGCGGGAATGATCAGGGCCGGCAGGAACAGCCGGTTGCCCAGGTGCCGCGAATAGTCCTCTCGCTCCTCGTTGTTCGTCGTCTCCGGTGCACCCCGGCCGATCGCGCCGAAGCCTGCCAGTCCGACCAGACAAAGCACCAACACCCCGTTGCCGACGTCACCCAGCACATTCCCGCCGAGGAAGCTGAGCGCGAGCAGACCCCAGAAAGCGGCATTGCCCCAGCGCCTGGGGTTGAGGCGATCGCGTGCGCTGAGCACCGCATAGGCGGCGAACATCGCGCCACCGAGCGTGTAGAGCCACCCCAGCGTGATCATGGTTCCCGCCCCTGCCCCTCAGCGGCTGCACGCGCCTTGAGACGGCGGTCGAGCAGCAACAGCCGCGTGCCGTGGATCAGGAAGGCGAGGATCGCGGTCGGGATCGCCCAGACCGACAATTGCAACGGCGCAAGCACGATGCCGTAGGTTTCGAAGGTGCCCTTGATCAGCAGGATCGAGGCGATGGCGATGAAGATATCCTCGCCGAAGAACAGCCCGACATTGTCGGTGGCGGCGGCATAGGCCTTCACCTCTTCGCGCGTGTCGTCGTCACCCGCGCCCTGACGTTCGGCCGCGGCCTCCGCCATCGGCGCGACCAGCGGACGCACCGTCTGGGGGTGGCCGGCGACCGAGGTGAGGCCGAGCGCCGACAGCCCCTGGCGCAAGGCGAGATAGAGCAGCAGCAGTCGACCGGTCGTGGCGCCCTTCATGCCCGAGATCAGCGCGCGTGCGCGCTGCTGAAGACCGAAGCGTTCGAGCAGGCCGATCACCGGCAGCACGACATAGACGACGGTGACGAAGCGATTGTCGTTGAACGCCTTGCCAAGCGCCGCGAGCACGGCGGCGAAGTCGAAACCCGCCGCCAGGCCGGTGACGAAGGCCGCGACAGTCACCACCAGCAGCGGATTGAAACGCAGCACGAAGCCGACAATGACGACGAGGATACCGAGCAGTGGGAGGTAGCTCATCGCCCCTTCCCCCCATCAGAACAAGCGATCGACCAGTCAGTCCTTCGCACCATAACCGCCACCCCCCGGCGTCTCGATCACGAACACGTCCCCCGCCGCCATGTCGACCCCGGCGGTTGCCGCCAGCACTTCCTCGCTGCCATCGGCACGGATCACGCGATTGATCCCCGGTGCGCCGTCTTCGCCACCGTTCAGGCCGCGCGGCGGCACCGCGCGGCGGTTCGACAGGATCGACGCGCGCATCGGCGCAAGGAAGCGGACGCGGCGGACCACACCGTCTCCGCCCGTCGCCGCGCCCGCACCACCCGACCCTTCACGCACCGCGAAGGATTCGAGCAGCACCGGCAGGCGCGTTTCCAGTATCTCGGGGTCGGTCAGCCGGCTATTGGTCATATGCGTCTGCACCGCGCTCGCGCCGTCGAAGCCCGGCCCGGCACCGGCGCCGCCCGCGATCGTCTCATAATATTGGTGCAGCGCATCGCCGAAGGTGAAATTGTTCATCGTGCCCTGCGATCCGGCCAGCGCCCCGGTCGCGGCGAACAGGGCGTCGGTGATCGCCTGGCTGGTCTCGACATTGCCCGCGACCACCGCCGCTGGATAGGCGGGATTGAGCATCGATCCAGCGGGTACCACCAGGTCGATGGGCTTCAGGCAGCCGTCATTCATCGGGATCGCATCGTCGACCAGGGTGCGGAAGACATAAAGCGTCGCCGCGCGGCAGATCGAATAGGGCGCGTTGAAATTATTGGGCAATTGCGCGCTCGTGCCGGTGAAATCGATGCGCGCCGAACGTGCCGCCTTGTCGACCGAAACCGCGACATGGATCGCGGCGCCATTGTCCATCTCGATCGTCGCGGCGCCATCGCCAAGCCCCGCGATCAGACGGCGGACGGCCTCTTCGGCATTAGCGATGACATGGCCCATATAGGCGCGAAGAACGCCCGCGCCATATTCGGAAACCACACGGCGGAACTCGCTCTCCCCGCGCGCGCAGGCTGCCACCTGCGCCTTCAGATCGGCGATGTTGCGATCGGGATTGCGCGCGGGCCAGGTGCCGGACGCGAGCAATGCCCGCGTCTCCGCCTCGCGGAAATGGCCGGCATCGACAAGCAGGTGATTGTCGATCAGCACGCCTTCCTCGTCGACGCTGCGGCTATCGGGCGGCATCGATCCCGGCGCGATCCCGCCGATATCGGCATGATGACCGCGCGCGGCGACAAAGGCGGCGGGCGCCGCTTCGCCATCAACGAAGATGGGCTTGATCACGGTGATGTCGGGCAGATGCGTACCGCCACGATAGGGCGCGTTGAGGACATAGGCATCGCCGGGCTTCATGCCGCGCCCGTCGCGCGGGACGCCGCGTTCGTCGGCGCCGCGTGCGTCGATGATCGTGCGGATGCTGTCGCCCATCGATCCCAGATGCACCGGGATGTGCGGCGCATTGGCGATCAGCGCGCCGCCGGCATCGAAGAGCGCGCACGAGAAGTCGAGCCGCTCCTTGATATTGACCGAGTTCGCGGTGTTCTGGAGTGCGACGCCCATTTCCTCGGCGATCGCCATGAACAGGTTGTTGAAGATCTCCAGCATCACCGGATCGGCATCGGTGCCGATCGCATGCGACGCCTCACGCGGCGTCGCCCGCGTCAGCAGCAGATTGCCGATCGCGTCGACCTCCGCCTGCCAGCCGGGTTCGACGACGGTGGTGGACGAGGCATCGACGATCAGCGCCGGCCCCATGACGAGATCGCGTTCGCGCAGCATTGCGCGATCGTGAACCGCGCCATAGCCCGACGCGATGTGCGTATCGTTCGCCGGCCGGTCCAGCGCGGCTTCGGGAATGTCGAGCAACCCGCCTTCGTCCCATGACCGGCCGATCGCCTCCGCGATCAGCGTCTCGACGATGACCGGCGTACCGGGAGAGGTGAAGCCGAAGCGCGTCTGGTGACGCGCCTCGAATTCGACGAGCATCTCGTCGGCGAGGCCCAGGGGCAGTTCGATCGTGCTGTCGCTGCCTTCGTAGCGGAGCGCGACACGGCGCTGCACCACGCTGTGCGCCAGCGGTACATCCTGTCGGCGCAGCGTTGTCAGCGCCTCGCGCGCCAACCGGTCGATCGGCACCAGATTGCTGCCGAGCGGCCGCCCGAAACTTTCCTGGCGCAGCACGCTGATATCGGCGAGCCCCATGCCATAGGCGGAAAGCACACCGGCAAGCGGATGAATCAGCACGCGCTCCATTCCCAGCGCATCGGCGACAAGACAGGCGTGCTGGCCACCCGCGCCGCCGAAACAGGCCAGGGTATAGCGCGTGACGTCATGGCCGCGCGCGATCGAGATCTTCTTGATCGCATTGGCCATATTGTCGATCGCGATGCGCAGGAAGCCTCGGGCTATCTCTTGCGGCGTCATCCGCCGGCCCGTCGCCGCCGTCACCTCTTCGGCCAGCGCGGCGAATTTGGCGTGCACGATGTCGGCATCGATCGGCTGGCTGCCGTCGGGTCCGAACATGGCGGGAAAATGCTCCGGCCGGATCTTTCCCAGCAGCAGATTGCAGTCGGTGACAGTCAGCGGCCCGCCGCGCCGGTAGCAGGCGGGACCGGGAACCGCACCGGCGGAATGGGGGCCGACACGGAAACGCGTGCCATCGAAATGGCAGATCGATCCGCCCCCGGCCGCGACGGTATGGATCTCCAGCATCGGCGCGCGGACGCGCACGCCCGCCACCATGGTCTCCACCGTCCGCTCATATTCGCCCGCGAAATGCGAGACGTCGGTGGAAGTGCCGCCCATGTCGAAACCGATGACGCGGTTATGGCCGGCCTGCGCGGCGGTCCGCACCATGCCGACGATGCCACCGGCCGGGCCGGACAGGATCGCATCCTTGCCCTGCAGTCCGTCATGCTCGATCAGCCCGCCGCTCGATTGCATGAACAGCAGGTGCGCATCGCTGTTGAGCGACGCCACGACACGATCGACATAGCGCCTGAGCACAGGCGACAGATAGGCGTCGACCACCGTGGTGTCTCCGCGACCGATCAGCTTGATCAGCGGGCCGACAAGATGACTTGCCGACACCTGCGTGAAACCGATCCGGCGCGCGAGTTCGGCCAGCGCCGCTTCGTGCCGGGTCCAACGCCAGCCATGCATCAGCACGATGGCGATCGCGGTGATGCCGTCGGCATGGGCGGCGCGGAGCGCGGTTTCGGCGGCATCCAGATCGATGGGCTGGAGCACATCGCCATCGGCGGTCACGCGCTCGTCGATCTCGACCACGCGTTCGTACAGCGGATCGGGCAGGATGATCCTGCGCGCGAAGATGTCTGGCCGCGCCTGATAGCCGATGCGAAGCGCATCGCCGAAGCCACGCGTGATGGCGAGCAAGGTCCGGTCCCCCTTGCGTTCGAGCAGCGCGTTGGTGGCGACGGTGGTGCCCATCTTCACCGACTCGATTGCGCCGCCGCCATGCTGGTCCATCAGCATGCGGATGCCCGCCGTCGCGGCATCGTCATATTGCTCGGGGTTTTCGGAGAGAAGCTTGGCGGTCAGCACCCGCCCTTGTGGTGTTCGTGCAACGATATCGGTGAAGGTGCCGCCACGATCGATCGAAAAAGACCAGCTCACGCGTCGATCACCGTCCGCCCAGCACCCGCGCGGTGATCGCGTCGAGCTTCGCCATCAATGCCGGATCGCGTTTCTCCGGTGCGGTCATCAGCGCGACATCAAGCGCGGTGTCGATTGGTGACGGCGTCCGTTCGGCAGGAAGCGACCGCGCGAATTCGACGACGAGTTGCTTGGCGAGGCCACTGTTGGCGATGAGCTGCGCGATGACCTCGTCCACCTCGACATGGCCTTCGCCTTCGCGCCAGCTGTCATAATCGGTGACCATGCCGACCACCGCGTAGGGAAGCTCCGCCTCGCGGGCGAGCTTGGCCTCGGGCATCGCGGTCATGCCGATCACGTCGCAGCCCCATTGGCGATAGAGCCGGCTTTCGGCGCGCGTCGAGAATTGCGGCCCTTCCATCACCAGTTGCGTCGCCCCTTCGTGCATATCGGCGCCGACCGCGCGCCCCGCCGCCGCCAGCATCGCCGAAAGCCGGGGGCAGACCGGATCGGCGACCGAGACATGCGCGACGCAGCCGGTGCCGAAAAAGCTCTTCACGCGCGCGAAGGTGCGATCCACGAACTGGTCGATCACCACGAATTTTCCGGGCGGCAGATGCTCCTGGAGCGAACCGATCGCCGAGAGCGAGATCACATCAGTGCAACCGGCGCGCTTCAGCGCATCGATATTGGCGCGGGCATTGAGCTCGGTCGGGGAAATGCGGTGGCCACGGCCGTGACGCGGCAGGAAGACGAACTTCACGCCCTCGATCCGGCCGGTCAGCAGTTCATCCGAAGGTGCGCCCCAGGGCGTATCGATCGTGATCCACTCGGGATCCTCGAGACCGTCGATCGCGTAGACGCCGGATCCCCCGACCACGCCGATGGTCCATTCGCTGCTCATGCCGTCACCTTGATTGAGATTGGTCGCCCATGAACACCGAAGGGGCGCGATCGGCAAGGCCTTTGCGATCAGTTCATCGCCCGAATCCATTCCTCCAAAAGGACAAGCGCTTCGTCATGAACAGTCGCGCGGCCAAGTTCGGGCATGGCGAGCCCCGGTTCGGTGGTTTTCATGCGGAACGTCAGGATCGAACGCTCGGGATGGCCGGGCGCGATATCGAAATCCAGTCCACCGCTGCCGCGCCCGGCGGCGACAGGCCGTTTGCCGATGCCGATCGCGGTGCGGTCCTTTTCTTCCCAGGTGAGGAACAGCCCCGAGTTGCTCGCCGCGCCCTTCGGGTTGTGACAATGCCCGCAATTGACGTCGAGATAAGCGCGGGCGCGCCGGTCGAGCGAGCCGGTCGCGGGATCGTCCCATACCGGCAACGTCGCTCCGGGGCCGCCACGCATATTGCGCGCCTTCGGCCCGATCGGCGTGATCTCGCCCGACAGCGCGTGGCATTCCTTGCATTGATTCTGGTTCGGCACGGCGTAGCTGACGCTGCGGCTTTGCCCAAGCGCATCGATCCAGTTGACCGGCAGGCGCTTTCCGCCACGCTTCAACTCCGCATCGCCGAGTTCGGCATTCCAGACATAGGGCAGAGCGACCCAGCCGGTTGCCCGGCGGATCAGCAGACGGGTTTCGAGAATGCGGACGTCGCGCTCTGGCCGGCGCATATCGGCGGGATAGCCGAAGCTCTTGACCAGCACCGTGCCCAGCGGAAAGTCGGGCAGGCCGTCGCCATCGGGTCGCTCCCTGGTGCCCGGCGGCAGATAGAGATAGCGGAACTTCTCCGCATAGTCGGAGAAGAGCGGCGTGTTGAGGCTATAGGGTTCGACGCCGGCATTTGGTTTGGTGCCGCGCGCATCGGTGAACAGCCTGAAATCGGAAAGCCGGGGCGGCAGCGTGTCGCCAAGGATGAGATCGAGCGCGACGGGCGCTGGCGCGGCACTGGCGAGGAGCAGCCAAGCGATGGCCAAACTCGGACGGTAAATCATCAAAACTCGGCTGTCGCTCCAGCGGAAGCTGGAGCCCATACTGAATCGGCCATCGTCCGAGCAGTTTGAAAGATCGCATGGACCCCAGCTTTCGCTGGGGTGACGATGAAGGGATGTCTATCCCCTGCAATCACCGGATCGCCGCCTCCATCGCCGCCGGCAGCACCACCGGCTTCGGCTCCGCGATATCCGCGCCGTCCGAAAGATCGGCGGGCGCCGGCTTCGCCTCCGTTACCGGTGAGGTCGGCTTGGCGAGATTGAGGCTGAGCACCCCTACCCGATCGGTCACCCGGATATTCGCATCCGCGCCGCCGACGCCGTCCCAGAAGATCGGCGGCAGCGATCCGCCCATCGCGGCGGCCAGATCCTTGCCTCCGGGAAAATCGGGCGCAAAGCCGGCGCGGCCGTGCAGATTGTCGCGCACCACCAGATTGCGCACACGCGGTTCGTATTTCGGATCCTCGAACGGTTGTTTGTAAGCAACGATCATGACATTGGCGGTCGCATTGCCCTCCAGCGCGTTGTTGAAGACATGGACGTCGCGATTGGCCATGATCATCACACCCGTCCCCATCGGCACGGTCGCGACGATATTGCCCTTGGGCGCGAAATTGGGCGTGTCGTTGTCCGAGACGATATTGTCGAACACGCGGATCGAATGCCCGCCCATCTGCGGCAGATTGGGCAGGTCGAACACCAGGATTCCGCCGGTGTTGTACTGCGCGATATTGTCGTGGACGTCGGCCTCGAAACTGTTCTCGATCTCAATGCCCGCCACATTGCGTTCAGCGCGCGAATTGCGGACCACGATCCGGCGTGACTGGCCGACATAGATGCCGGCATCGGACGCGCCGCGCACCAGCACGGTATCGATCAGCACATCCTGGGATTCGACGGGATAGACGCCGTAGGCGCCGTTGGTCGAGTTCGGCCCGCCGGTCCATTCGACGCGGATATTGTGATAGACGATGCGATCGGCGCTCTTGGACTTGATGCCGTCGCCCTTGCTGTCCTCCACCGCGAAATCGCGCAGCACCACATCGTCCGAGGTGACGAGCAGCCCCTCGCCCGCGCCCTGCTGCCCCTTGAAGCTCAGCACGGTGCCGTCGATGCCGGTGCCGCGCACGGTGACGCGCGGCACGTCGAGCGACAGGCCGTCGGTCAGCTCGAACCGTCCCTCCCCGATCTGCACCACATCGCCCGGCCCCGCCTCGATCAGCGCGGTCTGCAGCCGCTCCTGCGCGTCAGGCCCCGCCTCGACCGTGATGGTCCTGGCGAGGGCTCCCGTCGAACTCGCGGCGATCAGCGCCGCGAGGCAAAACATCCTTCCCATAGGCACCCCTCTTATTTTGCGAGGCTTTTGTGCATTCCATATCCAAAATAGACGAGAAGCCCCAGCCCATTCCAGACGAGGAAATAAAGCTGCGTCTTGGAAGGGAGGCTGAGGAAGAGATAGGCGCATCCGAGGATGGCGATGAGGCCGACGAGGAGAGCGGCGGGCGTACGGAAAGGCCTGGGCGCATCTGGAGCGCGACGGCGCAGGATGAGCATGCAGAGTGCGACCGCGGCGAAGGCGGCGAGGGTGCCGGCATTGGCCAGGGCGGCGATCTCGTCGATCGGCAGCACGCCGGCGATGATCGAGACGAGCGCGGCGGTGATCATGGTGATGCGGACGGGTGTGCCGCGTGACGAGATCCGGGCGAGTGCGGGCGGCAGGAAGCCGTCACGCGCCATCACCAGGAAGATGCGGCTCTGGCCGTAGAGGAAGGCGAGGATGACGGTGGGCAGCGCGATCACAGCGGCGGCGGCGATGATGGTGGCGATGCCGGGCTGTTGCAGATCGCGCAGGATCAGCGCCAGCGGTTCGGGGCTGTCGGCGAAGCTGGTGAAGGGCAGCGCGCCGACGGCAGCGGCCGCGACGACCATGTAGATGACGGTGCAGGCGAGCATCGATCCGACGATGCCGATCGGCAGGTTGCGTTCGGGGTTCTTGGTCTCCTCCGCCGCGGTGGAGATCGCGTCGAAGCCGTAGAATGCGAAGAAGATGATCGCGGCCGCCGCCATCACGCCGCGTTCGACGCCGTCGGGCGCCATGTGCTTGCCGAAGCCGAAGGGCATGAAGGGTTCGAGATTGGTTGCATCGAAATGCGGCAGCGCGACCGCGACGAACAGCGTGAGCGTGGCGATCTTCACCAGCACGAGCACCGCGTTGAGCGTGGCGCTTTCCTTCGTCCCCACCGAGAGCAGTCCGGCCACGACCGCGATGATGAAGATCGCGGGCAGGTTAATGATACCGCCAAGTTCCGGCCCCCTGGCGAGTTCAAGCGGATAGCCCAGCCAGTCATGGAGCAAGGGCGCGGCATAGCCCGACCAGCCGACCGCGACGGTCGAGACCACCAGCGAATATTCGAGGATCAGGCTCCAGCCGATCACCCAGGCGAAGACCTCGCCCAGCACGGCATAGCTATAGGTGTAGGCGCTGCCCGATGCCGGCATCATCGTCGACATCTCGGCATAGGCGAGCGCCGCGCAGGCGCAGATGAGCCCGGCGACCGCGAAGGAGATGAGCACCGCCGGCCCCGCGCGATCCGCGCCGACGCCGATCAAGGTCAGGATGCCGGTGCCGACGATCGCCCCCACGCCCAACGCCACCAGATGCGGCCATGACAGCGTCCGCGCCATCCGCTGGTCCGCAGGCTGCGCCTCGCCTACAAGAATCGTCTTCCTTCTCAGCAATTTACTCATATTCCGCTCCCCTTCGAGCCCGACCCTAGCGCGGCAGGATGGACAAAGTCGAGCCGATGCCACCGCGATTCTCGGTTTGGCGCAGATTCCGGGCGTTCGAGCGAACCAACAAAGACAACTAGATTGATAGACAAGAAAATCTATGTTCCAAAGTTTTCAATCGAATCGGTAGAGAATGACCCGAATCAAAGGGAGGCTACTGCGTGACCATTCGACATCTGCTCTTCGCCGGGACGGCTTTCGTCTCGCTGGCGTTGCCAATCGCCGCGTCCGCGCAGGAGCCGGCACCCGCGCAGGCGGAGGATCCGCAAGCGGCCGACGCCGCGCCCGGTCAGGGCGAAATCGTCGTCACCGCGCGTCGCCGCGCTGAAACCGCGCAGGACGTGCCGCTCGCGATTTCGGTGATCGGCGCCGAAAGCATCGAGGCCTCCGGCAACTTCAACATCAACAAGCTCCAGCAGCTCACGCCGACGCTGCAGGTCTATTCGTCCAACCCGCGCAACACGGCGGTCAATATCCGCGGTCTGGGCGTGCCGTTCGGCTTGACCAGCGACGGCTTCGAACAGGGCGTCGGCATCTATGTCGACGACGTCTATAATGCGCGCGTCGCGGCGGCCGTGTTCGACTTTCTCGACGTGGCTCAGGTCGAGGTGCTGCGCGGCCCGCAGGGCACGCTCTACGGCAAGAATACCACCGCCGGTGCGATCAACATCACCACCAACCAGCCCACCTTCGACTTCCAGGGCAGCGCCGAAGTGTCGGTGGGCAATCTGGAATTCAAGCAGGCGAAGGTCGCCGTATCCGGCCCGCTGTCCGACACCGTCGCGGCGCGCATCGCGGTCGCCACGACCAGTCGCCGCGGGACGATCTTCAATACCACCAGTGATCGCTGGATCAACGAGCAGGACAATCTGGGCATCCGCGGCCAGTTGCTGTTCAAGCCGAGCGAAGACCTCAGCATCACGCTCACGGGCGACTATAGCGATCAGCAGCCCGAATGCTGCGGCACCGTCTATGTCCGCACTGGCCGTACGCAGCGCGCCCTGGCCCGCCAGTATGACGCGCTCGCAGCCCTTCAGGGCTATAGCGTCGTCAGCAAGAATCCGTTCGATCGCCTCACCGATATCGATGCCAGCCTCAACGCCGGCAACAAGATCGGCGGCGCGTCCTTGAAGGTGAAGTGGGATGTCGGCCCCGGCACGCTGACCTCGATCACCGCCTGGCGCTTCTGGGACTG
Source organism: Sphingomonas sp. FG14 (assembly GCF_057809675.1). NCBI lineage: Bacteria > Pseudomonadati > Pseudomonadota > Alphaproteobacteria > Sphingomonadales > Sphingomonadaceae > Sphingomonas > Sphingomonas sp. FG14. The sequence continues at coordinate 4,124 of NZ_JBMDKK010000003.1, read as the reverse complement.
GAAGCCGGAGAACGACCGCGACTTCACCGGCCTGCCGATCGTCTCCAAATCGCAGAACCCGTCGCAGCAGGACCAATATTCGCAGGAACTGCGCTACAATTATTCGAGCGACAAGATCGACTTCGTCGTGGGCGCGTTCGGCTTCAAGCAGCGGATCGACACCCAGGGTACCGAGCAGCAGGGTGCGGCGTCCAGTAAATGGAACTTGACCGGCGCGCTCGCGAACGACCCGAGCGTTCTGAACGGCCTTACCGCGCTCAACACCCAGTGGCTGAAGAGCACCAGCGCCGCCTTGTTCGGCCAGGTGAGCTGGAAGGTGACCGATGCCTTCACCATCCAGCCGGGCGTGCGCCTCAACTACGACAAGAAGTCCGGCTTCTACGAGCGCAAGGTGTTCGACGCACAGGGCAATCCGGTGCTGTTCGGCCAGACCGATCCGATCAAGGTCGCCCAGCGCGGCGTCTTTTCGCCGCAGACCAGCGCCCCGTCGGTCAGCGACTGGAACTTCGCCTATGATCTGACGCTCAGCTACGAACTCGCGCAGAACATCATGACCTATGCGACCTATGCCAAGAGCTTCAAGACCGTTGGTATCAACCAGAACGGCCTGCCGACTGACGCCGCCGGCAATCCCATCACCTCGGCGGGCGTGATCAAGCCTGAATCGGTCAACCATTTCGAGCTCGGCCTCAAGACCCAGTTCTGGGATCGGCGCGCGACATTCAACCTCTCCGCCTTCCGGACCGAGATCAAGAACTACCAGGCGACGGTCACCAACGGCCAGCTCGGCGTGCTGCGCGGTTACCTCGCCAATGCCGGCAAGGTTCGGTCGCAGGGCATCGAGGCCGATTTCTCGATCCGGCCCAGCGAGCGTTTCTCCGCTTATGCCAGCGGCGCCTATACCGACGCGAAATACGTCAAGTTCGTCGATGCGCCGTGCCCGCCGGAACTCGCGGGCGGCACGACCGTCACCGCCGGCCAGACGCCGAGTGCCCCCGGCACGCCGGGTGGCCTGAGCCCCGCCAATTGCGATATTTCGGGTCAGCGCCTCCCCGGCGTGTCGAAATTCTCCTTCTCCTACGGCGCCGAAGTCAACGCACCGGTCACTTTGCTGGCCAAGGAAGGACAGGTCTATTTCGGCGTCGACGGCAGCTATCGCTCGAACTTCTCGTCCAATCCGTCGCCCTCTGCCTATACCTGGGTCGACGGCTATGCGCTCACCAACTTCCGGGTCGGCTTCCGAACCGACAGCCTCAATATCTATGGCTGGGTCCGCAACGCGTTCGACGTGAACTATTTCGAACTGCTTCAGGTGGCCCCCAGCAATGTCGGCCTGATCGCCGGCCAGCCGGGCGACCCCAGGACCTGGGGCGGGACGGTGAAGTTCTCGTTCTAAAATCGCTTCAGATCTCACCTTCCCGCTTCAGCTTCAGCGGGTTGGTGAGGGCCCCGGACGTGAAGTCACGCACACGTCCGGGGCCTTTTCTTTCCCAAGCTTCCAGCGGGAACCGCGCCCTCAGCGATAGTCGGGGTCGTCCATCCAGCGCGCGAAATGCGGCATATCGGTCGAAACGCGATCGGGGAAATGCGCGGCGCGTTTTTCAAGAAACGATCCAATCCCCTCTTTCGCATCGGCGCTGGCGCCACGTGCCCAGACCAGGCGGCTGTCGAGCCGATGCGCCTCGATCGGATGGGCGGCGCCCGCCATCCGCCAGAGCATCTGTCGGGTGAGCGCGATCGATACCGGCGCGCTTTCCGCGGTGAGTTCCTGTGCAAGCGCGCGGGCGGCAGGCAACAAGGCGTCGCCGGGATGGATGGCGCTGACCAACCCACCGGAAAATGCCTCCGCCGCGTCGAAGATCCGGCCCGAATAGCACCATTTCAGCGCCTGCGGCATGCCAACCAGGCGCGGCAGGAACCAGCTCGACGCCGCTTCGGGGACGATACCGCGCCGTGCGAAGACGAAACCGAACCGCGCATCCTCGCTTGCCAGGCGGATATCCATCGGCAGCGTCATGGTGACGCCGATCCCCACCGCCGCGCCGTTGATCGCACCGATCACGGGCTTGCGGCAATTGAAGATGCGCAACGACACCAGGCCGCCGCCGTCGCGCACGCCTTCATGATCGTAATCGACGCTGCCGTTGCTTCGGACGGGCGATCCGGCGTCGCTCCAGCGCGCGCCCTCGCCATAATCGAACGTGGCGCCGCCCGCGCCCAGATCGGCGCCCGCGCAGAATGCGCGGCCCGCGCCCGTCACGATCACCGCACGCACCGCATCATCGGCATCGGCGATGTCGAGCGCGGCGATCATCTCCTCCATCATCGCCCTGTTGAAGGCATTGAGGCGATCGGGCCGGTTGAGGGTCAGGGTGAGGATGCCGCCGTCGATATCGACCGCGATGGTTTCGAAGCTACTCATCCGCCAATGAGGCGGCGCTTAGTCGATCCTGTCAATCGGGAACCGGGAGCGCCGGTTGAAGCGCGGCCTCGATCTCGTCCAGCCGGTCCTTGCCGAAATACAGCTCCCCTCCGACGATGAACGACGGCAAGCCGAATACGTCCTGATCGATCGCCGCCTGGGTGTTGGCGATCAGCCGATCCTTGATCGCCGGATCCTGCGCGCGATCGGCGATGCGATCGACCGGCAGGCGCGACGCGCGAAAGGCGTCACCGAAGGCCTGCGGATCATCCATCTTCTTGGGCGCTTCCCACATATGATGAAAGGCGGCGGCGACATAGGCGTCGAACACGCCTTCGGCCTCCGCCGCGACGGCGCCACGCATCAGCATCAGCGTGTTGACCGGAAAATGCGGGTTCATCCGGAACTCGAACAGCCGATGCCTGGCGACGAAGCGGTCTATCTCGCGACGTTCATAAGCGAGTTTCGCGGGAATGCTCGCGAACGCAGTCATTGGGGACTGGTTTCCGGTCGCCTTGAAAATGCCGCCGAGCAGCGCGGGCACCATGCGGAAGCGCGTGCCGGTACGGCGCTCGATCGCGGGCAGCACACGCCAGGCCAGATAGGCATTGGGGCTGCCGAAATCGAAATAGAATATGGGTTGGTTCACCAGCATCCTCCGCACGCGCTCACTGCTCACCGCCGCCGATTGACTCGGCGCGGCCCGTCATCGACAAAGCCCGGCATGAGCGACGCGGTCAAGCTGCACGACAGCTGGAAAACACCTTTGCTGCCGGAATTCGGCAGCCCCTATATGGCGACGCTGCGGCAGTTCCTGATCGACGAGAAAGCGAAGGGCCGGCGGATCTTCCCGAAGGGCAGCGAATATTTTCGCGCGCTCGATCTCACGCCTTTGGACAAGGTGCGTGTCGTGATCCTGGGGCAGGACCCCTATCATGGCGAGGGCCAGGCACATGGCCTGTGCTTCAGCGTGAAGCCGGGCGTGCGCACGCCGCCATCGCTGGTCAATATCTACAAGGAACTGGAAAGCGATCTCGGACTTCCCCGGCCCAACCACGGTTTTCTCGAACATTGGGCGGAACAGGGCGTGCTGTTGCTCAACGCGGTGCTCACCGTCGAAATGGCGCGCGCAGCGGCGCATCAGGGCAAGGGCTGGGAGCGCTTCACCGATGCGGTGATCAAACTGGTGAACGAGCGGAGCGATCCCGTGGTGTTCATGCTATGGGGCAGCTACGCGCAGAAAAAAGCCGCGTTCGTCGATAGCTCCCGCCATCTCGTGCTCAAGGCGCCGCACCCCTCGCCGCTCTCGGCGCATAACGGCTTTTTCGGCTGCCGCCATTTCTCCAAGGCCAATGCATTCCTCGAATCGAAGGGCATGAAGCCGATCGACTGGTCCTTGCCGCCCTCCTGATCGTGATTGTGATTGGGATGCTCATCCCAGAGCTGTCCATCGGCCTTTCGACAGGCTCAGGATAAACCGCACCTCTAGCGCCGGCTGGCGTCTTTCAGCCACATCGCCCGATATCCCGCAGCAGATGCCAGCTTGCTCTGGCATGACGAGTTGAATGGAGATTGTTCCGCTTCCCGGATTCCGCGCACAAAAAAAGCTCCCCGAAGGGAGCTTTCTCGTCGGCCGAAGCCGTAACGTTGTGAATGGGTTCTTGTTTGTAACAAATCCGTCTTGCGCCTGCTGCAAAGCCTG
>NZ_JBMDKK010000029.1:0-28653 GCF_057809675.1 Sphingomonas sp. FG14 | reverse complement strand
GCGTGCGGGCTGGCGGGGGGCGGGGCGGGGGGCGGGGGGGACTGTGCCGCGCTGGACGCGGCGGCGCGTGACATGCTGGGGCCGGCGCGGCGGCTGGCGCTCGATCCGGGGCTGGCCCCGCATCTCGCGATCCGGCTGCTGACCGAACCGGGCATGAAGGTGACGACGACGCTCGACACCCGCGTCCAGCGGTTCGCGGGGCAGGCGCTCGCCCGCCAGCTCCAGGGGCTGGGGGCGGAGCGCGCGCGCGACGGCGCGGTGGTGGTGGTGGACAATGCCAGCGGCGACGTGCTCGCCTATGTCGGCGGGGTCGGCGGCGGATCGACCGCCGCGCAGGTCGACGGCGCCAACAGCTATCGCCAGGCGGGATCGACGCTCAAGCCCTTCCTCTACGCCCAGGCGATCGAGCGCGGCTATCTCACGCCCGCCTCGATCCTCGACGATTCGCCCGTCCAGCTCGACACCGCCTCCGGCCTGTACGTGCCGCAGAATTACGATCGCGACTTCAAGGGGCCGGTTTCGGTGCGCAGCGCGCTCGCCGGGTCGCTCAACGTGCCGGCGGTGCGCACACTGCTGCTGGCGGGGGTCGATGCATTCCGCGACCGGCTGTGGGACACGGGCTATCGCGGGCTCACCGAGGACGGGCAATATTACGGCTTCTCGCTGGCGCTCGGCTCGGCGGAGGTCACCTTGCTCGAACAGGCGGCCGCCTATCGCGCGCTCGCGCTGGAGGGGCGCTGGTCGCCGCTGCGCGTCCGCCAGGATGACAGGCGCGAACGGCCGCGCGCGGTGTTCAGCCCGCAGGCGTCGTGGATGGTGGCGGACATGCTGGCCGATCCCGACGCCCGCGCCCGCGCCTTCGGCATGGACAGCGCGCTGCGCCTGCCCTTCTGGGCGGCGGTGAAGACGGGCACGTCAAAGGCGATGCGCGACAATTGGTGCGTGGGCTTTTCGGACCGGTTCACCGTGGCGGTGTGGATCGGCAATCTGGAGGGCGATTCGATGCGCGCCGTCTCCGGCACCAGCGGCGCCGCGCCGGTGTGGCGCGACGTGATGCGCGCGCTCCATGCCGAACGGCCGGGAGTGGCCCCGCCACGGCCATCTGGCATCGAACAGCGGGTGATCCGCTTCGCCGACGGGATCGAGCCGCCGCGCCGCGAATATTTCCTGGCGGGCACGGGGCAGGCGGTGATCGGCGGCGCGCCGGCCGCGTCGCGCCGGCCGCGAATCGTCAGCCCGGTCGGCGGCAGCGTCTATGCGCTGGACCCCGACATCCCGATCGAGCGCCAGCGCATGGCGGTGCAGGTGGCGGGCGAGGTGCTGGGCCACCGGCTGACGCTCGATTCGCGCGACCTGGGCGATGCCGGGGCGCGGCCGCTGGTGCTGGCGGGGCCGGGCACGCACCGGCTGAAACTGGTCGATCCCGGCGGGAAAGTGGTGGACAGCCTGATATTCACGGTGCGGTGAAAGCCCGGCCCGGGAACCTGCCGGCGCCGCCGGAATCCGAATCCGCGGCCCGGTTGACCGCTTTCGACTCCATCGTTATAGGCCGCCCCTGCCTGCGGGCTGGTGGTGGAGTCCATCCAGACGCTGTCCTTATGCAGGCACGCTTGAACATTGCTGATGCGTGGGAAGGCCTGGGGGGCCGTTATGGCCGCCGGGGTCCTTTTTGCATTTTGCATGCCTCATGTCGCAGCAAAGTAACTGAGAAGGTGAAGGCTTCATGCCAACGATCAACCAGCTGATCCGCAAGGGTCGCGAACCGCAGAAGGCCAAGTCGAAGGTCCCTGCGATGGAGGCGAACCCGCAAAAGCGCGGCGTTTGCACGCGCGTCTACACGACGACCCCGAAAAAGCCGAACTCGGCGCTTCGCAAGGTGGCCAAGGTTCGCCTGACCAACCAGCGCGAAGTCATCACCTATATCCCGGGTGAGGGCCACAACCTTCAGGAGCACTCGGTGGTGCTGATCCGTGGCGGCCGCGTTCGCGACCTTCCCGGCGTCCGCTACCATGTTCTGCGCGGCGTGCTCGACACGCAGGGCGTCAAGGATCGCAAGCAGAGCCGTTCGAAGTACGGCGCGAAGCGTCCCAAGTAAGAAGGATCGGCTGAAATGGCACGTCGTCGTCGTCCCGAGAAGCGGGAAATCCTCCCTGATCCCAAGTTCGGTGATCAGATTCTTTCGAAATTCATGAACAGCGTGATGCTCGACGGCAAGAAGTCCGTCGCCGAAGGCATCGTGTATGGCGCCCTGGAGACCGTCGAGGCTCGCGCCAAGAAGGATCCGATCGGCGTTTTCCACGAAGCGCTGACCAACGTGAAGCCGGGCATCGAGGTCCGCAGCCGCCGCGTCGGCGGTGCGACCTACCAGGTCCCCGTCGAGGTGCGCCCCGAGCGCGCCCAGGCGCTGGCGATCCGCTGGCTGATCACTGCCGCGCGCGCGCGCAGCGAGACCACGATGGCCGCGCGCCTCTCGGGCGAGCTGCTCGACGCTTCGAACAACCGCGGCAACGCGGTGAAGAAGCGCGAGGACACGCACCGCATGGCCGAGGCGAACCGCGCCTTCAGCCATTACCGCTGGTAAGGCTGGCGAACGGCAATCAACACCACCATATGATGGGGAGCCGGACGGTCCGGCTCCCCACATTGCTAAGGAACTGACGATCATGGCCCGCAGCCATCCGCTCGAGCGCTACCGCAATATCGGCATCATGGCGCACATCGACGCCGGTAAGACCACGACGACGGAGCGCATCCTCTATTACACCGGCAAGTCCTACAAGATCGGCGAAGTGCACGAAGGCACGGCGACGATGGACTGGATGGAGCAGGAGCAGGAGCGCGGGATCACGATCACCTCGGCGGCGACCACCTGCAAGTGGCGCGCTGAAGAGGGCAAGGGCGAAGAGCACCTGATCAACATCATCGACACGCCCGGACACGTCGACTTCACCATCGAGGTCGAGCGCTCGCTGCGCGTGCTCGACGGCGCGGTGGCCTGCTTCGACGGCGTCGCCGGCGTTGAGCCGCAGTCGGAAACGGTGTGGCGCCAGGCGGAGAAGTACAAGGTTCCCCGCATGTGCTTCGTCAACAAGCTCGACCGCACCGGCGCGAGCTTCGAGCGCTGCGTCGACATGATCAAGGACCGCCTGGGCGCGCGTCCCGCCGTGCTGTATCTCCCGATCGGCATCGAGGGCGGCTTCAAGGGCCTGGTCGATCTGGTCGAGAACCGCGCGATCATCTGGCTCGATGAGTCGCTGGGCGCGAAGTTCGAATATCGCGACATCCCCGAGGATCTGCAGGACGCCGCCGCGACCGCGCGCGCCGAGCTGATCGAGATGGCCGTCGAGCAGGACGACGACGTGATGGAGGCGTATCTGGAGGGCAACGAGCCCGACGTCGCCACCCTCAAGAAGCTGATCCGCAAGGGTACGCTGAACTTCTCGTTCGTTCCGATCGTCTGCGGTTCGGCGTTCAAGAACAAGGGCGTGCAGCCCCTGCTCGACGCCGTGGTCGACTATCTGCCTTCGCCGCTGGACATTCCCGACGTGCAGGGCGTGAAGCTCGACGGCGAGACGCCGGATTCGCGTCCGGCTTCGGACGATGCGCCGCTGTCGCTGCTGGCGTTCAAGATCATGAACGACCCGTTCGTGGGTTCGCTCACCTTCGCGCGCATCTATTCGGGCACGCTGTCCAAGGGCAGCTACCTGAACTCGGTGAAGGACAAGAAGGAAAAGATCGGCCGTATGCTCCTCATGCACGCGAACTCGCGTGAGGACATCGATGAAGCGCGCGCCGGCGACATCGTCGCGATCGCGGGCCTCAAGGAAACGACGACCGGCGACACGCTATGCGACGCCGCGAATCCGATCATCCTGGAGCGCATGGAGTTCCCCGAGCCCGTGATCGAGCTGTCGGTGGAGCCGAAGACCAAGGCCGACCAGGAAAAGATGGGCATCGCGCTCAACCGCCTGGCCGCCGAGGATCCCTCGTTCCGCGTTTCGACTGATCACGAATCGGGCCAGACCATCATCAAGGGGATGGGCGAGCTCCACCTCGAGATCCTGGTCGACCGCATGAAGCGCGAGTTCAAGGTCGAGGCCAATGTCGGCGCGCCGCAGGTGGCCTATCGCGAATATCTGAAGAAGCCCGTCGATATCGACTACACCCACAAGAAGCAGTCGGGCGGCACCGGCCAGTTCGGCCGCGTGAAGGTGAAGCTTGCGCCGGGTGAACGCGGTTCGGGCATCATCTTCAAGGACGAGATCAAGGGCGGCAATATTCCCAAGGAATATATCCCCGCGATCGAGAAGGGCTTCCGCGAGACGGCGGCCACGGGTTCGCTGGTCGGCTTCCCGATCATCGACTTCGAGATCCTGCTGTATGACGGCGCGTACCACGACGTCGACTCGTCGGCGCTGGCGTTTGAAATCTGTGCCCGCGGCGCGATGCGCGAAGCGGCCCAGAAGTCGGGCATCACGCTGCTCGAGCCGGTGATGAAGGTGGAAGTCGTCACGCCGGAGGATTATCTGGGCGACGTGATCGGCGACATGAACAGCCGTCGCGGCCAGATCCAGGGCACCGACACGCGCGGCAACGCGCAGGCGGTGACCGCGATGGTGCCGCTGGCGAACATGTTCGGTTACGTGAATTCGCTGCGCTCGTTCACGCAGGGCCGCGCTCAGTACAGCATGCAGTTCTCGCACTATGACGAGGTTCCGCAGAACGTCGCGGATGAAGTGAAAGCAAAGCTGGCATAATTCGAGAATCGTCGCTATGGGGCCACGCTTCGAGCACGCCCCTGGCGGTCGGCGATCGAGATCAGAGAGAAGAAGGTAGGAAGAAAATGGCGAAAGCTAAATTTGAGCGGACCAAGCCGCACTGCAACATCGGCACCATCGGTCACGTCGACCATGGCAAGACCTCGCTGACCGCGGCGATCACCAAGGTGCTGGCCGAGACCGGCGGCGCGACGTTCGTCGACTATGCCAACATCGACAAGGCGCCTGAAGAGCGCGAGCGCGGCATCACCATCTCGACCGCGCACGTCGAGTATGAGACCGGCGAGCGCCACTATGCGCACGTCGACTGCCCGGGCCACGCCGACTATGTGAAGAACATGATCACCGGCGCCGCGCAGATGGACGGCGCGATCCTCGTCGTTTCGGCCGCTGACGGCCCGATGCCGCAGACCAAGGAGCACATCCTGCTCGCCAAGCAGGTCGGCGTTCCCACCATGGTCGTCTTCCTGAACAAGGTCGACCAGGTCGACGATCCGGAGCTGCTGGAGCTCGTCGAGCTCGAAATCCGCGAGGAGCTTTCCAAGCGCGACTTCGACGGCGACAATATTCCGATCATCGCCGGTTCGGCTCTCGCCGCTCTGGAAGACAGCAACACCGAGATCGGCCGTGACGCGATCCTGAAGCTGATGGCTGCCGTCGACGCGTGGATCCCGCAGCCGGAGCGTCCGCTCGACAAGCCCTTCCTGATGCCGATCGAAGACGTGTTCTCGATCTCGGGTCGTGGTACGGTCGTCACCGGCCGCGTCGAGACCGGCATCGTCAAGGTTGGCGAGGAAGTCGAGATCGTCGGCATCAAGGACACCAAGAAGACGACCGTCACCGGCGTCGAGATGTTCCGCAAGCTGCTCGACCAGGGCCAGGCCGGCGACAACATCGGTGCGCTGATCCGCGGCGTCGGCCGTGAAGAGGTCGAGCGTGGCCAGGTGCTCTGCAAGCCCGGCTCGATCAAGCCGCACACCGAGTTCACTTCGGAGGTCTATGTCCTCTCGAAGGACGAGGGTGGCCGTCACACGCCGTTCTTCGCGAACTATCGTCCGCAGTTCTACTTCCGCACCACCGACGTGACCGGCGAAGTCGTGCTCCCCGAGGGCACCGAGATGGTCATGCCGGGCGACAACGTCCAGCTCAGCGTCAAGCTGATCGCCCCGATCGCGATGGATCCGGGTCTGCGCTTCGCAATTCGCGAAGGCGGCCGTACCGTCGGCGCAGGGGTTGTCGCGACGATCACGAAGTAATATAGGCACCGCAGCCGCCCGATTCTCTCTGGGGAATCGGGCGGCTCGCATTTTACAGTTACGGCTCTTTCGCATCGGTAGTGGACATGGAAACGCAGAATATACGGATTCGCCTTAAGGCGTTCGATCACCGCGTGCTCGACCAGGCAACTGGCGACATCGCTGATACGGCTCGCCGCACCGGCGCTCTCATTCGCGGTCCTATTCCGCTGCCGACGCGCATCGAGAAGTTCACCGTGAACCGCGGCCCGCACATCGACAAGAAGTCGCGCGAGCAGTTCGAGGTGAGGACTTACAAGCGGCTGCTCGACATCGTGCAGCCCACGCCGCAGACCGTCGACGCGCTGATGAAGCTCGACCTGGCCGCCGGCGTCAACGTCGAAATCAAATTGGCCTGAGCCAATTGAACCTTTGCTCCCGCTTCGGCGGGGGCGGCTGAGGGGCCCCGGTCCTTCGGAGATAAAGGGATACCGCACGGTTCGCCGTGGACTGCGTCCCCCGTCTTCCCTCTCGCGAGGGAAACCAGCCCGGACGGGGCGACGCATGAATTTCAGGGCTGACACGCCCCCCGGAAATGGTTCCGTGGGGCCTCTGTTTTAAGGAGTCTTGATCATGCGCACTGGCGTGATCGCCAAGAAGATGGGGATGACCCGCCTGTTCCAGGGCGACGGTCGTCATGTTCCCGTCACTGTCCTGTCCCTTGAGGGGTGTCAGGTCGTCGCGCGCCGTGAGGCCGATCGCGATGGCTATGTCGCCGTCCAGCTCGGTGCCGGCACAGCGAAGGCGAAGAATGTTTCGAAGCCCGTCCGCGGGCATTTCGGCAAGAACGAAGTCGAGCTGAAGGCGCGCGTCGCCGAGTTCCGCGTCGCTGACGATGCGCTGCTCGATGTCGGCGCGACCATCTCCGCCGACCATTTCGTGACCGGCCAGCTCGTCGACATCGCCGGCCAGACGCAGGGCAAGGGCTTCGCCGGCGCCATGAAGCGCTGGGGCTTCGGCGGTATGCGCGCCACCCACGGCGTCTCGATCTCGCACCGTGCGCACGGTTCGACGGGTAACCGCCAGGATCCGGGCCGCGTCTTCAAGAACAAGAAGATGGCCGGCCACATGGGCGCCCGTCAGCGTACCCAGCAGAATCTGGAAGTCGTCGGCACCGACGTCGAGCGCGGCCTGATCTTCGTGAAGGGCTCGGTGCCCGGATCGAAGGGCGCATGGCTCCTCGTCAAGGATGCCGTCAAGGTCGCCCGCCACGCGGAAGCGCCGTATCCGGCGAGCCTCAAGCAGGCCGCCAATTCCAACATCGACGCCGCCCCCGCGGATACCCCGGCTGAAGCCGAGGCTCCGGTCGAGGCCGTCGAAGGCCAGGAGGGCTAAGCCGTGAAGGTCAAGGTTCAGACCCTCGACGCCAAGGGCAAGGGCGATATCGAGCTCAACGATGCCGTGTTCGGCCTCGAGCCGCGCGCCGACATCATGCATCGCGTCATCACCTGGCAGCTCGAAAAGGCCCGCGGCACCGCCCGTGGCGCCCGTGAGCGCTCGGACGTCGCGCGCACCGGCAAGAAGTTCGGCCGCCAGAAGGGCGGCGGCACCGCCCGTCACGGCGATCGCCGCGCTCCCGTCTTCATCGGCGGCGGCAAGGCTCACGGTCCCCGTGTTCGCGACTTCAATCCGTCGCTGAACAAGAAGATCCGTGCGCTGGGCCTCAAGATGGCGCTGTCGTCCAAGGCGAAGGCCGGGCAGCTCATCGTGATGGAAAGCCTGGAAGTGAAGGACGGCAAGACCAAGGCGCTGGCCGCCGATCTGGCGAAGCTGGGCTTCGGCAAGTCGGCGCTGGTGATCGACGGCGAAAGCGTCGAGCGCAGCTTCGCGCTGGCTTCGGCCAACCTGCACGCGATCAACGTGCTCCCGGCGATCGGCGCGAACGTCTATGACATTCTTAAGGCCGACACGCTGGTGCTGACCCGTGCCGCTGTCGAAAAGCTGGAGGCGCGCTTCAATGGCTAAGAACAAGAACGCCGTCGACAACCGTCACTATGACGTGATCGTCGCGCCGCACATCACCGAGAAGTCGACCCTGCTGAGCGAGCACAACGCGCTTGTGTTCAAGGTGGCGCCCAACGCGACCAAGACGCAGATCAAGGCTGCGATCGAGGCGATCTACGACAAGAAGGTCGCGAGCGTGAACACGCTGGTCGCCAAGGGCAAGACCAAGCGCTGGAAGGGCAAGCCCTACACGCGCTCGGACGTGAAGAAGGCGATCGTGACGCTTGCCGCAGGCGAGTCGTCGATCGACGTGACCGAAGAGGTTAAGGCGTAATGGCACTCAAGCATTACAACCCGACGAGCCCGGCCCGACGCGGCCTGATTCTCGTCGACCGCTCCGCGCTGTACAAGGGCAAGCCCGTCAAGGCGCTGACCGAGGGCAAGCGCAAGACGGGTGGCCGCAACAACAAGGGTCACGTCACGTCGCGCGGCATCGCCGGCGGCCACAAGCAGCGCTATCGCATCATCGATTTCAAGCGCCGCCTGTGGGACGTCGAGGGCACGGTGGAGCGGATCGAATATGATCCCAACCGCACCGCCTTCATCGCGCTGGTCAACTACGGCGCCGACGAAGCCGGCAAGGATCGCGTTGCCTACATCATCGCGCCGCAGCGCCTGGGCGTTGGCGACAAGGTGATCGCGGGCAAGAAGACCGACGTGAAGCCGGGCAACGCCATGGAGCTGGGCCAGATGCCGGTCGGCACCATCGTCCACAATGTGGAGATGAAGCCGGGCAAGGGCGGCCAGATCGCCCGTTCGGCCGGCACCTATGTGCAGGTCGTCGGTCGTGACCGCGGCCTCGTCATCGTCCGCCTGAACTCGGGCGAGCAGCGCTACATCCGTGGCGAGTGCATGGGCACGGTGGGCGCGGTGTCGAACCCCGACAACGCCAACCAGAACTTCGCCAAGGCCGGCCGCAACCGCTGGCTGGGCAGCCGCCCGCTGACCCGCGGCGTCGCCAAGAACCCGGTCGACCACCCGCACGGCGGTGGTGAAGGCCGGACCTCGGGCGGCCGTCATCCGGTCACGCCCTGGGGCAAGCCGACCAAGGGTGCGCGCACCCGTCACAACAAGGCGACGGACAAGATGATCATCCGTTCTCGCCACGCCAAGAAGAAGAGGTAAGCCATGGCCCGTTCCGTCTGGAAAGGTCCGTTCGTCGACCTGCATCTGCTGAAGAAAGCCGAAACCGCCCAGGACTCGGGTGGCCGCGCGCCGATCAAGACCTGGTCGCGTCGCTCCACCATCCTGCCGCAGTTCGTTGGGCTGACCTTCAGCGTCTACAATGGCCGCAAGTTCGTTCCCGTCTCGGTGAACGAGGACATGGTCGGCATGAAGCTCGGTGAATTCGCGCCCACGCGCTACTTCCCCGGCCACGCCGCCGACAAGAAGGGCAAGCGCTGATGAGCAAGGAAAAAGCCCCCCGTCGCGTTGGCGACAAGGAAGCGCTTGCCGTCGGCACGCAGATCCGCGGTTCGGCGCAGAAGCTGAACCTGGTCGCGGCGCTGATCCGCAACAAGAAGGCCGGCGACGCGCTGAACATCCTCTCCTTCTCGAAGAAGGGGATGGCGGTCGACGTCCGCAAGGTGCTCGCCAGCGCGATCGCCAACGCGGAGAACAACCACAATCTCGACGTCGACGCGCTGGTCGTGTCCGAGGCGAGCGTGGGCAAGAGCATCTCGATGAAGCGTTTCGCCGCCCGCGCCCGCGGTCGTTCGTCGCGCATCGTGAAGCCCTTCAGCCGCGTGCGCATCGTGGTCCGTGAGCAGGAAGAAGCATAATGGGTCAGAAGAGCAATCCGATCGGGCTCCGCCTCCAGATCAACCGGACCTGGGACAGCCGCTGGTTCGCCGAAGGCGCCGATTATGGCCGTCTGCTGCTGGAGGATCTGAAGATCCGCCAGTATGTGATGAAGGAACTGCCGCAGGCCGCGATCTCGAAGGTCGTGATCGAGCGTCCCGCCAAGCTGTGCCGCGTGTCGATCTATGCCGCCCGTCCGGGCGTCATCATCGGCAAGAAGGGCGCCGACATCGAGAAGCTTCGCAAGAAGCTGGGTTCGATGACGTCGTCGGACGTCAGCCTGAACATCGTCGAGATCCGCAAGCCGGAAATCGACTCGCGCCTGGTCGCGCAGTCGGTCGCCGATCAGCTTGAGCGTCGCGTCGCGTTCCGCCGGGCGATGAAGCGCGCCGTGCAGTCGGCCCTCCGCCTTGGCGCGGAAGGCATCCGGATCACCTGCGGCGGCCGTCTCGGCGGCGCCGAGATCGCGCGCACCGAATGGTATCGCGAGGGCCGGGTTCCGCTGCACACGCTGCGCGCGAACGTCGACTATGCGGAAGCCGAAGCCCACACCGCCTATGGCGTGTGCGGCATCAAGGTGTGGATCTTCAAGGGCGAGATCCTCGGCCACGATCCCATGTCGCAGGATCGGCTCATGCTGGAGGCACAGACCTCCGGCGTGCGTCCGGCACGCTGAACGAATTGAGGTAGGCTCCAATGCTGCAACCCAAGAAGACCAAGTTCCGCAAGGCGTTCAAGGGCCGCATCCACGGCGACGCCAAGGGCGGTACGGCGCTGAACTTCGGTTCGTTCGGCCTGAAGGCTCTCGAGCCCGACCGGATCACCGCGCGCCAGATCGAGGCGGCCCGCCGCGCGATCACGCGTCACATCAAGCGCCAGGGGCGTTTGTGGATCCGCGTGTTCCCCGACGTGCCGGTTTCGAAGAAGCCCGCCGAAGTCCGCCAGGGCAAGGGCAAGGGTTCGAACGAATATTGGGCGGCGCGCGTCAAGCCCGGCCGCATCCTGTTCGAGCTGGACGGCGTTCCCGGCCCGCTGGCCCGCGTCGCTTTCGAGCGTGCGATGGAAAAGCTGCCGATCAAGACCAAGGTGGTCGCCCGCCTTGGCGAATCGATGCACTGAGGAATTTGAGAGATGGCCAAGCAATCCAAAGCCGCTCCGAAGGACGACCTGACGGTGAAGACCGATGACGAGCTGTCGACGCAGCTCGGCGAACTGAAGCGCGAGCAGTTCAACCTGCGCTTCCAGGCCGCCACCAACCAGCTCGAGAAGCCGAGCCGTGTGCGCGAGGTGCGTCGCACGATCGCGCGGATCAAGACCCTCCAGACGCAGCGTTCCGCTGCGGCTGGCAAGTAAGGAGTCTCAGCGATGCCGAAGCGCGTGCTGACCGGGACGATCGTCTCGGACAAGACCGACAAGACCGTCGTGGTCAAGGTGGAGCGCCGGGTTAAGCACCCGCTCTACGGAAAGATCATCAAGCGGTCGAAGAAGTATCATGCCCATGACGAGGGCAATGAGTTCAAGGAAGGCGAGACCGTGCGCATCGAGGAGACCGCGCCGATCTCGAAGCTCAAGACGTGGAAGGTGCTCGACCGGGTGAATGCCCAGGCGACGCCGGCAGCGGCCGAGGGCTGATCACAGTTTCGGAACTACCGGGGCATCCCGGCAAGCCAAGTGAGAAGGAAGCGGATCAATGATCCAGATGCAGTCAAATCTTGACGTCGCGGACAACAGCGGCGCCAAGCGAGTCCAGTGCATCAAGGTGCTCGGCGGCTCGAAGCGCCGTACCGCTGGCGTGGGCGACGTGATCGTCGTCTCCGTCAAGGAAGCGGCGCCGCGCGGCAAGGTTAAGAAGGGTGACGTCCATCGCGCCGTCATCGTGCGTACGGCGAAGGACATCCATCGTCCCGACGGTTCGGTGATCCGTTTCGACGGCAACGCCGCGGTTCTGGTCAACAAGAACGAGGAGCCGATCGGCACCCGTATCTTCGGCCCGGTGGTTCGTGAGCTGCGCGCGAAGAACTTCATGAAGATCATCTCGCTCGCGCCGGAGGTGCTGTAACATGGCTGCCGCCAAGATCCGCAAGGGTGACAAGGTCGTCGTCCTGTCCGGCAAGGACAAGGGCCGCACCGGCGAAGTCACCAAGAGCATTCCCAAGGAAGGCAAGGTGATCGTGTCCGGCGTGAACGTCGCGACCCGCCACCGCAAGCCCACCCAGGCGAACCCGCAGGGCGGGCTCGAGCGCTCGGAAGCGCCCCTTCACGTCTCCAAGGTCGCGATCGCCGACCCCAAGACGGGCAAGGCGACGCGCGTCCGCTTCGAAACCAAGGACGGCAAGAAGGTCCGCGTGGCCGTGAAGTCCGGGGAGGTCATCAATGGCTGACAAATATCAGGCCCGACTTCGCAAGCTGTATGACGAGACCATCGTCAAGGCGATGACGGAGAAGTTCGGCTACGCGAACCCGATGCAGGTGCCCAAGCTCGAGAAGATCGTGCTGAACATGGGCGTCGGCGAGGCGACGCAGGACAAGAAGAAGGTCGACACGGCGGCTGCCGAGCTCGAACTGATCGCGGGCCAGAAGCCCGTCATCACCAAGGCGAAGAAGTCGATCGCGCAGTTCAAGCTGCGTGAAGGCATGCCGATCGGCGTGAAGGTGACTCTGCGCCGCGAGCGCATGTACGAGTTCCTCGATCGCCTGGTGACGATCGCGCTGCCGCGCGTTCGCGACTTTCGCGGTCTGAACCCGAAGAGCTTCGACGGCCGTGGCAATTATGCCATGGGCCTGAAGGAGCAGATCGTGTTCCCCGAGATCAACTATGACCGCATCGAGAAGGTGCGCGGCATGGACGTGATCGTGACCACCACGGCGAAGACCGACGAGGAAGCGCGCGAGCTGCTTCGCCTGTTCGGTTTCCCGTTCCCGATTGAAGAGCAGAAGCAGGCGGCCTGAAGGCCGGACCTGCCTGACAGAAGGAAGAGAACTTAAGTCATGGCGAAACTGAGTTCGATCAACAAGAATGAGCGTCGCAAGAAGCTGGTGAAGAAGTATGCCGGCCGTTATGCGAAGCTGAAGGCTGTGGCCGCGGACACGTCGCTCGACGAGACCGAGCGCCTGATCGCGCGTCTGAAGATGGCTGAGATCCCCCGCAACGGCAATCCGACCCGGATTCGCAACCGCTGCGAGCTCACCGGCCGTCCGCGCGCCTATTACCGTAAGTTCCGTCTCTGCCGCGTGCAGCTTCGCGATCTGGCCAACAAGGGCCTGATCCCGGGCGTCACGAAGTCGAGCTGGTAAGGATCAGAAGATGGCATTGACCGATCCCCTGGGTGATTTGCTCACCCGCATCCGCAACGGCCAGCGGGCCCGCAAGGACAGCGTGGTTTCCCCCGCGTCCAAGCTGCGTGCGCGCGTCCTCGACGTGCTTCAGCGCGAGGGCTATATCCGCGGCTATAAGGAAGAAGACCTTGCCGGCCACGACGGCCTGCGCATCGAGCTGAAATATTTCGAGGGCCAGCCCGCGATCCAGCACGTCGCGCGCGTCTCGAAGCCCGGTCGCCGCGTCTATTCGGGTTCGAAGGACCTGCCGCGCGTGCGCAACGGCCTCGGCATCACGATCGTTTCGACGCCGAAGGGCGTTCTCTCGGACGCGGAAGCGCGCGAGCAGAATGTCGGCGGCGAAGTGCTGGCGGAGGTGTTCTGATGAGCCGCATCGGTAAAGTACCGGTTCCCGTGCCCGCAGGCGTGAGCGCCAGCATCGAGGGCGGCGTTCTTTCGGTCAAGGGACCGAAGGGCACGCTGAGCCTGTCGATGGCTGACGACATCAGCTACGGCATCGAGGATGGCCGCATCGTCGTGAAGCCCGCGAACGAAAGCCGTCGCGCGCGTTCCTTCTGGGGCATGCACCGCACGCTCGTCCAGAACCTGGTGACCGGCGTGACCGACGGTTTCTCCAAGGTGCTGGAAATCACCGGCGTCGGCTATCGTGCCAATGCGCAGGGCCGCAAGCTCAAGCTGCAGCTCGGCTACAGCCACGATGTCGACATCGACGTGCCGGAAGGCATCGAGGTGAAGACGCCCGATCAGACCACGGTCGAGATCAGCGGCATCGACAAGCAGAAGGTCGGCCAGCTCGCCGCCGAGATCCGTCGCTGGCGCAAGCCGGAGCCCTACAAGGGCAAGGGCATCAAATATCGCGGCGAGTTTATCTTCCGCAAAGAAGGCAAGAAGAAGTAAGCCATGGCGAAACTCTCTCTCTTCGATCGCCGCCGTCGGCGCGTCCGCACCGCCCTCAAGGCGCGTTCCGGTCTCCGTCCCCGGCTCTCGGTCCATCGCTCGGGCCGTCACATCTACGCTCAGGTCATCGACGATGCCCAGGGCCGTACCGTGGCGTCCGCTTCGACCCTCGACAAGGATGTCCGCGGCAAGACCGGCGCGACGGCCGAAGCGGCTGCCGATGTCGGCAAGCGCGTGGCCGAGGCCGCCAAGAAGGCCGGCGTCACCCAGGTGGTGTTCGACCGTGGCGGCTTCCTGTTTCACGGACGCGTCAAGGCGCTGGCGGAAGCCGCGCGTGAAGGCGGATTGGAGTTCTGATTATGGCTGACGAAACCGAAAACCAGGGCGTCGAAGCCACTCCCGCGACCGAAGGCGCCGCCCCCACCGAGGGCCGCGGCCCGCGCGGTCCGCGTGGCGGCCGTGGCGGCAATCGCGGCGGCAACGATCGCGGTGGCCGTGGTGGCCGGCGCGACGATCGTCGCGGTGGCCAGAACCAGGACGAAGGCGGCGAAGAGCTGATCGAGAAGCTGGTTCACATCAACCGCGTCTCGAAGACGGTGAAGGGCGGTAAGCGCTTCGGCTTCGCGGCACTCGTCGTCGTCGGCGACGGCAAGGGTCGCGCGGGCTTCGGCCACGGCAAGGCCCGCGAAGTGCCCGAGGCGATCTCGAAGGCGACCGCGGCCGCCAAGAAGGCGATGATCCGCGTGCCGCTGCGCGAGGGTCGCACGCTGCACCATGACGGCAACGGCCATTTCGGCGCCGGCAAGGTGACGCTGCGTTCGGCGCCTGCCGGTACCGGCATCATCGCGGGTGGCCCGATGCGCGCCATCTTCGAGAGCCTCGGCGTTGCCGATGTGGTGACCAAGTCGGTCGGCACGTCCAACCCGTACAACATGATCCGCGCGACCTTCGCGGCGCTCGGCGAGCAGACCTCGCCCAAGAGCGTGGCGCAGCGTCGCGGCAAGAAGATCGCCGACCTGCTCGGCCGTGGCGGCTCGCAGACCGCCCAGGCCGACGCCGAAGCGATCGTGGAGTAAGCGACATGGCGAAGATCAAGATCAAGCAGATCGGTTCGCCGATCCGCCGCCCCTCCAGCCAGCGTGCGATCCTGACCGGCCTCGGCCTGGGCAAGATGCACCGTGAGGTGGAGCTTGAGGATACCCCCGAAGTGCGCGGCATGATCAAGAAGCTGCCGCACATGGTCGAGGTGATCGGCTGAAATCTCTCTGGCTCCTTCCTTTCGGGGGAGGGGCCGGATTTTTCAGGGGACTTCCGGGGTTCTTGTCGATATCCCCGCCCCTGGCCTCGCTCCTGAACGGGAGCGGGGATTGGCGCGACAAAAGCGAAAGCGAGTGCAACACATGAAACTGAACGACATCCGCGACAATGAAGGCGCCCGCAAGGGCCGCATGCGCGTGGGCCGGGGCATCGGCTCCGGCAAGGGCAAGACCGCCGGTCGCGGCCAGAAGGGTGCCAAGGCACGCTCGGGCGTCTCGATCAACGGCTTCGAGGGCGGCCAGATGCCGCTCCACATGCGTATTCCGAAGCGCGGCTTCAACAACATCTTCGCCAAGGACCATGCCGAGGTGAACCTGGGCGCGATCCAGAAGCTGGTCGACGCGGGCAAGCTGGCCAAGGACGGCGTGATCGATCACGCCGCGCTGAAGGCGGCCGGCGTCGCGCGTGGCGGCAAGGACGGCGTGCGCATCCTGGGCAAGGGCGAATTCTCCGCCAAGCTCTCCTTCAAGGTGGCCGGCGTCTCGAAGGGCGCCAAGGACGCCATCGAGAAGGCGGGCGGCTCGGTCGAGGTGATCGAGGTGGTTCCGGCCGCCGAGAAGGCCGCGGCCAAGAAGGGCAAGACGCTCGCCGCGAAGAAGGCAAAGGCGGCGGGCTGAATCAGCCCCTCGCGTGATCAGGCTTAGACAAAGCCGGATCGACCACTATATGGGGCGGCGGAGTGCGGATACGCGTTCCGCCGCTCATATTTTCTGGGTCTAAGGACGATCATGGCATCCGCAGCCGACAACCTGGCATCCAACCTCAACCTGTCGAAGTTCACGCAGGCCACGGAGCTCAAGAAGCGCCTGTGGTTCACGCTGGGCGCGCTCATCATCTTCCGATTGATGAGCCACGTCCCGCTGCCGGGCATCGACCCGCGCGCGCTCGCGACGCTTTATGCGACGACTCAGGGCGGCGTGCTCGATTTCTTCAACACCTTCTCGGGCGGTTCGCTTGAGCGCATGAGCGTGATCGCGCTGGGCGTGATGCCGTACATCACCGCCTCGATCGTGATCCAGCTCGCGACCGCGCTGTCGCCGACGCTGAGCGCGATCAAGAAGGAAGGCGAAAGCGGCCGCAAGCGGCTGAACCAGTATACCCGCTACGGCACGGTCGGCCTGACCGCGATCCAGGGCTATTTCATCGCCGTCGGCCTTGAAAACTGGGGCGCGGCGCAGGGCATGGCCGCGGTCGTCGAACCTGGCATTGCGTTCCGCGTCGCCGCGGTGATCTCGCTGGTCGGCGGTACGATGTTCCTGATGTGGCTGGGTGAGCAGATCACCAGCCGGGGCGTCGGCAACGGCGTGTCGCTCATCATCATGGCCGGCATCGTCTCGCAATTGCCGCGCGCGCTGGTGAACCTGTTCGAAGGCGGCCGCACCGGATCGATGCAGCCGCTGGTGATCCTGCTCATCATCGGCCTGGCGCTGGGCCTGATCGCCTTCATCTGCTTCATGGAACGCGCGCAGCGCCGGGTGCTGATCCAGTATCCCAAGCGACAGACGCAACGCGGACTGATGCAGGCGGAAAAGAGCCACCTGCCGCTGAAGATCAACACCGCGGGCGTGATCCCGCCGATCTTCGCCTCGTCGCTGCTGCTGATGCCGCTGACGCTCGTCCAGTTCGCCGGCCAGCGCGCCGCGGGCGAGAGCGCCTGGGGCGACTTCATGATCTCGGTCACGACGTCGCTGCAGCATGGTTCGCCGCTCTACATGTCGCTCTATGCGGCGGGCATCATCTTCTTCTGCTTCTTCTACACCGCGGTCGTCTTCAATCCCGAGGAGACGGCGGACAATCTGAAGCGTTATGGCGGCTTCATCCCCGGCATCCGTCCGGGCAAGAATACCGCCGACTATCTGGATTTCGTGCTCACGCGCATCACCGTGATCGGCGCCGCCTATCTGACGGTGATCTGCCTGGTGCCCGAATATCTGATCGCGACGGCGGGCATCCCCTTCTATCTGGGGGGCACCAGCCTGTTGATCGTGGTCAATGTGACGATGGATACCGTCACGCAGATCCAGAGCCACTTGCTGGCACACCAATATGGCGACCTGATCAAGAAGGCGAAGCTGAAGGGCGGTCGGCCGCGCTGACCGGTCCAGGGCGATTTGCGGTTCGATCGCATCGAACGACTCGAAAATCGCGACAAAACGAATATCCAGATCAGGCAGCGTGATTCCGATTGTCGCGCTGCCTGATCGGGAACGATACGCGGAGAGACTGCGCACATGAATATCATCCTGTTGGGACCCCCGGGGGCGGGGAAGGGGACACAGGCGAGCCGGCTCGTCGAGGAGCGGGGCATGGTCCAGCTCTCGACCGGCGACATCCTTCGCGCCGCGGTGAAGGAGGGGACCGAGGTCGGCAAGATGGCCGACGAGATCATGAAGGCGGGCAAGTTCTTCCCCGACGAACTCATGGCGCAGATCCTGGGCGAGCATATGGACAAGCTCGATCCCGAAACCGGCATCATCTTCGACGGCTATCCGCGCACCGCGCGCCAGGCCGAACTGCTCGACGAGCTGATGGCGGCGCGTGGCCGCACCCTCGATCATGTGATCGAGCTGGCGGTGGACGAGGACGCGCTGGTGGAACGCATCACCGGCCGCTTCACCTGCGCCAAGTGCGGCGAGGGCTATCACGACCGCTTCAAGCAGCCCAAGGTCGAGGCAGTCTGCGACGTCTGCGGCAGCACCGAATTCAAGCGCCGGCCCGATGACAATGCGGAAACCGTCCGCACGCGGATGGCCGAATATCGCGCCAAGACCGCGCCGATCCTGCCGATCTACGAGGAGCGCGGACTGGTGAGCCGCGTGGACGGCATGGCCGACATCGCCGAGGTGACCGAGTCGATCGAGAAGATTCTCGGCCCGGCCTGAGTCCGTTACCGTTTTCTCGTCATTGCGAGTGTAGCGGGCCGAAGGCGGCCATAGGCCGACCAATCCAGGGCGCGCCTGACATTGGATTGCTTCGCCGCCGCGCGCCTCGTGATGACGACGGCGCGTCGGCGCGGACGGATCAGCCGATCAGCGCGGCGAAGAAGGCCGGTTTCATCGCGATCACCAGGGCGATCATGCCGCCAAGGGCCAGGCCGATCAGCGTGCCGGCGGCGACGCCGCGCATCATCAGCCTCTGTTCTCCGTTCGTCATGCCGTTCTCCACAGGCTGCGTCATGCTCGCGGCCAGGGTGGATAGTGCCACGCGCGCGGACTTTCTTACAGGGTGAAGCCATATATTTGCGCGGCTGTTCGAAAATCGCGCCGCTGCTCCCTGTCGCCGCGCCGGTCTTGCGGAAAACCGGTTCCCACTTTTCCGCGCGATGCTCTAATATCGGGCGACGGGGCTGGATATGGAGGGGGCATGCGCGGAATCTGTGTGATCGCGGGGCTGGCGGCGTTCGCGGCCGCGCCGGCGGCGGCGGAGGTCAAGTCGGCGAGCGAGACCGGCTTCGATCTTGTCTTCAGCGAAACCGTGAGCAAGCCGCCCGAGCAGGTGTGGGCCGCGCTCAAGGCGCCCGCCAAATGGTGGAACAAGGACCACACCTATAGCGGCGACGCCGCCAATCTGTGGATGGACGCGCAGGCCGGCGGCTGCTTCTGCGAGAAGCTGGCGGGCGAGGGCGGCAGCCGGGGCAGCATCGAACATGCGCGCATCCTCTATGCGCAGCCGGGCAAGGTGCTGCGGCTGCAGGGCGCGTTCGGCCCGCTCCAGGCGCATCCGGTGATCGGCATCATGACCTTCGTGCTCAAGCCCGCCGAGGGCGGCGGCACGACGATCGCGGTCAGCTATGTGCTGGGCGGCCATGTCGCGGGCGACGGCGGCACCGCCGGCATGGCGCCGCTGGTGGACAAGGTGCTGGGCGAGCAGGTCGCGGGCCTGAAGGCGTTCGTCGACGCCGAACCCGCGCAATAGGATCGGGAATATAGGATTCGGGGGACGGGAGGTCTAACCTCCCGTCACGGACGGTCGCCGACTCGAGCGCGCCGCCATGGGGTTGCCGGTGCTGCGTTTGGAACGAACCGCAGGGGGCGAAGCAAATGGCGATAACCGATCATGTCGATCTGCCCACCTTCATGGAGGGGGTGAGGAAGCGCAATCCCGGACAGCCCGAATTCTGTCAGGCGGTGCAGGAGGTGTCCGAGGACATATTCGACTTCATCGAGGACAAGGAGGAATATCACTCGCAGCAGATCCTGCGCCGCATCGCGGAGCCGGACCGGATCATCTCGTTCCGTGTCTGCTGGGAGGACGATGCCGGCAATATCCGCGTCCAGCGCGGCTGGCGCGTGCAGAACAACAACGCGATCGGGCCATATAAGGGCGGCATCCGCTTCCACCCCTCGGTCACCGAAAGCGTGCTCAAGTTCCTCGCCTTCGAACAGACCTTCAAGAACGCGCTGACCGGCCTGCCGATGGGCGGCGGCAAGGGTGGCGCGAACTTCAATCCCAAGGGCAAGAGCGACCGCGAGGTGATGCGCTTCTGCCAGAGCTTCATGACCGAACTATACCGCCATGTCGGCGCCGATGTGGACGTGCCGGCGGGCGATATCGGCGTGGGCGCGCGCGAGATCGGCTATATGTTCGGCCAGTACAAGCGCATCACCAACCAGTTCACCGGCGTGCTCACCGGCAAGGGGCTGGAATATGGCGGATCGCTGATCCGGCCGGAGGCGACGGGCTATGGCGCCACCTATTTCCTCCAGAACATGCTGGCGACGAAGGGCCGCGACCTGGGCGGGCTGACCGCGGTGATCTCCGGATCGGGCAATGTCGCGACGCACGCGGCGGAGAAGGTGACGCAGCTTGGCGGCAAGGTGCTGACCCTGTCCGATTCGGCGGGCTTCATCCATGATCCCGACGGCATCGATCTGGAGAAGATCGACTGGGTGAAGCACCACAAGACGCATACGCGCGGCCGCATCTCCGATTATGTCGCGCAATATCCGCGCGCCAGCTTCACCGAGGGCAAGACGCCCTGGGGCGTGCCGTGCGACGTCGCGCTGCCCTGCGCCACGCAGAACGAATTGCTGGGGGAGGATGCGCGGACGCTGGTGGCCAATGGCTGCTTCGCCGTATCGGAGGGCGCGAACATGCCCACCGACCTGGCGGGCGTGCATGTGTTCAAGGATGCGCGCATCCTGTTCGCGCCGGGCAAGGCGGCCAATGCCGGCGGCGTCGCGGTCTCCGGGCTGGAGATGAGCCAGAATTCGGAGCGCCGCTCGTGGAAGGAGGCGGAACTGCAACAGCTCCTGCTCGACATCATGGCGGGCATCCATGCGAGCTGCCTGCGCTATGGCCGGGTGGGCGACGATTATATCGACTATGTGAAGGGCGCGAACATCGCGGGCTTCAAGAAGGTGGCGGACGCGATGCTCGCCTATGGGGTGGTGTAGCGGGCGCGGCGCGGCCGGATCGTCGCTGGATCGGATCCCTCCTGCCGTTCGGGCTGAGCCTGTCGAAGCCCTTGTCCTTTCTGGGCATGGTGTCGAAGAAGGACAGGGGCTTCGACAGGCTCAGCCCGAACGGTGTTCAAGCCAGCCCGGCCTTCAACGCGGACCGATCCGCCGCCCGCCCCCATGCATGACAATTTCTTCATCCGCCCGTCACCGGGGCGAGCGGCGCGCGCTGCTAGATCGGATGTCGAACCGGGCGACGGTCGCCCGGCCGATGGAGAACACAGGATGCGCAAGACCCTCATCGCCTCGCTCGTCATGGCCGGCCTCGTCGCCGCGCCGACGATCGCCGCCGCCAAGACGACGACGGCCAAGCCCGCCGCCCACAAGGTGGTGAAGCAGGAGAAGAAGGCGAAGAAGGCGACCGCCGCGAAGACCAGCTGAACCCCTGATACTCCTCAGATGATCCTCCCGGCGGGCCCGGCGGAGTTTCCTCTTCTCCGCCGGGCCAACCGCGTCCGCGCGCGCCGGGCGCCGGGCATGACTGGACGGGCGCCATGAGCCGCAAGATCCTGATCATGGAAGACGATGCGGCCACCGCCGACTATGTCGCGCGCGGGCTGGGCGAGGCGGGCTATGTCACCGATCGCACGGGCGACGGCCGCGAAGGCTTTTTCCTCGCCAGCGAAGGCAGCTACGATCTGCTCGTCGTCGACCGGATGATGCCCGGCATGGACGGGCTCTCCGTCATCCGCGCGCTGCGCGCCGCCGATATCGGCACCCCCTCCATCATCCTGTCGGCGCTCGGATCGGTCGAGGACCGGATCGACGGGCTGCGCGGCGGATCCGACGATTATGTCACCAAACCCTTTTCGCTGGCCGAACTGATGGTGCGCGCGGAAGCGTTGCTGCGCCGCGCCGACCGCAACGCCGCCGCCGCCAGCGAGGCCCGGCTGGTGATCGGCGATCTGGAGATCGACCTGCTTTCCCGCGCGGTGCGGCGCGGCGGGCGACCGATCGCGCTGGTGCCGCGCGAATTCAGCCTGCTGGTGTTCCTCGCCCGTCATGCCGGCCATGTCGTCACCCGCACGATGATGCTCGAGAAACTGTGGGGCTATCATTTCGATCCGGGCACCAATGTGATCGACGTCCATATCGGCCGGCTGCGGCGCAAGATCGACGAGGGCAGCGATCATTCGCTGCTCCACACCGTGCGCGGTGCCGGCTACCGCCTGTCGCCGGAACCCTGAACCGATGCGGATCTCCACCACCGCCCGGCTCGCCGCGCTCGCCGCGCTGCTGGTCTTCGCGTCCAACCTGGCGGTGATCGGCTATGTCCGCACCCAGACACATGACGACACGGTCGCGCAGCTCGAAAGCGAGGTCGCCGAACAGGCGGACGCGCTGCAGGCGGTCTATCGATCGGGCGGGGAAGGGGCGCTCGCCCGCGCCGTCTCCGCGCTTGCCGCCTCGGGCGACGAGGATCTGGTGGTGGCGCTCGCCGGGCCGGACGGGCGCGTCCGCCAGGGCAATCTGAAGGGGCCGCTGGCGATCGGCAGGGCTGCCTCCTTCCGCATCGCGCCCCCCGCGCGCGACGCGGCGCCGTCGGGCTATGTGGTGCGCGCGGTGGGTGCGGACTGGCTGCTGAGCGGCCGCCGCGCCGACGAGAGCCTGCTCCTCCAGCGCGCGCTTGAACGCGCATTGCTGGTCTCCGGCGCGCTGTCGCTGCTGATGGGGGCGCTGGGCGGCGTCATCATCGCCTATTTCGTCGGGCGGCGGCTGCGCGTGATCGCGGGCGTGGTCGACGCTGTCGCGACCGGCGACCTGTCGCATCGCGCGGGCATCGTCTCGGGCGGGGACGCGTTCGACGCGCTCGCCGGCCGCGTCAACATGATGCTCGACCGGATCGAGGGGCTGATGCGCGAGCTCCAGCTTCTCACCAACAGCCTGGCGCACGACCTGCGTTCGCCCCTGTCGCGGCTGCGCGTGAAGGTGGAGCGCGCGGTCGCGCTCGACGATGGACCGCAGCGCGACGCCGCGCTGAACGGGCTGATCCAGGAAACCGACATCATCATGCGGATGCTCTCCACCTTGCTGGAGATCGGCCGGCTGGAGACGATGCACGGCCGATCCCAGTTCGACTGGATCGAGCCCAGCGCGCTGGTGAGCAACCTGTGCGACATGTACGAGCCGGTGATGGAGGATGCGCGCGTCGCCTTCTCCGCCGTGGTCGAGGGGCCGATCCTGCCGATGCGCGCGCATGGCGAGCTGCTGTCGCAGGCGCTGGCCAATCTGGTCGACAACGCGATGCGCCACGGCTGCCGGGGCGATGGCGGCGACGCGATCGCGATCCGCCTCTCCGCGCATGGCAATGAACTGGTGCTGGCGGTGGAGGATCGCGGATCGGGCATCGCGCCGGACGAGGAGGGGGAGGCGCGCCGCCGCTTCGGCCGACTCGACGCGGCCCGGTCACGGCCCGGCGCAGGATTGGGCCTCGCCCTTGTCGAAGCGGTCAGCAGGATGCATGGGGGGCGCCTGGAGCTGGCGGACAACGCGCCGGGGCTGGCGGCGCGAATGATTCTGCCCACCGGCCTTGCCGCGCTCGGCTGAAATCGCGGCTTCGGGTACGAAACGATCGCGGATGCGGGGGCATCCGCCGGGCCGCGCGCCCGTGGAATCGGGCGCCGCTTGACTCTCTCGGGGTGGACGCCTAAATCCAACACATTCCGAAACACCGGTTCCCGGCGGCGCTCTTGTGCGCTCGCCGATTTCTTGCGTTTCGGGATGTCACGCGATGAGATGGGCGGCCGTGCCAAAGCCGCTCGTGGAGCAGGAGAAAGAAGAATGGCTCGTATTGCGGGTGTCAACATCCCGACCAACAAGCGCGTGCTGATCGCGCTTCAGTATATTCACGGTATCGGCCCGGCAAAGGCCAAGGCGATCACGGAAAAGCTGGGCATCGCGTCCGAGCGCCGCGTTCAGGACCTGTCGGACCAGGAAGTGCTTCAGATCCGTGAGACGATCGACGCCGATCATACGGTGGAAGGCGATCTTCGTCGCGAGACCGCGATGAACATCAAGCGCCTGATGGACCTGGCCTGCTATCGCGGCCTGCGTCACCGTAAGGGTCTGCCCGTTCGCGGCCAGCGCACGCACACCAATGCGCGCACCCGCAAGGGCAAGGCGAAGCCGATCGCCGGCAAGAAGAAATAAGCCTTCCAGGTCAGGATAACAGCAAATGGCACGTGAACCGCAGCGCATTCGCCGTCGCGAGCGCAAGAACATCACTTCCGGCGTCGCCCATGTGAACGCCAGCTTCAACAACACGATGATCACCATCACCGATGCGCAGGGGAACGCGATCTCCTGGTCGTCCGCCGGCATGATGGGCTTCAAGGGCAGCCGCAAGTCGACGCCCTATGCCGCCCAGGTCGCCGCCGAGGACGCGGGCAAGAAGGCCGCCGAACATGGCGTCCGCACGCTCGAGGTCGAGGTGAAGGGTCCGGGTTCGGGCCGTGAGTCGGCGCTTCGCGCGCTGCAGGCGGTCGGGTTCAACATCACGTCGATCCGTGACGTGACGCCGATCCCGCACAACGGCGTGCGCCCCTCCAAGCGTCGTCGCGTCTGATCCCAGAACGCCGTGCGGCCGCGCGGCGTTCTCGCAATTTATCCCGGCGGGCCGCTCGCGCCCGCCCAAAGCCAAGGGGAAGCCCGTGTCTGTCAATGCAAAGAACTGGCAGGAAATGAAGAAGCCCAATGGCCTCGAGAAGAAAGCAGGCGGAGACAGCAAGCGCAAGGCGACCTTCGTCGCCGAGCCGCTGGAGCGCGGCTTCGGCCTGACGCTCGGCAACGCGCTGCGCCGCGTGCTGCTCTCGTCGCTCCAGGGCGCCGCGGTGACTTCGATCCGCATCGAGAACGTGCTCCACGAATTCTCCAGCCTCGCCGGCGTGCGTGAGGACGTGACGGACATCGTGCTGAACGTGAAGCAGGTCGCGCTCAAGATGGAAGGCGAAGGCCCGAAGCGGCTCCAGCTTTCCGCGACCGGCCCGGCGGAAGTGACCGCCGGCATGATCTCGGTCTCGGGCGATATCGAGGTGATGAACCCCGATCTGGTGATCTGCCACCTCGACGAGGGCGCGACGCTCAACATGGAGCTGACCGCCGATGTCGGCAAGGGCTATGTGCCCGCCGCCGCCAACCGTCCGGCTGACGCCCCGATCGGCCTGATCCCGATCGACGCGCTGTATTCGCCCGTCCGCCAGGTGGCGTACAAGGTGGAGAACACCCGCGTCGGCCAGGAACTGGACTTCGACAAGCTCACGCTGAACATCGACACCGACGGCACCGTGACGCCCGAGGACGCCGTGGCCTATGCCGCGCGCATCCTGCAGGACCAGCTTCAGCTCTTCGTCCATTTCGACGATCAGATGATCCAGTCCTCGGCGCCGATCGGCATGGCCGCGCCCTCCGCTTCGGAAGGCGAGAGCGACACCAACCAGATCAACCGCTACCTGCTCAAGAAGGTGGACGAGCTGGAACTGTCGGTCCGTTCGGCGAACTGCCTCAAGAACGACAACATCATCTATATCGGCGATCTGGTTCAGAAGACCGAGGCGGAGATGCTGCGCACGCCGAATTTCGGCCGCAAGTCGCTCAACGAGATCAAGGAAGTGCTTTCCAGCATGGGCCTGCGCCTGGGCATGGAAATCCCCGGCTGGCCGCCCGAGAATATCGAGGAAATGGCCAAGAAGCTGGAACAGGAGATCATGGGCTGACGCCCATCGGGTCGAAGCCCGGCTTCGACCCGGATTTCCGGCTTCGCATTCCGGCAAAGGCCGGAATGACGAGACGATTTCAAGGGTTTTCGGCGGTGGCCCGTTTCACACCGCCTGGTCCGGGGTACCAGCGACTCCCCATCGAAGTGCCACTTTGATGGGTTCGTTATACGGCCCCCGAACGAACTGAAGGAAGATTACCATGCGTCATCGCGTCGGCGGCCGTAAGCTGCAGCGTACCTCGTCCCATCGCGCGGCCCTGTTCCGCAACATGGCGGCGGCGCTCATCAAGCATGAGCAGATCCTGACCACCACCGCCAAGGCGAAGGAGCTTCGCCCCTATGTGGAGAAGCTGATCACGCTGGCGAAGAAGGGCGGCCTGTCGAACCGTCGCCTGGCGCATGCCCGGCTGCTCGACGACACCCAGCTCAAGAAGCTCTTCGAGGTGCTGGCCGATCGCTACAAGGATCGCAACGGCGGCTATACCCGCATCATCAAGGCCGGCTTCCGCGCCTCGGACGCGGCGGCGGTCGCCTATATCGAGCTCGTCGATCGCGACGTCAGCGCCAAGGGCCAGGATTCCGGCCCGGTGCTGAACGACGACGACTATGCCGACGCGGCCTGAGCCGGTCTGGCAATAGCCCGAATGTGAAGGGGCCTCGCGGAAACGCGGGGCCCTTTTTCGTTGCGGACCGGCGGAATCGTTAACGTCGAATGGTGGATTCCGGACCCTGAATTGCTCTACGCTCCCGGACGGATGTTCTGGAGACGACACTTGATGCGCGCCGCGCCTTTCTTCCTTCTGCCTCTTCTGATGTTCGGCATGCCCGTGTCCGCCGCCGATACCGGCGGCTATGGCTATCCCGAGACCGCGACGGTGCCGGTGGTGGAAACGCAGTTCGGCGTGCCGGTGGCCGATCCCTATCGCTGGCTGGAAAACGACGTGCGCACCGATCCCAGGGTGCGGCAATGGGTGGAGCGCGAGAACGCGGCGACCAACGCCTATCTGAAGACGCTGCCGGGGCGCGACGTGCTGAAGGCGCGGATGCGCGCGCTCACCGATTTCGAGCGGCTGGGCGTGCCGCGCAAGGCGGGCAACCGCTATTTCTACATGCGCAATGACGGGCTTCAGAACCAGTCGGTGCTGTGGGTGCGGTAGGGGCTGGCCGGCCCTGCGCGCGTGCTGATCGATCCCAATGGCTGGGCGAAGGACGGCGCCACCGCGCTCGGCGAATGGACCGCGTCGGACGATGGCGCCATGCTCGCCTATGCGATCCAGGATGGCGGCACGGACTGGCGGACGGTGAAGCTGCTCGACGTCGCGAACGGCAGGACGCTCGACGACGAGGTCAAATGGGTGAAATTCTCGCCGCTTTCCTGGGCGGCGGACGGCAGCGGCTTCTATTATTCGCGCTTCGCGGCACCCGAGGACGGAAAGACCTATCAATCGACCAACCTCAACCAGAAGGTCTATTTCCACCGCATCGGCACGCCGCAGGCGGAGGACCGGCTGATCTACGCGACGCCGGATCGCCCGCGCCTGGGCCATCGCGCGCAGGTGACCGATGACGGGCGCTGGTTGCTGATCACATCGTCCGAAGGCACCGATTCCCGCTACGAGCTGCACGTGCTCGATCTGACCAGGCCCAATGCGAAGCCGGCCGCGCTGGTAAAGGGGCTCGAATATAACTGGGCGATGATCGGCAATGTCGGCCCCAGCTTCTATTTCGTGACCAACCAGGGCGCGCCGCGCCAGCGCATCGTGACGCTCGACGCGGCCAGCCCCAGGCGCAAGCCCGTGGCCATCGTGCCCGAACGGCCCGAAACGCTGGTGGGCGCATCGATCGTCGGCGCGAAGATCGTGCTCTCCTATCTGGGTGACGCGAAATCGGATGCGGAGATGGTCCATCTCGACGGCCGCCCGGCGGGCGACGTGCGGCTGCCGGGCATCGGCACCGCGGCGGGCTTTGGAGGGAAGGTGGGCGATCCCGAGACCTTCTACAGCTTCTCCAGCTACACCACGCCGCCGACCATCTATCGCTTCGATACCGCGACGGGCATCGCGGAGGTGTTCGCGCGTCCGAAGACCGCGTTCGATCCCGACCGGTTCGAGACGGTCCAGCATTTCTACAGCTCGAAGGACGGGACGCGGATCCCGGTGTTCGTGATCCGGCGCAAGGGCGCGATGCCGGCGGGCGGCGCGCCGACGGTGCTCTACGGCTATGGCGGCTTCAATGCCTCGCAGACCCCCGGCTTTTCCGCCACGCGGCTCGCCTGGATCGAGCAGGGCGGGGTGTTCGCGATCGCCAATCTTCGCGGCGGCGGCGAATATGGCAAGGCATGGCACGATGCCGGCCGCCTCCAGAACAAGCAGAATGTCTTCGACGATTTCATCGCCGCCGGCGAATATCTGATCGCCCAGGGCATCACCGCGCCCGGCAAGCTCGCGGCGGAGGGGCGTTCGAACGGCGGGCTGCTGGTAGGCGCGGTCGTCAACCAGCGGCCGGACCTGTTCGCGGCGGCGCTGCCCGCCGTCGGCGTGATGGACATGCTGCGCTTCGATCGCTTCACCGCCGGCCGCTATTGGGTGGATGACTATGGCGATCCCGGAAAGGAGGAGGATTTCCGAACCCTCTATGCCTATTCGCCCTATCACAATATCCGCGGCGGCGTGGATTACCCCGCGATCCTGGTGACCACCGCCGATACCGACGATCGCGTCGTCCCCGGCCACAGCTTCAAATATGCGGCGAAGCTGCAAGCCTCCAACATCGGGGCGAAACCGCACCTGATCCGCATCGAGACGCGCGCGGGCCATGGATCGGGCAAGCCCACCGACAAGCTGATCGAGGAAAGCGCGGACATGTACGCCTTCGTCGCCAGATGGACGGGGCTGACGATCGGGACGCCCGATGGGGATTAAGCATCGTGCGGAAAAGCGGGAACCGGTTCTCCGCAAAACGATGCGACCACGAATATCTAATACCAGGTCGCGTTGATCGCGACTCAAACCACCCGCCCCGCCTCCCCACCCGACCACCAATGTTACCAACAG
>NZ_JBMDKK010000028.1:0-39731 GCF_057809675.1 Sphingomonas sp. FG14 | reverse complement strand
CGATCGCCGCATAATTTAAGCCGAATGGCCTCCGGCAATCCCGGGGCGGTTCATGCGCCAATGGCCCCAAGCCATAGAGTTGATAGGATTCAGGCGGTGGCGACATCATTCGCGAGACCAGAGATACGCCTTCCAATTCCCGTAGGCGGACCGTGAGCACATTAGCGCTGATTTTCGGTATGGCTCGACGAATGGATGTAAATCGCAGCTCGTCTTTGCTCAGGGCTACCAGGATGTGCAACACCCATCGGGCACTCAATGTATGGAATATCGCGTCGGCCGCCGCAGGGTCTATCGCTTGAAAAAGCTGTCTTTCTGACTCGATGCACATCCAGTTACTTTCTCACCCTAAAAGGCGCACGGCCGGACTGAGTCAGCTACGCCGTTCGCGGTTCCGTCGGGCCCGGCTTGGCGGTGCTTGGAGGGTCGCCGACCCGCTCATGGACAATTGCGGAGGGCGTGCGCGAACGGCGGCGGCGAGCGGCCGAACTTGTGACCACCACTGCCTTGGTACGTCTTCGTCCCAGTGAAGAGCAGATGAGGGAAGGCGCTTTTTGACATCACGATTTGCCGATGCGCGAAGGTCCGATGAGGGACGACTCTGGGGCACCACGACGGATTTCATGTCACGCGATCCGCCAAATCAAGTGAAGCTACTCCCGACAAATCAAAGTACCGCAGTGCAACGCGCCTGATGCGTGCGTCACCGTTCGAATATAATACGCGGCGAAGCGTCCAACCCCTCAGCCTCGGCGCGGCGGAGCTTGCTCTTCGGGCCTCATCGCCTTACCTGCCGCCTCCCCCCGAGCGGGGTTGGAGTCGGAGAAACGAGCCGACCGACCACGTAGCCGCGGAACAAAGGCGGGTACGCGGTCCATATACGCACGATATGCCTGGCCAAATTCCGCGAGCGCCGCCTTCTCCTCATGCCGGGCAAGGCGAATATACATCACCACCAACACCGGAAACATGGCGAGCGTCAGTAACGTCGGCCATTGCAGCAGAAATCCGAGCATCACGAGGATGAACCCGATATATTGCGGATGGCGAACCTTGGCATAGATTCCCGTCGTTGCGGGCTTGTGAACGCGCTGGGCTGCGTGAAGCGGCGCCCATCCGGCCGAGATCAGCCAGAAGCCCGCGCCGATCAGCACGAAGCTGGCAAGATGGAACGGGCCAAAATGTGGGTTGACCCTCCAGCCGAACATCATCTCGAGCAGATGGCCGGCATCGTGGCTCCACCAGTCGAGGCCGGGGAAATGCGACTGGAGCCAACCCGAGAGCAAGAAGATGGTGAGCGGGAAGCCATACATTTCGGCGAAGAGTGCAACGATGAATGCGCTGAATGCGCCGAAGCTGCGCCAGTCGCGCCCGGTGGCGGGTTTGAAGAAGCTGTACGCGAATAGGATGAACACGGAGGCGTTGACCAGCGCCAGCCCCCAAAGACCATAGCCATAATCGGTATGCGTCATCGCGGCCCCCCTTCCACGCGCTCGTTCGAATTCGCAGGCAGTCCGGTCGGGACAGCACCCGGCATCTGGTCATGGCCATGCTGATGGCCGCCATGACCGTGATGCATGAACAGGTGCATGAGCGGACAGGCGAGCAGGATCAGATAGGGCAACACACCCAGGAAATGTGCGGTGTGCTCGGTGATGAGGAAAAAGCCCGCGACTAGCAGGAAGCCGATCAAAACGATCTTTCCACGCTTGCGCATGCGATGGTCATGCCCGTCCATATGCCGCTCTTCTCTCGCCAATGTCTTGCGAGCATAGATCCGAGTCCCGGGAGCAAGGTATAAGTAGAGACCGAAGTCCGTCATTCGCCCAAGAAGGCGATGCCGGCTGGTTCACAAACCTCACCATCCCTATCGGCGTTACGCAGTGGTCATGACGCGGCCGTCATTCTGCGGCTTTTGCGTATAGGCGTGCGCTGGTCGTCCACCAATGCTGCGCTAAGGACAATAAGCGTGAGAGGCAGGCCAGAGTTCATGCACAAGAAAAGGAAAAAGCATCATTCCCGCGGCCATGTCGGGGTGAACCTGCTCGAACGGGAAGCAAGGATCGACCTCGCCACGCGACCTGCCGACGGCCTTGGCGTCGCGTTCCTCGGCGCATCGGAAACGGTGACAGGGTCGCGCTATCTGGTGGACGACGGCGATACGCAGGTCGTGGTCGATTCAGGCCTGTTCCAGGGTCCGAGGGATTTGCGCCGCCTCAATTGGGCGCCGATCGCGCCCGAGGTTGCCGATGTCGGCCTGTTGCTGCTGACGCACGCGCATCTTGATCATTCCGGCGCGCTGCCACGCATGGCGCGCCTTGACTGGGACGGGACCGTCCTCAGCACCCGGGCGACCGAAGCTTTGTGCGAGCTTCTGCTCCCCGACAGCGGGCACCTCCAGGAAAAGGATGCGGAGTTCGCCAATCGCCACGGCTTTTCCAGGCACCAGCCCGCGCTGCCGCTCTACACGCAGGCTGACGCCCGCCTTGCGCTGCAGCTGTTCCGCACGGTCGAGTTCGGGGCGTGGCACCCGATCGCGGACGGCATCAGGGCGCGCTATCATCGCGCCGGCCACATCCTCGGCGCCGCCTCGATCGAGATCGATTGGAAGGGCCGCACGATCCTCTTCTCAGGTGATGTCGGGCGCTATGGCGACGCAGTCATGAAGGATCCCGAGCCACCTGCCCGTGCCGATTATGTCCTCGTGGAATCCACCTATGGCGATCGCCGCCACGAACAGGTCGATCCGACCAAGACCCTGGGGGACCATGTCGAACGGTGCGTCAAGCGTGGCGGGACCGTGGTGATCCCCGCCTTCGCCGTGGGCCGCGTCCAGTCCCTGCTCTACCATTTTTCCCGGCTGCGCGCCGAAGGCCGTCTGCGCGACATCCCGATCTTCCTCGACAG
Source organism: Sphingomonas sp. FG14 (assembly GCF_057809675.1). Taxonomy (NCBI): domain Bacteria; kingdom Pseudomonadati; phylum Pseudomonadota; class Alphaproteobacteria; order Sphingomonadales; family Sphingomonadaceae; genus Sphingomonas; species Sphingomonas sp. FG14. The sequence goes on along the minus strand of NZ_JBMDKK010000028.1, from coordinate 36,824 downwards.
CCCGCTGGCGATCAACGCGAGCGGGCTGATGTGCGATTTCATGGACGAGCATCGCCTGACACGCGCCGAGTGTGAAGCGGCGTGCGGGGTCGCGCACTATGTGCGCGAAGTGGAAGAATCCAAAGAACTCACCGCCAACCCCGCCCCTAAGGTCATCATCTCGGCCAGTGGAATGGCGACGGGCGGCCGCGTGCTCCACCATCTCAAGCGCTTCGCGCCGGATGGGAAGAACCTCATCCTCTTCTCGGGCTTCCAGGCGGCGGGCACCCGCGGCGCCGCCATGATCGGAGGCGCCCGGACGATCAAGATCCACGGTGAGTATATCCCGGTCGAAGCCGAGGTCGCCAACCTGACGATGCTCTCGGCCCATGCCGACAGTGACGAGCTGATGCGCTGGCTCGGGTCTCTGCACGAGGCCCCACGCCATGTCTATGTCACCCATGGCGAGCCGACCGGCGCCCAGGTTCTGGCAAAGCGCGTCTCGGAGGAGCTGGGCTGGGCATGCAGCGTACCGGCGCTGGGTAGCTGGGGCATGCTCGCATGAAGCCCGGGATTATCGAGGACGCCGAAGCAGAGCCTGTCGCGACGACGCTGCGGGCACACCGCATCGGCCTGTCGGCTGCCGGAAGCGATCAGATCGCGGTCATGCGCCACGACTGTCCGGTCTGCCGCTCGGAAGGTCTCGCGTCGCGCGCGCAAGTTGCGCTGCGCGCCGGCGGGCGGGAAATCGTCGTCTCGCTGCTGCATAGTTCCGCGGAGGCTCCAGCGCCAGGCGAGATCGGCCTGTCCGAATCCGCTTGGCAGCGGCTCGGCGTCAGTGACGGCGATCCGGTCGAGATCGCGCACGCCCAGCCTCTCGCCTCGCTCAGCGACGTGCGTCGGCGCGTCTATGGCAATCGGCTTTCCGATGGGGCTTTTTCAGCGATCATCACCGACATCGCCGAGCGACGCTATAGCGATGTCCATCTCTCGGCGTTCGTCACGGCCTGCTCAGCGGTCCCGCTCGATACGGACGAAACGATCAGCCTGACCAGGGCGATGGTCGATGTCGGCGAGCGATTGCAGTGGCCCGAAGAGGTCATCGTCGACAAGCATAGCGTCGGTGGATTGCCGGGCAATCGCACCACGCCGATCATCGTCTCGATCATGGCCGCCGAGGGCCTCATCATGCCGAAGACATCGTCGCGGGCGATCACCTCGCCGGCCGGCACGGCGGACACGATGGAGGTGCTGGCCCCTGTCGACCTCGACGTTTCCGCAATCCGCAAAGTGGTCGAGCGCGAAGGCGGCTGCATCGCCTGGGGCGGCGCCGTTAATCTCAGTCCGGCCGACGATGTGATCATCGGCGTGGAACGGGTGCTCGATATCGATGCCGTCGGGCAGATGGTCGCCTCGGTGCTGTCCAAGAAAATCGCGGCCGGTGCGACCCATCTGGTCATCGACATCCCGGTTGGGCCGACGGCGAAGGTACGCGGCGCCGATGCCGCCGACACGCTCGAGCGCGCGCTGAGCTCGGTCGCCCAAGCCTTCGGGCTTCGCACGCGCGTGATGCGCGGCCCCGGCGCCGAGCCGATCGGACGGGGCATCGGTCCGGCGCTCGAGGCGCAGGATATCCTTGCCGTGCTCCAGGGGCAGCCGGGCGCCGAGGATCTCGCCCACCGGGCCTGCGAGCTGGCGGGAGGACTGCTTGAGCTCGCGGACGCAGCCCCGGCCCGCGAAGGTTATGCGCGTGCGCGGGCGTGCCTCGAAAGCGGCCGGGCCTGGGCCAAGTTCCAACGTATCTGCGAAGCGCAGGGCGGCATGCGGGCTCCACCGGTCGCCCGGTTCCAACAGGATATGATCGCTCCCTATAGCGGCCGCCTGGTGAGTATCGACAATCGCAAGCTCGCGACGGTCGCGAAGCTTGCCGGCGCGCCGATGGCCAAGGCCGCCGGCGTCGCGCTGCAGTGTCGGCTGAACCAGATGGTGGATGCCGGGGCTCCCTTGTGCACCATTCATGCCGAGAGCCCGGGCGAGCTCGACTATGCGGCGGCCTATGCGGTGAGCGACGGGCCGATCTTCGGGATTGAAGCGCTATGAACCGTCCCGTGCTGTTCGCGCTGTCTGGCAGCGAGGCCCTGGCACAGCCGCTATCCGCCGCGCTCGATGCAGAGGTCGGCACGATCGAGCATCGTCAGTTTCCTGACGGGGAAACCTATCTCAGGGTCGTAAGCGACATCAGCGACCGCGAGGTCATCCTGCTGTGCAGTCTCGATCATCCGGACGCCAAGCTGTTGCCGCTGCTGTTCGCAGCCGACACCGCGCGCGATCTGGGCGCTCGCAGGATCGGGCTCGTCGCCCCCTACCTCGCTTACATGCGCCAGGACATTCGCTTCCATCCCGGCGAGGCGGTGACGTCGCGAACCTTTGCCGCGATCCTGTCTCGCCATCTCGACTGGCTGGTGACGGTTGATCCGCATCTCCATCGCTATCATGCGTTGTCGGAAATCTACCGCATCCCGACCCAGGTCGTTCATGCCGCGCCGCTTCTGGCCTCGTGGATCAAGCGCAATGTCGCTCGTCCGCTGATCATCGGTCCGGACCTGGAAAGCGAACAGTGGGTCTCGCAGGTGGCGGCCGATGCCGATGCTCCGTTTCTCGTGTGCGAGAAAATCCGGTCCGGCGACCGTGACGTCACCATCTCGATTCCGAATGCCCCAGCGTTTCTCGATCGCCAGCCGGTGCTGGTCGACGATATCGCCTCATCCGGCCGAACCCTCGCCGAGGCGGCGCGCCAGCTGGTCGACATGGGGTTCACGCGACCGGATTGCGTGGTCGTGCATCCGCTTTTCGCCGGCGATGCAGCGCAAGTCCTGGGTGGGCTCGTCGAGAGGATCGTCAGCACGAACGCTGTTGCACATACTTCGAATGATATCGACGTGATGCCGGCGATTGCGGAGTCCGTTCGCCGCGGGATCTGAACGGTGCGCTGCGCGTCAGTTCTTCAGTACTCAATGCTCAATGCACGATGAAAACGAACGCCCGGCAAACGCCGGGCGCATTCCCATTCATTGAACCTAAGCGAGTCCGAACCAATCTTCCGGGAACTCCGCTTTCGGAGAAAGTCGCGGCAGGAAAGGAGGATATGTCATGTCGCACACACGCTCGTTCCTTGATCCCTTCATCGTTGCTCGGCACCCGCAGCTTGAGCCCGAAGTGAAGCCCGCCATCCTTGCATCCTGGGCGTCCGATCGCTCCGCCGTCGAGGGCCAACCGGCCCTCCGTCGCCCGCCAGCATCCCGGTGCCGGTCGACGATGTGATGGCAGCGCTGCGCTGGCTCGATCGCGCTGAGCGCGGCGCGGGCCTGGCATCCTTGGTTCGTCAGGAACAACCCGGTATCGGTGCCATCCTCGCCGGGAATATCGAAACTGCGACACGGAAGGCGGGCGATCTCTGCGATGATCAGCCTTCGATCTCAAAACCCTATGATCACCGGTTCGTGCTGAATCGGATTCGCCGTGCCGTAGCGGCGCGCGAGCGGAGCTGCGATCCGCCCCGGACATCGGCGTTACGGCGCGCTGCTGACACAGAATAGCGATTATCAGCTTCTTGCCATGACAACATGACGCGTCGAGCTTAGGAGCAACCAGCGCGCTCATCCCCCAAGAGGCGTGCCCACTCCCGGCGGCAGCGTCTTGCGGCGCCTTGCCGCCGGGAGACCAGAGGGAGCGCCGCCCCGTTCGCAAGAGCGGTCATCTCGCAAAGTTCGGCACATGATGCCGGGTCGCTTACCCCCCTCTCGCCGAGCACCTGCCTTGCCTGTTGTGATGCGGCGGTATTTCGGCCTTGACCTTGGACCATGGTCCTACCCGTAGAAGGTCTCCCCTTTGAAGCTGTGCCCGCTGGGGTGCGCAGCAATGCCAACACGTCCGGGGGGCCATGGAGAGCAAGCGCGTCGTTCATGTCATTGATGACGAAGAAACAATCAGGAAAGCTGTAGGATTCACATTAAGGACAGCGGGATTTGCCGTCGAGACCTATGGCTCGGGAGTCGACTTTCTGAAAATTGCAGATGAAGCTGAAAGAGGTAGCATCGTTCTCGACATGCACATGCCGGACATGAACGGTCTACAGGTTCAGGCAGCGCTGACGCAGATGGATATAAGCATGCCAGTCGTGATGCTGACCGGCAACGGAGACATTGCGCTTGCTGTCCAAGCGATGAAGGCGGGTGCTGTCGATTTCCTGGCCAAACCTATCGAACGGGCGCTGCTGCTCGATGCGATAGACCGAGCGTTCGCGCGCATCGACACGGCCGAGGGGCGCGCTCTCGAAGAAGCCGAGGCATGCCGACAGGTCGATCTACTGACACCGCGCGAACGGGATGTTCTCGAAGGCCTTGCGCAAGGCCTTCCGAACAAGACCATCGCCTATGATCTGGGCATTTCTTCACGGACGGTCGAAGTCCATCGCGCGAGCATCATGTCCAAGCTTGGAGTCCGTACCCTTGCCGAAACCTTGCGGATCGCCTTTGCGGCTGGAATGGGAAGGCCGCTGTAGGTAAAGGCGGCCAGGGCTGCTGCGGTTGAATCTCTGCGTGTCACCTGATGGCGCGGACATAGTGCCTGCCGGGATGCATCGACGTTGTTCATCAGCTTTTGGCGGAATTTTCGTGAGCCCAGGCGAAGGGTCGCGCTTGATTGCTATCGCGAAAGGAGATGAAACTCTTCCAACAGCTGGGCGATCTCTGTGCCTTCAAGCTTCTTCATCAACAGCTTGCGCAGGAAGGACGGGCCGGGAATGTCGATCCCTTTGCCATCCCTGAGCGGCCCGATTGTGGCCAGAAGCGTGCGGATATCATAGGTTGAGTTGAACACTTCCGGCACGCCGCGTTCGACCTTCATCAGGGTGTAGACGGCCTCCATCGGCGTGCGCACCGAATATTCCGTCGTGAAGATACAATCACGCTGCTTCGACTCGGCAAACTGGCCGACAAAGGCGAAGTTGACCGCGCCCTCGGGCACCACGTCCGGCCGGTCGCCGGCCTGGCGCGGCATGAAGAAGGCGGTGATGTAGGGCATCATCACCGGCACGGTCTTCGCCCCCGTCGCGGCGAGGCCGGGGATGTCCTCGACCGGCACGCCGAGATGATAAAGCCATTCCTGCGTGATCTCCTCGCCCGTGCAGTCCTGCATCGGCTTCTTCACATAGTCGCCCGGCCGGTCGACGAACAAGGCATAGAACCAGGCGACGATCTGGTCCTTCGGCTGTTTCCTGAAGTGGGGTTGCCGGCTGACCGTCCAGCTCAGCAGCCAGCTCGAGTCCTTGACCGTGACGATGCCGCCAGTCACCACCGTGCCGCTGAACGGATCGCGCCTGGCGATCTTGCGAATGTACGCCGGAATGCGCGCGTCGAGCGTGGTGATGGTCGCCGACGCCCATTTGGTTTCCGGGATGTGCGATCCGAACACGTCGGGACGACCAAAGGCCGGGTCCTTGGCCGCGATCCGGCGCCACAGGTCCCAGGCCGGCGCCGGCCCCTCATTCAGCCTGGCCGGTGTATGATGATCGCCATTGTCGGAATTTTCGGTCAGCGATCCGATGGTGATGAAGACGAGATCATCGGCGCCGAGATCGACGCCGCCTTCGACGCCGTTTTCGATCCAGGCAATCCGGGTCGCCTGCTTGCGGCCGGGCTGGATGTCGAAATCGACGTCGGTGACCTCGACGCCGTAGCGAAATCTGACACCGCGATCCTGCAACCATTTGACCAACGGCAGGACCATCGATTCATATTGGTTGTAGCGGTTGAACTTGAGCGAGGAAAAATCCGCCAGACTGCCGATATGGTGGATGAAGCGATGCAGATAGAGCTTCATCTCGAGCGCGGAATGCCATTCCTCGAAGGCGAACATGGTGCGCCAGTAGAGCCAGAAATTGCTCCTGAGGAAATCATCGCCGAAGACTTCGTTGATCCGCTTGTTCTCCATCTCCTCCCGCGTCGCGAGGAAGACGGAGATCAGATCTTTTTGCGCGCGACCGCCGAGTGTCAGCAAAGCCTTGTCGGGCACATCCTGGCCCTGGTTCTGCGTCACGCGTTGAAGCGAAAAATTGGGATCGTCCTTGTTGAGCCGGTAGAATTCGTCGAGCACACTCGCATCCTCGATCTCCAGCGAAGGGATCGAGCGATAGAGATCCCAGAGGCATTCGAAATGCTCCTCCATCTCGCGCCCTCCGCGGATGACGAACCCCTTTTCGGGGACGTCGAGGCCGTCGAGCGCGCCGCCGGGAACATGCAGCTCCTCAAGGATGGTAATATGCTCGCCGGCGACGCCGCCGTCGCGGATCAGGAACGCCGCGCCTGCCAGTCCCGCAAGACCCGAGCCGACGAACCAGGCCGTCTTCCTGTCAGCGCCCTCAGGTTTGCGGGGCCGCACGAAAGCTTCGTAGTTCCCGCTACTATAGTGCATGCTCAACTCCATCCTTGATCCCGACGACAATGGCGGTTCTGCGGTTTCTTGCTGAACAGCAGAAATGCCTGCCCTGCATTCATTCTCGCCGATGTCGCCCGCCGCTCAGTTCGACGACTTCACTGGTGATCTGATCCTGACGCGTGAGGCGCTCCTCGAGGCGCAGGGCCTCGCCCTTGCGATCGATGTGGCTGCGGGCGGTCGCCATGGTGCGCAGCCGTGCCTCATTCTCGGCGACGAACGTCTCGACCGCAGCCGCGCAGATGTGGGCGAAGACATATTCCGCGGTCAGGTCGCCGATAAGGTCCGCCGCGTTGATATTGACGAGCGGCGGCAAATCCGCCGTGGACGCGGGGAAAGTGTCGAGGTCGAGCGGCAGGAGGCTCGCGCGCACGATCGAGACGCCCTTGCCGCTGCTCCAGACCGGATAAGCCATGGTGATGGGCACCGCGCCGACCTCGTCCAGATAGTCGTACAGCGCGTCGATGATGCTTGTCGCGAGTGCGGGCAGCGCATCGGCCTTGCTCGGCATGCTCGCGCTCCATGCGATGCGCAGACCGCGCTCGGCCGCAAGCGTGGCCGTGCGCGCGCCAATCAGAAGAATATGCCTGTCCTGCATGTCGGCCGCGGCGCCGTCGAGCAGCTGCTCCGGAAAGGCCCCGGCAAAGCCTTGCTCCGCACCGAACAGGATAAGGCCGCCTCTCGCACCACCGACCGCCCGCGCCGGAAAACGCGCCAGTGGCTCGTCAAGGCGGCGCGCCTGGCCAATGGCGGTGCGGGCGGTCTCCGCATAGCGTCGCACCGCAGGCAGCAGCGCGCGCGCCTGATGCGCCCGCTGCGCGGCGATGCCCTGCATGGCGTTGACCACCGCACCGAGCTGGCGGACGGTCTCGATCCGCTGGCCGATCTCGGCGAGGCGATCGCTCATGATGCAGAACCGGCCGGCTGGCTTTCGATCAGCGCTTTCACCGTCGTCATCAGAGCGGACCGCTGCGCGGTGTCGATCTGTCCAGTCCGCTCGATCTGCGCGCATAGATCGGGGACGTGATCGTCGATCCAGGCGGGCAGCCGCGTGCGGAGCGACGATATCTCCGAGACCGCCATGCCATCGAGCAACCCTTCGCCGAGCGCCACGACCAGCGCCACCTGGTCGACGACCCGTAGTGGACTCGACAGCGGTTGCACGAGCAAGGCGCGCAAGCGCTTGCCGCGTTCGATCTGGGCGCGGACACGCGGCTCGGGCTGCTCGCCGAAGCGGGTGAACATCTCGAGCTCGAGGAACTGCGCATAGTCGAGGCGCATGGTCCCGCTCGCGTCGCGCAGGACGCGAAGCTGCGTCTTGCCGCCGACCCGGCTCACGCTCGTGCCCACATCGATGGCGGGCTTGTGCCCCTGCGCGAACAGCTTCGCGTCGAGAATAATCTGACCGTCGGTGATCGAGATCAGATTGGTCGGGATATAGGCGCTGACGTTGCCGGCATCGGTCTCCGCGATCGGCAGAGCCGTGAGCGAACCGCCCCCCTTCTCCGTCGAGAGACGCGCCGCACGTTCGAGCAGGCGGGAATGGAGGAAAAAGACGTCGCCGGGATAGGCCTCGCGCCCGGGCGGCTGTCCGGTCAGCAGGGCGATCTCGCGATGGGTCGCGGCATGCTTGGTGAGATCGTCGAGCACCACCACCGCATGGCCGCCACCATCCCGAAAATACTCGGCCATCGTGAAGCCCGCGAACGGCGCGATCCATTGCAGCCCCGGCGCCGCGGCGGGGCTCGCCACGACGAAGATGGTGCGGTCCGGCGCGCCATGCCGCCGCACCTGGTCGACCACGCGCGCGACCGCCGAGCTTTTCTGGCCGATCGCGACATAGACGCAGATCATGTCGCTGGTGCGCTGGTTGATGATCGTGTCGACCGCGAGCGCCGTCTTGCCTGTGGCGCGGTCGCCGAGAATGAGTTCGCGCTGCCCCCGGCCGATGGCGAACATCGCATCGATTGCGAGCGTGCCGGTCTGCACCGGCTGGACGACGAGGTCGCGTTCGATGATCGCCGGCGCCGGCCGTTCGACAGGATCGAAGCGCCTGGCCCGGATCGGCGCGCCCCCATCGAGCGGACGGCCGAGCGGATCGACGACTCGGCCAAGCAATGCCTCGCCAACCGGCACGCGCACCACCTCGCCCGAGCCGGTTACGGTGTCTCCTGCCTCCACCTGGGCGGCATCGTCGAGCAGCACGCAGCCGATCCGGTCCCGGTCGAGCGTGTGGACGAATCCGGTCTGGCCCCGGGCGAAATAGAGCAATTCGTCGAGGCGCGCGTCCGGAAGGCCCGAGACCATGGCAACGCCGTCGCCGATCGATTCCACCCGGCCAATTGCATCGACACGCGGCCCGAGATTGGCGCGCGTGATGCAGCTCTGGGCCTGCGTCAGCCAGTCTTCAGGCGATCCGGGCATGATCGTCTTCATTGAGGCTCTCAACCATGGCGTCGAGATCGGCGCGCCAGCTGTTGCGCACGACGGCGTGGGGCGTGCGAAGCTCCGCGCCGGCGATGAGATCTGGATCGACTGCGAAGATCGGGGTCGCGGTATCCGGCAGGATTTCGCCAAGCGCGCGCGCTACCTGCGTCTGCAGATCGGCCGTCAGCGGCGCGGGCGTCGCGACGGTGACGGGCCCGGCGGCCGCCAGGCTGCGGCGATCCGCCTCGGAAAGGTCTCCGAGCCGCGCCTTGAGCGCGTCGACCATGGCCTGCACCGTCTGCTCGGGCGGGAGACGAGCGAGCAACGTGCCTGCCATCGAGGCGGCGAGGTTCGCTGCCTTTTCCCGCCACTGCGCCGCCACCCGCCCGCGTTCGGCATCGATCGCCGCATGGCCTTGCTCGACGACGGCGTCCGCCTCGAGCCTGGCCTGCGCGAGGAGGCGCTGGCGCTCCGCTTCGGCCTCGGTCCGGATCTCGGCGCGGCGAGCCGCCGCATCCGCGACGAAGCCGTCATTCTGCGTTTTGAGCGCCTGCGCTTCGGCCTGTGCCCGGTCCTTTGCCTCCCGCGCTTCGTCGAGCAGCGCCTGGGCCGATGCCTGGCGGGCAGCGATGGCATCCATCACCGGACGGAACAGGAAGCGTCCGAGCAGCCACACGAGGATGAGGACATTGACCGCCTGCAGCGCGAGCGTCCACCAGTCGATCCGCATGTCAGGCGAACGGGTTGGCGAAGAGCAGCAGCAGCGCGATCACGAGGCAGTAGATCGCCATCGTCTCGATCATCGCGAGGCCCACGAACAGCGTGCGCGAGACGGTGTTGGCGGCTTCGGGCTGGCGCGCGATCGCGTCCATCGCGGCGGCGACGGCCCTGCCCTGCCCGAGCGCCGGGGCGATTGCGCCGATCGAGATCGCGAAAGCGGCTCCGAGGATGCTGGCGAGATGGATCCAGTTCATGCGGGGGACTCCTGTTTGGATGGCGGGCGGGCGCCGTTCTCGCTGATAGCGCTCCCGATAAAGACCATGGCGAGCGCGCCGAAAATGTAGGCCTGGACCGCGCCGGTCAGCATTTCGAGCGCCATGAGCGGGATCGGGACGAGCAGCCCGGCGAGGCTCAGCACGACGCCGATCATGAAGACGCCGCTCATGACGTTGCCGAACAGGCGCACCATCAGCGAGAAGCTGCGGGTGAAGAGCTCGACGATATTGAGCGGGGCGAGCAGGATCGAGGGGCGCGCGAAGGTCGCGAGATAGGCCCTGGGCCCGAGCGCGCGGACGCCGAACCAGAGCGTCGCGCCGAAGACGATCAGCGCCAGCGCCGCGTCGGTTTCGAGGGTCGCGGTCGGCGGCTCGACGCCGGGGATCAGCGACGACCAGTTGGCGACCAGCAGGAACAGGAACAGCGTGCCGATCAGCGGCAGATAACGCTGCGGTTCCGCCTCCATCGTCTCGCGGATCTGGCCGGCGACGGTCTCGACGACCAGCTCGAGCGCCGCTTGGGCTCGGGTTGGGCGTAACGCAAGGCGGCGGGTCAGCAGCCAGCTTCCGATTGTAAGGAAGGCCATGATGCCCCAGGTCGTGGCGACCGGCTGGCTGATCGGCACCGGACCGATCGCGAACAGCACATGGCTTTCAAGTGGTGACGCGAATTTCATCGGGCGCCTCCGAGCCGGTGGAGCATGATCTGGCGCCCGCCCATGAAGCCGGTTGTTGCGGCAAGAAGCGCCGGCCACCCTTGCCGGCTGGCGATGACGAGAACCAGAATAGTGACGGCGAGACGCCCGAGCCTGAGCAGGATCGCGCGCGATGCCGGGCCGCCATGGGTGACGAGGTCGGCTTCTCTGGCGATGGCCGCGAAATGGGCGAGGCCGACCGCAAATCCGAGGGCCAGGAACAGGATGGGGGAGAGCTGGCTCATTGCCGGTGCATCCAGCGCCAGCCCGACCAGCAGCCGAGGGCGAGCCCGACGAGCAGGAGCGGCGCGGTCCAGAAGATGCCGCTATCCAGCCGGTGGTCGAGCCAGCGGCCGATCGCGAGACCGACCAGCGCGGGCAGGACGATCTGCCAGCCGAGCACGCCGATCTGGCCGAGATTGCGGGCGACGGAAGGAAGCCGCTGCGCAAGCCGCCGCCGTTCCGCGCGGGTCCGGATGGCTTCGACGATCGGCTGCTCGGGCTTGTCCGCGGTCACAGACCAAGCTCCCGGCCACCACCCTGCAGGGCCTCGACCATATGGCGGATCGCCTGCATCCTGAGCTTCGCCGACGCGGTCCGTTCGGATCGTTCGCCCTCGTCGCGCTCGCGGTAGCGCGCGAGCACGTCATGCTCGAGCGTTCCGAGGTCATCGCCGACATGGCCTTCGCGCGTCGCGACCGCGACCCCCGTGCCGTGGCTTACGGTCAGAATGCCGTTGCGCACCGCGCAATAGCCTGGAGCGCCATCGGCGCCCCGCCAGGAGACGATCGAGACGCCAAGCGCGGTCAGGAAATCGGCGTGGCCCGACAGGATGCCGAAACTGCCGCTGGCATCCTCGGCGCGAACCGACCTGACGTCCGTGTCGACGAGGATCGCGGTCGGATCGGTGATCCGCAGCTTCATGCGCCCTGCCCCACGCGAGAGCGTGCCTCTTCAATATCGCCTACCATGTAGAAGGCGCTCTCGGGCCAGTCGTCGGTCGCGCCGGCCAGGATGGCCGCGACGCCCTTCAGCGTATCGGCCAGCCCCACAGAACGGCCGGCTTGCCCGGTGAAGGCCTGGGTCACCATGAAGGGCTGGGTCAGGAAGCGCTGCAGCCGCCGCGCCCTGCCGACGATCAGCCGATCCTCGCGGCCCAGCTCCTCGATACCGAGCAGCGAGATGATGTCCTGGAGCTCGCGATAATGCGCGATCGTCTCCCGGACCTGCTGGGCGAGCGCGTAATGATGATCGCCCACGACCTGCGGATCGAGCAGGATCGACGAGGATCCCAGGGGATCGACCGCGGGATAGATGCCTTCGGCCGCCATGGCGCGCGAGAGCAGAATGGAACTGTCGAGATGGGCGGAGATGGCGGTGACCGCAGGGTCGGTGAAATCGTCGGCGGGCACATAGACCGCCTCGATCGCGGTCACCGCCGCTCCATGCACCGAGGCGATGCGCTCCTGCAGCGCGGCCACTTCGCTGGCCAGCGTCGGCTGGTAGCCGACGCGTGAAGGCATGCGTCCGAGCAGGCCGGAGACTTCGCTGCCGGCCTGGACGAAGCGGAACACATTATCCATGAGCAGCAGGACATTGCGCTTCTGCTCGTCGCGGAAATATTCGGCGATGGTGAGCGCGGTCAGCCCTACCCGCCAGCGCGCGCCCGGCGGCTCGTTCATCTGCCCGAAAACGAGCACGGTCTTGTCGATCACGCCCGAGCCGCGCATGTCCGTGAGCAGCTCATGGCCCTCGCGCGATCGCTCTCCGATGCCGGCAAAGACGGAAACACCTTCATAGCGCGCGACCATCGCGTTGATGAGTTCCATCACCAGCACGGTCTTCCCCACCCCCGCGCCCCCGAACATCGCCGCCTTGCCACCCTGGGCGAGCGGCGCGAGCAGATCGATGACCTTGATGCCAGTCTCGAACATCGCCGTCGCCGCGTTCTGGTCTTCGAGCGGCGGGGGTGCGCGGTGAATGGGCCTCAATGGAACATCCGGCCCAAGCGGCGCGCCGCCGTCACCCACCTGCCCGGTCGGCGTAAGGAGCCGCCCCAGAACCTTGTCTCCGACCGGGACCGCGATGGGGGCGCCCAAGGCCGTCACGCCGACATTACGAGCGAGACCGGAGGTCGGCTGAAGCGCGACGGCGCGGACGGTGCGGTCATCGATATGGCTCTGCACTTCCGCGACCAGCGGGCCTGACGATGCATCGACGCGCAGCGCTTCATTGACCGCGGGCAGCGGCCCTTCGTCGAACTCGACGTCGAGGACGGGACCGCGCAGCGCCGCAATCCGGCCGAGCCTGGCTATGGACGGTATCACGCCCATGCCGGTTGCCGGGTCAGACCATAATCATGCCCGACCGTGCCGCGATCATGACGGGACGGGTAGAAGTCGCTGCCCGCGGGCACGACATGGACGACAAGCCAAAAGTGCATTGGCTGAGCGTCGCAGGCAAGCCGCAGATTCGGCATACGTAGAGTTACCGATTCTCTCTGATTCAGCCTCGCCGAATAACGGCGGCGCGACGCGATGGGCCTCAGGCCAGGGCGCTATGCCCGATATGCCAGAGCTCAAACGCGAAGAGAAAGGTTCACCGTTTCATGCCCTATCCCGTTGATCAACTCGCCGCGCTCGCCAAAGCGAATGTCGGCCTGATGCTGAAGCTCGCCGAAGTCGCCCGGAAAGGTGGCGAAGAGTCGCTCGAGGTCGGCAACCGCGCCGCCGGCCGCTTCGCCGAAGAGGCGCGTGCCTCGATTGCGGGCGCGACGGACAAGACGTCGGACGCCGGCGCGGTCAGCCCGGCCGGACCGCGGGCACTGTTCGAGGACATGGCCACGGTCCGCGAGCATATGATTGCCGGCACAAGATCGGCGTTCGAGGAATGGCAGCAGGCCTGGCAGGCCGTCGCGAGCGCTCCGACGGCTCCCGGGGCGCTGGATGCCTTTGCTGCCATTGTCGGACCATGGTTCGGGCAGAAAAGCCCGGGCGACGGCGAGAAGCAGGCCACCAGCGACAAATAGGATAGCCCCCGATCGCGGCGAGCCGCCCTAGCCGAGCAGGTGCTGACCGCCATCGACCGGAATGATCGTGCCGGTGATATGGCGGCCGGCATCGCTCACCAGAAAGGCGGCGAGCCCTCCGACATCCTCGATGGTCACGAGCTGGTGCTGCGGGACCGTCGCCGCGGCCCGTTCGAGCAGCTCGTCGAAGCGGTCGATGCCGCTGGCAGCGCGGGTCGCGATCGGGCCTGGCGAGATCGCATGGGCGCGAATGCCCTTGGGGCCAAGCTCAGCCGCGACATAGCGGGTCGCGCTTTCGAGGGCCGCTTTGACCGGCCCCATCAGGTTGTAGTGCTCGACCACCCGCTCCGACCCGTAGAAGGTGACGCACAGCAGGCGGCCGCCATCCGACATCAGCGGCTCGGCGAGACGCGCCATGCGCAGGAAGCTGTGGCACGAGACGTCCATCGCCAGCGCGAAGCCTTCGGCCGAGCTGTCGACGACGCGGCCGTGCAAATCCTCCTTCGGCGCGAAAGCGATCGAGTGAAGCAGGAAATCGAGGCCGCCCCATTCGGACTTCACCCGCTCGAACAGGGCCTCCACTTCGCCCGGCACCCGGACATCGCACGCGGCGAGCCATTCGACTCCCAGGGTCTCCGCGACGGGCGCCACGAACGGCTCGGCCTTTCCGTTGAGATAGGTCGCCGCCAGTCTCGCCCCACAGTCGTGAAAGGCCTGGGCGCAACCCGCCGCGATGCTATGCGCGTTGGCGATACCGATCACCAGGCCGCGCTTGCCAGTAAGATCGACGAGAGGTTTCATGCTTTCGGCTCCTCACGCAGCAGATCGGCGGCGTGGATAGCGATCATCCTTTCCTCATCGGTCGGGATGACGCGGACGGCGACACGGCTGGACGGCGCGCTGATGACTGCATCTCCTCGGAGGTTCGCGTCCGCGTCGAGGTCCACGCCGAGCCAGCCGAGCCGACCGGCGACGCGGGCGCGAATTTCAGGCGAATTCTCGCCGATCCCGGCAGTGAACACGAATGTGTCGAGACCCCCGAGCGAGGACGCGAGAGCGCCGGCCTGGCGCGCGATCTGCCAGACGAAGAGCTCGATCGCTTCCCCAGCGGCGGGCGTTTCGCTGCCGAGAAGCGCGCGCATGTCGCTGGAGACGCCGGACACGCCCAAAAGGCCGGACTCACTGTAGAGGAGATGCTCGACTTCACGCGCCGTCATGCCCCTCTGCTGGAAAAGATAGAGCACCGCGCCCGGGTCGAGCGCGCCGCAGCGCGTACCCATCACCAGCCCGTCGAGCGCGGTGAACCCCATCGTCGTGTCGATGCTGCGCCCCCCGGCCATCGCGCAAAGGCTGGCCCCGTTGCCGAGATGCGCGGCGATCGTGCGGCCACCGCCTGTATCGGGATCGATCGAACGCAGCTGCCGCGCGATATATTCGTAGGAGATGCCGTGAAAACCGTAGCGCCGCATGCCCTCTTCGCCAAGCGCGCGCGGCAGCGCGAGGCGCGTCGCGATCGGGGGCTGGCCATGATGGAAGCCGGTGTCGAAGCAGGCGACTTGCAGCACAGCGGGGCGCAGCCTGGAGACGGCGCGGACCGCGGCGAGATTATGGGGCTGATGCAATGGCGCCAGTGGGCAAAGCGCCTCGAGCGCGGCGAGGAGTGGCGCGTCGACCCGCGCCGGCGCTGAATAGTCGGTGCCGCCATGAACGATCCGATGGCCGACCGCGATCAGATCGTCGCCGACCGAGGCTTCGATCTCCCGCAGCAAATCCTCGAGCAGCGTCTCGTGCGTGATCGTGCCGTCTTTCGTCCAGCGCCGCTCGGCAAGGACATCCCCCTTCGCATCGCGCGCGATCAGGTGCGGCTCAAGGCCGATATTCTCGATCTTGCCGCTCGCCAGCAAAGAGGGCTCATCAGTGCCCGGCTCGGCGTAGAGCGCGAACTTAAGGCTCGACGAACCGGCGTTGAGGCACAGGATTTCAGCCATCGCGGCGCTGTCCCGCAACGCCGGGAGCCGCCTTGGTCGCAGCCCGCGCCAGCAGCACCGCGAGCGCGCAGGAGGCGAGGCGCGTGCGCACGCTGTCTGCCCGGCTGGTGAGGATGATCGGAGCGCGCGCGCCGAGCACCACGCCTGCGGCATCGGCGCCGCCCAGGAAGGTCAGCTGCTTTGCGAGCATGTTGCCGGCCTCCAGATCGGGCACCAGCAGGATGTCCGCCTGGCCGGCGACCGGCGAGACGATACTTTTCTCGCGCACGGCCGCCTCGCTGATCGCATTATCGAGGGCGAGCGGGCCATCGAGCAGCGCGCCTTCGATCTGGCCCCGGTCCGCCATCTTGCAGAGCGCCGCGGCATCCAATGTGGTGCGCATTTTCGGATTGACCGTTTCGACGGCGGCGAGGATCGCGACCCTGGGCTGTTCGATCCCGATCACATGGGCAAGGTCGATCGCGTTGCGCGCGATGTCGGCCTTGTCCTCAAGCGTCGGCTCGATGTTGATCGCGGCGTCGGTGATGATGAGCGGGCGCGGATAGCCGGGCACGTCCATCACATAGGCGTGGCTGATCCTGCGTTCGGTCCGAAGGCCCGTGTCGGACGATACGACCGCGCCCATGAGCTCGTCAGTATGAAGCGAGCCCTTCATCAGCAGCGCGGCTTCGCCGGCCCGCACGCGCGCGACGGCTTCGGCGGCGGCGGCGTGGCTGTGCGGGACGTCGATCACCCGGAAGGCCGCAATATCGACACCGGCGTCCTTCGCCGCATTCGTCATACGCGCCGCAGGGCCGATGAGAATCGGAACGACGATGCCGGCGTCGGCGGCCTCAGCCACTGCGCGCATGGCGTCGGCGCTGCACGGATGGACCACGGCCGTGACGCACGCAGATCCGTCCTTGGCGCGCGCCATCAACTGGCGGAAGCGGTCGTGGCTGGCGATCCGCACGTCGGGAAGCGGCATGCGGGGCCGGCTGACTTTCTCGGTGGGCGCCTTGACCTCGGCCTGGCCGCTGATGACGGTCTCGCCCTTCTGGTTCACACAGGTGCAGTCGAGAACGATGACATGATGCTCGGCGCGCTTCTGCGCGACGGTGACGCAGGCCGTGATGGTGTCGCCGACGCCCACCGGGCGGGTGAAGCGAAGCGATTGGCCGAGATAGATCGCACCGGGCCCTGGCAGCTCGGTTCCCAGGATCGCCGAGATGAGCCCCGCGCCCCACATGCCATGAGCGATGACCCTGTGGAACATGTCCGTTTCGGCATAGACAGGGTCGAGATGCGCCGGATTCACGTCGCCTGACACCGCCGCGAAGAGCTGGATGTCGTCGGCGGACAGCGTGCGGGTGAGGCTGGCCGTATCGCCGACGGCGATCTCGTCGAACGTGCGGTTCTCGATGAGGTTGGCGGCGGCCATGGCTCAGCGCTCCAGCACGTAGCGCCCGGGGGCATCACCGAGCGGCGGATAGTTCCGTTCGGGCGCGCCCATCGCCGGTGGGGCCGCCGCCTCGCCCGAGTGCGATCCAAGCCATGAACTCCATTCCGGCCACCACGACCCTTCGCGCACCTCGGCCCGCTCCAGCCAGGCATCGGGACCTGGCGCCGGGCCATCCTGCATCCGTGTCGCGATGCGATAATGGCGATGAGGATGCCCGGGCTCGGAGACGATCCCGGCATTGTGGCCACCGCTCGTCAGCACGAAGCGGATCTCCGCGCCCGTCAGCATGTGGAGCTTGTGGGTCGAGCGCCACGGCGCGACATGGTCGGTTTCCGTGCCCACCATGAAGATCGGCATGCGCAGCCCCGAGAGCGAGACCGGGTGGCCGCCGGCCTCGTAGCGCCCTTCGGACAGGTCATTGTCGAGGAACAGGCGCCGAAGATATTGCGCGTGCATGGCATAGGGCATGCGGGTGCCGTCGGCGTTCCATGCCATGAGGTCGGTCATCGGCTCGCGCTCGCCCATGAGATAGGTCGAGAGGATGCGCGACCAGAGCAGATCGTTGGACCGCAGCATCTGGAAGGCGCCGCCCATATGGCTGCTGTCGAGAAAGCCGCGCGCCCACATCATCGCATCGATCAGGTTGATCTCCGCCTCGTCGATGAACAGACCAAGTTCGCCCGGCTCGCTGAACTCGGTCTGGGCGGCGAACAGCGTGACGCTCGCCAGACGCTCATCTTCATCGCGCGCCATCGCGGCCGCGGTGATGGCGAGCAGCGTGCCGCCGATACAATAGCCGGCCGCGTGGATCTTCTCGGTGCCGGTAATCGCCTGGATGACATCAACGGCGGCCATCGGCCCAAGCAGGCGATAATCCTCCATGTCGAGATCGCGGTCGGCGCTGTCGGGATTGTGCCAGGAGATGCAGAACACGGTGTAGCCCTGCCCTACCAGCCAGCGGATGAGCGAATTTTCCGGCGACAGGTCGAGGATGTAATATTTCATGATCCATGCCGGCACGATCAATATCGGCTCCGGACGCACCGTCTCGGTTGCGGGCGCATATTGGATCAGTTCCATGACCCTGTTGC
Source organism: Sphingomonas sp. FG14 (assembly GCF_057809675.1). Lineage (NCBI taxonomy): Bacteria > Pseudomonadati > Pseudomonadota > Alphaproteobacteria > Sphingomonadales > Sphingomonadaceae > Sphingomonas > Sphingomonas sp. FG14. Next base: position 18,688 of record NZ_JBMDKK010000028.1, on the reverse strand, counting down.
GAAACACGACCTTGCCAGCCGTGGCTGCGACCTTCTCGCCGACCCGATAGGCCTCCGTGCCCGCTGCGGGCTCCCCGCGTACCAGGCGTTCCAGGTCGTCGCAAAAAAATCGCGCACCCTCGACAAGGCATTGTCCTCCGGTTTCGAGGATGCGCTGCTGGAGCACGGGGTTGGTCGGGATGAAATTGGTCGGGGACACCATGTCGAGCATCTGGCGGGTCGCGAACTCGACGATCGCTTCGTGGTGCCCGGTGACGCCGCTCACGCCGGTCGTCGCGGCATGCCACCATTGCTGCTGGAGCAGGAAGGCCTGCTCGATCAGGTCGAACGGATGGCGCTTCCAGGCTGCGTCGGCGAAGCGCCGATCCTGGGGCAGCGGATCGATCGCCGGCTCGGGATCGCTGCCGGATGCGCTGCGCATGGCATAGTCGGCGAGCCGCATCAGCTTGCGCCCGCCCTTGGCGGCGAGCTGCAGCTGCCTGCCTGGCGAGCAGAGAATGTGCGTCCACCAGTCGGAAAAAGACTGCGCCAAAGTGGCGGGCGACTGGCCTGAAGTCAGCTGCGCGATGGCGGCGAAGCTCGACCGATCCAGCGTCGTGGCCAGACCGTCCAACGGGTCAGGGATATTGCTTCGACTCTGCACATTTTCGCTCCTGCTGCGGTGCAACAAGCCCTGAAGCGCAGGAAGCCTCTGCGCACTCCGTAGTCCTACGGAGGGATTGCCTCGCATATGCCAGCCCCAGAAGTCAGAGCTCAGCACGACATTGCTGTATGAAAAGCGGCCAAATACGATCAGGAGGCTCAGTGCGGTCGCACGGGCGAGCCAGCTATCCCGCCGAACCAGTCCCGCAATACCGGCGAAAGGGTCTGCGGGTTGCCGCCGATATGGCGAAGATCCTCCGCCAGCAGTGGCGGGCGGACTGCGAGGAAATATATCGCGAGGCCCGTCGTGAGAATGCCAAGTGCGATCAGCACCCCGGCCGCCAGAGCGGGTCTGGTCCGAGAGGCGGCCGGCGCTAACATTTTCTGTCGAGACTCAGTTCGGCGATGATGGGACAATCTGGCCGCTCGTCGCCATGACAGCGCTCGGCGAGATCGACGAGGGTCTCGCGCAGGGTCGTCAGCGCTTCGGCCTTGCGCTGCAATTCCTCCGCCCGCGCCAACGCGACCCGCTTTACATCGGCGCTGCTGCGGCCCGTGTCGGCCCACAGGCCGAGCAGGGTCCGGATCTCCTCGATCGGAAAACCGAGATCGCGGGCATTGGCGATGAACCGCAGGCGATGGAGGTCACTCTCGCCATAGTCGCGATAACCCGCTCCCCGGCGCGGCGGCGCCGGGATGAGGCCGATCTTCTCATAATGGCGGATCATCCGCTCCGAGACCCCGCTTTGCTTCGACGCCTCCCCGATGTTCACAGCGCTTTCCGGTTGAGGCGCAGCGCGTTGGTGACCACGCTGACCGAGGAGAGCGCCATGGCGGCGGCCGCGATGATCGGCGAGAGCAGGATGCCGAACAGCGGATAGAGCGCGCCCGCCGCCACCGGCACCCCGGCGACATTGTAGATGAAGGCGAAGACCAGGTTCTGGCGGATGTTGGACATGGTCGCCTGGCTCAGCCGCCGTGCCCGCACGATGCCCATGAGATCGCCCTTGAGCAGCGTCACGCCCGCGCTCTCGATCGCGACGTCGGTGCCCGAGCCCATGGCAATACCGACATCGGCGGCAGCCAGTGCGGGGGCGTCGTTGACCCCGTCGCCGGCCATCGCCACCACGCGCCCCTCGCTTTTCAACCGCGCGACGACGGCACTCTTCTGGTCGGGCAGTACCTCGGCTTCGACATCGTCAATGCCGAGCCGCCTTGCCACCGCCTCTGCTGTGGTGCGGTTGTCGCCGGTCAACATCACCACGCGAATGCCTTCGGCCTTGAGTGCGGCCAGGGCCTCCGGCGTCGTCTGCTTCACGGGATCGGCGATTGCAAAGGCGCCGCCGACGGTGCCGTCGACGCCGATGAAGATCGCGGTGGCGCCATCCCGGCGCAGGGCGTCGGCCTGCTCCGCCAGCGCGTCGGTTGCTATGCCCTCTTCCGAGAGGAACCGCGCATTACCGAGCACGATCCGGCGGCCGTCGACGGTGCCGAGCGCGCCGCGTCCGGTGGGGGAATCGAAGTCGGTGACGTCGCTCGTGGGGATGCCGCGATCCTTGGCGGCCTCGACGATCGCCAGCGCGAGCGGATGCTCGGAGGCCCGCTCGACCGAGGCGGCAAGCCGCAGCAGTTCGGCTTCGTCGAAGCCGGGCGCCGGCACGATCTGGGTGACGGCAGGCCGGCCTTCGGTCAGCGTGCCGGTCTTGTCGACGACGAGCGTGTCGACTTTTTCCATATGCTCGAGCGCTTCGGCATTCTTGATGAGGACGCCGAGCCCGGCGCCGCGGCCAACCCCGACCATGATCGACATCGGCGTGGCGAGACCCAGTGCGCAGGGACAGGCGATGATCAGCACGGCGACCGCCGCAACCAGCCCGTAGGCGAAGCGCGGCTCGGGGCCCCAGATGCCCCAGGCGATGAACGCGACCACCGCGACCGCGATGACCACGGGCACGAACCAGCCCGACACCTGATCGGCCATGCGCTGGATCGGCGCGCGCGAGCGCTGCGCCTCGGCGACCATCTGGACGATGCGCGCCAGCATGGTGTCCCGGCCAACCTTGTCGGCGACGATAACGAGCGCGCCGGTCTGGTTGAGCGTGCCGCCGATCACCGTGTCGGCCTTGGCCTTGGTGACGGGCATGGACTCACCGGTGACCATCGACTCGTCGAGCGAGGAACGGCCGTCCTCGACCACGCCATCGACCGGCACCTTCTCGCCGGGACGCACACGCAGGCGGTCGCCGACCGCAACGAGATCGAGGCTGATTTCCTCTTCACTGCCATCGGAACCGATCCGGCGCGCGGTCTTTGGCGCAAGGTTAAGCAGCGCCTTGATCGCGCCCGAGGTCCGCTCGCGCGCGCGCAGTTCGAGCATCTGGCCGAGCAGCACGAGGACAGTGATCACCGCGGCCGCCTCGAAATAGACGGCAACCATGCCGTCCTCTCCGCGGAAGGCGGGCGGGAACAGCTGGGGCGCGAGCGTCGCGACGACGCTGTAGATCCAGGCGACCCCGGTCCCCATCGCGATCAGGGTGAACATGTTGAGGTTGCGGGTCTTGAGCGAGGCCCAGCCACGCTCGAAGAAGGGCCAGCCCGCCCAGAGCACGACGGGTGTCGCCAGCACGAACTGGATCCATACCGAGATCGACATCGGCACGAGGCGATGGATCGCGGGAAAGAGATGCGCGCCCATCTCGAGGATCAGCACCGGGAGGGCCAGCATCAGGCCGACCCGGAAGCGCCGTGTGAAATCGACCAGCTCATGGCTGGGGCCGCTGTCGGCAGTCACGGTCGCGGGCTCGAGCGCCATGCCGCAGATCGGACAGGACCCGGGATGGTCCTGCCGAATCTCGGGATGCATAGGGCAGGTCCAGATCGTGCCTTCTGGCACCGCGACTGGCGGTGCCGGCGGGCCGAGATAGCGCTCGGGATCGGCGATGAATTTTGCCCGGCAGCCCGCGCTGCAGAAATGATAGCTTTCACCGCCATGCTCGGCATGGTGCGCAGTGATCGCAGGATCGACGGTCATGCCGCAGACCGGGTCCTTGACGCCAGCCGCTGGTTTCGCAGCGCCGTGGCTGCCGCAGCAACCGCCGCCATGCGCCGCTCCATGTGTCTCGTTCATCGCCTTGCTCCTTTCGACGCCTGACGATCTAGGGTCTGACACCGTGTCAGGGTCAATACGTAATCGCCTAAGCGGACAAATCGGCGGGCCCGTTCGCCTGGCCGCCATCAGCCAAGGTCATTGGCAACCGTAAGGCCGTGGTCCTGCGCCGGTCGATGCGCCGTAAACAAGTCGATCGCGCCGGTGATGGTCAAAAGCCGAAACGTCTCGGCCACATGCCTGAAGCCGGCCGCCGCGATCAGGCCGGGGAGCACGCCGTCGGCATTGGGCCGGGTATCATCGATGCCATCGAGCCGCTGCACGGTCAGGCGGAAGGCAAGCCGCATGAAACCCTGCTGGCGGCCATAATCGGCGATCACCAGGCGCCCACCCGGGCGCAGCATGGCGAACATGGCGCGCAGGGTTGCCGCCTTCTCCCTGACCGGCATCTGATGCAGCACGAGACTCGACACGACAGCGTCGGCGGTACCCGGGGCCACGTCCCTGGCAAATCCCTGACGCCAGTCGATATCGGCCCGCCGCACAGCGGCCTTGTGCCGCGCGATGTCGAGCGCCTCGGCATCGGGATCGAGACCGATCACCTGCGTCCTGGGCTCGGCTTGCTTGAGCATCAGCGCGAAGCTGCCGGTGCCACAGCCGACGTCGACGACCGTCTCACCGGCTTTGGGCGCCAGGGCGGCGAGCATGGCGGCACGCCACCGCTTCTCCCGCGTCCACAGGCGGATCGCGCGATCATAGTCTTTCGTCGATCCGGTCCCGAGCGGCGGGGTGTAGGATTGCATTGGCTTCTCCCAACGCGAGGCGTCCGAAACGATAAGCTACATCGACATGGGCGGCGATAGTGTCCCCAGCCAGGCGACGAGCCCGAGAATGACGATCGCAAGACCGCCTTCGACGACGAGGCTCGCGCGCAGCAGCGCCTGCGCCCGTGGCGCGTCCTCTTCCTCGATCGCCTGCGCAAGTGCCGGGGTCAGGCGATAACGGTTGAGCGCGGCCAGGCCCAGCATGCCGGCGAACAGCAGCAGCTTGGCGATGAGCAGCAGGCCGTAGGTCGACTGCCCGAGCGAGGCGATGTTGCCCGGACCGACGAGGAACCAGCCGTTCACCGTCCCGGTCAGGATCAGCAGGGCGACGATGATCGTGCCGACGAGGGAGAAGCCCCGCAACGCTTCCTCGGCGAGCGTGACCCGGTCCATGTCTTGAGCGGCGAGATCGTCGGTTGCGAGCCTGGGAAGTACCAGCGCGAGGAATGCGGCAAGCGCGCCGACCCAGGCGCCGGCGGCGAGCAGATGGATGAGATCGGCCCCCAGTTGCAGCCAGCCCGCCTCGCCTTCGCCAGCCGCGCCATGCCCACTCCAGGCGAGGGTCGCGAGTGCGACCGCGCCTGCCAGAGTGGAGGCGATGAAGGCAGGACGGGATTGCCGGCGATAGAAGGGGATGGAGAGCAGAAGAACGAGGAGCGCGACGAGGCGCGCCTTCAGCGCCGTTCCCATGGACGTGCCGTTGAACAGCTCTGCGACCATGGAAAGATCAGGCTGGGTGAGCGGCAGCCCGGTCATGGCCGCTGCCTGCAACGCGAACCCCAGCGCCGACAGCAGGAGGGCGAGACAGGCGAGACCGGCCACCATTGCTACCATCGGCAGATGCCGCTGTACCATCCGGCCGCCGCCGGGCGCATAGAGCGCGAACAGCGGCAGGCCGAACAACAGGCCGAGATCGACGTAGAGCGCCCAGCGGACGGCGACGAGTGCCACGTCGTTCATGGCGTCACTTGACGGTAAAGGCGAGATTGCCCTGGATGCGGTGCGTGTCGGTCGAGACGACGTGCCAGGCGACCTGATAGCTGCCCGCCATGAGCGGCTTGGCGAGCGTCAGCACGAGCGTCTTGTCGCCTTCGACGGACGTCTTGAAGCCGGTTACCGCCATGCGGTGGTTGGGCATGCCGGGCATGCCGGTCATCACGATCTCGGCGCCCGACAGCTTCGGCATCAGACCTTCACTGAAGGTGAGCGTTATACGCGACGGCGCCGGGACGCTGGCGTTGGCGGCGGGCGTCGAGGACACGAGCTTGGGATGGGCGTAGGCCGGAGCCGAAACACTCAGGCCGACGGCGGCGATGGCTGCGAGCGGCGAAAAGAAGCGCATTTGGACATTCTCCTGTCAGTGACATGAGAGAATACGCAGCCGCGACCTGCACCCCTCGCAATTTTCTTTTTGTTCCCGGACAAGGGTTGCCGGACCATCCTGCGTATTGAGAAGTGAAGACGGAGAAACATCATGGACCACCTCGACGACATGCTCAGCCGGTTGCGGGAAGCGCCGCTCGATCCCCGGCTTGCCGGGCTGGACAGCCGCGTCATGGCCGAGATCGCCCGGCTCCAGGCCATGCCCCGCCTGAGCGCCACGACATTCGGTATCGCCGCGGCAGCAGCCTTGTTCCTGGGAATTGCCGGCTCGGCCGTGCCTGTGCGGTCGACCGAAGCCGGGCCGATATCGCCCTTTGACGCGCGGCTCGCGCTCGCTCCTTCGACGCTGCTGAGTTCACAATGATGCGCGACCGCCGGCTCCTGCTCCTCGTCCTGCTGACCTTTGCCGCGGCGATCGCCGGTGTGGTCATCGGCCGCGTCTATGTGGTTCCGGTGCGCCCGGTCGAAAATGAGTTGCACGACCTGCTCCATCGCGATCTGAAGCTGGACACCGCGCAACATAGCCGTCTCGAGACGATCGAGAAGAACTATGCGATCCGGCGACAGGCACTGGAGGCCGAACTGCGCGCCGATAACGCGCGGCTCGCCGAGGCGATCGAGGCGGAGCATGGCTATGGTCCTCGGGTTGCAGGGGCGGTGGATCGCTCGCACCAGGCGATGGGCGCGCTGCAGAAGGAAACACTCGAGCATATCTTCGCGATGCGGGCCGTGCTGCGCCCGGATCAGACGGACAAGTTCGACGACGCCGTGGTGAAAGCGCTGACGGCCAAGTCCAAATGACCGCGTGCCTCCCCGACTGCTCGGACGGGGAGCTCGCGGCTCTGGCGCTTGGAGGCCGGCAAGCGGCCTATGGCGAGCTGGTCCGCCGGCATCAGGGCTGGGTGCACCGCCTCGTGCGCAGCCATGTCGGGAACCGCGACGAAGCGCTCGACGTGACCCAGGCGAGCTTCGTCGCCGCCTTCGCCGCACTCAACCGCTATGACGCTGCGCGACCTTTTCCGGTCTGGATGTCGCGGATCGTCATCAACAAATGCCATGACTGGCGCCGCCGCCGCGCGGTCCGCAACTTCTTCTCCCACGCGCTGGCGCTGGGGGAAGCCGAACATGTCGTCGACGAGGCGCCACTACCCGACCAGGCGATCGGCGCCGAGCAGCAGCTGGCAGAGGCCATGAAAGCGATCGCCGCCCTGCCCGCATCGCTCAAGGACACGCTCGTCTTGCGGACGATCGATGAGAAATCGGAAGCCGAAACCGCCGAGATTCTCGGCATCAGCCAGAAGGCAGTCGAGACCCGCCTCTACCGCGCCCGCGCACGCCTCGCGGAAATGTTGAAGAAAGTTTGAGGGGGATGAGGCCACGCTGCGTATTTCCAATAGGTCCGCCCTCTTTCTTAAAGCTGAGACAACCGAATGATTTCTGCTCTCGACCGCCGCCAGTTCCTCCGCGGCGCGGCCCTCGCCGGCGGCGGCGCCGCCTTGTCAGCCTGGCTGCCGGCCTGGGCGCAGACGATCTCGCCGGGGATGCGACCGACGCTGCCGACCGTGTCGGGCGAAGACATCACGCTCACCATCGCCCGGCAGTCGATGACCATCGACGGGCGCAAGTTCCGGGCAATCGGCCTCAACGGCACGGTCCCCGCCCCGCTGATCCGGCTGCGCGAGGGCCAGCGCGTGCGGCTCAACGTCATCAATCAGCTGGAGGAGGACAGCTCGATCCACTGGCACGGGCTGATCCTGCCGGCCAATATGGACGGTGTGCCGGGCGTGTCTTTTCCGGGCATCAAGCCGGGCTCGAACTACCTCTACCAGTTCTCCGTCGTGCAAAGCGGCACCTACTGGTACCACAGCCATTCAGGCCTGCAGGAACAGGAAGGCCATTACGGCCCGATCATCATCGATCCCGCCGGTGCCGATCCGGTCGCCTATGACCGCGAGCATGTCATCGTGCTCGCCGATCACAGCGCGCTCTCGCCGCAGGCGATCTTCCGGCGCCTCAAGGCCAACCCCGGCCATTTCAATTTCCAGCGCCAGACCCTGGCCGGGCTCCTGTCGGGCAAGGATCAGCCGCTCAAAGACCGGCTCGACTGGGGCCAGATGCGGATGGACCCGGCCGACATCTCCGATGTGACCGGATCCACCTACACCTATCTCGTCAATGGCCATGGTCCGATGGACAACTGGACCGCGCTCTTCACCCCGGGCGAACGGGTGCGGCTGCGGGTCATCAATGCGTCGGCGATGACCACCTTCAACGTCCGCATCCCCGGCCTGCCGCTGACCATCGTCCAGGCCGACGGGCAGAATGTGGTGCCGGTCACCGTCGACGAGTTCCAGATTGGTGTTGCCGAGACCTACGACGTCGTTGTCAGCCCAGGCGATGACAAGGCCTACACCCTTGTCGGCGAGGCGATCGACCGCTCGGGCATGGCGCGTGCCACGCTCGCGCCGAGGGCCGGCATGGCCGGCGAGGTTCCCCCCTTACGCAAACGGCCGCTCGCCGACATGAAGGACATGGGCATGGACATGTCCTCGATGCCGGGCATGGAAGGCATGGACATGTCGGGCGGCGCTATGCGGGGCGTCGATCCGACGGCCGAGAAGAACGCGTCCGCGCGCCTCGCGACCGGCGCGGCGGCAGCGATGGCGACCATGGACAATAGCGCCATGGCAGGCATGGATCATTCGGGGATGGATCATGGATCGATGGCCGGCATGGACCACGGCGCGATGGGCGCCGATGGCCAGATGGCGGGCATGGATCATGGCGGGCACGCGATGGGCTCGATGAAGATGCGCGACTTCTCGAACGCGCCGCAGGTGAAGCGCGACCCGAGCGTCCAGACCATCTCGCCGATGCCCGTAGACCGCACCGGCGAGCCCGGCCAGGGCCTCGCCGACGTCGGCCACAAGGTGCTTGTCTACAGGGACCTGATGGCGCTCGATCGCAATCCGGACGTGCGCGCGCCGAGCCGCAGCATCGACATTCACCTCACCGGCAACATGGAGCGGTTCATGTGGTCGTTCGACGGCGAAAAAATGTCGGACCATCACGAGCCGATCCCCTTCATCGAAGGCGAGCGGGTGCGCGTCAATCTCATCAACGACACGATGATGGGGCATCCGATCCATATTCACGGGCATTTCTTCGAGCTGGTGACGGGGCATGGCGATCATGCGCCGCGCAAGCATACGGTGATCGTCCAGCCCGGCGGCAAGGTGACCTGGGACTTCACCGCCGACGCGGTCGGCGACTGGGCCTTCCACTGTCATCTCCTCTACCACATGCATGCAGGGATGATGCGGGTCGTGAGCGTCCGTCCGAAGGGAGACGCGCAATGACCCGCATCCTCACGCCGCTGGTGAGCGCGATCGCCCTTCTCTCCGCCGCGCCCGCCTTTGCCCAGGATCATTCGATGCACGACATGCCCGGCATGGCGCCGCCGGGCGGGGCGCGGCCGGCGCAGGAGAAAAAGAAGGACAAGGCCGCCGCGCCGCGCCCCAAGCCCGCTACCAGGCCGCGCGCTCAGAAACCAGCGCCGGGCACCATGCCGGCAATGGACCATTCGCAGGACCAGGCCAGTCCTGCGCCACAGGCAGATGCCGCCGGTCAACCGCAACCCGCTGCTCCCGCGATGGCGGAGATGCCGGGCATGGACCACTCCCGGCATCAGGACGGCGCGATGCCGGACATGCCCGGGATGGACCATTCGCAGCATGGCCAGACCGCCATGCCCGGAACCTCCGCCATGCCCGGCATGCAAATGACCGGCACGGCGCTTCCGGCCGGCAATGCGCCCCCGCCGCCTCCCCCCAGCGACCACTTCGCCGATCGTGATTTTCCCGGCGCCGAGATGGCGCGCTCACGCGACATCATGATGAAGGACAGCGGCGGCAACAATTTCGGGCAGGTGCTGCTCAACCTGTTCGAGTATCAGGCGCATAGCGGTCGCGATGGCTATCGCTGGGATGGCGAAGGCTTTTACGGCGGCGATATCAACCGGCTCTGGCTCAAGAGCGAGGGCGAAGGCGAGTTCGGCCGCGGCATCGACAGCGCGGAGGTGCAGGTGCTCTATAGCCGGGCCATCGACCCCTATTTCAATCTTCAGGGCGGTATCCGCCAGGACTTCGGCCGCGGGCCCGACCGCACTTACGCGACGGTCGGCGTCGAGGGCCTGGCTCCCGGCATGTTCGAAGTCGAAGGCGCGCTGTTCCTCTCGACCAAGGGCGATGTTCTGGGCCGGGTCGAGGGCTATTACGACCAGCGCATTACCCAGCGCCTGATCTTGCAGCCGCGCGCCGAGGTCAATTTCGCCGCGCAGGATATTCCGGAGAACGACATCGGTTCGGGGCTGGTCAACATAGAGCTCGGCGCGCGCCTGCGCTATGAGTTCAGCCGCCAGTTCGCACCCTATATCGGCGTCTCTTATCTGCGCAAAGCCGGCGACACGGCGCGGCTGTCGAGGCTTGCCGGCGAGGACGTCCATGCGACCAGCTTCGTCGCCGGCGTTCGCTTCTGGTTTTAGCATCAGGACGGCTGATGGCGGGGGCGAACAGGAGAGCGGGGCGTTACACTCATACCAAGGTCGGCCGGCGCCGAGCGAAGGAGATACGCCATGGACCATTCGTCCCACATGAACACCCGGAAGATGGGCGCCTATTGGAGCCTTGCCGTTCAGACCGTCATCAGCGGCGTCATCATGTATCTGGTGATGTTCGTCATGATCGACGGGCTCGACAGCTTCTACAACAACCTCAACATGCTCTACATGACGCTGATGATGGTCGCGCCGATGGTGGTGCTGATGATCGTCGCCATGCGGCACATGTTCGCGTCGAAAGCCGCCAACATCGCGCTGATCGCCGCGTCGCTGGTCGCCTTCTTCGGCAGCTTTGCGCTCATCCGCACCCAGACCACGATCGGCGACACGGCCTTTCTGCGCTCGATGATCCCGCATCATTCCGGGGCGATCCTGATGTGCCAGGAAGCAAAGCTCAGCGATCCGGAAGTCATCCGGCTTTGCGAAGCGATCAAGCGCTCGCAGCGGCAGGAAATCGACGAGATGAAGGCCATACTCGCGCGGCGCTGAGTGGCACGGTCGGGCTACGCCCGGATCCGTGCGCCCGGCCAGGCCCGTGAGCCGGGACGATGGTCGACACGAGGCGCGGGCCGGACGAGATTGCCAGCGACGTAGCGCGGCTTGCGCCGCTGTTCCTGCGACAGGCTGGCGGCCACGTCCTGACGCTGCTCGATCCTGCCGGGATCGTGCTGAGCTATAATGAAGAAGGCGAGCGTGCCGAATGCTGGCCCCTCGATCGCGTCCTGGGACAGCCCCATGACCTGTTCTACCCGCCCGACGAGATTGCGGCCGGCCGCCCGTGCGCAGACCTGGCGGCCGCCCTTCACGAAGGCACGCTGGAGCGCGAAGCGTGGCGGGTCTGCGAGAACGGCGCGGAATATCTCGCGCGCCTGACGATCAGCGCCCTGTTCGAAGGCGACGCACATCGAGGCTTTGCCTGCATCAGTCGCGATGTCACCGACGAGGCGGCGGTCCGGGCGTCAATCGAGACCCGCGAGCAGCATCTCCAGTCGATCCTGGCGACCGTCCCCGATGCGATGATCATCATCGACGAGACCGGCGCCATCACGTCGTTCAGCGCGGCCGCCCAACGCCTGTTCGGCTATTCGGAAACCGAGCTCGTCGGCCGCAACGTCTCCTGCCTGATGCCCCAGCCCGATCGCGACCGGCACGACGAATATATCGCGCATTATCTCCAGACCGGCGAGCGCCGGATCATCGGCCTCGGCCGCGTCGTGGTCGGCCAGCGCCGCGACGGCTCGACCTTCCCGATGCAGCTGTCGGTTGGCGAGGCCGGTGAAGACGGGCAGCGGTTGTTCACCGGCTTCATCCGGGATCTCACCGCCAAGGAGCAGGATGAGCTCAGGCTCAAGGAACTGCAGGCAGAGCTGGTCCATGTCTCCCGGCTGAGCGCGATGGGCACGATGGCCTCGACCCTCGCGCATGAGCTCAACCAGCCGCTTGCCGCGGTCGCGCTCTATCTCGAGACGATCCGCGACATGCTCGACGAGCGGGACGACGAACCCTTCGTGTCGCTACGGTCGGTGATGGATGATGCGGCACAGGAAACGCTGCGGGCCGGCCATATCGTCCGGCGCCTTCGCGATTTCGTCGCCCGCGGCGAGGTCGACAAGAGCCTCCACGAGCTGCCGCAGGTCATCGCCGAGGCGAGCCAGCTCGCGCTGGTCGACGCCCGCGAGCGCGGCATCCGCAGCTTCTTTGCAGTCGATCCCGCCGCGACGCCGGTCCTCGTCGACAGGGTGCAGATCCAGCAGGTGCTGGTCAACCTGATGCGCAATGCCATCGAGGCGATGGCGGCGTGTCCGGTTCGCGACCTCAAGGTGGCGACCAGGTTGCGCCCTGACGGGCTGATCGAGGTGACCGTGGAGGATACCGGCCCCGGCATCGCCGACGAGGTCCGCGAGCAGCTCTTCACGGCGTTCAACTCGACAAAGGCCGACGGCATGGGCCTCGGCCTTTCGATCTGCCGGACCATCATCGAAGCGCATGGGGGCCGTATCTGGATGGAGCGCCCCGACCGCGGCGGCGCGCGCTTTCATTTTACCTTGATCCATGCGCGGGCGGAGGAGGAACATGGGGGATAGACGCGTCATCCATCTGGTCGACGACGAGGAGAGCATCCGCAAGGCGGCGAGCTTTGCGCTCAAGACCGCGGGCTACGACGTCGTGACCTATGCCTCCGGCGTGGAGTTTCTCAAGGAGGCGAAGTCGGCGGCCGTCGGCTGCGTCATCCTCGACGTGCGCATGCCCGAGATGGACGGTCTCGAGGTTCAGGCCGCCATGGCAGCACGCGGGGTCAACATGCCGGTCATCGTCCTGACCGGCCATGGCGACGTGTCGGTTGCGGTGCAGGCCATGAAAGGCGGCGCGGTCGACTTTCTCGAGAAACCCTTCGAGAAAGCCGCCCTGCTCGGCGCCGTCAGCCGCGCGTTCGCGCGTCTCGACGATGTCGACCTTCGTACCCTGGAAACGTCCGAAGCAGGGGTGCGGGTCGCTGCACTGACGCCCCGGGAGCGGGAAGTGCTCGAAAGGCTGGCCAACGGCCTGCCCAACAAGACGATCGCCTATGACCTGGGCTGTTCATCGCGAACGGTCGAGGTCCATCGCGCGAGCCTGATGGCCAAGCTCGAGGTCCGCAATCTGTCCGAAGCCCTGCGGATCGCCTTTGCCGCGGGCATGGGCCGCAAGCCGAAGTGACTGCGACCTCTACGTAGCGACGGGACGAGGCGCGATATGCGATCGATGGTGCAATCGTCACACGGGTGTCCGCTTCTCGCAATGCCATCGGTCCGTTCCACCCAGCATGATGGCAGATACACCATCCTCGTCTCCGACGACGATCCCGGCGTGCGGCGTGGCCTCCAGCTGCTGCTGAGATCGCGCGGCTATGCCGTGTGGGGATATACGACCGGCCGCGCGCTGTTGGCCGACCCCCGCGCGAAGGAGGCGGACTGCGTCATCCTCGACTATCGCATGCCCGACATCGACGGATTCGCGATGCTGCGTCACCTTCGCGAGATCGGATGGTCGGGACGGGCCATCATGATCTCAGGCTTTCACGACACGCTGCTGGCCTCGCGGGCCGCCGAGGCGGGCTTCGATCACGTTCTCGCAAAGCCGTTGATCGGCAGGGCTTTGCTCGATGCGTTGGACCGGCACCGCGCCGAGACGCTTCGAAAGCATTGAACTGTGGCAACCTGCCCCCGGCGGCCTCAGCCCTGCGCGATGTGGACAGCGGTCAGCGACGTCAAAGCCAGTGGTTGCGTTTGAACCGGATGTAGAGTCCGATGCAGACCGCAGCGATGACGCCGAGGATGACGAAATATCCCCACTGCGTCTTCAGTTCGGGCATATTCTCGAAGTTCATCCCGTAGATCCCGGCAATCGCGGTAGGCACCGCGAGGATCGCGGCCCAGGCGGCGAGCTGACGCGTGATCGCACCCTGGCGCTGCTGTTCGAGCAGGTGACTCGCCTCGAACACCGAGATCAGGATGTCGCGGATGCCGGTGATGGCGCTCTCAACCCGGAGCATGTGATCGAGCAGATCACGGAAATAGGGTTTGGAGGCCTCATCAAGCCGCGGAAGCTGCAGGTTCACCAGCTTGCGACCGACCTCGAGCATGGGTCCGAGCACGCGCTGGAAGCGGACGAGCTCACGCCGCAGCGTGAAAATCCGGGTCACCTCCTCGCGGGTGAGAAAGGCTGCAAGCATGCGCTGCTCCATCTTGAGGACGTCCTCCTCGATCGCCTCGACGATCGGGAAATAGCCATCGACGATGAAGTCCAGAATGGCATGGAGCACATAGTCCGGGCCCTCGCGCAGCAGGTCCGGCGTGATTTCGAGATGCGCGCGAAGCTCGCTGTGCGAGCGTGCCGAACCCTGCCGAACGGTGATGAGGAAATTCTTGCCCAGGAAAATCGCGGTGGAGCCGTAGGCGATATGATCGCCTTCAAGATGTGCCGTCCTGGCGACGATGAACAACTGGTCACCGTAGACGTCGAGCTTGGAAATCTGGTGGCCGTTGCCGGCATCTTCCACGGCAAGCGGGTGAAGGCCGTAATTTCCGGCGATGTCGGCAAGTTCTGTTTCGCTGGGCTGGGAGAGGCCGATCCACACAAAGTCATCCTTGGCGATATGCTCGCACGCCGGATCGATCAGGGTCACCGGCCGCAGCCGTTTGCCCTCGTGATAAAGAAAGGCGGCGACGACGCTCATGGCACTTTCCGGTGCCGCCACCTGCGGCGGCGACCGGAAGCCGTGTGCCTCGCCCATTGAGACGCGTGCACAAGCAGGCGCGCCTCGCCCTTTAACCCCAGTCGCAGGAAGACGAAGGCGGCGCGCAGCAATTCGAGCGAGAGCTTATAGAAGATGCGGCGGAGCGTTGGGTTTCGCAGAAGGCCGCTCCCGTTCATGACGCGCGTGGCTGGGCGGCGCGCTGCCACATCAAGGGCACGCAGACTGCGAAGGTCCGCGCACCCTTGATTGGCGACCGCGAAGGTTTTCCTCTCTTGCGATGGTACCAAGCGATTGCCCGTTTGGCGCTTCGGCAATCGTGTCGGATGGCTATACCTAAGTATCGGATAGCGGCGCTGACGACAGGGGTTGCCGGGCCCCGGTGAGGCGCATCGCACCGCGCGGAGACGAAAGCTGGAAGACGGGAAAGCTCAACTGTCGAAAGCGACCGAGCGCGCGAGCGCTTCCTGGGACTGCAGAAAGGCGAGCCGCGATTGCAGCGCCGCCTGGACAACGCCGAAAGCGTCACCCCCCAGAGTCACGCGCAGCGGCGGATGGTCGCTGGTTGCGACATCGACGATCGCTTGCGCGATCTTTTGCGGGTCGAGCGTGTAGAGCTCGTTTCCGGCGGTCTCGAACATCTTGCGGATATCGCCGGCGGGCGTATCGCGATAGGCGGCGATCTCGCTGGCGAATTGCAGGTTGTGGCTGAAGCTGGTGCGCGCGCCACCCGGCTCGATCAGCGTCACGAACAGGTTGAAGGGTTCAAGCTCCTGGCGGAGGCATTCGCTGAAGCCCTCCAGGCCCCATTTGGCCGCATGATAGAGACTGCTCGTCGGAAGCGAGCCCTGACCGCTGGCGCTGGAGATCTGGATGATCCGGCCGCTCCCGCGCAGGCGCATCGCGGGGACAAAGGCGCGGGTGATGTGGATGGGCGCCATGAGATTGAGCGCGATCTGGCCTTCGACCTCGGCGTCCGACATCTCTTCGGTGGCGCCGATCACGCCGCCGCCGGCGTTGTTGACCAGAATATCGACGGGTCGACGCGCCTGCGCCCGGGCCACGACCGCAGCAATATCGTCCTTGACCGTGACGTCGAGCGCTTCGACGCGCAGCTGGCTCGGATATTTCGCCGCAAGGTCGTCGAGGCTTTCGGGCCTGCGAGCCGTCGCGGTAAGGTCGTCGCCCGCGGCCAGGATCAGTTCGGCCAGATGGCGGCCAATGCCGCTGGACGCGCCCGTGAGAAACCAGTGATTGGACATATGCTGCTCCATATATTACCAACTGGTAGGTAACTTCATATGTGGAATGCGTCAATGCCGGGAGGTGTGATGAAGGAACGAACCAGGCGGAATGCCGCACAGAGCCGCGAGACGCTCCTGGCTGCAGCGACCGAGGAGTTCGCGTCCCATGGGCTGGCGGGCGCGCGGATCGATCGCATTGCGCAGGCGGCGGGTATCAGCAAGCCGATGCTCTACACCTATTTCGGGGACAAGGAGGCGCTCTTCGATGCCGCGCTGACGCAGGAAGTGATGGACGCGGCGCAGGCCGATCGCTTCGATCCCAATGATCTTGAGGGTTATGCGGGGCGCACCTATGACTTGCTGGTCGAGCGCCCGCGCTTGTGGAGGCTGCTGACCTGGCATCATTTGGAGCGTGGCCAGGATGTTCTGATGCTCCCGGCCGGCGAGGTCCTTCTCGGGGAGAAGCTGGACGGGATCGCAGCGGCGCAGGCCGAGGGGCGGATCGTCGCCGACTTCACGCCCATGGACGTCGTCCGGCTTGTCGCCGCCCTCACCCAGCTCTGGTGCATGACCGGAGCCGCACGCGACGCTACCGAGCATGCGGCGCGCAGGGCGACGATCATGCGGGCGGTGGGGCGACTGCTGCGCGTGTGATCGTGCGAGGCGCGCGTTGCCCGCCCGCGCGCCGATCAGGACACAGCAAGCTCCATCGCACCCCGCGACATTACCCGACCGCGAAGATACGGCGGCTCATCTGCTCGCGCTGCCCGTGGACACGGCGGGCCGAGCGACGATCAGAATTGCGCGGCCACAGCCGAACCGGAGTGGATCGGCAAGTGAGCCCGTCGCAGCGCGATGACCTCAGGTCGCAGGCCTTGATGCGCGACGTTTCGTCAGCAGTCGTTTGAGATCCTTCGCAAGGCGATAAAACAGAATGACGATCCCGGTGACCACGATGAGCAACGTCGCCGATGCAGCGACAACGATCAGTGGATGGTTGTAACTGCGCGAGGCGCCAAGGTTCATGATATGGATTTTGTAAAAGAAATCATAGAAGTCCCACAGGTCCGAACGGCGACTGAGCACCTCTCCGGTGAACGGATCCAGATAGAGGCGACTATGCTCCTTGTCGGCGAAGCTGGCGCGCCACAGCGGCCCGCCGACCTGCGCTTCCTCGGGCGCCGTTTCCTGATAGTCGACCGCCTGCAGCCTGCCGGATCCTTTGTAGGACATCAGAGCATAGCGCCGAGCGTCTGCCAGACTGATCTCATCGACATTTTCGCCAGTGTAGGCGTTCCACCAGCTTTCGCTTCCGCCCCGCGCCTTGAGGACCCATATCGGACCGCGCGGCGTATTTTTGAGCGTGGCCTCGTTGAGGTCGGTGTGGCATGCGATCTTCGATCCCATGCGACGGAAAGCGGATAGTGCAGACGCCCCCGCCTGCAAAATCCCTCGCGAGCTATGGCAAATCCGGCTCGCCGCTGGATGCCCCCGCGCGCCACAAGCGCGCGGGGATCCGGGGGTCAGAAGGGCACGTCGTCGTCGAGCTCAGGATCAGGGTCGCCGGCCTCGTCGGACTTCGATTTCGCCCGGCTGAGGAAGTCGATCGTCTCGGCGATGATCTCGGTGCCGTAGCGCTCGACGCCGTCGCCATCGGTCCATTCGCTGTAATGGATGCGGCCGCGCACCAGCAGCTTCATGCCCTTGGTGCAATGCTCCTGCACGGTCTTGCCGAGGCCATTGAACGCGGTGATCCGATGCCATTCGGTGTCCTGGACGCGGTAGCCTTTCTCATCGCGAACGACCTTGCCTTCCGAATAGCGGGGACGCGAGGTCGCCAGGGTGAAGTGGGTGATGCGGGTCCCGCCCTGGGTGGTGCGGCTCTCCGGATCCATGCCGATATTGCCGGCAAGAATGACGATGTTCTGCATGATCAAATCTCCGTTGCTTCCGTCCGAGGGACCGTCCCTCCGACGAGACCCGGCCAAGACCGGCGGGAGACGAGGGCATCGACGCGCAAGCGGCGACCCGACCCACAAGGGCCGGAGTGGTGCGGGCAGGCGCGCGAGCGACAACCCGGTCCGGCACCGCGGGGGTTGCCCCACGGCAACCGTCCGGGCTTAGGGGATCAGTCAGGCGGAGGGCGCTTTCCCTCGGCGCCAGGCAACGGCAGAGCCATGTCGCAACATCGCGATGGGCCGAGCTCAGGACATGGACTGCCCGCAATGACTGGTCCGGTTGTGTAGTTAGTTGATCTGCGCCTCTGATACCAGCCTGGGCGGGAGGCGGAGCGTAGCGGAGCCGAGCGGCCAGGCTGGCATCTTGATCGTCTCCGGGACCGGTGGTCGATATCCGAGACTGCTGTGGGGCCGTGCTCGGTTGTAATGATCGCGCCACCAGCCGGTGACGATCCGCACCTCCTCAAGGCTGTAGAAGATTTCGCCGTTGAGCAGTTCATCTCGCAGACGGGCATTGAAGCTTTCGATATAGCCGTTCTCCCATGGGCTGCCGGGCTCGATATAGAGGGTAATGACGCCAAGCCTGCCGAGTCACTCGCGCACCGCATTAGCGACGAACTCGGGGCCGTAGCACATTGGGAAGCTGCCCCTCGAAGGCAGCATTCGCCTTGATGGAGAC
>NZ_JBMDKK010000027.1:0-42542 GCF_057809675.1 Sphingomonas sp. FG14 | reverse complement strand
CCCGATCGCCGCATAATTTAAGCCGAATGGCCTCCGGCAATCCCGGGGCGGTTCATGTCGCGATGAGGGCTTCAACTGTCGCGGCGGACGAAGATACCATGAAACGCTGCTTTCCTGCTCCGGCTGTTGCTGGCGCGCCTCGTTCACCCGCTCACACGTCAATGGCGTGAACAGAAACACTGTGACGCGTTGGCCGTAAGCTGGCCCCCGAAGGCGATATAGGAATGGTCCAGGCTCCCTGCCATGAGCTGGAATGATGTCTCTCGCCCGAATACCTATGCACCGACCGGCTAGTCTAATGACAAGCTCCCACTGCGCCGAACTTCTCTCGTTTTCCCCCGGAGCTGCGAGCCGGCGAGTTTGGACAGGATCAGCGGAAATCACGCGAACGGACCCTTATGCCGGGATCAGGCGGTGGCGTCAGCGATCTGCGATCCCACGATACCAGATCACGGGGATCGCACCGCAGCGGATGTTTGGCCACGTCAGCGCGACTAACCCGGTAGATATCGGCGACATCCGTGCGTGTGCCAACGCTGGCAAGGAGCGGCGACAAATCATCGAGCCGCTGGGCGACCACATGGATCACCTCGCCCTCGCGCTGCACCTGGCCTCGCACGCCCATCATCGACGCACCCAGGACGGCGCGCCGATGCTTCTCGAACACGTTGGTCCATACCACCAGGTTGGCGACGTTCGTTTCGTCCTCCAGCGTGATGAACATGACGCCCTTGGCGGAGCCCGGCTTCTGTCTGACCAGCACGATCCCCGCGAGATTGATCCAGCGGCCGTCTTTCATGGACTGCAGCTCATCGCAGGTGATCATCTTGCGATTGCGCAATTCGTCGCGCAGGAACGCCAGCGGATGAGCCCGCAGCGACAGGCCAGAGGCCCGATAATCCTCGACCACTTCCGCGCCGGCGCCCATAGGCGCAAGGATGACCGTCGGCTCGATCGCTTCCTGGCGTAGCTTGCCTTCACGTTCGTCCGCCGCAGCGAACAAGGGCAATGCTGCATTGCCGAGCCCCTTAACGCTCCACAGTCCCTCACGCCGATTGTTCCCCAATGAGCCGAACCCATCGGCTTCGCCGATCCGATCCAGAGCGCCGCGCCCCACGCCGGCACGCCGCTGGATTTCCTCGACGCTCTCATAGTGTTGATCGGCGCGCGCCGTGACGATCGCCGCGGCATCGCGGTTGGCGAGCTCATTCACCATGCGAAGGCCCAGCCGAACGGCGAGATAGCGGCCGCCCGTTGGCTCAAGGGTGCAATCCCAGCGGCTGTGATTGACGTCGATCGGGCGGATCTCGACGCCATGCTGACGCGCGTCGCGGACGATTTGGGCCGGGGCATAAAAGCCCATGGGCTGGGCATTTAGCAGCGCGGCGCAAAACACATCTGGATGATGGCATTTCACCCAACTGCTGGCGTAGGCGATCAGCGCAAAGCTCGCGGCGTGGCTTTCCGGGAAACCATAGGAGCCGAAGCCCTCGATCTGTTTGAAGGTGCGCTCCGCGAATTCCTGATCGTATCCGCGCGCGACCATGCCATCGATCAGCTTGTCCCGAAAATGTGAGACGCCGCCTGTCAGCTTGAACGTCGCCATCGCGCGCCGAAGCAGATCCGCTTCGCTCGGTGTGAAGCCAGCGCATTCGATGGCCACGCGCATCGCCTGCTCCTGAAACAGCGGCACCCCCAAGGTCTTCTCGAGCACGCGCCGCAGTTCCTCGGTCGGATAGGTGACGGCCTCCTCGCCGTTGCGCCGGCGACGATAAGGGTGGACCATATCGCCCTGGATCGGCCCGGGGCGCACGATCGCCACCTGAATGACCAGATCATAGAAGGTGCGCGGCGCCATCAACGGAATGGACGCCATCTGTGCGCGGCTCTCGATCTGGAAGACACCCAAGGTATCGGCCTTGCGGATCATCGCGTAGGTCGCCGGATCCTCGGCGGGGATGGTCGCGAGATCGAGCTTCAGGCCCTTGTCATTCTCCATGAACTCGAACGCCCGCCGCATGCACGACAACATGCCCAGCGCCAGGACATCGACCTTCATGAAGCCCAGGAGATCGATATCGTCTTTGTCCCATTCGATCACCTGTCGATCTTCCATCGCAGCCGGCTCGATGGGCACCAGTTCGTCAAGCCGATCGCGCGTCAGCACGAATCCGCCAGGATGCTGCGACAAATGGCGCGGCGTATTGATGAGCTGACGGGCCAATTCCAGGGTCAGCACCAGGCGCCGGTCGGCGAGGTCCAGATTGAGCTCTTCCGCGTGTTTTTCCTCGACGCCATCCTGGCTCCATCCCCAGACGGACCCGGCCAGACCCGCCGTCATGTCCTCGCTCAGGCCGAGCGCCTTGCCGACTTCGCGGACCGCGCCCCGCGCGCGATAGCGGGTCACGACGGCCGTCAGCGCCGAGTGCGTCCGCCCATAAGTCTCATAAATCCACTGGATCACTTCCTCCCGGCGCTCATGCTCGAAATCGACGTCGATATCGGGCGGCTCGCGCCGCTCGGCCGACACGAAACGCTCGAACAGCAATTCCGAGCGCACCGGATCGATCGAGGTGATGCCCAGCACGTAGCAAACGGCACTGTTCGCGGCCGACCCACGTCCCTGGCAGATAATCTCGCGCCGCCGCGCTTCGGTCACGATGGAATGGACGGTCAGGAAATAGGGCGCATACTCAAGGTCCGCGATGAGCTTCAGTTCGTGCACCAGTTGCGAGCGCACCTTGTCATCGACCCCCTCGGGATAGCGGTCGGGGGCTTTCTCCCAGGTCAGCCGCTCCAGCTCCTCCTGCGGCGTCCGGCCGGGCACATTGATCTCATCCGGATATTGGTAACGGAGCTCCTCAAGGCTGAAACTGCACCGCGCTGCGATCTCGAGCGTGCGAGAGACGGGCGACGCATCCTTGAGATAGCGACGGAACAGCCGCTCCATTTCCTGGCCGGTCTTGAGATGCCGATCGGCGAACCGCTCGCGCCGAGCGCCCAATTCGTCGATCGTGCATTTCTCCCGGATGCAAGTGACAACATCCTGCAGCATGTGGCGCTCCGCCGCGTGGTAGAGCACGTCATTGGTCGCGACCGTAGGAACGCGAGCCGCAGCCGCCAGGTTCGCGAGATCACGCAGCCGGATCGCATCTTTCGGTCGCCGCCGGATCGTCAGAGCCAGATAGGCACGGTCGGCGAAAATCCGTTTCGTCCGCGCAAGGGCGGCCTCGGTGCCGACGTCTGCCCGGTCAGGACTCAGGATCGCGATGAGCCCGTCATTCCATTGTTCGACATCCGACCAGTCGAGATGACAGGCTCCCTTGCCGCCGCGTTCTTTGCCGATGCTGAGCAGTCGGCACATTCGGCCATAGGCTGCGCGATCCGTCGGATAGAGCAGTAGCGCCGTGCCGTCGCTCAGATCGATCCTGCATCCGATGATGGCACGAACGCCGGTGGTCCGTTCGGCATCCCAGGCCCGGACGATGCCGGCGACCGATCCTCGATCAACGACGCCGAGAGCAGGCAATCCGAGCAATGCGGCCGCGGCGAACAGCTCCTCGGGGGATGATGCGCCCCTCAGGAAGCTGAAGTGCGTCGTAACCTGCAGCTCGACATAGTTGGCGTCGACCTCGCTCATGCGAACGCACCGTGGATGAACCAGCGCATGGTGCCCGTAGCCGGATTTACGCCGTCACCGAGCCGGAACAGCCAGTACCGACCGCCTGTCTCGGTCTCGACCTGATAATAATCCCGGACGATCAGCGCCTTGTCGGCCTCATTGCCGCTCTCGCGCCACCATTCGCCGTGCAAGCGTTCCGGACCATCGC
This sequence comes from Sphingomonas sp. FG14, assembly GCF_057809675.1. Lineage (NCBI taxonomy): Bacteria > Pseudomonadati > Pseudomonadota > Alphaproteobacteria > Sphingomonadales > Sphingomonadaceae > Sphingomonas > Sphingomonas sp. FG14. The sequence continues at coordinate 38,712 of NZ_JBMDKK010000027.1, read as the reverse complement.
CTCGGGTCACCCGATAGCGCTTTCGACGCCACACGAAGAGGCGAGGGGCATCGTCTGGCAGCAGGGCGACCACGTCGATTGGCTCGGGTCGATCCAACATGCGGGCGGGGCGAGGGAGGTCATCGTCCCACTGGGCGCCGCTATCTTTCGCAAGGGCGGGCATCGTGGTGATCGAGCGCTCAGGCATACTGCTCGCGTGCGGTGCCGCCCGATGCAGGCTCCGTGGACCAAAACGGTTGGCGAGCGCATCGACCAGAGAGGCGAGGTTCGGCCCGCGTCGCGGGCTTTCCAACCCTTCATCCTGTTGGGCCGCGAGCGCGTCAGCCAGCGGCGTCACGAGGGTCATTGCCTCAATGCCAAGCCCTGGCTCGACCGTCTCGATCTTAGCGCACAGCAATTTCGCGAGATGGCCTGCGTCGCGGGATGCGGTTGCGGTCCCGATGCGGATCGCCTGATTGTGGCCGTCCACACGGTGGAAATAGCAATCCAATCGGCGAGCACCCTTGCCGATACAGGTGAGCTGCCCCACCACATCGGCAACGAGATCGCCGATCACCTGGGCGAAGGCTTCAGGTGTCGCGATCGGCTCCATGAAACCTCGACGGGCCCGCGGCAGATGTTCAGGGTAGATCGGCTCGATCGGCTCGGGCACGAAGCCGAGCGCCTGATCCAGCCGCCGATGCAATTCGCGGCCGAACCGTTTGGCGAGAGGGCCGCGCGGCGCACCGATGAGCTGTTCGATCCGCTCAAATCCGAGCTTGCGCAAACCTTCGACCTCGCGTCCTGGCAATCGCAACGCCGATATCGGCAGGATGGAAATGGCAGTGCGGTGTCCGCCCGGCTCGATCGTGACCGGCCGGCCGGCGGGTACATGCCGCGCAACGGCATGGGCGCAGCCTGCAGTGTCGGCCACAGCGATCTGCAGAGCCAGCCCCGACGCGGCAACACGGCGATGGAGATCCTTGAGCAGCGCCTTCTCGGTGCCAAAGAGACCCGCGCAGCCGGTGATGTCGAGCCAGATTCCGTCGGGCGCATCCGGTGATACGAAGGGTGAGTATCGGCGGCCCGCCCATAGCGCGAGATCGCGAAGTCCCTGCAGGTCGCCCTCCGGGTCGGCATCGACGACCTGCAATTCAGGGGCAAACGCTCGGGCCTTCGTCACGGTCATGCCGACGCGGACACCGAGCGCCTTAGCCTCGGCATCGACGGCAGCAATGACTTTCCTGCCGTGATCGGGCACCGCGGTCACCAGCGGAAGATCAAGGACCAGGCCGTCACGGCACTCAGGCGACAATTTTGCGATCTTCCGCCGCAGCCGGTCGGTCGACCAGTGCGGCAGGAAGAGCGATACGACCCGTCGCATCGCACGCCTCCACGATCCAGGCGTGCGGATTACCACCGCGCACACGTTCCAAATCCACATGCCAGCGAGGGCGACCCAGGCTCGGCAGACCGAGATCTTCGCTTGGTGAAGCGGTGATCCGCCAGCGTGTCATCGCTGCCGTCCCTTCGGCGACCTGTTCGGCCTTCGCCGCGCGACGAAACACGAAGGCCGCTACACCCGAGCTTTCCGCCGCCAATTGCAGGCGCTTCGATGCAGTAGTCGAATATTTCCCGACTTCGCCAACCACACCGGCGATGCCAGGGTGATGCAGGCACTCCTCCATCGCGAGCAGGACATTGGTGTCGCTGCCGGCCTCGACATAGATGACCCGATCTGGATGAAGACCGGCGAGATGAAGGGCAGGGGCAAACAGGTCGCGCCAGCGCAGGCACCAGAAGACGGGACCTTCCATTCGCGCCAGGATTCCCGCCAGAAAGACCGTCGCACTCGCCTCGTCCGCGAGATCGGGACTGCCCATCATTTCATGGAGAGCACCTGCAGCAATGCCTCCGCCCGGCAATCGCTGATCCAGTTCGTCGATGCCGAACGGGATCGCTTCGCGCTGAACGCCTACGCCCTCGATACGCGCGATGCGCGCTCGCAAATCTTCAAGGACGGTTGATTGACGCATGGCATTCAGGAGACTCGGGACTCGTTGATTCGTTCCTTATTTGTTCCTGTTCCCGGCGATGAGTCAAGCAGCTCAAATGCACCGCTTCCGAAGCCTGTGGAATCCGCCAGAAAAAAAGCGCCTTCGGTCCTTTGTGGGATTCACATCCACCAAAGTGCATAGTAGATTCATGCTATGTTCCATCAGGCAGACCTATTCGAAGCATCCGTCGAACCCGCGCGAGGGATGGACACGCCGGGGCTTTTGGCGGCGATCGCCGCAGCTTCGCCGCGGCCAAAATTCTCCTACATGCTCCTCCAGCTCCTGGAGGAAGTCGCTGACGAAAAGGGCAGGGCTGGACCGAGCGTGATGGTGAACGGCGACGCCGTGCCTGTCCGCGACTGGCTGTGCGATGCGCTGGCTCCGATCGCGCAGCGTACACCCTGGCGCCGTTCGACGATCGAAACCGTGCGGTCGGCACTTGAGCAGGCTGACGAACTACCGGCCGATCCGACACAGGCTGACCGTGTCATTGAAGAAAGGGTCCGTGAGCGGGTTCGCCAATCGGGCCGCTGCAATGTCAGCCGCGCAGTGTCGGATCTATGTCGGGGCGGCCTCCTGCGACGCCACTATCAGGGCTATCGGGTGGATCATCAAAATCGCGGCGCCCAGCGCGAGGCAGTCTACACGATCATGCCGGACACCTTGGCGGCGCTACGCCGGCGATGAGCTGCCGCTGATCGCAAGATCGGCTTCTACTGCGGTCGCGCGCATCAGGCGATCGGGCATCTCCAACAACTTCACGGCCGCCGCGGTGATCGCTTCGGCTTCGGTGGGATAGGATTCGGCCGAGCTGATCGATACCCCATCGGGCAATGCGACCGTTGCCTGAAATCCGTTGCCTTTAGGTGTCGCGCTCAATCGGACTTCCATGAAAGGTCTCCGCGTTGTATCGGGACTGATATTCTTATAAGATATTGATATTTAACATAATTCTTATTATCGCTCTAAGAATTTGTAAGCGCAACTTCGAAAAGAGACACCTCCGCAATTTCCAAATGAGACTCGTCTCTTGAGGACGCCCCTGCCGCGATCCAATGCTGCTCTTCGAAGCCCGACTTATCCCGCCAACCAGCGGACGGTCAACTTAGCTGACCGTCCACTCCTCGGTAGTGTAGCCTTCGTGGCCCGCCGTTAACTCTGGACAGCGGCGTCGATCTTGGATCGTTGATCACGGCGGACTTGCCACCGAGCAGCAAGAGCCGTGATCGCCGGCAAAACGAGCAATGTGAGCACGGTCGAGGTGATCAGTCCGCCGATGACCACGGTCGCGAGCGGCCGCTGGACTTCGGCACCCGTACCGGTTGCCAATGCCATCGGCACAAATCCGAGACTGGCGACTAACGCCGTCATCAACACGGGGCGCACGCGCTGCATCGCGCCACTGACGATGGCGTCTTCCTCGCCCGCCCCTTCTTCGCGTCGCTTGCGGATCGCGCTCATCATGACAAGGCCGTTGAGCACCGCCACGCCCGACAGCGCGATAAACCCGACCGCCGCGGTGATCGAAAACGGGATGCCGCGCAGGAGCAGCGCGAACACGCCGCCGGCGAGCGCCATCGGCACCGCGCTAAAGACGATCGCTGCCGGCACGAGCCCGCCGAGTGCCATGTAGAGCAGTGCGTAGATGGCAACGAAGCAGATTGGCACGACGATCAGCAAGCGCAGCCGGGCCGATTGCAGGCTTTCGAATGTGCCGCCCCAGGCTGTATACATGCCGGGCGGAAGATCGAGGTTGCCGATCTTCGCCTGCGCTTCCTGCACAAATCCGCCCAGATCTCGGCCGCGGACGTTGACCTGCACGACCACCATGCGCTTGCCGTTCTCGCGGCTGATCTGGTTCAGCCCCTGGGTGTAGCTGAACCGCGCCACTTCGCGCAGCGGGATCGAGCGGGCAATCTGGCCATCGGCCGCGGGCAGCATCACCGGGATGGCGCCGAGCGTTTCAAGATCGTCGCGCTGGGCGTCGGGCAAGCGAACGACCACCGAGAATCGCCGGTCACCTTCAAACAACAGCCCCGCCTCACGGCCTCCCAGTGCTGCGGCGACGGTACTGGCGACCTCCTCAACCGTCAGTCCGTAGCGCGCCGCCGCGAGCCGATCGATCTTCACATCGAAGGTCGGCGCACCGTCAGTCTGTTCGGCGCTGACGTCGCCCGCGCCGGGTATCGTGCGCAATACGCCGGCGATGCGCTTGGCCTGCGCGCTCATCGCATCAAGATCGTCGCCGTAAAGCTTGACCGCGACATCGGCGCGCACGCCCGCGATCAGCTCGTTGAACCGCATCTGGATCGGCTGCTGGATCTCGGTGCGGTTGCCGATCAGCGGCTTCATCCGCTCCTCGATCCGCCGCAGGATATCCTCCTTGGATTTGACCTCGGCGGGCCATTCGCTCTCGGGCTTGGGGATCACATAGGTGTCCGAGGCATTGGGTGGCATCGGGTCGGTGCCGAGATCGGCGTTGCCGTTCTTCGAGAAGACCAGCGCCACCTCGGGCAGCGTCTTCAGGGCGTTTTCGATCTGCAGCTGCATCTGGGTCGACTGGTCGATCGATGCGGAGGGCACGCGGAAGTTGGTGACGGTGATGTCCTTCTCGTCGAGCTGCGGCATGAACTCCTCACCGAGGAACCCGAACGCGAACACAGCCGCGGCAAACACGCCGACCCCACCGAGAATGAACGGCATCGGGCGCGCGACCGCCTTGTCGAGCAGCGGGGCGTATTTCTCCTTGAACCAGCGGATCGGCTTGACCTCGGTCTCGCTGACCCGGCCCTTGATGACGATCGCGATCATGGCGGGCACGAAGGTGATCGACAGCACGAATGCGCTGGCCAGCGCGACCATGAGCGTGATCGCCATCGGCGAGAAGGTCTTGCCCTCGACCCCCTGGAAGGTGAGCAGCGGCACGAACACGAGGAAGATGATCAGCTGACCATAGACGGTCGGCCGGACCATCTCCTGCGCCGCCTCGATCGTCTCGCCCATCCGCTCCTCGAGCGTGAGCAGACGGCCTTCATGCTCCTGCCGCTCCGCAAGGCGCCTGAGCGCATTCTCGACGATGATGACCGCACCGTCGACGATCAGGCCGAAATCGAGCGCGCCGAGGCTCATCAAATTACCTGATACGCCGAGCCCATTCATGCCCGCCGCCGTCATCAGCATGGTGATCGGGATGACCGCCGCCGTGATCAGCGCGGCGCGGACATTGCCGAGCAGCAGGAACAGGATGACGATGACGAGCAGCGCGCCTTCGACCAGGTTCTTCTCGACCGTGGCAATAGTCGCGTTGACCAGTTTCGAGCGGTTATAGACCGGCTCGGCGAAAACGTCAGGTGGAAGGGCCTTGTTGATTTCGGTGAGCCGCTCGGCCGCGCTGTTGGCGACGATGCGGCTGTTCTCGCCGACCAGCATCAGCACAGTCGAGATGACCGCTTCCGATCCCATGCGGCTGCCCGAACCGGTCCGCACCGCGCCGCCGATGACGACCTGACCGACATCCTTGACGCGCACGGGGACGCCCGCGCGGGTCGCGACGACGGCCTGCTCGATCTCGTCGATCGATCTGAGCCGCGCATCGGCGCGGACGAGGAAGCTCTCGCCCGCGCGCCGGACATAGTTGGAGCCGGCCGAAAGGTTCGCCTTCTCCAGCGCATCGGCGAGGTCGGTGATCGATAGGCCGTAGGTCGAAAGCGCATTGAGGTTCGGCTCGACCAGATATTGCTTCACATAGCCGCCGTTTGAATCGACGCCGGCGACGCCTTTCACGTTGCGCATCTGCGGACGGATGATCCAGTCCTGCACCGTGCGCAGATAGGCCGCCTTGGCGAGTTCGGTGGTGAGCCGCTCGCCCTCGGGCGTCAGGTAACTCCCGTTGGACTGCCAGCCGGGCTTGCCGTCGGTATGTTCGGCGCCGCCCTTGCCGTCGGGATGCCGGAACGCGACCGAATAGAAGAAGATCTCGCCAAGCCCGGTGCTGAGCGGTGCGAGGTTGGGCTGGATGCCGGCAGGCAGGCTGTCCTTGGCCTGGGCGAGACGCTCGGTTACCTGCTGTCGCGCGAAATAGATGTCGGTCGTGTCCTCGAACACCGCCGTCACCTGGCTGAAGCCATTGCGCGAGAAGGACCTGGTCATCTGCAGGCCCGGAATTCCGGCGAGCGCTGTCTCGACCGGGAAGGTCACCTGCTTCTCGATATCTACCGGTCCAAGCGTCGGCGCAAAGGTGCTGATCTGCACCTGCCGGTTGGTGACATCGGGCACCGCGTCGATTGGCAGCTTGGTGATCTGCCAGGCGCCGAACGCGACGACCAGCAGGGTGAGACACGCAACCAGCCAGCGGCCGCGCACCGAGAGTTGGAGGATGCGGCCGATCATTCCGCCGACTCCTTCTCGAGTTCGGCCTTGAGCAGGAAGGCGTTGATAGTCGCAATCGGCGTGCCGGCCTTTAGCCCAGATACGATTGCAACCAGTCCGCCGCTGCGGCTGCCGACCTCCACATTGGTCGCCTTGAAGCCGTTCGCCGTGCGGACGAACACGACCGTTCGGTCGCCGACGGTCTGGACCGCGTCCTGCGGCACCATCACGCCATCCTTGGCGGCGCCACCGCTGCCGAAGATGCGGGCCTGTATGAGCTGGCCGGGTGCCAGCATCGACACGCCGGCACTTGGTTCGATGACCACCGTCGCACCGCGCGTGTCGGGATCGACCACGCCCGTCGAAGACCGCACCCGGCCTTCGATGATCTGGCCGTCAGCCAGGCTGAGTTCGACGCGATCTCCCGCACGGACACGCGGCGCATCGGCCGACGGCAGGCTCGCCGTGATCTGGAGACGGCTGGGATCGGCCACTCGGAACAGCTCGGTCTCGGCCGAAACGAACTGGCCAAGGTTGGCGGGAGCTGCGGTGACACGACCTGAGACCGGGCTGGCTACCACCACCGATCGCCCGTCACGCGCGACCCGCGTTGCGCCGGCGGCAGCGCTGGCGCGCATTGCGTCGGCGCGGGCGACCGCGAGGTTGGCTTCAGCCGTTTCATAGTCCGCGCGCGGCGAGACGCCCTGCGCGAGCAGGCTGCGCTCGCGCGCCAGTTGCCGGGCCGCGAGCGTCACCCGCGCGGAGGCAGCAGACTGGTCTGCGGCGATCGCCGAGGCATCGCGACTCTCGACCAGCGCCAGCGTCTCGCCGGCGCGAATGGGATCGCCGATCCGCTTGAAGATGCGGCTCACCGTGCCGGCGGCGCGCGAGGTCAGCACCGCCTCCGCGTCGGGCGTCGCCTCGAGCGTTGCGGATGCCGCGATCGCCGCGTCGAGTTCGCCCGAGGCAGCGGGCGCGACCGAGATCTGCGAGGTCTTGATCGCCTCGGCGGTCATCGCGACGCTGTCCGATGGCGCGGCCGATTGTTCGGCGGCTGCTTCGACCTGTGGTGTGGGAGCGGTCAGGCGAGCAATGCCGAACCCGGCGCCGGCAGCCAGCACGAGCGCCAGCGCAGCGCCGGCAGTGAGTTTCTCATTGGCGTTCATTGGATGGGTTCCCCCGTGATGGTGCGGCCAGCGAGGCGGGCTAGGCGTGCGCGCGCTTCGAACCGGGCGGTTTCGGCGTCGAGAACGGTGCTGCGGGCGGTGCCGAGACCGTGGCGGGCGGCGAGCAGTTCGACGAGCGGCGACTTGCCTGCCTCATAGGCGATGCGGGCGAGACGATAGGTCTCGTCGGCGGTGGCAAGCGCGCCGCGCGCGGCGGTCACCCGGCTTTCAGCGGCGGAGAGCTCGGCGGCCGCCGATTGCGCTTCGGCACGGGCCTCGGCGCGTAGCACCGCAAGCCGGGCTTCGGCGGCATCGACCTCGGCGCGCGAGGCGGCGATGTTGCCGCGGTTGCGGTCGAACAGGTGAAGCGGAATGGTCACGCCGCCGAGCACCGCGGTCGCACCCTCATATTCCAAGCGGCGCACGCCCACGCTCGCGGTGATGTCGGGTGTCGCACGGCGGCTTTCGACATCGAGCCGGCGCGCTGCGGCCGCGCGTTCGGCTTCGGCGACGAGCAGCGCGGGACTGGCCGTCGGATCGACTGGGCCAACCATGTCCGGGCTGGGACCGGTATCGAGCAGCGATTCAGCGAGGCTGGCAAATGGCGCATCCGCTCCGACCAGTGCCGACAGCCGGACATAAGCGGAGATGCGGTTCGCTTTGGCGAGATCGAGCTGGGCGCTGACCTCGTTGAGCGCCGAGCGTGCCTGGAGCGCGCGGAGCCGCGTTTCCTTGCCCGCACCGACCAGCGCTTCGGCTGCCTTCAGGTCGCTCTGCGCTTCCTCGACTTCGTCTTCGGCAAGGCCAACGCGCCGGTCACCGATTTCGGCGGCGGCGTAGGCGCGTGCGAGATCATAGGCGAAAACGACCCGGGCATCGCGGTCGCGAGCACGCGACGCGACCACGCCGGCTTCTCCGGCAGCGATCCGTGCCGAGCGCTTTCCGCCCAGTTCGATCGGCTGGCTATATTGCAGCGTCGTCTCGGCGCGCCCGAACCCGGAATAGGGTGACGATCCCGCCACATTCTCGGTCATCACATTGATACTCGGATTGGGCCGTGCGCGCGCCTGATCGCGCAGCCCTTCGGCCTGGCGGACGCCGGCTTCGCTTACCGCGAGCCGCGGAGCGTCCTCGCTTTCACGCAGCAGCGTGGCGAATGGCGGCGCTACCTGCGCATAGGCGCTCTGGGCGACCGCCATGAGGCAGGTCGCGGCCAGCATGCCGGCAACCGCACGCCGCGGCAGCCGGCCTCGAAAGGCTTGCATCGGTATTTCCCCTTGAAGGCTTGAAGATCGGGCGCGCCAGACGGGCGCGCGACTTCAGCCTCGCGGGGGTCTCAGGAGTCCGTCGGGGTGGATCGCGCCGGGCGCCTGCGGGCCGGCAATGCTCCACTGGAGCGGCACCGGCTTGAGCATCGCAGCCAGCACGGGCTGGCGCGGTACATCGATCGTCTGGATCACGGCGTGCGCCGCCATGTGCAGGACATCCGCCATGTCGGGCGTCTTGCTTGGCGCATGCTCGTGATGATCGCGATCGACACTGGTTGCATGAACTGCGGCATGGCTGTGCGGCATGCCATCGTGCCACGTCGATAGCGCCAGCACGCCGATCATTGCGAACAACGCCATAAGCGCGGCGACGCGCCCGAGCGCGCCACCGGAGCCGAAGCGCCGCGTGGAGATCGACATTGCTGTCATACGACAAGACCTATCGCGAGAGCTGTGAACTCACAAGACGAACGCGCGATCATTGGCGCGGCCAATGCTGGTGCAGATCGTCGATCACGAAGACATGGCTCTGGTTGCCGCCGCTATGATCTTGGCGAAGATGCGGATGGTCCGGGCCAAGCGTCTCGTGATCATGCGCGATCTCTTGCGGATCGCTCTTCGGCCATAGCGCGACGGCTGCAAAGAACCCGATCCCGGAGAGACCTGCCATCGCGGTCAGCGCCGCGGGCATTCCAATCGTCGCGCCAAGCTGGCCGACCAGCGGATAGGCGATCAGCCAACAAACATGGCTGAGCGCGAACTGGGCGGCGAACAGCGCGGGCCGGTCTCCGGCGCTGGCCGAGCGACGCAGCAGGCGCCCCGATGGCGTGACGCTCATCGAATAGGCGATGCCGAGCAGCGGCCATGTGAGCAACAGCACCGTCCAGCCAATCCGCCCGCCGCCCGCGGTCGCGCCCCATGTGGCGAGGCCGGCGAGCATGACGGTCAGCAAGGCGGCGGCACTCACCATCACCGCGCGATCGGCAATACGATCGAGAACGCGCGGCAACAGCAGCGCCGCGAGCATCGAGCCGCCGCCATAGGCGGCAAGCGCCAGGGCGACCTGCGACTGGCCGAAGCCGAGTCCGCGGACGATGACGACGGTGTTGACGATGACCATCGCGCTCGCCGCGGCCGCAGCAAGCGTCACCGCGAGCAGGCCGCGCAGGCGCGGTGTCTTGAGATAGATACGGATTCCGCGGGTCGTCTTGTCGTAGATGCCAGTATCGGCCTTCGGTGAAGCGGCGCTCCTGGCGAGGCCTGATGAGACCACCAAAGCCGCCGAGGCGAGGAACCCGATCGCGGTCCCCGAGAACAGCCAGTGGAAATTGATGATCGTCAGCAATGCCGCCGCGAGCATCGGGCTGGTCAGGCTCTCCATGTCATAGGCCAGCCGGGACAGCGACAGAGCGCGGGTATAGTCGCCCTCGTCGGGGAGCACGTCGGGGATGGTTGCCTGGAACGTCGGCGTGAACCCTGCGGACGCGGCCTGCAGCACGAAGATCAAGACATAAACCTGCCAGACCTCGCTGACGAACGGCAGGCAGATCGCGACCGCCGCGCGGACCAGATCGAGCGCGACCAGCAGCGCCTTGCGCGGCACGCGGTCGGCGAACGCGCCGGCGATCGGACCAACGCCGATATAGGCGACCATCTTGATCGCCAGCGCCGTGCCAAGCACCGCGCCCGCATCACCACCGGCGATGTCATAAGCGAGCAGGCCGAGGGCGACCGTCGCCAGGCCGGTCCCGACCAGCGCGATGAGCTGGGCGAGGAAAAGATGACGATAGGTCCGGTTGGCGAGCACGGTAAGCACGCCCGCCCCATATCCCCCTGGGGGGATACATGTCTATCCCCCCAGGGGGATATTTTCTCGACAGTCGGTCGCCTGCATGCGATGCTATCTCATGGCCCACTATGCACACTCCAATCATCCGGCGATCATCAAGCGGCTGAACCGTGCCGCTGGTCACCTGAAAAGCATCGTCGGGATGATCGAGGAGGAGCGGCCGTGCGTCGATATCGCGCAGCAGCTCCAGGCGGTCGAAAGCGCGATCGCCAGCGCGAAGAAGGCACTGATCAACGATCATATCGACCATTGCCTCGTCCATGCCGAGGAGGGTGAAGGACCGGCGGAGGCGATCGCGCAGTTCCGCGCGATCTCCAAATATCTCTGACCAATGCGCTTTCTTGCGCAGAGCTTTCTTGACAGTCGCGGGCTCCGGAGGCTTATTCGCGGCATGGGGATCGCGATCACCCCATGAGGCGACAGGCTGAAGCATCGCGTCCTTCTTGATAACTCAAGGACGCATCATGCCTGCGCTCAATTCCATCCAAGTCGACAAACTATTTCGCCTGATCGGCACGCCCAAGGCGCCGGTCATCATCGATGTTCGCACCGACGAAGACTTCGCCGCCGATCCGCGCCTCATTCCCGGTGCGATGCGCCGACCCTGGGCCGAGGTCGCCAACTGGGCGGGCGGCTTCCGCGGCAGGCCGGTCGTGGTCGCGTGCTGGCAAGGCCACAAGCTCAGCCAGGGCGCTGCCGCATGGTTGCGGCAGGATGGCGCGGAAGCTGAAGCACTCGACGGCGGCGTCAAGGCGTGGGTCGATGCCGGTTATCCGCTGGTGCCCGAAGCGATCCTGCCAACGCGCGATCCGCAGGGTCGTACCGTGTGGGTCACACGCGCGCGGCCGAAGGTCGATCGCATCGCTTGCCCTTGGTTGATCCGCCGCTTCGTCGATCCGAACGCGGTCTTCCTGTTCGTTGCGCCCGGCGAGGTGGTCGGGGTCGCAGACCGGTTCGGTGCGGCGCCGTTCGACATCGAGGGCGACGGCATCCGCTGGAGCCACGACGGCGATCGCTGCACCTTTGACGTGATGCTCGACGGGCTCGGCCTGGCCGGGGTCAAGCCGCTTGCCCATCTCGCCATGATCGTGCGCGGCGCCGATACCGGGCGTCCCGATATCATTCCCGAGGCAGCGGGGCTGGTCGCGCTGTCGCTCGGTCTGTCGCGCATGTATGCCGACGATCTCGAACAACTCGACGCCGGAATGCTCGTCTATGACGCGCTCTATCGCTGGTGCCGCGATGCGACCGGGGAGACCCATGACTGGGTCTCGCATCAACCGAAAGGCGCGCGCGCGAAGCCGGTGACGGCATGAGCACCGCATCCGTGGAAGTGGGCGTCGCGTCGTCGCGGCAGCCGGGACCGGTCGCGCCGGTCACACTTGGCGAAGCCTTCTGGGTCTGGCTGCGCATCGCCGCGCTCTCGTTCGGCGGTCCCGCCGGGCAGATCGCGGTGATGCACCGCATCCTCGTCGACGAGAAACGCTGGATCGGCGAGCATCGGTTCCTGCACGCGCTCAACTATTGCATGCTGCTTCCCGGTCCCGAGGCGCAGCAGCTCGCTACCTATATCGGCTGGCTGATGCACAAGACGCGTGGCGGCATTGTCGCCGGCGCGCTGTTCGTGCTGCCCGGCGCGGTCTCGATCATGGCCTTGAGCTGGATCTACGCGCTCTACGGCCGGGTCGGCATCGTCTCTGCCTTGTTCTTCGGCCTCAAGTGCGCGGTGCTCGCGGTGGTGTTGCAGGCGGTCGTGCGGATCGGCAGCCGCGCACTCAAGAACACCATCATGCGCGGGTTGGCAGTGCTGGCATTCCTGCTCATCTTCTTCCTCGGCGTGCCGTTCCCGGTCATCGTGCTCGGCGCTGGCCTGATCGGCTATTTCGGTGGGCGCGCGGGGATCGCCGCGTTCCAGGTCGGCGGCGGGCACGGCGCGGCCAAGGGCGAGATCGTCGAGGATGCCGACACGCTGCTCGGCGAGGCGCTGCCCGCGCACGCCAATCCCACGATTCGTCAGTCGCTGCGCCAGGCGGTCGTCTGGATGGTGCTGTGGCTGGCACCGGTTGCGGTGCTCTTATTGCTCCTCGGGCGGACCAATGTGTTCAGCCAGATCGCCACCTTCTTCTCGACCATGGCGGTGGTGACGTTCGGTGGTGCTTACGCGGTGCTCGCCTATGTCGCGCAGCAGGCGGTCGAGGGCTATCACTGGCTCAGCCCGACCGAGATGCTCGACGGTCTCGGTATGGCCGAGACGACGCCCGGACCACTGATCATGGTGCTCCAGTTCGTCGGGTTCATGGGCGCCTATCGCAATCCGGGGATGCTCTCTCCGTTGCTCGCGGGGACGCTCGGCGGACTGCTCGCAACCTGGGTAACGTTCATTCCCTGCTTCCTGTGGATCTTCCTCGGCGCGCCGTTCATCGAGCGGATGCGCGGCAACAAGGCGCTCTCCGGCGCGCTCGCGGCGATCACCGCGGCTGTCGTCGGCGTAGTGCTCAACCTTGCCGTCTGGTTCGCGATCCACACGATCTTCCGGCAGGTGCGGCCGCTGCGGGCCGGCCCGATCGAGTTCGACATGCCGATGCTGACCAGCGTCGATCCGTGGGCGCTCGCCATCTCGCTTGCGGCGATCATCGCCATGTTCCGCCTGAAGGTCGGTATCTGCCTGACGCTCGGCGGCGCTTCGGCCGCAGGCGTCGCCCTTCACCTCGCCGGGCTGGTCGGATGACCGGCCACAGCCATTTCCAAAGGAGACGCCCATGACTGACCCCACGATTGATCGCCGCAACCTTCTCGCCGCCGGCGCGATGGTGACTCTTGGTGCCGCCGCCCTCGGTTCGGCCGAAGCCGTGGCACAGGCTCCGGCCGCGGCCGGTCCCGCCGGCAAAGCGTTCGCGCCGCAGCCCGTTCCGCTGCCGTTCGATCCGAAGTCGATCACCGGCTTGTCCGAGCGGCTGCTCGTCAGTCATCACGACAACAACTACGTCGGCGCGGTGAAGCGGCTCGGGGCGATCAGCACGCAGTTCGCGGGGATCGATCCGATCAAGGCGCCGGGGTTCACGGTCAACGGCCTCAAGCGCGAGGAACTGATCGCCTGGAATTCGATGATTCTGCACGAGCTCTACTTCGCTGGCCTTGGCGGAACGTCGCGCCCGGGTCGCATGCTTGGCCAGCTGATCGAGCGTGACTTCGGCAGCTTCGATCGCTGGGCAGCGGAGTTCACCGGGATGGGCAAGGCACTCGGCGGAGGATCGGGCTGGGTGCTGCTCCAGTGGAGCCACCGCGACAACCGGCTGACCAACCAATGGGCCTCCGACCACACCGCGACCCTCGCCGGGAGCACGCCGCTCCTCGCGCTCGACATGTACGAGCATGCCTACGCGATGGATTACGGCGCCAAGGCAGGAGACTACGTCGATGCGTTCATGCGATCGATCGCGTGGAGCCATGCCGACACGTTGGCCAGCCATTTCGGTGGCGGTTAAAAAGACGCCCGCCAACGAAGCTTTCGCTCTGTCTGTTCAATATTGAGGGAGCTCATCGCAGAGCGATGGTTCCTTTGGTTTGTCGACAGCGAGCGTCGTTATGAGCCGGGGCAGCGTTGAGCTGTGTGGAGGGCTCCACACTGCCCCGGCTCATAACGACGGTTGGGCAGCCCTATCGCCAGCGAGAGTCTCGTTTCTAACTTGCGCGAGAATGTCTCTTTTCAAAATTGGTTTAACAGAATTTGCGATTGTGGCACGTGTCCGCATCGGCCTATTCCGGTTTGAATGCGAAGTTACTCAATGATATGATGTCGGCGGTAGAAAGTCGCCCATGTTTGATACGATCACATACGCATTCACCAAAGATCTACCCGGCGGCCCAATCTATAGGCCGGCCGATCCGATGCCGCATGAGATCAATTCCGACGAGAGCGATGACGATACTAGCGAGCTTTCGCGTGGCCGCCTGATCGGTGGCGTGATTTCGCTTGTCCTGCTCGTGGCGACGGGTGCCTATCTTTACCTGACGCTCTGACCGGTCCTTTACTTCCGCAAGTTCGGATCGGTGAAGAAACCGCGATTGAGTTCGCGGCCGACCTCGGATTGTAGATCAACATTCGCGCCACCGCGATTGTTACGGGCGGCTTCCGCTGCCGCCCGATCACCGTCCAGCTTCGCCTGTCCATCAGCGATCATGCGGGCAGCGGCGCCAGGGTCGCCGCCTCCCCCACCGCTACCGATCCCGCTAACCCCGCGCGGATTATAGGAGCCGCGCACATCGCCGGCGTCGAGATCGATCCGCGACACGTCGACCAGCGACGGGTCCTTGATATCGCCGCTGATCTCGGACCAAAGCGCGTCTCGTTTTTCCTGTGCCCACTGTTGAATCAATTGGTCACGGACCGCGCGCTTCTGCGGCGTTAAGTCGGTCGCCCAAAGCTCGGGCGCATCAAGGTTGGGATGAAGGGCCTGTTGCAGCCTGTACCATTGCGCAAGATCCTGGCTCATATTCTCGCTGAGCTGCATCCCGTGCGATTCGGCGAAGCTCGCATCGCGCGCGAGGGATTGCGATAGCTCTTCCATACGCCGCGCGGCCTCGGAATAGGATCGTGCCCGCGAAAGGGCGTCCTCGGTGCTCACCGAGGACGATGACGTCACCGATGACCGGCTGAACGAGCCTGAACGAACATAAGTGCCGTCGGATGTGCTAGCTCCGCTGCCGTTGGAGTGCTCGTCGCGCACACCGCTTGAAGACGAGCTGGAGCTGTCGGAGGAACGCGTTTGATCCGTGCCATAGCGAAGATTGTCGACCTGTTGCCCGGTCTTGCTGACCCCAAGGGAACCGCCGACATTGGGAAGAAGTCCCCCGCCGCCTGCCCGCCCACCGCCACCCTTACGACCTCCGCCGCCGCCGATGCCGCCATTGATCCCGCCGGTCACCTGATCGAGCGTGCCGGCTGACCGATCACGGCCCATCGAGATCCGATCGGTCAACCCGGTCGAGGAGCGCTCCTCTAGGCCCTGCGAGCTCGACCCGGTAACACGATCGAACTTCTCGACATTTGTATTTGCGGTGGACCCGCTTCCAGATTCAAAGCCTCTGGATCGCTCGGACGAGACCCCAAACGCACTTCGGTTCGTGTGTGTGCTGGTCAGAATATCCTGCGCGGCATTCTCCCACGCTTGCGCTTGGCGATGCGCCGCGCTCGACATTTCCCGCCATTCCGCGACGGTGCCGCTGTTCATGGTTGGCGTGAACCCCAGCCGCGAGATCGCGCCCGACATGTCGATGACATCTTGTCCATTGCCGAAGCCCGACACCACGGCGCCGTTGTCCTGGCGCCAACCCACGCTGGTCGCACCGCCCGTGAAACTCGGCGCAATCGACCATTGGTCGCTCTGGCGCATGTTCGACGTCGCATTCGCCCAGCTCACATTGCCGTAAGAATAGTTTCCCGTGGTCTGTTCCAGCGCGGCAGCCTCGGCGGCGTTCTGTGCCGGCGCAAGCATCGAGGTCGCCTGGCCCGCGATCGACATCGCGCCCCGTGCAAGACCCGCGGCGAGAAATGGGATGCTCATCAGCATGAAGCCGGCGATCGTCGCAGTCTCTCCATTCACGGCGCCGATGCCGGCATAGGTGCCCAGCGTGACGCCGCCGGGCGCGACCCCCGCGGCGGCGGCCTCGGCTCTTGTCATGCAGATCATGTGCAGGATGACATAGAGAGGCCCCCAGGCTGCGAGATAGAAGAAGCCCATCGCATAGCCCTTCAGGGTCGCGAGACCCGTTTGCGGCATCAGGAACAATGGGAATATCACCGGGAACATCGCGAAGAAGACCACGGTCAGCACGATGTTGAGGATGGGCACCCAGGCCATCGCCTGCTGTGCGATCGAATTATAAGTGTTGCGTGCCTGAATGTCGGCGCGGGTCTGCGCGAAGGTGTCGATCGTCGCCGCGCCCGATCCGCCCGCCATGCTGTTGCGGGCTTGCATGAAGGCGTTGATCGCCGTGTTCTGCCGCATGGAATCGCTGTAGTTGCTGCCCGAGCCGGTGAACGCGGCATTGGCGATCGGCAGATCGTGCCTCAGCTTGTCGGCCGCCAGCGCGTTGCTCAGCTTCGGGTAAAGCTCCTTCCCCCAGAACGGCGTGTTCGCCTCGATCATCGGCGCCCACCGCGCATTTAGCATGTCGTAAGCCTGCCGGCAGGTGACGATCGCGCTGGTGACGGTCCCATCGCCCTGCCGTTCGAGCCATTCCTGCGATCGGGCTTCCGAGCCGGGACCGATTTCCGCCCAGAGATCCTTCGATTGCGCCAGGACGGTCAGCGACTTCCGGTAGAGCATCACGTCCCCGAAGACGCATTTCTTGAAATGCTCCTCAAGATTGGTCGAGAACTCGGCATCGCGGATCACGAAGTTGCGAGTGGCGTCGAACAGGCGCGCGCCATAGACCATGCCGTTGGTCGAATAGTTGAGCTCGCTCGGCATCACGAAAACGGTCTCGGCCGTCCGCGTCAGCCAGTCGCCAATCTGCGTGGTGAAACTTGCCAGAACACCAAGCCCGAGCGGCACGTTCGCGACCGTTGCCGGTGCCAGTGACGGATTGATCCGGTCGGTGACCTTCACGTCGATGGTCGGCACCATGAGGCAGAGATAGATCGCCGTCGATTGCAGAAACCAGTTCATCCACACGCGAAAGTTCATCGTGAAGGCGACGACGAGCAGAGAGTAGATGAGCCCCATCACCATCACGACGCGGAGGAGCGAGCGGTATCCACCTCCCCCGGACCAGGCAGCGACGGCGTTGAAGGTGTTGACGAGATATTCCCCGCCCCCGACCGTAAAGACCTCGAGCATCGCGCCGGCTCCCCTGCCCTAATTCAGCCCTTGTGCGTTCAACCCGCGCGAGAAATTGAGCGCGGACGCCATGCCCGGCGTCATCGAATTCTGGAGCGTGGATTCGAGCATGATGCTGCGATCGATGATCTGCATCGTCACCTGCAGCTTGTTGGAGAGCTTCACGTCACGCTGCGCGAATTTCTGCCGCGTCGCAGCGATTTGCTGTTTCCACTGCGTCGCGGTGGCCTGGTCGAACGTCTGATAGTGAGTCTGCGCCTGCTCGACGCGATCGAGCATGTTATCGAGCATCGCGGCCAGCAGATCGACTGCGACGATCTCTGAGAGCGTTTCGATTTCGCCGTCGGTCAGCGCGTAATGCGCATAGGCCTGGACTGACAGGATCTTGTAGAGCGGTACGGTCGCGAGGTTGAGGAGCTGCTTCTCCGAACCGTCGAGCGCGGTGTCCGTCCTGATCTTGCTGCTCATCGAGCGGATCATCCCTGCGATCCGCGGCCGCAACGCCGACGAGGCCGGCACCGTCAGGGTCTGCTCACCGACATCGTAGCAATCCGTGTCGTTGCACTTGAGCATCTTCACCGCCGGTGCGTTCGCCGTGCCGTCGAGCAGCGCCGTAACCACCGCCTCCTCGGCGGGCCCGAACATGATGACCTTCCCGCCTACGCTCGGATCGGTTGATGGCGTGGTGATCACCGTGCCGACGAGCGTCATGATATATTCGGAGAATGACTGGTCGAACGCCCCGAATTTGGCGGACTTCTTCAGCGCCTCCCAAGTGTAGTTGTGTGGCTCGCCGACGAGCTGGTCCTTCATGCTCGCATCGGTATTGCCAGCGATTGTGCTGTCCCGGCGGTTGCCGTTGTTGCAGCCTTGCCGTGAAGCGGCCCAATCGGAGAATATGCCCTGGCTGTTGCCGACCGCCTCGCAGATCGTCGAGCGGGTGGTTTCCATCTGCGGCCAGATTCCACCGACCAGCGCCTGCGCCGTCTCGCAGCTCGATATATTCATCTGGTTGAGAAGCTGCGCCTTCTGGCTGAACTCATCCATTACCTTCCCGATCTCTGGCGAAACGGAATCGATCGCGAGCTTGAAGGCGAAACCAAGGGCATTGTTGGCGGTCGCCTTCAACATCGCCACGATTTCCGAGGCGTTGATGAAGGAGAAGCTGCCTGCGAACAGGTCGATGCCGCCGCAGCCCGCCCGCGCGCTCGGAAGCTGCAGATTGAACGGCGAGACGCTCTTCTGCGGAAAGCGGGTCCACACGTTGCCAAGCGAGTAATAGCCCGCGGACTGACCCTGGAATGCCGTCGGCCCGGTGACATTTGCGGCGCCACCGGCATCGTTGAAGAAGCCGTTCATCTCAGACGCGACATCAGCGTGCGCGACGCCGACGATCGCGAAATGGGAAGCTGCGATTAACGCCAGACCAGAGCCGAACTTCCGGCGCAGGACGCCCTTTTTTGCCTGTGTCATCAATAGTCGCTCCCGACCTTGGTGTTGGTCAGCATGAAGATGCGGTCCATGATTTCGTCGGCGCTGAGCACGCCGTAGCCGACCGGAATCGTCCGCTTGGTCTGGGTATCGAACAGGACCAGCGCAGGCGTTTCATTGCCCGGCACACCCATTCGTGCCCGCTGCCCGGAATCGACGACGTAATTCGGAAAATCCCTGCTCGGCCCGCCGTCCATGGATACGGCCATCACCGTCATCCGATGACTATCGGTGACCGATCGCAGGATCGGCGCGAACACCTCGCACGCGCCGCAACTTTGGGCATAGAAATAGAACAGCCCGTAGCGCTGGCCGAGGCTGGTGAGGACAGCATCGCGGTCGGCCTTCCGATTATCGAGCCACAGACGCTTGCCGACCGTCGAAACCGGGCGTTGCAGCGTATAGTCGAGGTCCGGGTTCTGCCAGAGCGCGCGTTGCCAGGTGTCCGAGAATGTCGACGCGCGATCGAGCTGTTCGCGCTGGAAGCGGATATAGTTGATGACGTTCGCTTCCGTCGGCTCGAGGATGGCCTTGGCCTTCAGCTCGTCGAGTTGCTTGGCGATCGCGGCGATCCGATCCGTGGCGCGATCCGCTTCGACAGGCGTCGCCGGCTTGGCGTTGTCCATCGGCTTTGGCTTCGCGCAATAGAACCACTGCCCCAGCCTGCGCTCGCCGCAGTAGAATTCGTCCGGCCGATCCTGCTCGATGGTATCATTTCGGGCCGCGGGCGCGTCCTGGGCAAGCGCGGGCGCCCAAATCGCCGCCGAGAGAGCTGCCGCAAGGATCACCGTCCGGTCAAGAATTGCCATGTTCCGTCCCTCCCTCGGCCTTACCGGGCGACTGTGCAGGGCGTTCGCGGGGCGGGCTTTCTTTGCGCGCTTCCCAATCCGGTAAATGAACACAGCAATCGGCCACCGTTGCGGCGTGCCGGGAGGCGCACGGCGGGCGCGGCGACGGGCTCTCGTGCGCTGGCTGAAGCAGCAGCGCTGCCGCGATGACGGGCAGCTCAAGAAGCGGCATCGACATGATCATTCTCCCTGACTTTCTGGCTTCGGACGGCCTCCCCCCGGCGTGGTGCACATCTGACCCGCCTCATTTTCCGTGGAGGTCGTAGTAGGACTGAATTTTCGCCTGGATGTCCGTCATCGTCTGGACTTCGTCAGGCAGCTTCGCCGCATCCATGAAGTCCGCATACACCTCGGTGAAATTCATGACGGAGAGGTCGAGGCGGGCAAATTCGTCGACGGTGAAGCCCTGACACGTTTCCTTTTTGGCGCTCCCCCAAGGCTTGCCGAGCTGTGGCCGGCCCTGTTCCTGAAGCACGCGGCTGAGCTTGCTTTCAAAGCAGCAATAGGCGGTCCGCTTCGTTGTGCAGATGCCGAGGATCTTCGATGAGCAATAGGTTCCGAGATTGTGGCACAGACCCATCCGATCCTTGATGTCGAGCTTCATCTCGTCCTGCGAACAAGCGAACAGGGTCAGGAAGGGCGTCGCCAACGCGGCGATCGCCGCAGGCCCGCCGGCCAGTGCGGCTGCGCCTGCACCGACCGTCAGCAGGCCTGACGTTTTGCCGGCGCAGCAGTTGATGAGCCCGAACACCGGCTTGTGACAGGTCTCGCGATTGCCCTTGAAGACCGTGAAATTGGTCTCGTCGAACTCCTCACCGGCCTGGTCGATCGAATGCAAGGCGACGAGCGCATCCTTGAATTCGGTCGACGCCTCGCGAACGATCGGCTCGCAATCACCGTTGATGCAGTAGACATCGTCGCCGCAAATATATTGCGGTGCGTCGCTGGTCCCACTCAAGGGCGTCGGGCATTTATAAACCCGGTTTTCGACCTGACATGCGCCGCCGTTCGGTTCGTCATCAAGGCATTCGGTCCGCAAATAGGTGCAGGCCCGATTGCTCTCGAGGTCGCCGCAGTCGCTGGCGGGAGTCAGCGTGTGGCAGGTGAAGTCTCTTTTCCACGCCCAGCATGCCTGGGTTATCGGCACCCCATTGATGACGCGGGTCTCCGGGCCCTCGGTGCAAATCTCCCCCGCAGGATCGGCCATGCACATGGCATCCGCTGTAAGAGGTCCACAGCCGTCGGCCCTCTTGACGGTGACCTGCGTGTCGGTCGTTTTGGCATGCCAATCCCGTCCGGTAATCGGGCTAGGGAGGAAGGCAATTCCCGTCAGGTCCTGGGAGCAAACATATTCGGTGGCGTTGTAATCGTCGCAAAATTTGTTCGTCGAAACGCCGTAGATGCGATGGGCGGCGCACGCCTGCATCACCACGCCAGTCGGACGGCATGTCCCGGCCGTTATATGCGGCGCCATCGAATCGTACCGTGCGAACGGGGTGCCGTAGGCGCTGTTGGGAACCACAAAGAATTTGAAGGCGTCGACCGTCGTCGTCTCCGGCACCATCGTGATCGAGCAGGAGCGCGGCTGGTCCTCGATCTTCGTGCCCTGATTGCAGGTCGCTTCGTAGTAGCCTGCGTTCCCAACCGCCGGTGGCAACGGCACACAAGACCCGCCACCGCCGCTATAATCTTCACCGGCCAGATAGGTGGATGGATCGTTCTCAACCGACGTCGCCCTCTGCGTGGCCGCCAAGATCTCCGAATTGCTGAACGTCGCGCGCGTCCGATCGGCGTCCGTCGTGATGCGATATTGCTCGTTCGAGGACTTCGCCGATTGACCGGCCGCCTCAAGTCGCTCGGGATCGTCGAAATAGGAACCTTCGGGCAGGCTCGGGCCGGAATAGCCGGGGACCGCTGCCGCCTGGGCGTCACTCGACGGTACGAGCGTCGGATCGTTGCGCTTCTGGGTGCCGAGCTCCTTGCCCTGCTCCCGCGCCTCCTCGACGGTCGTTTGCGCCAGCGCCGGCGTTACGACCATCAGCGCGACAACGAGCGCAGCCGAGGCGGGGATCGACCTCACCGATTGACCTTGCGCATGTTGGAGAGCCCAACGGCGGCGACGCGGGCACCCGGGCCATTCCCCTCGGCAAACTGCTCGAGCGCATATTCAACCGAGACGTTGCCAATGAGACGGTCGTGGGGCGGAACCTTGGTCTGGCACGAGAAACCGGCGCAAAGGTCGAAATCGGACGAGACGGCGATATAGGTCGGAACAGCTTGGACGTCGAAAGCGCGGAAGAGGCGCGGATCAATACCGACATTGGCGAAATCGTCCTGCCGGGTCACGATCTTCCCGAGGGCGGACGAAAACTCCTTCATCGAATTGTTCGGAAAGCCCCGGAAGACGACCACACCGCCCGCGCGCGCGGTATCGCCGATCAATTGCTTGAGCGCCTGTGGCGGCATCGACAGGCTGGCAAACACTATGAACTGGGGTGCTTCGCCCTTCCCCACCGTCGCGTTCGACGCGGCGCCCGCTACGATTTCGTCGAAGTCGACCGGACCAGCGGGCCCCTTGGGCAGATCGGTCTTCGCAACGCGCTGCATGTTGGCCATGCCACCGTCATTCACATTGGCCGCCTCCTCGCGGAACGCATCACCCCTGTCCTTCACCTGATTGACGAACGCCTCGGCATCAGCCTGAAGCTCGGCTGAGCGCTTCTTGATCGCCTGAACGTCGATCCCATCGACGCTCTGCGCAAGCACCGCCGATATGCTGGCGATGCCGAGAACAGCAGTAGAAGCCCAAAGATATCCGCGCATCGAAAGGCCCCCCTAGAGAACGCAGCAGTTGCGTTTGCGCCAGACCAGGTAGCCCATGTCCTCGCCACCGGCGGGATAGGCGCGGCCTGCGTCGGGCGGCATGGTGGATGCCCCGATCGCGGAGCAAGCGAAGCGACCGCTCACGGTCGGGATCGGATTGACCATCTGAAAGCGGTATTGCTGCTTCCGCATGATCGGCATGAGGTACTTCTTGCAGAGGCCCGCCGACCCCATCGTTCCCCACGCCAGCGCCTCGCGGTGCATCTTGTACGCAAAGCGCGACAGCGCGAGCCGCGAGGACTGAACGTGGCCGATCGACGACGGCACGTTTCCATTGAGCGGATACATGCTGCCCTGGCAGCCAGCGCACCAGAATAGCGGATCGAGCGGCAAATGGGCGGTGCCGGCGATGCAGTCTCCGGCGCAGGCAACCTGGGCGATCGGATTGGCAAAAACGATGGCTTCCGGGTTGATAAGTGCTGTCAGCGAGTCGTCCTGCCAGAGCGGGTCGATCTCGGTCATGTACGCGATATCGAAACTTGCCTGCTCGAAGCAGACGAAGTCGGTCAGGATTTCCATCCAGTAGAGGAGCGGGTACACATACCAATGGACGTGCCATTTGGCCGTGCTCTGGGAGCGGCCGCCCACCATCGACGGGCCGGCCAAATAGCCCTGTCCGATGTCGAAGCCGGGTGCGATGCGGATACCACCAAGGTTCGGAAAGCACCAAGGCTTCATGGTCACGTCCGCGAGGCGCGCTGGTTCCCAGAAACCGACGGAGATACCGATCCGAGGAATGGGGCTGCCGCAGGCGCAAATAGGCGAAGCCGGATTGGCTGTATCCGGCCGGCCGCTCGGCCAGATCTTGAGGCCGCCCACCGACAGCGGGAAGAGGCACGACCAACAGACATCGGTGATCGGGTTGACGAACTTCCCGTGACAGGTCGGTCCCGCGGCCTGAGCGCTCGGCGCGAGAATGAAGGCGGCGATCATCGTCAGGAGGAGCCGCAGAGCCCATCGCGCGCTATGCATCATTGCTCCTCCCCGCTTGCTTCCAGAAATGAGGTGTCGGCGCGATGCTTCCGCGCGAGGTAGACGGCGGTCGTGCAGATATTGGCAAGCAGAAGTACTGCGATCGCGCATGGCGCCGCCCGCCCGAAGGCGAGCGATAGCGGCTGCAGGCCAATAATCGCGGCGCCGAGCATCAGACAAAGCATCTGCCAAATCAGGCGCAGACGTCGCAGCGCGCCGGTCTCGGGGGCCGCCATCGGCGTGCGAAGCATGTCTAGCCAAGGTGGCATCAGCCTGTTTTTCCGGGCTTGAGCGCGACTTCGGACACGCGCATCACCCTGCCGGCCTGGGTGACGATTGCCGGTGTGTGCTCGATGCCGAACCGGGTCGTGAGCTTGCCTGCCTGGTCGAAATAGAAACGCCGCTTTTTCGCGGTCATCAGCTCGACCGGCGAGCCATTGACCAGGATGATCTTGGCCTTGATGTCGGAGTAATGCTCGATGGCCCACGCCGTCTGCGCGGGGTCGTCACCATCGATGAAGACGAGGTCCTGTCGGACCGAGACGAAGTCGAGCGGATTGATACGCTGGCCGGCCGCGGCGATCAGGTTTCCTTTCTGATCGCGAATGTCGCGCTCCATCATGACCGAAGGATCGAAGTCCCAGCTTCGGGCCGCTCGCGCCGCGGTTATCCCCGCCACGGGATCAGGACGCCGAACCTTCGCCTCGACGCGCTTGGCAAACATCTCATTGGTGCGCGCGAGTTCGCCACTCGCCTCGGCCCTGCGCAGTCGGGCTTCGATCGTCGAAAGCAGATCCGGCTCGATCACCGGAAATGCCTGTGCCGCCTGGCCATAATCCTTCGCTTCCGACCGCATCGGGGGAAAGACGAGCGCCGCGCCTAGCGCCGCAACCGCGCACACGCAGCTCGTGACAAGCATCCTCATAGGATTGGCTCCCCTGTCCCAATGATCTGGCGCCCGCAGACGAAGCCAATTTCGCCGTAACGGCTGTCGAAGCCGTCCTTGTGAGGCGTCGCCGCGAAATAGCATCCGGCCGGCACCCGTCCGGTGGCGCCAGGAGTCAGCGGCTCGCCGAAGCGTGTGAAGGGCTTCATCTGCGCGACCGGGTGACCATTCACGGCGACCGTCCGGCCGATATGGCTGATGATGTCGCCGGGCACGCCGTAGGCGATCTTCCCGAACATCTGTGGCTTCGCGCCGAAATGGCGGCGGAGGAGCTCGCCGGGCGGCGGATCGAAGAACACATAGTCGCCGCGTGCCGGCAGCTTGTGGCGCTGGATGAGAAACGCCCAATTCGGGAGCGAGTCCGTCGTGTTGATCAAAAGGGCGTGGCCATCACGCCATTCGCCGATCGCGCCGAAGCCAAGCGTCCCGGCGACGGCCACCGCCAGCATCCCCCACATGCGCGTGCGGGGACGCCAACGCAGGGCTTCCACCCTATTGGCCGCCGTTGCCATCAGGTCCTCCGAACGTCGAGACGGACGCACCGGGAATCTGCGGCGGGATTGGCTGGGCCGGAAAAGCCTGGCCCGCGGGCACCTGAGGGCTGGCGCCGGGGACGCCAGCCATCGGATCGATGGTTGCCCCCGGCGCCGCCAGCGGTGCTGCACGCGAGGCGGCCAGCGCCGATTGGGCAGCCGAGAGCTCCTGCATCCGCTGCAATTCCTCGACGGACATACGCTTGGGTTCGGGAACGCCCGAGGCAAAGACCGCCATTTTCAGGCTGTCGGTGATGTCCGGCACGTTCTTGGTGAGCACGGCTTCACCGACAAGCACGATCTGGCCGTCTTGGCTCCTGCGCTGCAGTTCCTTGTCGAGCGAGGACATGAACGCCTGCATCTCGGCGCGCACGCGGTCGGGCGGCGAGCCTGAGAAGCGCTGTGCCTCGACATAGTCGCCGACCAGCGCCGACAACCGTGCCGAAACGATATGGTCTTGTTTCGACTGGGTCAGTGCCCGCGTCACCCACATTCCCCAGATGATCGCAGCGACGAGCAGCAACAGGATCAGCATCTGGACGCGCGTGAAGCCGCCAAAACCGACCCTGCGCTTCGCTGCTCGGGTCTCAGGCGCGGAAGGGGGAGGAAGGTCGAGTTGGGGTTGGTCAGCCATGAGGCGGAACTCCCTCATCCGCACGCTGCGGAAGGATGCGATTGGCGCGAAGAGCGACGACGGCGGTGGAAAGGATCATGTGCGCGATCGCGAACATGTTGAGGAAGGCGGCGGTGCGCGCCGGGTCCGCGGCAACGTAGCGCGTCGTGAAATTATTGAGCTGATGGACGAAACCATCGAACGAGAAGCCGCCGATCGCGAGGAAGAAGAGGCAGAAGAGGCCCCAGGTGATGAGCATCGTCGACGCGACAAAGCCGAGCCCATGCAGCAGGAAATGAAGCATGGTCTGCCATTCATGGCGCGTGAACCCGATGTATCGCCGGGCGGTGGTCGGGACCGGATGCGTCGCCATCCCTGCTACTCCGCCGCGATCGCGATCTCGTCCTCCGGGACGAGATTGCTGACCCACTTTTCGGGATTGTTCGGAAACGCGATCCGCTCGATCGCCTCGTCCATGCTGAGGCCCTCGGCGATCAGAGCGTCGATCGCCGCAAAAGTCTTCGGACTCGAGGAGAACAGCGCTGCGGAATAGGGGTCGAGGACCAGGCGGCCGACAGCGAGGGTGTCGGGCCCTTTGATCATGATGTCCGAATATTCGAAGCCGTTGCGCTTCAAGGATCGCAACAGCGCATCGGTGTGATCGTCCATCTCGAAGCGGTCATGCTTCTTGAAGTCTGCGATCGTCTCCGGCTTTTGCTGGAGGATCACGAACCAGTCGGAATTTTCGAGCGCCGCGACCGATCCGGCCGATTTGTAATAGTCGTTCAGCGATTGCGTCGCCGTGACCAGCGATGCGCCATATTTCCGGCAGGTACGCGCGTAGGTCTCGATGAAATCGGCCATCGCCCCGCCGCGGAGCATCTGCCATGCTTCGTCGAGGAGTAGCGCTTTCGGGATCGAACGATCCAGCTTGCGCATCATCTGCTGCGACATGAACATGATCGCCGTCAGGACGACGCTGCGCAGCTCCTCACGGGCAGACAGATCGGAGAGCTCGAAGACCGTGAGCTGGGCCGAAAGTTCGAACGAGACCTCGCCCTGAAAGAAGCGGCCGTAGGTGCCGCCCGACGAGAAGGGCCGCATCGCGATCGCAAGGTTCGCGGCCAGCCCGTTTCCGGTTGCCTCGAGCGCCTCGATGACAAGATCGATCGAGCCGCGGCTGCCGTGCGCCTCCCAGACCTGGTTCACGGCACCGTCGATCAGCCCGCGCTCGGTGTCGTCGAGCAGGTTGATATGCCGGGACATCTGATTGATGATGGCCTTCAGCATTGCCATGCAGTCGAGGAGATAGTCCTCGTCTTCGGCGGCCTGGGCCTCGTCGATCATCGAGAAGGGATTGAGACAGAAGCCCGAGCTCATGGTGAACTCGACAAAGGCGCCGCCCTGAAGTTTGGCCGAATGCTCGAACGAACGCCCGTCGTCGATCACGACCACTCGCGCGCCGGCACCGCAGAGCGAGCCGCATAATTCCTGCAGCGCGACCGACTTGCCGGAGCCCGATTTGCCGAACACGGCGACGTTGTGATTGCCGGCGGCATTCTCGAAGGGGCTCCAGAAGAAGGGCTGTCCGCGCCGGCCGATCAGCAGCAGGTGGGGAATGCTTCCGCCGAGATATTCCCCCTGCAGCGGCGCGAGATTTGCGGCCGTCGTCGTGAGCAGAGTGCGCATCCGCTTCATGCGCTCGAGATCCTTTGACAGGCCATTGGCCATCGTCATGGGCATCGCGCACAACAGACCCATCACCTGCAGGTAGCGGTCATCGAGAAGATCCCAGCCCGCCGCACGGTAGACCGACTTCAGCACTCGCTCGTTGCTGTCGCCCTGCCCTTTCGGCGAGAACGACGTGACGCTGAAGAACACGCGCACGAGCTTCCTGCCCTGCCGGATCTCTTCATTGACGTGTCGCCACTCCTGCGACTGCTCGCGGAGCTGCGGCAGGAAGCGGGACGATTTGGAATCGGCCAGGCTGGTCGTTCGCATGAACTTGTAGCTGGCCTTGTTGGTCGACGCCTGCGGGTCCGGGAACTCGATGCACAGGTTGGTCGATACGGGGCATGGCATGCGCAGCTTGTCGGTAAAGATGTCGCCGATCAGCCGGGTTACGTCCCATGGCGCCCAGCGCGTGGGCAGGTTGCGCACCGAGAAGGAGCGCACATCGAACACGTCGGGGTAGATCTCCCCGATCTCCGGCGCGCCCTTCAGCGTTTTTCCGGTCGGCCGGAAGCGCTCGGTCCGCAGCAACATGCGGTCCGGCTCGATATGCAGCTCGATATCCCTTCGGATCGCCTGATCGGCGATCGGGTCGAGAGGGTTGTAGCTCACCGCATCGTCGCCAGCGGCGGTGGTCGGCGACGTGATATCGTCGATCCAGCCGATGAGCGCGACCGGGTCCATCTTGCGGGCGGATACGTTCACCGATTGAAGAGCCGAGATCAGCCCGTCCATGAGCGATACGATCTGCTCGATCGTGATGTTTGAGGACTCCGGCGTCGAGTAGGATATCGCGACCCGATGATGGCGAAGGCAAAACGGCGCGTCGGCTGAAAGCGAATTCCAGACGCCGTCCGTCAGGAAGTCGACCCGGTGCTTGGCCATCCGTTCGTAAACGCCGCGCGCCGAGTAGCGGGGCAGATACCATTTCGAGAGCTGCTCGCCGATGCGCGGCGACATCCATTGGTGAATCTGAAGGCAGCCGGGCGCGGGAATGCCTTCGGACAGGAACTGCGCCAGGATCTCACCCGTCCGCTCGTCCGCGCCGACCAGCGGCGCGGCCTCGATCACGAAGCCGCGCGAGGCGCTATTGTAGAAGATACCGGTCTTCGGGTCGAAGCTTCGATAAGGGAGCCAATGCGCAAGCATCGGGACCACCAGGTCCGGCCGCTGGGTGTCCGGTCGCTTGCTGTCGCCGAAGATACCGGACAGCAACTCATCGAGGAAGCCGCTCGCCATCTCAATTTTCCTCTGGAGCAGCGGCCGGGAAGTTCGCCGCGCGCACGGTGGGCTTCGTCTTGGGCTCGGGTGTCGGCGTCGATCCGGTCAGAGCTGCTGCCTTCGCGTCGCTCGCTGCCTGAGCCGAGCGCGCCTGGTATTCGGTAGAGCCTCTCACCCGCGTGATTGCTTCGCCGATCGCGGTCGCACTGTCTGCGCCCTCCGGCGCCGGGGCGGTCCCGGCCGAGGCTTTGTCTGCCGTTGCGAGCGGCGGCACCTTCGCTTCGATAGTCGGCGCCCCCGGCACTGCTCCCTCGACGCTGCGCGATTCCGCGCGCCTGGAGGAGACGTTAGTGGCCGGGGGCGTCGGTGTGCGGCCCGCCTTGGGGGCTAGACGGGTCGCAACATCGTCCTTGATCGCTTTGACCGGGTCGGCTGCACGGGCGCGGGCTGCCGCGACGGCCGCAGGATCGGGTAGATTGGGGTCGACGCCGCCCGTCGCTCGGCTTGCCAGTTCCGCTCGATCGACCGCTTCGGCGAGCGATTCCGGCTGCTCAGCAGCGACAATCGCATCTCGGTCCGGTATCGCTGTTGCATTGACGAGGAATTGTTGTTGCCATTCCCCGCTTTGCACCACGGCATGGACTGCCGTCACCTCATGAAGGCGGCCACGCTCATCGATATATGGCTGAAAGACAATGCGCAGCACGCGCTCCTGGGTACGGCGCGCATCGATCTGAGGTGCCGGCGCTTGTCCTAAAAAGGCGATGTGCGAGGATCTGGGTGCAGACTGCCTGGCCGGCCCGCTGCTGGCCGGCGATGAACGCTCGACAGTGCCCTCTCCGGTGATCATCGCGAGTGCTCGATCGTCGATCGAGGACGATGGCGCGCAGATGCCATCGGGCGCTTTACAGGAAAAACTTCCCTTCACATTGCTGCCGAACGTGGCGCACCCGCCAAGCAGGGACAGAGCGGCGATCGCGCAGCCGCGCAGCGACAGGGCGTGCCGCGCCGTCACGACCGCGTCCCCTGCAGCCAGGCCTCGAGAAACTCCTTGGGCCGATATCCTTCCAGGACGGCGCCATCACCCCGAACGATGATTGGCGTCGCATTAAGCCCATGCTCGCGCGCGAAGCGCTCGTTTGCATCGAGCCCCTTGGTGTCGCAGCTCGCCGGCGCTTTGAATGGCTCACCGGCATAGGCGGCATGCAGCGCCTGTTCCTGGTTTTTGGAGCAATAGACGCGGTCGGCGATGTCGCGGCTACCGAGGACCGAGATCGGACGCTCGACCACCTTCACATCCATGCCGCGCAAGACGCTGGCGAGCGCCCTGCAATAACCGCAACGGAAGTCCGTGAAGATGGTGATGCTCTGTTTGGCCGACCGGTTGCCCCAGACAATGGCCCCGTCGGCCGGAAGCCCAGACAGGTTGAGCGAGACGGGGCGGACCGGCGCGGATGTCTTGCCGACACCGCGCGCCGTCGCTGCGATTTCGCCAGCCTCGCCGTCATCGGATACCGCGGCGTTCGCCTTGGCGGCCCCGCCCACCAGCATGTCCGGATTGATCTCGAGCAGCCGCGCCGCGGTCAGGTCTTGGCGCGTCTCCATATCGTAGACACGACCGATGATCAGATAGCGCGCGCCATGATTGACGTAGAAGAGGTTCGCGCCCGAGGTGACTTCGCACAGCCCGTCGATCTTATCGCAATCGAGCTTGTTGATCGGCGTCTTCGGAAGCCTGGTCTTCAGGAGCAGGCTGACCTTGGCGTCATCCTTGCCGGCGACATCGGCTGCAAGAGCGATTCCGGCAACGCCGAGCGCGGCAGCGGCCGCTACAATCGGCGCCGGGCGAGCGAACGCGCGCAGCTTTCGCAGACGATCAATTGCGGACATAGACACCCTCCAGGAAAACGATTTCGACATCGATGCCGGTCGGCATCTCGATCACGGGCTGATATTGCTCGGCCCGCTCGATCAGATATTTCGAGACGTCCTTGCCCGATTCCGCGGCACCGCCGCCGAGCGCGCGCAGGCCGACGCTGCCGAAGTTGGGCGTGCGGTTGACGCCCCCCTCCCCGTCGGTGCTGATGCTGGCGAGCGGCTGATTGAAAGCGGTGTTGAGAGCGTTGCCGCCACCACTGACCAGACCGGCCAGAAACGCCTGCATGGCAAGCGAGCCTTCCCGGCTGACCACTCGGCCGCGCACCCCTGTCTTGCCGCCAAAGGCGATGAACCCCTTGACCTCGGAGACGGCGTAGCGCCCGCCAGGCTGCGGGCACGTCATCTTTTGCAGTTTGACGTAGACCTTCTCGCTCGAGAGCTCGCCGCGGGCGGCACCGTTCACGAGGCAGCCTTCGATCTTGGTCGTTAGGAGGCGCCCGTTCTGATAGACGGAACGGGCCGGGCCAGTGACGCGAAGCACGACCGGCAAGGGGTCGGTCTGGCTGTTGACGCCGGCGCTCGCGTCAACGCCGACTATGACCTTGGCACTGGCGAAGCTGTTGGGCGGCAGATAGTTGATGCTGTCGCTGAAGGTGGTCGTTCCCTTAGCGACGCGCGTGGCATTGCCGGCATCTGCGGTCTGGAAACTGACCAGCTTGACCTCGGCGGCGCCTCCCATCGGCATCGGGCGACCATTGGCAGACGCGTTCGGCCCATCCGGACGCTGATAGGCCTGGGTCCCGTTGGGCCCGTACATCGCGCCCGGCCCGGTCGCGGGCGCTGGCGCCGGCGTAGTTCGGGCGGAAGCCACCTGTCGGCGCAGCGCCTCATTCTCTTGCTGATAAGCCGAGAGGACGCGCGAGCCGTCCGCCCGCATCGCCTGATTTTCCCCCTTGAGCAGTTCGACCTGCTGCGAAAGCTGGTCCAGGCGTTGCTGCTGGCCGTTGACCGATTTCAGTTGATTCTCGACCGATTGCATCTGGTTTTCGGAGAGCGCCATCCACTCCTGCTGGTTGAGATTCTTGTTGACCATGTCCTTGGTCGACACCTCGACCTTCGCGGTCCCGTCGTCGTTCGTACCGGTCGCCTTCTCGTCGCCGCCGAAGATCCAGAAGGACGATGCCACCAGGCCGACGCCGGCGACCCCGGCGAGCAGCATGCGCTGCTTTTTTCGGATGCTTTCGTTCGCGGACAGGTCGGCCGAGATGGGCGAGACGCCCTCAGTATCGCTGCCATCCAACGGCTCACGATTGCGTTTTAGGAAGTCATTCCAGGCCATGTCACTGCCTCCCGGTTTGTGAGACGAGGTAGGCCGTGGTGACCTTCCCAGGTTCCAGCTTCGGCTCGGCGATCGACACGGCGAGCGCACTGCTCGGCGCGACCGTGCTCTCCGTCAGCGTGACGGCTTCCCCGCCGCGATTCTCTATGCGCAGCACGCGGCCGGTCAGTTCCGACCCCCGATATTCAGCGATCATCTGGACCTTGAGATTGCCGACATAGACCGGCCGCAGAGTGCGCTGGCGCATCTCGTAGCCATCGGCGACGCTGTTTGAATACATCGCCTGGATGAGGACGACCGCCGCTTCCTGCGGGCTGGTTGCAACCACCGCCTGGGGCGCCCCATTCTCCTCCACGTTGGCCTTCGCGATCGCCGGATTGGAGATGAAGAGCTGCACGGCCTGCTCGCCGGCGATCCGGCACACGATCTTGTAGACGTAGCCGCGCTTGCTGGTCGCAAAGAACGAAAGCGCCGGGCGCGCGAAGCCCTCCGGCACCGAGAGGTAGATGTCTCCCCGCACCGGTTCGTTGACGACGGAAAAGTCATCCTGCGGATTGCCGGTCGAGATCTTCGAGACCGACGCAAACTCGTCCTCGACCAAGCTGATCCTGGTGAGATCCTTTGCCGACGCTGCGCAATCAACCTGGCTGCCGTCGGCTGCCATCACCGTCTGGTCCGCCCAAGCCGGGGAGGTGATGAGGAAGAAGCTCACGGCGACTAGGGCAACGCCGATCATCCGGCTCACGATGCAATAATAGCGCGACAGGAAGACCGCGCCGGTCGCGGCGCTGCCGATGATGTAGACCGACATCACTGATCCTTTTCCTTGCCGGTCGTCACCATTCCGAAGCCCACGAGCTTCAGGGACAGTCCGGAATATTGCCAATCGAAGCGGAAGGAGCGGCGCTCGCTGGAGACGACCTTGTTGCCGACGATCGTGTGCAGGTCGCCGGTGACGGTCGACCGCAGATTCTTCGTATCCAGCTCCATAGTCTGGATGGTGAAGAACTGGGCGATCGACGAGCCGCGCTGCTCGTTGACGATCTTCATCAGGTCGGCGCGGATCTTTCCTTGCGCGCTGGGCGCGGTGATATCGAGTACCGACTTCATCCAGTATTCGAGATTCGCCGGGCTGCGATCGAGCGTCAGCACCGCGGTGTCGCGGGTGACCAGCTCGAGATACTGCCGCGAGACACCTGAAGAGTTCACGACCAACGGCGATGCCAGGATCGGTTGAAGGACAATCTCCCTGTCGCGCGTGACTGTCACAAGACCGAGGATGGCGCACAGGCTGCCAAGGACGCCGGCGACGATCACAAGCAGGTTGCGCTGCTTCAGGACCCGCTGGCTTTGAGCGTGGGTGTAGGAGATTTCCATCTCAGCCCGCCATCAGCCGGAGATAGGAGGGCGGTGTGGCCTTCATGCCGGTGAAGCCGGCCGGAAGATGCCAGTAGGCCATGTGAAGCAGCCAGGAGATCGCCCGTCCTGCCTTAGCCTTCTTCAGTCCCCACCAGCCTGCGCCCGCAAGCAACATGCCAATGAGAATATGCTGAGACAGGATACCCCAGACGAATGGCAAAACCATCGCTAGGAACTCATCCAGCGTCCACAGCCCGATTAGCTCGGGATCATCCAGATGAGACGGAACGACGTACTTGTCCGCGGCCATATCACCACCCTCCCCGCAGGCCGACCGGATCTGCTATTCCGGCCGACCCTTGGACTGTTCAGATTGTTGCCGTGACGGTGGAGGTGACGATCGGAATGCCGGTCCCGGCACCCACACCGACGCCGACAGGAATGGCGATCTGGCCCATCGAGAAGCGGCCTGAGGCCAACGCGACGATGCCGCCCGCGAGCGACAGGACGGTGATGATCTTGCCGCCCGACCCTTCGAGGAAGTCGGTGAACTTCGTGAGCGCCGTATCGAACGTCGTGTCGGCACCGGCGAGGGCCGGGCCGGCAAAGAGCAGGAGCGCGAACGCGAGTGCGACCAAAGCGAAGATCGCCAGCTCCGCACGACCGCTGTACTTTATGACAGACTGCATGAGAGTTTCCCTTCAAACGGAACGCGACTGACCCGCGCCCAATTGAAGGGTGGTCCCGGCGAGCGATCGGCGGCAACGCAGTTCCCGACGGCACGGTCTCGCAAACGAATTTTATGTGAGTCTGATCGGACCCTGCCCCGATGGCCGGGGCGGCGCGCCCCGGCATGCGGGGCAGCTCGCCCCACTATCTGGGGCACGCCGCCCCATTTCTCGGGGCAGACGAATTTTTGATTCGGCGTCCGCGCCTCTAATTGCGATCAATGACGGGCGAAGTTAGAATCGCTAACCGGATTCGGGGGGATCCCGTCAGCCCGGCTTAATCGTGTCTACGTTATCGAACCACAGCTAAGGATGGAGGATAGCCAGGTGCAGGTGCCATGACAGGAGATCAGTGCACCCTCGCGCTCGACATATCGGAGCATTTCTTCAATTTGACGACGGAGAGCCTGCGCCTGCGTTCGAACGAAACCAGGTGCTATCAGACCCTCGGAAATCTGGTTTCCGATCGGATCGGGTTGCCGTGTGCGCTGGAGGACCATGCACCTGAAACAATCCGGGAGCATCTGTCGGCGATCCCTACAACAGGCGACATTCGAATCGATCTGACCATCACCAGATCAAGTGCCGACAGCCTGGATGCAGTAAAGAAGCTCATCTCTGAGGGGCTTGGGTCCGAAATAAGCTTGGGGGACACACTTTCGATCATGCTCTTCCACTACGTGGTCGGCCAGAAAGCTGCGCGCGTTCTTGAGCGACTGGGATTGGAGGGCACAGATAATCCGCCACGAAAATCTGCGATCAGCGAAGAACTGGGTAACGAGAAGATAGTCCCGCTAAGATAGTTGCTGCTGGCTTTTGCTGCAGGCGCACAAAATGCAGAGGCTTGCTAAGTCACTGCCTGTGTGTTTCGTTTCAGGCCTTGCGTGCAAAAGGGGGCCATGACTTGTCATCGCTTGCCCATATCGAAGCTTCCGACGATGGCTGCGTTCCGGCCAGGGTCGAGCAGTGGGACTTCATCCCGCTGATCCTCGAAGCAATGTCTGAACAGAATGTAGGCCAACGCAAGCTGGCGCTGAAGACCGGCATCAGCAAAACGCGTCTCGGTCTCCTACTTCACAGTGATCCCGCTAAGCGCGCGCCGATGTTCGTGTATGAACTCCAGCAGGTTTTGGCCGCCCTGGACATCAACATCGTGCAAGCCATGATCGCGATCGAGACCTACAGTGATCCAGCCCTCTTCCTCGACGAGCGCTTCCAAACCTCGCTTGTGATGCTCGCCGAGTTATTCAAAGGCCTCCCGGCGATGCTCGTGGCGGCGCTCGACGAAATCGAAGGGATGGATGGCACAGAGGTACGCAAGGAGTGGGCCGGGCCGCTACGACAAGCGGTAGTTGAGAAGCTAGTCAAGGAGGTCAGTGCCGTGATGGCTCGGCGGGTACAACTCGCTCAGATTTCCACCCTCAGCCTGCTCTTGTGGATGTCGACGATGGCCACGGACTTGCTCGATCCGCTTCTCGCCTAGTACGAAAAAACTGTTACCCTTCGGGCTCTGTGCTGCTGCCGCACGGCAGCGAGCTCCGACATGACCTGGACCGTCGCCCGCGGCGGCAGCGCCGCCAAACGTCGCCAATTTAGAAGCACGTTATCGACATAGGCCTGGGTCTCGGCGATCCGCGGCAGCATCCCGTCCCTCACGCGGCTCGGTCCGGCATTATAGGCTGCAAGAGCCAGGTGGACCTGTCCGAAGCGATCGAGCTGCTGCCGGAGGTATCGCGCCCCGCCTCGCAGATTCTGCTCGACGTCGTAGCGATTGACTCCAAGGTCGGCGGCCGTGCCGGGCATGAGCTGCGTCAATCCGAAAGCGTTCTTTGGCGAATAGATCCCTGCCTTGTAACCGCTCTCCCGGATGATCATCGCATCGAAGAGGCCGACCGGAATGCCGTACTCACAAGCGATGCTGCTCATCATCTCATAGTATCCGGATCGTCTATATTCGGTGCGGGAATCAAGGAAACTCGCCGGTCGATAGCCGCTTGGGGCGCAGCCCGGCGCACTACTCGTTGGAACACTCGAGAAGACCACACCCTCGCGCATCCAACCTGGGATTGCTATTGGGGAAGTGAATGACACGGCGTCCTGCGACTGAAGAGGCGCAGTTGACGCGACTCCTACATGCGCAAAGGGATCCTGGTCATTGGGATCGGTTTGCGCTGTCGCCGCAGCGAAGCTGTTCGCCATCTCAAAGGCGACCCAACGCCTGCTCAGGTCATGGGTCCGAAATGCCGTAGGAAGCGAATTGGAAGCCGTCACTTGACGATTGCCTCCGTTATCCTCTGCGCGCGGAGCTGTGGCATCGACAGCAGATCCCCTCGGCGCTGGCTCCGTCCCCATCACGATCACCTCCACCGACCTGCGCTCCCTGCCTTTTTGGCTGGCACCGGCTTCCGAGCCATGAAAGGCAACGGATAGGGCGACCGCCACGAGCAAGATTGATCTCATTTCGCACCTCCTAGCCGTGCTCATGGGGAGTGGAGGTCAGGGCGAATATTGTTGTCAATCCTGAACGCTTCAGGGACGATCGGATCGAAACCCGCTTCGACAGGTTAGTCCATGTGGTTGATTGATCGCCATAGCGACGGACTTGACGCCGCTCGCATCCCCCTTCCGCTCCCCCTTCGGGCGGCTCTCGTGCGCTGGTACATCGGTGAAGGATCCCGACATGACGAAGAGGCCGGCATCACGTTGGTGCAGCAGGCGCGTATCGGCTCGAAGTGGATTGCCTGCAACTGCCGTGGCACCAAACAGGCACCACCCATTTTGACACCCGCGTTCCTGTCGGAAGCGGAGACCTATTACCTGCGGCGGCTCACAAGCACAAACCGGCCCGAACACGTTTCGTCCTGTCCCTTCTTTCGGGACCAAGCCACGAACCGCATCACGGAAACGCGGAGAGCCCAGACGCCGGCAGACCCCCCCGTCGGCTATTTCGAGGTTCTGCGCCCGGCGCCGGAAAAGCTCGCTCAACGACCAGATGACGACGCCAGCGACGACCGCACGCGAAGTGCTTCCGTTCCGCGCCTCGCCCGCCTGCTCTGGAGGCTGATCGCCAATGCCGGTCTCAACATTGCCGTCCCCAGCGATCAGGAGCCGTCAGAGCGTGCCATCGGCGCGGAGTTCAAGCTGCTCGCAGCGGCCGCCGCGAGGATCGAAGTTGCCCCTGGAATCGAACTCGATCGTGTTCTCTGGACTCACGGCGACGCGCTTCACAGCAGGCGGGCCTTCGCAGGCATCCGAGCGCTATCTCGCCGATGGCCGCGCGGCCATGCACCCCAAGGCTTTCTCACGATCTTTGCCAAGTCGTTCAAAGGCTCGACGATCTTTCCGGCAGGATCCGAGCCGATCGCAGTCGCCAATCGCGTCCAGTCGCCATCGGTGCGGGATAACTCGATCACAGGGCCGTATCTGGTGATTGTCGTTATCGGCCAATATCCCGAAGCGCAAGGCTATGCGCCACTGCGAGCCTACGCCCAACCGATTTATTCGGGTCTGAGGTTCATACCGGTCGATAGCAATTTCCATAGGACCTTGTTGAGAGCCCTCCTCCGATCGAGGCACCGCCTCATGCAAGATGGCATCGAACTAGCAATTGAGAAGCCAGTTTTTGACCGGCTGACCCCGCTTGGAAGCTGTCGACCGGAATTCCTCCTCGAAGCGCGCTCGCGTCTTACTGGTGAGATTCGACGATTCATAGTGCAAGCTCTAGAGGAGACGAGCGTCGAGCTACGTATCCCGAAGCTGGCTGCTCGCCGGAGCCTTGAACAGATCGCTCCCGTTCTTTCAATCACGCCGAAGGACGTTGAGGATGAACAAATCTGGCGCCTGATCGTCGAAGCGTTCTACCGATCCTGATGGAAGGGCGTAGCCCTAAGGCCAAGACAATGTCATGGCGAATGCACTCACGATGGCAAGCGTAACAGGGGTCGAAAGCAGGTACAGCTTCTGCCATCTCCACCAGGTTTTAGGGATGAGCCGGAGCAGGTTCCTCGGCGTGGTGACCGTTTCCCATGTCCGTTCGCGGCACAGCTCGACGGTGATGAAACCCAAGGACATGATAAGAGCAAGGGCGCAGCAAAGCCCCGCAGCGGCATAGAGCGCGATCCAATTCTGAAGCTCCGCGGCCGAAAGATGTTCCACGGTTCACAACCCTTCCATCCGCTCTGGTCGTATCAGTCGACCACGGCCGTCGTTTCCATGAGACTTACACCAGTCGCAATCAATCGACTACACACGCAAAGTTGCTCCAATTTGGAGACGATTTTCAGCGATCTCGAACGGCGTCGGGCTTAGCATGGTCAGCAGCCTGGAGACAGTTCATAAATTGGTAGGTACACAGGGCGAGCTTCAAGGTGTCATGCAGGTATCGGTTCTTGTGATACTCTATCGTGGGCGAGAGCGCATCACGGTTCACGACGACAGTGATAAGGCCTGGTCTGAACTTGTAAATTTTGTCGACGCCTTCTGGAAGAATTCTGACGTGGCGGTGCTGACCTCTACCCCCGCCTCAGAAGAGCAGCGCGTCAAACTATTCTTTTCCGAGACGGGTGCATCCTATATCCTAGGCCATGCGTACGCATCCGGTGAGGACCGCGGCTACTGACGGTTTGCTGGGGGTTTTGGCAT
>NZ_JBMDKK010000026.1:0-46011 GCF_057809675.1 Sphingomonas sp. FG14 | reverse complement strand
CCTTCCATTCCAATGAAAGGATCGCACCATCAAACCGTGGGATCAAACACCTAGACTGACAGCACCCGCGCGGCTGCTCGCTGGACCGCGCGAAGCGCAAAGAGCGCTTCGGCGAACCTCCTTTTGGGGAGGTGGTCGCCAGGTTCACCTTCTCATGCGCAGCCATTAGGCTTTTTTTTGCTACACAATTTTTAGGTTATCGTGTTGAGCGGATGCGATGATCCCCTCACTTGTCCGAAATTTGTAGCCATATTTCGGACAATCCAGCCCAACGCCCAGACGGATACGATCCGCCCGTCGAGTTACATCCAGCGCTCGAAGGACATTGTATTTTACGCCATGGATATACCCTGCGCTTATCTTGGTCATAAAAATTGAGGCCTTGTCGAGGGCATTTCGCGCGACTCCTGGTCGGCTCCGGCCAGTGCCGTCAGCCCCCAACGCGAGGGTAGCGGATCGTTACCCGGAGTCCGGTGGCCGATCCCTGAGCGAAGATCACCTCCGCATGATCACGACCTGCAAGCGCCCGCACAATCGCCAGCCCGAGACCGGCACCGCCTGTTTCCCGGCTGCGGGAGGGGTCGAAGCGCTGGAAAGGTATCCCGAGGCCCGCCAGCGCGTCGGTAGGAACGCCTGGTCCGTCGTCTTCGACGACGATATCCACTGCCTCTCCCGACGCGCGGGCCGAGACCGTCACTGCGTTCCCGTGACGGAGACCGTTCGCGATGAGGTTGTCGAGGACGCGGCGCAGCGAGAGCGGCGTGGCGGCGATCGCGAGATCAGCCGGGACGGGCGCCAACGTGACGGTTTCGCCGAGCTCGCGGTGCGCGTCGACGATCTCGGCGAGCACATGGGCGAGTTCCACGCGTTCGGGGTGACTGGGCGGCGCGGAGTCGCGGTCCGCCAGCAGCAGCGTATCGTTGATGAGCGCAGTCATCTCGTCGAGATCGCGCACGGCTCGGGCTTGCTGATCGGCATCATCGATGAACTCGGCGCGCAGGCGCAGCCGCGTCAGATAGGTCCGAAGGTCGTGCGCGATCGCCGCGAGCACGCGCGTGCGTTCGCCGATCAGCGTACGAATCTGCGCCTTCATCTCGTTGAAGGCGGAGGCGAGCTCGCGCACCTCACGCGGGCCGACGACCGGGAGATCCGGCGTGTCGAGATTGCCGGCGAACCGGCGCACGCCGCCCGAGAGCTGGCTGAGCGGGCGTGTGGTCTGGCGTACTGCCAGCATCAGAGCGACGAGCAGCACCACCCCGCCCAGCGCGCCCACCACGGCGCGGCCCTGCAGATAGGCGCGCGCCGAGTCCGAAGGCTGGCTGGTGATCAACAGCACGCCCCCTGTGTTCAAGCCGATCGTCACGCGGATCGGCGCGAAGAAGCGTGCGGGCCGTGCTGCGGAGCCGATCCAGCGCCCGAGCCGCGGCCGCCGTCCGTCAACGTTCACCTGGCGGCCGGGCATCGTCGCGCCGTAGCTCGTCTCGAGATCCCGCAGGTCGTCCGAGCGGCGGCCGGGCGCCGGCGGCGCCGGGAGGAGTTTGATCGAGTAAAGCGCACCGTCCAGTGCCTCCACAAGGCCCGCACGCTCACCTCCAGGCGTCCGGTCGAGCGCGTTCGCGATTGCCGCCGCCGCCTCGGCGCGCGGAAGATTATAGGGCCGGCGCGCATCGTCCGACGAGGGCAGGACGACGGCGAGCACGAGCTGCAGCGCAATGAACCCGACCAGCAGGATGGCGGCGAGGCGCAGCGAAAGGTTCGATCCGATCGTCATGTCCGCTCCACCTGCAGCGTGAACTGATAGCCGCCGCCGCGCACGGTCTTGATGATCGTCTCGCCCCCGGGCGCCGCAGCGAGCTTGCGACGCAGGCGGCTGAGCTGGACATCGACGGCGCGGTCGAACGGCCCGACGCTGCGGCCGCGCGTCCAGTCCAGCAGTTGGTCGCGGTTGAGGACGCGCTGCGGATGGGTGACGAAGCACAGCAGCAGATCGAACTCGCCTGCGGTGAGTTCGACGTCGCTTCCGTTTGGACTGGAAACCGCACGTGCGCCGACATCGAGCGACCAGCCTGCGAAGCGATAGCGCTCATTGGCAATCGCCGGAGCGGCGCGATGCTGGTCGCGCGTGCGCCGCAGGATCGCGCGGACGCGCGCCACGAGCTCGCGCGGGTTGAAGGGCTTGGGAAGATAGTCGTCGGCGCCGACTTCCAGGCCGACGATACGGTCGATGTCGTCGCCCTTGGCGGTGACCATCAATACCGGCATGTCCCGGGTGGCCCGCAACCGGCGGCAAAGCGACAGTCCGTCCTCGCCCGGAAGCATGATGTCGAGCACGGCGAGATCGACGCGCCGACGCTCATTGAGCTGGTCGAACTCGGCCGCACTGCGACAGCCGACCGCCTCGAAGCCTTCGC
This sequence comes from Sphingomonas sp. FG14, assembly GCF_057809675.1. Classification (NCBI taxonomy): domain Bacteria; kingdom Pseudomonadati; phylum Pseudomonadota; class Alphaproteobacteria; order Sphingomonadales; family Sphingomonadaceae; genus Sphingomonas; species Sphingomonas sp. FG14. Next base: position 43,600 of record NZ_JBMDKK010000026.1, on the reverse strand, counting down.
GGTTGAGCAGGTCGACGACAAGCGCGCGGATTTCCCGGTCGTCCTCGATCACGGCGATGCGGCTGGTTTCCATGCATGCTCAAATAGCGCCTGCATCGGCTCCGGCGAAGGGCATGCGTTGGCCAGTTACACTCTGTTACGCTTCGTCACCCTCCCGACGCAGCCAGATTACCTCATGCCTGCATAAGCCCGATGCGACGGCCGGATCGTCGTCGATGCAAGGAGTGAGATATGTACAAGGTTGTTTTGAGCCTCGCCGCGCTCGCCGCCGGACTGGCCGCGACCGCGGTTCCCGCCGAAGCGCAGGTGCGCCGCGGTCACGCCGTGAGCGTCCAGGGCGCGCGCGGTCATGGCTACACGCAGTGGCGCTCGGCGTCCCGCCAGCGCGGTTCCGCGACGATCAGCCGTGGCCTGCAGACCAACAGCGGGCGCGGCTATGAAGCATCGCGCAGCCGCAACTACGGCCCCGGCTATTATTCGAGCGACCGTAGTGTCCAGGCCAACAATGGTCGCGGCGTTGCCAATTCGCGCGATGCGAACTGGGGCGACGGCGCATATAATGGTAGCCACACGATCGCCGCCAATGACGGCCGGACGCGCGACCGCACGACCAGCGCGACCAACAATGGCGACGGCACCGCGAGCTACAACAGCACGCTCACCCGCGCCGACGGCAGCTCGCGTACCGTCTCGGGCACGGTGCCGCGGCGCTGAGTTTCCTTCCGGCCGCACTCCAGCCCCCGTCCGTGGAGCGCGGCCGCACCCCTAACTCAAAGGAATCATGATGAAGACAATGATCCTCGCCGCCGCAGCGCTGCTCGCCGCGCCGGCCGCCTACGCCCAGTCGCAGGGCGACGGCATGAAAATGCTCACTAATGCCGATGCCAATGGTGACGGAGTCGTCACCCGCGACGAATATGCCCGGGCGCGCGCCGCCAATTTCACGCGCATGGACCGCAACAAGGACGGCGCGGTGAGCAAAGCCGATTTCAAGCGGCTCGCGCGCTTCAAACCCGATGCCGCAAGCCGTCTCGATACGCTGATCGCCGCGATGGACACCGACAAGGACGGCAAGGCGACCCGTGCCGAGTTCGACGCGGCGCCGATGCCGCTGTTCGACCGTGCCGACGCCAATGGCGACGGGCGGATCGACGCCAAAGAGATGGCCGCCGCCAAGGCGCGCATCGAAGCGATGAAGCAGCAGCGTTGAGATGAACCTCGAGCGCTCCCCGCTATGGCTCGCAGCGATGCTCGCGCTGGTGCTGGCCGAGGCCGGCTGGCGGATCGGGCGCGGGCGCGGCTGCGACGGGCGCGCGGCGCTAACTACGCTGGGACTGGTCCTCGGCAACCTGCCCTTCGCAGCGATGAACGCAGCCGGGTTGAGCCTGGCATTCGGCGCGGTCTGGGCGGCGGCACCGGTCCATTGGCCGACGGACCACTGGGCCACCTGGGCAGGCGGATTCGTCGCGGTCGAGTTCGCCTATTACTGGTTTCACCGGGCCAGCCACCGGATACGCTGGATCTGGGCATCGCATTCGGTGCATCATTCCGCCGAGCAGATGACGCTGCTCGCCTCGCTCCGGCTCGGCTGGACCAACCTCTTCTCGGCAGGCTGGGTGTTCTACGTGCCCCTGATCTTCGCGGGGTTGCCGCCGTTCGTGCTGGTCGTGCTGCTGGCGATCAATCTGCGCTACCAGTTCTTCCTCCACACCGAAGCTGTGGGGGGGCTCGGGCCGATCGAATGGCTGTTTAACACCCCCGCGCACCATCGGCTGCACCACGCCTCCAACGACGCCTATATCGACAGGAATTTCGGCGGCGTGCTGATCCTGTTCGACCGGCTGTTTGGTACTCTCGCGCACGAACGGGCCGGCGAGCCGATCCGCTACGGGCTCGCGCATCGCCCGGCGACGGGCAATCCTTTGCGGCTCGCCTTCCGCGAATGGGCGATGATGCTCGGCGACGCCCGGCGAGCGGGGGGATGGCGCGCGAAGGCGCATGCGCTGCTCGCGATGCCGCAAATCAAGGAATTGCCATGATCAAGACGATGTTCCTTGCCGCCATGCTGGTGGCACCGGCGGTTGCGCATCCGGCACCGGCGGATGCCGTCACCACCTGCGATGCCGTGTGGCGCGATAAAGCGCGCGATCGGGACGTGCCGGTACGAATCCGCATGCCCGCGGGCGCCGGCAGGGCGCCAGTGATCCTGTTCAGCCATGGCCTGGGCGGTTCGCTCGACGGCGGCACCAATTGGGCGGTGGCCTGGGTAAAGGCCGGCTTCATCGTCGTCAATCTCCAGCACCCGGGCAGCGATCGCTCGATACTCGGTTCGGGTCGGATCGCCGCGGCGATGGCGCCCGCGCAGCTCGCCGCGCGGGTCGACGATGTGCATTTCGTGCTCGACGAGCTCGGCCGGCGTCCGCGCGAGGGCGCGTGCGATCTGCACCGGGTCGATCTCGCCCATGTCGGCATGTCCGGCCACAGCTTCGGCGCGCACACGACCCAGGCCATCGCCGGCCAGCGCTTTCCCGTTCCAGGAATCGCCGCCGATCCAAGGGTGAAAGCAGCGATCGCGTTCAGTCCCTCACCGCCGATGCGCGGATCGGACAATGCCGCGTTCGGCGCCATCGCCATCCCCTTCTTCTCGGTCACCGGCACCGCAGACGCCGCGCCGATCACGCCGAACGTCACCGCCAGGGATCGCGAGCGCCCGTTCCGCGCGATGCCGCCGGGGGACAAGTATCTGCTCGTGCTAGAAGGCGCCAACCACATGATGTTCAATGCCCAGGACGGGCTGCGCGGGCCCGCATCCACCGCCACGCCGCACATCCGTGATACTGTGATCGCGGCGACCACATTGTTCTGGCGCGTAGAGCTGCGCGGCGACGCGGCCGCTCGCGCGGAACTTGCTCGGTTCGGCGCGAGCCTGCCCCCAGGCGACCGTTTCGAGCACCGCTAGCGGTTCTCCCCGCGCATTCGCAGGTGTCCGATCCCGCGCGTCCGGACGCCGTTTTCTCACGCTCCTTGGCGGGCTTTCGGAATTTCACCGGAATGCACAAGAACCGCACGCCATTGCCTTCCGCCTCCGGAAGGCGTCCACCGCGGATATTCACCTGTATCGCGGGCAACAAGAGCCTGGGAACCGGCAGCCCCGAGTCCCGCGTCTCCCGCATGGCGACGAATGCCTCCTCGCCCACGCCATCATGGACATGGCCGTTGCCGCGGCGCTGCCGGCCGACGGTCGTTTCCCAGCGATAGTCTTCACGGCCCGGCGCCTTGTAATCGTGGCAAAGGAACAGCCGCGTCTCGTCCGGGAGCGCGAGCAGGCGCCCGATCGACCGGAACAGCCGATGCGCATCGCCACCGGGGAAGTCGGCGCGCGCCGTGCCATAGTCGGGCACCGGCAAGATGTCCGACATGACCGACGTCATCCGCAGGAACTACGGACACATCGGGTTCAAGCCCAAGCCCTGGATCATTCCGACCTGGATCCTGGGGGTCGCCAGCGTCTTCTCGGCCCAGGTCGGCTGCATGATCAGCAAGATCGGCACGCCGAACCGCTACGTACCCAATCGCCCCGACGCCTATTGCTACCAGCATTCTGATATCGTGGAGATCGTCAACGCTTCGGTGGACAGCATGCTCGAGCATGGCTGGCTGAACACAAAGTCCACATAGTCGACACTCCGCGAAGCCAGGTCGTCCTCGACCGCTGCGGTGACCGATCGCATTGCCGGCCGGTGCACGGTGCGGCGCGTGCTGGGCGATGTCTCGATCTTGATCCGCGCCTTGCCGCTATGCACGAGCAGCCGCGTCTCATTTACCCGCTAACTGTCCGAAATTTGCAGTCCTATTTCGGACATGAGCCAGCCCCAGGAGGACTCGAACCGCCCTGTCCATTCACGTCCAGCCTTTTCCACGAATCCAGATCGTGCTATTCATGCTCTTGGCGAGTTCGTAAGTCTATGATTTGACTGCGAAATCAATCGCTTAGGTCGCCCGGCCGAAAGCTCTTCTGGCCCATCGTCCAGTGCCGTCCAAACGGGTCCACCAGCGTCCAGAATTCGAGCGATTTGAAAGGCTTGGACCCGTCCAATGATGACCTTCTGATCACTGAGCTGTCGATGAGCCGGAGCAGCCGTCACTCACATAGCTGGAACAGCTGACAACCCGAATGACCCGGAGATGATGAGCGCCGCCTAGCTTGGCGGCATTATCGAGCAGCGGCCATCCACGGCCTCCTGCCGCATAACCGATATCGAGGTGCCGGCTCAACAACCCCAAGTTATCCGGCAGAGGCATCTATTACGATTGCGCGGCCGAGAGGGGAGTGCGAGAGAAGTTTTGGGTGCGCGCGCGATCGTGGCGGGCAGGTGTTTACGCTGGTCGGGCCGCCAGCGTTCTTGACCAGTCCGGAGCACCCATGGCCCTCTCCCCAGCCAAGCCGCTTAGCGCGTTGCGTCATTTCCTCAAAGGCCAGGCATCGGCCGGCATCATGCTCATGGCGTCAGCCCTTGTCGCGCTTATCGTCGCCAACTCACCCGTTGGTAACAGCTACGAGCATCTGCTCCACACCATGTTCGGTCCACTGTCGCTCCACCACTGGATCAACGACGGCCTCATGGCGGTATTTTTCCTGTTGGTCGGCCTGGAGATTAAGAGAGAGGTGCTGGACGGCCAGCTATCCAGCTGGTCCCGTCGGATGCTGCCCGGCATTGCGGCCGCGGGCGGCATGGCAGTCCCCGCGCTAATCTACCTCGCCTTCAATTCAGGGGCGAGCGCACACGGATGGGCGATACCGGCCGCGACCGACATCGCCTTCGCACTGGGCGTAATCGCGCTGCTCGGCAAGCGGGTGCCTGGCTCGCTGCGGATCTTCCTCACCGCTCTCGCCATCATCGATGATCTCGGCGCGGTCATCATCATCGCCGTCTTCTACACGGCCTCGCTTTCGGTGGTTGACCTGGCTGCCGCCGGGCTCATCGTCGCGGCCCTGATCTGCCTGAACCGCTACGGGGTACGCCGGCTCAGCCCATATCTCGTGCTGGGCGTGCTGCTATGGGCGTTTGTGCTGCGGTCGGGCATTCATGCGACCTTAGCGGGCGTGATCCTCGCATTCACCATCCCGCTGCAGGGTACGCCTGGAAAACCGGACGACGAAGCACGCAGCCCGCTCCATCATCTTGAGCATCTGCTGCACTGGCCGGTCGGCTTTATCATCGTGCCGATCTTCGGTCTCGCGAATGCGGGCGTGCGGTTCGTCGATCTTCCAGGAGAGGCTCTTGTCGCACCGGTTACACTCGGGGTCGGCCTTGGCCTTCTCGTCGGAAAGGTGATCGGGGTGTTCGGCTTCTCGATGGCAGCAATCCGGCTCAAGCTTGCGGACATGCCCGCGCACGCGACGACGACACAGATGCTTGGCATTGCGCTGATGTGCGGCATCGGGTTCACGATGAGCCTGTTCATCACGCTCCTCGCCTTCCCGGCAGATGCCATCCTGCAGGCCGAGGCGAAGATCGGCATCCTTGCCGGATCGTTTGCGGCCGGGCTCCTGGGGTTCGTGATCCTGCGATCTGTGAAATCACAACTCAGCGAGCGAAAGGCTTAGGCTCCTTCGCCAGGATGCAATTCGACGCGAAGATATTTGCCGCCATCACTACGAAAATACTATGCGATCGAGCCACTGCCGAACTCGAATTACTACGCCAGAGGAGCTAGCTGGGTACGCAGTCCATTGACCGCTAGGCCGCATTGTCATGCCCCCGGAGTTCCTCGTCACGATCGCTATCTGCCTGATCGCGATTTTATGCACGCTTTACATGGCGAGGCTGGAACGCGCCGGCCGCCTACGACGAGCTGGTGGGCTGTTGCTGAAGCAGTCCCCGCATCAACCGAAGTCCGCTGCTTGGACAAAGGTCTGACATAAACTGCGAAACACTATGCAAAACATATGCGTTTCGCTGCGAACCGCTCTCGAAATGCTATGCGGAAAGTCCGAAGGTCAAGGTTGGTACCACTGATCCGGGGCTGACATGACCGCGCCTGACAAAGCGGCCCCGGCCCAGTTTTCGGGTCATGGCCATAATGACAGTACCGGCAAGCTCGCGCTCGGCGCGCTCGGTGTCGTGTTCGGCGACATCGGCACCTCGCCACTCTACGCGCTCAAGGAAAGCTTCGTCGGCCACCATCCCCTTGCAGTGGACCAAGTCCATATTTTCGGGGTGCTATCACTCATTTTCTGGACGATGCTGCTCATCGTCACGATCAAATATGTCTGGATCATTCTGCGCGCCGACAATCAGGGCGAAGGCGGCAGTCTTGCGTTGCTCGCTCTGATATCAGGCAGGCTCAAAAGTTCACGTTGGACGCCGGTCGTGGTGATGCTCGGCATCTTTGCGGCAGCGCTGTTCTATGGTGACGCGATCATTACGCCTGCCATTTCGGTCCTGTCGGCGGTCGAGGGCCTAAGCGCGGTCCATGACGATTTCAGCAAATACGTTATCCCGATTGCGATAGCGATCCTCATCGGGCTGTTCATGATCCAGTCCCACGGCACCGCGAAGGTCGGCGCCTTCTTCGGTCCGGTGATGGCGATCTATTTCATCGTCCTGGCAGTGCTGGGCGTCATCAATATCGCCGAGCGACCGGGCGTTCTGACGGCACTCAACCCCTGGTGGGCGTTCAACTTCTTCATGATCGACTTTCCCCTCGCGTTTCTGGCGCTCGGATCGGTCGTGCTGGCCGTCACCGGCGCCGAGGCGCTTTACGCCGACATGGGGCATTTCGGACGCAAGCCGATCTCCATCGCCTGGCTCTATGCGGTGTTTCCGTGCCTGATGCTCAATTATCTTGGCCAGTCGGCCATGCTGATGGGCAATCCGGCCGCGATCGAGGCGCCGTTCTTTTTCCTCGCCCCGGAATGGGCGAGGCTGCCGCTCGTCATCCTCGCCACACTCGCGACCATCATCGCCAGCCAGGCGGTGATTTCGGGCGCCTTCTCGGTCACCCAGCAAGCGGTGCAACTCGGATTCCTGCCGCGCCTGCGTATCCTCCATACCAGCGCCAAGGCGGCGGGGCAGATCTATGTCCCGCTGGTGAACTGGCTGCTGCTCGGGTTCGTGATCGCGCTGGTGATCGGCTTCAGGAGCTCGAGCAACCTCGCCGCAGCCTATGGCATCGCGGTCACCGGTACGATGTTCATTACCGCCTGCATGCTCGGCATATTGACATTCGCGGTCTGGCGCTGGCCGGCCTGGGCTTCACTGTCGCTGACAGGTTTGTTCCTGGTGGTCGATGCGATGTTCTTCGCCTCCACGCTCACCAAAGTCCCGGATGGGGGCTGGTTCCCCCTGCTGGTGGCGGCCGTGGTGTTCCTGCTGCTCACCACCTGGAAGACCGGTCGCAGGCTGATGCATGCCAGGCTGGAGGACAGCGCGATGTCGCTCGATCTGTTTGGCGCCTCGGCAGCGAAACGGCTCATTCGGGTGCAGGGAACCGCGGTATTCCTGTCATCGAGCCGGGAGGCCGTGCCGCCTGCGTTGCTCCACAACGTCAAGCACAATAAAGTGCTGCACGAGCGCAACATCGTCTGCACTGTCGCGATCGAGCGCGTGCCGCATGTGCCGCCAGAGAGTCGGGCCGAGGTGATCGCGGCCGGCGACCAGATGTACCGCGTCGTCCTCCACTACGGCTTCATGGACGAGGTCGACCTGCCCGCTGCGCTTGGCGCCGAGCAATGGGAGCCTCCGCTGAAGGCGATGGACACGAGCTATTTCCTAGGTCGCCAGACCCTGATCGCCTCCGAGGTCCCGGGGATGGCGATATGGCGCGAAAAGCTGTTCGCCTGGATGCAGCGCAACGCCGAGAGCGCGATGGACTTCTTCAGGCTGCCGACCAACCGGGTGGTCGAGCTTGGCTCGCAGGTCGAGATCTGAGGCCGTGACGGCCGCACGCCATCACTATGCAAATACTATGAAGATCGCTGCTTCCCGATCTCGAACCTTTATGGAGAAGCGCAATATTTGGGTCCCCTCACGACTCGCGCCCGGGCCTCTCCCGGCGCGCGCTCAAGGGGACATTGAAATGAAAAGCGTACCGGCCCTCGCGGCCGCCTTTGTTTTCCTCGGCTCGACCGCTCCCGCCTTCGCACAAGATGGCGAGGCCGCATCCGGGGTCACCGTCACCGGATCAGCGACCCTGGCGTCGGACTATCGTTTCCGCGGCGTGTCGCAGACCGACAAAGAGATGGCGATCCAGGGAGGCCTCACCATCGCTCATGAGAGTGGCATCTATGTCGGTACCTGGGCCTCGAATCTGTCCGGTTGGGGCACTTTTGACGGCGCCAACATGGAGCTCGACCTGATCGCCGGCTACAAGGCGAAATTGACGGACAACTTGGCGCTCGACGTCGGCCTGACCTGGTACATGTATCCGGGTGGCGCAGACAAGACCGACTTCGCCGAACCCTATGTCAAGCTGACGGGCACGACCGGTCCAGTCACGCTGACCGCCGGCGCGGCCTATGCCCCCAGGCAGCAGGCGCTCGGCCGCTGGTATCGAACTGGCGCCGACGCAGCCGCAGGCGTCTATACCGATGCGGGCGCCAAGGATGACAATCTCTACCTCTGGGGAGACGGTGCTCTGGCCATCGCCGGCACGCCGCTGACCGCCAAGGCGCACATCGGCTATTCCGACGGTAATCCCGGCCTTGGCCCCAATGCCACAAGTGTCGCGCCGACCGGACGCTACTGGGACTGGTCGCTCGGGGTCGACGCGACCTGGCGCAACCTGACGCTCGGCGTCTCCTATCTCGGCACCGACATCAGCCGCCGCGAGGCGGCCTATCTCCAACCCAGCTTCAGCAAGGGCCAGGACGGCACCGGTTCGATCGCGAACGGGACACTCGTCGTGGCGCTGACCGCATCGTTCTAGGAGCATCGCGCACATGCAGGATTTTCTCTGGATCGCGGCAATGATCGGGCTGCTGGCGGCAACGCTCGCCTACGCCCGTCTCTGCGACAAGGCGTGAGGGCGTACCCATGACCTTCGATCTCTGGCTCGCTGCGGTGACCGCGCTCGGTCTTCTCCTCTATCTCGTGGCGGTACTGATCCGTCCCGAGCGTTTTTAGAAAGGAACCTGGACGATGACCTTCCAGGGATGGATCCTGATCCTTGTCTTTGTCGGCATATTGCTTGCGCTGACCAAACCGGTCGGCGCGTGGCTGTTCGCACTCTATGAGGGCCGCCGCACGCCTCTCCATGCCGTCCTCGGCCCGATCGAGGCCGGCTTCTACAAGCTCGCCGGGATCGATCCCAGCGAGGAGCAGAGCTGGAGCCGCTACGCCGTCAACATGCTGCTGTTCAACTTCGTCCTGATGATCTTCACCTACGCGGTGTTGCGTCTGCAGGGCGTGCTTCCGCTCAATGGCCTCGGTTACAGCGCGGTCGCACCGGACGGCGCGTTCAACACGGCGATCAGCTTCACCACCAATACCAACTGGCAATGGTATTCCGGCGAGGCGGCATTATCGAACCTCAGCCAGATGCTGGGCCTCACGATCCAGAATTTCCTGTCTGCCGCGACCGGCATCGCGCTCGCTTTCGCGTTCTTCCGCGGATTCGCGCGGCGCGAGGCGAAATCGCTCGGCAATTTCTGGGCCGACGTCACACGGATCACGCTCTATCTGCTGCTGCCGATCTGCATCGTCTACGCCGTCTTCCTGATCGCCTCGGGTGTTCCGCAGACGCTCGCCGCTTCGATCGACGTGACCACGCTCGAAGGCGTCAAGCAGACGCTCGCGCTTGGCCCGGTCGCGTCCCAGGAAGCGATCAAGATGCTCGGCACCAATGGCGGCGGGTTCTTCAATGCCAATTCGGCGCACCCGTTCGAAAACCCGAACGCGCTCACCAATCTCGTCCAGATGCTGTCGATCTTCGTGATCGGCTTCGGTCTCACCTGGTGTTTCGGCAAGGCGGTCGGCAATACGCGGCAGGGCTGGGCCATCCTCTCGGCCATGCTGGTGCTGTTCCTCGCCGGCGTCACCGTCACCTACTGGCAGGAAGCCGCCGGCAACCCGATCCTCCACAATCTCGGCGTCGCCGGGGGCAATATGGAGGGCAAGGAGGTGCGCTTCGGCATCGCCGCCTCCGCCTTGTTCTCCGTCGTCACCACCGCGGCGTCCTGCGGCGCGGTCAATGCGATGCATGACAGCTTCACCGCGCTTGGCGGCATGATCCCTCTGTTCAACATGCAGCTGGGCGAGGTCGTGATCGGCGGCGTCGGTGCGGGCATCTACGGCTTCCTGCTCTTCGCCATCCTGGCGGTGTTCGTCGCCGGGCTGATGGTGGGGCGGACCCCGGAATATGTCGGCAAGAAGATCGAGAGCCGCGAGGTGAAGCTGGCAGTGCTGGCGATCGCTATCCTGCCGCTGTGCATCCTCGGCTTCACGGCGATTGCGGCGGTGCTTCCGGCCGGGCTCGCGGGTCCGCTCAACAAGGGACCGCACGGCTTCTCCGAGATCCTCTACGCCTTCACCTCGGCCACCGGCAATAACGGCTCGGCCTTCGCCGGCCTGACGGCGGGCACGCCCTTCTACAACAGCCTGCTCGGCATCGCGATGTGGCTGGGGCGGTTCTTCGTGATCGTGCCGATGCTGGCGATCGCCGGCAGTCTGGCGGCCAAGAAATACACGCCCGAAAGCGCCGGATCGTTCCCGACCACCGGAGCACTTTGGGTCGGGCTGCTGGTCGGCATCGTACTGATCGTCGGCGGCCTCACCTTCCTCCCGAGCCTCGCGCTTGGACCCATCGCCGATCATCTCAGCATGATCAACGGCCAGCTTTTCTGAGGGGGCGACACATGTCCCGCACATCCACCAAGTCCATGTTCACCGCCGAGCTGATCGTTCCGGCGATCCGCGACGCCTTCATCAAGCTCAATCCCAAAGACCTGATCCGCAACCCGGTGATGTTCGTGACCGCCAGTGTCGCGCTCCTGATGACGATCCTCCTCGTCATCGGCAGCGACATGCTGGGAACCGGGTTCAAGCTCCAGCTTGTAATCTGGCTCTGGCTGACCGTCTTGTTCGGCACTTTCGCCGAGGCGCTGGCCGAGGGGCGTGGCAAGGCGCAGGCGGCGTCGCTGCGCGCGACGAAGGCCGAATTGACCGCCAGGCGTCTCAAGAACGGCCGCACCGAGGATGTAGCGGCAAGCCAGCTCCGCGCTGGCGACATCGTGCTCGTCCAGACCGGCGACCTCATCCCGGCGGATGGCGAGGTGATCGAAGGCGTTGCCTCGGTCAACGAAGCCGCGATCACCGGCGAAAGCGCACCGGTCATCCGCGAGGCCGGCGGCGACCGCTCGGCCGTGACGGCAGGCACGCGGGTGATCTCCGACGAGATCAAGGTCAAGGTGACCGCAGATCCGGGCCAGGGCTTCCTCGACCGCATGATCGCGCTGGTCGAAGGCGCCGAGCGGCAGAAAACGCCGAACGAGATCGCGCTCACCATCCTGCTCGTCGGCCTGACCATCATCTTCCTGATCGCGGTCGGCACTATCCCGGGCTTCGCCAGCTATGCCGGCGGTTCGATCCCGGTCGCGATCCTGGCAGCGCTGCTGATTACCCTTATCCCCACGACGATCGCCGCGTTGCTCTCGGCGATCGGCATCGCCGGCATGGACCGGCTGGTGCGCTTCAACGTGCTCGCCAAGTCGGGCCGCGCGGTGGAGGCGGCGGGCGACGTCGATGTCCTGCTGCTCGACAAGACCGGTACGATCACCGTCGGCGATCGCCAGGCGTCCGAGTTCCGCCCGGTCAGCGGCGTGCGACCCGAGCAGCTCGCTGAAGCAGCGCTGCTGGCCAGCCTCGCCGACGAGACGCCCGAAGGACGATCGGTGGTCGTCCTTGCCCGCGAGAAGTTCAAGGTGACGACGACGTTGCTTCCCGCAGGTGCCGAGATCATACCGTTCACTGCCCAAACCCGCATTTCCGGCGTCAAGACCGGCGGCTCGCTCATCCAGAAGGGTGCGGTCGATTCGATCCTTCGCGCCAATCCGAGGCTCGGCGAAACCGCCGCTGCCACCGAATTGCGCCGGGTGACTGACGAAATCGCCCGCGCGGGTATGACGCCGCTCGCCGTGGCGCAGGATGGCAAGCTTTTGGGTGCGATCGCGCTTAAGGACGTGATCAAGGCTGGTGTGCGCGAACGCTTTGCGGAGCTGCGCCGCATGGGCATTCGCACGGTGATGATCACTGGTGACAATCCGCTCACCGCCGCAGCGATCGCGGCCGAGGCCGGAGTCGACGATTTCCTCGCGCAGGCGACGCCGGAGGACAAGCTCGACCTGATCCGCAAGGAGCAGCAGGGCGGCCGCCTCATCGCGATGTGCGGCGACGGCACGAACGACGCTCCGGCGCTCGCCCAGGCAGATGTCGGCGTGGCAATGAACACCGGCACGCAGGCGGCGCGCGAAGCGGGCAACATGGTCGATCTCGACAGCGATCCCACCAAGCTCATCGAGGTCGTAGGACTCGGCAAGCAAATGCTGATGACACGCGGTGCGCTCACGACCTTCTCGGTGGCCAATGACGTCGCCAAATATTTCGCAATCATACCGGCGATGTTCGTCGCGCTCTACCCCGGGCTCGGCGTGCTGAATGTCATGGGGCTTGGAACGCCCGAAAGCGCGATCCTGTCGGCGATCATCTTCAACGCGCTGATCATCCCGCTGCTGGTGCCGCTTGCACTTAAGGGCGTGGCTTACAAGCCGATGGGCGCAGGGCCGCTGCTCGCCCGCAATCTCGCCGTCTACGGTCTTGGCGGGCTCGTCGCGCCGTTCATCGGCATCAAGATCATCGACCTGGCCGTCAATGGCCTGGGTCTCGCCTGAGGAGGCGCATCACATGTCCAAGGACTTTCTCTCCGCCCTGCGCCCGGCAATCGTCTTGACGATCCTGTTCGCGATCCTGCTCGGGATCCTCTATCCTCTGGCGATGACCGGTATCGGACAGACACTCTTTTCGTCGCAGGCGAACGGCAGCCTCGTTCGCGATAGCAAGGGCGTGGTGATCGGCTCGACCATCGTGGGTCAGGCATTCACCTCTGATCGCTATTTCCAGACGCGCCCTTCCGCCGCCGGCAAAGGTTATGACGGACTGGCTTCCGCCGGGTCCAATCTCGGACCCACCGCACAGGCGCTCAGCGACCGCGTCGCGGCGGACATCGAGAAGCGTCGCGCCGAGGGTGTCACCGGGGCGGTCCCCGCCGACCTCGTGACCGCCAGCGGTTCGGGCCTCGATCCCGACTTGTCGCCCGAGGCGGCGCTGGCCCAAGTGACCCGCGTGGCACGGGTGCGCGGCATCGGCGAAGCGCAGCTGCGCGATCTCGTCGCGCGCAACACCGAACAGCCGCTGCTCGGCTTCCTCGGCGAGCCGCGCGTGAACGTGCTCGCGCTGAATCAGCAGCTCGACAAGCTGCCCGGCACGGCACCTTGAGCGAGCGCGAAAGGCCGGCACCCGAAGCCTTTTTGCGCGCCGCGGCGCAGGAAGGCCGGGGCCGGCTCAAGATTTTTCTCGGCGCGGCGCCCGGCGTGGGCAAGACGTTCGAAATGCTGGTCCAGGGCGCCGCGCGCAGCCGCGCCGGCGTCGATGTGGTGGCCGGCGTCATCGAGACGCATGGCCGCCTCGATACCGAAGCCCTGACCCAAGAGGTGGAGATCCTGCCGCGCCGGCAGATCGAATATGAAGGCCATGTCCTTGCCGAAATGGACCTCGATGGCCTGCTCGAGCGGCGCCCGGCGCTCGCGCTGGTCGACGAGCTTGCGCACACTAATGCGGCGGGGAGCCGCCATCCCAAACGCTATCAGGATGTCGAGGAGCTGCTCGATGCCGGGATCGATGTCTATTCGACGCTCAATATCCAGCATGTCGAGAGCCTCAACGACGTCGTCGCCTCGTTCACCCGCGTCCGCGTGCGTGAGACCGTCCCCGACAGTGTGCTCGAGCAGGCCGAGATCGAGGTGGTCGACATTCCGCCCGACGAGCTCATCGAGCGGCTGAAGGCCGGCAAGGTATATTTGCCGCAGGAAGCGACCCGCGCGCTCACCCATTTCTTTTCCAAGACCAATTTGTCGGCACTGCGCGAACTGGCCTTGCGCCGTGCAGCGCAGGCGGTTGACGCGCGCATGCTCGAGGATCTGCGCAGCCAGGCGCTTGGCGGCACTTGGGGTGCGAGCGAGCGCATTCTCGTCGCGATCAGCGAGCTTCCCGGCGCCGAGGAACTGGTGCGCGCCGGCAAGCGCATCTCGGATGCGGCGCGAGCCCCCTGGAGCGTCATCCATATTGAGACCCCACGTGCCCAGCAATTCGGCGCTGACGAGCAGCGCCGCATCGCTGCTGCGCTCCATCTCGCCTCCAGCCTTGGTGCGACCGTCGCGTCGGTCCCCGGCGCGAGCGTGATCGAAGGCCTCAAAAGCTATGCGGCGGAGGCGCGGACGACACAGCTGGTGGTGGGCAAGTCGACGCGTTCGCGCTGGTTCGAACTGCGCCACGGCTCGGTCGTCGACCGCCTGGTGCGCGAGACGCCGGGCGTCGCGGTACATGTGCTGCCGATCGACGAGACCCTGGCGCCCGCGCCCCGTCCAAAATTGCGACGCGGAGATTGGGGCGCGCCGTCGGGCTATCTCTGGACCGCGCTGCTTGTCGCCGTGGTGACCGTGCTCGGCTCGGGGCTGTTCCACATCCTCGATCTCGGCAATGTCGGTCTGCTTTATCTGCTGCCGGTCATGGCTGCGTCGAGCTTGTTCGGTTTGCGGACCGGCCTGTTCGCCGGTCTCGCGTCAAGCCTATGCTACAATTTCTTCTTCCTCCCGCCGACCGGCACCCTAACGATCAACAATCCCGAGAATGTGATCTCGATCTTCGTGCTGCTCGGCGTCGCGGTGGTGACCAGCCAGCTCACGTCGCACGTGCGCGCGCAGGCCGATCTGGCGGCATCGAGTGCCCGCACCAATGCGGCGCTGGCGGGTTATCTGCGCCAGCTGACCGCGCTAGGCACTGCTGACGAGGTGGCGCAGGCCGCCTGCCAGGAAATCGGCCTGCTGCTGAAGCTGCGCGTGGTGATCCTCGAGCATAGCGATACCTCCGGGCTTTCGATCAAGGCGATGAGCGAGCCCGGGGCACTCATGGAGACGATGGAGCTCGCGGCGGCGCAATGGGTGCTCGATACCGGACAACCGGCGGGACGCGGTACCGGCAGTCTCACCGCATCGGATTGGCAATTCCAGCCCCTGAGGGCCGGTGACACTATTCTCGCGGTGCTCGGCTTGGCGCGCGACGACGGGGGCGACCCGGTTCGATCAGACCAGCTATCGCTGCTCGGCAGCCTGCTCGATCAGACTTCGCTCGCGCTTGAACGTCTGCGGCTCGAAACCGAAATGCGCGACGTCGACAAGGTGCGGGAGCGCGACCGGCTGCGCGCTGCGCTGCTCTCATCGGTAAGTCACGATCTGCGCACCCCGCTGACATCGGTGCTGGGTGCGGCGGCTGAGTTGCGTCAGCGCAGTCCCGACCCGCTGCTCGACACGATCGAGAGCGAGGCATTGCGGCTAAATCGGTTCGTCGCGAACCTGCTCGACATGGCAAGGGTCGAGGCTGGCGCGCTGCGGCTGAATGTGGAACCGGTCGACCTGACAGATGCCGTCGGGGCCGCGGTTCATGACACGCGGCGCTCACTTGAGGGCCATGCCATCGAACTCGAGGTTCTGCCCGATTTGCCGCTCGTCAGGGTCGATGCGCAGCTTTTCCATCACTGCCTGCTCAATCTGCTCGACAACGCCGGGCGTTACGGCGCGCCCGGCACGCCGATCACCGTGCGCGCCGAGCGGATCTACGGCGAACTCATTCTCTCCGTACTCGATGAAGGGCCGGGCCTGCCCCTGGGAAGGGAGAAGGAAGTGTTCGAGACGTTTCGGCGCCTTGAAGGATCGGATAGATCAGTCAGTGGTACCGGGCTCGGCTTGGCGATCGTGAAGGGGTTCGCGGAGAGCATGGGAATGCGCGTCGAGGCCGCCAATCGCGAGGACAGGCCGGGCGCGCGCTTCAGCATCCGCTTTCCCGAGGCGCTGCTGGTACGCGGCATGGAACAGGGCATGGACATATGAGCGGTCAGCGCATTCTCATCGTCGACGACGAAATTCACATACGGCGGCTTCTGCAAGGCACGCTGGTGCGCGGCGGCTATGACACGTTTGAAGCAACCACCGCCGCCGAAGCACTCGACGAGGCGCGGCGCGGCAAGCCCGATGCGATCCTGCTCGACCTTGGCCTTCCAGATCGCGACGGACTCGAGATCATCCAGTTGCTGCGCGGTATCGGCCAAGCTCCGATCATCGTGGTCTCGGCGCGCGACGCCACCGATCAGAAAGTGGCCGCGCTCGATCTGGGCGCGCACGATTATGTGACCAAGCCGTTCGACAGCGAAGAGGTACTGGCGCGGCTGCGTGCGTCGCTTCGCGGCCGCGTCGAGGCGCAGGGGGCGAGCCCGGTCGTGACGGCCGGGCAGATTACCATCGATCTCGCCAATCGGCTCGTAAGCCGAAACGGCGAGGAAGTGCATCTGACCCGCAAGGAATTCGAGGTGCTGAACCAACTGGCGCTGCATCCGGGTCGCGTCGTGACTCACCAGCGCGTGCTGGAGGCCGCGTGGCCATATGAGCATGACCGGCGCATCGACTATCTGCGCATCGTGGTGCGCAACCTTCGCCAGAAGCTCGAAGATGATCCGGCCCGTCCGGCTCTGATCATGAACGAGCTGGGCATCGGTTACCGGCTGATCGTCGCCGGCTGATCAGGCGCGGCTGATGCTATGGAAATACTATGAAGATCGCCGTTTCGACGGCTCGAAACCTTATGACGCGCCCGATATCTGGATTGTCGCTTGATCGGAGGGCGATATGCGCGGTCCCCAAAATCCAGTGGTGCAGGATCTGGTGCTGCGTCTTGCCGGCCTCGGATTGATCGCGCTCGGCGCCTTTGCAATCCGTCTGCTTTATCGCCGCATGTATCTGCCGCCCCAGCATGAGGCTTCCGTCGCGGAATTCGTCCTCGCGGCCATCGGCTTTCTCGGCGCCAGCTTCGGCTCCGCGCTCGCCGCGCTCGGGCGACATATCCATGACCGTGTACCGGTTTCGCCGCGCTGGGCAGCCGTGCCGGTCGATCATCGTTCACCGACCACGGCACGCGACATATCGGATTCAGAACTGAACAGGGCGCCATGACCATGAGGACGAAGATGCCTCCAGACGGGCAATCCGAGGCGATTACGCCCCGCCGTCGAAGGCAGCGGGCCAATCGCAGTCCGCAGGCGCGAGATGGTGACGACATCCGCGCCGGGACGGCGCGTCCGCGTCTCGCAGGGCGCCTCAGCCTGAGCGATTTCTGGGATGCCATCGACGCACCGTCGACGACAACGGCGGTGACATCGCGACCTGCGCGGGAGCGCAACAATGAACCGCAATGATGTGATCTATCGCTGCGTCGGCATTCTGCTGCTGTGCGCTATGGGTGTCAGCACCCTCATTCATCGCGAGGTCTGGCTTGTCGCTCGATATGGTCCCGCGACACTTCTCGAGGTGACGCTCGGTCTCGCCACCTTCTGTTTCGGCTCTATGGGGACGTTGTACCTCGTGTATGGCGGCAGGCTGCATGAAGATGGGAAGCGGTCGCTCGACGGTCGGCACCAGGGCGACACGGCTGGCAGGATCCAATCCGGTAGCGACTGGAGGCGGGTCGAGGCCTATCTGAGCGGTGCCGCGTTGAGGCGATCGCTGGCATCTACGGCCCCTCGGGTGCGTCGCCTGTTGCGTCATGGGTGAGCCGTTCCAGGCTCAGATACTGGACCAAGGTCGTTCGTCCGGCCTCGGTCGTCTCTCGGTCGCCGGACTGGATCGGTCCGTTGGTGCGCGAGCGGCTAAGCCGGTGACCCGCGCAGCGGTCGAGAAACGCACGGTTGGAGGCTCGACCCTCTGCTCCCAAGGCCTCGATCATGAACGCCCCTTGCGCGTTTCATCGCGCGCCCTGGCGAAGATACGGTCGCTATCGAGGACCGATGACCCCATTTCCGTGATCAGCTCGGCGACGGGCTCTTAGCGGCCATCGCGCTCGTTCCGTCGGCTCAGCCGCCTTGAGGCGCGTTCACGCATCACGCGAAGAATTTGTTCAACCCGGACAGGAAGCGATATCTTCAAAAGAGCCGCTTCACAGACCCGAAGCGCCGCGTTGGACCAGTCACGGTTTGCCGGTGATAACTCAGCCATTCGAAAGCCGATCATTGCCCCAAGCTTGGCAGTCAACTGGACAGCAGGCGACGAAAAAAATCCCCGTCACCGGAGCCGGCTCGCAATTGTTCCGAGCACCGCGTTCTGGGCATGACAGGGACACGCTCTTTCATTATGGGCGTTGCTCGTGCATCGGCTGCGGCGCCTCGTCCTTGCCAATCGGCCCTTCGCCTGCGCGATCATCGCGTTCGCGCTGATCATGAAGTTTGTCATTCCCTCCGGCTTCATGCCGACCATGTCGAATGGCCAGATCGTCATCAGTGTCTGCTCCGGCATGGAGCCCACCACGATGATGATCACCATCCCCGGGCTTGAGCATGGCAAGTCGGATGGCGGGAGCCAGCACGGCAAGACCGAACAGCCTTGCGCTTTTGCAGGCCTTTCCGCGCCATCGCTGGCGGCAGCCGACCCGATCCTGCTGGCCGCCGCGATCCTGTTTGTGCTGGCGCTCGGCATGCGCCCGCTGCTGCTTCCGGCGGCCAGCGCGATTCCCTATCTTCGACCGCCGCTAAGGGGTCCTCCGGCAATCTGATTTCACTGGTCGCGTGAGCGAGGGTGGGACGCGGGCATGCAAGAGCGTGCCTGCGGACCGCGCGCTGATGCATCCGTTTCAGATCGTCCGGGCTAAGCGTGTCGTCGCCTAGGCTAGGCGTGCCGAGGATTCTTCACATGAACTGTTTTGTTGCCGGACCGGCGGGCCTCGCGCCCGTCGCCGCGAGGCGCAGCCACCAGCCGGCTGCGGACGGAATGTTGCCTATCATATCTTGGCTCCGCCGAACCCGGCGTTCGGCCTGGCTGGCAATTGGAATGTGCCTGCTGTTCCGGGCCGGTGACGCACTGGTCCATGACGGCGCGATCAGCTCCGGATCGCCTGCCATGGCGATGGGAGCAAAGCGATGACGGCGGTCGGCTGGACGGATCGGACGGGTCCGTGGGACCGCCCAGCCCGCGGAGTTGCCGAAATCCGCATGGTCTCGCCGCGTTCGACGCTTCCCGTTCCCGGCCGCTTTCTGCTGATAGCTGCTGGTGCCGCGGCCGCGCTTGTCTCGCTGCGCTTCGTGTTGCTCGGCGCCTGGCCGGTGCTGATCTTCTCGGTGCTGGACATCGGCGCGCTCGCCGTCGCGCTTCATATCTTCAACCGCACCCCCGTGCCGGAAGAGCGGCTGCGCGTCGTCGGCGGGCAGGTCGAACTTGAGCGGATGGACAGTCGCGGCCGCCGGTCGCGCATCACGCTGCCCGCCTTCTGGACACGGCTCGAAGCGAGCGGCCGCACCGAACTCGACCATGAGTTGTGGCTGGTGTTCCGGCGCGAGCGGCACCGGATCGGGCAATGCGTGTCGGCGGAAGAGCGGCGCGCGCTCGAACCACGCATCCGCGCGATCCTCGACAGCGCGCGAGGCCGATCCGCATGACCGCGCGCACGCGCATCCTGCTGCGTCAGTTCCATCTCTGGCTTGGTCTCGCGCTCGGCGGCCTGTTCGCCCTGTTGGGGCTGACCGGCTCCGCGCTGGTCTTCTACATCGAGATCGACCGGGTCTTGCACCCGGCGATCGAGGCGCAGGTCAGCACGCCCGCGCCGGACTGGGCCTCGCCCGTCTGGGATCAGGCGCTCGCGACCGGCCGGGCGCGCTGGCACGACCCCCATGGCAGCTGGTCGCTGGAAGCCACCGGCGAAAGCGGCGCGATCCCGGCGCGCTATTATCCCTCCGCTCACCACAGCCATCACGCTGAGCGCGAAATGGTGTGGTTCTCGGCCGACGGCGACCATGTGCTGCGCGCCGAGCCATGGGGCGGCTATCTGATGAGTTGGCTCTACGAGCTGCACATGCACCTGCTTGCAGGCGAGTTCGGCAGCCAGATCGTCGGCTGGTCGGGCTTCGCGATGCTGGTGCTGCTGGTGAGCGGCATCGTCGTTTGGTGGCCGCGCGGGTCTTGGCGCAAGGCGCTTGCATTCAAGCGCAAGGCTCCGCCGATCCGCCGCCTCCGCGATCTTCACAAGCTGGCTGGCGTGTGGAGCATGGCATTGCTCTTCATCCTGGTCGGCACCGGTGCGCTATTGGCGCTGCCGGCGATCAAGACGCAGCTGCTCAGCGCTACGATCACTGTGCCCGACAAGGTGCCTGACCCACAGTCGAGCGCATCGAGCGGCACGCAAATACCGATATCGCAAGCACTGGCGGCTGCGCACCGTGCGGTCCCCGAAGCAAGGCTCGCCTTCATCGACATACCGGGCATTGGGTCAGAGCCATTCCGCATGCGAGTGCAAATGCCCGGCGATCCGCACAGCCGCTTCCCGAGCAGCTTCGTGTTCGTCGATCAATATTCGGGCGAGGTGCTGGCCGTGCATGACGTTCGGCGAGGCAATGCCAGCACCACGACCGCCAAATGGATCCGCGTCCTCCACGACGGATCGGTTGGCGGCCTCGCGACCCGCATCCTCGCCATCATCCTTGGTTTCGTTCCGCTCGGTCTGTTCGTCACCGGGTTTCTTCACTGGCGCCGCCGTCTCGCGGCCCGCGCCCAATCAAATGCAACAGGGAGTCTCTCGTGAAATCATCTCTCATCGCCGTCGCGGCCTGCCTCGTCGCATCGCCAGCGCTCGCCCAGACCGCGGACGACACCGCTGATCGCTCCGATCGCGATATCATCGTGACCGGCCAGCAGCTTGAGAAGGAAACCGAAGTTTCCGGCCGGCTCGGGCTCACCATCCGCGAGACCCCGGCGGTTGTTGACGTCGTCACCCAGCAGGATTTCCAGCTGCAGGGCGTCCGCACGGCGATCGAGGCAATGAATGCGGCGCCCGGCGTCGCATCGGGCAACCTGCCAGGTTCGATCGGCTCGGTGTCGATGCGCGGCTTCCACCGCGCGGTGAACTATCTCTATGACGGCGTGCGGATGGCCAATTCCGATGTCGGCCTGCGCAACTGGGACGCCTGGTCGTTCGAGCGGATCGAGGTCATCAAGGGCCCTGCCTCGGTCACCTCGGGCGAAGGCGCGCTTGCGGGCGCGATCAATTTCGTGCCCCGGCGTCCTAATCTCGATGGGATCAGCGGCGAGATGCTGGCGAGCTATGGCAGCTTCGATACCGCGCGGCTCGCCGGCGACATCAATATGCCGCTGGGCAAGACCGTCGCGGTGCGCGGCGACGTCTCCTTTTCGCGCTCCTCGGGCTGGATGGACGATACCGACAGCCGCACCTTCGCCGCCACCGGGTCGCTGCTGTTCAAGCCAAGCGATCGTCTTTCGCTGGTGGTGTCGGTCGATCATTTCGAGGATCGGTTCAACACGGCCTATTACGGCACGCCCGTCGTCTCCCGCGCGGTCGCCCGTGACCCGTCCTCGGCCGTGTCCGGCAGTTCGGGCCTCGTGCTCGACAAGGCGATGCGCCGGAACAATTATGACTATACCGACGGCCATGACGGGTCGAACACGACCTGGCTGCGCGCCCGCGCCGAATATGCGCTGACCGACACGCTCAAGATCGTCAGCGACACGAGCTATTATGACAGCTTCCGCGACTACAAGGACGCCGACGAATATAGCTTCAACACGGCGACCGGGCTGATCGGGCGCGGCGCGACCTATATCAGCCACGACCATCAATATTGGAACCAGCGACTGCATCTCGCCTTCGACGGGCGCATCGGAACCTTCCGCAACCGCTTCACCATCGGCGCGGAATATGGCGAGACCGACTTCTTCACCGTGCGTCGCTTCGGCACGGGGACCTTGCTCGACCCGTTCAATCCCGTGCGCGGCACCTTCCCGGCGGACACGCCCGCGAATTTCGCGACCCGGCAGGACGTCACCGCCAAGGTCGACAGCCTCGCAATTTTCGCCGAAAACGCGCTCAACCTGACCGATGAGTGGCTGGTCGTCGGCGGCGTCCGCTACGACGACGTCAAGTTCGACCGCCGCGTGCTCAACGCCACCAGCGGCGCGGTCCAGACCTACGGCCAGAGCTATCATCCCATCTCATGGCGGGCCGGAACGGTCTATAGCGTCACCCCGCGCACGCAGATCTTCGCGCAATATACCCATGCGGTGTCGCCGGTCAGCGGCCTCTTGTTCCTCAGCGCCACCAATGCCGCGTTCAAGCTCACCACCGGCTACAGCTATGAAGGCGGCGTCAAGACCTCGCTCACCGGCACGGGGGTCGAGCTAACCGCGTCGGCCTTCTACATCCGGCAGGACGATATCCTGACCCGCGACCCGACCAATCCGGCGGTCGTGTTCCAGGGCGGCGGGCAGCGCTCGCGCGGGGTCGAACTGTCGGTCAACCTGCCCGTCACACCGGAATTGAATGTGACGGCGAGCGGCACGCTGCTCGACGCAAAATATCTCCAGCTGATCGAGGCCGGCGGCGTCAATCGCGCGGGCAACCGACCGCAGAATGTGCCCGAGCGGCTCGCCGATCTGGTCGTGACGTATGCGCCCAAGGCGCTGCCGATCACGATCGTCGGCAGCGTCCGCCACAATGGCGATTTCTACACCGAGACCGCCAACGTCACCAAGGTCAACGCCTTCACGACCTTCGACGCCGCTGTGTCGTGGAACGCGCCGTTCGGCACGCTGACACTGCGCGGCCGCAACCTCACCGACGAATTCTACGCCGACTGGTCGGGCTACGCCTCGGGCCTTGTCTTCGTCGGCGCGCCGCGCAGCGTCGAACTCTCGTTCAGCAAGCGCTTCTGAGCCGTCCTGCCGCTTGAAATTTCCGAAAGTATCTGTCGTGGGAAAAATCGACCATAGCACGCTGATCTTCTATGAGCTTGCCACGAATGCGGCCAAATATGGTGCCTTGTCGTCCTGCCCATGGCACGCGAGCGCCTGGGCGGGCCAAGCCTCGTCTGAGTTCCGCCGGCCACGGCTCGATCCATGGCGGCACCCCCAAAACGATGCCGGAATTACCGCCGTCGGGTGCCAAAATCACTCCATTCCCGCCGATGACCTTGCCGCGCCTTTGGATCGGAGGGGCGATCTCAAGCGGTTTGAACGGCTGGCGGGATCGTCTAACCGCAGACAGAACGGGGGCGGAGGCCAATCGAAAAATCTCTCTTGAAACCGGTTCGGTGTTTCCTAAGTTTTTCTGGCCGGACGCTTGAAATCGGGTCCGGTGGACATTGAGAGCGCCGGCTCTCTCCGGCGCGCCTCATGCCCGAATTGCTCAATCAGGAGGATTTGGAAATGAGAACGACTGCTTTTGACTTTGCGCCTTACCGGCGCTCGACCGTGGGCTTCGATCGGCTCTTCAACCTGCTCGAAGCTGGCACGCGCGAAGACGATGGCTATCCCCCCTTCGACATTCTGAGAGAAGGTGAAGACAGCTATCGCATCACGCTGGCGGTCGCTGGCTTCCGCCCCGAGGACATCGAGGTGGTGGCCCAGCAGAACCAGCTCACCGTTACCGGCAAGCGTGCCGAGGACAACGGTCAGGGCGAGTATCTGCACCGTGGCATTACCGCACGCGCGTTCGAGCGGCGCTTCCAGCTTGCCGACTTCGTGGAAGCCGGCGATGCCAGCTTCGAGAACGGCCTGCTGAGCGTCGCGCTCAAGCGCGTGGTGCCCGAAGCGATGAAACCCCGCCGGATCGAGATCGCTGGCGGCAAGGCCGCTCAGGATCAGATCGAAGCACCCAGGGATGAGGCCCGCGAAGCGGCCTGATCCTCTGATCAAAAGGTTTGCCGGCGCCGCCCTCGGCGGGCCGGCAGGCCTTGTCCCTTCCAGCCAGAAAAGGAGATGACCATCATGGCTTTTCGTGATCTCATTCCCTGGAGCCGGCAGGAAAACCGGCTCCCCGTCCCGGTCAGCGCCGAGAGCGTCCGCGACAGTGATACCCACCCGCTGCTCTCGCTCCACCGCGAGGTCAACCGGCTGTTCGACCACGTCTTCCGTGGCTTCGGCGTGCCCGCATTGGCCGGCTTCGACCGCGCCGCCGGCTGGCCCCATGTCGAGCTCGGCGAGACCGACAAGGAGATCCGCGTCATGGCCGAGCTGCCGGGTCTCGACGAGAAGGACGTGGAGATTACCGTCGAAGACGGCGCGCTGACCCTCCGGGGCGAGAAGCGGTCCGAAGTCGATGACAAGGATCGCGGTTATACTGAGCGCAGCTACGGCCACTTCGAACGGCCTATCGGACTGCCCCAGGGCGTCGATCGGGACCACGCCGCCGCAACCTTCAGGAACGGCGTATTGACGGTCACCCTGCCGAAGACGGCGGCGAACGAAAATGTCCGCCGCATCCCTGTCAATGGCAAGGCGGCCTGACGGCCTGGCCCGGGACTTCCGTTCCGGGCCATTCGTCAACGACAATCACGCCGGGCCATGCGCGTCGAGCGCGCTACCGCCAGATGCGCGGGCCGTGATCGAGCCGGTGCCGCGCGCGACCAACCAGGGCGGACGCCGCGGGCGCGGACAATGGCGGGTGCGCTTCGCGCCGCGCTGGCGGCCCGTGGCCGATGCCCTGATCGGATGGACCGGCGGCGGCGATCCGCTCGAGACGATCGAGCTGCGCTTTCCCGACGTGGAGACCGCAGCGGACTACTGTCGGCGCCAGGGATTGGACTTCTCGATCCATGGCGCACCGGGTCGCCAGCACCCGCTTCACGGTCATCTGCCGCCGGAACCTACGCGAGTGCCGTGCTGCTGGCCTACCAGTCCGCCCGCGCGATGCTGCAGCCGGTATCCGGCCGCGCCTGAAAGCGCCCTTGGCTCGGGGAGCGCGTTTGGCGTCGGGGGGATGGCATTTTCACATTCACCATGATCAGAGGAGACGATTGATGCGAAAAATTCGTACAGCCTTCCTGGCCGGCGTGGCGGCGGTCGCCGCCATTGGTACCGCGGTGGCGGCGAGCCATGACAGCCATGTGATGAAGGTCGGCCTGCCGGATGGTACGGTCGCCCGCATAGAATATGAAGGAGATGTCGCGCCCAAGGTCACGGTCGCGCCTGCCTCCAGCGTTGCGCCGATCGCCTGGCTCGATCCATTCGAGCCGGCCCCATTCGCGCTGTTCGATCGGATCGCGGCCGACATGGACCGGCAGAGCGACCTGGTGATGCGTCAGGTCCGCGTCTTGCCGCTGCCGGCAATCGCCGATGACGGGAAGATCGACCTGACGGCGTTGCGCGGCCTGCCTCCGGGCACCGTCAGCTACAGTTTCGTCTCGACGACCAACGGGGGACGCACGTGCAGTCGGAGCGTTCAGGTTACCTCGGTCGGCTCGGGGCGCCAAGCGAAGGTCATATCGAACAGCTCCGGTGACTGCCGCGAGGTGCCGTCGGCGATTGTCGCCCACCCCAACCGAACGGACGGGATGCGCCGCACATGAGGTAGTCTGCTGTCAGCCATCCCGGCAGCCCATTCAAAGCCACCTGAGTTATAAGGGCGGCGGCGGCGTGCTCGAGATGCTCGCGGCTGACTGCCTTGTCCTGTTGCCCGGGGCACCGGTGCCGACGTCGTGGGCCGCATCTCCGGTGTGCTTCTCACCGGCCTCGCCGTCCAGTTCGTCTTCGACGGTCTCGCGGCCTCGCCGTTCCTGGCCGGCTGAATCAGCCGCTATGCGGCCTCGATCACCCGAAGCACCCGGTCGAGCATGGCGGCGTTGGAAGCGGCCTTGGGCAGTTCGCGGCGGGCGAAGCGCTGAAGCGGTGCAAGGTCGCGCCGCGGCAGCCGCAACGTGATCAGGCTTTGCCCCAGCGCGTCGCGCGGGATGCGCTGCGCTGCCTTGCCGGATCGCAGGAAATGATCGAGGAGCCGCTTGCGGTCGGCAAAGCTCCAGCCCAGCGCCTCCAGCTCATCGGGCGGGACCGACAGCAGCGCGAGCGCGAATTCCATGATGTCGTCGAAGGCGAGGACGAGGCGGACCGTCCGTCCGCCTCGCCGGCGCCAGCGCTCGCCAAGACCGTGCGTCATCGGAGCGGGATGGTGCCATCGACTGCGCGCCATTCTCTCGCTCCGATCAATTCGCGATGTGCGATCCGAACGGAATGGAGCGCGGCTTTGATCTCGCGCCGCCAATGCTCGAGAAAGTCGAACAACGCGGGAAAATCCGGCGCGAGATCATATTCCTGCCAGATAAATATCTGGAGAAGCGACGGCGCATCGGGCCGATAATAATGAATCTCTGCGGTGGTTAGGCCGTAACCCTCGAGCTGCGCGGTGAAGGCTCGATCGCTCATTGCAGCGACGGGCCGACCGTCAGCTGCCCATCGAGCGAACGCATGGCGGCGAGGACATCGTCGATCGGGACGGCGCGCTTCGCGCCGGGCGGCTTTCGCATCGCCGGCTGATCCTTCACCGTGAATCGATCCGACGCCCAGGTGGCGAGGATGGCACGCTTCACTTCGGGTTCGAGGCTGGGATGGTGCGCAACGTCGAATGGGTGCAGAAAACGGGAAAATGGCTGCGACATAGCCGTGGCTCCTTTCCTTGTGTCGCTCCTTTCTCAGGCGTGCGGTGCCGCACGGCTCAAGATTTTGTTGCTGGTCCGAGTCGCGTCAAGAGGGAAGACGTCGTCGCCCGGTGTGGAAGAGGACTGGATTGGCACTCTGCGCGGCGGAGTGCCAAAAAATTTCCTTCCCCCTCTTGAACGCGAAAATCTCTTCGCCTAGCTCACCCGCACCTGTCGTTCTTTTGAACGGGAGGGACATCACAATCTGTTTTGCATCTGGAGGTTATGCATGCATTTCCGCCCCTTGCACGACCGTGTGGTCGTCCGCCGCATCGACGCCGAGGAGAAGACCTCGGGCGGCATCATCATACCCGATACTGCCAGGGAAAAGCCGCAGGAAGGCGAAGTCGTCGCCGTCGGCCCCGGTGTCCGCGACGATAGCGGCCAGCTTGTCGAGCTGTCCGTCAACGCCGGCGACCGGATCCTGTTTGGCAAATGGTCAGGCACCGAGGTCAAGATCGACGGCGAGGATCTGCTCATCATGAAGGAGAGCGACATCCTTGGCGTGATCGACAACGTCGTGCCGCTGAAGCAGGCGGCCTGATCCCATCTGTCATCCCTCTAACCATCAGGAAGGACATAGAAAGGAGTAGCAGCGATGGCTGCCAAGGAAGTGAAGTTCGCGTCGGACGCGCGCGACCGCATACTGCGCGGCGTGGATACGCTAGCCAATGCGGTGAAAGTGACCCTGGGCCCCAAAGGCCGCAACGTGGTCATTGAGAAGAGCTTCGGCGCTCCCCGCATCACCAAGGACGGCGTGACGGTCGCCAAGGAAATCGAACTCGCGGATAAATTCGAGAATATGGGCGCGCAGATGCTGCGCGAGGTCGCCAACAAGCAGAACGACAAGGCCGGTGACGGCACCACCACCGCGACCGTTCTCGCCCAGGCCATCGTGCGGGAAGGTTCGAAGGCCGTGGCCGCCGGCATGAACCCGATGGACGTCAAGCGCGGCATCGACCTGGCTGTGAGCACCGTGGTCAAGGATCTCGAAAGTCACGCCAGGAAGGTCGGCGCCAACAGCGAGATCGCGCAGGTCGCGACCATCTCCGCCAATGGCGACGAGGAGGTCGGGCGGATCCTCGCCGAGGCGATGGAAAAGGTCGGCAATGAGGGCGTGATCACGGTCGAGGAGGCCAAGAGCCTCGAGACCGAGCTCGAGACAGTCGAGGGCATGCAGTTCGACCGCGGCTATCTCTCGCCCTATTTCATCACCAATGCAGAGAAGCTCAAGGTGGAGCTGGATGACCCGTACATCCTGATCCACGAAAAGAAGCTCTCGAACCTGCAGGCGCTCGTGCCTCTGCTCGAAAAGGTCGTCCAGTCAGGCCGACCGCTGCTCATCATCGCCGAGGATGTCGAGGGCGAGGCGCTCGCGACGCTCGTGGTCAACAAGCTGCGTGGTGGACTCAAGATCGCCGCGGTCAAGGCACCGGGCTTCGGCGATCGCCGCAAGGCGATGCTCGAGGACATTGCGATCCTGACGGGCGGTAATGTCGTCTCCGAGGACCTCGGCATCAAGCTCGAGACTGTCACGGTCGATATGCTCGGCCGGGCGAAGAAGATAACGATCGACAAGGACAACACCACCATCATCGACGGCGTGGGCCGGAAGGCCGATATCGACGGCCGCGTTGCGCAGCTGCGCCAGCAAATCGAGACCACCACGTCCGACTATGACCGAGAGAAGCTGCAGGAGCGCGTGGCCAAACTCGCCGGCGGTGTGGCGGTGATCCGGGTCGGCGGCGCGACTGAGGTCGAGGTCAAGGAGAAGAAGGACCGTGTCGACGACGCGCTCCATGCGACCCGCGCCGCGGTCGAGGAAGGCATCCTGCCGGGTGGCGGTATCGCGCTGCTTCGCGCGATCAAGGCGCTGGACGGTTTGAAGGCCGCCAATGACGACCAGC
Organism: Sphingomonas sp. FG14; assembly: GCF_057809675.1. Taxonomy (NCBI): domain Bacteria; kingdom Pseudomonadati; phylum Pseudomonadota; class Alphaproteobacteria; order Sphingomonadales; family Sphingomonadaceae; genus Sphingomonas; species Sphingomonas sp. FG14. The sequence continues at coordinate 14,909 of NZ_JBMDKK010000026.1, read as the reverse complement.
AGTCCGGCATCGACATTATCCGCCGGGCGCTTCGTGCGCCCGCGCGGCAGATCGCCGAAAATGCCGGTGAGGACGGCGCCTATATCGTGGGCAAGCTGCTCGAGAGCTCCGACTATAATTGGGGCTTCAATGCCGCGACCGCCGAGTATCAGGATCTTGTCCAGGCGGGCGTGATCGATCCGGCAAAGGTCGTGCGCACAGCGCTCCAAGACGCTGCTTCGGTCGCTTCGCTGCTGATAACGACAGAGGCACTCGTCGCCGAGCTGCCGAAGGAGGAGAAGTCCGCGCCGATGCCGATGGATTATTGATTGGCGGGAGGCCCGGTGCGCTGGGCCTCCCATCCTTTCCACGAGAGCAGCAAAAGGCGGTGAGCGACGCACGGGCAGTAGCGCGCGGCGCGACGCCATGCGGAGTGACCGCGATGGTTTCCACCACGACGTGCTATCTATGTCCGCGCAATGCTGTCTGCGCACTACATCTGCCGGATGCGCTCATTCTCTACTGGTACGGAGACAAGCATGTCCAAACATTTGAGTTATCTGAAGCGCGAGCATGCCCGCCTCGACGATGAGATTGCCCGTATAACCAAGGCGCGCTGCCCGGATGAAGTCCTGATTGCGCGGCTCAAGAAGCTGAAGCTGGCCATCAAGGATGAAATGGCTGCCGCTGGCGGCCTGACCGGCAGCGAGGCTGCATGACATCTGGCGGCGAAGCTGCTCGGGCTTCGCCGCATTGCTATTGATCATCATCTTGAAACCATTGCTCCGGTGTCCATCTGGGTGCCGACAGAACAGGGGAGATCATCGGGAGCACCATGACAACGACTGCCACCGACGCATTCACCGCCACGCCCGGCACCCGTCCGTTTGAAGCCGATGTCGCGAAACTGCTGCACCTGATGGTGCACTCGGTTTATTCGGACAAAGACATCTTTCTGCGCGAACTCATTTCCAATGCTGCCGATGCTGCGGAAAAGCTGCGCTATGAGGGTTTGAGCGATCCCGATCTGCTTGGTGACGATCCCCAGCCCCGCATCACTGTCACCCTCGATCAAGAACAAAAGATGCTAACGGTCGAGGATAACGGCATCGGCATGGCCGAAGCGGAGTTGAGCGAGGCGCTGGGCACGATTGCACGCTCCGGCACCAAGGCGTTCATGGATCGCGTTGCCGGCAGCAAGGATGCACAGGGCAATCAGCTGATTGGCCAGTTCGGCGTTGGTTTTTATTCGGCGTTCATCGTCGCCGACCGGGTTGAGGTTGCTTCGCGCCGCGCAGGCGCTGGTAGCGCGGCGATCTGGTCGTCCGACGGTCTCGGCACCTATTCGGTCGGGCCCGCCGATCTCGCCGACGCGCCGGCCCGCGGCACCCGCGTCCGACTGCACCTGAAAGAGGATGCCGCTGCCTACACCGACCGTTCAGCCATCGAGCGCATGATCAAGGCGCAGTCCGGCCATGTACCGGTGCCGATCCTTCTCAAGGAGACGCCAGAGGCTGAGCCGCAGCAAATCACTGACGGCGCTGCGCTCTGGACGCGGCCAAAGTCCGACATCGGCCAGGACGATTATCGGGATTTCTATCGTAGCGTCGCAGGACAGTTCGACGAACCTGCATTGACCCTTCATTATCGCGCCGAAGGCCTCCACGAATATAATGTCCTCGCCTTCGTTCCGGCTATGAAGCCGTTCGACCTCTTCGATCCCGATCGAGCCGGCCGAATGAAGCTCTACGTCCGTCGCGTCTTCATCACCGACGAAACGCAGATCTTGCCACGCTATCTGCGTTTCGTGCGCGGCCTGGTGGATTCGAGCGACCTTCCGCTCAACGTGTCGCGGGAGATGATACAGGACAGCCCGGCGCTGGCGGCGATCCAGAAGGGCGTGGCGAGCCGCGTCCTCGGCGAACTCGACAAGCTCTCGACGAGCGATCACGAGACCTATCTGAAAATCTGGGACAATTTCGGGGCGGTGCTGAAGGAAGGGCTGTATGAAGATCCGGCCCGACGCGAGACACTGCTTTCTCTCGCCCGTTTTCGCAGCTCGGCCAGCTCGGGTGACTGGCGTTCACTTAAGGATTATGTGGTCGGTCTGAAGGAAAATCAGACGGCAATCTATTATGCGACGGGCCCCGATCTCGACCGGCTGGCGTCCTCGCCGCAGCTGGAAGGGTTCCGTGCGCGGGGCATCGAAGTTCTGTTGCTGACCGACCAGATCGACAATTTCTGGGCCGGGTCCGGTATCGATTACGAAGGCAAGCCTTTTCGATCGGTCATGCAGGGGCAGGCCGATCTGCAGCTGATACCATTGCCAGAGGGTGAGACGACGCCGCCGCCCGAAGCCGACGCTTTGGTGGACATCATCGCCTATCTGAAGACAGTGCTCGGCGATGCGGTCTCCGACGTGCGCGCATCCCAGCGGCTGACCGAGAGTGCCGTGTGCCTGGTCGCCTCCGACAATGCGATGGACCGGCAGCTTGAAAAGCTGCTGGCAAGCGCGGGACAGATCGGCACGATCTCGAAGCCGGTTCTTGAAATCAATCCGCGGCATCCGCTGATCGTGCAATTGCGCGAGGGTGACGGCGATGGGGCCGCGGTTCGAGAGGATGTCGCGCGTCTGTTGTTCGACGAGGCGAGGATCGCGGATGGAGAGTTGCCGGCCGATCCGCGTGCTTTCTCGGCGCGGTTGGCGCGTGTATTGCAGCGCGGATTGGATTGAGCGCATTTGATACGGCGAACGGACGAGAGCGAGCGATGAGGAACCCAGTATTGGCATTGGCAGCGTTGATCGGCGCTACCGCGCTGATACCCGCTTGCGAAAGATTTGGCGGGGGCGAGGCGCCGCAAAATGGTGTCGCTCTCGCGGCCTCCGGCGAGCCGGTGCCACTTAACCAGCTTAGCGTCGCGCCGCTCGTTCGCCGCGTCTCACCGGCCGTGGTCAACATCGCGGTCGCCCACGCATCTCCATATGCGCAGAATCCTCTACTTCGCGATCCCTATTTCCGTCGCTTCATGGGTGTGCCCGATACCGCGGTTCAGCCTCGCCTTTCGGCCGGCTCGGGTGTGATCATCGATGCCGCGCAGGGCCTGGTCCTGACGAACAACCATGTGATCGGCGAGGGCTCGGCGATCATTGTGATGTTGCAGGACAAGCGCCAGTTCAAGGCGGAAGTTGTTGGGGTAAGCCCCGGCGCCGATCTGGCCGTGCTGCGCATTCCGCCGGAACGACTCAAGGCTGTCCCGCTTGCCAAGACCGACAGCGCGGAGGTAGGCGACTATGTCGTCGCGATCGGGAATCCATTTGGGCTGGGTCAGACAGTTACCGCAGGCATCGTCAGCGCGCTCGGACGCGGGTTAAACCCCCAGAGCGGCATGGGCCTCATCCAGACCGATGCACCGATCAATCCTGGCAATTCGGGCGGGCCACTGATCAACATGCGCGGCGAGGTGATCGGGATCAACACCGCGATATTGGCGCCTGGCGGCGAAGGCAACATAGGGATCGGTTTCGCTGTTCCGGCGAGTGTTGTGCGTGCCATCCTCCGCCAGGCCAATGCGAACATCTGAGTCGCTTTGTCTTGCGGTCCAGTTGAGGCAGCATCGTAGGCGCGCCATTGTCACGTCTGTTTTGCGCCCCATTCCCGGCCGTCCAGAGCGAATTGCGACGCACCTGAGAGCGGACGTTCGATCAAGTCGTGAGTTGAGGCACTACATCAATTACGCTATGTCGCAGGAATCCTGACGGTTTATCCGCCCGACCTAAGCGCCAGCGCCGTCGAGCACCGTCAGAAGGCGTCGTACGTCCCACGCCTCGTGCAAGATCAGCCCTTCGTCCAACAACCTCTGGAACGCGCGCGCGTCCATCGGCGGTGCAAAAAGATAGCCTTGGCCCACCGAACATCCGAGCGCCCGCATGATGGCGCGTTCGCCCTCGGTCTCGATCCCTTCGGCAACGACGCGAATGTCCAGCGCCGCGCCGAGTTTGACGATGCTCTCGACGATGACCCGCTTGGCCGCGCTATGCGCGGCGTCGTGCACGAAACTGCGATCGACCTTGATCTCGCTGAGCGGAAAGCTCTCCAGGTACCGCAGATTGGAATAGCCGGTGCCGAAGTCGTCGATCGAGATCCCGACGCCAAGGCGCCGCAGGGTCCCGAATGCGCGGCGAATCTCCTCCGGTTCGGGGACCATCAGATTCTCGGTCAGTTCCAGTGTCAGCCATTCGGCCAGGCAGCCAGTCTCGTCCAGCACCTGTTCGACAAAGGCCACCATGTCGCGCCGGGTGAATTCGATGACCGACACGTTGAACGAAAAGCGGATCGGCGCGCGGCGGGCCCGGTTAACCTGCGCCGCATGCGCCGCGAGCGTGCGGAGGCCCCAGGCTCCGATGTCCAGGATTGCGCCGGTTTCTTCGGCAACGCCGATGAAGCGGCCGGGCAGCTGGAGACCGAACGCCCCGTGGTTCCATCGCAGCAGGGCCTCGGCGCCAACCATGTCGCCCGAGCCGAGATCGACCTGGGGCTGATAGTGAAAAAGTAGCTCCTGATTCGGAACGGCTGCCTGGAGGTCGCTCGCCAGCCGGATACGATTGCGCGCGTCGCGTTCGTCCGCTGCGGCATAGGGATGCGGCGCATGGGCCGGCATCGCCTTCGATCGTTGCAATGCGGCGCCGGCTTGCCGAACGAGCTGGAGCTGGTCCGCGCCGATGACACCGACGGCATAGCCAGCGGCGAAATGGGCCGTAAGCGACGTACCAGGCAGCACAAAGCGAGGCCGCAACAGCTCCAAGGCATCGTCTACGATGATAGCGGCGCGGCCGGCATCGTCGAGTTCAAACGCAAGCGCGAAGCTGTTCGTGCCCGTGCGAGATACGGCGGCGGCCGGTAACGTCGCGAGACGCGCGGCAACCGACCGCAGCAGGCCGTCGCCGACATCATAGCCGAACCCGTTGTTGACATCATGAAAACGCAGGATGTCGAGCTTGATCAGCAGCACGGCGGAGGTCGCCGGGGCGTCGATCGCCGCCAGTTGGTCGAGGAGGCCGTAGCGATCGAGCAAGCCGGTCAGGCGATCGATGCCCGGCGCATGGGTGACATCTCGGATCATGCCGACGAAATGCGTCACCTGCCCGCCGCCTTCGCGATAGGGTATCAGCCGCAGCGCATTGCGAAACATCGTTCCGTCACGCCGATAGTTGCGAAGCGACACCGAACATTCGCGACCTTCGGCCAAGGCAGCCCGGACTTCGGCGATTTCGGGCTGCAGCCGATCGCTGCCTTGGAGATATCGGCAATTCTTACCGATCGCCTCAGCGGCGGTATAGCCGGTGACCGCCTCGAATGCCGGATTTACATGGACAATGGGGTGTCCTCGCAGGCGCATGTCGGCGACCACCACTGCATCGCAGATATAGTCGAGCGCCAGCAGGGAGGCCGCGATGGGTGCCGCGATTTCGTCCGGCCGCCGTGTCAGCCGGGGCCATCGCACAGCTTTGAAGCCCGATATACTCCGTGCCTGGCCGCAGCTTTCCTTTGCGTCACGCGACATGTTGCGGCGCTTCCCCGCTGCCGACCAAGGCGCCACGCATTCGAAGTCCAATATTCGCTGCTCTACGCCCGGCGGGATCAATTCGCATGTCATGGCCTCCGGTCCTGACAATGCGGTCCCCACGCCGACGCTTCAACGCCGGCGGAGCGGCATATCAGGACAAATCGGCGACACTTTCGTCTTCGCTCGCCTTACCAGACCCCGCGCTCTGGAATCGCAAACGATATTGCAGTGGAGCGACGCCGATTCTGCGCAGGAATGCCCGCCTGAGCGTGGTTGTCGAACCGAAGCCGGCAGCATAGGCAATTGCCTTGATCGGCGCGGCGCTATCTTCCAGCAGGCGCCGTGCAATGTCGATCCGCGTCAGTTCAACATAAACGGCCGGGTTCATGCCCAACTCGGCGCGAAACAGCCGCGAGAGATGGCGCGGGCTCACCCCTGCCACTTCGGCAAGCGCCTCGAGTGCCAGGTCCGCGCGGGGATTTTCAAGGATGTGCAGTCTGATCCTGTCGATCGGGCCGGTGGCCGCGGTTTGCGCGGTCAAGGCCGCGCTGAACTGCGACTGGCCGCCCGGTCGCTTCAGAAAGACGACGAGGCGGCGCGCCACCCACAGGGCGAGCGCGCGGCCATGATCTTCTTCGATCAGTGCAAAGGCCAAGTCGATTGCGGCGGTCACCCCGGCGGAGCAGAACACTGACCCGTCGCGAACGAAAATGCGGTTGGGCTCGACCCGGATATCCGGAAATTCGGCGGCGAGACGGTCGGCATATTCCCAATGGGTCGTGACGCGGCGCCCGTCCAGCAGCCCTGCATGCGCCAACAAGAAAGCGCCCGTGCAGGTCGATCCGTAGCGCCGCGAATTGAGGGCCTGCTCGCGTAGCCACTGCGTTACCCTGTCGCTCGGGCGAGCCGGTACGCCATAGGGGCCGACGACGATCAAGGTGTCGCAGGGCTGAGTTGCATCCCGGATGCCCGCGTCTGGCACATATTTAACGCCCGAGGCGCTCTCCGTGGCGACCCCCTGATCGGTCACCAGGCGGACGCGATAGGTATCGCCGGATGCCATCTTGCAGTTCGCTTCGAAAAGCGCGTCGCGGATACCGGCAATCTCTAGCAAATGAACGTTGTCGGGAACGAAAATTGTGATGAGCATGGCCGGTACTCCGCTCGGTGGCGGCGCCAGGAAGACAACCGAAGACAGCCTAGGCCGCTATTGGCCGATTACCTAGGATATTGGGCAGCATCCCGAAAATTCGGACTTCCGGTCGCGCGCATATGTGAATCTCCTCATATTTTCGGCAAGTTGGCGGCTTAGCGATGTGGGATTTTGAAAGCATCAGCCAAAGGCAACTCCGCGTACCGAGAGCGGGCATCTGGCTTACCCCGGGGAGGGTCGGCGATCGAATGGCGGCTTTGTTAGGAACACGCCCGAAAAGCTGCCAGTTCGCAAACGGCCCAGGAGCAGTCTGGCCGGTTTGATGAAGCTGCCGGTCTGGAATGCGCCGCAATTCCGGACCCTCGTGCAGCTGTCGAGCGACCCTGAAAGCTGCCATTCCTTCAATTTTGCCCTAAATGCGTCCCCATGCCAGCCGTCGAGCCGTGTAGCCCATTGAAATTTTGATCTTCTTGGTGGGGTATCTCCATAGGGCTGCGTCTAGGAAAGTGCGAAGCGCGCGCGACTGTCGCGCAAGATAAAGGTCAAGGCGCCGGGGTGACGAATTGAACGATGCCGCGCGGGCGAATGGCGAGCGGGGTGATGGCGGCATCGCAGCGCTTGCCACGCGCTATCGCGAGCCGCTGATCCGCTGGTTCTCCAGGCGCGGCGTTCCCGCCGACAGCGTGGAGGACATGGCGCATGAAGTGTTCGCGCGGCTGGCCAATGGCCGGCTGCAAGGCGTGGACACACCGGAGGCATATCTGTTCACGACGGCATCCAGCGTCATGATCGATCGATCTCGTCGCGATCGCGTGCGTTGTCGGGATCAGCATGACTCGATCGAAGGGATCGACATTCGCAGTGACGCGCCATCGGCGGCGCGGATATTCGAGGGGAAGGAAGCGCTGACCCGGCTGGCTGCGGTCCTCGACGAACTGCCCGAACGCACGCGCGAGATATTCCTGCTCAGCCGGCTAGACCGGCTGACTAACACGCAATTGGCGGCACGCTACGGCATCACCGTCAGTTCAATCGAGAAACATATGACCAAAGCGCTTGCACATCTGAGAGTTCGGTTCGGCCGATGACCAAGTCGACCGATATCGGCCCGGCGAGCGAGGTCGCTCATGGAGAAGAGGCCGCTGCCTGGGTGGTGCGCGGTGCGTCCGACCAGCGGACGCGCGCCGACAACGACGCGCTGGAGCAATGGCTGGCCGACGATCCGGCAAATGCGCACGCCTATGCTGAGCACCGGCTGTTGTGGGACGGCATGGCCGAACTGGGCGACGATGAGGAGGCGCGCGCCATACTGGGCATGAACCGGCCCGCCGCGACGGTGTCGCGACTACGCATCAGTCGCCGCAGGGTTATCCTTGGCGGATCCGCGGCTGCTGCTGCCGCCGCGGTCGGCGCGATTGCGCTGCCGTTTTTCCGCGGGGAGCGCTACGAGACCGCGCTGGGCGAACAGCGCCGGATCATCCTGGCGGACGGTTCCTCGGTCATGCTCAATACCGGCTCTCGTCTGCGCGTCTCATTCACCGGACGGGAACGACACATCTTCCTCGAAGAAGGACAGGCCTATTTCGACGTCGCCAAGGACGCGGCGCGACCCTTCCGGGTCTTCGCGGGCGAAGACGAGGTCCGCGCGATTGGCACAGCTTTCGATGTGCAGCTCGATCGGCGTCAGGTCCGGGTGGTGCTGGAGGAGGGCGTGGTCGCCCTCTATCGCGGTACGGCGCCGAACGATCTGTCCCTACGGGCCGGCTTCGTTGCGCCCGTATCGGGCACTGATCGGCCACTGACACTGATGAAGGCCGGGCAACAGGCGCGATTGCGGCCGGCGGCGCTGCCGACGGTCGATGCGGTGGACATTCCGCGCTCGCAGGCGTGGCGTTATGGCCAGATGATCCTGGACGAGGCGCGGCTGGGCGAGGCGGTGGAGGACATGAACCGTTATGGCGGACGCCGCATCGTGCTCGCCGAACCGTTCATGACCGACCTCCGGATCAGCGGCGTCTTCCACACGAAGCGGCCGGAAGCGTTCGTCGAGGGCGTCACGGCCGCATTGGCGGTGAAGGTCGCGAACGAGGATGCGGAAACGATCGTGCTGACCACTGAAAACGGCCCGCTTCGAAAATAATCGGCTCCGGCGCGGGGGTGTCGGAGAATTGCTGCGTCCCTGGGGAGGGAGGGTCAGGTGCACAGAGCGCCGCCCACAACTCTTTGGGGGGATATGGGAATGGGCGTTAAAGCCATGAAGGCGTCGATCATGCTGGGCGCGGCAATCGCCGTGATGGGGATCACCCAGAGCGCTGTTGCCGCCGCCCAAACCACCGCGATGCGCGACTATGCGATCGAGCGTCAGGATCTGGGAAATGCGCTCCGCCGCTTTGCCATAGAGAGCGGCGTCGATGTGGCCTTCGATCCCGCGGCAGTTCGCGGCCGGACGAGCCAGGGTGTGCGGGGACGGCTGGGCGCCGAAGCCGCGCTGCGCACGTTGCTCGGCGGCTCGGGGCTGCAGTTGCGACGGACGGCATCAGGTGGCTTCGCCATCGCCCGTCCGGTCGGGCGCACCGCCGCCGTCAGAAGTCCAGCCTATGCGCAGGCCGCGGTCGCGAGCGAACCGTCCCAACCGTCGTCCGCGGCGCAGAACGAGGCGGCCAACTTACAGCTGGCCAACGCCCAGGCGGCGGCGGACGCAGCCGCCGACCCGATCGTGGTCACCGGCTCGCGCGTCGATCGCAAGGGATTCCAGGCGCCGACGCCGGTCACCGTTCTGGGCGCCGCCGAGATCAGGCAGGGCGATCGCACGAATGTCGCGCTGTTGCTGAACGACCAGCCTGCCTTCCGGGGCACCATTACGCCGGCCACCACGCCGGTGAACACGAATTCGGGCACCTCGGCCGTCGATCTGCGCGGCCTCGGTTCGGAGCGGACGTTGACCTTGCTCAACAGCCGCCGGTTCATCGGCAGCGCCGATCTCGGATCGGTTCCTATGGGACTCGTCCAGCGGCTCGAAGTCGTCACCGGCGGCGCATCGGCCGACTGGGGATCGGGCGCGGTCGCCGGTGTCGTCAACATCATCCTCAACGACAAGCTCACCGGGCTGACGATCGGCGCCGATACCGGCATTTCGTCTCGGGGCGATGCTGCGCGGTACAATGTGACGGCGACCTACGGCGCAGGCTTCGCCGATGGGCGGGGCCATTTCATCGCCGCTGCCGGCTATCTCCGCGAACGCGGTGCCTTTGGCCGCAACGACGGCAGTCGTCCGAACCTGGATTCCGCGCTGTTCACGAGCAGCACCGGGCAGCTTTCGCTCCGGAACGACGTCAATCTGATCGTCACGGCGCCCGGCGGCCTGGTGGCCAGCGGTCCCTTTGCCGGGAATGTCTTCAACAGCGATGGCACGCTTTCCCCGATTATCGTGGGCAGTCCGAGCAACGGATCACAGGCAGTGGGTGGCAGCACGCGGGGCGTGAACGACTATTTCGCGGTGTCGTCGCCCTATACACGCTATAATGGTTATGCGCGCGCCAGCTTCGAGATCAGCCCGGCCGCGAAACTCTGGATCGACGGCAATTTCAATCGCGTGGAATCGCAATTCGGTTTCCTGCCTGAAAATGCGGTGGTGACGATCCAGCGGGACAATGCCTTTCTCTCGCCGCAGCTCAGGTCCGCGCTCGGCGGCGCCAGCGGCTTCACGCTGGTGCGCCTGCTCGACGATATCGGGCCATCGAAGATGTTCAGTTTCGCCTATCGGCGCGACACGTTGGATATCGGCTTCGGCGTGGATGGCGATCTGGGCGGCGGATGGAGCTACAGCGCCTATTTCGATCATGGCCGCCTGACGAATAACGAGACGCCCACGAACCAGCGCATCGTCGCCAATTTCAACCTCGCCGTGGACGCTGTGATCAGCCCGGGTGGACAGGCGATCTGCCGCATTGCGCTCACCGATCCCTCCACCGCCTGTCGCCCGCTGAACCTTCTGGGCTCGGGCAACGCGTCGGCGGCGGCGATCGCCTATGCGTTCGGCAATGCGCGGCAGCGTCTGGTGACCCAGCTCGACGCGGGCGGGGTGACGCTTCGCGGCAATCCCTTCTCCACCTGGGCGGGCCCCGTTTCGGTGGCTATCGGCATGGAGGCCCGGCGTCAGGCCAACAAGACGACCTACATCGATCCCATGTCGCCCACCCGAGCGTTCAGTCTCGACAACCGCACCCCGCTCGATGGAGCGTTCGACGTGAAGGAAGGCTTCGCGGTCGCGGTCATCCCCCTGCTGAACCTGGAAGGGACCGCGGTCGCCGAACTGAACGGTGCCGCGCGCTATAGCGACTATAGCAACAGCGGTGGCATCTGGTCGTGGAAAGCGGGCGGCACGGTGCGCCTTTTCGACGATCTCCGCCTGCGGGGCGTCTATTCGCGCGACATCCGTTCGCCCGGTATCGCCGAGCTCTTCACGGCGCAGTCGATAACCCTCCCGACTATCATCGATCCGTTCCGCAACAATGCCTCGGTGCCGGTCACGCGCTACACAGGCGGCAATCCCGACCTGAGGCCCGAAATCTCGCACACGCTCAGCTATGGCGGATCCTATTCGCCGCGCTTCCTGCCAGGGCTGAGCTTCTCGATCGACTATTATTCGATCGAGATCGACGATGTGATCGGCACAATTTCCGCTCAGGACGCAGTCAATCGCTGCTTCGCCGGTTTCCAGCCCGCCTGTGCGACCATTGTCCGCGATTCGACGGGAACGATCACCACAATGTACGGTACGCAGGTCAACCTGGCATCCTACAAGACCGACGGCGTCGATTTCGACCTTGCCTATCGCATGCCGTTCGAGCGGATCGCCAGTAGCGTGCCGGGATCGTTGCGGCTGCGCCTGCTGGCATCCTATGTGAACAAGCTGATTATCAACGACGGCGTGAACACCTATGATCGTGCCGGCGACGTCGGCGACAATGCGGGTTTCACGACCCCGAAATGGAAAGCGACCGCCAGCATTGGATATGAGTCCGACAATTTCTCCTTCGACACGCGCGTGCGCTATGTCGGCGGCGGCAAGTACAATCATCTCCAGCCGATCGTGAACAACGACATCGCCAACCGGACCTATGTCGATTTCAACGCCCAGTATAATATCGGCAACTTCTCGATCTACGGCGCCGTCTCGAACGCGTTCGATCGCGATCCACCCTATGTCACCTACACCTCGGCGATCTACGATGTCATCGGCCGATACATGTCGGGCGGCGTGAAGCTGAAGTTCTGACGCGGGCAGCAGCGGAAGGATCGGCATGATGCCCAGGTGGAAGCTCCGGCTCAAGCGAGCCGCTATCGTCGTCGCGATCGTGTTCACGGTCGCGGGAATCTTTATCGCCGGTTTCGGCATGGGCTTCATCCAGTTCCGGAACATGGTCACGACGGCAAACCGCGATATCGGGCGGATCGTCTCGCCGAACGGCATCGACGAGGCCGGCCATATCCGGCTCGGCAATGCCCGCCAGTGGATCACGATCCGCGGGCAGGACCGTGACGCGCCGATCCTGCTGTTCCTCCATGGCGGGCCCGGCGGAGCGCTGTCGAGCGTGTCCTATGCGTTCCAGCGACCATGGGAGGATGATTTCGTCGTCGTGCAATGGGATCAGCGCGGCGCTGGGCGATCGGCGATCGATGGGGCCGCGCTGAAGGGCACGATGACGAAGGAGCAATTGGTTTCCGACACCGTCGACCTCATCGCGCGGCTGAACCGCCGCTTTGGTCGCAAGGTGGTGGTGTTCGCGCAGTCCTGGGGCACGATACTCGGTGCGGAGGTGGCGAAGAGGCGCCCCGACCTGATCTCGGCCTATGTCGCGACCGGGCAGGTGACCGGCTGGAAGCGAAACTTCGAGGAGGGGCGTCGCCTGGCGCTGGACGAGGCGCGCCGGACCCGCGACACGGCTCGCTACCAAAGACTGGCAGCGCTGGGGCCGCTGCCCAACGCGAAAGAAGACACCGCTGAATATCAGGCCTGGATCAAGGCCGTGCAGGGCGACATCACCGCCAGCGGTCATTCCTGGCATAATTTCAGGGGGACGGGGGACTGGACCTCTCGTTTCATCGCGATGTTCGCCATGTCGCCTGATGTCGATAACCGGGAACTCGTCGACGTCTTTCTCGGGCGCGGCGGCCTTCCCTTCAACGGCAATGAGGAGATCGTGGCCTCGCTCGGTGACTGGACTCTGGAGGGTTCGGTCGGAACGACAATGAAGGTGCCGGTCGTGATGATCATGGGCCGTCATGACTGGCAGACCCCGGTCACGCTGGCGCGGGCCTATTTCGACACGCTCTGCGCTCCCGCCAAGATTTGGATCGACATGCCGCATTCCGCCCACGCGATGCTCAGCGAGGAGCCGGGCCGGCTTTCGCGGACGCTCGCAGAAAAGGTGCTGCCGCTGACCCGAGGCCAGGTTCCCGCCGAGGCGGAGCTATGCCCGCGATCTCACCCGATCGTTTCCGCTGCGAAAGGCGCGTCATCATGATTGGGTTTACGTCCTACCTTTTCCTTTCTGCGGCCGGTTTGGCGGCCAGTACGGGTGTTGCTACAGCCCAGACGGCCGCTCAATCCACCGATCTCGACACGGCCGTCGCCGCGCAGATCGCCTGTGGAGGGATTTTCGTCGGCGGGCGCGCTGAGGCCGACGTGCTGCGCGACGATGTCCAGGCGATGGCCCCGTCCACGCGCGCCGTGACGCTGTCGGTCGATCGAAAACGCCGCACCGTCCTCGCCGCCGCACCGGGCGCAAAGGCACGCACCGCCCTTTACCGTCCCGCAGTCGGCTGCACGCTGCTGACGGGCGACACGCCCATCGCCGTTTTGGAACGCCAGGCCGCGCGGCTTCGCCCGGGAAAGTTGCGGCGGGATGACGGCATGCGCTTGACGTCCGGCGCTGCGCCGCGCTCGGTGATAGACCGCGCGGCTCTGGACGCGGCGGTGCTGCGCGTGTTCGAGGAGCAGAATAAGGGCGGCTATCCCGACACCCGCGCGATCGTCGTCGTGCAGCATGGCACGATTGTGGCCGAGCGTTACGCCCCCGGCTTCGATCGCAACACCCCTATGCTCGGCTGGTCCGCGACGAAGAGCATCACCGCGGCGCTCGTCGGTCTGCTGGTCGACGACGGCACGCTGAGCCTCGACGCGCCCGCGCCGGTGCCGGAATGGCAGGGCGCCGGGGATCCGCGCGCCGCGATCACGGTGCGTCAGTTGCTGAACATGGCCAGTGGGCTGGCGTTCAAGGAACGCTACGAACCCGGCAGCGATTCCCTGAGGATGCTGTTCGAAGCCGGCGACATGGGCGCTTATGCCGCGTCGCGGCCTTTGGAGCACGCGCCGGGGACGACGTGGAGTTATTCTTCGGGCACTACGAACATACTTGCCGGGATCGTCTTTCGCGCGACGGGTGGGACGCTGGAGGGCGTGACCCGCTTCGCCCGCAAGCGGCTGTTCGAACCTGCCGGCATGCATAGCGCCCTGATCGAGCCGGACGAGGTAGGAGTGCCGGTCGGCAGCTCGTACGCCTACGCCACTGCACGCGACTGGGCGCGGTTCGGCCAGTTGTTCCTCGATCATGGGGTGGCTGGCGGGAAGCGGGTGCTGTCTCGCGACTGGGCCGACTTTGTGCGAACCCCGGTCGCGGCTACACCACAACCGCCCTATGGCGGGCAGTTTTGGCTGAACCGCGGCCAATCAGACACTGCGATGAAATGGCTGTTCCCCGATCTGCCTGACGATAGCTTCGCGGCGCATGGACATAACGAACAAATGGTGGTGGTCATCCCGTCGCAGGACGCCGTCATCGTTAGGCTCGGCTGGACGCCGATTGGTACGAAGTTCGACAAGAACAAGTACATAGCTGGCATTGCAGCGGCGCTTAAGACTGCAGGGGCTGAGGTGAGCGTCATTCCTCGACAGCGCGTGGAGAAGGAAACATATCTCAGCAATTGAAGCGGCTTGAATTGGAGGGTAACATGCGGGCCGGACATATTGGGCGGGCAGGTGGGCCTGTTTGCGAGGGCTGTGTCTGCAGTTCGTCATTTGCCCCGTATTGGAGATTGTCACCGTCCTACGGTGCCAGCGGCTCTGACTGTCGAGCAGCCGGTCGGCTATGCGCCCAATTCCGTTGAAAAAGGCAGCTGCGGCATCGTTGCGGCGGAGTTCACGATGAAG
>NZ_JBMDKK010000025.1:0-46061 GCF_057809675.1 Sphingomonas sp. FG14 | reverse complement strand
TCTTCGTCAGCGTCATATGTGTATAAGAGTCTGGGTTATGGTGGTCGGGTGGGGAGGCGGGGCGGGCGGTGCATGGGTTCACATCAGTGAACCTTCGTATAAGGCGGGCTCCCGCAGCCCGCTGTAAATAGGGCTCGCCGAAGCTGTATTGATCATCTAGTACAGCGAATGTGACTGAGTCCGATACGCCCGTTCCGCCGTTTCCGGAGGACAGGACCAATCCGGCGCCCGGCGTCGCGCCGGTCGAGGCGCCGCCGCAGAGCCGGTGGCCGCGCCGCCGCAAGATCATCAAGCGTTGCCTGCTCGGGCTGCTGATCGTCTTCATGCTGCTGTTCGCCTGGCTGGCGGTGACGGCGCCGCTTTCCCGATCGCTCCAGCCTATCGCGCCGCCCAGCATCACCTTGCTGTCGGCGGACGGCAAGCCGATCGCGCGCAAGGGCGCGATCATCGACAAGCCGGTGGTGATCGCCCAGCTTCCCGAACATGTGCCGCAGGCCTTCCTCGCGATCGAGGATCGCCGCTTCTACAATCATCTCGGCATCGATCCGATCGCGATCGCGCGCGCGGCGTGGCGCAACCTGCTGGCCGGCGGCGTGCGCGAGGGCGGCAGCACCATCACCCAGCAGCTCGCCAAGGTGGCGTTCCTCAATGCCGACCGCACCGCCGCGCGCAAGCTGCGCGAGGTGCTGATCGCCTTCTGGTTGGAAGCGTGGCTGAGCAAGGACGAGATCCTGGCGCGCTATCTGTCGAACGTCTATTTCGGCGACAATGTCTATGGCCTGCGCGCCGCCGCGCTCCATTATTTCAACCGCGAGCCCGAAAAGCTGAGCACCGCCCAGGCGGCGATGCTTGCGGGCCTGCTCAAGGCGCCGAGCCGGCTGGCGCCCACCGTCAACCTGAAGGGCGCGCGCGATCGCGCCGCCGTCGTCGCCGATGCGATGGTGGAGGCGGGCTATCTCAAACAGGCCGAACGCGATGCGATGGCGCCGGTGAAGCTGAACGTCCGTCCGGTGAAGACGATGGCGACCGGCACCTATTTCGCCGATTGGGTGCTGCCGGAGGCGCGCGACCGGTCCGGCCAGGTCTATGAACAGCAGACGGTGACGACCACGCTCGACAGCGGGCTCCAGCGCATGGCCGAACAGGCGGTGCGCCGCGCCGCGCTGGGCGGCGCGGAGGTCGCGATGGTGGTGATGCGGCCCGACGGCACCGTCGTCGCCATGGTCGGCGGCAAGCGCTACAGCGACGGCGCGTTCAACCGGGCGACGCAGGCGCGGCGCCAGCCGGGCTCCACCTTCAAGCTGTTTGTCTATCTGGCGGCGCTGCGCGAGGGGATGACGCCGGATACGATGATCGCCGATGAACCGGTGACGATCGGCGACTATACGCCGCGCAACGATGGCGGCCGCTATCGCGGGCAGATCTCGCTGCGCCAGGCCTTTGCCTGGTCGAGCAACGTCGCGGCGGTGCGGCTGGCGGAGCAGGTGGGGCAGGAGGATGTCGTCCGCGCCGCGCGCGACCTGGGCGTCACCAGCCCGCTCCACACCGAACCCAGCATGGCGCTCGGCACATCGGGCATGACCTTGCTCGAACTGACCTCCGCTTATGCCGCCGTCGCGGGCAACCGCTATCCGGTGAAGGCGCATGGCCTGCCCGATGCGGAGCGGACCTGGTTCGCCAAGCTGGTGGACCGGCAGCGTACGCTGGGCGACGATACGTACGACATGATGCTGGAACTGCTTTCGGCGGCCGCCAACAACGGCACCGGGCGCTCGGCGGCGCTGCGCACGCGCACCTATGGCAAGACGGGCACGACGCAGGACAATCGCGACGCGATCTTCGTCGGCTTCGCGGGCGATCTGGTGACGGGCGTGTGGGTGGGCAATGACGACAACAGCCCGCTGGGCGGGGTCGCGGGCGGCGGGCTGCCCGCGCGGATCTGGCGCGATTTCATGGGCCGCGCGCTCAACGACGCGCCGCCCCCTGCCGCCGTCGAGGCCGAACCGGAGAATGGCCTGGACCTCGATCTCGGCAACATGGCGATCAACGCGCAGATCGGCGATGTCGAGCTGGGCATCGATCTCGGCAACGAGACGCTGCGCATCCGTGGCCCGCGCGACGACGCGCCCGCGCCGCCCGAACGCCGCGTGCAGCCGCCGGTGCTGCCGCCGCCCAGCGAGAATGACGGGCCAGCCGAACGAAGATAGCGGTTTTCTTTCACCGTGCGTTCCGACTGAGCTTGTCGAAGCCCCGTTCTTCTTTACTGCATGGCGTTTCGGATCGTGCGACAGGCCCGGCCGAACGGGGGGAAACGCGATGGTGAACGGAGCGGGCAGGATATGGTGACGCCGGTTGCGACCGAATATGGCGTGGAGGCCGCGCCGCGACGGCGGCGGCTGGCCGGCCAGCTTTACGTCCAGGTGCTGATCGCGATCGTGCTGGGCGCGATCCTCGGCCATTTCTGGCCCGATGTTGGGGAGTCGCTGAAACCGCTGGGTGACGGCTTCATCAAGCTGGTGAAGATGATCATCGCGCCCGTGATCTTCCTCACGCTGGTGACGGGCATCGCGGGCATGAAGGAGATCGCCTCGGTCGGCCGCGTCGCCGGCAAGGCCTTCGCCTATTTCCTGTTCTTCTCCACGCTGGCGCTGATCGTCGGGCTGATCGTCGCCAATGTCGTCCAGCCGGGCGCGGGCATGAATATCGATCCGGCGACGCTCGACAAGGGCGCGGTGGCCGATTTCAGCGCCAAGGCGCACGAAACCAGCATCACCGGCTTCCTGCTGGCGATCATTCCGGACACGATGGTCTCCGCGCTCACCGGCGGATCGATCCTGCAGGTGCTGTTCGTCGCCATCCTGTTCGGCATCTCGCTGTCGCTGGTCGGCGAACCCGCCCAGCCCGTGCTCGAATTTCTCGAACGCGTCTCGCTCGTCGTCTTCCGCCTGGTCGGCATATTGATGCGCGCCGCGCCGATCGGCGCCTTTGGCGCGATCGCCTTCACCATCGGCGCCTATGGCATCGGATCGCTCGTCAACCTGGGCGCGCTGGTCGCCACCTTCTATCTCACCTCGCTGATCTTCGTGCTCGGCGTGCTTGGCGTGGTCGCGCGGCTGAACGGCTTCTCGATCCTGAAGCTGATCCGCTATCTGAAGGCGGAATTGCTGCTGGTGCTCGGCACCTCCTCGTCGGAGGCGGCGCTGCCCAACCTGATCGACAAGATGGAGCGCGCGGGCTGCGCGCGCCCGGTGGTCGGGCTGGTGGTGCCGACCGGCTATTCCTTCAACCTGGACGGCACCAACATCTACATGACGCTCGCCGCGCTGTTCATCGCGCAGGCGTGCAATGTCGATCTGTCGCTGGGCGACCAGATCGCGCTGCTGCTGGTCGCGATGATCAGTTCGAAGGGGGCGGCGGGCGTGACGGGCGCGGGCTTCATCACGCTGGCGGCGACGCTCTCGATCGTGCCGTCGGTGCCCGTCGCGGGCATGACGCTGATCCTGGGCATCGATCGCTTCATGAGCGAATGCCGCAGCCTGACCAACTTCATCGGCAACGCGGTCGCCACCGTCGTCGTCGCGCGGTGGGACAAGGCGCTGGATCGCGACGCGCTGAACCGCGCGCTGAACGGAGACGGACCGGCGGCCTGAGGCAAGTTTCTCCGAGACGGTGAACGCTTTGCCGCGCCGGTGCGTTGGCGGGTGGAGCGGGTCATGGAGGAGGAACGACCATGCCGCGTGGCGACAAGAGCAGCTATACCGACAAGCAGAAGCGCAAGGCCGAACATATCGAACAAGGCTATGAGGATCGCGGCGTCAGCCACGAGGAGGCGGAACGCCGCGCCTGGGCGACGGTGAACAAGGACTCGGGCGGCGGCAACAAATCCGGATCGGGCCGGGGCCGCAAGGACACGCACGAATCCGCGCGCAAGGGCGGCCGCAAGGGCGGCGCCGCATCCAGCCGCCGCTCCGCCGCCGATCGCTCCGCCGCCGCCAGGAAAGGCTGGGAAACGCGGCGCAAGCGCGCGGGCGGGTGAGAGACGCCCACCTGACCAACATCACCGTCGCTCCAGCGAAAGCTGGAGCCCATACGATGCCTGCACGTCCATCGCTGCCCGACGGATCGCATGGGCTCCAGCTTTCGCTGGAGCGACAGGGGCGACCCTTCGCCCACAGATGCCATCACGCGCCAACTGGCCGTTGACCTGAACCGCCAAGCCCAGCAATGGGCGCTCATGCGCTTCTTCTCCGACAATGCCGCCCCGGTCTCCCCCGCTGTCCTCGCGGCACTCGCCGAGGTCAACGTCGTCGACACCGCTTATGATGGCGACGCGCACAGCCAGGCGCTCGATGCGCGCTTTTCCGAACTGTTCGAAACCGAGGTGCGCGCGCTCTGGGTTTCGACGGGCACCGCCGCCAATTCGCTGGCGCTCGCGGCGCTTTGCCCGCCGCATGGCGGGATCGTCTGCCATCGCAACGCGCATATCCAGGTGGACGAATGCGGCGCGCCGGGCTTCTTCACGCACGGCGCGTCGCTGATGACGGCGGCCGGGCCGGGCGCGAAGCTGACGCCGGAGATGGTGCGCGGCGTGATCGATCCGATCCGCAAGGCGGTCCACAACGTCCAGCCGTACGCATTGTCGATCACCAACGCCACCGAATATGGCGAGGTCTACACGCCCGGCGAAGTGGCGGCGCTCGGCGCCTTGTGCCGCGAACGCGGGCTGGGCCTGCATATGGACGGCGCCCGCTTCGCCAACGCGATCGCGCATCTGGGCTGCGCGCCCGCCGATGTGACGTGGCGCGCGGGCGTGGACGCGCTCAGCTTCGGCTTCGTCAAGAATGGCGCGATGTCGGCGGAGGCGCTGATCTTCTTCCGCACCGATCTGGCGGAGGAAACGCTCTACCGCCGCAAGCGCGCCGGGCAGTTGATGTCGAAGGGCCGCTATCTCGCCGCGCAGATCCTGGCGCTGCTCGACGGCGATCTGTGGCTGGAGAATGCGCGCGCCGCCAATGCGGGCGCGCGGCTGCTGGGTGATGCAGCGGGCGATCGGCTGCTCTATCCGGTCCAGGCCAACGAGGTGTTCCTGCGCGTGACGGCGGCGGAGGCCGCGTCGCTGCGCGCGCTGGGCTTCGATTTCTACGACTGGGCGGATGGCGAGGCGCGGCTGGTGACGAGCTGGAACCAGAGCGTGGACGATATCCGCCCGCTCGCGGACGCGATCGCACGCTTGTGAGCGCCGGGGGAACGCCTGCTCCGACGCGCGCGGCGGTTGCATTCCCCTTCGTCGCGGTCACGCTGATCTGGGGATCGACCTGGCTGGTGATCCGCGATCAGCTCGGCCATGTGCCGCCAAGCTGGTCGATCTGCTACCGTTTCCTGATCGCCGGGCTGGTGCTGTTCGCCGTCGCCCGCGTCCGGCGGGAAAGCCTGCGGCTCGATCGCGGCGGGCTTGCGTTCGCGGCGGCGCTCGGGCTGGCGCAGTTCGTGATCAATTTCAACTTCGTCTACCGCGCCGAACAGCACATCACCTCGGGGCTGGTCGCACTGGTCTTCGCGCTGCTGATCGTGCCCAACGCACTGTTTTCCTGGATCTTCCTGGGCAAGCGCGTCAGCGGCCGCTTCCTGGCCGCGTCGGGGGTGGCGATCGTCGGGATCGGGCTGCTGTTCGTGCACGAGGCGCGGGCGGACCATTCCTCGCAGGGCGGCACGCTGATCGGCATCGGCTTCACGCTGATGGGCGTGTTCGCCGCCTCCACCGCCAATGTCATGCAGGCCAGCCGCCGCGCCGCGCTCTATCCGATGGCGACGATGCTCGGCTGGGCGATGCTGATCGGCGCGCTCTGTGACGGATTGTTCGCCTGGATCACCGCCGGGCCGCCCGTGATCGAATGGCGCGCGGGCTATATCGCGGGATTGCTCTATCTGGGGGTCGTCGCCTCGTCGCTGGCCTTCACGCTCTATTTCGGGCTGATCCGCATGATCGGCCCGGCGATGGCCGCCTATACGGGGGTGATCATCCCGGTGATCGCGATGTTCCTGTCGACGGTGTTCGAGGGTTATCGCTGGTCGCCGCTCGCCATCGCCGGCTGCGCGCTGGCGCTGGTCGGGCTGTTGTTCGCGCTGAGGGCGCCCAGCCCGGCGCGGTAGTCGGGAAAAGCGGGGCGCCAGCCCAGCACGCGCTTCGCCTTGCCGTTCGCGACGCGCCGGTTCTCCGAATAAAAGGCGCGCGCGGCGGGCGACAGGCCGGCATTGTCGATCGCCAGCAACGGCGGCGGCGCGACGCCGAGCAGCATGGCGGCATGGGCGATCACCTGGTTCTGCGCGCATGGCAGGTCGTCGGCCAGGTTGTATGCGCCCGGCGGCGCGCCGAACCCGGCGATCACGCCCGATCCGATATCGTCGACATGGATGCGGCTGAAGACCTGTCCCGGCATGGCGATGCGGTGCGCGGTGCCGGCGGCGACCCGGTCGAGCGGCGAGCGGCCGGGTCCGTAAATGCCGGGCAGGCGGAAGACATGGGCGCCCAGCGCCTGCCATGCCGCGTCCGCCTCCGCGCGCGCGGTGCGCCGGCCCGCGCCGATCGGCGCGCTTTCGTCCACCCAGGCGCCGCCGCTGTCGCCATAGACGCCGGTGGAGGAGAGATAGCCCCGCCAGCCGCAGAAATCGCGGATCGCCTCGCCATAGGCGGCCAGCACCGGATCGCGTTCTTCCTTGGGCGGCACGCCCGACAGCAGGTGCGTCGCGCCGGCAAGGCCAGGCAGCACCGCCGCCGGATCGTCGAAGGCGACATCGCCCGCGCGCCCCGTGCCGGTGACGCGCCAGCCCTCCGCGCGCAGCCGCGCGGCGAGGCGCGATGCGGTATAGCCGAGTCCGAAGATGAAGAGCGTGGGCATCCGGGCCTCTTCGCCGAAAACGCCGCGATCGTCACGCGGCGATCGCGTGTCATCGGCGTGGCGCTCGATTCCCCAACCGTTCTCGGGCGGCACGCCATGCCATGGCTATTTCGCCGGTGCCTCGCCCATATGATCGGCCTTCCACCGCATCGCCATGCGCACGCGTGTCTCGCCGGAGGGGTGATCGAAGAACAGCATCTCCTCGATCGGGCCGGGTGAGATCTTGCGATATTCGGAAAGCTTCATCGCGGTGAGCGCGAAGCCGTCGGGCTCGCGCGCGGCGTCCAGCCCGAAGGCGTCGGCGGCGCTCTCGCTGGTGCGGATCATGCTGTTGGTGATCGGCGTCGCCAGCAGGCCGAGCACGGCCGCGATGCCGAAGAACACCGGCGTCGCGGCGGGATCGTCCACCCCGCGCACCCGCCAGCCCGGCCCGTGGCGCGCGATCAGCGCGGGCGCGATGCGGTGGACCAGCCAGAAGCCGGCCAGGAACAACAGGCCGAACATGCCGATCAGCCGCCAGATATGGCCCAGCACATAATGGCCCAGCTCATGGCCCATCACCGCCGCGATCTCGGGCGGGGAGGCGCGGTTGAGCAGATTGTCGTTGAGCGAGATGCGGATCGTCGGGCCAAGGCCGGAGACATTGGCGGAGATGCGCTTGCTCTGCTTCGATGCGTCGAACACATAGATATGCTCTGCGGGCACGTGATTGGCCGCCGCCATCGCCACGATGCGATCGCGCACCGGCCCCGCCGGCATCTCGCCATAGGTGTTGAACAGCGGCGCGATGAAGACCGGCGCGATCAGCAGCCCGATCGCGATGAACACCGTCATCGCGCCCGCGCCCAGCAGCCACCAGAGCCGGGGCGCGTGGCGGATCACCGTGAATATGATCGCCAGCAGCAGCGCGGTGGTGACGATGCCGATGCCCAGCCCGATCGCCTGTTCGCCCGCCCAGCCGCCGAAATCCTGGCTCATCAGGTCATAGTGTTTCTCGCGCACATAGCCGGCATAGATCGTCCAGGGCAGCGTGATCAGCGTGGCGGCGACGGTATAGGGCAGGGCGTAGAGCGCGGCGACCAGCGCGGGGCGCTTCGTCCGTCGTTCCGCCCAGTCGCGGAAGCGCGCGGAGAGGCCGAAGCGCAGCAGGATCCAGCAGGTGGCGGCAGACACCAGCGCCCCCCACAGGATCATCCAGTATCCGCCCTCGAAATAGGCGTCGGATTTCGCGCGCGCCGCGCCGTGCAGCGTGTCGACATAGGCGCGCGTCGCCGCCTCCACGTCGAAGCCCTGCGCATGCGCCAGCGCGGGCAGCGCCGTGGCGAGCACCGCCCCGGCGATGATCATGGTCCTGCCGTGCCGCATCATGGTCCTCCCCCCAATCGGCGGCAGGCTATGGCGTGTCGCCGGCGATGCAAGCCCAATTGCACGCCCCCGCACCGGGGCGTAAGGCTTTGGCCATGCTCGATGTCCAATCCACCGCCGCACCCGCCGTCATCCGCCGCGAGGATTATCGCCCGCCCGACTGGCTGGTGCCCGATATCGCGCTCGATTTCCGGCTGGATTCGATGCGCACGCGCGTCGCCTCGCGGCTTCAGGTGGTGCGCAACGGCGATCATGACCGGCCGCTGGTGCTCGACGGCGACGGGCTGACCCCGGTGGCGCTGCGCATCGACGGCGTGGCGACGGACTGGCGGCTCGATGGCGACGCGCTGGTCGTGCCGCTGCCGGGCGGCGCGCATGTCGTGGAGGTCGAGGTCGATATCGCGCCCGAGCTCAACACCCAGCTCATGGGGCTCTACGCCTCGGGCGGGCTGCTCTGCACCCAGTGCGAGGCCGAGGGTTTCCGCCGCATCACCTTCTTCCCCGATCGGCCCGACGTGCTCAGCCGCTACAGCGTGCGGATGGAGGCGGACAAGGCGCGCTATCCCGTACTGCTGGCCAATGGCGATCCCGTGGCGGCGGGCGATGCGGAGGACGGGCGGCACTGGGCGGAATGGCGCGATCCCTTTCCCAAGCCCTGTTACCTGTTCGCGCTGGTCGCGGGCGATCTGGTCGCCAATCGCGACAGCTTCACCACGCTGTCCGGCCGCAAGGTCGATCTGGGCATCTGGGTGCGCGCCGCCGATCTCTCCAAGACCGATCACGCCATGACCGCGCTCAAGCTCTCCATGGCGTGGGACGAGGCGGTCTATGGCCGCGAATATGATCTGGACGTGTTCAACATCGTCGCCGTCGCCGATTTCAATTTCGGCGCGATGGAGAACAAGGGCCTCAACATCTTCAACTCGCGCTACATCCTGGCCGATCCCGACACCGCGACCGACGCGGATTACGACGCGGTCGCGGGCGTGGTGGCGCACGAATATTTCCACAACTGGTCGGGCAATCGCGTCACCTGCCGCGACTGGTTCCAGTTGTCGCTGAAGGAAGGCTTCACCGTCTTTCGCGACCAGCAATTCTCCGCCGATCAGGGCAGCGCGGCGGTCAAGCGGATCGAGGATGTCCGCACCCTGCGCGCCGCGCAGTTCCCGGAGGATTCGGGGCCGCTCGCGCATCCGATCCGCCCCGAATCCTATATGGAGATCTCCAACTTCTACACCGCGACGATCTACAACAAGGGCGCCGAGGTGATCCGCATGATGCATGCGATCCTGGGGCCGGAGCGCTTCCGCGCCGCGACCGACCTGTATTTCTCGCGCCATGACGGCGAAGCCGCGACCTGCGAGGATTTCGTCGTGGCGATGGAGGATGGCGGCGGCGTCGATCTTGCCCAGTTCCGCCGCTGGTACAGCCAGGCCGGCACGCCGCGCGTGGTGGCGACGCTCGATCATGAGGGGACGACGGCGCGGCTGACGCTGGAGCAGGCCGTGCCCGCCACGCCGGGCCAGCCGGAGAAGCAACCGATGGTGCTGCCGCTGCGCACCCGGCTGTTCTGCGGCGAAACCTCCGGCCCGCTGTGCGAGGAACGGCTGATCCTGCTGACCGAACCGCGCCAGACCGTCGTGTTCGACGATATCGCGACGCGGCCGGTGCTCTCGATCAATCGCGGCTTCTCCGCGCCCGTCACCGTGGAGACCGGGCGCGACGCCGCCGATCTCGCCTTTCTCTCGGCGCATGACGACGATCCCTTCGCCCGGTACGAGGCGATGCAGCAGCTCATGCTCGACACGCTCGTCGCCGCGGTGGCGGACGGGCGCGGCGATCATGGCGCGGTGATCGAGGCTGTGCGCAACACGCTCACCGATCCCGCGCTCGACAAGGCGTTCGTGGGCGAGGCGGTGCTGCTGCCGAGCGAGGCGTTCGTCGGCGAACAGATGCTCGTCGTCGATCCCGAGGCGATCCACCGCGCGCGCGAGGCGCTGCGCACCGATCTGGGCAAGGCGCTGGAGGGCGAATGGCGCGCGGCGCATGCGGGCGCGCAGGCCAATCGCTTCGAATATTCGCCCGCCGCCAAGGGCGCGCGCCGCCTGAAGACGGTGGCACTGGGCTATATCGCGGCGGCCGGGGCGCCGGATGCCGCCGAACTCGCCCATGCCCAGTTCACCGGCGCGGACAATATGACCGACCGGCAGGGCGCGCTGACCACTTTGGTCAACGGCGATTCCACGCTGCGGGGCCAGGCGCTGGAGGCGTTCTATCGCCGCTATCGCGACAATGCGCTGGTGCTCGACAAATGGTTCACCACCCAGGCGCTCTCGACGCGCGACGACGCGCTGGATGCGGTGCTGGCGCTGGAGAAACATCCCGATTTCACGCTGGCCAATCCCAACCGCGTCCGCGCGCTCGCCGGCGCCTTCACCGCGAACCAGCGCGGTTTCCACGCGGCGGACGGGCGGGGCTATGGTTTTCTGGTCGACATCATCGTGGCGCTCGATCGGATCAATCCGCAGACCGCGGCGAAGCTCGTCCCGCCGCTCGGCCGCTGGCGCCGCTTCGACGAGGCGCGCGCGAACCTGATGCGCGCCGCCCTTGGCCGCATCGTCGAGACGCCGGGCCTGTCGAAGGACGTGTTCGAACAGGCGTCGAAAAGCCTGGGGTGAGGGGAAAAGCCTGGGGTGAGGGGATCGGAACCCGTCCGACCCGTTGACCGTCGCGACCCGATCCGTTCGGGCTGAGCCTGTCGAAGCCCCGTCCTTCTACTTCGAACCAAAGGAAAAGCAGGGCTTCGACAGGCTCAGCCCGAAGGGTTGGGAGGCACCGCCTGCTATCCTGACACCTCGCACGCAGAGGTTTTTCCACGCGATCGGTCGATGAGACGCGACAAGGTCCAGCGCGAGATTTAACGCCCGCCCAGCACGAAATCGCGCAGTGCCCGCGCGTCGTGCAGCGCGTTGTGCGGCACCTTGCTGTTGGCCGCCGGGCTGAAGCCGGGCGAGCGCAGGAAGCTGAAATCCACATCGTCGATATCGACGATCACGCCGTTGCCGATCACCAGCAGCTTGCAGAAATAGGCGATGTCGTCGGGCCAGTCGGCGACGATCACGGGCTTGGGATCATGCGCCAGATAGCGGGCGACCTCGTGCGCGGCCTCGTCGGGTCGCATCGTCATGTCGAGCGCGGGAGGCACCATGTGGAGATAGGGCATCACATGGCGATCCACCCAGGGCACCACGGGATCGGCCATCGGCAGGATCGCGTAGAATTCCTCGTCGCCGAATTCGGGCACGAGCGCGATGCTGATCAACGCGCCGCCAAAGCCGTTGAACTCGGTATCGAGGAAGTAACGCAAAAGGGGCTCCTGATCCGCCCGTTATCTCAATTGCCGATCCAGGCGGCGACCTGATCGGCGACCTGGTTGGCGGCGGTGTTGAGCGCGACGGCGGCCGGGCCGGGCTCGATCGACGAAACCGGCGCGCGCGCCTCGAAGCGGCGTTCCTCGATCTTCGCGCCGCCGTCGGTGGCGCGCGCCGCGTCATAGGTGACGACCGCCTGCATCGACGCGGCGTCGATCGTGAAGTTGCGCAGCTCGCCCGAGATCGTCGTGCCGGGATCGAAGCTGAACTGGCGATTGTCGAGCACCATGCGGCCGGTGCGCGCGGTGACGACATCGGCGAGCAGCGCGCGGAACAGGCGGTTGGGCGAATCCGCCCATTGCGCGTCCTTCACATAGGCGATGCTGGTATCGTCGCTGCGCACCGGGATGCGATTGTTGGCGAGTGCCGCGGGCACGCGCGGCGTGAGGATGGTCACCGCCTGGCCGGCGACGGCGGTGCGGCTCTCGCCCGCCGGCATCGCGGCGGCGGGGAACAGCGTCAGCAAGGTCGGCGGCGGCTTCGCGCCGAAGCTGATGCAGCCCGAAAGCGCCAGCAGGGCGGCGAACGGGATCGTCAGGCTGAGGATGCGTGCTTGGCGCGCCATGATCATTTGCCCTTCTTCTTATAGTCGGGGAGCTTGGGCGATCCGACGAGCGCGCCGGCGCCGCCGCGATCGAGCCGGGTGGCCACCGCCGTCAGCGCTTCGGACATGTCGCGCAGGTCGCGGACAAGCTGGCCGACCTCGGGAACCGTCTGCTTGGAGAAGGCCTGCAGGCCCGGCCGCGCATCGCCGATCGCGGCGTCGAGCGTGTCCATGCTCGCCTTGGCCGATGCGACGGTCTTGCGCAGATCGGCCATCAGCGGGCGGCCTTCCTTGTCGAGCAGGTCGTTGGTGGTGCCGGCGAGCTTGCCGATCTCCTCCGCCGCGTTGCCGGCCTGTTCGATCGCGATCCGCGTCTGCGCCAGCGTGGCCGCGATCTCCGGGCCGCGCTCGGCCAGCGAACCCGAAAGCTTCTCGACATTGTCGAGGATGCCCGCGATCGACGCCTGGTTGCGGTCGCTCAGCAGCAATGTCAGCCGCTCGGTCAGCGTGGTCAGCCGTTCGAGGAGCTGCGGCGCGTTCGACAGCAATTCACCCAGCGCGCCGGGCTTGGTCGGGATCACCGGCACCCCGCCCGGCCCGATATCGCTGATCGGCGGCGCGCCCTTGACCGCGCCGTCGAGCATGATCTGCGACACGCCGGTGAAGCCCACGCCCTGGATCGTCGCGGTCGTGCCCTGGAGCACCGGGGTTTCGGATTTCACGCGGATGCGCACGCGCACGAATTCGGGATCGCGCGGCCACAGCGCGATCTCGTCGACCTGGCCGGACGGCACACCGGAGAAGCTGACGCTCGATCCCTTGGCGAGCCCGTCGACCGATTGCTTGAAGAAGATGTCGTACTTGGTTTCGGATCCGCCGCCGAGCTGCGCCAGCCAGACCGTGAAGATCGCCAGTACCGCGAGCAGGCCGAGCACGACGCTGCCGACGAGGACGTGATTGGAGCGGGTTTCCATCGGCGCTCAGCCCTTCTTCTTCTGCTTCGCCGCCACGGCGGCACGGCCGCGCGGGCCGTTGAAATATTCCTGGATCCACGGATGGTCCAACGCGAGCAACTCGTCGATGGTGCCAACCGCGATCACTTTCTTGTCCGCCAGCACCGCCACGCGGTCGCAGATCGCGTACAGCGTGTCGAGATCATGGGTGATCAGGAACACCGTCAGCCCCAGGATCTTCTGGAGCTCGGACGTCAGTTCGTCGAAGGCGGCGGCGCCGATCGGGTCCAGGCCCGCCGTCGGCTCGTCGAGGAACAGCAGCTCCGGATCGAGCGCCAGCGCGCGCGCCAGCCCGGCGCGCTTGCGCATGCCGCCCGAAAGCTCGGCGGGATATTTGGGGCCGGCCTCGGCGGGCAGGCCGCTCATCGTCACCTTGAACGCGGCGATCTCGTCGAGCAGCGGCGCCTTGATGTCGGGATAGAATTCGCGCAGCGGCACCTGCACATTCTCCGCCACGGTCAGGGTGGAGAACAGCGCGCCGCCCTGGAACAGCACGCCCCAGCGCTTGCGGATCGCGACCGCGTCGGTCTCGTCGCGGCCGATCATCGACTGGCCGAACACGCTGATCTCGCCCTGATCGGGGGTCTGGAGGCCGATGATCGATCGCATCAGCACCGATTTGCCGGTGCCCGATCCGCCGACCACGCCCAGGATCTCGCCCTTGCGCACGTCGAGGTCGAGCCCCTGATGCACCACCTGGTCGCCAAAGCTGTTCTTCAGGTCGCGCACGCGGATCAGCGTGTCGCCCTCCGCCACTTCGGGCAGTTCCTCGGCCATGTCGGTTTCGGTGATGCTCATGTCCAGCCGATCGACGTGAAGAAGACCGCGAAAAAGGCGTCGAGCACGATCACGAGGAAGATCGCCTGCACCACGGCGGATGTGGTGCGCTGGCCCACTTCCTCGGCATTGGCCTTCACCTGCATGCCCTGGAAACAGCCCGCCATCGCGATGATCGCGCCGAACACCGGCGCCTTGACCAGCCCGACATACAGGTCGGTCATCGGCACGACCTCGCGGATGCGCTGGATGAAGGTGACGGGCGGGATGCCCAGATCGATCCAGCACCAGATCAGGCCGCCCAGGATGGTGACGAGCGAGGCGTAGAAGCCCAGCAGCGGCATCAGCACCACCGTGGCGATCACGCGCGGCAGCACCAGCGCCTCCTGCGGGGAGACGCCGATGGTCCGCATCGCGTCCACCTCCTCGGTCAGCTTCATCGTGCCGAGCTGCGCGGCGAAGGCGGATCCGGAGCGGCCAGCGACCATGATCGCGGTCATCAGCACACCCAGTTCGCGCAGCGTGATTCGCCCAACCAGGTTGATGGTGAAGGTTTCCATGCCGAACTGGCGAAGCTGCACCGCGCCCTGCTGCGCGATGACGATGCCGATCAGGAAGCTCATCAGCCCGATGATGCCGAGCGCGGAGACGCCGACCACCTCGAACCGCTGGACGACGGCGTTGATGCGGAAACGGCTGGGGTGACGGATCACGTTCCACGCCGCGATCATCGTCGCGCCGAAGAAGCCGAGCAGCCCCAGCAGCGTCTGACCCGCGATCGCGGTGGCGTCGCCGATCTCGCCCAGCACGCGGATATGCGGCGGCGTCCGGTCCGGGCGCATGCGCACCGGCCGGTCGGACGCGGAAACCTGTTCGATCAGCCGGGAGGCGTCGGCGTCGGCGCCCTTGATCTCGGCGCCATGGTCGCGGCTCAGCCGATAGACCAGCCAGGCGCCGATCGTGTCGATATGATCGATCCGGTCCAGCCGGATGACGTCGACGGGCACGGCGAGCGCGGCCAGGCGCTGCGGCACGTCTCCCAGCCGGGCGATCGAAAGGCTGCCCAGGAAACTGAGCTCGCAGCCGGCTTCGCCATGCTCCTGAATGAAATCCGCCATTTCGCTCATGCACTTGGAGTCTTGCGCGATTATGGCGCGGGGGGCAAGCGCGTTGGGCTCTCATGAAAGGCGGAAGGATGACGGCGCTGGCGATCTACGACATGGACAGGACGATCACGCGCCGGGGAACCTATACGGGTTTCCTGTTCCATGTCGCGCTGCGCCGCTCGCCCTGGCGGCTGATCCTGGCGCCGTTCGCGCTGCTGGTGATGGCCGCCTATGCCTGCCGGCTGATCGACCGGTCCAAGCTGAAGGAGATCAACCAGTTGCTGCTGACCGGCGGGCATATCCCCTCGGCCGAGCTGGAGCCGCTGGCGCGCGGCTTCGCGGCGCGGACGGTGGCGACCAACATCTATCCCGGCGCGCTGCGCCAGATGGCGGCGGACCGCGAGTCGGGCCACAGGCTGATCATGGCGACCGCGTCCTACCGCATCTACGTGACCGCGATCGCGGAGGCGCTGGGCATGGACGAGGTGATCGCGACCGACAGTTTCTGCCTGCCCGACGGCCGCATCCAGGCCCGGATCGAGGGCGAGAATTGCTACGGCCCGGCCAAGCTGCGCAAGATCCAGGCCTGGCTGGCCACCCAGGGGCTGGACCGCCCCGATTGCACGGTGCGCTTCTATTCCGACCATGTCTCGGACGCGCCGGTGCTCGATTGGGCGGACGTGCCGATCGCGGTGAACCCCAGCCCCAAACTGCGCCGGCTGGCCAAGGGCCATGGCTGGCTGATCGTGGACTGGAGCCGGTAGGGGGTGGCTGGATCTTCCCGCCGTGTCGCTCCAGCGAAAGCTGGAGCCCATGCGGTGTTTGATATGCGCTCAGCTGTTGAGCGTCTGCGAAGCGTATTGACCGTATAGGCTCCAGCTTTCGCTGGAGCGACGTGGTGGTGGCATCTCGAATCCACCGTCACGCATGGATGCGTTCGAACAGGTCATCCCATTCCGGATTCTGAGCGACGATCAACGCGATCTTCCATTTGCGCTGCCACGCCTTGATCGCCTTTTCGCGTGCGATCGCTTCATCGATGCGCGCGTGCGGTTCCACATAGACCAGCCGATCGAGGCCGTGCTTCTTGCAGAAGACCGAACCCTGGCCCTCACGGTGCTGGGTAATGCGCGCGGCCAGATCGGCGGTTACGCCGGTGTAGAGTGTACCATGGGGCGCATTGGTCATGATGTAGACCCAGCCTGGTTTCATCCTGGATCGCCATCGGTATCGCATGGGCTCCAGCTTTCGCTGGAGCGACAGGACGGGTAGGAGGCTGTGGTTCGCGCCAGATTTGGCTCAGCCCGGCATCAGCCAGATTTCACGCCTTCTCCAGCGTGCATTGCAGCGGGTGCTGATTCTGCCGGGCGAAGTCGGTGACCTGGGTCACCTTGGTCTCCGCCACTTCGTAGCTGAAGATGCCGCACACGCCGACGCCCTTCTGGTGGACGTGCAGCATCACGCGAGTCGCGTCCTCGATGCTCATCCGGAAGAAGCGCTGCAGGCAGAGGACGACGAACTCCATCGGGGTATAGTCGTCGTTGAGCATCAGCACCTTGTAAGGCGTCGGTTTCTTGGTGCGCGCGCGGGTACGTGTCGCGACGCCCAGGCCGGTGCCGTCGTCCTCGCCGCCCTTGCGGCCGGCCATCATGGGCGGAAGATGTTTCTCGTCACGCATAAGCGCAGAATATGGCAAGCGCGGCCGCGCGGGCAAGGGGCAATGCGGCGGGTGTGGCGTCCGCGCGATGAAAATCGTGCGGCGCGGATACAAGAACGGCCGCCCCCGTGGGGACGGCCGTTCTTCACTCTACACGACTGTCGCTATCAGGCGGCGGTCTTGAACTTCTCGGCCGCGACCGCGATGCGGTTCGACAGCGGCTGGAACACGTCGCCGGCCAGCTTCAGCGAAGCTTCGGTGTTCTTCGAGGTCTGCGCGACGAACGAGTCGAACGCCGACTTCGCATAGTCGCTCTGCAGCTTGAAGAAATCGGTCGGCGACTTGGCGGCGGCGAAGCTCTTCAGCGCGGCCTGGGCCGATTCGAAATTCTTGCGGCCCAGCTCGGCGGCGTCCTGGCCCAGCGCTTCGAAGCCCTGCGCGGCGACCTTGGCCGAAGCGACGAACGCCTCGAGGTTGCCCTTCTGGAAGTCGGCGAGGTCCTCGGCGATCTTCTGGCCCTTTTCGACGGCGGCCTTGGTGCGGTCGTTCAGGTCGGCGAACACGGCCTGCGCCTGGTTGGTGGCTTCGGTCGCGGCCTTCTTCACGGTCTCGGTCACTTTCGCGGTGTCGGTCATCTTGGTCGTTCCTTTCTCTGCGGCGGCCGGCTTCGCTGCCGTCCGCGTCGTTTTCACGGTCTTGGCCGGTGCGGGCTTCGCAGCCGGATCGACCTTGTTCTCGGTGGCGCTCATACTGCGGTCCTGCTTATGTTGCATTGCACAATATAGTGAGCCGCGACGAATTGCAAGCTTTTTTGTGCAGTGCAGCAAAAGCGTCACGCGAGCGGCACGGAACCGTCACAGTCGCAGGGAAAATCCTTTTATAACCGGGGGATCACCGGGATTTGACGTAGCTGCCCGGCGCGTCCTCGATCGCCTTCAGCTTGCCCTTGCCGGGCACGCGCGCGCCGGTGGCGGAGACCTTGTCGCCATCCTGGGCGGACAGCCATTCGATCCAGTCGGGCCACCAGCTTCCCGGCGTCTCCTTCGCGGCGGAGAGGAAATCGGTGAGCGTGGCGGCCGGTTTCTCGCTGGTCCAATACTGGTATTTGCCAGCGCTGGGCGGATTGACCACGCCCGCGATATGCCCCGATCCCGCCAGCACGAAGCGGATCGGGCCGGCGAAATGATCGTTGATCTTCCACACGCTTTCCAGCGGCGCGATATGATCCTCGCGGCCCGCCTGCACATAGGCGGGCGTCTTCACCGCGCGCAGGTCGATCGGCGTGCCGTCCACGCTGATCGCGCCGGGCACCGCCAGCTTGTTGTCGCGATACAGGTCGGTCAGATAGGCCTTGTGCCATTTGGCGGGCAGGTTGGTTGTGTCCCCGTTCCAGTGGAGCAGGTCGAACGGCGCATAATCCTGCCCCAGCAGGTAATTGTTCTGGACATAGTTCCAGATCAGGTCGCGCCCGCGCAGCAGGTTGAAGGTGGCGGCCATGTAGCGCCCGTCCAGATATCCCTCGCCCGACAGGCTCTCCACCAGCTTCAACTGCTCATCGTCGACGAACAGGTTCAGTTCGCCGGCCTTGGCGAAATCGACCTGCGCGGTGAAGAAGGTGGCGGATTTCACCTTCTTGGCCTCGTCGCGCGCGGCGAGCAGCGCCAGCGTCGCCGCCAGCGTGGTGCCCGCGACGCAATAGCCGATCGTGTGCACGCTCTTGACGTCGAGCAGGTCGCGCACCGTATCGATCGCGTCGATCTGGCCGCGCACGATATAATCGTCCCAGGTCACGTCCTTCATGCTCGCGTCCGCCGATTTCCACGAGACGACGAACACGCTCAGCCCCTGCGACACCGCCCAGCGGATGAAGCTTTTCTCGGGATTGAGATCCAGGATGTAATAGCGGTTGATCCAGGGCGGGAAGATCAGCAGCGGCGTGCGGTGCACCTCGGTGGTCTGCGGCTCGTACTGGATAAGCTGGTAGAGCGGCGTCTCCTTCACCACCTTGCCCGGCGTCGTCGCGATGTTGCGGCCCAGTTCATAGGCGTCGGGCTGGCTGTGGGTGAGCTGGCCGCGCCCGATGTCGCGCAGCATGTGGGTCAGGCCCTTGAGCAGGTTCTCGCCGCGCGTCTCGATCGTCTTCTCGATCACCAGCGGGTTGGTGAAGGCGAAGTTGCTCGGGCTCATCGCGTCGACGAAGCCCTGCGTGGCGAAACGGATCTGTTCCTTCTGCCTGGGATCGACGCCGTCGATCCCGTCGACGCTCTTGATCAGGTGATCGGCGATCAGCAGATAGCTTTGCCGGATCAGGTCGAACATCGGATTGTCGCGCCATTGGGGGGCGGAGAAGCGCCGGTCCTTGGCCAGGCGCGGATCGGGGGCGGCGGGCGCGCTCGTCGGATCGACGAAGCGCTGCCACAGCTTCACGCTCTCGCTCCAGAAATCGGATTGCGCCTGGGTGATGGCGTCCAGTCCGGTGAAGGGCAGGCTGTCGATCGGCGGCGGCTGGGCGGCCGCCTGCTGCATCCGGTCGATCCCGAATTCGAGCAACATCTGCTGCGCCCTTCCGATCACCCAGGTCCAGCGCTGCATATCTTCCAGCGTCGGCGGCGTCATTGTCGTGCCGGTCTCGGTCATCGGCGATCCCTCCCCACAGAGTCGGCGCAGCGTAAAGCCTGCCCCGCCAAGCCGCAACGGCTCGTCGGCGCGCAGGTTCCGCGCGGGACCGGCAAAAGGCAAAAATGCTATTGCGAGTGCCTTGCAATATCTGGATTGGTCCCCTAGCAGCGCCGCCAAAAGGGAGTCCGTCGATGAAGCCTGTCATCCTTGCAGCACTTGCCGCGTCCACGTCGCTCGCGGCGCCCGCCTGGGCACAGGCCGGGCCGGCCGAAAGCGAGGCGGCGGATGCCGCGCCCGCCGATATCGTGATCACGGCCGCGCGCACCGCGCTGCCCGCCAACGCGCTGCCGCTGACGATCGACGTGATCGACAAGGCGGCGCTGGACCAGCAGATCGCGATCTCCGGCTCGGTCACCGACGCGGTCTCCACGCTCACGCCCTCCTTCTCGCCGACGCGGCAGAAGCTGTCGGGATCGGGCGAGTCGCTGCGCGGGCGCTCGCCGCTCTATGCGATCAACGGCATCCCGCAATCGACGCCGCTGCGCGACGGCAGCCGCGACGGCTTCACCATCGACGGTTTCTTCGTCGACCGGGTGGAGCTGATCTATGGTTCCAACGCGTTGCAGGGCGTGGGCGGCACCGGCGGCATCGTCAACCAGGTGACGGTGGGCGCGCCGCGCAAGGAGGGGCTGGGCGGCCGCGTGCTGCTTCAGGGCACCGCCGACAACGGCTTCAGCGGCGACGGCATCGGCGGCAAGGCGGCCGCGCTGATCCAATACAAGGCCGGCGATTTCGATGCGACCGTGGGCGCCGCCTATGAACGGCGCGGCGCCTTTTACGACGGCCAGGATCGCCGCATCGGCCTCAACCTTACCCAGGGCGAGACGCAGGATTCGAAAACGCTCTCGCTGTTCGGCCGCTTCGGTTACGCGCTGTCCTCCACCGCCCGGCTCGACCTGATCGCCAGCCGCTACGAACTGGACGGCGACGGCGATTATGTCGCGATCCCCGGCAACCGGCTGACGGGCGTGCCGACCAGCGCGGTGCGCGGCACCCCGCCGGGCGTGCCCGCCGCCAACCGCACCGAAAGCGTGGCGCTGTCGCTCACCGACAGCGATCTTGGCGGCGGCAACCTCGTCACCCAGATCTTCTTCAACCGCAGCCGCGACACCTTTGGCGGAGAGATCGCGCCGATCGCCACCTTCCAGGATCCGGCGCTCGATCCCACCGGCAAGCTGTTCGATCAGTCGCAGAACCGCTCGCGCAAGCTGGGCGCCAAGTTCAGCTATGAACGCGCCATGCCGGGCTTCGAGAACCTGACCGCGACGATCGGCTTCGATGCGCTGGTCGACAAGACCGAACAGCGGCTGATCGCCACCAACCGCGTCTGGGTGCCGCCCAGCGATTTCCGCAGCCTCGCGCCGTTCGGCCAGCTCAACCTGGCGCTGTTCGACAAGAAGCTGCGCCTGGCGGGCGGCGCGCGCTGGGAGAATGTGCAGATCAAGATCGACGATTTCACGACGCTGGCGAGTGCCGGATCGACCTTCGTTTCGGGCGGCAGCCCCAAATTCGACGATGTGCTGCTGAACGGCGGCGTGATCCTGGAGCCCTGGGACGGCATCCGCGCCTATGCCAGCTATGCGGAGGGC
This sequence comes from Sphingomonas sp. FG14, assembly GCF_057809675.1. Lineage (NCBI taxonomy): Bacteria > Pseudomonadati > Pseudomonadota > Alphaproteobacteria > Sphingomonadales > Sphingomonadaceae > Sphingomonas > Sphingomonas sp. FG14. Next base: position 25,004 of record NZ_JBMDKK010000025.1, on the reverse strand, counting down.
TTCACCGTGCCCGATATCGGCCGCATCACCCGCGCGGTGAACCGGCCCGGGCAGGATATCGACACCTTCCTGGATATCGCGCCGATCATCTCGAACAATCGCGAGATCGGGGTGGAGGTGAAGCGCGGTCCGCTCGACGCGAGCGCCACCTATTTCTGGTCGTCGAGCGACAAGGGCCAGTTGCTGATCGCCCGGCCGGGCGGCATCTTCGACGTCCAGCGCCAGCGCGTCGAGATCCAGGGGCTGGAGGTCAACCTGGCCGTCCGCCTGCCGATCGAGGGGCTGCGCGTGTCGGCGGGCTATGCCCATCTGCTCGGCCGCTACGACAGCGATTCCGCCAATCCCGACGGCGTGGTCGATACCGATCTGGACGGCACCAACATCTCACCCGATCGCCTCAACCTGTCCGCCAGCTATGCACGCGGGCCGCTCAGCGCGATCGTGCAGACGCAGTTCTTCCTGTCGCGCAGCTTCCACGGCAAGGCCAATCCGGACCAGCGCAACAATTTCGAGGGCTATAACCTGACCGACGCCAGCATCCGCTATCAGACGCGGTTCGGCGGACTGAGCCTGAGCGTGCAGAATCTGTTCGACAAATTCTATATCGACTATAGCAGCGACACGCGGCTCGCGGCGGAGAACCCGGTCCTCGCCTATTTCGCGGGCCGTGGACGCACCTTCACGCTCGGCTGGGACTATCGATTCTAAGGGCCCAGACCCATGATGAAGACGCTCGACCTTCTCCATCGCTGGACCGGGGGCCTGATCGGGCTGGTGCTGGCGCTGCTGGGGCTGTCGGGCGCGATCCTCGTCCACAAGGACGCGTGGGTGATGCTGCCCCATGCGGGCGACGCGCTGGCGGCGGACACCGAAACCGTCGCCGCCACCGTCGCGCGCCTGATGGCGGATCCGGCGGAGCGGCCGCAAAGCATCAATTTCGCGAGCGAGACGTTCGGGCTGCACCGCCTGTCGCTGGGCAAGGATGCCGGCGCCTATGCCGATCAGGCGGGCAATGTCGTCGCGACCTGGCAAAGCCAGTGGGAACGGCCGGAGATCTGGCTGTTCGATTTCCACCACCACCTGTTCGCCGGGGATACGGGGGAAACGGTGGCGGGCATCGCCGGCATCGCCGGGCTGTTCTTCGTGCTGAGCGGCATCATCCTGTGGTGGCGCACGCGCAAGACCTTCGAGTTCCGCCTGTGGCCGCGCCGGATGAGCCGGCCGGCGATCGTGCGCCAGCACCGCGATCTCGGCATCCTCGTCGCGCCCTTGCTGCTGCTCTCGCTCTATACCGGGCTCACCATGATCTTCCGTCCGATGACGATGCTGGTGCTCGGCCCCTCGGCCCCCGCCGCAATCGCGGCCGGGCTGAAGCCGCCGCCGCCGATCGAGGCGGTGCTGGCCGACGATATCGACTGGACGGCGATTGTCCGCCAGGCGCGGCAGCGCTTTCCCGATGCCCAGTTCCGCATCCTCTCGCTGCCGCGCGGCGACAGCGGGCTGATCAGCCTCAGGATGAAGCAGCCCACCGAATGGCTGCCCAATGGCCGCACCACGCTCTATTTCGCGGCGGACAGCGGGCGGCTGGTCGCCGCGCGCGACGCGCTGGCGCTGCCCGCCACGGTCCGGGGCTTCAACATGCTGTTCCCGCTCCACGCCGCGCGGGTGGGGGGATTGCCCTGGCGGCTGGTCATGACGGTTTCCGGGCTGGCGCTGGCGCTGCTCGGCAGTCTGGCGGTGTGGAGCTTCTGGTTCCGCCGCAACCGTCCCATGCCCGCGCGGCGGCCCGCGACCGCCAATTAGGCTTCGACATCAGACGCCCGAAAGCGTAGGAAACCGGCTCCAAAAACCTCCAATCGGAATGGGAGCCATGACCGAAGACTTCTACCGCATCAAGCGACTGCCGCCCTATGTTATCGCCGAAGTGAATGCGATGCGGGCAGCAGCACGTGCGGCAGGAGACGACATCATCGATCTCGGCATGGGCAATCCCGATCTGCCCCCGCCCGAACATGTGATCGAGAAGATGTGCGAAGTGGCGCGCAATCCCAAGGCGCACGGCTATTCCGCGTCCAAGGGCATTCCCGGCCTCCGCAAGGCGCAGGCCAATTATTACGGGCGTCGTTTCGGGGTCGATCTCGATCCCGACAGCGAAGTGGTGGTGACGCTCGGCTCGAAGGAAGGGCTCGCCAATCTGGCGCAGGCGATCACCGCGCCGGGCGACGTCGTGCTCGCGCCCAATCCGAGCTATCCGATCCACACCTTCGGCTTCATCATCGCGGGCGCCAGCATCCGTTCGGTGCCGACCACGCCCGACGAGCATTATTTCGAATCGCTCGAACGCGCGGTGAAGTTCATGGTGCCCAAGCCGTCGGTGCTGGTGATGGGCTATCCGTCCAACCCGACCGCCGAGGTGGTCGATCTCGCCTTCTACGAACGCGTCGTCGCCTTCGCCAAGGAACATGGCCTGTGGGTGCTGTCGGATCTCGCCTATAGCGAGATCTATTTCGACGATTGCCCGACGCCGTCGATCCTGCAGGTGCCCGGCGCGAAGGATGTCGCGGTCGAATTCACCTCCATGTCGAAAACCTATTCGATGGCGGGCTGGCGCATGGGCTTCGCGGTCGGCAACAAGACGCTGATCTCCGCGCTCACCCGCGTCAAATCCTATCTCGATTACGGCGCCTTCACGCCGATCCAGGCGGCGGCGGTCGCGGCGATCAACGGGCCGCAGGATATCGTCGAGAAGAACCGCCAGCTCTACAAGCATCGCCGCGACGTGCTCGTCGAAAGCTTCGGCCGGGCGGGCTGGGATATTCCGCCGCCGCGCGCGTCGATGTTCGCCTGGGCACCGCTGCCGCCCGCGCTCGCGCATCTCGGCAGCCTCGAATTCTCCAAGCAGTTGCTCACCCATGCGGGCGTCGCGGTGGCGCCGGGCGTCGGCTATGGCGAGGACGGCGAAGGCTTTGTCCGCATCGCGATGGTGGAGAATGAGCATCGCATCCGCCAGGCGGCGCGCAACGTCCGCAAATATCTTCAGAGCATGGGCGTGAACACGCCGGCCAAGGCGGGCTGACGCGAATGGCTGGGGCGTTGCTGCTGCTTGCCGCCGCCACCGCGCCCCAGCCCACCACGCTCGAAACCTTTCAGGACTGGATCGTCGGCTGCGACAATGGCCGCGCGTGCCAGGCCGTCGCGCTGATGCCCGAATCCGAACTGGAGGGCGCGACGCTGGTGCTGACGCGCGGCCCTGCCGCCGCCGCCATGCCCGAAATCACGGTCACCGTGCCCGACAAGGGCCGCGCGCTGGGCGTGGGCAAGCGTCCGGTCCCGTTCTCGACCACCGGCGCGGTCGCCGCGAAGGACGTGCCGGCGATCCTCGACGCGCTGCGGCGCGATGCGTCGCTGCCCGTGCTCGACATGGCGGGCACGCGCGTCGCGTCGATCTCGCTGGCGGGCGCGAGCGCGGCCTTGCTCTATATCGACGACCGGCAGAAACGCGTGGGCACGACCAGCGCGCTGGTGCGCAAGGGCAATGCCGCCGCGGTGCCGCCGCCGCCGGCCGTGCCCGTCATCGTCCGCCCCGCCGCCGCCGCCGCGCCGCCGCGCACATTGTCGCAGGCCGATGCCGCGCGGCAGCTTGGCGATATCGGCTGCGAGGTCGATCCCGACGCGCTGGAGCCCGATGCGGTGCGCCTGGACGCCGCGCACAGCCTGGCGCTGGTGATGCAGCCCTGCGGCAACGGCGCCTATAATTATTTCGGCGCGGCGCTGATCGTCGACGAACAGGGGAAAGCGGTCCCCGCCGAATTCGATTCCAGTCCCGGCATGGGCGACGACACGCATTCGCTCGTCAATCCGGCCTGGAACGACCGGACCGGCCAGCTCGAAACCTATGCCAAGGGCAGGGGCCTGGGCGATTGCGGGGTGACGAGCAGCTTCGCCTGGGACGGCCGCCGCTTCCGCCTGGCCGCGCGGGCGGAGATGGGCGAATGCCGGGGCAGCGTCGACTATATCCCCACCTGGCGCGCGACGGTGCAGGACGCGCGATAGGCGCGCCACGGATTCGGCGCGGACGTCGATCCTTCCGTCATCCGCCGAGGGTGACTGGAGCAATGCTGCTTCAAAGCCGCATTCCCAGCCAGATCACGATCTCGGTCGATCCGGCCACGATCCCGCTCAGGCCTGAAACCAGCCAGCCGGGCCGGCCAGCGCGGGTGAGGAACGCGTCGTGATGCTCCTGCTCGTCGGTGAGGATCTGCGACAATGCCTCGAAACCTTCGTGATCGACGGGCTGGAGCGCGTGGCGATACGCGGCCAGATGCCGCAGCACGACACGCTCCACGGCGATGGTGGTCGCGGCGATGGCCCGTTCGCCCATAACGCCCGTCACCGCGCCGAGCATCAGGCCGCCAAGGCCGCAAAGATGATAGGTTCGGCATCTTGGGCGTCCGCGCCGGCTCAATTCCGCTTCGAATATGCTGCGATGCCGGGTTTCGTGCGCGCGAAATTCATCAAGCTCGGCGATCATGTCCGGCCGGAACAGGCGCACGCCGATCGCCTGCCCGCGATAGATGTTCACCGCGCCATGCTCGCCGGCATGAACGACCTTCATGATCCGGTCACCGAGGGTTTCGCCCGGTTTCAGACGCGCGCGCACAGCCATGCCCATCGTTTAGGCGGCTCGGCGATGGTGAACAATCGATCGCGCTTGAAAGCCGCGCGACGCTCCGCCATTGCCTTTGCATGGCCCGTTCCGACTACCCCTTCTCGCACCGCTTCCGCGTCCGTTATTCGGAGGTCGATCCCCAGTCGGTCGTCTTCAACTCGCGCTATCTGGAATATGCCGATCTCGTGCTGACCGAATATTGGCGCAAGGCCGGGATCAACGCGGCGGCGGGGGGCGAGTTCGATTGCCATGTCGTCCGCGCGGTCGTCGAATATCGCAAGCCGATCCGCGCCGATGAGGAAGTGGACGGGCTGATGCGGCTGGCGCGGATCGGCAACAGCAGCATCAGCTTCGCGATCGCGCTGCACGGCGCCGATGCGGAGGATCTGCGCGCCGAGATCGAGCTGGTCTATGTCCATGTCGACCTGGGCGACGGCAAGCCGCGCGCGATCCCGCCCGCCGTCCGCGCCGCGTTCGAGGCGACGATATAGGCATATTCCCCGGCATGACAGGCCGGGGTGCGATGCCTATATGCCAGCCATGCACTGGGCGCTCGGCATTCTCCTCTTCCTCGCCACCATCGTCGCGATGGAGGGCTTCGCCTATGTCGCGCATCGCTGGGTGATGCACGGGCCGGGCTGGTTCCTCCACGAGAGCCATCACCGCCCGCGCACCGGCAATTGGGAGCTGAACGATCTCTATGCCGTGATCTTCGCCATGCCCTCGATCCTGCTGATCCTGGGCGGCGTCCAGCTCGGCTGGGGCGATTGGGCGACCTGGGTGGGCGCGGGGATCGCGGGTTATGGCGCGATCTATTTCGGTTTCCACGACGTGATCGTCCATAAGCGGATCGACCACCGCTACGTCCCGCGCTCCAATTATATGAAGCGGATCGTGCAGGCCCACCGCCTCCACCATGTCGTGGAGACGAAGGAAGGCAATGTGAGCTTCGGTTTCCTCTGGGCGCCGAAGCCGGAGGTGTTGAAGGCCGAGCTCAAAAGGCGCGAACATGCGGGGGTCCGCGCGCCGGCCGGGACTGCCACTGACGGCTGAACGGGATTTACCCATCATTCCAAAACAGGTGCAGCGGGTAGACTGCGATGGTCAGCTTTCACCGGCACAGCTTGTCGCGCTCAGGTCGAAGGCTCCAGCTTTGATCGATAAGCCTCGAAGGTCTTGGCCTCGAAGCAGACGAACACCATTCGCTCGAAGTCCGGCTGCCCGGCAAGGAAACCAAGCACCTCGCGAACGGCGATCTCGGCTGCTTCGACAGCAGGATAGCCATAGATCCCGCAACTGATCGCCGGAAAGGCAATCGATTTCAAATCATGCCGGGTCGCGAGCGTCAGGCTATTTCGATAACAGTCGGCAAGCAGTGCAGATTCACCATTGCCGCCGCCGCGCCAGACAGGACCGACCGTGTGAATGATGTGAGCGGCAGGTAGCCGATAGCCACCCGTGATCTTGGCTTGTCCCGTCTTGCAGCCTCCGAGCAAACGACATTCATGGACAAGGTCTGGACCCGCGGCTCTGTGGATCGCGCCATCAACCCCGCCGCCGCCCAGAAGCGAGCTATTGGACGCGTTGACGATGGCATCGACCGCGAGCTTCGTGATGTCGCCCTGCAGCAACTCGATACGATGATCGACCAAAAGTGTCATTCCGCCATGGGCCTCGTCCAAAGCCCGTCGCGCTTCACCGCCGCGCGGTGCGTGCCGCGAGCCTGAAAATAAGCCCGCATCACCCAGGCCAGCTTCTCGCCTTTTGCGGTCACTGTCCGCCGGTCCCACGCATGGGCGCCGCGCGCGCGGACCTTGCGGGCGATGTCGCCATAGATGCCGGCGGCCGCCAGCACCGCCCAGCGCGCGCGGAATGGCAGCCGCGCCGCGCCGATCCGGGCGGAAGCCTCATGCGCTTCGGCCCGCTCCGCCAGCCGCGCGGCGATGATCGCCAGTGCTTCGCGGTGGCGCGGATCCATCTGCTCGCCCGGCGCGATGCCGAACTCGGCCAGCCAGTCGCGCGGCAGGTAGCAGCGGCCGGCCGCCGCATCCTCCGCCACGTCGCGCGCGATATTGGCGAGCTGAAAGGCAAGGCCGAGGTCGCAGGCGCGGTCCAGCGTGTCACTGTCCTCGGGATCGACGCCCATCACGATCGCCATCATCACGCCGACGGCGCCCGCCACATGATAGCAATAGGTGAGCAGGTCATTCTCGTCGCGCGGCCGCCAGTCGGCGGCGTCCAGCGCGAAGCCCTGAACCAGATCGCGGGGCAGGGCGGGGGGAATGCGGCATTCGGCGGCGACGATCCGCAGCGCGTCGAAGGCGGGATCGCCGATCACCTCGCCCGCCAGCGCGCGTTCGGTTCGCGCGGAGATCAGCGCCAGCCGTTCGGCGGGATCGTCGACCACGCCCATCGCGCCGCCATGATCCTGCCCGTCGGCCAGATCGTCGCAGCGCCGGCACCAGGCATAGAGCAGCCAGGCGCGCTCGCGCGTCGGCCGGTCGAACAGCCGGCTGGCCAGCGCGAAGCTCTGCGATCCGCGCGCGATGCTTTCGCCCGCGGTCGCGACGATCGCGTCACGGGTGGGAAGGAGGGCGTTCGCGGCCATTCGGCGTCACCTTGGCTGGCAGCCCGCCCTAAAGCTGGTCGCTCGTCATCCGGAAGATCGTGGTGTGCGGGCGATAGTCGGCCATCTTCGCCAGCAGCCCGTCCAGCGTATCGTCGACGATCAGGATTCCGCGATGCTGCGGCCGGACGAAGCCGACCTCCGCCATATGTTCGGCGAAGGCGATCAGATGGTCGTAATAGCCCGCGATGTTGAGCAGCCCGACCGGCTTTTCATGATAGCCGAGCTGCGCCCAGCTCACCGCTTCCCACAATTCGTCCATCGTGCCGACCCCGCCGGGGATCGAGATGAAACCGTCCGACAGGTCGGTGAAGAGCTGCTTGCGCTGGTGCATCGTCTGCACGGTGTGGAGCGCGGTGCAGCCGCAATGCGCGACCTCCGCGTTCACCAGCGCGTCGGGGATCACGCCGATCACCTCGCCGCCCGCCTCCAGCGCGGCGTCCGCCACCGCGCCCATCAGCCCCAGCCGGCCGCCGCCATAGACCACGCCGATGCCGCGCTGGGCGAGCGTACGGCCCACCATGCGGGCGGATTCGATATAGACGGGATCGGTTGGCGTGGCCGAGCCGCAATAAATGGCAAGGCGATTCATCGTCTGTCCTCCAGCATCAGCGCCGCGGTCGCCTTCGCGCTGCCGACGACGCCGGGAATGCCCGCGCCCGGATGCGTGCCGGCGCCCACGAAATAGAGATTGGATATCGCGTCGTCGCGATTGTGCGTCCGGAACCACGCGCTCTGCGTCAGGATCGGTTCCAGGCTGAAGGCGCTGCCGAGATGGGCGTTCAGGTCGCGCCCGAAATCGGTGGGCGTGTAGCGGAAGCTGGTGACGATCCGCTCATGGATATCGGGGATCAGCCGGCGGCCGATCTCGTCCAGGATGCGCTTTTCCAGGATCGGGCCGATCTCGTTCCAGTCCACCGGCAGCTTGCCCATGTGCGGCACGGGGGCGAGCGCGTAGAAGGCCGAATGCCCCTCCGGCGCCATCGACGGATCGGTGACGGTGGGGTGGTGCAGATAGAGCGAGAAATCGCGCGGCAGCACTCCGGTGTCGTAGATGTCGGTCAGCAGGCCGCGATAGCGCGGGCCGAACAGGATCATGTGGTGGGGAATGCCCGGCCACGCGCCCTTGATGCCGAAATGGACGAGGAACAGCGAGGGCGACCAGCGCTTCTTCGCCAGCGCCCCGGCGACGCGATCGCCGCGCTTGTTGTGCGGCAGCAGGTCGCGATAGCTGTGCATGACATCGGCGTTGCTGGCGACGGCGTCGACATCGATGCGCCAGCCGCTTTCCGTCGTCACGCCGCTCGCGCGGTCGCCCACCGTCTCGATCCGGCGGACGGGATCGCCCAGGCGAAGCGTGCCGCCCAGCCGCTCGAAATGGGTGACCATCGCCGCGACCAGCCGGTTGGTGCCGCCCTGCGCGAACCAGACGCCGCCGTCCTTCTCCAGCTTGTGGATCAGCGCGTAGATCGCGCTCGTCGTCATCGGGTTGCCGCCCACCAGCAGCGTGTGGAAGCTCAGCGCCTCGCGCAGCTTCTCGTTTTTCACGAAGCTGGAGACCATCGAATAGACCGATCGCCACGCCTGATATTTCATCAGCGCGGGCGCCGCCTTCACCATCGACGCGAAATCGAGGAACGCCACGCTGCCCAGCTTCTCATAGCCTTCGCGATAGACGCCGGCGGCATATTCGCTGAAGCGCGCATAGCCCTCCACGTCATGCGGATCGAGCCGGGCGATCTCCTTGCGCAGGTCGTTCTCGTCGTTCGAATAGTCGAAATTGGTGCCGTCGGGCCAGTTGAGCCGGTAGAAGGGCTTGACCGGGGTCAGCGTCACGTCCGCCGCCATGTCGTGGCCGGACAGCGCCCATAATTCCTTCAGGCAAGCAGGGTCGGTGATCACCGTCGGCCCCGCGTCGAAGGTGAAGCCGTCCTTTTCCCACGAATAGGCGCGGCCGCCGGGCCGGTCGCGCGCTTCGATCACCGTGGTCGCGATCCCCGCCGATTGCAGGCGGATGGCGAGCGCGAGGCCGCCGAAACCCGCGCCGATGATCGCCGCCGTCCTCATCGCCGCTTCTTCGCCGGCTTGCGAATCGCCGTCAGCGCGCGGCCGATGGGCACGGGCGGCTTGCCCATCAGGATGCGCGCCTTGTCCATCGCGGTCGACTGGCCGGCATAGAAACGCGCGATCAGCGCCGGATCGAGGCGATAGAAATGCTCAAGCACCTTGTAGCGCTCGGCGGGTTCGGCGGCATGGAACAACATCCTGTTCAACATGCGATAGAAGCCGCGATCCTCCCAGGCCTTTTTCGCGAAATCGTACACGGCGTCGTGCAGCGCCGCGCCGTCGAGCCGGGGAAGCCCGGCGATCAGCGCCGCGGTGCGCACCGCATCGGGCAGCGAATAGCCGGTGGTGGGGTGGAACAGCGCGGCGCGCACGCCCGCCTTCGCCACCTGCTGCCCGCCAGAGGCCCAATAGCCGTCGAAATCGCCGCCCATGCAGACCGGCAGCACGCCGATCTCCTCGCGCGCGACATGCTGCACCCGCCAGCCCCGGCCGGTGGCGTAATCGGAAATGCGCTGGCGGCAGGCATCGGTGTCCAGATCGGGCGTGTCGCTGTAATAGGTGTCCTCGACGAACATGCGTTCGATCTCGAACGGCAGGCTGTAGACGAAGCGATAGCCGTCGATCTGCGGCACCGTCGCGTCCATCACCATCGGCATGTCCTGCCCGTGCGGCGCATCGAGCACCAGTTCGCGGCCGACGAACTTCTGCCAGCCGAGATCGAGCAGGTTCAGGTCTGCCGCCCCGCGCGCGTCGATCACGCCCGTCGCCTTGATCCGCGTGCCGCCCGTGATCACCACGCTGGCGCGGGTGAGGGATGCGACGCGCCGACCCGTCATCACCGAACGCCTGGGCAGGGTGGCGCGGACATGGCGGTCCAGATCCTCCGACAGGATCGAATAATAGCCGCCCGAAAGCGCGCGCGCATGGTCCGGAAAGGCGACGCGGTGGCCCTGCCACATATGGCGGACGAGCGGCGCGACCAGCCAGCGATCCTCGGGCGCGACGTCCTCGGCGAAGAACGACCAGACATGGTCGCCGCCCAGCACGTCGCTCTCCTCGATCAGGCGCACGTCGAGCCCCGGCCGCCGGGCACGCAGGGCGAGGGCGATCAGCGATCCGGCCAGTCCGCCGCCGACGATCGCGATGTCACAGATAATCTTGCTCGGCATTGTCGGATGCCACCTACAGAAGGGGGTGGCTGGCGCAAGGGGGGAAGATGGGGAACGATCGGATCAAACGCCCCGCTCGTCTTGGCGGAGCGGCCTTCGGGCCCTAAAGCAGCCCCCGTGACCGTCGCAATCGCCATCGCGCTTTCCGCGCTCGCCATGACGCTGATCGTCGGCGTGCGCTATCTGCTGGCCAGCGGCGGCTTCGCGCTGGCCACGCGGATCCGGCATCCGGGGCTGTATCGGGGGCTGGACGGGCAGATGCGGCGCGAGATCGCCTGGTCGCTCGCCAGCGCCGCCATCTATGGCGTGCCCGCCGGCATCGTCGCCTGGGGCTGGCAGAATCGCGGCTGGACGCGAATCTATACGGACGCGGCGGCCTGGCCGCTCTGGTATCTGCCGGTTTCTCTGCTGCTCTACCTGCTGGCGCACGACACCTGGTTCTACTGGACGCATCGCTGGATGCACCGGCCGGGGCCGTTCCGCATCGCCCATGCCGTCCATCACGCCAGCCGCCCGCCCACGGCCTGGGCGGCGATGAGCTTCCATCCCTGGGAAGCGCTGACCGGCGCGGTCGTGATTCCCGCGCTGGTCTTCGCGATTCCCATCCATGTCGCCGTGCTGGCGCTTGTGCTGACGATCATGACGGTTATGGGGGTGACCAATCACATGGGGTGGGAAATCTTTCCGCGATTCATCCATGGCGGCCCCCTGGGGCGCTGGCTGATCACGGCGAGCCATCACCAGCGGCATCATGCCGAATACAGGTGCAATTATGGGCTCTATTTCCGGTTCTGGGATCGGCTGTGCGGGACGGACAAAGGGCTGGGTCGCTTCGATCCTCCGCGTGGCGGCGGCGGGCGCGGCGCTGCTGGCGCTGCCGGGGGCGACGGGCCAGCCGGGATCGCTTGATCTTCGGTTCGAGGGGCTGCGCTCGCACAAGGGCGTCATCCGCATCTGCCTGACCACCAATCCGGCGGGCTTCCCCGATTGTTCGAAGGACAAGGGCGCGATCACCCGTTCGGTGCCCGCCAGTGGCGGCGCTGTGCAGTTCGGCGATCTGGCGCGCGGCACCTATGTGGTGGCGGTGATCCATGACGAGAACGGCAATTCCAGGCTCGACACCTTTGCCGGGATTCCGAAGGAAGGCATCGGCTTCTCGCGCAATCCACGCCTGATGTTCGGTCCGCCCAGCTTCGCCTCCGCCAGCTTCGCGGTCGATGGCGCGCCGGTCGCCCAGGTCATACGGATGAAATATTTCCTGTGACCCCATCCGCAACCAATTGAGCTTGCGGACCGTTTTGCTCCCCGGAGTCTACAGGGAGGTTTTCTGGATGATCGATCGCGCAGTCGGACGGGTGCGATGCGCATCCCTTGTCGGCGTTTCGGCGCTGCTGCTGGTCGCGGCGCCGGCATTCGCGCAATCGGCCGGACAGGCGCCGCCGCCCCCCGAGAACGACGATACGCTGACGATCGGCGCGGGCATCGGCTATACGCCGTCCTATGAGGGTTCGGACGATTATGTGCTGATCCCCGCCGCCGCCGTGCGCGGCAAGGTTTCCGGGCATAATTTCTACACGCGCGGCACCCAGTTCTATTTCGACGCCATACCCGAGGGGCCGGGCAACAGCCTGGACATCTCGCTGGGGCCGGTTGCCGCGGTGCGGCTCAACCGGACACGCCGGATCAAGGACCCGCAGGTCCGCGCGCTCGGCAAGCTCGATACCGCGATCGAGGTCGGCGCCTTCGCGGGCATCGCCAAGACCGGCGTGATCACCAGCGATTACGACACCCTGTCGTTCCGCGTCGCCTATCTGCGCGACGTGACCGACACGCATGACAGCTATGTGCTGACCCCGACGATCGAATATGGCACGCCGCTCAGCCCGACCGCCTATGTCGGCCTGTCGCTATCGGCGGAACGGGTGGGCGACGGCTATGCCCGCACCTATTTCGACGTCACCCCGGCCGGCGCGGCTGCCAGCGGGCTGCCCGTCTATTCCACCGATGGCGGCTGGAAGAATGTCAGCGTCGGCCTGCTCGGCACCGTCTCGCTCTCGGGCGACCTGCGCAAGGGCTGGGCGCTGTTCGCGGTCGGCAATTATTCGAAGCTGCTCGGCGACTTCAAGCGCAGCCCGATCGTGAGCGTGGCGGGCAGTTCCAACCAGTGGCTGGGTGCGATCGGGATCGGCTACACTTTCTAGAGTGGTTCCGAGGCAGGTGGGGACACCTGCCGGCTCGGGAACAACGGCGATCAGGGAATCGGAGGCGATCCGAACGGGATCGCCTCCGGGTTTTTGCGCCGGATTGCGCCGATCTCGGCGGATTACAGTTCACATTGGACATGATTTTGCGGTATCCACCAAGGAGATTATCCCACTGGAGGACCGATTGGACGGCACGCAACCCGACGCCGGAAATTCGGCGGACCCGGGCGACGGCCACACCCGTGAACCCCGGAAAAGCCGCCTGCTGGCCTGCGACATGCGGCTCCAGGATGGAGCCGTGATCCGGATTCGCGTGCGCAACATCTCGTCGGGCGGGCTCGGCGCGCGCGCGGATGTGCCCGTCGATGCGTGGCAACCGGTCGAGATCGTGCTGCCGGGAATCGGCAATGTCGCGGGCAAGGTCGCCTGGGTGCGCCAGGACCAGTTCGGCATCCAGTTCGACAAGCCGATCGATCCCGCCAAGGCGCTCGTCACATCCTCCCAGCCGCAAAGCGGCCATGTCGTGCCGCCGATCTACCAGCCGGGCAGCGATTATCGCCGTCCGGGCCTGAGGCCGCGCTAGAGCATCGTGCGGAAAAGCGGGAACCGGTTTTCCGCGAAAACGATGCGATCACAAATATCTGGAGCGGACTTCGCGATTCAGGTTTCGCACAGTCCGCTCTAGGCGAAGCCCTCCGCCGCGAATGCCAGCCCCGGCATGGTGAGCGTGGTCGCCGTTTCCGCGCTGGTGGCGGTGATCAGATGGTCGCCGATCCTGACGCCTTCATAATAGCGGAGCTGGAGTGTCGTTCCCGCGAAATCGAGCGCCGTCAAGTTCACGCCGATAGGAATGGTCGCCACCGTGTCCGCCGACATCAGCACCACGTTCGATCCCGAGACATAGGCCTTGAAGCCCGATGCGGGATCGAGCAGGTGGATGGTGTCGCCGCCCCGCCCGAAGGACCCGTCGAGCACGAAGCTGCCATGGTCGAGCGTGACCTGATCGGCTCCGTTGGTGCCGAAGACATTGACCTTGCCCGAAACCGCCACCGGCGCGTCGATATCGGAAAACAGCACCAGCCGCCCGGCCACGGACGGATCGCCGCCGCCGGTCAGCGCGGAACCGTCGGGCGCGGCGGTGATCGTTCCGCCCGCGCCGATCTCCTGCGCGCCGATCCTGGCGCCCACGCCCGCGACATAAACCAGCGTGCGGGCTCCGTCGTCGAACATGATCGGCATTCCTGCGGTGCCGATCGGGATGGCGATCGCGACGCTTCCGCCCGTCAGCAGCGCGTTCGATCCCACGATCGCGATCTCGTAATCGCCGGCATTGCCGGGCAACCGCACGATATCGCCGCCGCGCGCGAAGGATCCGTCGAGCATGATGCTGGACGGGCCGTCGTCCAGCACGGTCAGGTCCTGAAAGCCGTTGGTGCCGAACACGGCGCCATATCCGCTCACGCCGCCGACGAAGTTGTTGGCGGTGATCAGGCGGAAATCGGTTTCCTTGCCCGGCTGCGGCACCAGCCAGATCTCGCGATCGGCGAATTCGAGGATCTCGACATTGGTGATCGCCAGGGCGCCGTCGGGCGCGCCCGGCCGCAGATCTGTCACGCGATAGCCCTGGCCCTCGGCCGTGATCCGGTAATCCGCCCGGTTGCCCGCGAACAGCACATGATCCACGCCGTCGCCGCCGTCGAGCGTCCCGCCCAGCGTGCCGCCGCGCCCGTCATAAAGATCGTTGCCGCCCGACAGGAAGATGTCGCCGGAAATCGATCCGCGATTGACCACCACATCGTTGAGCAGCCGGTTCTCGCCGTCGATCTTCAGCCAGGAGGAATAGCCGTTGACGTCGTCGATGAAGATGCCGCCATCGAGTTCGCCATTGTTGGTGAAGCGCAGCGTGCTCGCATAATCGGGATATCCGCCCCAGCGTTCCATCACGATCGCGCCCAGGATCTCGCCGTCATTGGTGATGTCGAACAGGCCACCCTGGCTCGCTTCCAGCAACACCGCGATATCCCCGGCGATCAGGCCGCCCGCCTGATTGTGGATCATCCCCGCGCTGAAGATGCCGACGCCGATCGCGTAGAAGCGGCTGGTGTCGGGCGAATAGGAGATGACGTCGCCGCTGTTGATGAGGGTGCCGAAGCCGGAGATCATGTCCACGGCCATCGATCCGTCGCCGCCCACCGCCTCGATCACGCCCGTGTTGATGACGGCGCCGGCGTTGAAGATGCTGACCCCGGTCGCGAAGCCGGCATAGGAAAGCGCGTAGATATCGTTGTTGTTGATAAGCGCGGGTGACTCCGCGCCGCCGATCGATCCCTCGAAGCTTGCAAAGGCGAGCGCATCGCCGCCCAGCGCGACGGCGTGGATCTTGCCGTCGTTCACCACCTTGCCGCGGCCGCCGCTGATGAAGCCATAGGCGTCGGTCGTCTGCCCCTGCGCGCGCGCGCTCACCTCTCCGCGATTCGTGAAGGTGCCGAACACCGGGGTGCCGAGCCAGCGAGCGCTGTCCTGCGGCAGCGCGCCGATCGCGGCGGTGTAGAAACCGGTGCCGTTCTCGCTGACGATGCGGCCGTCATTGAGGATATCGGGCGCGCCGCCCGTCGGCCCGAACAGGAACACCGGCGCGCCATTGGGCGAGTTCCAGATTTCGGATGCGCCGATATGGATGTCGGCGGTGATCTCCACGTCCGAGATGAAGACGTTGGGCTCGTTCCAGTCGGCGGGCGGGGCGGGCGGGGCGGCGCCCTCCGCCACCGCGTCCAGCCCGCTCGCGGCGGGTGGCGTTTCGCCGATGGTCACCTGCGCGCCCGAACGGACGAGCAGCGTCTCCGCGCCGGATGTGTAGCGCAGCCAGGTGCCCCCGTCCTGCGTCACCTGTCCGGCGGCGGTCCAGCCGCCCGCCAGATAGACCTGGTCGTTCGCGCCCGCGTCGATGCGCAGCGCATGGCCGTCGCTGATCGCCGGCACGTCGCCGGGGCGCACCACCAGCAATTTGTCTCCGCCCGCGACGATCACGTCGATCCCCGTTACGCGGCCGCTCGCCGCCACGGCCGAGAGATCGAAGGCG
The DNA here is from genome assembly GCF_057809675.1 of Sphingomonas sp. FG14. Taxonomy (NCBI): domain Bacteria; kingdom Pseudomonadati; phylum Pseudomonadota; class Alphaproteobacteria; order Sphingomonadales; family Sphingomonadaceae; genus Sphingomonas; species Sphingomonas sp. FG14. The sequence goes on along the minus strand of NZ_JBMDKK010000025.1, from coordinate 9,190 downwards.
CGCGCGCCCGCCGCCATCACCCAGCTATCGGTGCCCGCGCCGCCGCGAATGCCGGCGAAGCGATAGTCGCCGGTCTCGATCCGGTCGTTGTCATAGCCGCCCCAGGCGACATCGCCGCCGCTGGTGCGCAGCACGTCACGGCCGATGCCGCCATACAGCCCGTCATTGCCCGCGCCGCCGGTCAGCGTGTCGTCGCCGAAATTGCCGGCCAGCATGTCGTCGCCGCCATTGCCGGTCAGCACGTCATGGTCGAAGCCGCCACGGAACATGTCCGCGCCCTCGCCGCCGATCAGCGTGTCGTTGCCGGTGCCGCCCAGCACCAGCCCGTTGATCGTGCCGGCGCTGTTGTCGAGCAGGTCGTTATCCTCGCCAAGCTCGATCCGGCCGGTGATGGTGCCACGGTTGATCAGGATGTCGTCGCCGCGGAAAAGCTGGATGTCGCCCTCGATCAGCCCGCTCGCCTCGTTGGTGATCGTCTGGGGATTGATCAGCCGCGATGTCGTGAAGGTGCCCGTGTCCGACGGGGCGTAGATCGCGATATCGGCGCGGATCGTGCCGCTGTTCACGATCGACAGCGTCTCCATCACCACCCATCCGCCGAGCCCGTTGCTGGCGACGCCCAGATTGACCGCGTAGATGCCGATCGAGCGCACATCGGGGTTGGTCGAGACCGCCTGGATCAGCCCGGCATTGTTGACTTCAGGCCCGTAATCGAAGGCGGGATGGCTACCCCGGCCGATATAGACGCCGTACGCCAGGCTTTCGCCCTCAACCAGGATCTGCCCGCCCGCCTCGTTGACCAGATAGCCGCCATTGGTGAGGCGGACGCCCTGGGCACCGCCGCTGGTGGACGGATCGTCTGCGGTCGCCTTCGCCGCGATCACGCCCGAATTGACGAAGCTCTGGCGGACGGAATCGCTGTAGACCGCGATCGCGTTATTGTCCTCGGCGACCGCGAAGATGTTGCCGCTGTTGACGAAGGCGGGATTGGACGGCCCCAGCGAAATCATCGTGCCGCGCAGCACCACGGCCTGGGCGATGCCGAAGCTGTTCGACAGGGGGCCGGTATAGAGGCCGAGTTCGGCCACGATCGTGCCGCTGTTCTTGAGCTGGTCGGCCTCGACCGCGATCACGCTGTCGATCGTCGAGCGGTTCCAGATCAGGCCCGCATTGTCGAGCTTCCAGTCGAAGACGAATTCGTGGCTGACGAACACCAGTGGCGCGCCCCAGCCGGCGCGATAATACCAGCCATAGGTCGACGCGTCGGTCGGATCGGTGATCGAGACGCCGTAGTGCACGGCATCCGCCGCGACCGTCGCTATGGGGGTGCCCGTCAGCACCACGGTGCCGGTCGCCGTCGATGCCGGCGGCCGCGTTGGAAGCGCCGGAATGATACTCACCGGCACGCCTTCTTGCTTACAACCATAACGCCCTCATCCACCCGCCCGCGATCCGGACCGGCGACAAGCTATCGAGCCTGTTTTCGGGCTTTGCAACGATTTCCGAAAAGGCGCGCGGCGGTCCGGGGGCGTCCGCACCCCGGACGGCGTCCCAGCCTAGCGCCGGGCGCGCTTCTTGGGATCGGGCTTCTTCACCGGGCGCGGCTGGTATTGGCCCCAGAAATCGTCGCCCCACAACGCGCGGGCGGCCGACTGGAGGGAAGCGGGATAATCGGCGAGCGCGCGGCGCTCGCTGCTGTTGGAACTCGGCATGACGTGCCTCCTTGCGCGCCCCTGTGGAGGCGCTTCATGAAACGGGGATGACAATGGGGAACAGGCCGCGCTCAGGCGGCGCTGCTACACGTCGAACCGCACATCATGATCTCTGTCATCGTGACCTCCTCATACGGTCCACGAGGACAGCCCCTTCACGCTGGGGGCCGCGCATCGTGCGCTTTAGCCGTTGGTGACGCGGAGCAAGCTGACCAATCAAAAGCCGCGGGTCCGGAAGGGATCGGCCGGACCGCCGATGACGCATATCTAGTCCGATTTCGGATCGGCGCCAGAAACCGATTCTTGGCCGCGATGTAGTTTTGTCGTTGGGAACTTTTCGCCGCCCATGCGTTGGCTCGTCATGGAGAAAGGCGTCGAAAACCGCCCGGATGCCCCGATGCTCCCGCCCGGCGAGGGGGAGGGCGGCCCACCGCGCGAGGCGCGGCGCAGCCGCCTGCTCGCCTGCGACATGCGGCTGGCCGATGGTCGCGTGGTGAAGGCGCGGATCCGCAATATCTCGTCGGGCGGCATGGGCGGGCGCACCGACGCGGCGGTGGAACCGTGGCAGCGCGTCGAGATGAACCTGCCCGGCATCGGCACGGTCGCCGGGCGGATCGCCTGGGTGCGCCAGGGCCAGTTCGGCGTGGAATTCACCGATCCGATCGATCCGGCCGATGTGACGGCGTCGCCGGGTGCGGCGCGGTCCGACCATGTCGTTCCGCACCGCTTCCAGCCCGCGACCGACTTTCGCCGGCCGGGGCTGCGTTCGCGTATCTGAGGAAAGCGCGAAAGAGCGCTGTCCTGAAGACGGCGCTCTAGCCCGCCTTTTCGAGCATCTTGATGATGCCGGAGAAGTCGAGCCCGCCCTGGCCGGCTTCGGTGAAGGCTTCGTAGAGTTCGCGCGCGCGCTTGCCCATCGGCACCTGCGCGCCCGCGCTTTCGGCGGCTTCCATCGCCAGCCGCAGATCCTTGAGCATCAGCGCCGCCGCGAAGCCGCCCTGATACTCATTGTCGGCGGGCGATTGCGGGCCGACGCCGGGGACGGGGCAATAGCTGGTCATCGACCAGCTCTGGCCCGACGCCTTGGACGAGATGTCGTAGAAGGTCTGCGGATCCAGGCCCAGCTTCCGCGCCAGCACGAACGCCTCGCAGGTGGAGACCATCTGCGCGCCAAGGATCATGTTGTTGACGATCTTCGCGGCCTGGCCCGCGCCGTTCGCGCCGGCATGGATCACGGCCTTGCCCATCTTCGCCAGGATCGGCTCGGCGCGGCCGAACGCCTCGGCGGACCCGCCGACCATGAAGGTGAGCGTGCCGCCATTCGCCGCCGCGATGCCGCCGGAAACGGGCGCGTCGACCGCGACCAGCCCCTTGTCGGCGGCCGCCGCCGCCACGCGCTTGGCGGTGTCGACGTCGATCGTCGAACAGTCGAGCAGCAGCGTGCCGGGCGCGGCGTTGCCGAAGATCGCGTCTTCATACACCTGTTCGACATGCTTGCCGGCGGGCAGCATCGTCACGATGGCCTCCGCGCCCTCGGCCGCGGCCGCCGCGCTGTCGACGGGCAGGCAACCCGCCGCCTTCGCGCGCTCCAGCGCCTCGGCCGAAAGGTCGAACGCGCGGACGTCATGTCCGGCCTTCGCCAGGTTCGCGGCCATGCCGCCGCCCATATTGCCCAGGCCGATAAAGCCGATGCGTGCCATGATGATCTCTCCAGTCGGGGTGTTTACTTGCCGGTCCACTTGCCGGGGCGCTTCTCGACGAACGCCGCCATGCCTTCCTTCTGGTCCTCGGTGCCGAACAGGCCGTGGAACAGGCGGCGCTCGAACTGCACGCCCTGCACCAGCGTCGTCTCGAAGGCGGCGTTGACCATTTCCTTGTTGGCCTTGACCGCGAGCGGCGCCATCTCGGCGATCGTCGTCGCGGTCTTCACCGCGTCCTCGACCAGCTCTGCGACGGGCACGATGCGGGCGACCAGGCCCGAACGCTCGGCCTCCTCGGCGCCCATCATCCGCCCGGTCAGGCACATCTCCATCGCCTTGGCCTTGCCAACCGCGCGCGGCAGGCGCTGCGATCCGCCCATGCCGGGGGTGACGCCCAGCTTGATCTCGGGCTGGCCGAACTTCGCATTGTCGCCCGCCAGGATGAAGTCGCACATCATCGCCAACTCGCAGCCGCCGCCCAGCGCATAGCCGGCCACCGCCGCGATCACGGGCTTGCGCGTCGCGGTGACGCGATCATAGCCCGCGAAGAAATTGCTGCCGTACATCTCGGCAAAGCCCTGGCCCGACATCTCCTTGATGTCCGCGCCCGCCGCGAACGCCTTCTCGCTGCCGGTGAGCACCGCGCAGCCCTGGCTCGCATCGGCGTCGAACGCCTCGAGCGCGGCGATCAGATCGGCCAGCACCTGGCTGTTGAGCGCGTTGAGCGCCTGGGGCCGGTTGAGCGTGATCAAGGTGACCGGGCCGCGCGTTTCGACGAGCAGGGTTTCGTAGTTCGCCATTCTAGCTTTCCTTCTCTTCCTATTCTTCCGTCATCCCGGCGAAAGCTGGGATCCATACGATGTCGATGTCACTGCCATCGCATGGGCTCCAGCTTTCGCTGGAGCGACATTGAACCATGTTTGGAACCTTATGCGGGCGTCCACGCCTCGTCGGCGGGCAGCGGCGCGAAGATCGTGTCGAGCATATGGTCGGTCACGCCCTCCGGCGTATCCGGGTTCCATTTCGGCGCATTGTCCTTGTCGACGATGACGGCGCGCACGCCCTCCAGGAAATCGTGGCGCTGCACGACATGGCAGCCCACCGCATATTCCTGGCGCATCTCGTCGGCGAAATCGTTCATCGCCGCACCCTCGCGCAGCAGGCGGAGCGAGACCTTCATCGTCTGCGGCGACTTGGTCTTGAGCGTCGCCAGTTCCTTCGCCGCCCATTCGCCGTCATCGGCCGCGAGCGCGGCATAGATGTCCTCCAGCCGGTCCGACGCGAACAGCCGGTCGATCTGGGCGCGGCTGTCCTCGATGCGCGCGGGCGGCGGCGCGACGGCAAGCTGGCCCAATATGCCGTCGATCCGCTGGGGATCGGCGGCGATGCGCGCCTTGGCTTCCTCCAGCGCCTCGGCGGGCAGATAATGGGTGGCGATGCCCAGGGCGAGGCATTCCGCGCCGTCGAGTCGCGCGCCGGTCAGCGCCAGGAACTGGCCGGTGCGGCCGGGCAGGCGCGCGAGGTGCCAGCCGCCGCCGACATCGGGGAACAGGCCGATGCCCGTTTCCGGCATGGCGAAGCGCGTATTCTCGGTCGCGATGCGATAGCGGCAGGGCATGGCGATGCCGACGCCGCCGCCCATGGTGATGCCGTCCATGAAGGCGACCGTCGGCTTGGCATAGGTGAACAGCCGGTGGTTCATGCGATATTCGACGTGGAAGAACGCGCGCGCCTCCGCGCCGTCCTTCGCGCCCGATTCCGCCAGCATGCGGATGTCGCCGCCCGCGCAGAAGCCCCGGCCCTCGGCATGGTCGAACATCACGATCTCGACCTCAGCGTCGCCGCGCCATGCCTCCAGCGTTTCCAGGATGCCCGTGCACATCGCGGTGGTCAGCGCGTGGATCGCCTTGGGCCGGTTGAGCGATATCCGCCCGGCCTTGCCCGCGTTGCCGATGATGAGTTCGCTGGTCATGAAAGTGATCCTCAAGCTGGAACGGATTGCAGGCTGGAACGGGTTACTGGCGGGTCAGGTCGCGCCCGACGATCATCCGCATGATCTGGTTGGTGCCTTCCAGGATCGAATGCACGCGCAGATCGCGCCAGAAGCGCTCGATCGGATAATCCTGCAGATAGCCATAGCCGCCATGAAGCTGGAGCGCATCATTGACCACTTTCGATCCGGTATCGGTGGCGAAACGCTTCGCCATCGCGGCGAAGCGCGTCTTGTCCGGCGCGCCCGCCGTCACCTTGGCGGCGGCGGTGTAGAGCAGCGCGCGCGCCGCCTCCAGCTCGGTCGCCATGTCCGCCAGCATGAACTGGGTGTTCTGGAACTCGGCGATCGGCTGGCCGAACTGCTTGCGCTCCTTGGTATAGTTGACGCTCTCGTCCAGGCAGCGCTGCGCGCCGCCCAGCGAACAGGCGCCGATGTTGAGCCGGCCGCCGTCGAGCCCCATCATCGCGATGCGGAAGCCTTCGCCCTCGCCGCCGACGCGATTTTCCACCGGCACGCGCACGCCGTCGAAATTCACCTGCGCGGTCGGCTGCGAATGCCAGCCCAGCTTCTTCTCGTTGGCGCCGAAGCTGACGCCGTCCATGTCCTTTTCGATCACCAGGCACGAAATGCCCTTGGGGCCGTCCTCGCCGGTGCGGACCATGGTGACATAGACCTCGTTCTCGCCGCCGCCGGAGATGAACGCCTTGGATCCGGTGACGACATAATGGTCGCCGTCGCGCACCGCCTTGGTCTTGAGCGCGGCCGCGTCGGAGCCCGAGCCCGGCTCGGTCAGGCAATAGGACGCGATCCGGTCCATCGTCACCAGATCGGGCAGATATTTGCTCTTCACCGTCTGGCTACCGAACCGGTCGATCATCCAGGCGGCCATGTTGTGGATCGAGATGAAGGCGCTGGTGGAGGGGCAGCCATAGGCCATCGCCTCCATGATCAGCGCGGCTTCCAGCCGGCCAAGGCCGATGCCGCCCATTTCCTCCGACACATAGATCGCGCCGAAGCCGAGATCGGCCGCCGCCTTGATCGTGTCGCGCGGGAAGATGTGCTTCTCGTCCCATTCCGCCGCATGGGGCGTGATCGCGTCGGCGGTGAACTTGCGCGCCAGATCCTGGATCTCGCGCTGGTCGTCGCTCAGGTCGAACTGGGTGGTCATGGCTTCGGCTTACCTATGGTTGCATCGTGATCGCGGCGGTCCGTTCGGCCTCCGCTTCGTCTTCGATCTCCGCGACGGACTGGCGCGTCATCTCGAAACCGCCCGTCCAGCCCTCCAATATCCACCGGCCAGAGACGGAGAGGCCGTCATGCGCGAGTTCGCCCGCATAATCGACCCGGTGCGCCAGATCGGCAGACCCGTCATAGACCTTGGCGAACGCGACCGAAACGCCGTCGCGGGTTCCGCGTATAAAGGATTCGAGACGCTGCGATGACCGGCTGATCGTGTTCGGCTCGCTGATCGATCCGCTCAACGCGCCGCCGGCATCGTCGATATTGGCCAGGAACGGAACGACGGGCTCCGACGGGGCGTCGTACCAGTAACGCCCCGTCCAGAAACCCGTCATGTCCAGCCTGTCCAATGTCACCCCATGGTCGGGATGACGAAGGCGTTGCTGCCGTCGGGTGAACCGTCGGGCCAGCGCTGCGTGATCGTCTTGGTCTTCGTCCAGAAGCGGACGCCTTCCATGCCGTGCTGGTTGATGTCGCCGAACGCGGACCGCTTCCAGCCGCCGAAGCTGTGATAGGCGACGGGCACGGGGATCGGCACGTTGATGCCGACCATGCCGACATTCACGCGATGCGCGAACTCGCGGGCGGCATGGCCGTTGCGTGTGAAGATGGCGACGCCGTTGCCATATTGGTGCTGCGAGGGGAGGGCGAGCGCCTCCTCGAAATCATTGGCGCGGACGATCTGGAGGACCGGGCCGAAAATCTCTTCCTTGTAGCTCTGCATGGTCGGCTTGACGTGATCGAACAGGCTGGGGCCGATGAAGAAGCCCTGCTCGTGGCCCTGCAACGTGAAGTTGCGGCCGTCGACGACCAGTTCCGCGCCTTCGTCCACGCCGGTCTGGATCCAGTTCTCCACGCGCTGCTTGTGCGCGGCGTTCACCACCGGGCCGTAATGCGCCTCCGCATCGGTCGAGACGCCGACGCGCAGCGCTTCCATCGCGGGGATCATCTTCTCGCGCAGAGCGACGGCGGTCTTCTCGCCCACCGGCACGACGACGGGCAGCGCCATGCAGCGCTCGCCTGCCGAGCCGAAGGCCGCGCCCGACAGGTCGTTCACCACCTGGTCGAGATCGGCGTCGGGCATGACGATGCCGTGGTTCTTGGCACCACCCATCGCCTGGACGCGCTTTCCGGCGGCCACGCCGCGCTGATAGACATAATGGGCGATGTCGGACGAACCGACGAAGCTGACCGCCGCGATATCGGGATGGTCGAGGATCGCATCGACCATTTCCTTGTCGCCATGGACGACCTGGAGCACGCCTTCGGGCAGGCCGGCTTCAAGGAACAGTTCGGCGAGGCGGACGGGCACCGAGGGGTCGCGCTCGGACGGCTTGATGATGAAGGCGTTGCCGACCGCGAGCGCCACGCCCGACATCCACAGCGGGATCATCGCCGGGAAGTTGAAGGGGGTGATGCCCGCGCCGATGCCCAGCGGCTGACGCATCGAATAGACGTCGATGCCGGGGCCGGCGCCCTGGGTATATTCGCCCTTCAGCGCGTGCGGGATGCCGCAGCAGAACTCGATCACTTCCAGGCCGCGCTGGATGTCGCCCTTGGAATCGGCGATCACCTTGCCATGCTCGGACGAGAGCAGATGGGCCAGTTCGTCCATATTGGCTTCGACGAGCGCCTTGAAATTGAACATCACGCGCGCGCGGCGCTGCGGATTGGTCGCGGCCCAGCCCGGCTGCGCCTTCCTGGCGGCGGCGACGGCGGCTTCGAGCACGGCCTGATCACCCAGCGCGACGCGCGCCTGGATCTGGCCGGTATTGGGATTGAAGACGTCGCCGAACCGTGCGCCGTCCGACGCGAGCGGGTTGGCGAGCTTGTGGGTGACCTGACGCATGGCGTGGACCTCTCCTATGATGACGCGGGCCTACTGGACCTTTGTGAAATTGCACTCAAGGCCAAATCTTCGCATGCTGAACCTGCAATTTTGCATGGTTTGGCTGTTCGGGGCGATCCCGCCGATCATTCCCGCGCGATCGGTTGCATCTTTACATGGAAAGATGCTCATATTAATGATCGTTCATTATTAAATGGGCATGTTTCAGCGCTTCGATGTCATCACTCACTCCAGAATTCGCAGTTCCGCGCATGTGTCCAATGCTCCGGATGAGGTGAGCGGTAGTAAAAAACCTGTCTTGCGGAAGAGATAGAGGCGTGCGCATCGAATCGTAACCGTTGATGGCTAGGTCGCTGATTGTCGTATCGGTGGTTGAAGTTGGCAATGGCACCGAACTTCATTCGCGTGGGATTGTGTGACCGATATGTGACGGCCCGGGCCAGTCATAAAACAAGCAAATAGAATCGAGGATGGGGAAAGATGGCGATTACCTTCATCATTGCGACTGACACGATCGGCGATACCGGCGAGTTCGATTCACGCATGGTCTTCGGCGACTTCGACAATGACGGCGATATCGACATCCTGTACCAGAACGGCAACGATGCCGGCCTGGGCATCGGTTACAAGCGCAACAACGGTACCGGCACCTATACCGATTTCGCCGACGCGAACACGGCCGGCACGCCCTTCACCA
>NZ_JBMDKK010000024.1:0-50137 GCF_057809675.1 Sphingomonas sp. FG14 | reverse complement strand
GATGCCAAAACCCCCAGCAAACCGTCAGTAGCCGCGGTCCTCACCGGATGCGTACGGATGATTTCGATCAATTCGCCGACGAGTTCGATCGCGACGACGAAGACGAGGACGATTTCGACTGCATGATGATGTCGGACGGTACATGCATGGCGGCCGGCTCGGAATGGTGCGACTTCGAATGCCCGATGAGGGACCAATGACCACAGATATTGATGCGCTGGTCGAGCGGCTGGAGAGGCACGGCATTGGCCATTCTGCGATCTACGGTCACAACGGTATTTGCGGTGAAGCAGCCCAAGCCCTCACCCGGCTTAGCGAGGAGAATGCGAGGCTGCGTGCCGAGCGAGACTCAGCCCTTACCGAAAACATTGCCCTGCGCTGCCAGCTTGGCGGCGGGTGCGATGCCAACGACGATGGCCCGCATACCACCATGAAGGGTGCATCCGGCGACTTCTGCACCAAATGCGGAGAGATGACGCGCAACGGCAAGTCGAAGCCGTGGTTCAACGAGGATAGACTTGATCGCACCATTGCCAGGCTCCGAGCCCGCGCAGCTTTGCAGCACAGATCTGATTTTATCGCGTTACGGAAACTATAAGGTTGCGCTATGCCTAATGCCTGAATGGCCGAATCTATACGGCTGGCCAGCGAGGCGGGGATTTCCTATGCAAAGTGTGCCGACAGACATCGTGACGGACCAACTGCAGATCCCTTTGTTCTTCTTTTCGATTGCAGCGATGTCGTTTTACGAAGCCTACAAGATGGAACGCCCTCGCGCCTATGTGCCGTGGTTTCTATGCGTCGTTTTCGCACTTGGCGGAGTCGTCTCGTTTTTTCCTCAGGTTTGGCCCGCAGGATTGATTTGGGCCCAATGGCTTGGGTCAATTGCGGGAAGTCCTTTCACTTGGGCGACATTGTTTTTGCTGGCTTACCTGCTTTGGCGCCAGAAATGGGGTACTCAGAAAACGGATGATGCCGGATCTCGATGGGAACAGCAGACGATATCGTCACTTGCCCCACCGAGTGCAGCAGTGGACACGGATCCCGCCGCGGCACACGTTGGTGAGATCCCCCCAGACTTGAGTCCGTCGGGACATGCCTGGATCCGTCTCCAGCCGGAAGAAGCGGCCGCCGCTAGGACTATGCTGTTGCACCTCGACGAAAAGTTAAAGAACGAGGCACAGCCTGCTCATGACCAACTTGGATGGGTGGTTAACGCGCCCGACAACCTTCAGGATCTTGTCCGCAAGATTGAAGAGGGCTGCGAGGTGACCCGCAGTATTTACGCCCAGTTTGAGAAATTTCGATTAGATCACATGAATTATGTGCGCATGCTCGGCGGCCCAGAGCTGGCAAGCGTTCAGTTTTGCGCTCAAAATTTGCGCGCGAACTTGGAGAGTTTCCGCAGCACCCTCCACGGCTTTGGAGATGAAATACCACCTGGAACTCGCGGCCTGATCGCTAGAGCCCTGGAGCCGGTTCGCCATTCCCACACCGAGTTCGGCAACTCTATCAGCAATCTCAAAAATGAGATTGGCAACCTTCGGGAGCGCATCCGATGCTGAATCACACCGGTTCGTTACTCCCATGAGTGGCGTGCCATTCAATAACCTACCGGATGTTTGACGCCTTTCCTCCCTTGGGCATCCCCTAATCAACGTAGGGATGCTCGGCCTTCACCAACTCGATCGCCTTCTCCGCCGCCTCCAGATCATCCGCAGATCCTGACGGCGACACCCGCCAGTTGCCCTTGATGTTGAACGTCAACGGCAGCGCCTCGACCTCGCCCACGACCTTGCGCCAGTGCTTTGCAGGCCGCCCCGTTGCGCCGGCGAGCAGGTGGACGATCAGGTCACGGATCTCGGTGGGCTTCATGCGGTGGGAACGCTCCGCCGCGCACTCCGCTCCTCCAAAACGGATCAATCTCGGATTGATCGATCCGCCCCGCTCGCTCACCTTGGGCGTGAGAACACGGCTTGAGTCGCAAGGCCAGAGGGAAACCTCTGGCCTTGTTGCATTCAAGCTCTTGAAATCTCCCATCTCGCGGTTAATTTCCGCCTCGGCGCCCCTCCTCCGGGGCGCTGAGCGCGTGACACCTTCCGCGCTCGGCGGGCCGGGACCCAACGCCCGGCCTGCCTTTTGGCCAGCCCGCGCTTTCCAGAACAGATTGAGAACGCGGCGACAGCCGCCTATCCATAGCCGCACCCCGATTCGACCAGGCGCGAGATGGCCCGATTTTCTGATGTTCAACTGAGGCGCAAGGCGCTGGCCGTGCTGGAGGACGCCACCCAGCGCGCGAACAAAGGCAAGTTGGGCCACGAGCCGGCACTGGCGTTCACCCTGGCATGGCTCGCAAACGAGTGCGAGGATCGCGGGATGTTCGATTGGTTCTGGCAATCCCGCACCAGTGATGATCTAGGCCGATCCCAGAATATGAATGCGGCGCTCAATGGGATCTACCTGGCGGTGGGCGAAAAGCGTTGGTGATCGAGGGCGCACAGACTTTGGACTTGGAACCTGCCACACCTATCCGCGTGAATAAGCGCACCGATTATGGATGCCCGTGCTCCGCGAGGGACGAACGCTATGGCGCGAACCCGCCGGACACGCTGAAATGCTGGAGCTGCCGCCAAGAGACGATGCGCCAGCTACCAGCCCGTCGCGCCAACGCCCCGTCGCCGACTGAGGAGCAGAGAGCGCTGCTTTGAGCGGCCGCAATTCCACAGGCCTGGTGCAGCGCCGCGACGATTGAACCGGTCGGTTCCCCCGGCGAGCCCCTAACCTCGATCAGTGATTTCGCGGCCGTTCTAAGCTATACGAGTCGGACCATTGCCGGGGGGGGAACCGGAGATGGAGTCGCACCATGTCAGACGATGATGTGAGATATTTTCAACGAAGAGCAGAAGAAGAGCGGCGACGAGCAGCCGAGGCGAAGGACTCGTGTGCCCGACAGGCGCATGAGCGGATCGCCAACGAGTATGAGCGCATCGCGCGCGCGAAAAATGAATTCGAGACGCGGGTGGTAGCATGACAACTGGTGTTCCGCAGAAACAAGAAACCCGGGAAGATCTGTTGTATCGCGCCAGGATTTCGATGCGCTTGGCAGAGGCGGAAACGGTCCCGAACCGCGCCCGAATCCACTTGCAAGCGGCGGAGACGTGGCTGCGACTGGCAGCGCGGAAACCGAAGCGAACAGATATCGTCGCGGGATAGGCTTGCAATGACGCCCGAACAAGAAAGATGGGCGTTTGCTGCCAGGTTGCTGGAAATCCACGGGGCCAAGATCGGCACGTTTATAGAGGGCCGTGCAGCGCATTTCACGCAGCTCGGCGACAATGCTGCCTTGGCATTCTGGGAAGACATCACCGAGAAGCTGATCCAGTTGATGGGACCGGAAGACGGCTCTAAGCCGAATTGATGCTCCCTATCCTTGCAGCCGTCATGGCGACCGGCTCCACATTCACTTGCACGCCCGTCCGCGTCTGGGACGGTGACGGGCCGATCTGGTGCGCCGAAGGCCCGAAGATCCGCCTCGCCGGCATCGCGGCGCGCGAGATCGACGGCGAATGCAAGATCGGCCATCCATGCCCAGCCGCCAGTGGCGAAGCGGCGCGCGATCACCTGGTGCAGTTGCTCGGCGGTCCACGCGGCCGAGCGCGCGAGGGTCACATCCTTGTCAGCGGCCCGCGCCTCACCTGCCAGTCAGTCGGATCGGGCAAAGGCGATCGCACTGCGGCATGGTGCTCGACCGGCCGCATCGACCTGTCCTGTGCAATGGTGCGGTCTGGCTACGCGTTGAGGTGGGATCGATACTGGCGCGGTCGGGTGTGCCCAGGCGGATAAACGCCACCTCAAATTGCAGTAAATCGTTGGGGGAGAGGCGCTGGAGCCTCAACTTGCAACGATCGCGCGACATTCTATTTTGAGCGAGCCGGACGGTGTTGGAAGCACCGGTCCGGCTCTAACCAGACGTGAGGTGACCACGCATGGCTGCCAAAGCCCTACCGAGCGCCGAATTGGTGCGCAACCTGATCGACTATAATCCCGAAACTGGACGCATGTTCTGGAAGGAGCGCCCGCGAGAAATGTTCGCGAGCGACCGGAATTGGCGTTGGTGGAATGGCCGATACGCTGGCCGGGAGACCGCAATCCTCTGCGATGCTGAGGGCTATCGCGTAGTGAAGATCTTCAATCGAAAATTCCTTGCCCATCGCATTGCGTGGGCAATCATCCATGGAGCGTGGCCGGTCATCGTCGACCACAAGAATGGAAAGCCGGGAGACAACAGGATTCGCAACCTTCGGTCAGTCAGTCGCCGTGGGAACCAGCGCAATCAGAAGCGCCACGCCAGCAATACGAGCGGCGTGACAGGCGTGTCCTGGTACGCACCGACGTCAAAATGGTTGGCATCGATCAAGGTTGGCGGACGCAGTATTCACCTGGGTCATTTTCCAAAAATGGAAGACGCGATTGCAGCGAGGCTAGAGGCGAATCGAAAATTCGGCTTCTATCCCTCTCATGGCCAAGGCAGATAGTCGGCTTGGAGTAGAACAATAAACAATCAGAAGTGAAAATTAGTCTGTCTCTTGCAAATTTTGGGGTCCCTAACCGCTTACGGTTCGCCGATTATGTAGGTAGGACCCGCATTTTATTGCGTTTTCTCTATTGATTATGCGCGCAACATCTGTCTCTATGTCGCCGGGGTGAGGCGAGCCGTTCGGCCAGCCACCCCGCGAAAGGAATGGATGACATGAACAAACTCACGCATTTGATCTTCGGTGGATGGCTGGCCGCTACTGTCGCCGGCACGCTCTATCTTCTCCCCCATGCGGGCCAGACCCAAGCGCACGCGGCTTCCCCAATCACCCTGCAGGATGCGGACGCCACGGCGTGCGACACCTACGAGCTGGCCAAGGGCGCGCACCGCGACGCTATCTCCGATCTTCTCGCCGATGCCGCGCAGCGCGTGCAGCGCTCCGGCTGCGTCAACATCGTCTTCGTGGAGGGCTGATAAATGACCCAAGGTATTCCAGCCTACGAGCGCGCTATCTGGGTAGATGGCAAAGTCACCAACAAGGGCGGGCTTCCCCTCTGGAGCGGGAAGGGCGAACCGCCCGCGATCGGCTCTGACGTGATCGCAACCGGCCTCATTCGCCATCGCTGCCGTGTGACCGGCTACGAAGTGGTAGAGGGGTGGCTCATGGTCAAAGGCTACCGCATCGACGAGCCTAGCAAGCGCGGCAATCTGGCAGGTGCTGAAATCAGCTATCCGCTCGAGGGGGAGGCTTAAGTCATGCCCAAATTTGAAGCGAAATTCGAGCGCGTCGTGAAGACGTACGAAACCTGCCACCGCGTCATTGAAGCAGAGACGGCAGAGCGGGCGCTGGAGATGGCGCGCGCCTTCGCATACGACTTCAACAGCGAGTGTCCCGATGACGCGCAGGAAGTGCAGGGCGCAGGTGAGTTCGGCGATTGGTTCGCTGAATTAGGCGACGAAACGAACGAGCCCGCGGACTATCGGGACGAGGACACGGATTGCGCGACCTGTGCCGCGTCGGTTGAGACGCGCGCTGCGCCATGCGACGAGTGCGGCACCATGGACGGGGAGGGCTGAGCATGTCCGCTCGTTTCGACACCCTCGCTTTCACCGAAGCGCTGGCCGGTACGGGAATGTCTCAGGCTAGGCGGGAAGCGTTCGCCCGTGCTATCCATGACGTTGCCATGCAGGAAGCAGCGACGAAAACCGAAGTAGACCGCGCCGTAGATCGCGCGATCCACTCGCTTACGCTTCGCTTCGGCGCAATGCTCGTCGCCGCCGTGACGATCCTCATTGCCGCCGCTTCGGTCCTGATCACCCTGAAATAAGCCGAAACGTGGCGGGGGCCATGCGCCCCCGTCATGTCGCGCCGCACGCCCAAGCGGCGCCTGATGATGGCAGGGCAATGACCGTGGCCGCGCGTGGAGCGCGGGCGGTCCGAAAGGAATGGATATGACGACCTACAGCGCGACCTACAGCCCCGAAGATAACAAGATCCGGCTCTATGCGTCCTCACGACTCGATGCGGAGACTTACGCCCGCGTGAAGGCGGCGGGCTTCGTCTGGGCTCCAAAGCAGGAATTGTTCGTCGCGCCGAAATGGACGCCACAGCGCGAAGATTTGGCCGTTGAACTGGCCGGTGAGATAGAAGCCGAAGAAATGACGTTGGCCGAGCGCGCCGCGATCAAGGCGGAACGGCTCGACAACCTGGCCGCGAAGCGCCAGCGCGAAGCCGTCGCGCTTCACCGTCATGCGGATGACCTGTCCCAAGCGTTCTACATGGGCCAACCGATCCTGATCGGCCACCACAGCGAGCGCAAGGCGCGCAAGACGAAAGAACGCATGGACGCGGCGCAGGAGAAAGCGACCAGCGCGGCCAGCGCGGCCAGCTATTGGCTTTATCGCGCGGGCGGGGTCGAAGCCTTCGCCAACATGAAGAACAACCCTCGCGTTCGCGCCAACCGGATCAGGACTCTCCTAGCCGAATTGCGCGACCTGCAACGCGGTATCAACGCCGCTCACCACGCGTTGACGATCTGGGCGAAGATCACGACGGACGAACAAATCAGCGCGGCAATCGGCAACATATCGTCTGATGTGCTGCTATGCGGTTGGGATGCTTACTCCAAGATGCGCGACGGCACTAAGACGCCCGCCGAAATCCGGGAATCGGCGATTGCGGCGGCACGCGTTCGGATCGACGGTCCGGGCCGGAGGCGCTGGATTGAGCATGTGCTCAACCGGCTGGCGTTCGAACGGTCCATGCTGGGCGATGTCCAGCGGTACGAAGGCGAGATAACGCCGGTCATCATCCAAGCCTTTGCGCGCGAGCACGGCGCGGAGAAGCCGAAATGTTCGGTGGTCGATGACGGCTTTTTCCTGCTGGAATCGCCGGTACCTCTACCAGCGCACCTTTCGGAGCGTTCGTGGCTCGAATTGAGCCCGGACGAATGGCGCGACGTCATGCGGGCGTGCGGCTATGTCGTTCCGGCGAAGAAAGGTGCTTTGCCGCCGATCCTCAATATCGACGCGGAAACGCTCGAATCGCCATCGCGGGCGTACGGCGCACGCGGCGAAACCGAGAAATGGCGCGTCGTCCGCGTGACGAAGGCGCAATATGCGGCGGTCCACAGCGACGCGCGGGGCGTACGCCCAAGCGCGTGCGGGCGGTTTCGGTTCAAGGTCGGCAGTGCCCGGCATCTGAAAATCGAAGGCGCTACGCCATGGGAGTATGTCGCGGTTTTCCTGACGGACTCCAAGGTTCATGACCTGCCCGCGCTGGATATCGCAGCATGAAGCGGAGCGTTTACAGCCGACCGGATAAGCCGCTGTATGTGCCGGTCACGCGCCGCGAAGACTTCGCCGCGCTTCCGAAAGCCGCGCCAGTCGAGCTCGTCGCAGTCGACAAGTTTACGGAATGCCATGTGACGCCGCCCGACGTGGCGGCGCGCATGGTGCATTATCTGGGAAGCGTGGGGGATTATCTCACGCTTGAACCGAGCGCGGGCACGGGAAACTTGACGCGCGCTCTACTCGAGTCCGGGCATAGCCGCTACGAGCTCACCCAGGTTGAACGGCACATCAAGCTTGCCGCCGGGCTCTATAAATATGGCCCTGTCATCAATCGATGCTTTCTCGACTATGCCGCCGAAGCGCGGTGCAAGGTGGAGTTTCCGCGCGTCATCATGAATCCGCCGTTTAGCGACGTGCGGAAGCACGTGGCGGCGGCACTGTCCCTTATGGGCACAGGCGGGCACGGGCACGGGTTCAAACCGACGCTCGTGGCGTTGGTGCCGATCACGTTTCAGCACGATCGCGCGGAGCTGCTGGAAACGCTGCCGGAAGACACGTTCTCGACCGCGAGAGTTCACACCAAGATCATTCGCATCCAAATCTAGGCGAAACGCGCGCCACCCTATCGGGGGAAAGGCGCGCGTCCGTCGGGCGGTCCAACCCGGCGCTGACGAGCCAGGACATGAAGGGAAGGGCATTGCCCCCTATCGCCGATTATACCCCCTATCCGCGTTTAAGGACGCATCCGGCCTTGCGCCGTCGCCCCGCCGAGCTGGTCCAGCTTGCGGGTGAATGGCGCGGCGGGGTGCCCGATCATGGAACATGGATCGAGGAGAAGCACGACGGCGCGCGCGCGGCGTGGATCGGCGGGCGGCTGTTGACGCGTGAGGGGCTGGAGATATGTGGCACCGCGCACATAGCGCACCGGATCAGCCTCATAGAGGCGGCGGCCGGACGTCCCGTCTTTCTCGACGGCGAGTTCATCGCCGGGGACTATCGCGGCACGCTACGCCATATCGGCAAGGGCGCGCGGGCACCGGAGGCGGGGACATTCCACCTGTTCGATTGCCTATGGGCGGACGAATGGGAAGCCGACGACTGTGACCGCCCGCTATACGAGCGCCGGAAGATGCTGGAGCGCCTGGTCGCCGAGGGCGAAGCGCACCCCCTATCGTGGGAATATCGGGCAGGCACGCACGGGCGCGAGCCGGTCGGGACGCCCCTGTCCCTAGTCACAACCCATTGGTGCGGCGATCAAGCCGCCGTGGAGGCGTTTACGGCTTCTGTGTGGGCGTCAGGGGGGGAAGGGGTTATGCTCAAGGACGCGGAGAGCCCCTATCGGCGGAATAGGTCGCGCGCTTGGCTGAAATACAAGCGGGCGGGCTGGGCGACACGCACGACGGGGAAGGGGAGTGCATGACGCCATTGTTGCAGGCGATCGCTTATGGTCTGGGCGCGGTCCTCTCGCTGATCGTCGCCTATGAGCAGCGAGGCAGCCGATTGCGGTGCGCGATCGCTCTGGTGCTCGCGCTGCTGAGCGCCGGCGCGGGAGTTTTAAGAATCACCCAGGCAGGGGTATGACCCTATCGGGGGAATGACCCTATCGCTGTTTAAGGGGGCTATCCCTGTTTAAGGCCGGGCCCAGCCGTTGGGCCGATGTGAATGGAAAGGAATGGATATGACCGAGAGAAAGGACCGCGACGTCGTGACGATCAGGCAGATCGATCTTCGCCAGCTAAAGGCGCCCGCGGAGATGCCCAAGGCGAAGAAGCAGCGCAGCGGTGATTTCGAGGAGGTCAACGTCCTGCGCAAGGACAAGCCCGATGTGGTCTTCGACGGCCGGCTGATCGTCGAGGTCGACAGTCGTGACTATGGGGGTGCCCATCGGGGGAATGACAAGCACTGGACGGAGCTTGCCGTCTATGAACTGCGCACCGGCGATTGGGTCGCGTGCTCGATCGCCTGCAGCGACAAGGAGGGCCAGATCGATTTCGGCGAAGTCGAGTTCCTATGCGCCAAGCAGCTCGGCGGCTCCGACGAAACCAGTTTCTCCGTGCCGATCTCGAATGACCCGGCCGCCGCGTCGGATCCGAAATTCTGGGAGAAGCGCGCGGCAATGGCATTCTGGGGCTGGTCCTGGTTGGCGAAGGAACTCGCTGACAAGGCCGGCTGGGATGTGAGGGAGAGGATCGGATGACGAGCGAAGCAGCGAAGGAACTCGCCGCGCAGGTCAACGCCGCAGCGGACAAGATGTCCGAGGAACGGGCGCCTGTTGCAACCGAACGTGGCATCGACGAGCAGATGGGGCCGAAAAGGCGGGATTATCTTGAGGCTGCGGCGCGCGCCATCATTACGGACGATCGCTGGCTATGGGATATCCAGGGGGAGGGGGACGACGCAGTTGTCGTCGTATCTGGGCCGGAGGGCGCAGAGGATCCGCCTCGGCCTGGCTGACGGGGTATCGAGGCAATGACGATCGGCCTCCTGGAATATCGCGCGCGCTATTGGCTCAAATGGCTGGGCCCCTGGCGTGTGACGCGGCGCGAAGCGCAAGATGACGCGGTCAAGGCTGGCGCGGCCTCGCGCACGAAGCACGCCAACGGGGAAGGGGGCACCTATCTGAGCATAGGCTGCCGGATCCACATCCGCTCCACCCCACCAACGGAATGAAAGCGGGAGGGCCCACACCGCCCTCCCGCCCCTCCCGCTGGGGAGCTCGTCAGATCATGGAGAGGATGTCGAATTCCTGGGCATAGCTGCCCGGCGCGACGCCGCCGCTGGCGAAGTCTGGATCGAGCAGCCAGCCGAAATAGCTCTTGGACTGGCGGTAGGCCGTCGCCTCGGGATCGAAGCACCAGTAGGCGACACCGCGCTTGCCCAGCTTCTCGACCAGCGGGCGGAACTTCGTCTCGAAATCGACCTGGTTGAGCCACGAGAAGCGCATCCGCAGCCGGCGCATGATGATGCCCGGCGTCTCGTCGGTCACACCGTAGCGGCCGATATCGATGTCGCCTCTGTCGTCGATCCCGAAGCCGAAACCGTCGTCGCGGTTGTAGAATGTCGCGGGCTGCAGCTTTTGTCCAAGCACCAGTTTCGCGGCGGCGAAGTCGCCGGAATGCCCCCCGATGTCGATGCGCCACCACTGGCGGGTCTGGATCGAGGGGAGCTCGAGGTGGGAATGATAGAGCCCATCGTCGCGTGTAATGGACGGGTTGATCAGGGCGACGGCGCCGCTGTCATATGATGCCGTGCCATCGACCGCCGCCTGACTGGTTCCCAGCCGCACGCGGATGGTCGTTCCGCTCTGGGCATTGGTCGAGAGCAACGACACGAAATCGACCGGCTTCGCGGAGCCGAAGTTGCCCCGCGCCCATAGGTTCGAATTCCCATTGCTCTGCCACACCATGCCGATGTGCTTGAACTCGCCCAGGTGCGTTGCAGGGTTGCCCGTGCGCGCGTTGCCGGTCGTGACCGTGCCCAGGGCGTGCGGAATGACCGCGAACGGTTTCTGGATCGCCATGCTATCCCCAGCTCGTCAGTAGGGTTTGGTTCTTCTCGGTGTCGACGCCGATCTCGACGATCGCCGCGGCGTGATTGGCCGCCCGCTCGTCATCGATCACGGTGGCGACTGGCGTCGTAAGGTTGAACGATAGCCCGCCGCCCGTGTCGTCGCCCACCACCGTATGGCGGAAACGCCGGCGGTCTGGCTTGAGCAGGGCCAGGCGCTCGGTGGCCATCGCCGCCGCGTCGTCTTCGTCCTCAAAATAGGTTGGGATCGGATCCTTCGTGTCGCGCGCCTTGTCGCCATATTTCGTGGCGACAGCGGAGTCCGGACCGGCGGTCTCGGTCCTGTATTCCTGCGTGATGAAGCCGATCCGAGCGGCTGTTGCGGGCATCTCGGTCTCCTATCAGGGGAATGTGATCTTCTTCACCGACACATTGTCGATCTGGACCTCGCCGTTACCGGTGCCAGCGATCAGCAGGCTTCGTTTCTCGGGCGCGGACGGGGCCGAAGCCACCTTCGCCTCGTATGTGAGGCTTCCCGCGCCGGGTGGGCTCGCCAGCGTCGAGAACGACGCGATGGCTTGCTCACCAACCGAGATGGTGACGGTTTCGGTCGGATTGAGGGAGATCAGGTCGAACACGACGCGCACCACGTCATTCTGGGCGATATCATCATCCAACTGGATCTTCGCCGATCCTCCACCGGAGAGGATGAGCTTGCCGGATGTGATCGTAGCGGACGACAAGGTCCACAGCCCCGCGTTCGAGAACGGCACATCGAGATTGAGCTCGCTGCCGGGCGTCCCGTCGAACACGTTCGTGACATTGATCGTCACGTTCGTATCGCGCGGCGAGTTCGGATAGGCGAGGTTCGTCTCACGGATCGTGATCGCATGGCTCGTCGCCGTCTCGTAATCGAGCGCGCTCGCCACCGTGACCACCCCTGTCGAAGGATTGATCGCGAACCTGCCGCCCGCGTCGTTGGTCAGCGAGAACGTCGACCCTGATCGACCACGTGTCGGCGTGTGCGCCGTGGTACCGTTGGACGCGTCTTCCGGCACACTGCTCGAAGTCGGAGCCAGGTTCTGGAGCGCCTTCTTCACGACCACATTGTCGACGGTCATGTTCGCGGTGCTGCCAGCCCCGGAAATCGTGATGATCTGACCATTGACGGTGTTGATGTTCACGACGCCTGAGAATGTTCCGTTGGCAGTGTTGTTGCGCAATAGGGTGCCGCCAGAGGGAGGCGATCCCGCTGAGCGCCCCGCCTGAAGCGTGACCGTGCCGGCGGTCCTGTTGGCGATCGTGATCTCGTAATAGATGCTCTCGCCCGCAATCAGCGTTTCGTTCGAGACCTGATGTGCAACCGGCGTCGTAGCGCCCGGGGTGAAAACGAGCTGCCCACCCGAGATCGCGGGTGGCGAACCCGACGACGAGGCCAAGGTCCAATCGCCCGTTCCGTCGAAGGTGCCATCGTCGACAAGGTTCGCAACCAGCGAAAAGGCCGGCGCCAGGCGGAACGGATCGAGCAACATGCTCATATGCGATTCCCGATCAGCGTGACTTTCAAGCCTTTCGCCGTGCCGTCACCCACCTGGTCTATGTCGATCGTGATCTCGGCATCATCCGCCAAGGTGGTATCCGACAGGGCGGCGGAGGTCGCGGCGGTGGTCGAGGTTTTCTCGGTGTTGTCGATCGTCAGCTTCGTCGACAGGATCGAGTTGCCTGCCTCGTTGATATCGACAGTCAGCACGGATCCGGTTGCCTGAGCGACCACGAGTGAAGCGCGGACGCTGGTGAGCGCGATCGCGCAAGGCATCCGGAATGTGACCTTGGCGGTGCCGGCGGTAAGGGGCGTGGCCTCGTCGGAGACGGCAGCGACGATCTCGAAAGGGGTGCCGATGAGGCGGTCCCCGATCGGAAGCTGGGCGGGAAGGCCGTCCTTGAGGACCAGCGGTCGAAAATCGGTCATCAGGATCTCCGATCAGGCGATGGTGATGGGCGTGGACGGCTCGAACGTCATCTCCGTCGCGGAGAGCGCGGTTCCGATGACCTGAGCGACATTCCCGCTGCCGCTGGGCGCGGTCTCGGTCGCCTGGCCGGCGGTGGTCGAGAGGAACTGGCGCGCGCCGGGGGTAAGCCCCGTCAGGCCGGTGATGGTGCCCTCGAAATAGACGGTGGCGTTCTGGCCGGACGTCACCGAAGCCAGAACGAAGCCGTGCGCCTCCTTGCCGGCGGTGGTTGCGTCGGCCTTGCGCGCCTTCGAGCCGGAGGAATTGTGGATGTTGACCTTGTCGCCGGCGGCCAGGTTCTCGCTCGCTTCGACGATCTTCGTCTCGGCGCCCAGGCCGACAGGCATCATCGACTGGTCGAGGCGTCCGCTGCCATCCAGCTTCGGGATCTTGCCCGCGTCACCAGCGCCAGAAGACGAGGCAAGCGCCAGCGCGTCCGTCGGGACACCGCCCGACAGCTTCAAATAATCACCCATGTTCTGCTCCTTCAGGAAATCCGGGCTATCAGCCGGGGTTCGATTTTCAGGGATGTGGGACCGATGGCGGTACCGAGCCGCACGATCGAGCCGGAAGAGGGGACGGTCTGGGTAAGCAGGCCGTCGGAGCCGAGCCACACCGCGCCCGGGTTCCAGTTCCAGGCGGATTCTGTCATCAGACCCGAGACCTGAATAATGATGGCATCGCCCGCCGCCGCAGCGCCGAAGGTGATGCCGATGACGGTGTCTGGATCGATGTCGTCCTTGTCGGCGTGCAACGCTTCGCCGGCAGCGTTCACCCGTGCCGCGCGGTGGCCGCCCACGGCATCGGCTGCCGTCCGCGTGATCGTGCTGCCGGCCGCTGGACCGCGCGGACCGATGAGCGTTGCGATCGGCTCATTCGTGTTGAAGGCCGCCGCGAAGCTGTCCGTCCCGCCGCCCCGCCAGCGCAGCTCGATCGGCGAGGGCTCGGCTCGCCAGCGGATGGCGAGGATATCGGTCACGCGACCGCTTCCTCGATCACGATCCGCGGGGAGTTGCTTTTGACCACGCTGCCGTCGTCGAGCGTGAGTGAAGCGCCGGCATAGTAATTGCCCGGCGCCAGGTTCTCGCAGTCGGCGGCCGACAGGGTCGCAAACCAGCCGGCGGGGATATCTCCGCTCGCTTCCCGTTCCTCGACTGCTAGCGTCGCCGCTATCGGTTCGGACTCACCGGGGATTCGATCGGGTATGATGGCGCGCTTGAGCACGACATCAGCGTCGGCAACGAGCAGCGGATCTCCGGTCACGGCATCGAGCGCGAGGACGATGGTTTCGCCTCGCTGATATCTCCAGACGTTCATGTCGGTTCCTTGCTAAAGAATGACCTGCTCGAGCACGGCCCAATTGTGCATCGGATAGTTGAGACCCTGCCCTTCGAAGACGATTAGGTCGCCTTGGCTGTCGCGAAGGTTGCCCTTGCTCACGTCGGCGGTGTGGTCGGTCGGATCGCTGAATCCGTAGCACACGATTGGGTGATCGACCGGCGCCGAGGGGGTGATCCGCACCTTGTTCCCGCCGACAATGGAGACGCTCGAAATGGTGAGTGGGTTGTAGGATGCGTCAAACAGGTGATAACCCATGTTGGTCTGCGCTGGGACCGTTGTGGTGTCGAAGGTGAGAGCGCCGACCGGGTTATAGGTCAGTTCGATGACGCCGCCCGCGACCGAATGGCCGATGATGCGCAGGGGCTGCCAGTCTTCGTCGCCTTCTTCGATGATCCGTTGCCAGGCGAGCCCGAAATAGGCTCCAGCGATGTCACTGGCTGCCGGCGTTAGATGCACGCCGTCTGTGCGGGCAAGCTGGTAGATCGGCATCGCGACGCGGATGTTCGAATAGGTGTCAGACGCGGCGAGGTGCGCGAGCCCGATCTTCGGCCGGTCGAGCTGATAGGAGATGCACCAAACGTCCTCCGGTTGCCCGGTGATCGCCTTTACGTCCGCGTCGATCGTGCCCCGGAGCGTGTTGAGGTTCGCCGCATAGCTGTTGTTCGCGCCGTCTGCCTCGCCCTGCATCCAGAAGA
Organism: Sphingomonas sp. FG14; assembly: GCF_057809675.1. Taxonomy (NCBI): domain Bacteria; kingdom Pseudomonadati; phylum Pseudomonadota; class Alphaproteobacteria; order Sphingomonadales; family Sphingomonadaceae; genus Sphingomonas; species Sphingomonas sp. FG14. The sequence goes on along the minus strand of NZ_JBMDKK010000024.1, from coordinate 35,255 downwards.
AGGCCCGCAGCTTGTGCGCGAGCCCCAGCGCGTGCGCTCGATATCGTCCGTAGCGGACGTCATCCATGAACCGCTCGTAGAGCGCGCCGGGCTTGCTCAGCGCCGCAATCGCCGTCGCGCCCTGTCCTGGCGCCGAACCCAGAAAGCGCGAAGCCAGCCCGCGTTCCTTGAGCATCAGCGCAGCGCCGGATAGCGGCGTCTCGTAGCGCTCACCCCCCGTTGCGGCTGGCCCATGAGCCTCGACAAGAGGGACCAGGCTCGCGTGCTGCACCCAAGGTTCGGTGCCACCGTCCTGCGCACGCCCGCCGCCCGAGAACATGAGGCTGTCATGCGGCTGCGTGGTCAGGCGAACACTTTCGGTCCCCACACCCACTGATAGCGACTGGCCATAGCTGATCAGGTGCTCGATCCCGGCAGCCCCCTCAGCCTGGGGGCTCAGGGAAAAAAACCGATGGGTGCTCCTACCCAGGCCTCGACCGCCGCGAGCTCATCGGCGGAGAGCTGGCGATTGATGCCGAACGCTCGATAAATCGCGCCGGTCATCGGGATCGTCTCATTTGCGCGAGCGCCGAAATTGAAGGCGAAGTTGCCGAGATTACCACCGCCGAGGGGGCCAAGCCCATCGGTCAATGAGGGAACGACGCCATCTATGCGGGGCGAAATCTCGCCCGCTAGTGTCGCTTGTGAGATGTCCCAAACACACGTGGCCAGTCGCTCATAGGGACGGGAAATGGTCGCGGTCGTGCGGTTTCCAGTCGTCGAGTCTCCGCGTCCGCCGAAACTGATCGCGCCGGTCGTGCCGACTGACAAAAGGATCGATCCGACGTTGCCAACAGTGTTGATGTTGCTCGACGATTCCACGATCGCCGCTGTCGTTGAACCGGTGTTCCGGAAGGCTACGACCAGCGTGAATATGCTGCCGCCCGACAAGTTTATGGCAGCCGTCGCGAGGCGTGAGGTATTGAAAGTCCCTCGGTTCCCACCGGTGTTAAAGGTGGCGCGCCGTGCACTGGTCGCTTGGACAGCGGGAAAGCCGCATCCGCTCAGGTCGGCGACATATCCGTAGGGATCGCCATCCGCCGTAACGGCGCCAGATCCGTTGGAATTCTGAAAGAGCTTCGTCGGGTCGGTGTGATCATGGACGAAACCCTTCTCGCCGTTGACGAAGAAGGCAGCGGGATTGAACGCCGGTTCAGCAGCCGATCGCCGGCGGCGCCCGCCATACCCATAGGAATAGGGATAGCCGTACATCAGGCCAGCGTCCGGACCTTGATGACCTGGCCGGGCGCGACGTAACGCACGTCATCGCCGCCGGCGGCCCATGCTTCTCCCTTGGTGCCGTCGGGTGTCACATTGGCCGCGACGATCGAGATTTCACACGCTTCCTCGGTGACGATGCGGGCGATGCCGCCCCCGTCCGGCGTCACGAATGCTTGCGGTGTGCTGCTCGGCGTGAACTGCTGGCGATTGGAAAGCTGCGCGCCGAGAACGGACAGCGCGCCGACGCTATGGAAGGTGACTTTGCAGGGCATTGGGCTGGCTCCTTATCGCTTGGCGGCTTCGGCGAGCTTCGCCTGCAGCCGTGCATGGCCGTCGTCATTGTCCGCGCGGGCAAGCGCGAGCGCGTCCTTGAGCGCTTCCTGATCCTGGCCGTCGAAGCTGGCGATCGCCGCCTCGAACAGGCTGATCAGCGCCGGCGCCTGGCCAAGGATCGGCACGGCCTGGGCGATGCCTTCGAGCACCGTATAGAAATCGATCTTCATCAGTTCGCTCCGATCATGCTGGTGACGGCCTTCTCGACCTCGGGGAGGGCGGCGCGGAAACTGTTTGCGTTGCCGGCGTCGTAGATCGCGCGCAGCGCGCCGAGCTTCTGGAACGCGAACCGGTCGGCAGCAGCGATCGTCGACGCGAGTTTCCCGCGCACCAGACCGCTGTCGACGGCGAGCTCGACGGCCGATCGCGCGGCCTTGTAGACCCGCTCCAGGCGCAACATCGCCTGTTCGTCGGCGGTGGTGAGGTTGGCGATGGTCGCGGGGGCGGGGACCCCCGCCGCATCGGCCGCGCCGGCTGCGACGGTGCCTGCGGTGCGGATGCCGCCGCCAGAAGCCGTAAACGGCCCGCACGCCGTCAAGGCGAGCGCCAGCGTGGCGATAATCAGTCGCTTCATGGTCTTCTCCTGTGTGGATGCCGGGGCGCCGCCCGACGCGGTTACTTCCGGCCGCTACCGCCCTGAGTGGGGGGATCTGCTGGCGGACTTGCTTCGGCCTGGCGCTCCAATATGGATGCGTTGCGATCGGCGAGTTCGCCGCCACTTTTGGTCGCGGCATATGCCCAAGCGAGAGGGCCGCTATTCCAGCCGTTCAAGATGATTGCGGTCGCTATCACCTTGAAGAAGTCGTCGCGCAGCAAGGTCCGGTCGAACAGGATCATTGCGATGACGGCGAGGGTGAGCAGAAAGCTACCCAGGCCAATCCACCCGCGCGCGTCGGGCCAACCGGGCCCCTTCATGCGACCCTCGTCCGTATCCAGCCGTAGACGAAATCCTCGTTGGCCGCACGGGCGCGTGCGAGGTTCTTGTAACGCTCACCCTGCGAACATTTGAGCGCTTCGAACATGACCCGCTCAGCATCCGCGCCGCGCACCTTCAGATAGGTGCGGAACGTCGCAAGCGTGGCAGGGCCTACATCGCCATCTTCCTTGATGTCCGGGTAGAGCTTGCCCTGGCCATTGAAGGCGTTGAGCCATTCCTGAAACCAAAGCGCTGGAACGCCAGGCCCCATATTGACGCCCGTGTCGAACAGCTTCTCACCGACGATGGGGCTGATTTCTGCCACGGCGGCGAAGCCAGGGCGGATCGCATATTCATGGCGATAGATCGCTTTCGCCGTCTCGCGCGGCAGCGTCTTCATGGCGCCGGCATAGCCATTGCGGCGCGCGACGGCGGCGGTGATCCCCCACATCGTCTCTCCGCCGCGATCGGAAGGGTGGTTGGAATAACGGCCCTCCTTGCCAATCGTGGTTTCGATCATGCTTTCAATCGTCATTGCGTGTCCTCCGGTTCGAGAGTTGGGCGGGGGCGCAGCGCCGTGTATTCGGCGGGGGCCTTGCCGCTGATCGTGTCGTCGATGATGGCGGCGCCGGAGCGCTCGACCTGGATCTCCTCACGCACGGCCGCCTTGATCGCGTCCGCCTGCGATTTCAGCTCGGCGTCCACGCGCTGGAGGAACCGTGTGCGGATCAGGCGGATGAGGCGATCGGACGAGACGGCGAACAGGGCCGCCACTGTCGCGGCGGTGTGACCGCTTGCGCCCAGCCGCGCGACCGCTTCGGAAGCGAGCAGGGCAATCATACCGATCAGCAGTGCGTCTATGACGACCATCCGCGTCGTCACGCGCCGCCCTTCTCCCAGCGCCAGCGCATATTTGGCGGACGTGCCGAACAGCAGGCCGACGGCAATTGCCCCATATTTCGCGAGAAGAGCCTCGACCCAACCATTCATCATGTGCCCCAAACTCCAATTCGATTGTGGTGCGGTCGTCATGTCAGTCTCTCCGCCAGATCGGTCGGCACCGCTTCGAGCAGCGCCAGCGTGGTCACGCTTTCGTCGTAAATCTGGTCGCGCACGTCGCGCGCAGCGGCGCGGACCGCCTGTTCATGCGCAACGACAGCGGCCTTGATTGCGAGCATGGCGTCATGGTCGACCGGCTCGTCGCTATCGTCTGCGGTCGTGAACACGTCGCTCCAGCCAGCCGGGTCCGCGAGCGCGGCAGCCACGAGGCGGTCGATCGCGTTCAGGCTGTCGGGATCGGTATCGACGCGGCCGATCGGCGTGTCGCAGCCGCCGGAGAGGATCGCCGCGCGCTGCGCCTTCACATCATCCCAGATCCTCGAGCGCTCCCCCTCGAGGTCTTCGCACCATTCTTGCGCGTCAACGACCCAGATCCGCGGCAGATTCCAATGGCCAGCCGGTAGCTCGATCAGCGCCTCCGGCGGGTAGCCATCGGAAAACACGCGGTCCGCGACCCCGTCGGGCCCGACGATGAAGTGGGTGGGATGGCTCAAAGCTGCACTCCGCTGTTAAGGGCGAACAGCAGCGGTTGGCCGTAAATGTGGTTCGCAGTCGTACGATAGGCGATGATCCGCCACTCATAGTTCGTATTGTTTGTCAGGCCGGTGGCGCCAAATTGCAGCCGCATGCCGCGCGTGCCGAAATTGTCCGGGTCTTCGGCGGGGACAACGACCGTCGTTCCCAGCGAGTCGGTCCACGATCCGCCGCCGACGGCGCGATATTGAGCCTTGCAGGTGAAGCCCGCGCCCGTGCTGCCATAGGCATCTGCCGTGACGACACAGGCGAAATACCCAGAGATAATCCCTCCCGTCATCGAATTGATCGTGAGCGGGCCGGCGATCACCGTGTTCGACGTGTAATCGGGCGCGGTCAGGTCGAAGGACGTCGGGTTGCCCACCACGATTGTCGATGAACTGTCCGGTTGCGGCGGAGGCGCAAGCCTCACCTCGATCCGGGCAACTTCCGTCAGTTCCACCCCGTCATAGGCGCTCTTCACGCGTACCTGCGCGCCCGCGACGGTGAAGGTGCTTGCCGCCGGCGTCAGCGTCGCGAGCCCGGATGAGCCGAACGAGGCCGAGCAATCGTTGGTTTTGAGGATCGACCACGTTGCGGAACTCGACACATCGGCATTGCCGAACGAGCGATTGAACTTCAGCTTCACCGCCGATGGCAGGCCCGCGCCCTTCCAGTCGGCATTCAGCACGATCGTCCCGGACGGCGGCACAGTCACAGGTACGATGTTCGGGAATGCTCCCCGCGTTTGATCCGCCCCCGGCTGGGTGCGCTGGATATAGGGCGTCACGCCATGCGCCTGAGAGGAGGTGATGGTGCCGTGATCATCACGCCACCAGCCCACCTCGGCGAAGGCCGCGCCCGCCGGCGCATCGACAGGTGCCCCCACGATTTCCGGCCAGTTGCCGTTGCTCGCCGGGGTGAACGTGTTGCTCGTTCCGATGCGCGTGGTGCTGCCGACCTGCGTTCCCGCCAGGTTACGGAAGAGCACGTAGATCCCGAACATCAACGCGCCGCTGCCCTGCCCAACGCCGCCGCTGAACCCGGCCCAGAAGCGCTCGCCGTCCTTGCGGACGGGGATCTTGTCAGTGACCTTGTGGAAATACTCGGTGGTCGGCGACGTGGTCGACAGCACGCGCACGTAATTCTTGTATTTCCAGCCGTTGGTGTCGCCATTCGACAGCACCGCGAACGGCGCCGCCATCGCGCCGCCGACGAAGTTACGGTCGAGCGTATTCAGCAGCGGATCCGGCCATTCGTTATAGCCGGCGATCGGAACCGGCGTGCCGCTGACGGTGGCGGTATCCTCGCTGCTCCCGATATAGGCGCGGACCTGCACCGTCTGGGTCTGGCCGCGCGCCAACTCGAATTGGGTTTCCGTCATCGTGAGGACGTCCCCGACGACGGTTCCATAGGTCGCCAGCGGCGTTTTCAGGTTGTTCGCGCCATCGCGGACCTCGAACGTGACAGTGCCCGTTGGGAGGTTCTGCCGCATCGCCGTGAAATCGATGCTCTGGGATGCCGGCCAGATGAAGCCCTGGCCGTTATAGGTGATCGAATCCCGGGACTTCTTGATCTTGAGCCCGATCGCACTTGCGCCGTCGCCAACCTCAAGGATCTGCGCCTCGAGCGGGGTGCCGTCATATGCGGTGCCCGAACCCGACAGTGTGGCGACGGCCCGGACCTTGCCGGTCCCGTTCGCGCATGAAAGGAATTGCGAGCCCGACATCGAGAGCGTCACATTGCCCGTGCCGCTCACTGTCGCGTAGGTGGCGAGCGGCGTGCGCGCATTGCCGTTGCCGTCGAACAGCGTCCAGGTGATCGTCGCACCTGCCGCGAGCGCCGTGAATGCGGCGGTGATGACGGTGGTCTGGGTCGGCGGGTCGAGCGCGCCCGAGCCGTCCGTTCGAACATTGCTCGTGACCGGGCCCAAGGTCCACCAGCGCGGCTCCGGCACGACATATTTCCGGAGGTCCGCGCTTCCGATCGCGAGCGGCGCCAGGACGTTGCCGACATAGGCGCGGACATAGATGTAATTGCCCGCGCCGACGGCGCTGTTGAACTGGCTGGCCGTCATCGCCGTGGTCAAACCGGTGACATTCGAGAGATACGAGCTTGTCGGCGTCAGCTCGACACCCGCATCGTTGAAGACCTTCCATGTGATGGTGGCGGCCGAGCCGAGCGGAATTGCCGTAAAATTGGTCGTCTGGGTCGACGGTGCCACGGCGCCGGTCACGATCGAATAATTGATCTGGGCACGGTCGGCGATGACTTGGACCGACGCGGCGCCCTTCACGCGGCTGAGCGTGAAATCCTTCTCGATCGTGATGTTGCCGCCGCCGGGGTTATAGACCGCGCGGACACGATAGACCGCCGTCGCGGCGCCGATCGCTGTCACGCGGTAATAGCCCTTGGGCTGCCCGGCGACCGGCGTGTTCGTCGCCGTGTTCACATCGCCGGTGCAATTGGTCTCGCTCACCTCAGAAAGCGTCGAGGCCGCGGTGACGTCCGCGCCGCCATACATCACCTTGAGCGTACCGAGCGCGGCGGTGAAGTCGCCGTTCGCACCGTCGGCGTCCGTCGCGACTGACGCGGTCGGGTTCGATAGGACGATATCGATGACCGAGCTTGCGCGCAGCGCGAGGTTGGCATTCGGCGGCGGCGACCCTCCCGATGCCGTATGATCGGCGATCACGTCATAGCTGGCGCCGTTGTAGAAGACGTAATCGCCGACGACATAGGCGGTGCCGGCGGTCCAGTCCCCCCGGTTCACATTCCGCGTCGGGCCAGTGCCATAGGCGGCCCAATAGGTCGGGTTGGGCGGCGCGTTGCCTGACGTCGCCGTATCGTTGATGTAAAGATACCGCGCGCCGCTCGACAGGCTGACGATGTTGCCGTTCCGGTAGACCGTCGCGGCGTCATAGGTGCCCCGGTCGACCAGTTCGGCATCGAATGCGATCTCGTCGAAGCTGTGAACGCGCCAGGACCGCGCAGCGCCCATGACGATCCGCTTGTACGGTGGCGACACATCGCTCTCGACCGACCGAGACACGGCCGGAAGCTGTCGGCCTTGCGCATCGAGCGTGAGGGTCGGAGAGGACGTCGAGATCCTAGTGACGAACAGCTTGCCAGTCCACGACACGCCGGCCTGCGCGTTGCAGGGGAGCGCAAGGTCGCGAGCCAGTTCAAGAACGGTGATCTGCTCAGTGAGGTGAAGCCCTATCCGGCCGACATTCGGCAGCGTGGAGAGCGCCGTATCGAGGGCCGCCAGCGAGACCGCATCGAGATCGCCCGACGAGATGCCAGCGCCCGTTGCGATCCTGGTGATGATCTCGCCTGTGCGCCGGCGCCAGGTGCCCCCGAAATTGTCGCCGTCGACGTCGGCGGTGATGACACCATAGGGCGGGGCGCCCAGCCTGATCAGCCCGGATGCGAGACAGGTCGCCCACCGGCCTGCGGGGATCGCGGCTGCCACGAGGGCGGCATAGTTCGCATAGTCACCGAAGGATGCGCCGAAGGTCGCGCCGCGCTCATAGAGGGCGTTTACGGCTTCTATCGGGCCATAGGCTGAGACCTGGAAGACCGAGTCGACCGAGTTGATCAGGATCGGCTCGACATTGAAGCACCGGCCCAACAGCCACGGCTTGGGTTTCCCCTTAAGATCCGCGCCGCCTTCAATGCCGGTCGTCCCCGCGTAAGTGGAGGAGAGCACGTCCTTCTCGAAGGTCGAGGTCTTCACCTCGGCCGTCAGGCGGAGCGTGTCGCCCTGCGCCTCATAGCGGGTAATCTCCCCGACGAAGCGGACCGGCCATGGCCAGGCGTCGCCAGCGTTGCCCGAATAGAAGGTGATGTCGGCGCCCTGCCATAGATAGCCGCGCGCCGCGGGGTCCTGCTTGGCGAGCGCGTCCATCTGCAGCACGAACGCCGCACTCCCGGGCACGACCGCGCTCGTGAAGTCGCCGTCGAAGAGCTGGATCGCGAATGTCGGGCTGGACGAGATCGCGGGCCACCACACCTGATTGTTCAGGCCGGTGATGCTGCGGATCTGCGCATTTGCGGCGCGCAGCGTTACCCTCGTCCCGCTCGCTGGATTGAGCGGGGCGAGTTCAGCGAGGATCAGCATTTAGAAGTTCGCGATGTTCTGGAAATAGATGTCGTCACCGCCACCGCCGAGCCCTTGGAGACGGATGAGCGTCCCCAGGTTCTGGTTGGTGGCGCTGAGCTGCGCGACGATCGAAGCCGCCATGCGGTCGATCGCACTCGTCACGGGGGCATTGTCCACCGTCAGCGAAAGGTCGGCGGCCTTGAAGATGCTGTCGCGCGCCGCCGAGATCGACGTGACGTTCTCGACGCCCGAGATAGCCGACTTTGTCAGCGCCGTGATCTCGTCGAGCAGCGCGAAATAGTCCGCGCCGCTGCCGCTGATCTGGCGCTGGATGTCGAGCAAGGTCTGAGACGCGGCGGCGAATGCGTCATAGGCCGTCTGGTCGCCGGCAGCGACACGGGCGCGCAGCGGATCGAACTCGGCGAATGCGGCGGCGCGGCGATCGCGCAGGGACCGGCCATTATCGCCGACCGTCAGCTCACGCAGCAACTCCTTGAGCGAGCCGATCGTGCTCTCGGCGGCTTCCTCGATCGCCTTCTTGCGCTCGATCCCATAGAGCTTTTCGAGATCCGCCATCTCCTCGGACGAAGCGCCCGCCTCCTTGGCGATCTTCATCAGGTTCTTGAATTCCTTGTCGAGCGCATCGAGCGCGGCGCCGACCGGGTCGGTGTAGGATTTCAACCTGGTGAAGATGCTTTCGAACTTAAGTGCCTTGTCCAGGCCCGCCTCGAGATCCTTCGCGTTGGTGAGGAGCCGCTGGGTGCCGGCACGCAGCCCTTCGAGCACGCCGTCCTTGATCAGGTCAAGCGTCGCATATTTGACAGCCGCCTCGACGTCCGACCCGAAATCGATCGCGCCCCGGCTCGTCTTCGTGATGCCGGAACCAGTCACGTCGACGCGGGCATTCTTGTCGCGGAAGCCTATCGAGACCGAACCTCGGCTGGCATTGACGGTCGCGCCCAGCGCTTCGGCGATCCGCTCGATCGATGTCAGCGCGGATCCCGCATTGTCGTTTGCGGCCTCGCGCAGCTTTTTCGACGATCCGGACAGACCGGTGACGACGAGTTCCCCGTTGGCGCCGACGCCGATGGTCGCCGAACCGGTCGGCGTCTTCTTGAAGGCTCCGCCGACGACAGATCCAAGGATCCCGCCGATGATCGAACCGATCGGGCCCGCGACAGCGCCGCCGATCGCGCCGCCGAGCTGCGACCCGAGTTTGCTGCCCTTCACGCCCAGGACGTCGGTGAGCCCTTTACCGATTGCTCCGCCAAACTGTGCGCCGGCGACAGCCGAACCGAGCGCCTGGCCGACCTGCGCCGACATCGGCCCATCGCCGAAGACCTTTTTGAAGATACCCTTGAGGTCGGTGCCGAATTTATCGATGCCCTTCGAGAAGCCGTCGCCGAAGCCCGGGTTAATGGCACGCATCACCTGGTAGTTTTTGCGCGGGTCGGCGGCAGGGCTGCCGTCGGCGTTGATGTCGGCACCGAAGGTCAGATACCGCTTCGAACTGGCGCCGCTCAATAGCGTGAGAGCGCCGCCAAGGCGGCCCCCGACCGAATTGTAATTGCCGGTCTTAGAGCCCTCCATGATGCCGAGGATCGAAGCGGCGAGCGATCCAATCCGACCACCGAAGACCTGCGCGATCGCCTGCGCGGCGGCCAGTCCCTCGTCGCGGAACGCCTGCGCACCGGCGCGACCGGCACTTACCATGCGATCGGAGATGTCGTCCGTCGCGAGCTCGATGTCGGCGCCATACTGCTCGAGCACGCGCTGGTTCGCTTCCTGCTCGGCGCGCGCCGCATCATCGATGCGCTTAAGCGCGAGGCGATACCGATATTGTTCGGCTTCCTCGGCGGACAGGCCGCCGCCGGCTTTGCCGACCGCTTGAAGGCTTGCGATTTTTGCCAGAGTTTCCGCGTAGCGCTCGGCGGCGGCGCGCACGGGGTCGAGCTGGCCAAGGACGCCTTCGAGATCCTTGCGGAGATCTTTCGCGGCCTGCGCCGCTTCGCGCTCCGCCTTTTCCAGCGCCGCGATCGAATCGATGCCGAACTGTCCACCGCGCGGATCGACGGCCTTCCCGTTCTGGTAGACGCCGTAGTGGAGGTGGTTGCCCGTGCTGTTACCGGTGCTGCCGACGCGCCCGATGAGGTCGCCCTGGCGCACGATCTGGCCTTCCTTCACGACGGAATTGTCGGACAGGTGGCCGAACCGCGTTGTCGTGCCGGCGCCATGGTCGATCACGACATATTTGCCGAGCTTGGGGTCGAAGCCGATCGCCTTGACTGTTCCGACCTGCGGGGCCTTCACGGCGCTACCGAACGGCGCGGCGATGTCGATGCCCCGGTGATTCGTCGATGCGCCCTCGATCGGCGCCGCGCGCGAGCCGAAGCCGGAGGTGATGCGGCCGTTCACGGGCAGGATGAATTCTGCGAGATCGCCGCGAACGGTCTTGTTGGCGGCGCGTTCGGCTTCACGCTGGGCATCCAGCGCGGATTTCCGCTGTTTTTCGATGCCAATAAGCGTCCGCTCGAGCGATGCTGACAGCTTGTCGTTTCCGCGTGCAGCAGCGACAGCGGCATCGGCCATGTTGTCGTACTGGCGATTGATCGCAGCAAGGGGGTCAACGGCGGCCTTAGCTGCTGGCACCGCGAGTTCTGCATTGAAATTGCGGATGTTCTTTTGCAGCGTCTGGATGATGGCATCCTGTTCGCTAAGTCGGCGCCGTTGAATTGAGCGCGCGGTAGCTTCGGTAAGCCCGCTTTGCCCTTCGCCCTGCAGTGGATTGGCGCGGCCCATCTCCGCGACCAGTTCTTGACGTTTCTGCACGGCTGCGGCGAGATCGCCCTCCGCTTTCCTCTTGTTTGCGCGTATTGCGGTCTCGGTCTTCTCGGCCGCTCGATCCTGCTCCTCATTGTAAGCAACCAGCGCCTTCCGGGCTTCGTCGGTTGCGTATCTGGAGCGGTCGAGAGCATCGCTCAGCGACAGAGTTTTTCCCTGGGTCTTATCACTGGCTGAGCCCACGCCGAGCAGGGACTCCGCCAAAAATGCCGCGCCGGTCGCCGCACCTAGTACGATGAAGCCCCAGGGGCCCGATAGCCAGGTGCCGAAACGTCCCAGGGTGCTGAGCGTCTTGTTGGTTGACCCCTCGAAGCCGCTCAGTGCGAAACCAAGCTGCGGAATCTGCTGAGCGAAGATCACGGCGGCGCGTTGACCTGAGGCAAATCCGACCGTCGCGTCCTGCAATTGTTGCCCGACCTGGATCAACGCGAACCGCTGACGCCCCAGCCCGCCGGTCATTTCCTCGAAGGTGCGACCTGCGCCCGCAACCTGTGTCGCCGTACCCTGCAACGCCTGGCGCGCGAGCTGCTGCGCCTGCGCATATTCGCGGGTGGAGATCGCACCCGCCTCAAGCAGCCGATCGGCCGTCACCATCTCGCGGTCGAAACGCTGCTGGGCCGCATACATCGGGTCTAGCTGGTTGCGCAGGTTCGCCGCAGCGCGCGCGTAATCGTCCGCCTCGCGAGCGGCAGCCTCGAATACGGCGGCCGACGCAGCGGCGTTCCCCGCCGAGCCGCGGAGCCCCGGCGCGAAGGCCGAGTTGATGCCCGACTGGAAGTTGCGAGCATTCACTTCCGCGCGGGCCTGCGCCGCCTGTTCCGCATAGAGCGCCCGATAGGACTGCGCGAGCCGGCTGTTCCGGTCTGCGGTCGCGTCGAGCGCCGTCTGGAGCCTGGTGTAGGTGGCCACCTGGGCGTTCGCCTGCGCCGTCGCGCGCTCGGCCTCGATCGACTGAGCGCTCAGCGCCTGGATGTAGCTGCGCGTCTGGGCGCTGGTGTCGCCCGTCTCCTTGGCAAGCAGTGTGGCGGTGCGAAGGAGGTTCCGAACCGATTGCTCGTACGCCGTTGCTTCTGCCGCCGCCTGACGGAACTGCCCGACATTCAGGTTGAGGGCGCCGTTCGTGCCCAGGCCGGCGGCCATGGCGCGCTGCACCGTTTGGCCGATCTCGCCGAATGCGCCCTCGAAGATCTGACGCGTGCGATTGGCCGACGACTGCGCCGCCCTTTCGAACGCTGGAAAGCCGCCGGCAGAGTCGTCGTACGTCGCGCGAATGAACGCGGGAAATACGGTCGAGTCGTCCGTCACTCAGTTTCCTTTCGCCAATAAAAAAGCCGCCCGGTTTCCCGAGCGGCTTCGTTGCCTTCGAATTGTGATCGGTTACTAACCGATACTGTTCACCAAGCTCATCCAGACGTCCGATAGGACGAGTTCGGCGTACTGCTCTGGGATCTGCGCTATCCGAGCCACGGTTTGGGCCGTGATAAGTCCTTCATCGTATTTCGGCCGAAGCTCAGCAAGCGCGTCCCGCGGCATCAACACCATAAGCGCATGAAGCAACCCGATGTGATCCGCCGCCGAAACTCTGTGCATGCCGAGTTCGGGCGGAACGACCATTTCCTGGATCAGCGTCTGCACCATTTCGCGAGTCGCTGCTGTCGCCCCATCGCCATCGGTGAGGTTCATCATTTCCTTGCAGCAGACGAGACGCTGCCAAACACCGTCCATGTTCGCGCTGTATGCGATTTCAGCGATTTTTTTGCCGTCCGGTGTTTCATACACCCTGAGCATTCCCATCAGAATGCTGGGATCGACGTCTACCTTGTAGCGCACGATCTTTTGCACCTCGGAAATCTCCAAGATGTGATCGCGCACGTCCGCCAATTTAATTGGCAGAATGGTGTAGCAAGAGAAGTGTTCGTAGACGTTCATGGGGCGGGGGGTCTATAGCCCCCCGGCCCGAATTACAATGCCTGGACGAAGTCCTTGACCTCGACATAATGCAGGTCTTCCGCGAAACTCTCGTCGCCGTCGACCATCCTCTGATCGATCTGGAGCAGAGCGGAGTTCGCCTCAGCGCAAAGGCGCTCACGGCCAAGCTCGGGCGAGCGGCCGGTAAAGAACTTCACGTCGAGGTGCTTCCGCTCCTCTCCATGATCGAAGAGGGTGCGCAATAAACGATTGCACTCGGACATCGGTACGCTCCCTTCATCTGACATGTTAGACTCCTAGCTCTGCAATATTCTAGGCGCGAGTCGTTAACGTGCGATTGACGGGATCGCTCCAGAAATCGCAAATTTTTCGTTCGCCCTAGGAGGACAGGTGTGTCCTGACCCGCACGCGTAACGCTTGAAAGAAGATTGTCAAGGACGTCACGCTACGTAGATGGTGCGAATACCGTTGCGGTGCAAGGGTTGTGTTAGCGATTGTGCGCGAGTTTCCGTGCGTAGATCGTAGGCTTCGTACATCGATAAATTGCTATGGTCGTTTGACGATTAATTTCGATGATGCCGGAATTCCTCCGACAACAATGCCGGCATTCGACGCTGCACACCTCGAACGATCGCCCGGGCGTTCGCCTTGGCAACGCGCGATGTGCGCCGGATCCCGACGAACGCGACGATCGATTCTTGAGCCTCGCGACCTGGGCGCACCCGACCGTTCTTGGGCATCCGCCGCGCGGAACGCGGTCGGGCAGACGTGGTGACATTGCGGACGATCAGCAGGCGCTCGCCGGGATTGTCGCCCGGCACCTCGACGAGAGGGCCGATCCGCGAGGGGAGGGCGCTGGCGTTGTAGCGCGCGGGCGTCATCCGGTACCGACCGACCCGCGCAGGGATTTCATCCGTCGCGATCCAGAGCCAGCGCCCCTTGCGCGGCTGGATGTCCGCACCCTCGGTGTACGAGATGATGGCGCCGACGGTTCGCTCGCTGCGGGTGCGGATGAACACGACGCCCGACGCGGAGAAGCCGGTGGCGGTGCGATGGACCCGACCACCCTTTTGCAGGTCGGACGTCTGGCCGATCGCACGACCAAGCCGCGCCGCGCCGGCGGCCGAGAATGCCTCGCGGATGCTGGCGTGTGCCATACGCGCGCCGCGATCGCTCGCGCGAAGTGCGACACGCTCAGCCTTTTTCGCGGACATGTTCCGAAAGGCCCGCATGTTCGCGGACCAATCCATCTCCAGCCGTCGACGGATCATTTCTTCTTCCGGAACCGTTCGAGCGCGCCGCCGATCACTGCGAAGGCGTCGACGAGCACATTCGGCTGGTCGAGCAGCGCGCCGCCGTCCGGCCAGACATGGCCCATCATCCCGCGATCACACTGGCGGTAGAGGCGGATCAAGGCGAACTCCTCTTCGCCTACGAGGCTGCGGGGGTTGCTTTGGAACGTGCCGGCGCCTTCGATGAACCACTCTCCGACGCCTGCCCATTCTCCGTCGAATCCGGCTGGATCGCTGACGATGGCGCAGGCGATGACGAGTTTTTTTCCTGTGCATCCGACAGGAACAGGCGCTGGCCGGCCTTCACGCATAGTTCGAGGAAGGCTGTGCCGTCGGGGCCCACGCCTTCGATGCCCTGCTCGCGGGCGGTCTTCTCGATATTGCGGAGCGCCTTCTCGACCTGCTCGATCTTGTCGAGCGAGACGACGCCCTCTGCCTTCGCGAATGTGACGTCCAGGTGGCGCCAGCCGATCAGCACCAGCGACAGCATCACGACGGGCGAGCCTTGGTGATAGTCGACGATGTCGGCTTCCATCTCGCGCAGGGGCTCCCACGCCTTCGTCATGCGGTTGATCAGGCTGATGATATCCCGCTGCTCGTCCGCGTCATATTCGAGTTGGGGCGGGTTCGGATTGCCCTCGTGCTCCTTGGCGTGCGCGTCGATCGCGTCCCAATATTGGCGGAGGCGGCCGATGTTCTTTTCGAACGTGGCTTCATCCCAGAGTTCGCGCAGGCCGCGCTCAGCTTCCAGCCGCATCGCTGCGTCGGAATGGATCTGGTACCCCTCGATCCGGAGGCGCTTGGGATAGAGTTCGCGGTCGCGCCGCGTGCCCGGCTTCAACTGAAAGACCGGGGGCGTGGGGAGATTGCTGAGCGATGCTGGCGTGAAGTCCAGGATCTCGCCCGCTTCAACGGGGGTGTGGCCCATGAAGTCGATTCCTTGATCAGTAGGGGAAGACGATGCTGACGTTCTTCGTGGCGACATCGATCAGCATATCGAGGCCGTCGGCCCAGAAATCGCCGTTCGCCTCGGGGTTCGGGAAATTGAACCGCGCGTCGGTCACGCCGAGCGAGACGATGTTCCCGGCCGTGTAGCCCCACATCGCCCAGATCGGATGATAGGTCTGGGCCGAGGCGAGCGCGCGTGGATCGAACGTCGCCTTGAGGTACTTCTGCAGGTTCAGGCTCGCGGTCGGCTTCAACCCCACGAGCTGGGAGGCGTCCGAGCCGTCCGGCTTGTTCGGGTTCGGCGGCGCGGCCGAGCGTGCCGTCATGTTGAGGGTCAGCGAGGAGCCCCCGACCGCGACATTGCCCACCCAGAGATCGCCATCGCGGAACAGTGGGATTGCACCCAGCGACGGGATCGAGGGTGTGGGATCATCGACGGTCGCATAGACGGTCGCGTTCAGGGTCACGTTCATGACCGGCACCTGCGCCTGGTCGCGCGTCGAGGTGGGGACGTTGAAGGTGAGACCCGAGCCCGCGCAGTTGATCAGGTCGTAACGCATGCCACCGAGCCAGACCGAGATGCTGGCGACCGGCGCGTCCGTCTCGCTGATGTCGCGGTGATACTGGAGCTGCTTCGGGATCTGGTAGTTCGCCGCAGGGCTTCCGCCGAGCGTTTCCGCGAAGGTGGCGACCTTCGATGCCGAATAGGAGCGGATCATCGTCAGCGCCTTGGGGACGTTGCCGCCCTGATTGTCGCTGAGCTTGACCAGCAGCCCTTTGTAGAGATCCGCCGTGCCGGCGGCGCCCGCGCCGAGCGTCGCGCCCGTGGTGCTTCCAGCCGAAAGGGCTTCGGGCGAAGCCGGGATGGCGGACGTCACGCGGTTCTCGGTGAACTTGAACATGCGCAGGACGCGACCGGGAAGGAACGCGCCTGCCGAGGGCACGTCGGAGCCGCCCGGCGGCCGGAGCATGACATCGAACGACAGCGTCACATTCGAGCCGGCGACGATATCGCCCTGCTCATGGACCGAGCCCGTATATTCCGGGTTCTGCACGGTGACGCCGCTTTCCTGGAGGCGCAGGTTGGCGATGGGGAGGAGGTCCGCTGTGTCCGGCGCATTCCAGGTGTCCGCCGACACCTGCAATTCGATCGCGAGCGCGGTTTTCGAGACGACGAGTCCCGTCATGGATCAGTCTCCTTTGGTTTCGCCGCGCTTGGCGGCCTTGTCGGCGGCCAGGGCCTCCTCGTGGATCTTGTTGAAGTCGGTGCATCCGGTTTTCGGATGGACCTTCTTCTTCTCGACGGCGTAGCGGGGCGGCTCGCCCGAGGACGCGTCGACGGGTTCGGCCGCTGGGGCCGTTTTCTGCTGTTCAGCCATTTGGGGGCTCCTGGTTACGGGGTCAGAAGTGGACGCCGCCGTGTCCGACGATCGTGTAGAAATCGCCGCGGGGCGTGAAAAAGGAGATGTCGATATCGAGGATGGCGGTGCCGACATCGGCGCCATCCAGCTCGGACCCGGACGCTTCGGCTTCCTGCATCTCTTGCAGCCGGCCGCCGAGGGTCCGGTCGTTGCCGATCGCGCCGATAATGTCGGCGATCGAGCGCTGGTTGACCTCGTCGATCGTTTCGCCAGCCTCGCCACCGCTCTGCAGGTCAAGCGAGATCGTGGCGCGGCAATAGGTCTGGTTGTTCTCGGGCGCGATGTCGAATGAGACGCGCGCGATCCGGATGATGTAGCCGGGCCGCTCCGCATCCGTCAGGGGCTCGGCATCGGACCGATCCGCGAAGCCGCAAAGGTCCGGGCGGACGGTCTCGACCAGTTGCATGAAAGCCCGCTGGATCTTGCGCAGCGCCGGGACGCGCTCGGTCATTTCACTTCCTTGAGAGCGAAGACCCAGCCGGTACCGCTCTCGTTACGGACGACGCCGATCGGGCGGTAGATCTTGCCCGGCCGCCTCGGAAGGCGGACCGTCACCTCAGCGGTGGGCTCGACACCTACCTCATGATCGAAGACCTCGACCTCCATGCCCTGCACGCGTGCGGTGCTGCTGGCATAGTCCCTGACGGCGTCACTATAGTCCACGAAGGCGTAAACGCCTTGTGGAGCGCCACCGGCGGGGGTGTAGGTGATAAGGTCGCCCAGCAGCTCGACGGTCGCGCGGTTGAGCTTTTCGTCGAGGCTGCTGAGCGGGGGGAGGGACATCAGACGTCGTCGCCTTCGCCTGCCGATTGGGCATCGGCGAGTTCATCGATGAGCGTCTGGGCGTCCTTCTTGCCCTGAACGACCCGACCAGGCTCCACACCGGGACCGTCGATCAGGTACTTGCCGAAACCCTGGTGGGTCGCGGAATAGTCGCCAGCCTGCAGGGGTTTTGCGCCGCCGTTTGCCGGCGCGGAGGCGCGGATGGGTTTGGTCGCTCCGATCGGATCGCGCTCGATGACCTTCTCCGCGATCCAATCTTCCATGAATGCCGCCGGCACTTCATGTTCGTCGTTCGGTTTGAGCACGATCATGCTGGTGCCGTCGTGATAGACCTTCTGCTTGAGGATCTTGTGCATAGCGACCCCCTTAGATCGTGACGGTGAGGACCAGATCCGGCCGAGCGTTTACGAAGAGCGGATAGGTGTAGATTTCAGGCTGCACCCACTGCATTTTCTCGCTCTTGTCCTTCTCCAAGAACGGGTAGTAGCGGCGGCCCGGCTGGTTCAGCAGCGGCATACTCTCGTTCATCGGGCCCATCACGTGTTGCCACATGCCGGGCACGCCAACGGGGAAGACATGTGCCTTGTTGGTCGAGATGGAGATGGTGGAGTTGTCGTCGGTGCCGCGATAGTGGAACCATTCCACGCCGGCGAAAACGAACGATTCCCACAGCTTTTCGCCGCGGAGCTCGGCAGCCGCGACGTAGTTGAGGTACGTCTTTTCGATGGCGGGATGGCCGGTCAGCTTGAACCAGAAGTTGTCGCCGCAGATGGCGCGGATGCGGAAACGGGGATCGTTCCCGGCGGCGCTGGCGCGAGCGATCGGCATGACGACGCTGCTGCCGATCAGGGCACGCAGTTCGCCGATCGTGAGGTTCGCGTTGTCGAGCGTCAGGTCGATGTCGCTGGGCTGGCTGATACCGAACTCGGTCCAGAAGTTGACGAGGGTGTCGCCGGTGGTGTCGAGCAGGATGCCCTTGAGCGCGCCGAGCCGCTGGAACTCCATCGTTGCTTCGGCGTCGCCGATGAGCTTTTCCTGTTTCCGGGCGACTTCTGCGGCCGCGCGATCGGCCTCGGTCTCGTCCTCGAGCGGCATGATGTTCGCCAGTTCGTGCGCGAAGAGCTTGTCGCCCTTGGCGAAACGCGGAATCCGCAGCGGGCGCGCGTTCTTGTCATCGGGCTCGGCCATCTCGATCGGAGCGCCACGAACGCTCGAGCGGATCAGGCTGGTGTAACGCTGCCGGCTGATCACATAGACCGTATCGGTCGTGGCGCGCACGGGCTCGAAGCCGATGATGCTGTCGAGCTGATTGGGGATATAGGGGCGCCGGTCGAGACCACGGATCATCGCGGCCTGGGTGAAGGCATCGCCCCCGAAAACTGCCATGCTGATGGGCATTGAAGTGTTCCTTTCAGAAAAGCTGGATCAGACCGCGTGCTGCGGCAGGACGGCCAGGCCCATCGCTCGAAGCGCCTCGTTGATGGCGTGCTTCTGCGCGTCGGAAATGCCGGATTTGTAGGTGAGCATATTTCCATTGATGGTCGCGGGGCCGCGGCGGGTGGCGGCGGTCTTCACATCGGCGGCGGTCGCGTCCACGGAGTGGAAGAGGATGCCGGCGACGATCTGGCCGCCATTGGTGAGGTTCGGATCGTGCTGGACGTATTCGACCGAGCGCGTCGCATAGCTGACAGCGAACGGGATCCGGTCGTCTTCCTTCCAGTCATTGGCGCCATCCGCGATGGTGCCGTTGATGCCACCATTGTACGGGCTGCCGACGGCCCCGTAGCCGTCGATCGAACCGTCGGGACGATTGACCCGATAGTTGCCCAGGTTGCTCGCCTCGTTCGTGAACGTGATCGACCAGTCCCCATCGGGGGCGCCAGCATCTGCCGTCCAGCTTCCGACTGCGCCATTTCCGACGGTCTGGCCCGATCCACTCACCGGCGTTCCCGGGGTGACAGTCGGCGTGCCCGTCAGGATGCGGCCGAGCACCGTGCCAGCGTCCAGGACGCCGGCACCAGACGAGACCACGATTTCCTCGTTGATGATGTTGAGCGGCGCGCTCTCGCCCAGATAGCAGCCCGAGCGCTTGTTGTTGAAAGTCGCGATCGCCATCTCACTTACCTCCGTTTTCGAGG
Organism: Sphingomonas sp. FG14; assembly: GCF_057809675.1. NCBI lineage: Bacteria > Pseudomonadati > Pseudomonadota > Alphaproteobacteria > Sphingomonadales > Sphingomonadaceae > Sphingomonas > Sphingomonas sp. FG14. The sequence continues at coordinate 15,717 of NZ_JBMDKK010000024.1, read as the reverse complement.
CCATAGGCCTTGTTCCAGATCGCATCGCTGGCGGCCCGAGCGTCGGGCTTGCCCGCGCCGGCGCCGGGATCGATGTTGCTGTTCTTGTTGTCGTCGAGCGCCGCCCGCATTTCCTTGCGGCCAGCCTCCTCAGCCGCCGCGCGCTGTTCGTCAGCGCTGAGCGCAGGGGTCTCAGGCGCGGTTGCTTTCGGCGCGGCGGCGAGAGCGGTCGTAATGTCGTCGGCGTTCAGCTTCTCGTTCGCGAGCAGCGTCTTCGCCAGAGTTTCGCGACCAGCATAGTGCTCGCTGGCCATCACCGCGTTCATGCGGTCGTTGGCCGCCTTGAACCCGGCGGTGTGTCCTTCGGTGCGGGCCGCATCGACGGCCGCCTTCTGATCGTTTTCGTCTGCCACGGCAGGCTCCTTCGGTTTGGTAGGGGTCAACTCTTCCTCCTCCGGCTCCTTGTCCGGTTGAGGCACTTCCTGGTCGCGTTCGCCGGCAGCGAGCACGGCGGCCCGATGCGCGGCGAGGCGCTTGCTTTCAGCCATGATTGGATTCCCGTGCTGGCCGGTCAGGCGGACCGGGCTTCCTTCACCAGCGCGTCCCAGGCATCGCGCTCGGACGCGATCTCGTCCAAAAGGCCGAGACGCTTGAGGTCGGGGCCGGTGAAGACTTCGCCCCGCAAGTCCTTGATCGCCTTTTCCGTCAGCCCGCGCATCGCGGCGACATGCTCGACGATCTGGTCACTGCACTCGTCGACGATGGCTTCGAGACGGTCGATCGTCTCTTTGTCGATCTTCTCGCCCGGCTGGCCGCGCGCCTTGCGATCAGCCCATTTCGCGCGAATGACGATCGGCTCCAGACCCGCTTTTTCATACATCTTCGACTTGTCGACCATGTTGATGATCGCCGCGATGGATCCGCCCATCACCTCCTTGCGGCCGAAGATGCGATCGGTGCTGCTGGCAAGGACATAGGCGGCGCTCGCGGACCGCTCGTCGAGATAGGCGAAGATTGGTTTCCCGCCTTCCGCCTTCGCCATGGTGGCGATCTCTTCCGCCGCGGCGAACATCCCAGCGCATTCGCCGCCGCTGGAGTCGAACGGCATGAATATGCCCCGAACCTCCGGATCATGCCGAGCGGCACGCATCTGGCGAATGATGTGGTCGTAGCCGATCAGCCCCGAATCCGCGTCCAGCCAGCTTCCCCTATGGACGAGCGTGCCGCGCACAGGGATGACGGCGATGTCGTCCTTCGAGGCAAAAACCTTGCGGCCGGTCTCGGTATAGCGAGACGCCTCGTCCGCCATAGCGCGCATGTCGAGCGTGGCCGCCGTGATCTTTTCGGGACGGGTGCCGAGGATCCGCGCCTGGGCGAACTCGCACAGAACCTCGTTCTTGAAGCGGTCGAGCGCGATCGGCTGATTGTAAAGCCTCTCAGCCCAGAGCGGGAACATGGTCATTCTGTCGGGGTCCCTTGCTTGCCCGGCGCCTGCTGCTCATTCGGACGCCCATCGCCGTCACGATCGTCCTCGCTTCCAGCGCCGGCGCCATCCTCGCCTCCGGACGCGTCCGCTTTGACATTGTGGTTGGCGGCAGGGAGGTCGCGCTTCTTCCGCTCGGCGGTGTACCAAGCCTCCTCGGCCAGTACGTCCGCTGGGTCGCGCCCGCGCTCCAGGATCGCCTCCACCGTCGATTTCCGGCCGGCAGCCGTTTCGAGGTTGTCCGCGTTCGCCTCCTTGAGAGGGTCCACCGAGCCGCGCCCGGGACCGATCCATTCGGCCATGCAGATCGCGGTCTTCTGGCGATAGAAATTGGCGGGGCCGCCGGGCACCTTCACATCGCCATTCGCGACCTCGACCTCGAGCCAGGCGGCATAGATCGGTGTGCAAAACTGCTGCGTGAAGAACTGGCGGTCTTCCAGGAACGAGCGCCACAACTCATTGAGCAACGCGCGCGCCGACGAGTAGTTGATCCCGGCCCAATCCTGCGAGAGCTGAGGATAGCTGATGCCCAGCGAGCTCGCGACCTTCTGAAGCACGAACCGGGCGAACATCGGATAATTGCTGTTCGGGTGGTTCGAGTTGGGCGTGATAACGTCCTCATCTGGCAGCAAATGCACGATCTGGGCGGCATCGAGGCGGACCGGCGTCTTCGTCCGATAGTCGAGATAATCGGCTATCCACTGATCTGCTGTGTTCGCGTCGGTGTCGGGCGCCAACGCCTGCTCAAGCTGCTCGACCGTCCCGGGCGACTTGATGAAGAACGACAGGATTGCGGCCTTCAACGCCGCCTGCACTTCCGCTCGATCGACACGGTCAAGCATCTTCGCCGGCACCATCGCTTCCGCGAGGCTCGAAATCCCCCGGTTCTGCTCCGCGAAGCGGGGATTGAAGACGTGGATCAGTTTCGAGCGTCCGGTGGATCCGAAGCGCGAAACATAATCCCAGCGAGCGCGCGTGGTCGACGCAGCGTGGTCGCCGGGGTGCCGCGAGTTGATCCAATAGCCGACCGGTGCGCCGCGCGCATCGAATGCGACCCCGTTCCGGAGCAGGGGGCTCTCCATCAATGCGCGATCGGCCGGATGGCTGATGCGCAAGGCATCGAAGAGCAGGACGTTGGTCGTGTTCGTGGCGCCTCGCGCGTCGTCGCGGATCTCGGCCGCCGTCTCGCCGTCGCGGCGATACATGAGATAGGCCAAGCGGCAGATCTGGCCGAACAAGAGCGTCTGGCGCGCATCGCACCGCCGCTCGATGTCCTTCGCCCAGACATCGAACCGCGCCTGGACGTCGCCCGTCCATTTCATCCGCCACTCATAGTCGCGCTTCAGTAATTCGATCTTCGGCTGAGCGGAGAGGCGGATCGATCCACCGATGACGGATTCGACACGCCGGTCGAGGCCGCCATTGATCCACGCATTGTTCTTGTCGAGGTCCTGGGCCCGGCCGAGGATTGCGTCGCGCTCGCCGTAGCTGTTTGACCCGGCGAAACCAGGCGGCGGGTTCCAGCCGCTCAGCTCCGGAATATCGCGCCGAGCAGCGTCGCGCCGACCCGCACCACCGAGCCCATCCAGATACGCGCGGCGGGCGTCATCCGAGATCGTCCCGTCACTGCGGACGCGGATTCGAGGCTTCGCCAGCGTCATCTCAGTTGTTCCATCCCAACGCGATCGCACGGCGCCGGCGGCGGCCAGTCTCCGCGACCTCGGCGTCGGCCAGATCGTTTTGCAGCACCCCGATCAGGGTTGTGAGGGATTCGAGCGTGACCTTGCCCGTCACCAGGCGTCGACCATCACGCCAGACCTCATCGACCCGCTCACCAGTGGCAAGCGCGCGACGCGCAGCGCGGACGGCTTCGATGTCAGCCTTGATGTCCGTTGAACTCGCCAATTATCGCTCCATGCCATTTCGGTTAAGGCTGTCGAACTTCTCAAAAATGCTGCGCTTCTTATGGCCCTTGGGTGCATCCGCACGGTCCGCATCGCCGGTAGCGCGGACCGGTCGGGCCCAAGCTGGCGGCATCGCCCAATTGATGGTCGGGCGATCCGGTTTCAGCATCAGCCGGCCGGCACGCGCATAGGCGTGCAGGTCGAGTGTTTCGTTGGGCCCGGTGCGGACGAATTCGCCGTCGATAAGCTTTTCGCCGACGTATTCAGCGAAGACCGATTTCGGCAGACCGGCCGCATAGAAGCACTGGCCTGGTCCCCCATCGTCCACCGACAGCGTCTCCAGGACCACCGTCTTGAGTTCGAACACGCCGAGCTGCCATTCGAAAACGGGCGGATCCGGCTGCTTCCCGTTCTCGTCCTTCTCCACCGCCGTCGGCTTGATCGGGACCTCGGGAGCGTCCTTCGATTTTGCGCCCCGGATCAATTTCACCTTGGAGAAGCGGCTCTTGCGGCCCACCCATTCGAGGTCCGCACATGATTGTGCGAACTGGCGCCCCTTCGCGGTGACATGGCCGTCGCCGACATCGATGCACGTCACAGCGACCGGCAGCTCCATTTCAGGATCGTCAACGAGTGGAAACCTCCGCTCGATGACCTGGTCGCGCAGCACCGACCAATCGCTCAGCCGCTCCGGCGGCCGGATGTCTCGGACGATCCCGTTCTTGTCCGCGATCTGCTTGATCGTGATCCGATCGATGAGCCAGCACCGGCCCTCCAGATCCCAGCCCCAGAAGCCGACATCGAATTTCGAATGTCCGATATCGACGGAAGCGGTGATGAAAACCACACCAGCCGGCACCGTGCCCCGGGCAAATCCCTTCTCCGCGGCCTCTTCCAGAGTCCGCTCCGTTACCGGCCGCGCACCACTGCCCTCGTAAGCCTCGCCCTTGGTCTTCACGATCGCGCGCCGAAGCGGGATCGGGTTGCGCGTTCGCTCGAACAGCACCAGCGCCGCGACATATTCGCGCGCGATCGCGCCGAGCCGGACGATCTTCGACATGGTCCCGTGGATCCAGAACCCGTCGACCTCATGCTCGATCGGTTCTCCGGTAACGGTTCCGTCGCGCGCGATCGTCTCGCCTTCGAAAACCCAGACAGCCCGATCCGCCATCTCGTCACGCTGCGCGTCGTCGAGCAGCGAGCCGCAATGCGGGCACGCCAACCGAGCGGTCTTCTCCACCTTCGCCAGCCTTTCCCGGTCGCCCAGGCTATCGTCCCGGACATAGACCAGTTCCATGATCATGCCCTTCGGCGCGATCTGGGGGTGAGGGGACGACCAGTCTCCGCACTCGGCGCAGGGCCAGTACGGCACGCCCTTGGTCGAATCCTTCCACGCGGTGACGATCGGGCCGTCCATGCCGAGGTCGGCGTGGCTCTCGACATAGGCCTTCGCCTGGTTGCCGAAGCTCTTCTGGCGGCCCCGGATTTCCTGCACCGCCTTCGATCGGACCGACTTTCGCCAGCCGTCGATCTCGGTCGCGATGATAAACGGCGCCTCTTTCTGGCGCAGATTGTTGTCGTTGGCGGGGAGGAGCTGGACAGTCTTGCCGGCGACCCGCTTCAATTCCCGCTTGTTGTCGGACGTCTTCGGGCCGATCTGCGCCGCGATTTCCGAGTGCAGGTCGGCGTCGAAGAAATCCTTGAATTCCTTGTCCGCATAGCTGTCGACGTCGGTGTCAGCCTGCAGATAGATGATCGTGTCCGTCAGCGGGCCATTGCGGAGCCGCTTGAACAGATGGTTCTCACCGCCCACCGACTTGCCGCACCGCTCCGGCCCGACGACGACCACCATCCGCTTGTCCGGGCGGTCGAGCGAATCCTGCGGTCCCCGCATGTGCGGCGTGCGCGCGACCAGGTAGCGGCGCTTGCCCTTGCCCTCCGGGTTTCGGAGATAACGGTGCTCCGCCGCGCAGTCGATCGTGGACACCCGTTCGGGCGGGAGCAGCATTCCGAGCAGCTTGCGCGTCTCGGCGTTGGCGTCGGCGCAATATCCGTCGCGGCTCAGGGTCTCGAGAAGAACCTCGAGCCGATCTTCATCCAGCATCGGCGCCCAAATGCTTCGCGACGCTGTCATGTGTCCGGACGAGCATGTCGCGCAGATCCTCCTCAACGGCTTCCCGGATGGCCGCCGGCAGCTTCCCCTCGGCATCGATCCGGCTGATCAGGCCCAGCGTTTCCCGCTGGAAGAAGGCGAGCAGGTCGCCGACGGTCGACTGAAAATCGGCCTTGGGCACGTAGTGGCCTTGCTCGATCTTCCGCCGCTGGGCGGCAGTTTGCATCCGGTCCAGTTCCCGGATCTCCGGGAGCGAGAGATCCATCGGCACTTCGGGGACGACGATGCCAGCGAGATCCTGCAACCGCGCGATGCGCGCCCGGCGCTCGGCGAGAGTCTGCTCTGCCCGGGCGATCATGTGCGCGATCACCTTATAGGCATCGAACTGCCACGCGATCCCCTCCGAACCGCGCTGGATGACCGGAAAATCCGGGTCCTCGTCGATCATCGGCTTGAGGTGGCGGGAGGTGATCCCGGCAGCCGTCGCCATCTCCTCAAGGTTCAGGACGTCGCCCGCGTTGAGGATGTCGCGCGCCGCCTGCAACCGGACGATGCGGGCCGACGGATCGACTGCGCGCCTCGCCATGTTCAGTGCCTCGTGACATTTGCGCCACTGCCCGAAATATTTTCGAGACAGTTCGACGCCGCCCGAAATCGCCAGTTCGCGCGTTCGGAAAATCGTTGGGAAATCAGGGTTTGAACGGGGCCGATCTTCTCTAGGCCCAATTGTTCTGCCGGCTTTTTAGGGCCTTCACGGGCCACTTTGCAACAAGATTTTGTGGTCGACACGTCAGACGAGCCCCACATGCGCTGCTGCGACGGTCGCTGCGTCGATCTCTTCCTCCGCCAATTCCATCCACACCGACCAGCGATCGATTGCCGTGATCAACATGCGTCGGGCCTTGCGCTTATGGATGCGATAGCGCTGGGCAACCGTCGAAAATGACACGGGTTCGCCGACCAACATGTCGAGGACGGCACGTGATGGAGAAGGCAGTTCCGCGCGCCACCGGCTGTACGCCCATTCGCGGCGGACACGCATGATACCCTCGACCAGCACGTCGCGCCCGCTGGCCTGACAATCGATCCGGGGCTCATACGATACGACGCGCACAGCGACGTCACGCTCAATCAGTTCGGCAGTCTCGCCGATCTCCACGGCCCAGGCCAACTGGTCGGCCGTGATGTCCCCGGCCATGTATAGCCGGGCGAGGGAACCCTGCTCGATGCGGGACGCATTGTGGTGCGTCTGGGCGGTGCCCTCGTTCTTATAAGCCCAGGCATCTGCGATGCGCCTGCGCTCCGCCGCGGCTGCCTGTTCGTCCCAACCTGTCACCGTGCTCCTCGCTTCCCGAAGCACTGCTCGGCTAGGTTGCGCGCCTGCCGGGCGGCAGACCAGCCGCGACGCTTTTCGACCTCCGCCAGATTGAAGAGGACGAGCCCGTGCTTGTGCCAAGCATCACTCGCGACCTCCCACCCCTGATCGGGATGCGGATCCCGCATGGACTCGGCATAGGGCGCGAGGGACGAGCGGGGGGCTGTCACGCGGCGTCTCCCTGTTCCGCATCCAGCACAGCCGGGTCGACGCCGAGATCGATATAATCCTGCCGGGTCGGCTTGCGCGGGGGCACGGCCGGGATGTGCGGGCGCATCGTATCGACGATCGCGCGCAGGCTCTCGCAGGGGCGCCCAAGCTCGCGCTCGACCTGAGCCTTGATCTCTTCGATCGCCTCGGGGGTGAGCGGGTCGGCCGCGAGCCGGGCGCGCTCTCGCAATTCATGCTCGGCCTCGTCCGCGAGCTTGGCGAGGTGATAGGCTGCCGAGTTCCGGAAATGCTGGGCCTTGCCGATGTACGGCGCCAGTTCGGAGTAACCGACCGGGAAGAACTTCTTCTCCCGCCCATAGGCGTGAACGGCTTCCCTCAGCACTTCGACGGGCAGATGCTCGCAGTCTGCGCGGAGAAGCCGGAACCGGGCGCGCGCTTCATCCGCGTTCTCGTTCCGCGTCGCGGTCCTGAGGCGAAGCTCGCCGAGGAGGGCGGTGCGCTCCTCGTGCGTCGATCGCTGCTTCATGCTTTCGCGGAACCGAAGGGCAACGGCGCGAAGCTGGCGCGGCGCATCGGGTGGGATTGTCGCCGGCAGATGCCAGCTCGTCGCGCTGACGAGGTCACGCTGCAGCCAGTCAGGGATCAAGGCCGAGAGCGAGGTCGCCGAGAACGGCGTCGCGGAAGCGACCGCCGTCGTGCCTGCCTGAACGATTTCCTGTGTCATTGCCGAAGTTCCGTTGGTCGTGAGGCTTGAAAACTGTGATCCAGCCGCGCTCGATGGCGAGGTCGATCATGGCGCCCGGGGGCCAGCCGTCGGCGGCCAGCTCGGCGAGTTTGTTGCAGAGCAGCGTGTAGGCGCGCTCGTTCAGCGGCCCGCCCTTCTTGTGCTGCCGGCGATGCTGGACGAAGCCCTTCCATTGCTCGATCGACACGCCGGGCGGGCAGGGGAAGCCCCCGGCCTTTGGGCGGATCTCGGCGATCGCCCCCAAGGTCGCCATCGCCCAGGCCAGCCGGTGGGCAGCGGGAACCCTGATCGGGTCCGGCTCTCGCGCGCCCGCGAAGAGATCTATTCCCGTGGGGGTTGGTGTTTGGGGGGTATGGGGGGGCTTAGGAAGGGGGAGGGCGACCGTAACGCTGGTAACGGATTGACCGTTATCGACTGCGTTACGCGTAACGCTCGGCGTAACGCTTTCACTGCGGCGACGATCTCGAAAACGCTTCTGCCGCAACGCATTCGCCGAAACCGGCTCAGCGTTATGCGTAACGCTCGGCGTAACGGCCAGCGTCTCCGCAATCTCAAGAATGTCGGACGCAGAAAGTCCCTTCGCCACAAGCAGGCGCAATGTCTCGATAGGGACCATGGCGTTCGTCACCGCGCGCGCGCCGCCCACCAGCGCCGCACCTGGTCGGTATTGGCGCCGGCATATTCCGCAGCGTGAGCGTACAGGCGCTCGATCGGCATATCGGGGCGCTTGGCGGTTTCGCGAGCGATGAAGTTCACCGCGGCGGTCCGCTGGACATCGGTCCGGTCGTTCATGCCCGGATCTCCTTCCAGGCATCAGGGTTCCATCCGCGCCGACGGGCCCGCGCGATCAAATCGGGGCCGCTCAGGGTGATGTTGCCGTACTTCCAGTCACGGCCACGAGGATTCTGCCGGCCGTCGCGCCCTATTCTATAGACAGGAGCGATGCGGCGCAGATGGTTGGCCGCTAAGTCTTCGATGCTCTTGGCATTCGGGCCGCACACCTTCACCGAGCCGTCGCGGTGATAGCGCGGCGTCGGAACATGGATACCGAGCCGTTTACGCCATGTGGCGATGAGGTTCCGGCTGACGCCATAGCGCTCGGCGAGTTCGGGCGCCGTCATCGTCTGGGCGAGTGAGCGGAAGGTCTCCGGGATCTCCATACGCGGCCGGCTACGATAGACGACGACGCCGAGGGCCTTCCGAAGGCGCTCGACCTCGTATTTCGACAGGCCGAACATGGCGCGCAGTTGGCCGGTCGTCATGGTCTTCGCGGCGACAGCGAACCCGGGCGGCATCGGCTTCGGTTGCTTCTTCGTGCGGTGGATGCCGATGCTGGCAAGCCAGCGCAGGGCCTTGCCCGTACCGATCCGCCATTCCCGCTCGATCTCCGCCCTCGACATGGAGGGCGCGCGCTCGGCGAAGTCGGCGGGAGGATGGCAGAGATGTCTACCGTTCATCTGGATCGTTCCCGTTTGGTGATGGAGCCGCCCAGGCGCGCGGCTTCCCGCTCGGCGGCCTCGACGGACGGAAAGGGCATGTTTCCCCAATGGCCGGGCTGCGAGAGCCGCGCGCCGGGCAGGCGGGGAGAGGTGGTGATGATGAAGGCGGGGGCGGTCATGCGGCAGAGCCGAGCGGTTGGCGGAACACTTCGTCCCGGCGCCATGGTGGCGTGATGCGTTCCAGATGGAGGAAATAATCAAGGATGCCCACGGCTTCGGCCGCGTCGTGCTTTCCCGGCTCGATGCCGAGCAGCCGGCATTGCTGGATGGCATAGTCCTTGAGCGTGTCGGACTTCGTTCCCCGCTTCATCTTGCCGATGAAATGGCGTCGCCAGGTCGACTGGTTCGCGTGGCGCACCTTCGGCACGCCAACCGCCTCGCAGAAGCTGTCAACGTGAGCCGCCAGTCCCACGAGGAGAAAGTGCGATTCCTCGTTCGAATGCTGATTGAAGCCGTCGAGGTGGCGGGGTTTCTCGTAAATGACCGCAGAAAGCGGGGAGACCTTGTGGATCTCGTTCATCCGCTGGTGGAGCCGAAGGAACACCATGCCTGCCGACGTGATCGACGAGCCGAGTTCCCATGTGCCGCAGGCCGGGCGCTCCATCCCATCGGGATTGTAGAGCGCCCAGCCTGTGGACACCTTGGACAGATCTAGTGCGAGAACGGACATCGCCTACTGCACAGTCACCAGCTCGGGGCGCGACGGCTTGCCGGTCGGTATGACGGGCGCCTTCGGTTCACCCTCGGCACTCGAAACCAGATCGTCGGTGATGCCGATGTTCATGGCACCAAGCAGCCCGCGCACAGAGCGGAGAACGTCGTTCCGCTTTTCCTCGGACTCACCGGCGAGCTGGAAGACGAACTTCGCCGCGCGCGAATTGACGTGGCATTCCTTCTTGATGGCCTTGTAGCCAGTCGACGCGGCTTGGGCGTGCTCCCCCGATTTCTCGTTGGCCGGCTTGATATCCTGTCGATAGATGCGAACTGCTCGCTCAAAGTCGGGCTTCTCGATCTCAACGACTTCTTCGGTCTTCGCCTTGGCGGATTTCGCCATGATCATTCTCCTTGCAGGGGTTTCCGGTGAGGTCGGGCTTCACGGCCTTCTCCCAGGGAGGAGGATGTGACCCGCCGTGCCCGGGCGCTTCCGCCCAGCCCGACCGTTTCGCGCTCCACCGGGCGCGCGGGGTTCATGAATTCGATGTGCTGCGCCCAGGCGCCGGGCTCGCTGCCGCCGCGCTCAGGGTCGTCGATCGTGAGGGTAGGCACCGTCATGCCGCACCCGCCAGCAGCGGGGCGTCGTCCGCGATCGCCGGCGCGAGATCGGAATAATCTGGGTAGTCACCGGGGCGCTCGAGCCGGAGGCGACAAGGCGCGATCCAGCGCTTGCGCGTGTCGGCGGGAGCAGCATCGCGCTTCAACCATATGAAGACCGAATAGGCGGTGGCGGAGCTGGCCTTCGTGTTCGGCTTTTCCGCGAGGGGATCGATCTCATTGATGCGAACTAGGCGCCCCTTGAGCATACAGACGCGCTCGGAGAACTGCAGTTCGAAGCTCGGCGGGCGCTGCAGGAACAGCGAAAGCGCGCGCTCCTGTCCTTCAGAGAAGGCGCTGCGCGCGATCACCACAACACCCTGCCGGCTCAGCCGGAGGGCACGGTCGATAAAGGCTTCGGCCAGCCGGAACGGGGGATTGAGGAACGTCCAGTCTGTCAGATCCCAATGGCCATCGGGCCCGAACAGATAATCCCGGACAGGGAAGCCGACGCCGTAATCGAACACGTCACTCGCCATGACGTGGCCGAAGAACTCGCGCAGGGGAGCAACCATGAACCCGCGATTGGCGCAGGGCTCGCGGCAGTCCGACATGCCCAGCTTGAAGCCCAGCCCGGCGAGGAATTCGCAGATCGACCGGGTCGCCCAGGGCGGCGTCGGGAAATCGTCCAGGCTGTTGGCGGGCTCGACGCGGCGCTGCATGACGGCGGTGGAGCGGTTCGGCCCAGCCATCAGCGCCACCACGCGATGACGCTGCCGACCAGCGCCAGCAGCGCGCCGACGACGAGCAGGCGCCACGCGATCTGCCAGCGCCGATATTCTTCGGGCGACATCAGAACGCCGCCCGCTCTGGCAACGGGCCATGCGCAGGGAGGATCGGTATGAAGCGGAGCGGCTGCCCCCGGTAAATCTTCGCGGGACCGTCACCGGGGCGGCGCAGGATCTCGATAGCGCGTCGGCGGAGCCGTAGGCGCCGGATGTAGCCTCGACGCTCGAGTTCATCGAGCATATTCAGGATCGATGTTCTGCTGCCATAGTTAAGCTGAACCCGAAGCTCTTCCAGCGACGGGCACACGCCTGTCGAGAGAGCGGCTTCCAGATGCACCAGGAGCCGGTTGAGCGCGGGGCTGATCATGGACGGCGCCGGGTCGAGAACGGAACCAGCGCCGCGATCATCTCGTCAGCTACCGGCTCGAGCGCGCCCTGGTCGCGGTGGCAGAACACATTGTCCGCGCCGCGCGCCGCGAAATGGCCGGCGCCCGTAACCAGCGTGGCGATGATCATGCCGGGGTCGCTCGCCAGCGGTTCAAGGTTGTGCGCGCCGAAGCCCGCGACGCCGATCGCCTTGGACAGGAAGATTGGGCCGTCGGTCGGGCCCAGCCATTGGGCGATCCGGATGATGTCGCGGAACTTCGGCGCGCGCCGGTTCTCGATCGAGTTGGCGATCCAGCTCGATACGGTGCGGGAGGAGATGCCCGTGCCGGCCTCGACGTCGCCGACCGTGTGCTTCTTCCCGTCGCCGATGAAGATGCTCAGGGCCTTGTGGACCGCCTCGTTCGCACGTTCTTGCGAGATCAAGCCTGCTTCGGACACAGCGTTATTGCCCCTCCCCGGGCATAGCGAGAGCATGGAAAAGGAAATTCAGGGGGCGCCGAGCGCGCATCAGGCGGCCTCGGCCGCGAGGACCGGTCGACCGATCCCGTGCAGCGCTTCAGCAGCGGACTCCGGCACGGTCGCGCCGGGCCAGTTCGTGGGAACGCGGAACCATTCAGCCAGACGCTCGAGGTTTTTCGCCGAGCAGCCCGCGCCAGAGCGCAGCCGATCGAAGAAAGATCCCCTGTTCACGACGATGGTCGCGACCCGCGCCAGAGACTTGCCGGCGCCGTCAGCGGCGGCCTTCTCATACTGCGCTGCGATCGTCAGCAGCGCGCTCTCGTAGGTGATAGCCATGTTCACGGAATACGGCAGATATGCCGCATGGTCAACGGCACATTTGCCGCATGACCCGGGTTTGGCGGTGCGGCATAATCGCCGCGTGCAAAAACCCATAGATATCCTGATCGAGCGAATCGCCGCGAAGCTGCTCGAGCGCAACCTGAGCGAGCGCGAGGCGTCGATCGACGCAACGGGAAAACCTGACGCGATCCGCTACATCAGGACGCGGAAGGCGATGCCCTCGGCGGAGCGCCTGGACCAGTTGGCTCAGACGCTTGGCACCACGTCGAACTGGTTGCTTGGGAAGAAGGATGCGGTCGAGAGGATAGATGAGGGGGCGGGGGCGCCGCCGCTGAGCTTTGCTCGTCTTGCGCGTAACCTGCCCGTTTTTGGAACAGCCCTGGGAGCGGATCTGGATTTGTTGAGCCCGGAAGGTGAAAGCGTCGCCATCGAACAGACGGAAATCAATATGGTTGAGCCGCAGGATTTCATGCCTCGGCCCACCGCTCTCGCCGGGAGAGGGGAGTTCTACGTCGTTACGGTTGCTGGGGATTCGATGGTCCCGCGCTTTCGCTCTGGTAAGCGCCTCCTGGTCAACAGCAAGGCTTCCCCAAGCATGGGTGATGACGTGATCGTGCAGTTGCGCGGTCAGGAGGATGACGGCGAACGTGTCACTGCGGTGCTGATTAAGCAGCTCGTGAGGCGAAAAGCGAACTCATGGGTGCTCAGGCAGTTCAACCCCGTGATCGAGTTCGAATTGCCCAATGAATGCGTTATGCGTGTCCACACCGTCATCGAGTGGGAGGATGTACTCGGGCTATGAGGTTTGCTTCGCTCGCTTTGATCATCGCCGCGACCGCTGGGTGCTCGGCATTCGACACTGCGGGCAAGAAGAAGTGCGAGGAGGAATTGCTCGCGCAGCTAAAATCGCCATCCAGCTATAAGCGGATCGATGCGTCGGAGACTGTGTCGAAAACGACGGCGGCTGAGTTTCGCCACCAGTACGATATTACGCCTGAAATTGAGCGCGCGCTGCGCTCGGCCGACCCGGGCAAGCTCACATCGGTGATGGTCTCAATCGAGTACGACGCGGACAATTCGTACGGGGCGGCGATTCGCGACAAGCGTTACTGCAATTACCTGGGTGTCGGAGATCAGCTTTTCGGCGGCGATCTCAACATCTCTGAGGCCTATGGTGCTGAGCTCATGCAGCAGGCATCGAACGTCGTGAGTGAGTTGAACGGATCGTAAGGCATATTTGCCGCATTAATCGTTGACACGGCATATATGCCGCAATATGCGTAGCTCCACACCCGCTGTGGAGAGACGCAATGCTACCAACGGTTCTTTCGATCCTCCCGCCCGCCGCGACCTTCGCCGCCGGCGTCGGGATCGGCTTCTTCTGGCACCACCGCCAAACTGAATTCCTGGCTGCGAAGCTCGCGGAAGTCGGTGATCGCATTGCCGAGCTGATCCGCGAGAAACTGGACCTCGAACTCCGCGTCCAGGAATACGAGCGCGAGGACGAGATCCGTCACCGCAGCCGCGTCGGCGCCGGCCTCAAGAGCTGGGCGACCCGCCGCGCGAAGGCGGAGGGCTGAGCGATATGTTTTCCCGCAGCCTCTTTTCAGCCGTCACCCTCGAACCGGCCCTTGTGATGCTGAGGCAGTCCGGCGGCCAGCTCGCAGAGATGTGGGCCCCCGGCATCGTCACCGGTCCCGCGCTGTCTCCGGCCAAGATCGGCGGGCGCGGCAAGGGCAAGCAGGCCCGGCCAGCCAAGCGACCGAACCGCCTCACCATCTCCAAGCGCGTGCGCCGCAAGCACCGCCGCCAGAGGAGCGCCTGACATGGCCCGCAACGGCAAAGAGCCCAAGCCCTACACCCAGAAGTGCCGGCGCGGAGAGCGCCCGTACAGCTACAGCGAGCAGCATGGCCGCTGGCGCAATGCTGTGATGCGCGGCCTGAACGCGGAGGTCCGCGAGGCCAACGCCGCATGGGCGGCCCGCTTCATGCCCAACCGTCACCGCCAGATGATCACGGAGGGCCGCTGACATGGCCGCACACGCAGTCCGCATCGAGGACGAGCAGGACGAGACGAACGCACTCGTCGAAGTCGTCACCGCGAACCCCGTCGCCATCTTCACCAGCAAGCAGGCATTCGACAGCGCCTTCGCGCGGATGAAGGACGAGTTGTCCGGCACCCCCACGGACGCCTCGACCAAGCACAACCGCGATCGCATCCGCTCGGCCGCGTTCAAGGTGTCGCAGACGCTTTCCCAGATCGAGAAATCGCGCCTCGCCCTCACCGAGGAATGGCGGAAGCAGACTGCCGAGGTCAACGAGGCCGGGAAGCGGATCAAGGTCGATATGGCGGAGTACCGCGACCAGCTTCGCGCCCCGCTCGACGCGTGGGAGGAGCAGGACAAGGCGCGCGTCGCCGGCTGTCAGGCTGTGATCGATACCTTGACCGCCGCGTCGACGATCGCGCTCGGCGATACGGCGGCGGCTGTCCGCCTGCGCCTCGAAATGGCGCGCGGCACCGAAATCGATCCGGCGGTGTTCCAGGATCTCGCCGAGAATGCGACGGCACGCCGGGAGCACGCAATCGCGGTGCTCGAACTCGCCGCCGAGAAGCTGGATCGCGAGGAGGCGGACCGCGCCGAACTGCAGCGCCTCCGGGAAGCTGAGGAGCGCCGTATGCGCGAAGACGCTGAGCGGGCCGCCCGGGAGGAGTCCGAGCGAGCCGAGCGCGAGCGCGTGGAGCGGGAAAGGGTTGCCGCCGAAGAGCGCGACCGGATCGCCGCCGAGCGAGCCGAGCGCGAAAAGCAGGAAGCCGCCGACCGCGCGCGCCGGGAGGCAGAACAGGCAGCCCAGGCAGAGCGCGACCGGATCGAACGCGAAGCCCGCGAGGAGCGCGAGGCGCGCGAACGGAGGCATCAGGCCGAATTGCAGGCCGAGCGCGACCGGCTCGCTCAGATAGAAGCGGAGCGTACTGCCCGTGAAGCGGCGGAGCGTGCTGCGAATGAAGAGCAGGCTCGCCGCGACGCCGACCAGGCGCACCGGGCGGAGGTGATCGCGACCGCCGCTGCTGCCATCGAACAGTGCGGCGTGCCGGCGACGAAGGCGAAGGCCGTCGTCATGGCGATCGCGGCGGGCAACGTACCCGCGATCCGGATCCAATTCTGATGGGCGGCATCCTTGCCCACACCCCCCCGGGTGCCGTCCCGGGTGGCGCGCTCAAT
>NZ_JBMDKK010000023.1:0-53577 GCF_057809675.1 Sphingomonas sp. FG14 | reverse complement strand
CGGCCTGATCCACCACAGCGACCGTGGCAGCCAATACGTCTCGATCAAGTATACCCAAATGACAGGGTTCGGCATCGAGGATCAGTGCCGCGCCCATCGCTGCCTCTCTGTCCACGGCAGTGCGGTTTCTGCTTCGCTTCTAAGATGCGTCCCTGCTGTCGTAACGCATTCAATCACAGCCCTGGGTCTTCGCAGCAAAGGGTTTAGAAGACTCCAGAAGGCCCCATTGCCCTTGACCACTTTGGCTACAGCGTCCCTATCAAGGGAAAGTTTCAGGATGTCGCCCGGATCGACCTTATATGGGAAGTTCAGGTCTACAGGGTCATCGAAGGATATAGCCGTTCCTTCAATGGCTTTTCGCGGAAAGGAGCCATCTAGCAACCGTATGTTTTTTATAGCGATTTTGCTCGACGAGTGATTGTGTATGCCCACATAAAGCCAGTCAAACGGCCCGTCGTCTCCGATGTCGTACGTCCAATCGACGAAACAGCTAATCCGCTCCCGGTCCTGGCGCCTTGCTAAAAACACCGCCGTTCCGGCCGCTAGAAAAGGTGAGACGAGGTTCCAAAGGTCGCTAGCTGCCATCACGCTGCCCTCCCGACGACCAGACATTGCTACCTTACAGCTTTGCTTATCTTTTGGCTTTCGAAACCTTCTGCCCCGGCTTCCGCCCCAACCCGATCTTCAACGCCATAGCCTTGCGTGCCTCACTGTAGGACGGGGCTGTCATTGGGTAATCAGGCTTCAGATTGTACCGCTCGCGATATTCCTTAGGCGTAAGGCCATTCGTGGAGAGATGCCGGGTCAGCGTCCTGTACGGCTTGCCGTCTAGCATCGAGATGATGTGATCCCGAGACGCTAGCGACTTCCGAACCGTAACCGCGGGAACATGCTCTGGCGCTGCCTCAGCGGCGCTGCCAGAGGCTGTAAGCCCATCACCTATGGTCGTGCCACCTGATAGCTCTGTAACGGCTCCATGGATCGCCTTGAGGAATACGGGGACATCCGCTGCATCCACTCTGGTATTAGGATTGCTTAGCCATGCCATGACAAGCTCAGCGGCTAGCTCTACCGGGCTAAAACCGGGGTCTACATCTTCGATCACCATGACGGACTCCTGAGTGTCCTGTTGCCTAGTGCGTGCATCCTTGGTGGATGGGTTGCAAGCCCCTAGCTATCGAAGGGGGTGGGCGCTGGAGAAGGTGAAGTCCTAGAATAATCCGGAAGTGCTCAATCCAGTCCATTCACAGCTAGCAGGTCCGAACATCAAAGCTCACACGTCAGCATTTCGGTTTAAATGCCCCATACGGGCCGAGGGATGTGGACTTCTTTATATCTATTAAATAGTAAAATTTATGCATGGTTGAATATCCATCATCTTGAAAAATGGAGAAGGCTACGTTCCCATCAACATGAACTCCATTGTAGTTAATCAAGAATGATGAATAATCTTTGGGTGGCTGAATATCGCGACGGGCTTCGAAGGCTTCGACGTCATCAATTGAAGCTCGCGTAGGAGGTGCATTCATTTTCAAATTCATGGACATCTCCTTGAAAAGCCGCCACTATAATGAGCGGCTGTAGTCACGCTTCATCCCTTGGAATTCGCATGATCATGGATCGCCTGCAACGGGGAGGCGCCGATATGATGGTTTCAGTAAGGGCGCGCGCGGGTACGGGCCGATGAGCGGTAGTCCGAGTGGAAAGTCGCACCTGGGCTCTTGATTGGGGCGAGTGGTTTCTGGATCAAAATCCGTCAGCCGGCGTTGCCAAACGGGCGAACGTGCCTCAAAACGGTGAAGTTCGGTGACCTTAGCCAGAGGGTTGATATGAAAAGAATGCGCGCAATCGAAGCTGCAATAGCTGCGTGCTTTCTGTTGTCAGCGGCTTCGCCAACTGAAAGGGCGCAGCATTTTGAGATTTTTGGAAAATCCTTTCAGGTAATGATTCCTGAGAAATTTTGTTTACCAAGTCCTGAAATCGGAAAAAATGGTGAGAAATTTTTAAACAACTCTAGCGGCCGAATGGCTTTAATGTTTGTGCGATGCGAAACTCCAATGCATGATCCGCTTAAGGATTTCACTGCAATTGTCTCTCTGACTGCTTATGAGAAGATTGATATTACACTCGAAGGTCTTTTAAAAAATTTAGGGCCTAAATTTGACGTTCCTTTATATCGTGACTTTATGGCGAAGGAAATGAATTATACATCAGATAATTCTTATGGTGTTGGATATCCAATTAAGTTAAACGGCGATTCAATTAATATCGGTCATGATGGGGTTTGTCTTTACGTGGGTGGCGAGAGGCCTCCCCATGGAGAATACCCCTATACAACTCGTAGCGCATCTTGTTTGACATCAGTAAGCGGGAAGTTGATATCAATATCTCGCTATGATGATCCAAGTGAGGGAAAAAGCTTTGGAGCATTGCTTCGCGAGGTTCGAAGCTTGGCGCTGTCCATCAAGGCCACGAAGACTTCTAGTCGATAACCTAGGTCAGGCAGGGATATAAAATTCGAACCTATTTGTTTGATCCCACAGTTTGATGGTGCGATCCTTTCGTTGGAATGGAAGGAAGCGATATGGGACAGGTTCGTTACGGGAGCGCCATGACCACGCACGCCGTCCGAGCAGCAATACAGCGATCGCAAGCTTCGCTCGCGACGCTGAGCCGGGAACTGGGGATCAACCCGAAGACGGTGGCGAAGTGGCGTAAGCGGACGACGGTCGAGGATCTGAAGACCGGGCCGAAGGCCCTCATTCCACCACCCTGACTGAAGCCGAGGAGGCGATGGTCGTCGCGTTCCGGCAGCACACACTGCTGCCGCTCGACGATTGCCTCTACGCCTTGCAACCATCGATCCCGCACTTGACCCACTCAAGCGCTGCACCGCCTGCTCGCGGCAGATGCGCTTCGACATGATTTGCGAGGCCAATGACTCGAGCATCGGCTCACCAAGCCGAACCACCCTTGGACCAACGGTCAGTTCGAGCGGATGAACCGCACCATCAAGGAAGCGACCGCCAAACGCTTCCATTACAAAAGCCAGGATCAGCTACGCACATAACTCGCCGACTTCATGGCCGCCTATAACTTCGCCCGTCGGCTTAAAACCCTCAGCGGCCTCACACCCTATGAATACATCGTCAAGATCTGGACGTCCGAGCCAGACCGGTTCATCGTCAATCCGATCCACCAGATGCCGGGACTAAACACCTAGGCGCTGATGCCTCGATCATTTCGGGATAAGACATGGTCAGTTCGCTAACGATCATATCGCCTAGCTCCCGCGCGGCATCGTCACGAAGCTCGACAAGGAGTCTCGTCGGGGCAGCCTTTAGCGATCCAGCGATCGAACGGGACAGCTCGATATCCGTCATCACAGGTGCTGCCAACCTATCTATCGTCATCCCCATTGCCTGCCTCCATCGTCGAATCGGAAAGGCAGGAGGGTAACGGCGGGGCAGTTTGTTCTCAATATGTTCTCTTTGTCTGCGGCTACTGCCACCGTTTGCCGTGTGTAATTCCTGTGTAATCGCGCACGGAATTTGATGGTAAACGATGGTAGCCCACGGCATGCATCTTTAAAATCGTTTCAACAAACCGTTGAAATTAGTACATTTTGGTATCCGGTGGCATTCGTTGGAATAGCCACCGGAGGGTCTGCAAATCCTTGCACGCCGGTTCGATTCCGGCTCGGGCCTCCACTTCCTTAAATTGCGATGTTTTTGGGCCTGGGGGCTGCGGCCTCGATTGTGGCTTCGGCGAGGAGGCGCGCGCGCAGCCTGTGCTTAGCGCCATGACATGCTTTGAGCCCCTCCCACGCAGGTGGCCGAAGTTGTCCATGATCGCATCACTTTGCGAAGGATCGTTTCCACTTTTCCACGATGCTCCAATCGTCGCGAGCACCGGCCAGGGCATTTTCAGGTGACGCAATCCAGAGGCAATGTTCGGCGACTATGGCGTTTCCCATCGGATAGTGTCCGAGCTTGTTTTTCAGGATATGGGCCGGATTTGATTTCAAATAAAGGCTCGTGAAATTTGGGGCGGTGGGAATCTCGGGTGTCGATCCCTCTGCAGATGTGCACTCAGGTCGCGATTGAGGGATGACCGGTGGAAGCGGTGTTCGCGCCCGAATTGATCGTATCGACCGCGGGAGTTTCAAACGCCTTTGCCACGAGCGGCGCATATGGCCGCATGATGCATGTGGCGCCCGATCCGTCCGCACGACGATACCCCACCTCCGATTTTTTTTCTGTCATCTGT
This sequence comes from Sphingomonas sp. FG14, assembly GCF_057809675.1. Classification (NCBI taxonomy): domain Bacteria; kingdom Pseudomonadati; phylum Pseudomonadota; class Alphaproteobacteria; order Sphingomonadales; family Sphingomonadaceae; genus Sphingomonas; species Sphingomonas sp. FG14. Next base: position 49,308 of record NZ_JBMDKK010000023.1, on the reverse strand, counting down.
AAGATTTCGCGTTTTGGTTCGACTGTTCGAACCGAGCGAAGGTGTGGGCAGCGCCACGGCGCGGCTCCAGGCGTGGATTGACGATATGAACGCATTGAGAAGAGGAAAAACATGAGAAAGCTTGCAAGGCCATTGTTGACGATGCTGACGCTCACCGCGCTTCCTGCGGCCGCTCATGCCCAGAACGATGCCAAGCCGGCGGCGGCGCCCGCGCGGCCGCCGCTGCCGGCGAACTGGGTGCTGCCTGCGAACGCGAAGATCGCGGAACTGATCGACGCCCGCATCGCCCAGCGCCCCGGCGAGGGGATCGCTGTCGGCGTGCTCGATCGATCGGGCCGGCGGATCGTCGCGCGCGGTCCCGGAGGGAAGGCTGCACCGTTCGGCGATCGCACCGTTTTCGAGATCGGTTCGATGTCGAAGATATTCACGGCGCTGCTGCTGGCCGACATGGTCGTGAAGGGTGAGGTTTCGCTCGACGATCCGGCCGAGAAATATCTGCCCGCCGGCGCGAAGATGCCCGAGCGGAACGGCCGCAAGATCACGCTGCGTGATCTGTCGAACCAGCATTCGGGCCTGCCGCGGCTGCCGAGCAACATGCCCTTCGGCAATCCCGAGGACCCGTATAGCGACTATACCGAAAAGATGATGCTCGACTTTCTGGCGGGGTATGAGCTGACGCGGGATGTCGGCAGCCAGTTTGAATATTCGAACCTTGGCGTCGGCCTGCTCGGCTATCTGCTCGGCCGTGCTGGCCACAGCGATTATGAGACCATGATCGCGCGACGGATCACCGGTCCGCTCGGCATGCGCGATACCGCGATCACGCTTTCGACCGATCAGAAGGCGCGCTTTGCCCAGGGGCATGATGCCTATATGCGGCCCACCGGCGCCTGGAGCTTGCCCACGCTGGCCGGCGCCGGCGCGCTCCGATCGACCATCACTGATATGCTGATCTTCGTGAGTGCCGCGTTGGATCCGAAGTCGCCGATCGGGCCGGCGATGAAGCTGGCGACTGCGGAACGGTGGCCGCTCGGCGCGCCCGGCAGGGCCATCGGGCTGGGCTGGATCATCAGCGAAGTGGACAAGGGCCGGGAGACGCTGTTCCACAACGGCGGCACTGGCGGATTCCGTGCGGCTATGCTGCTGGAGCCCGCAAGAGGCAGCGCCGTCGTCGTGCTGACCAACGCATCGGTCGAACCTTCAAGCGACGATCTCGCCAGCCATATTCTGCTGGGGACGCCGCTTCAGCCGCTGGTTCCGGTTCCGCCCCCGCCGCCGCCGTCGACACTGGTCAAGCGGACCGAGGTGACGCTGCCGCCGGCCGAGCTGGACCGCGTGGTCGGCCGCTACGAACTCGCGCCCGGCGTTGCGATCAACGTCGCGCGCGAAGGTGCCGGGCTGACGGCGCAGTTGACCGGGCAGCCGGCCTTTCCGATCTTCGCGGAGGCGCCACTCAACTTCTTCCTGCGCGTGGCGGACGCGCAACTGCGCTTCGTCGCGGGGCCTGACGGGAAGGTGACGGGCGTGGCGCTGGTCCAGGCCGGCCAGTCGCAGGAGGCCAAGCGGATCGCGCCTTGAGGACCGGGCGACGGCATTTGCAAGGATCGCCGTCCTTGCGGTTGCGCCATGCGAACGGGTGCTTGTCACCTGTTCGCATGGCATTTCCAGGCACGGGCGGCCCGCTCCCTATTTGTCGCCGCGCTTGACGCCGACTCCCGGGAACAGGTTCGGCGTGATCTTGCCGTTTTCCGCCATCACCTTGCCGGCGACCAGTACGTAGCGATAGCCGCTCGATGCCTGGAGCGGCTTGTCGTAAGTGGCGTTGTCCTTGACGGTGGCGGGATCGAAGATGCTGATATCAGCGTCCGCACCCACCTGGATACGGCCCTTGCGCGCCATCGCAGGCGCGACCTTCTCGAGGCGCTTGGCGGGCATGATCGTCATCTTGGCGAGCGCGGTCTTGAGGTCGAGCAATTTGCGTTCGCGCACATAATGGCCGAGCACACGGCTGAAGCTGCCGGCGCCGCGCGGATGGACGTTGGATTCGACCATCGGCATGCCATCGGACGCGATGGTGACGAACGGATCGGCCATCGCTGTGTCGATCGCGACCTGCGGGATCATGAAGATGACCACTTCGCCGCCGGGCTGCTCCTTGCGATATTTGTTGAAGCTCTCCTCGGTGAGCCGCTCGCCGGTCGCGGACCACTGGACATCCTTGTAGGTGATGCCCGAGCGCTGCTGCCAACCCTCCGAGAAGAACTCCGATCCGAGGGCGGTGGAGCCCGCCTCATAGGGGTAGGCTTCCGTGGTGACATCGACGCCGTGCTTGGCTGCGCCCTTCAATATCTCGATCACGGTCGGTGCGTCGCCGAGCGAGGTCGAGGTGACGTGGACGAGTTGCAGCGCGGCCCCGGTCGATGCGGCGTCGGCGATCAGTTCGTTGGCCACCGCGATCGGCATGCCCGGCGCGCGGCTCGGCTCACGCATGCGGGCATGGACGAAGACCGGTACGCCATGTTTCGCTCCGGCCTTGAACGCCTTGTAGATTTCGCGCCGCCCGGTCGCGGGCGTGTATTCAAGGCCGATACCGATGCCGAGCGCGCCGGCCGCGATCTCGCGCTCCACCGCCGCGACGATCCGGTCTTCCTGCTGCTCGTCGGCGGAGGTGACCAGCGCCTGTGGGGAGATGACGAGCGCGGCGGTCGGGGGCGCTCCCGGCGTGCCGCACCTCTTGTCGCTCAGCACCTCGATACGCGCGCACAGGAAGCTGGCGGTGGCGCCATAGTGGATCAGCGCCTTGCCCTGCTTCTCCGCATAGAAATTGGCGACCGGCATCGTTCCGATCTCCATTTCGAAAGCCGAGGTCACGCCGTCGAGCAACTGGAAGCCCTGGCTTTTCAGGTCCTGGCCATGGGCGTGATAATCGATGAAGCCTGGTGCCACCACCTGGCCTTTGGCATCGAGCACGCGCTTGCCCTTGAGCGGGCCGGTCGAGATCGCAGCGATGGTGCCGCCATTGATGCCGACATCGGCCACTTCGTCGCGACCGCTTTCCGGATCGATCACGCGACCGCCCTTGATGACGATATCGTAGCTCGGCTCCTGCGCCATGGCAGACGTTGCGGCTATCAGGGGAAGCAGGCAGCTCGCGGCGAGAAATTGTCCAAAACGCACTGTCATTGTCTCCCTTGGATACGGTCGTTCGATATCGGTAAGGGCGAACCATCAAAAGAATTTCCGATTCGGTCAAATTTTCTCTGATCGGGCGGTGCAAATCCATGCGCTGGCAAGGGCTGCTTCTCCCTCCGTCGGTTGATGGGCATGTGCCATCGCGACGAGCCGGGCTCATCGTGGCCGTTCGGTTCCTGTCGACCTGAATTCAGGCGTGCTGGCTGGAAGCGTGCGCGCCGGCGTTCGGAATATGCGATCCGCTGGTGGCCTGGCGCTCATAGGCGTCGGCCAGCTTGTGATAGAAGATCGCGGCCGTCGTTCCCTGTTGTTCGCGGGCGCGGGCGCGTTCCTCGTCTGCGCGGCGCCGGAAATAGGATTGGTCGAAATGGTCCAAGGCGATTCTCCCCAGAAACGTCACGCGGGTCCATGCTGCCGTCACTCGGCGCGGGAGTCGAGTCCTGTGGCGCGGCCGTTGGGCGAGGGTCAGCCGGCCATGGGCTGGAGCGTCACGCGCCGACGGATAGTGGCGTTCAGCAGGCAGGCGGGCACTTCCACCAGATCGATCGTTCCGCCCAACACGACCCCGCGGCATTCGGCGTCACGTTCCCCGATCCAGGCGCGCTCCTCCGTGCGCAGCCTGGCCTGACCGGCGGGATCGCGCTTGGCGAGGGCGGCGCGATAGGCGGCGTTCAGCCGGTCGTCCTGCAGCTTCAGTTCGGCATGGAAGCATCCGCCCATCGCCACCGAAACACCTTTGGCGGCATCGCCGGAATTCAGGCAGGCCTCAAGCGCAGGCGTGTATTGCGCACGCACCTGTTCGTCCGAAAGCTCGATCTTCGAAGGTTCCGGCGCGGTTGCGTTCGCATCGGCCGCGTCGGTCTCGACGGCTGCGTTGGCCACTGGCCCGCGTGCGGCATCGCCGGCGGCCTCGGCTGTTCTGTTGCCCTTGTCGGCGGTCGGGGCCGCGCCACGATCGCAGGCGGCGGTCAGGAGCAGCAGGGCGACGAGGGAAAGGCGCGATGGCATGGGGCGATCCTGGTTATGACGCGATGATAACGCACGAAGCGCGAAGACGGGCGCGCGATGCACCGGTTGCGCTAGGCCAGCCTGGCGACCGCGTCGGCGAACAGGTCTATCTCCTCCTCGCTATTATAATAATGCGGCGAGGCGCGGACGAGATTGGGCAACCCGCGCCGCCAGGCGTCGATCGGGGTGCTGGTGGGGACAGAGACCGACAGATTGAAGCCCTGCGCCGAAAGCCGCGCGACCGCGTCGGCGGCCGCGATGTCGGACAAGGTGAAGCCGATGATGGCGGCTGGATCGGGGCCAAGATCATGGATCGAAATGCCCGGAATATCCGCCAGCCGCGCGCGCATCCGATCGCCGAGCAGCCGGCAGCGCTTCTCGATCCGATCGAGCCCGATCTCCAGCGCGTAATCGATCGCCACGCCCAGGCCGAGCCGGGCGGCATAGTCGGATTCCCAACTCTCGAACCGGCGCGCATCGGGGCGCAGTGAATAGCCACCATCACCTGCGTATTCGGCGCCGAACAGGTCGATCATCGCGGGTTCGATGCTTTCCAGCAGAGCGCGGCGGATATAGAGGAATCCGGTGCCGCGCGGCCCGCGCAGGAACTTGCGGCCAGTGGCGGCGAGCATGTCGCAGCCGATCGCATCCACGTCGATCGGCAATTGCCCGGCCGCCTGGCAGGCATCGAGCAGATAGGGAACACCGTATGCACGCGCGATCCGGCCGACTTCGGCGGCGGGATTGACCAGCCCGCCATTGGTGGGGATCCATGTGATAGCGATCAGGCGGACGCGTCCGTCGATCATCGCTTCCAGCGCCCGCGGATCGAGCGTTCCGTCCGTCCGATCCGGGATCGTTTCCACCACCGCGCCCGTGCGCCGGGCGATCTGGAGATAGGCGAGGTAGTTGGCGGCGTATTCTGCGGTAGTGGTCAGGATGCGGTCGCCGGGGCTGAAGGTCTGCGCATAAAAGGCCCATTGCCACGCGACGGTCGCGTTCTCCGCCAGCGCGATCTCGTCGACATGCGCGTTGAGCAGCCGGGCGACGCTGCGATACACGCCTTCGATCCGATCCGATTGTTCGGCCTTTGCCTCATAACCGCCGATCTCCGCCTCCCGCCGAAGGTGATCGGTGACCGCAGACAGCACAGGCGCGGGCATCAGCGCCGCGCCGGCATTGTTCAGATGGATGCGATGCGCGGTGCCGGGGGTCTCGGCGCGCAGGCGGGCGAGTTCGTCGGGGGTGAAGGTTTCGGCCATCAGGCTCCTTTAATCGATGTTTGAAGAGGTGATCACGCAGTATCGGGCGCGGTGTCGGTTGCGCGACCCAACTTTTTTTCTGTCCGGTTGGACGAATCGATTTTCATGATATGAAATCGATTTTCTGTTTATCCAAATCCATCGCGAGATTCTCCATGCGCTCAGCCAAGACCCTGCAGTGTTCGCTTCTCTTCGCCGCGCTTGCCGCATCCATGGCTTCACCGGCGCTGGCGCAGTCCGCCAGCCCCGCCGCGGCGGAGGCGCTGGAGGCGGGGCGCGAAGCTGCGGTTGATGCGCTGTTCGCGAGCATCGGGGCCGGGGATCCGGGCGCGGCACTGGGCGTCTACAGCAAGGGAAAGCTGGTCTATGCCAAGGGCTATGGCATCGCCGACATGGAGGATGGCCGGCCGATCACGCCGCAGACGCAGTTCCATGTGGCGAGCGTGTCCAAGGAATTCGCCGCCTTCGCAATCGCGCTGCTGGCGCGCGACGGCAAGGTGGACCTTAATGCAGATATCCGGCGCTACCTGCCCTATGTCCCGGATTTTGGCGAGGTCATCACGGTCAATCACCTGATCCATCATACCAGCGGACTGCGCGACCAATGGTCGCTGTTCGTGCTGGGCGGGCAGGATATGGACAATCGCCTGCGCCAGAAGCAGGTCGTGAACATGGTGTCGCGCCAGCGGGCGCTGAACTTCAAGCCCGGCAGCGAATATAGCTATTCCAACACCGGCTACACCTTGCTCGCGGAAATCGTGCACGCGGTGAGCGGGCAGACGCTGCGCCAGTTCACCGAGGAACGGATCTTCAAGCCGCTGGGCATGACCAGGACCTTCTTCTTCGACGATGTCGACGAGATCGTGCCGGGCCGCGCGCAATCCTATAATCGTGAAAACCCGGACAAGCCGTGGAAGCGCGAGCTGCTCAACTACGATAATGCGGGCGCGACCAGCCTGTTCACCACCGTCGAGGATCTCGCCAAATGGGCGGGCAATTTCACAAATCCGGTGGTGGGCGATCGCGCACTGATCGATCAGGTGACGACCAATGGCACGCTTTCGGACGGCAAGCCGATCACTTACGGTTTCGCGCTCCAGCGCACCAGGATCGGCGGGCGCGAGGTGATCACCCATTCGGGCGCCGATGCCGGTTTCCGTGCGATCTTCGTTTATTATCCGCAGCAGGATTTCGCGGTGGCGATCACCGCCAACACGCCCTTCGACGCGGCGGGCAAGAATTTCGGGCTGGACCTTACCGCGCGCGTCGCGGCGATCGCGGATCTCTATCTGCCCAAGGTGCCGGCGCCCGCCGTTCCCGCCATCGACAAGAAACCCAATCCCGCGCCGCTCGTCGGTACCTATTTCAATCAATATGCGCATACGCTGAAGCTGGAGGCGCGCACCGACGGGCTGTATCTGGACGGCGGCTATGGCAAGCCGACCAAGATGACGCAGCGCGCCAATGGCAGCTTCGATTCCGGGCCGCCGGTGCGCAGCTATTTCACCACGGTGAAGGCTTCGGACGGCACCATCGCCGCCATCGAACAGGTGTCGCCCGATGAATCGCGCGTCACACGTTTCGACCGGATCACCCTCGCCACGCCCTCGGCCGCGACGCTCGCGGATTACGCGGGGAATTATTATAGTGATGAGTTGGACGCGACATATACGATCGCGGTGGAGGGCGATCATCTGTCCGTCCGATCGATCTGGATGCCCGATCCGGTCGCGCTGAAGGCGGTGGTGGCCGATCGCTTCGAATCCCCGTCCTGGACGCTGGGCGCTGTCGCTTTCGATCGTGATGCTCAGGGCAAGGTCAGCGGGCTGAAGGTCCATGCCGGTCGTGTTCGCCATGTTGCGCTGCGCCGGCTGAACGAACCGCTGCGCTGATCGAACGTATCGCGCGTTTGCGAGGCGCCGGTTCGCGATCGATGCTTTGTAAGGTTGATCCGATCGATCGGATCAACCGTTCCCGAGTGTTGTTCACCGCGATTTCCGGTGCGCCGGATGAGTGCATTCGCGAGATCAGGCTGCGCGAACTCTGAATCGCATCGCGATGTTATTGGTGACCAGATCGGTGGGTATTCCACCCAGCGTTTCACCCGAAAGACCGGCGGCCGCCGCCGCACGTGGCAAGAGCGACAATGTCGACGCCGAGACTGCCGCCAGTGCTGATCGTCATTTTGACGCAACAGGGCAGGCGATCAGATACTTAAGGGCTTGAGTAAATAATACCGCAAGAATTGAAATTGGCCGCTGAGATCCACAGAGGAGCAGGAGCAGCGGAGAGGTTCAGAAAGAATTTTATGGTTTAAAGCCCAAAAATGCCTTCAAAATGGACATTTTTAGGGTTGGACTTCGCTTGCCTGCAAGGAGCAGCATGCTCTTCAGGGAGAGTCCGATGCCTGTTCTGTTGGTTGCGTACGATCTGAAGCTTCCAGATGAAAATTACACAGAAGTGCAGCAGTTTCTTTCGAAGTTCACGCATTGCCGTAAGCTGGATTCGGTTTGGCTCATCGATACCAAATGGTCACCCCATCAGGTGAGGGATGGGCTTAACGCGCTGATCGACCGTGACGATACGGTGTTCGTCACCAAGCTCGCGATGAACTGGGCCAGCTATGGCTTCGGCGGTGCGGACTGGTTGAGCGATACGAACCGGAACTGGTGACCGGCCGAACCTGAGCGGCCCGATTCCGGTAACATTCCGATGGTGCTTTTCTGATCTGGCGATCGCAGCCGTGAATGCACACCTCTTCCCGCACCCTCATCGCTCTTTTCCAGAGCCTCTCTGCTTGCCTCCCGGTATTGTCGGACTATCGTCGCCGCAATCGAGCGGAGAATTCCCGACGTGAAACAATCCTGGCTGCTTCCCCTTCTGTTGCTTCCAACTGCCGCGTCGGCCGCGCCCGATGTGCCGCATTACGACATCATCATCCGTGGAGGCACCATCCAGGACGGAACCGGCAAGCGGGGTTTCGCGGGCGATGTCGCGGTGGCGGGGGATCGGATCGCGAAGATCGGCGATCTGGGCGGCGCCACGGCCGAAACGGTCATCGACGCGCGCGGACAGTTCGTCAGTCCCGGCTTCATCTCCGTTCATAGCCACGCGATCCGCGACGCGGTGGCGCGGTCGGAGAATATGCTGCGACAGGGGGTGACGACCGAGATCATCAACGCGGACGGTGGCTATAGCGGCATCGGCGGGGAAGACATTGTCGGGCAGCTCGCGGACTTCGCGAAGAACGGACTGGCAGTCAATCTGGGCGCCTATGTCGGCTTCAACAATGTCTGGCAGGCCGTGGTCGGAGAAGCGGAACGCCGACCGACGCCCGCACAGATCGCGGAAATGCGCGGGCTGGTCCGGCGCAATCTCGCCGCCGGCGCATGGGGGGTCGGTGCCGGGCTGGATTATAAGCCCGCCTATTTCGCGACACGGGACGAGGTGATCCGGATCGTCTCACCGGCCCGCGAATGGCGGACCTTGTTCAGCAACCACGATCGTGTGACGCCGCCGAACTTCAGCTCGATCGCCGGGATCGACGAGACCATCGCGATCGGCAAGGGCGCGGGGCTGGTGCCCGTCGTCACCCATATCAAGCTGTGGCCCAATGAAATGGGCCGCGCGCGCGATGTCGTCGAAACGATGCGCGCCTTCACCCGGGCGGGCGATTACGTGGCGGCGGACATCTATCCCTATATCCATGCCAACACCTATCTGGGGGCGCTGATCATTCCGTCCTGGGCGCAGGAGGGCGGGCGCGACGCGTTGCTCAAGCGGCTCGCTGATCCCGCACAACGCGCGCGGATCGCGGAGGAGACGACGGCGGCGATCAAGGCGCGCGCGGGCGGACCCGATGGCCTGTTCCTGCCCAGCAAGGGCAAGGAATTGACCGACTATATGCGGGAGGTCGGATCGACCGACGCCACCGAAACGGTCCTTAAACTGGTCGAGACGGAGAATCCGTTCGGTATCTTCCGTTTCGGATCGGAGGAGGACCTGACCGCTTTCCTGCAATATCCCGACACCGCGATCGCCTGCGATTGCGGATCGACCAATGCGACCAAGGTCCACCCGCGCAACTATGGCGCATTTCCGCGCGCGTTCGGCCGCTATGTGCGCGAACGTGGCGCGCTGAGCTGGGAGGAAGCGGTGCGCAAGGCGACGGCGCTGCCCGCCGCGATGCTCGGCATGGTCGATCGCGGCACGATCGCGCCCGGCATGATCGCGGACCTGACCGTGTTCGATCCGAAGACGATCATCGATAAGGCGACTTTCGTGGAGCCGGCGCAGTTTGCCGTCGGTGTTTCCAACGTGCTGGTGAATGGCCGCCCGGCGATCCTGGCGGGTGCGCTGACCGAGGCGAAGAGCGGCCGGCGGCTGTTTCGCGCCGGTGACATGCCGACATATCGGATGGACGCCGCCGATCGCGGCCTGACGGTGCGATCCTTTTCCATCACCATTGACGGCATTCGCTACAAGGGCGCGATCGCGCTGAAGCAGGCGGCGGATGATCGCCTGGCCTCGGGCACGCTCGCGCTGGCGTCGCCGACCGCGAAGCTGAGCCTCGCCGGTGCGGGGCCGCTCTTCACCGCGCCAGGCTGGAGCGCGTTCACCGGCCGGCTCAGCAATGGCGAAGCGATCACCGTGACGCTCGATACCGCCAATCCCGCATCCGCGAACAAGGGGCGACAGCTGACGGTACGGATCGGCGATCGGAGCGGCGCGACCTTCTTGCCCTGATCATTCGGGGCCTAGAACACCCTATCCAGAGCGTCGAACATCGTTCGCGCCAGATGGCGCCAGGCCTGGGTATCGAAGAGCAGCGCCTCGGCGACATGTTCGGCAGTCAGCAGGGTGCCGAAGACCGCATAAGTGCCTGCGATGCCGGCGTCCGCCGCATCCGGCTCGGTCTCGATCAATGGTGCGCGGATCCATTATGCGATCTATGGCAAGGGAACGCCTGTCATCCTGTTGCATGGGGGGATGGGGAATGGCGAATATTGGGCGAACCAGATCGAAGCGCTGTCAAAGAAACGGCGCGTCATCGTCATCGACAATCGCGGCCATGGACGAAGCTCGCGCGATGCACGCCCCTTCACCTATGAATTGATGGCGGAGGATGTGCTGGCGGTGATGGATGCGCTGCATGTCCGCAGGGCCCCGATCGTTGGATGGAGCGATGGCGCGATCATCGGGCTGGTGATGGCGATGAAGGCGCCCGAGCGTGTCGAGCGTGTGCTCGCCTTCGGCGCGAACATGGATGCGAGTGGCCTCGATCTGAAGGGCGGATCGGCCGCGACGATGATCGCATATGGTGCGCGGGCGAAGGCCGACTATGCGCGCCTTTCTCCCACGCCTACAGATTATGGGGATTTCCAGGCCGCGATGGAGCGGATGTGGACGACCCAGCCTGATTACAAGCCCGCCGATCTGGCAACCATCTGTGTGCCGGTGGCGATCGTCGATGGCGAGCATGACGAAGTCATAAGGCCTGAACACTCGGCCTATCTGGCGCGCACCATCCCGGGCGCGCAGCGGATCACGCTGCGCGGCCTCAGCCATTTCGCGGTGATGCAGGACCCTGCGGCATTCAACGCGGTGATGTTGGCGTTTCTGGACGGTCGATAGGGCGTGGCACCTGAATGGTAGACGGCCACCCCGGCGATCAGCCCCGCGTCACCTGGCTCACGTCGCGCACCGCGCCCTTGGCGGCATTGGTGGTGAGTGCGGCGTAGGCCTGCAGCGCGGCGGAGACGTTGCGCTTGCGGCCCAGCGGTTTCCAGGCGCGGTCTCCGCGTGCGCGCATCTCCGCGTCGCGGCGCGCCAGTTCGGCGTCATCGACGTCGAGCTTGATCTCACGCTTCGGGATATCGATCACGATCGGATCGCCGGTCTGGACCAGCGCGATCAGCCCGCCTTCGGCCGCTTCGGGCGAGACATGGCCGATCGACAGGCCCGATGTGCCGCCGGAGAAGCGCCCGTCGGTGATCAGCGCGCACGCCTTGCCCAGCCCCTTCGATTTCAGATAGCTGGTGGGATAGAGCATTTCCTGCATGCCGGGGCCGCCCTTCGGCCCTTCATAACGGATGACGACGACGTCGCCCGCCTTCACCTCATTGCCCAGAATGCCCGCGACCGCCGCGTCCTGGCTTTCATAGACGCGCGCCGTGCCGTGGAAGGTCAGGATGGATTCGTCGACGCCCGCGGTCTTCACGATGCAGCCCTCGGGCGCGATATTGCCGGAGAGCACGGCCAGGCCGCCATCCTTGGAGAAGGGATGCTCGGCGCTACGAATCACGCCGTTCTGGCGATCGGTGTCCAATTCGTGCCAGCGGTTGCTCTGGCTGAAGGCCTGGGTGGTGCGCACGCCGCCCGGCGCCGCTCGGAAGAAGTCGCGCACGCTTTCGCTGTTGGTGCGGCCGATGTCCCAGCGGTTGAGCGCATCGGAAAGCGTGGGGGCGTGGACGGTGGGCAGCGTTGCATCGATCAGCCCCGCGCGATCGAGTTCGCCCAGGATCGCCATGATGCCGCCGGCGCGGTGGACATCCTCCATATGCACATCCTGCTTGGCGGGCGCGACCTTGCACAGGCAGGGCACGCGGCGGGAGAGCCGGTCGATATCGGCCATGGTGAAATCGACGCCGCCCTCGAACGCGGCAGCGAGCAGGTGGAGCACGGTGTTGGTCGACCCGCCCATCGCGATATCGAGGCTCATCGCGTTTTCGAACGCGGCGAAGCTGGCGATGTTGCGCGGCAGCGCGCGGGCATCGTCCTGTTCGTACCAGCGCTTGGCCAGATCGACGATGGTGCGGCCCGCTTCCAGGAAAAGCCGTTCGCGATCGGCATGGGTGGCGAGCACCGATCCGTTGCCGGGCAGCGACAGGCCCAGCGCTTCAGTGAGGCAGTTCATCGAATTGGCGGTGAACATGCCCGAGCAACTGCCGCAGGTGGGGCAGGCCGATCGTTCGATCACTGCCACTTCCTCGTCGGTATAGCTTTCGTCGGCGGCCACGACCATCGCATCGACCAGGTCGAGCGCCACCGTCCTGCCGCGCAGATCGGCCTTGCCCGCTTCCATCGGGCCGCCCGAGACGAAGATGGCGGGGATGTTCAGCCGCATCGCCGCCATCAGCATGCCCGGCGTGATCTTGTCGCAATTCGAGATGCAGAGCAGCGCGTCGGCACAATGGGCATTGGCCATATATTCGACACTGTCGGCGATCAGATCGCGACTGGGCAGCGAATAGAGCATGCCGTCATGCCCCATGGCGATCCCGTCATCGACCGCGATGGTGTTGAATTCCTTGGCGACGCCGCCCGCCGCCTCGATCTCGCGCGCGACGAGCTGGCCCAGATCCTTCAGATGGACATGGCCGGGCACGAACTGGGTGAAGCTGTTGGCGATGGCGATGATCGGCTTGCCGAAATCCTCGTCCTTCATGCCGGTGGCGCGCCACAGGCCGCGCGCGCCCGCCATGTTGCGGCCATGCGTGCTGGTACGCGAACGATAATGGGGCATGTGCCCGCTCCCTCTGATTGTCCCTGGCCCGGGTTTACGCCTTGCCGCGATAGGTTGTGAAATATATTTATATGATCTGATAAAGTCGAAATGAGAATAAGTGCGATGGACCTGCGGCAGCTCAGACATTTCCTGGCTCTGGCCGAGGAACTGCATTTCGGTCGCGCGGCCGAGCGGCTGGGGATGACGCAGCCGCCGCTCAGCCAGTCGATCATGGCGCTGGAGCGCGAACTGGGGGCGCCTTTGTTCACGCGCACCAAGCGCAATGTGGCGCTGACGCCGCTGGGCCGGCAATGGCTGGATCATGTGCGGCCCGCCGTGGCTGCGATCGGCGCGCTGCCGGGCGCGGCGCAGCGGCTGCGCGACGGCGTGGCGGGGCGGCTGGCGCTCTCGTTCGTCAGCTCCGCCGATTACAGCATATTGCCCGCGCTGGTGCGCCGCTATTCCGCCGCCTTTCCGCATGTCGAGATGATGCTGGCGGAAGAGACGAGCGACGTGCAGATCGCGGCGCTGGTGGATGGGCGGATCGACGCCGGGCTGCTGATCCCGCCCGAGGCCGCGCTGCCCGCTTCACTCGATTATCGCCCGCTGCTGCGCGAACCGCTGGTCGCGGCGGTGCCGGAGGCGTGGGTTGCCGAAGGGCGGATCGCGGTGTGTGCGGAAAGGAACGGTGAACCGAGGCTGGAAGGAGAGGCGTGGCTCGATCTGCCGCTGCTGATCTTCCCGCGTCATGTGTCGCCGACCTTCCATGATCTGATCCTCGAAAGCTGGCGGGCCAAGGGGCGCCAGCCTTTGATCCGCCAGCGCGCGATCCAGATGCAGACGATCATCAGCCTGGTCTCGGCTGAAATGGGCGTGGCGCTGGTGCCCGCATCGCTGCGCCACCTGGCGCGTACCGGCGTCCGCTACCTGCCGCTGCCCGATGCCGCGCCGATGCTGGAAACCGGCCTCGCCTGGCGCCGCGCCGACGAGACGCCGACGGTGCGTGCGCTTGTCGGGATCGCGCTGGAAATGACGGGAGGAGGGGTGAGGGCCTAAATCAGCCGAACTCCACGACGCCCGCCGGGCGCAGAGCGGGAAAGGCGTACGGATCGATGCCCTGCGCCTTCAGCCCGGCGTCAAGGCGCTGCGCGGGCTCTTCCTATGGCTCGTCGGTCAACTTGAACGTGCCCCAATGGATGTCGAGCGCCGCGCGGGCTTCCAGGTCTTGCATGATGCGGATCGCTTCTTGGGGATCGGTATGCTGTGCGGCTATGAACCAGCGCGGATCATAGGCGCCGATCATCGTCACGCGCAGCCCCTTGACGCGCGTTTCGGGGACGACGGGCGTAACCGGCACCGATCCCGGCCATGGATTGTCGGGTGCGGTCCGCCGCCAGCGCAGGATGCCGCCAAGGCCGCGGTCGGTTTCAGGCGGGGTTGAGAAAGCGGCTGCCGTCGAAATGATCGGTGATGGTCCCTGATAATAGGGATTGCGTGCCGCCATCAGGCGCGGTCTCGCGCGGCGGCGGTCGCGATCCGGGCTGCGGTGACGACATGTTTGCCCGGAGCGCCGTTCAATGCCGCGTCCACCAGAAAGGCCGCAACCGTCGCGGCCGGGCTAATCCGGGCGCCGGCGGGCAGGATCGGCGCCGCGATGCGCAGCAGTCCGCCGACGAACCGCTCCATCGGCCGATGCTCGCTGCGGTCTCCGCCGAGGAAACCGGGGCGGACGATCGTCAGCGATGGAAAATCGAGGCGGATGACGGCGTTCTCGAGTTCGCCCTTTGTTCGGGTGTAGAGAAAGCGCGATCGCGCATCCGCGCCCATCGAGGAGGTCAGCGCGAAGCGCGTGGCGCCGCATTCGCGGATCCGGGTGGCGACGGCCAGTGCAAAATCATGGTCGATCGCGCGGAAGGCGGCCGCCGATCCCGCCTGTGCCCGCGTCGTCCCCAGCGCGCAGATCGCGCCGTCGACCGCCCACCAGTCGGCCTCGGGATGCAGATCGCGGCTGTCGAGGAGGGGATTGAGCAGCTTGGGATGCGGCGGCAGCGGCCTGCGCGTCGGCGCGACGATCCGGGTCACGCGCGTGTCCGCAAGCGCCAGTTTCAGCGCCTCGTCGCCGACCAGACCTGTGGCGCCTGCCAGAAGAAGCGTCGTCATCCCAAGCTATCTAGGGCCGGACCGTCGGGATGTAAGAGCGGTTGTCCTTCGAAACCAAATTTTGGAGGGATCGGCGCGATCCGGGACGGTCAGATGCGCGCCGCGCGAAGCGTTGCCGCCCAGTGCGCAAGGCGATCGTTCAGCGTTCGATCGCGGATATAGGCGCTCTCCTCTTCCTCCAGCCGTTCGACGATCTCGAAGACGAAGGCGTTCGGGCCATGGGCATTCCAGGCCTGTTGAAGCGAGCGATGGCTGTTGATCCCCTGCCGCAGCGTGAACCAGATCCGGTTTTGTATCGTTGAAAGGTCCGGCGCCCTGCCGAGCCAGGTATCGCCGGAGGTGGCGCAGCGGACCGAGTAGATGCCAGCCTCCACCTTGCGTTCCTTATATGCGCTTATCGCGGCCTTGCGACTGTCGCCCTTCATCTGAGTCTCCTTGCGTTGCCGACGCGGCTATACGAAGCCCCGGATTTTGACAATATGATCCGGATAAAAATAACAAGAGAGGTTTTCACGATCGTGCTGGAGCGCCTGATCGAGAGGGGTGATGGTTGTTCCGGCTTCCCCGATGCTGTGGAATAAGGGCCGGGATGAATGACGAACTGACGATCCGGCTAGCGGACGCCGGCGATGCGGAGGCGGTGGCGATGCTGCATGCGCGGAGCTGGCGATCCGCCTATCGTGGCATCTATCCGGATGCCTATCTCGATGGGGAACTCGATGAGGATCGCCGTCGGCTATGGACGGCGCGGCTGGGTGGTGGTGGGTTCCGTGTGCTCGTGGCGGAGGATGGCGCGACACTGCTGGGATTTGCGGGTTTCGCGCCCGATCCGCATCCGGATTGGGGCGTATTGCTCGACAATTTCCATGTTGATCCGGATCGCAAGGGCCTTGGCATCGGCAGGATTCTGTTCGCGGCGGGGGCGGGCGACGTGCTCGCGCGCGATGCCGAAACGGGCATCCATCTGTTCGTCTATGCCGCCAACGCGGCGGCGTGCCGCGTCTATGATCGGCTGGGCGGCCGTGTCGTCGAGCGGCTCGACGATCCGCCCGGCGGCCTGCCGGGCCAGGCCGAATTGCGCTATCACTGGCCGGCGGCCGCGCTGCGGGCGATAATCGGCTAAGCGCGTTCCGCTGGCTTGTTCAGCCTGAGACGGAAAGCCATGGCTCCATCAGCAGGTGCACGGTGCGCCGCATTTCCTCGATATCGAAATCGGGCGCGAGGCGGCTGAACGAGAGCCCCTGCCAGATCAGCGCGACGGCGCTGACGAAGCCTTCGACATCGAGATCCTTTGGTAGTCGCCCGGCGGCCACGGCGTTGCGGGCGGAGCCGCGCATGGCGTCGAGCAGGCGGTCGGACGATCGCGCGCGGGACTGTTCGCCCTCGGGAAGGCGGCTGAAGTAACATTCCAGTTCGATGCGCACGGCTGGGGTGAGACCGTAGGCGAGGCGGCCGGCCTCCGCCTGGACATGCACGTCGACGATCTGCGAGATCAGGTTTCCGCCATCGAACATATGTTCGATGGTTTCCACCGTCTCGTCATGATTACGCAGCATGACGGCTGCGAGCAGCGCATCCTTGTTCTCGAAATAATAATAGAGATGGCCGGATCGCATTCCGGCTTCCTTGCAGATGTCGGCGATACTGGTCTTCGCGACGCCGTTGCGGGCGAGGCAGCGTACCGCCGCGTCGATCACCAGCCGGCGCTTCGCCTCCGTATTCGCTTCGTCGACTTCCCGCATCCGATCCCCGTTCTTCCAGCGCACCGCCGGCTTGACAAGTGGCACCTAAGCATATCATTCATAGTTTGGTCAACCGGCCTAAAAAAGAGAGTCGGGGATAAAACGCAGGAAAACAAAGATTTGATCACGTGAACTGTGGATTCGGCAGATGCCGGCCCGCGACACGCATACCAAAAAGGGGGGAATGATGATTGCTGAGAACCAAACCAATATCCGTCGCCTGCTGCTGATCAGCGCCGCGCTGATCGCGCCCGCAGCCCAGGCCCAGGCGCAGCCCCAGGCCGAACAGGCGGCTGCGGAGGGCAACGAGATCGTCGTGACCGCGAACCGGCGCGAAGAGACGGTGCAGGACGTGCCGAGCGCCGTCACCGCGATCTCGGAGAAGGAGATCCAGGCGCGGGGCATGGACAGCTTTGAAGGTTTCGCGCGATCGGTGCCGGGGCTGACGATGAACCAGGGCGTCAAGAACCGGGCGTCGTTCAACATCCGGGGCGTCGCAACCAGCCTGACCGGCGGCAATACGCAGGATCCGGTCGCGGTCTATATCAACGAGACGCCGGTCAGCGACACATTCGGCGCGATCGTCCAACCCGATCTGCGGCTGTTCGACGTCGAGCGCATCGAAGTGCTGCGCGGTCCGCAGGGCACGCTGTTCGGATCGGGCTCGCTGGGGGGAACCGTCAGGATTATCACCAACAAGCCTGATGCGACCGCATTCGAGGCGGCCGGGCGCATCGATCTGGGTGTCACCAAGGGCGGCGCCTTTCGTCAGCGCTATGACGCGATGGTCAATGTGCCGCTTGTAACGGACACGCTCGCATTGCGGGTGGTCGGTTATTATCGCGACGAGGAGGGTTGGGTCCGCAACGTTCGCCTGGGCACCCGCAACGACACGGTCGACTGGGGCGGCCGCATCGCGCTGCGCTGGACGCCGAGCGACGCGCTGACGGTGAAGGCGGAGGTGATCCACCAGGATAGCGATCCCCAGGATGCCGATGCGTGGAACCCGGCGCTTGGCAAGTTCAAACGATCCTCGGCCATCCCCGAGCCGCGCCGCAACAATCTGACCAATTACAATCTCGCGCTCGATTATAGTTTCGAGGATTTCGCGACGCTGACGGCATCGACCACCTATCAGCAGAACAAGAGCGCCATGCTGCTCGACAACGGTGCGCTGCTGGGACCGGGCACGCCGAATTTCGTTTCGAACAGCGATCCATGGAATTCTCGCTTCTACGTTCAGGAGCTCCGCCTGGTCTCGAACACCAAATCGCGCTTCGAATGGGTGGTCGGCGCCTTCTACATCGATCGCAAGACCGTGGTGCCCGATTATCTGATCACCGCCCCCGGCCTGAACGACTATCTCAAGGCCACCTATGGTGTGGCGCCGGGCAGCGACAGCTATTTCGACACGAACATCACCACGGCGTCCACCGAGCTCGCGGGCTATGCCGACGCAAGCTACGAGATCCTGGACGGGTTGAAGCTGCGCGGTGGCATGCGCGTGTTCCGCACCACCGCATCCTATGATGAGAAGGATCGGGTGACGCTGAACCTTGCCACCTTCAAATATGCGGCGCCGCTGAGCTTCAGCAACAAGGCGGCGAGCACCAACACGACGTGGCGCACCGGCCTGTCCTACGAGCCGACGCGCGATCTGATGGTCTATGCCAATGTCAGCAAGGGATTCCGCATCGGGCAGGTCAACGCCAATCGCGGCACGAGCGCCATCGATCCGGCGGACTATGTGATCCCGGAGGGTTATGAGCCCGATTCCACGATCAACTACGAACTTGGGGCAAAGACGAGCTGGCTTGGCGGCCTGCTGACGCTCAACCTTGCGGGCTTCTACATCGACTGGACGAACATCCAGATCGACGGCCTGCGCATTTCCGACCGGCGCTCGTTCATCGCCAATGCCGGCAAGGCGAGCGTGAAGGGCATCGAATTCGAGATGGCGGCGCGGCCGGTGCGCGGCCTGAACCTCTACGGCACGGTGACCGTGCAGGATGGCCGGATCGACAGCGTGCCGACGAACATCATCGTGCCGGCGGCGAAGGGCGATCGGCTGCCCGGCCTCGCGCGGTGGAAGCTGTCGGGCGGCATCGAATATCGCTGGGATGTCGGCGCGAGCAACCAGGCCTATGCCCGGATCGACGGCCAGTTCACCGATGCGACGCCCAATGCCTTCGCCAATGCTGGCCGCAATGCGCTGTACGCGGTGAACGACGAATTCTCGACGCTCGACGGATCGATCGGCCTGGATGCCGGCTGGGGAACGGTCGCGCTCTATGCGGAGAATCTGACGAACGAGGATGCGGTGATCCTCAAGAATCTGAGCTCGCCCAACCCGTTCGTGACGCTGCGCCCGCGCACGCTGGGCATTCGCCTGACCATGCGTAGATAATGGCCGGCGGAATCACAGCGATGGAGGCGCGTCTTGACCCCACCGAACGATGGCCCGGCATATCCGGAGCTTCGGCATGCGCGCTATGCGCAATGCGTGCTCGTGCTGGTCGGGCTGCTCAAGGCGGTGGATACGCAGATCATCGGCCTGCTGATCGAGCCGATGAAGCGCGACCTGCAGCTTTCGGATCTGCAACTCGGCGTCGCCCATTCGACCAGCTATTATGTGGTCTATGGTCTGCTCGCGATCCCGATGGGCATGCTGGTCGACCGTGTCGTTCGCGTCCGCGTCCTGATCGCCGCGATGCTGCTCTGGGGCGTGGGGGTGCTGCTGACGGGCCTCGCGCGCGACATGTGGCTGTTCGCGCTGGCGAAGGCGGTGATGGGGGCGGGCGGGGCGTTCACCTATCCCGCCGCGATGTCGCTGATCGCCGATTATTTCGATCGGAACCGCCGCGCCTTCGCGACCGCCAGCTATGCGATGGGGCAGACGCTGGGCAGTGCGGGCGCCGTGTTGTTGGGTGGGCTGGGCTATGCGGCGCTGGTGTCGGCGGCGGCGGCCGATCCTGCGCTGCTGATGGGCATTTCGCCCTGGCGCTTGCTGCTGATCGCATCCGCGGCGCTGACCCTGCTGCTGGTGCCGTTCATGCTGGCCATGCGCGAGCCGGCGCGCATGGAAATGGGCGGTATTCGTGGCGGGCCGCGCGCGCTGTTGGCGCACCGCCGTTTCCTGGTGCCGTTGTTCGTCGGCATGTTCTTCATGTCGGGTGTTTCCTCTGGCGTGCAGGTCTGGATCATCCCCGCGCTGATGCGGCTGCATCATCTGCAGCCTGGCGATTTCGCGGTGGCGCTGAGCCTGGCTTTCCTGGGAACCAACCTGCTGGGCCTGCTGATCAGCAGCCGCTTCGCCAATATCGCCCGGACGAGGGGCGGAGACCGCAGGTTGGTGTTGCCCGCGGCGATCGCTGCCTTGGTGTGCGCACCGACGTCGTGCCTGGCGATGATGCCGGATCTGGCGAGCCTTGCCGTGCTTGGCATCGTCTTCCTGGTCGCGTGCAGCGTTGCGGTTTCGATCCCGGTGATCGCGATCAATTTCCGCATTCCGAACGAACTGCGCGGTGCCGCCATCGGGATTTATGTTCTGGTCATTTCGATCACCGCCGCGCTCGGCGCGCCGCTGATCGGCGCGACCAGCGACCTGCTGGGGGGCAGCGCCATGCTCGGCCATGCGATGGCGACTGTGGCGGCGCCCTTCGCGCTGCTCGCGGCGCTGAGCTTCTGGGCGGCGACACGGGGTGACGACAGCACGGCATCGGCGGTGGCCGGTGATCCACAATGATCAATCATGATATCGAGCGGGGAGAGACAATTATGGGTTGGGGATATGATCGATCGGCAGTCAGGCGCGGCGTCGCGCTGTCAGCAATATTGCTGCCCGCCTTGCTGGCGGCCGGGCCGGTGAACGCGCAGGTCAGCGGCGCGGATTATGAACGCGCGGCGGCGATGCAGAATTTCGACAAGCGCGTGGCGCGAACGACGCTTGCGCCAAACTGGATCGGCGAGGGCAATCGCTTCTGGTATCTCGACAGCTATCAGCAGCGCCGGACCTTCATACTGGTCGATCCCGTCGCCAACCACCAGGGGCCGGCATTCGATCATGCGCGGCTGGCGAAAGGGCTTGCGGCGGCCGCGCAGATCCAGGTCATGCCCGAAGCCTTGCCCTTCGCCAGCTTCACTTTCACGCCCGACGGCAAGGCGATAAGCTTCTCTGTGAAAGACAAGGGCTGGCGCTGCTCGCTCGCCGACTATGTCTGCGCCACGATCCCGGCGCCGGCGCGGCCGGGTGATGTACTGTCCCCCGACGGGCGGCGTGCGGTGTTCGTGCGCGACGACAATCTGTGGATGCGCGACGTCGAGACGGGGAAGGAAACCCGGCTCACGCGCGATGGCACGGCCGAGAACGGCTATGCGCTGAACATGGTCATCGTCACGGTGACCTCGCGATTGACCAAGATGCCGCCGCAGCCGAGCGTCTCCTTCTCGCCGGATTCGCGCCGTCTCCTCGCCTGGCGGACCGACATCAGCAAGACCAGCCGGACGGCGGTGATGGAAACCGAGATGGGCCGGCCGCCGCGCGTCCACGAATATCATTTCAACTATGCCGGCGATCCCGACATCGCACAGGCCACGCCGATGCTGATCGACCTCGACACCCAGGCGATCACGCCGGTGCAGTCGCCGCCGGTCGGCCGTCATATCGATATCGAACTGCTGACCTGCTGGGACCCGGACGCGCCGCGCGTCTGCTTCAGCGAGGATGTGCGCGGTTACAAGAGCGCGCGCATCCATGTCGTCGACGCGCTGACCGGCGCGGTGACGACGCCGGTGACCGAGACCGCCAAGACCTTCGTTCCCAACGGATATGATGCGCGGCTGGCGGGCGACGACCTGTTCTGGACCTCGGATCGCGACGGCTGGCGGCATCTTTACCGGTTCGACGGCCGCACCGGCGCGCTGCGCAACCGGCTGACACAGGGCGACTGGGTGGTGCGCGGCATCTCCCATGTCGATCGGCGCGGGCGCTATGTCTATTTCACGGCCGGAGGCGCCGCACCCGGCGAGGACCCGTATCAGCGTGTGCTCTATCGCGTGCGCTTCGACGGATCGGGGCTGCAGCGGCTGACGCCTGAGGATGCGGATCATGAGGTGGCCTTTTCCCCCGATGGCCGTTTCTTCGTGGATACGCATTCGCGCGTCGATCTGCCCCCGGTGAGCGTGCTGCGCGCGGCCGACGGGCGGTTGATCCGCGAATTGCAGCGGGCGGACGTGACGCGCCTGGCCGCGGCCGGCTGGAAACCGCCTGAACGCTTCAAGGTGAAGGCGGCGGACGGCACCACCGACATTTACGGCACGATTTTCCGCCCCAGCAATTTCGACCCGGCAAAACGCTATCCGGTGATCGACGGCATCTATCCGGGGCCGCAGATCATCCGATCGGCCAAGAGCTTCTCGTGGATGTTCACCGCCGCCGACACCGCGCTTGCCGAACTCGGCTTCATCGTCGTCACGATCGATGGCCGGGGCACGCCGTTCCGGTCCAAGGCATTCCATGACTATGCCTATGGCAATATGGGATCGGCGGGGGCGCTGGAGGATCATGTCGCCGGGCTGAAGCAGCTCGCGGCGCGCTATCCCGAACTCGATCTGGGCCGTGTCGGCATCTATGGCCATTCGGGCGGCGGCTTCGCTTCGACCCGCGCGATGCTCGACTATCCCGATTTCTACAAGGTCGCGGTGTCATCCGCGGGCAATCACGATCAGCGCGCCTATATCTCGGCCTGGGGTGAACGCTATCAGGGCTGGCCGGTCGGCGACAATTATCTGAGCCAGGCCAATCCGCCGCTGGCGGGCAAGCTGAAGGGCAAGCTGATGCTGGTCCATGGCAGCATGGACGACAATGTCTCGCCCGATCACACGATGCAGATGGCCAATGCGCTGATCGCCGCGAACAAGAGTTTCGACATGCTGATCCTGCCCAATCGCAATCATGGGATGGTGGACCTGAACGCGGTGAGCAAGGGCGCACCGCCCGAGCCCGACCTTTACCCTGTCCGCCGTACCTGGGACTATTTCGTGCAGAACCTGCTGGGGGCCACGCCGCCCGCCGATTTCCTCCTGAAGCGGGAGCAATAAGATGATCGACGGAACAAAGCGTCGGCTGGCGCGGCTGCTTGCCATTGGCCTTGCCTTTCCGGCGATGCAACCTGTGGCGGCGCAGGATGCCGGCCCCGATGCGCCGCCGATCAACGATCGCGGCCGATGGCTGCCGTCTTCCGTGCCGACATCCGACGACGTGCTGCGCATTCCGGTTCCGGCCGATTACAACGCACCCAAGGGATCGTTCGTGCTGGTCGGTGGACGGTTGTTCGACGGCACCGGCGCGGCGGCGCGGCCTGCGACGATCGTGGTGCAGGGCAAGAGGATCACCGCGATCCTGAAGCCCGGCGAGCGCGACTGGCCCGCCGATGCGGTGGTCCATGATATCACCGGCAAGACGGTGATGCCGGGGCTGATCGACCTTCACACCCACCTGACCTATGTCGAGAAATTCGATGCCGGTTTCGAGGATGCGATCAACAGCGGCGCGGATTCGGCGATGCGCGCGGTTTCGCGTATGGCCATCTTCCTGCAATCGGGCGTCACCAGCGTGCGCGATGTCGCCTCGGCGGGCGACGTGCCCTTCGTGCTCAAGCGCTGGCAGGCATCCGGGCGCCTCGCAGGGCCGCGCATCTTCGCGGCTGGGCAGTTGATCACCGCGACAGGCGGCCATGGCGACGGGTTGGGAACCGCGCCGGAAAACCCGCTGGGCACGGTGAGACTGGCCTCTGGCCCCGACCAGTGGCGCGAGGCCGTGCGTTTGCAGTTCCGCCAGGGCGCCGACCTGATCAAGCTGGCGAGCGAATATTCGCAAGCCGAGATCGATGCCGCGGTGGACGAGGCGCATGCGCTGGGCCTGCCGGTGACGGTGGATGCGGAGACCCGCTATATCGACATGGCGATCAAGGCCGGGGTGGACTCGATCGAGCATCCGCTGCCGCGCAGCGATGCCGCGATCGCGCTGATGGCGAAGCGCAAGATCGCATCGGTGCCGACGCTGGTGCCGTACCGCATCATCCAGCGCAGCAGTGGCGGCTATTTCGGATCGACCTCTCGCCGGTTCGAGCTCAACGAGACGACGATCGTCGAGATGATGCGCAAGATGAAGAAGGCCGGCATCAAGATGGGTGTCGGCACCGATCTGGTCACCGACTGGATCGACTATATGCCGGGCGCCTATATCGATGAATTGCGCGCCTTTGTCGAAGTCGGCTTCACACCGCGAGAGGCGCTGGTCGCGGCGACGCGGACAAGCGCGGAGATCCTGCGCATGGCGGATCGGCTTGGTACGATCGAGCTGGGCAAGCTGGCCGACATCATCGTCGTCGACGGAAATCCCGATGAGGATTTGAACGCGCTGGAGCGCGTCACCACCGCCTTCGTCAACGGGCGGCTGATGCTGAAGGACGGACGCGTCCATCCGCCAGCGCATGAGGAGAGGCCGATGCCCCGGCGACAATGACTGGCGACGTCGCTAGTTGCTGGTGTTCGGCGAGGTGGTCTCGGCACAAATCCCCAGAAAGGCGCGAATGCCGGGCGTCACATATTTCTCACGGTGCGACAGGATGAAGAAGCGCCGTTGGAGATCGAGGTCCGGTACCACTAGGCGAACGATGCGCCCGAGCCGGAGCGCATCGCGCGCGGCGAGATGGGACACGCATCCAATCAGCGCGCTCGCGGCAACTGTCTCGACAATCGCCTCGCCCTGCTGGAGCTCCAGGCCGATCCGCCATCGATCGCTATAAGGATGCATGGCGCGGTCAAGCGTCTGCCGCGTGCCCGATCCTTTTTCGCGAACGACCCAGCGTTCCGCCAGCAGGGCAGCGATCGGCGTGGGCGCCTGACGGGCGAGCCGATGCGACGGATTGCAGATCAGCACCAGTTCGTCGCCCAGCCATTCGGTCATCGACAGGTCCGGGTGCGCCAACTCGCCTTCGATCAGCCCCAGATCCAGCGAGAAATCCGCCACCTTGCCGGCGATCATCGCGGTATTGGCGATCTCCAGCGTCAGCGGCGCTTCGGGATATGCGCGCGCATAGCGTTCCATCAGCAGCGGCGCGACATGATTGCCGATTGTCTGCGTCGCCCCCAGCCTGAACGATCCGGGGCCCCGGTGTCCGCTCAGAAGGGCATCGATTTCCTCTGCGCGATCGAGCAGGTCGCGCGCGGCGGGTAGCAGCGATCGGCCGGTTTCATTGATCCGCAGACGCTTGCCGGCGCGATCGAACAACGGCTTGTCATAGCGCCGTTCGAGTTCGAGCAGCGCGGCGCTCGCCGCCGATTGCGACATCGACAGTTCCGCCGCGGCGGCGGAGATGCTCTCCAGCCGCGCGGTCACCGTGAAGATCTGCAAATGGCGCAGGCTGAAACGCATAGCTGTTTTATCGATGATCCATAGAGATATTACCAGTTTTTTCAATTTAGCGCGCCGGCGTAACAGGCAAGGCTCATCAGGAGCATCCCCAATGGCCAGCTTGCGCACCGAACGTATCCTCAGCGTCAATCACTGGAGCGACCGGCTTTTCAGCTTCAAGACGACGCGCGATCCGTCGTTCCGCTTCGAGAGCGGCCATTTCGTCATGCTTGGCATCGATCTCGGCGGAAAGCCGCTGCTGCGCGCGTTCAGCATCGCCAGCCCCAATCACAGCGAGGAACTGGAATTCCTGAGCATCAAGGTGCCGGATGGCCCTTTGACCTCGCGGCTCCAGCATATCGCACCAGGGCAGGACCTGTTTGTCAGCAACAAGCCGGTCGGCACGCTGGTCGTTCGCGATCTCCGGCCGGGGCGCAACCTGTATCTGCTCGCCACCGGGACCGGCCTGGCGCCGTTCATGAGCATCATCCAGGATCCCGAAACCTATGAGAAGTTCGAGCGGGTGGTGCTGGTCCATGGCGTGCGCACCTGCCAGGAACTGGCCTATGCGGATTTCATCACCAACGAACTGCCGCAAAATCCCTGGCTGGGCGAGGACGTCCGGCAGAAGCTGCTCTATTATCCCACCGTCACGCGCGAGCCGTTCCGCAACACCGGCCGGATCACCCAGGCGCTGGATACCGGGAAGCTCACCGAAACCCTTGGCCTGCCCGTGCTCGATCCGGCGCTGGACCGTGCGATGATCTGCGGCAGCAATGCGATGCTGAACGATCTGTCCGCTCTGCTCGACGCGCGCGGCTTCGCGATCTCGCCGGGGGTGGGGGAACCGGGCGACTATGTGATCGAACGCGCCTTCGTCGAGCGATGAACCGATAGCGGGGCGCTCCGAACACCAAGAGGAGGGATGAGACATGACCCATGTCGTCACCGATGCCTGTATCCGGTGCAAATATATGGATTGCGTCGAAGCCTGCCCTGCGGACTGTTTCTACGAGGGGGAGAACATGCTGGTGATCAATGCCAGCGAATGCATCGACTGCTCGATCTGCATTCCGGAATGCCCCGCCGACGCCATCCTGCCCGATATCGACAAGGATGCCGCCCGCTGGGTGGAACTGAACGCGACCTATGCGGCGCTTTGGCCGAATATCGCGCGCCGGAAAGACGCGCCGGCAGACGCCGACGCACATCGCGGCGAGGCGGACAAGTTCGACAAGTATTTTTCGGCGAAGCCGGCGGCCGCCTCTTGAGTTCAAGCGGCGGCCGCCACCGGATCAAAGATGGCGCTTCTCCTCCGGGCTGTTCCACCAATTGTCGTGCAGGCCGTCGGCATAGGTGACTGGCGCTGAAACCAGGTCTTCGACGCTCAGGTCGTCGATCGCGGCGACCCGCACCGAGACGAATGCACCGCCCAGTTCCTCGAGATAGCCGCTGCCATGCGTCTGGGTTCCGCATTTCGCACAGAAATTGTGGGATATCTCGAATGCCTCGGTCTTGCGCGCATAGGTCGACAGTGCCTCGCTGCCGGTCAATAGTTCGAAATCCTCGGGTTTCAGCCCTCCGACGCTCCAGTTCCGCTGCTTCCAGCAAAAGGTGCAATTGCATTTGCCGGTGCCCGCGCCGACATCCATGCTGACCTTGAACGTCACCGCGCCGCAATGGCAGCTTCCCCGATACAAACGCTTCATCGTCATCTTCCTTGATTGAGGTTTTCCTTGCTTGTTCGTCCGAACCAGTTCGATGCGCCGACGGCGCGAAGCGGCGCGGCATCTTGCACGGCACGCTCCAGCATCGCGCGGTTCCGGTAGCTTCCGATCACCATCACCCGTTTGCCGGGATTGGCGCGCACCGTCTCCAGCACCTGGCTGGTCATATGGCTTTCCCAGCGCGACTGGGCTTCGGCGAATGCACGGCCGGCCAGCGCGAACTGCGCGGTCTGCACGCTGGCGGCGAGCGATGCCGTCGTTTCGTCCTGCACCTGTTCGGGGCGCTGCCAATAGGCGAGCAACGCGTCTTCGACGGCGGTGTCGAGGCGCGAGAGTGTGGCCGCGCCATCGGGGTTGCTCCGCTTCAACGCCTCAAATGCCGCTCCCGCTTCGCTGGTGATGGTCTTGAACAACTCTCCCCCGGGCTCCATCGCAACCGTTTTCAGCCGCATTTGCGCGAGCAGGGGCCAGATCACCGCCGGATATTCCGGCCGGCCGGGCGTCTGCTTGCGCTCGGCGAGTTCGTCTGGCCGAACCTCCAGCACCAACACATCCGGGGCGAAGCTGGTAATCGCGCTGTGCAACCGGTCGTAGCCGAAGGCCGGCTCGCGATCGTGAAGGCCATGGAGCGCGCCGATCACCAGCACCGAATCGTCGGCGCTTGCGGCATTGGCGGTGGGCGTGGCCGCGAAGAGCGGCAGCGCGAGAAGGGAAATAAAACGCATCAAGTCCATTGCGGCGAACCCCGTCATTGTCATCGCAGTGCGGGCTTCCACGGAGGCGCGCCGGCAATCTAGCGTCGATCGGTGAGCGGGACCGCCCGTTCGCCGAACGGGTTCAGAGCGGCAGATGGGCGGCAAGCTTATCGCGATAGCGCCTGCTGAGGCGGAGCGCGTGGCCGGTATGGAGAAGGATGCTCGCGTCGCCGCGACCAAGCCGCCGAACTTCGCGGACGCGGTCGAGTCGCACGATGGCGCCACGATGGATACGCGCGAACTCCTGCTCCGGAAGTTCCTCGGTCAATGCGGCCAGCGACCGGTCGGTCAGCAGGCGCCGGTCGCCGGCATGGACCTCGGCATAGTCACCGGCAGCCGCGATCCAATCGATTTCGGGAAAGCGGATGAGGTGGGTGCCGCCGGCAACGCGGATCCACAGGCCTTCATCATCGGCCCGGGTGGCTTCGGCCGGCTTTTCGGTCGCCGCGCGTTCACGCAGGTGCCAGCGAAAACGCGCGACCGCGATCAACGCCAGATAGGCGAAAGCGGACTTGTCGAGGTTCGCCAGCAGCACGGGCTCGATCATCGCGAATGGCGATGCGGCTTTCGCGCCATAGACCGGCCAGAACAAGCCGACGAACAGCATGACATGGACGGTGGTGGTGATCGGATATCCCAGCACCAGCAGCGTCGCCGTGGTCAGGCGGGGCAGCGCTGCCGTCCGGATGCTCTCGACCGCCTTCAATATGGCGGGAGCCAGCAGCGCCCAGACCGAAAAGACGGTGGCTGTGTAACCCAGCGTTGGCCACCAATCCTGCTGGCGACCATGATAGGCGGCGAAAAGCTGACCCTGGGCGGCGCTGATCAGCGTGACGACAGCCCAGGCGCCCAAGGCGATGGAGACGGCGGACAGGCGGCTGATTCCGTTGGACGGGATCATCCGTCGATGCCCGAACCGCCGCTGGCGGCGATCGCCAGATGGCGAGCGCGCTCCGCTATCGTTCGAGAGTGAAGGCCGCGAACCGTTCCGGTCGACTCAACGCCAAGAAATCGCATCTTCCCGCCGCTTTGCTGGGGCGATCACGCACCATGGCCGGCGATCCTACATGGTCCGGGAGCGACACGGAAGCCGTGCCGCGATGGATACCCTACTGCTCCGCCTTGCCGAACGCGAAGGCTATGGCGCGGCTGACCGAGTGCTGCTGCACGCTGCCATGATCCTCGTCGGTGAAGACGACGTCCTGCACGGGGAGTGGCTTGCCCAGGCTCTGGATTGTGCGCAGGCGCCGCGCCATCTCGCGCATATTTATCGACCATCTTCGCGGGGGCGGCGGGCCCGTCCTGCTCCTTTTCTCCCATGGTCAACAGGATATGGGGCGGCGTCAGGCCCTGTTCGACACGGCGGCTGAACGCCTGTTGCTCGTCCACAGCACTGGCGCCGCCCAGATCGAGGGGCTGGCGGCGATGAAGCTGTCATAGCGTTCCGGCCGGGTGAACAGCGCGTGGAGCACGGCGAGGCCGCCCAGCGAATGGCCGAACAATGCCTTCTTGCTGGTGTCGATGGGCGCGATCTCCGCGACGCGCGGTTTCACTTCCCGCTCGATCATCTCCAGGAAATCATCCAGTCCCCCGGATAATCGCGCCGAGCTTTCGGCCATCTCCGGGGCACCGCCGATCTGCCAGATATCGGCGCTGATCGGCGGGCTCAGGTCACGGGTACGCAAGCTGTAGATCGCCTTGAGCCGGGCCGGCGCGTCGGAGAGGAGAGTGGCCTGGTGATCGTCGATCGCACTGGTCGCGCGCGCGATGAAAGCGGGATCGTCTAGCGGATAGCCGATGCCGACGATCATGACATCGGGCTGATTCAGGCGTGCATTGTCGACCGCCGAGCCAAACATCCAATAGGAATCGAGCAAATAGAGCACGGGATATCCGCCATTTGGCGGCGTGCTGTTCGACGGACCGGCCGACCATGAAGGCGACAGCCATCCAGCGGTGCAGGATCGGCTCCGCGCGATCGCGACGCTGGGCGCCGGCCTGATGGATCCGAACCGCGAGCGGCGCGACACCCGCATGCCGGCGCGTCCGCAATTCGGACGCAACGACGCGCTCTACGATCGGGAGGGGCGGCCACTGGAGCAGCCCGAGACGGAAGGGCTGCGCACGCCGGCCTTGTTCTTCACCGATCATGCGGCATGGCGCGAAAGGCAGCGGGCTTGCGTCGCCTGGTACGAATGGCGGGTCAGCGATCGGCGCAATGCGATCGGTCTGACGCCGAGAATGGTGATCCCCGTCGCGGCGGTCGCGATGTTCCTGCTCGTCTTCCACTGGCCCGCCGATGGCGACCCGGCCAAGCTGGCGGCGAAATTCGCACCCGGGGCGATGGTGACCGTCGCGCGACTGGTCAATTCGGGGCCGTTTTGCAGCGGCCCGTCCTACAGCGATGGGAGATGCCTGGTCAGGAGCGTTCGGCCGCGCATATTGCGAATGGAGGCCTGTTTGGACCCCAGGCCACGTCTGCGCCAACCGCCCCACCGGGGCCGCCGCCAGCATTTGGCGGCATCGTCGGCATCATGATGATGGTCTTCATCATATTGGCGATAATTCGGCCGGCATGGCTGCGCTGGCTGTTCGGTGTGGTGCGACGCGACGATCGCGTTCCGGTCTTGCCCAAGCCGCCTGTCGGGCCGGCCCGGCCGGTGGCGGATGCCGAGCCCGGCGATACGGATCCCTATGACCGGTTCGACGAGAGGGTTCGCGAAAGATTGGAGGAACTCGGCCGGATCGGCCCTGAGCCGCGACCATACTCATCACCGAGTGCGCGGAGGCCCGCCTCCGGCTTTGGCCGGAAGCAAGGATGAGTGGCGCCGGTCCTTTGGTTATCCGCCGTCCGATGCAGGGGCGACTTTCGCCAGAAGCCCATCCAGTAGCGCCCTGAACGCCTGCACCGCCCGTTTCGAGGTGGCGGCCGGATCGTCCGCATTGGCGATCCACTGGGCGGCGTACAGGCCCGCGCCGGTCAACAGCCGCGCAGTGCCTTCGGGATCGATGTCGGTCACATAGCCCTCGTCGCGCAACCGCTGGAGGCTGGCGGTCATCGAACGGACGCATTCAGTCTGCGACGGCCAGGTCGACGGATCGCCGAGCACCGCCGGGCCGTCGCGCATGACGATGCGGCGGATCTCGGGCTCCACCGCCATCTCGATATAGGCGATGTTCTCGTCGACGAAGCTTTGCCAGGGATCGCGCGCGGCGGCGGCGATCACGCTCAGCCGTGCCGACATTTCGGCGTCGATCTGCGCAATCACCGCCTGGAGCAGTCCCTTCTTGTCACCGAAATGATGATAGAGCGCGCCGCGCGTCAGCCCCGCTTCTGCGGTGAAATCGTCCATGGACGCATCGGCGTAGCCGAAGGTGCCGAATGCGCGGCGTGCCGCGTCGATCAGTTTCGCCCTTGTTTCCGCGATCATTTCGCTGCGCGGCCTGCGCGCCATCGACCTTCCTCCGTCACATACGCGCCGTATATATATTGACATACGCGACGTATGTCACTAGCTCGCATTTGCATACGCTGCGTATGTCAATGAGTCGGTGCGGCGTGCAGGAGTGTTCCAATGCTCAATCCGTACAGTGCGATCTTCGCGGCGCCGGGCGCCAAGGGCTTCGCGGCTGCGGGTTTCATCGCCCGTCTTCCTCTCGCCATGGCGACGATCGGCATCGTCGCGATGCTGTCACAGGCGCGGGGTGCCTATGGGTTGGCGGGCGCGGTCGCCGCCACGTTCGCGCTCACCAATGCGCTCGTCGCGCCGCAGGTCTCGCGTCTGGTCGATCGATTGGGACAGAGCCGCGTGCTGACCCCGGCGGCGGCACTATCGGTCGCGGGCTTCGCCGGCCTGATCGCGGCGACGCGGTTCGGCGGGGCGGACTGGATGCTGTTCGCATTCGCGCTGCTCGCCGCGGCGATGCCGAGCATCCCGGCGATGGTGCGCGCGCGTTGGACCGCACTCTATCGCGGCACGCCGAAGCTCCGCACAGCCTTCGCCTTCGAATCCGTCGCGGACGAACTTGTCTATATCTCGGGATCGGCGCTGGCCGTCGGCCTCAGCGTTTCCTTGTTCCCGGAAGCAGGGCCGCTCGCCTCCACGCTTTTCCTGGCGATCGGTTCCGTCGCCTTCATCCTGCAGAAGCGCACTGAGCCTGTGGTGCAGCCTGTGGCAAAGGACGGCGGCGCGCCCGCGATCGCGCTGCGCCCCGTCCAGATCCTGGCCTTTGCGCTGGTCGCGGTCGGCGCGATCTTCGGCACGGCGGAGGTGACGGTGATCGCGCTCACCGCCGAGTTCGGCGATGCGGCGGCG
Source organism: Sphingomonas sp. FG14 (assembly GCF_057809675.1). Lineage (NCBI taxonomy): Bacteria > Pseudomonadati > Pseudomonadota > Alphaproteobacteria > Sphingomonadales > Sphingomonadaceae > Sphingomonas > Sphingomonas sp. FG14. The sequence continues at coordinate 17,223 of NZ_JBMDKK010000023.1, read as the reverse complement.
GCCACGCTGGTGCTGGGCGGCTATGCGGTCGGTTCGCTGTTCGTCGGCCTGGTCTATGGCGCGCTCCGGATCGAGATGCTGCTCGCTCGTCAGTTCGCCATCGCCGTCGCGATCGCGGCGGCGACGACGGTGCCGCTGCTGTTCGTCGGCAATGTCCCGATGCTGGCGCTGGCGTTGTTCGCCAGCGGCGCGGCGGTTTCGCCCACCTTCATCACCGCTTTCGGCTTGGTCGAGCGGCTGGTGCCCGCCGCCAGGCTCACCGAGGGCATCACCTGGGTGACGGCAGGGATCGGCATCGGCATGGCCGTCGGTTCCTTCGCCTCGGGCTGGGTCATCGATGCCTTCGGCGCCGGCAGCGGTTTCTGGGTGTCGGTCGCGGCCGGCGCGGTCGCCGTGCTGACCGCGCTTTTCGGCCAGTGCAGCCTTGCGGCGCCACGCAGCGCGCAGATGGCGGCTACGGCTAGCGTGTGACGAGTGCCTCGCACAGGGCGTCGGTCGCCAGGGCGACACGCGATTCCGCGGTGTCGCGATTGGCGGGGCTGTTCTGGACGCCGCGCGTTTCGGTGTTGAACGCCAGCAGGCTGCCCGCGCGCTGTTCCGGACAGAAGCTCAGATAGGCGCGAAAGCCGTTCTGGTCGCCATTATGGCCGACCAGGCGCACGCCCTTGCCGCGATCGACGAAGAAGGAGAGGCCGCTCTCGGTCGTCGCCGCCATGCGGCCCTGCGTGAAATCCTCGCCCGCAGAAATCTGCGGCCGCCACATCTCCCCGAGCGAGGATCGCTTGAGGATCAGATCGAAATCGGCCGTCCGGCGCGGATCGCCGATCAGAAAGGCCAGATATTTCGCCATGTCGGGCATCGGCGCGTTGAGCCCGCCATTGGAGACGGTCACGCCGGTATCGATATCGAAGGGCGCGGCGGCGCGCTTGCCGTCACGGATGTAATAGCTGTGCGAACGGTGGGGCAGCAGATGGGGCGGGGTGCGGTCGAAATAGCTGGCATGCATGCCCAGCGGCTTCAGGATGTTCTTGTCGACATAGACCTCGAAATCCTCACCCGAAAGGCGCTCGATCACCTGGCCCAGATAGACGATGCCGGGATTGGAATAGCTGAAGCGCGTGCCGGGGCGGAAGCCGACCTGGGTATAGGGCATCATCGCCACGAGCTGCGCCCAGCCCCTGGGTTCGAAGGGCTGCCAGTCATGATCGCGCCACGGCCAGGTCGCGCCGCCGAAGCCGGCGCTGTGGCTCATCAACTGGCGCAGCGTGATCCTGTCGGTGTCGCCGAAGGGATTATGCACCGCCTTGAGTTCGGGCACGTAGCGGACGATCGGATCATCGAGCGAGAGCAATCCGCGATCGCGCAACTGCATGATCGCGATCCCCGTCATCGTCTTGGTGATCGACGCCCAGTGATAGACGGTCTGCGCATCGACGGGCACATGCGCATCGGCGTCCTGCTCGCCCAGATGATCGGTGACCACGGTCGCGCCGTCGCGCACCACATAGAAGCTGCTGCCGGCGATCCCCGCGCGCTGCACCTCCGCGCGGTGGAGCTTGCGGAAATCGGCGAGCGCCGCGTCGAAGCCGCCGGGCGCGGCCATGGCGGGGCCGGCGACCTGCGAAGCGGCAAGCAAGAGCGTGGCGGCAATCCGGCGCGACATGGCGATCCTTTCCCGTGTTCGTCCACGGGCTTAGGCGGAGTTGCGCCGTGCAGGCAATGGATCTGCTGAATCGCCCCTATTCGGCGGTCCAGCCGCCATCGACGAGCAGGCTGGTGCCGGTGACGAGCGCGGCGGCGTCCGATGCGAGGTAGAGCAGGGCGCCCATCAGATCCTCCACCCGGCCGATGCGACCGAGCTTGATCTTGCCGAGCACGCTTTGCCTGAACGCCGCATCCTCGAAGAACGGTCGGGTCAGCGGCGTCTCAATGAAGGTCGGGGCGATCACGTTGGAGCGGATGCCATGGGCGGCGAGATCGAGCGCGAAGGCCTTCGACATGCCCTCCACCCCCCATTTGGATGCGCAATAAAGCGAGCGGTTGGAGCCGCCGACATGGCCCATCTGCGATCCGATATGGACCAGGCTGCCGGAGACGCCCTCCGCGATCATGCGCCGCGCGCAGGCCTGGGCGACGAAGAAGGCACTGCGCAGGTTGAGACCCAGAACCGCGTCGAAATCCTCGGGCTCCGCCTGCTGCATCGGCATCGGCCGGTTGGTGCCGGCATTGTTGACCAGCACATGGAACGCGGCCTGGCTTGCGAAGAAATCGCGCACCGCATCGACATTGGTCACGTCGAGCGCTGCGCCGGTCGCGGTGCCGCCCGCGTCGCGGATGGCATCGGCGGCGGCCGCGACCTCGTCGGCGGAGCGCGCGACCAGCACGGTTTCGGCGCCGGCCTCTGCAAGCGCGGCGGCCAGCGCCAGGCCGATGCCGCGCCCGGCGCCCGTGACGAGCGCGCGGCGGCCGTCCAGCCGGAAGCTCGGCGTGCGTGGCAGCGTCATGCCTGCACCGGCACGGCGGCATCGCCGCCATGGCCATGGCCGGCCACCGCGCGCGCGGACCGGCGGATCGGGCCGCGCAGCGCGAACAGCAGCGCCGCGCCCGCCAGATAGCAGGGGGCGGAGATGGCGAGCGCGGTATCGTAGCTGCCATGCGCATCGAAGCTGCGCCCGAACCAGGCGACGCCGAACGCGCCGGAAAGACCCAGGAAAACGACGCAGACGCCATAGGCGCTCGCATAATTCTTCATGCCGAACAGCCGGGCGAGCAGATAGCCGACCAGATCGATCTCCGCGCCCTGCTGGACGCCGATCAGGATCAGCGCGACCGCCGCGAGCGCGACATTGGCCTGGCCCGCCAGCAGCAGCGCGCAGCCGATCGCGGGGACCGCAGCGACGCCCGCCGCGACGAGGTGCGGCGGAAACCGGTCGATCAGCCAGCCGCCGCCCAGCCGCGAGGCGATCACCGAGATGGCGAACATCGAGACCAGCCCGGCGGCAAGCGCGGGGGACATGCCGCCGTCGGTGAGGATCGGCGCCATCGCGCTCATGATGCCGGTGCCGGCCGCATTGATCGGGAGCAGGGCAAGCGCGAGCAGCCAGAAGCCACTGCTGCGCGCGATCTCGCTCCAGTTCGCGCCGTCCTGTGCCGGGGGCGGGCCTTCGCCCGGGCCGGCGGTCTGGACATGGTCGCGTTCGCGCACGAGCAGGAACACGCAGGGTATACCGATGACGAGCGACAGCGCGGAGAGGAAGATGAAGCCGCTCTGCCAACCCCAGCCGGCGATGACGAGATGGAGCGCGGGGGTGATGAGCGCGGCGGCAAGCGGCACGCCCGTCATGGTCAGGCCCAGCGCCAGCCCCCGACTGCGATCGAACCAGCCGGCGACCGCGCGCGAGAATATCGCGCCGCCGCACGCGATGCCGATCATCGTGTGCAGCATGATGATGACGGTATAGGCGGCGAGCGTGCCCGGCTGGAAAGCAAGCGCCAGGAAGGCGCCGGCATAGCCGAGCAGCCCCAGCATCAGCACGCGGCGGGCGCCGAAGATATCGGCGACCTTGCCGATCACCGGTGCCGCGAGCGACCCGAAAAAGGCGGAGGCGGACGCGCTGGCGAGCTGCCCGCGCGTCCATCCGAATTCGGCGGTCATCGGCGCCACGAAAAGGCTCGAGACATAGTTCCAGACCGGCAGCGCGGTGCCGAGCGCGAGGGCCGCGCCGAACACGACCGGCCAGCCGCTGCGCCATTCACTTGCGGTCGTGCTCATCGGCGGTTCCTTTCAGCTCAGCGCGCGTCGGTCATGCGGCGGTCTCGGCCGGCAGTGCGACGCCGGCATAGGGCACATTGCGCCCGCCATAGCGGCGAACGCGGATATTGGCCTGTTCGCCATGCCCGGCAAAGCCCTCCAGCGCGCACAGCCGGCTGCAATATTCGCCGACCAGCGCGGAAGCCTCGTCGGTCAGCACGCGCTGATAGGTGCAGGTCTTGATGAACTTGCCGACCCATAGGCCGCCGGTATAGCGCGCCGCCTTTTTCGTCGGCAGCGTGTGATTGGTGCCGATCACCTTGTCGCCGAAGCTGACATTGGTGCGCGCGCCCAGGAACAGCGCGCCGTAATTGGTCATGTTGGCCAGGAAATAATCGGGGTCGGCGGTCATGACCTGCACATGTTCGGACGCGATCTCGTCGGCGATGCGCACCATCTCCGCATCGTCCTCCGCCACGATCACTTCGCCGAACGCGTCCCAGGCGCGACGGGCGATGTCGCGCGTCGGCAGGATCTCCAGCAGCCGCTCGACCTCCGCCATGGTTTCGCGCGCAAGTTTCTCGGACGTGGTGAGCAGCACCGCCGGGCTGTCCGGCCCATGTTCGGCCTGGCCGAGCAGATCGGTGGCGGCGAGTTCGGCATCGCAGCCGATCTCGTCGGCGATGATGAGCGTTTCGGTGGGGCCGGCGAACAGATCGATGCCGACGCGGCCGAATAACTGGCGCTTGGCCTCCGCGACAAAGGCATTGCCGGGGCCGACCAATATGTCGACCGGGGCGATCGACCGGGTGCCGATGCCCATCGCGGCCACCGCCTGGATGCCGCCCAGGCAATAGATCTCGTCGGCGCCGGCCATCGCCTGCGCCGCGACGATCGCGGGGGCGGGCTTGCCCTGGAAGGGCGGGGCGCAGGTGACGACACGCGGCACGCCCGCCACCTTGGCGGTGATCACCGACATGTGGGCGGAGGCGAGCAGCGGATATTTGCCGCCGGGCACGTAGCAGCCCGCCGCGTTGAGCGGCAGATGCTTGTGGCCCAGCACGACGCCGGGCAGCGTCTCCACCTCGACATCCTTCATGCTGTCGCGCTGGATCCGCGCGAAATTGCGCACCTGCGCCTGGGCGAATTCGATGTCGCGGATATCCTGCGGGTTCAGCGTGTCGATGCACGCCTGGATCTCGTCATCGGTCAGGCGATAGCTGTCGCGATCCCATTGATCGAAACGGATCGAGAGTTCGCGAACCGCATCGTCGCCGCGTGCCTCGATATCGGCCAGGATCTGTTCGACGGTGTCGCGCACCTGCCGATCGGTGCTGGCCTTTGCATCCGCGGTCGCGCCGCGCTTCAGATAGACTGCCATGGTTCGTCTCCGCTCCGGCTCAGTCGGCCGCGACCATCAGGGAATTGTGCGGCGAATGGATCTGCATCAGCACCGCGATCTCGTCCCACACCGTCCATTCCTGGACGATTTTGCCGTTCTTGAAGCGGAAATGGCTCATGCCCAGGATGCTGACCGGCTTGCCGGAGGGCGGGCCGAACTGGCCATTGCCCAGATGCGTGCCGTTGAGGCTCCAGCGCACCGCGGCGATATAGCCGTCGGTCTCATGCGTGTCGCAGAAATGATCGAAATGCATCACCGCGTCGGGGAAAGAGGCAAGCATGCTGATCACCGTCCACATGATGCCCTGAACGCCATGGACCTCGCGGCCCGGCGCGGTCTGCACATTCACGTCGGCGGCGAAATAATCCTTGATCCGGTCAAAGCGGCGGCGGTTCCAGACGTCGTGGAACATGTGGCGCAGATTGTCCTCCATCGAGGCCTGCGGGCCGGAGGGGAGGTCCAGCGGTTCGGGATGCTTCTGTCCGCTGCCGCGCTCCGGCAGGCCCGACACGATCGGCGGCACGCCCGATCTGGCGGCGGCGGCGGCCAGCTTCGTCGCGACCTCCACCGGATCGAGGCCGAGCTGGCGCACCAGCGCGCCATTGTCGCGCACCAGCCATTCGCGATAGATCAGGTTGCGACGGATCTGGCAGTCCGCGATGTGGCGGATGCGCACCTTCTTGCCCGTCGCGGGACCGTAGATGGAGGGGCCGAGATTGGTCATGCGGCTGGTGCCGAGATGCGAGGTGTAGAAGCCCTGCTTGTCGTCGCCCGTCCAGGCGACATTGCCCAGCCGGCTTTCGCGGTCGGGAAAGGCCTGCATCATCTGGATCGTGCCCGCCACCACTTCCTCGACAGAGGTCTGGGTGCCGTAGGGCGTATGGACGACGACGGCGTCGTCATAATGGCTGTAGATCAGCCCGACGCCCTTTTCGGCCCAGATCCGGTGCGTGCAATAGGCGATGTAATGGACGATGTCGGAATAGACATCCTCGAAACCGTCGAGCGACTGGGTTCGTATGCTGCGGGGGGAAAGCAGATCCTTGACCGGACGCTGGCGCACGCGGCTGACGGTTTCGCGCGGATCGGGCGTGGCGGGAATGCGCAGCGCCGTGACGTCCGCGCTTTCGGACTTGGCTTCGCCTGGCTTGCTCATGAACTGCTCCCTGACTTCGATGGGCGACGCCAGACAATGGCCTAGCGGATCGGACCCCGGACAAAGGCGGATGCTTTTGTCTGATACGATCCACTATGCGCAGGACGGCGCTCGATTCGTTCCTGAGCGTAGAGCTGTTTGAATACGTATGCAACAACCGGAGGAAAATGGCGTGGCGGGACGCAAGGCTAGGGGTGCGGGCAACGGGACGGGCGTGACGTCGCGCGATGTCGCGAAAGCGCTGAATATCTCGCAATCGACGGTGTCGCGCGCCTTCACGCCGGGGGCTTCGATCTCCCCCGCATTGCGCGACCGGATCTTCGTGGCGGCGGAGAAAGTGGGGTATCGGCCCAACCTGCTCGCGCGCGGGCTGATCGCGGGCAAATCCAACCTGATCGGCGTCGTCCTGGCGCGGCAGACCAATCTTCTCTACCCCGAACTCCTCTACGAGCTGAGCGGGCGGCTGGCGGAGCGCGGCTATCAGGTGCTGCTGTTCCCGATCGGGGACGCCGCGTCGGTGCAGGATGCGATCAACCGGATCTGGTCGTTCCGCGTCGATGCCGTGCTCGCGACCGGCGTGCTCGACGAGGCGGCGGTTTCCGCCTTCGAGCAGCACGGCCTGCCGCTGGTGATGTTCAACCGCGTATTCGACCTGCCGATTTCGAGCGTGAGTTGCGATTTCGCGGCGGGCGCGCGCGATCTGGCGACGCGGCTGCTGAAGGCGGGGCACCGCGATATCGGCCTGGTCGGCGGGCCGGAGGGGTCGTTCGTCGGCGCCGAGGTGGAGCGCGGCGTGCGCGCGGCGCTGGCCGGATGCCCCGATGCGCGGCTGAGCGTGGCACATGTCGATTATCGCTACGAAAGCGCGGCCGAGGCGCTGAAGCTTCTGCAGCGTGACGATGGCGCGCTGCCCGGTGCGTTGCTGTGCGTCAACGATACCGTGGCGGCGGGGTGCCTCGATCAGTTGCGCAGCGCGTTCGGGCGCGCGGTGCCGGGGGATATCTCGGTCGTCACATTCGGCGGTTTCGGGCCGGCGCGCTGGCAGAGCTACCGGCTGACGGGCATGCAGCAGCCCATGGACCAGATGACCGATGCGGCGATTGAATTGCTGGTCGGCCGTATCGCCGACTCGCAATCGGGCGTCGAGCGGCGGAGCTTCCTGCCCGTCTTCATGGAGGGTGACACGGCGTCGATCTGAGGGGCGTTTTGTGCAATCGGAACCGGTGAGATGGAGTAAGTAAATTACATATGAATCAATGAGTTGATTTTGAATCCGTTCGCGTTCATCCACACATGATGGCAAATTTGTTGCATGCGTATGCAAATCCGACTAACTCTTGGTGCATAACAACGGCACAGGGAGACCCGTCATGCGTAAATCAGGCACGCGTAAATCAGGGCTGGCGATCGTCACCGCGCTCGCCACCGGGGTGATCCTCGCGATCGCGCCCGCCCATGCGCAGGATGCGGCTCCGGCCCCGGCGGAGGACGCCGCGACGGAGGAGCAGGGCGTCGCCGATATCGTCGTCACCGCGCAGCGGCGCGACGAGCGCGTGCAGAATGTGCCGATCTCCATCACCGCATTGTCGGGCGCCGATCTCGAGCGCGCCGGCGTCAGCGACGTCAGCCGGCTGGAACAGGTGACGCCGGGCTTCACCTTCGGCCGTTCCGGTTCGGATGCGCGCCCGTCGATCCGCGGCGTGCGCACTGAAACGGTGAACGCCACCAACGATCCTTCGATCGGCTTCTATCTCGACGGCGTGTATCAGAGCCGCGCGCAACAGGCGCTGATCCCGCTGGTCGATATCGCGCGCGTCGAGGTGCAGCGCGGGCCGCAGGGCACGCTGTACGGCCGCAACACCTTTGGCGGCAATGTCAGCGTCGTCACCAACCTGCCGACCACCGATCGCGTGCTGGGCGGCGCCTCCATCCGCGCCTCCAACTTCGATACCCAGCAATATGAAGCCTATCTCAACCTGCCGGCGAGCGACACGCTGGCGTTCCGCTTCGCGGGCGCGCGCAACCGGTCCGACGGATTCGTGAAGAGCACCGCCAATCCGCGCATCAGCCTGTTCGATCGCAACGAATGGCTGGGCCGCGCGTCGGCGCGCTGGACGCCGACCGAGGATCTGGAGATCGTGCTGCGCGCCGGTTACTGGAAGAATAGCGGGCAGGGCGGCGGCGCCTATGGCTATCGCGTCACCGGCACGCTGGTGAATACCGCGACCGGCCAGCGCTCCATCAACGGCACGCCTGTTTTCTACAATCCGACGGTGCGCGACGGCATCGCCGATATCGCCGGCGTCGATGTCGGCGTGCCCGTGGTCGGCGGCAAATATACCAACAACTGGGATTATGCGCCGTTCGAACGGACGCACGAATATCTGACCAGCGCGCAGATCAGCTACACGCTGGGCAACGTCCTGCTGCGTTCGATCACCGGCTGGCAGAAATTCCGCACCGATCGCACCGCCGATCTGGACCAGACCGCCGTCGTCTTCCCTGCGCCGGGCGTCACCGCCGGCTTCGCCGCCAGCGGCTATCAGGAGAACGACACCAACGCGAAGACCTTCAGCCAGGAATTCCAGGTGGCGTCGGTCGCGACCAATCCGTTGCAGTGGATCGTCGGTTTCTATGGGCTGAAGGACAAGCTCGACGAGCGTTACAGCCAGTTCTACACGGCGCCGGCCGCGACCGCGGCGGATACGCGCGGCGTCACCAAGCTCGATATCACCGCTTATGCCGCTTATGCGCAGGCATCCTATTATGTGCTGCCCGATACGCTGCGCGTGACCGGCGGCATCCGCTACACGCACGAAAAGAAGGAGTTCGGGATCGTCAATTACAGCTACCCGCGCACGGGTGGCGAAGTGGTGGGCACATCGACCTCGGGCGGGCCGACCTACAACAAGACGATCTGGAAGGCCGGGCTCGATTATTTCGTGACGCCGCGCAACATGCTCTATGTCAGCGCGTCGACGGGCTTCCGATCGGGCGGCATCAACAACAACACCGCCAATGCGGCGATCCCCGAGTCCTTCGGCCCGGAAAACGTGATGGCGTGGGAGATCGGATCGAAGAACCGCTTCGCCGGCGGTAAGGTCCAGGTCAATTTCTCGGCCTTCGATTATCGCTTCAAGGATCTGCAGATCACGATCCTGAACCAGGCGACCAACCTCAGCTATATCCAGAATGCGGGCAAGGCGCACAGCCGGGGCTTCGACGTGACGCTGGATCTGGCGCCGTCGCGCGGGCTGCATGTCAACGGCAGCGCCACCTATCTGGAGGCGGAGTTCGACGATTATACGCGGCCCAATGATTTCTACACCGCCACCAACGGCGATCCCCGCCTGCTGAGCTTCGCGGGCAAGCGCATCCCGATGTCGCCCAAGTGGAAATTCACCGGCAACATCTATTACGACGCCGAACTGCCGGGCATCGGCACGCTGACGCCGTATCTGAGCTGGCTGCATTCGAGCAGCTATTTCACGCTCGACTACAACACCGTGCTCGACCGGCAGAAGCCGTACGACAAGTTCGACGCGCGGCTGATGTGGCGTTCGACCGACGAGCGGTTCGGGCTGGAGGCGTTCGTCGAGAACATCACCAATGTCGCGGTGCTCAACCGCAGCGTGCTCGGCAACAGCCAGCGCATCCAGCAAAGCTTCCAGCCGCCGCGCACATATGGCGTGAAGCTGTCAGTCGATTTCTGATCCTCCCCTGGCGGATGGCGTGCCCTGCGCCGTCCGCCTTTCTTTTCCAGGTATGTTTTCCGATGGCGTCTTCCCCCCAGTCCCTTGCCGACCGGCTCGTCCGCTACGACGCGCTCGTGCCCTGCCTGAACGCGTTCATCGACACGCGTTCGCCGGGATCGGAGGCGAAGGAGAATTTCACGATCATCGGCCCCGGCGTTTCCGAAAATCCTGACCAGCATATCCACATCGCGGAGGCGCACGGCTTCAATATCGGCGGCGCGCGCCAGCCGCCGCATTGCGTGAATTCGCAGCATAGCCACGAGACCGCCGAGGTGTTCGTGGTGCTGAACGGCACCTGGTCTTTCAAGCTGGGCGAAACCGGCGATGATGCGCGGATCGAGCTGCACCCGGGCGACATCATCTCGCTGCCGACCAACTTGTTTCGCGGTTTCGAGAATATCGGCACCGATCTCGGCTTTATCTGGTCGGTGCTTGGCGGCGACGATCCGGGCCGCGTGCTGTGGGCGCCCTATGTGTTCGAGATGGCGAGCCGTTTCGGGCTGATGCTGATGGAGAATGGCAGCCTGGTCGATACCGTCAGGGGCGATGTGCCGCCGCCGGGCGTGAAGCCGATGCCGCCGACCGATGCCGCTGCCGTGGCGCGTGTCCAGCGTTTCGGCGCGGCGGCGATCGCGGCCTGCGTCGTCCGTGCCGATGCGTTCGATGCCCTGCCGCCGGGGCCGCTGTCGCGCTTCGACGGCGTCACCGAAGTCGCGGTGATCGGCCCGGCCAATGCCGCCGAGCGGATCGAAGCGGGGCAGATGGCCTGGTCGCATGGCTTCCATGTGCGCCGCATCGCCTTCGATGCCGGCGGACATGTGCCCGATCACCGCCGCGCCGAGCCCGAAGTGCTGTTCGTCCAGCAGGGCGAACTGACGGTGCGGTCGGGCGACGATGTCGTGACGATGGCGCCGGGCGACACGCTCACCATCCCCATCGGCCAGTCGCGCAGCTTCGCGGCCGGGGAGGGGGCGGTGGTCTTCGCCGTGCATGGCGGCGACGCGCCGACCGCACCTGAATGGATCGATCAGGTGGTGGTGACCGCCTGATTTTTTTCGGGGCGGATATCTGGCCGTCAACTTGCGAGCTGCCATCCCGCTGACGCCCCAGTTGCGGACATTCATCCATTGAGGAATAATCGGGTGATGGGACGCGCTCTTCCCTTGATAGCGGCCGTCTGGGCGGCTGTTGGATTGTTCTCATCGTTGCAAGCTGCGGCGGCGGAGCGGGCGCATCTTGCGCGCCTGTACAGTTGCGAGGTTTTCGGCGGTGACGGAAAGCTCTTCGACACGTTCGGCGTAGCGATACGGCCGCAGGCAAGGGAGGGTTTCGAGTATGAAGTCGAAATCCTGTACGCAAAGAATGGATCAGGAAGATTTCCGGTCTCCGCCAAGGCCTTGGCTGGCGGTGAATTCGAAATTGTGAGCCGTGCGATGGGCCCCAACGGCGAACCGCCCAATGCCTTTTCGCCCCGGACGGGCGTCAAGCTCGTCTTTGAAGGTTCGCATCCTGGCAATAGCGGTTATGCGGTAATCTACAGGGACGGGCCGTCTTCGAATTTCGAGGTCGCAGGCTATCATCCGGTTGCCGCCGGCATTTGTACGCTCGGTGGCAAGCCGGGGGCATGACCCTTGTTCAATGGGCGGCTGGTTCAGGCCGGCGGGCCACCCGCCTCGCGCATCAGTGCGGCGGCGCCCGACAGCAGGAATCCGTGATCGGACCCCAGCAGGAATAGACTCGCGCCGTGGGCCGCCCATGTCTCCGCATCGGCGGCGCGCGCGAGGAACATGCCGGTCGTGCGGCCATGCTCGCGGCCGGCGCGGCAGACACGTTCGACCGCTGCGAGCACGCGCGGATCGTCCTGGCTGTCGGCGCCGAGTGCGACCGTCAGGTCGACGCGGCCGATGAACAGAGCGTCCACGCCCTCAACGGCCGCGATCTCGTCGATCGCATCGACCGCCTCGGGATCCTCGATCTGGAGGATGACGATCGTGTTCGCGCTGCGCGCGCGATGATCGGCCATGGCGCGGGTGGTGTAGCCGGCGGCGCGCGACGAACCGGCATAGCCGCGCCCGCCATGGCCGTAATGGCTCGCGCGCACCGCCGCACGTGCATCCTCGGCCGAGCGGATATGCGGGATGACGACGCCGTCGGCGCCGCAATCGAGCGCGTTCAAGATATGCTCGGGCGCGGCGCTGGGCGTACGCACCAGGACGGGCTTGCCCGCCGCGCGTGCGGCGAACAGGCAGGCGTCGAGCGTCAGCCGGTCGAACGGCGCATGTTCGGCGTCGAGGCACAGGCAGTCGAGCCCGGTCATCGCCAGCACCTCGACGACGATCTGCGACGGCGTCTTCACCCAGGTGCCGACGATCCGCTCGCCGCGCGCCAGCCGCGCCTTCAACTCATGCATGATGTTTGCTCCCCAGCCTGTGCGTGTCGAGCCAGTCGCGGATCAGCCCGGCCATGATGTCGCTGCGTTCGATCAGCGCCATATGCCCGGCATCGCCGATGATATGGAGTTCGGCGCCCGGTATCGCGGATGCGGTCTGGTGGTGCCAGTCGGGTGGGCAGAGGCGATCCTCCTCCGCGCCGATCACCAGCGTGGGGCAGGCGATGGCGGCAAGGCCGGGCCGTCCGTCCGGGCGCAGCCGCAGCGCCTCGCTCTGGCGGACGAACGTGTCCGCCCCGACGGCTTCGGCCATGTCGACGCAAAGGTCGCCGAGCGCGGCGGCATTGGCGGTGCCCCTCGCGAAATAATGCGGCACCAGACCGTCGCGAGCGATCCGCGCCAGTGCACCGTGGCGCACCGCCTGTTGTTGCTCGCGCCGCATCGCCGATCGCTCGGGCAGGTCCGGCCCGGCATTGATGCCGACCAGGCATAGCCCGTCGATCCGGACCGCCGCCACGCGGTGGAGCGCCAGTGCGGCGATGGCGCCCATCGAGAAGCCGATCGGCACCAGCCGGCCGGGATGGTCGGCCAGCACGCGCGCCGCCATCGCATCGATGCTGTCGTCGCGATCGAGCCGGGCGTGCGCGATGTCGTGGCCGTCGGCCGCCAGCATATCGGCCACCGGCGCCCAGGCGCGCGCATCGCACATATGGCCGGGCAGGAAGAGCAGCGTCGCGTCCGTCATCGATGATCCTTCATGCGGCCGGAATCCGGGCCGAGGCGCCAAGGATCAGTTCGCCGGAAAAGACGCGGCGCTCGGCGATCAGATCCGGGTTGTCGATCCGTTCGGCGAGCATCGCGATCGCCGCCCGCGTCATCCGCCGTACGGGCTGGCGGATGGTGGTCAGCCGATAGCTTGCCCAGCGCGCGGGGGCGACGCCATCGAAGCCGACGATCGAGATCTGTTCGGGAACGCGCAGATCATGGGCGCGGGCGGCATCCATCGCGCCGATCGCCATCACGTCATTGGCGCAGATCACCGCATCGGGCGCGTCGCCCTGGCGCAGCAGCTCGCGCATACAGGCTTCGCCGCTTTCATAGCTGTAGCTGCCGCGCGCCAGTGGAATATCCGAATGGCCGGCGCGTTCGAGCAGCGCGCGCGCCGCGGCCACGCGCTCCTCGCCCACCGTCGAATCCTCCGGCCCCGCAAGGATGGCGAAGCGGGCATGGCCGGTGTCGAGCAGGCGGGTGACCAGTTCGCGCTCGCCGCCCGCTGAATCGCAGCTCACGCTGGCGCAGGGCACCGCCTCCGCCGCGCGGTTGTAGAGCACCAACGGCACGCCGCGTTCGCCGAACTGGCGGATCTGCGCGTCGGTCAGCCGCGCGGCGGAGATCACGCCGTCGACGCGGTAGCGCCAGATCTGGTCGAGCACCCGGTCCACCTCGCTCTCGTTCGCCAGCGAGAAGAGCAGCACGCGCATGTCGCGGGCGGAGAGTTCCTGCGACAGTTCGGCCAGAACTTCGGGATAGTAGAGATTGGTCAGGTTGGAGATCAGGATCGCGACGATGCCCGATCGCTTCGTGATCAGGCCGCGTGCGATCGCATCGGGCTGATAGCCCAGCCGCATCGCGGCGGCCATGACGCGGTCGCGCGTTTCGGGGGCGATGCTGGCTCCCGGCTTGAAGCTGCGCGACACCGCCGATTGCGAGACGCCCGCGAGCCTGGCGACGTCGTACGACGTCGCGCGCCTTTTCCTGTTCTGGGTTGGCCCGTTGCCCATCGATCCTGCATAGCAGTTGTGACTACGTATGCAATAACCGGTGGAAGGGCGATGCGATCACTATATCGCCTCAGTTCATCCGCGATTGTCGAAGGCGGCGCGATGTCCGTCGATCTCGGCAAGATGCGCCTGCACCCATTGACCCAGCCGCAATGCTTCTTCGGCGCGCGAAAGGCCGAGCGGCGTCAGCGCATATTCGACCTGCGGGGGAACCGACGGATGCACCGTGCGGCTGACCATGCCGTCGCGTTCGAGCGCCCGGAGTGTTCGCGTGAGCATCTGTTGCGAAATGCCCGCGATGGCGCGGCGGATCGCATTGAAGCGCAGCGGGCCGTCGTTCAGCGTCACCACCACCGGCAGCGTCCAGCGATCTCCGATCCGGCCGAGCAGTTCGCTCACCCGCGCGCAGTTGCGATTGCCATGGTCGATCTTGGTCATCTGCATATGACTAGGCCCTATAAATATGCGTTCTTGGCGGGGCTATGTGCCGGCCATAGCTAGTTGGGGTCTTCGTCTCGTTTGGAAAGCACCCCATGAAACTTCTTCACATCGATTCCTCCGTTCAGGGCGACGCTTCGGTCAGCCGCGCTGTCTCGGCCGCGGTGGTGTCCCGGCTGCGCGCTGCCGATCCGGCGATCGAGTTGCATTATCGCGACCTGTCGAGTGAGCCATTGCCGCACCTCACGCTCGATCGCCTCGCCAGCGCCGACGCTGATGCGGCGATCGAGGAATTCCTGGCCGCCGATATCGTGGTGATCGGCGTTCCGATGTATAATTTCGGCATTCCGACGCAGCTCAAGAGCTGGTTCGACCATATCCTCGTGGCGGGGCGGACGTTCAGCTATGGTCCGGAGGGTGTGGTGGGTTTGGCGGCCGGCAAGCGCGTCATCGTCGCGCAGTCGCGGGGCGGCGTCTATTCGGGGGCTGCGGCGACGAACGAGCATGCCGGGAGGCATCTTCGCGCCATGCTGGATTTCGTCGGTATCGCGAATCCCGAATTCGTGGTGGCGGAGGGCGTTGCCCTGGGCGTGGAGCAGCGCGAAGCCGCGACGGTTGAAGCGCTTGCACGGGTCGCCGCGCTCGATCCCGGACCGCTGGCGGCAGCGGCCTGATCCGTCGGTGGCGCCCTGGATCAAGCCGGGGCGTCCGCCGAAAGGCGCTGCGGCATCCGCTCCGGCGACGCGTTCATTCTTCGCGATGGATGGGGAGACTTATGGGTATCCGGCCGCGAAGAGATATTTCCATGGTGATTTCGATCTCCAGCCAATTTGATCACCGGATTGAAATTCAAATCGCCATGCTGCCAGTCACCGTGAATGATCATGTTTTGATAGAATATCCGGATTGATCAAGGTTGCTGGATTTCGATCTCGAAAATCATTCGGAAATTCGGGGATCAATGCAGATCGTGATCAAATGCCGAAGGCATCACTGGATTCGTCATCGCAATGGTCTGTCAGTTCCGAGTCGGAAGATATAGATCTTAATTGCATACATTATCGAGACTGGAATTGAAAAACCATATTAACTCTATTTGACGAAATGGTGAAATAGCCGCCAAGAACACCGTCATTCGATTTTGGTTCCATATACCCAAAATGGGTGCAATATACCCGGGTTAACAAGGATTTAATCATGATTTGAAATATATCGTTCGCTAGATAAGGCCTCCCCTTGGCACTTGGTTCAAGTAAGGGGTGAGTGATGGCTAAGCGTATCGATATCAAGAATCGTGCGACTGGCGCTTCTGAAAGCCATGTTGTCCAGCAGAAGAATGCGGTTCTCAAAGCCAAGGGCCCTGCGGCTGTAAAAGTGGAAGCGTCGAAGGCTGACGTTGCCGGAATAGAACGTGACGGCGACGATCTGATCATCCGCTTCAATGATGGAACTGTCGTGCGATTGCAGGATTACTTCGATTGCGCGGGGCAGGAGGCCTATCAACTCGACTTCGTCGATCCCAGCGGCAACGGCGCATGGTCGGTCTCGCTAGGCGGCCTTACGTGCCAGGGCGTGGCGGATGGCGTGGCACCGGCCGGCAATTCCGGCCCGATCGCCTATTCATTTGAAGCCGTCGGCGAGCGCGGTGGCATGGGTGTCGCACCGTTGCTGGGCCTCGGCGCGCTCGTGCTTGGCGGAGCGGCCGCAGCGGCGGGGGGCGGCGGTGGTGGCGGCAGCAAGAATCCGCCTGCGGAGCCCGTCGACCGGACGCCGCCTGCCGCGCCCACCATCTCACCGACCAACGGCAAGGTGATCAAGGGCACGGCCGAAGCCAATGCCAAGGTCAATCTGGACCTCGACGGCAACGGTACCACCGACACGACGGTTCAGGTCGATGCATCCGGCAACTGGACCTACACGCCGACGACACCCATCGCCAACGGCACCAAGGTCACCGCAACGGCCACGGACGCGGCGGGCAACACGTCCGGCCCGAGCAGCGTGACCGTGGATGCGGCGGCGCCCCCGGTTCCGACGATCGGTTCCGTCAACGACGATGTGGCGCCGGTGACCGGCGCGGTCGCCAATGGCGGCGCGACCAACGATACGCGGCCCACGCTGTCCGGCACGGGCACCGAAGCGGGCGCGACCATCACGATCTATGACAACGGTACGCAGGTCGGCACCACCACCGCCGATGCCAATGGCGCCTGGAACTTCACGCCAGCGACCGCACTGGGGCAGGGCGCGCACAGCTTCACCGCCACTGCCACCGACGCGCTTGGCAATGTAAGCGCACCGTCGCCAGCCTATACAGTGACGGTCGATACGACGACGCCGGGCGTGCCTGCGATCGGTGCGGTGACTGACGATGTCGGCGCGGTGACGGGCGTCGTCGCCAATGGCGGCGCCACCGACGACACGCGCCCCGCAATCTCGGGGACAGGCGCCGAGGCGGGCGCGACCATCTCGGTCTATGACAATGGCGCGCTGCTCGGCACCACCATGGCGAACGGTTCGGGAGCCTGGTCGTTCACGCCGACAACGGCGC
>NZ_JBMDKK010000022.1:0-55663 GCF_057809675.1 Sphingomonas sp. FG14 | reverse complement strand
GTCGCAGGATGGTCCCGTAGCTGGGGATGGTGCGGTCCCTTCGCCCGCTCCAGCGTTCTCCAAGACGCAGATACAGATCGCCATGGGAACGCCCAGCCGCGCTGTCATGCTCAATTGAGCTGCGCGCGCGCCATTTTCGGCGAGAATCCGAAGGTGCGCTTGAACGCGGTCGCGAAATTGCTCGAATGCTCATATCCCGCATCGAACGCGATTTCGGTCACTGAGCGGTCGGTCATGCGCAACTGCCGCAGCGCCTCGTCCATCCGCGCGCGCTGGCGATAGTTCGAGATGGTCATGCCCGTGACCTGCTTGAAGCTCTCCATCATCTGCGTCTCGTTCCAGGCGAGTTGCCGGCAAAGCTGCGCGATGCTCAATGCGGCGCCCTCGCCGCTCTGGAGGATTTCGCACAACTCCAAAACCTTCTGCCGGCTTTTGGCCCTGACCGGGCCGGCGGCACCGTCCCCTGACAATTGGCGCAACGACAAATAGAGCAGTTCGAGGGCCTTGGCCTCCAGCATCAGGTCCGCCAGCCGATCGGACTGGAGCTGCAACATGTCTTCCACGATGGCGCGCATCGGCAGCGGCAGCGGTGCATCGCGGTGGCAGAACTGGGTGACGGGGCCGCGCAGATAGTCGAGCAGAATGCCCGGCAGATCCTCTCCGTCCGGAATAAGCCCGCGCAGGAAATCCCGACTGCACACCATGGTGACCGCGCGCGTGCGCGTATCGGGCTTCACCACCTCATGCTTCACCGTGTGCATCGGCTGGACGAGGAAGGACAGCCGTCCCGATTCCACCACCGACGAATGTTCGGCATCGTCATGGATCAGGCTGCTGCCGTCGAGCTTGCAATGGAGCTTCAGATGGTCGTGGCTGAGGAAGTCGTAACGTTCATGGGCCAGGTGGCTGACATCGGTCAGCACGATCGAGAAACCGGGGCGGATCGTCGCGCCACGCGACCAGCCGTTTTCGCTGGACGTATCCGCCCTGATCAGCGTGGTCCGGCCTTGCAGGCCGATCTGTCCGGCGGCGCCTGTCGAGATACGGCTCGGTTCGACCATCGCGCTCAGCGTCGGGTCCGGCTCCTCGAAGGTGATGGTCTGGCTGATGTCCAAGCGGCGGCTTCCGTTATGATGGAATAGGAGAAATCCTGTTCGTTTCCCGGTCAGGGCGACAGCCTAAACCGAAGTTTCGGGGTGCAGCAATAGCGTGGCCGTCCCTATCCTGCGTCGCACTCGTCCCTCGAATGGCGAACTATCCGATTTCGCAAAGGAAGTTCGGGGCAACGGATAAGCACCACCAGCCTTTCCCCCGCAGATTATCCGCCGCCCGCGCCACCAAAAGCCAACAGGCTGGCGGGCGAGTCCAAAGGGGGGCCATATGAATCGCACCGTTTTCAACCATTCCATTCTGCGTCACGCGCTGCTGGCGTTGAGCGTATCGTCGATCGCGCTGTCCGCGTCGGCGGCCCTCGCGCAAGACGAACCGGATGCCGCCGCCGATGGCGAGATCGTCGTCACCGCGCGCAAGACCAATGAGCGGCTTCAGGACGTGCCGATCTCGGTGAATGCACTGTCGGGTGACCAGCTTCGCGATCGTGGTGCCGTCGACGTCAAGGATGTGCTGCGCAGCATCCCCGGTTTCTCCTTCTCCGGCACCGAGCGCGGCCTGGGCAATTACAATATCCGCGGCGTGAGCACGGTGGCGTCGTCGCCGACCGTCGGCGTCTATCTCGACGATATCTCGCTGGTCACGGTCGCGACCAGCTTCAGCGGCGCCTTCGATCCGGTGTTCTTCGACATGGAGCGGCTGGAGGTGCTGAAGGGCCCGCAGGGCACACTGTACGGCGGCAGCTCGATGGGCGGCGCGATCAAATATGTCAGCGCGAAGCCCAATCTCCGCGACTTCGGCGCGAGCGTAGCTGCGGGCGCGGCCATAACGGCGCATGGCGGCCCGTCCTATAATGGCGAACTGGTGATCAACGCGCCGCTGGTCGAGGATCGCCTGGCGCTGCGCGCCGGCGTTTTCTATCGTCACGATGGCGGCTATATCGACAACGGGCCCGGGTCGATCCGGAACGCGAACATCTCCAGTTCGCCGTCTCCGGTCTACACGCCGGCCTTCCAGCCGACGCTCAGTACGCGCGACAGGTCCAATCAGAATGCCTCGGACACCTATGCGGCGCGTCTGTCGCTGGAATGGCAGCCCGATCCGAGCTGGTCGATCCGTCCAGCGGTCTTTTTCCAGGATTATAAGCTACGGAATCCGGGCCAGTTCTTCCTCGGCGCGCGCGCACTCACCTCGTCCTTCCGGATCGCGCAGCCGACCGACGACAAGGCGGGCATCTACAGCCTGAACATCGACAAGGATCTCGGCGGTGTCCGGCTGACCTCGCTGACCGCCTATTTCGATCGCGATCTGAACTGGGTCCGCGATTACAGCTATTTCATCGGTGGCCTGGTCGCGCCGCTGTTCCCGCTGACCAGCCGCAATGTTTCCGACAGCGAGACGACGACGTTCAGCCAGGAATTGCGGCTCGCGTCCAATGGCGGCCCAGGCGCGCGGCTGAAATGGATCGCCGGCCTTTATTATTCGAATCAGGACGATCGTCTGGTCCAGACGGTCACGACGCCGGGGGCCACGCCGATCATCGGCACCGAGATCGGCTATTTCGGCGATACCTTCACCAAGACCCGGCAATATGCCGCATTCGGCGAAGCGACTTATGCCATCCTCGATAATCTCGACGTCACCGCCGGTGTCCGGATGTTCAAGATCGAGCAGGTGGTCGACATTCTCGGCGACGGCCCGTTCAATGGTGGGCTTACGCAGGTCGACGGGCGGCGCAGCACCGAAAAGGGTGTGAACCCGAAATTCGGCCTTTCCTACAAGCTGACGCCCGACAATCTGCTCTACGCGTCCGCCGCGAAGGGTTTCCGGCCCGGCGGTCCGAACCGGTTCCAGGTCAATCCGGTGCTGTGCGCGGCCGATCTGACGCGGCTGGGCCTGACGGCCGCGCCCGATTCCTTCTCGTCCGACAATCTGTGGAGCTACGAGATCGGCACCAAGAACATGTTCGGCGGCAACCGCGTCATGTTCAACGGCTCGCTCTTCTACACAAGCTGGAAAAAGATTCAGCAGCAGATCGATCTCAGCAGTTGCGGCTTCGCCTTCACCGGCAATGCCGGTAGCGCGGAGATCAAGGGGCTGGAGGCGGAGGGCCGGATCAATATCACCCCCGCTTTCCAGATCGGTGGCACCGGCACCTATACCGATGCGAAGATCACCACCGCCGCGCTCGGCACGCCCGCGCGTGACGGTGACGAGGTGCAGGCGGTGCCGAAATGGATGGCCAGCGCCTATGCCAGCTACGGCACGGACCTGGGTGGCGACTGGCGTTTTCAGATGCGCGGCGAATATCAATATCAGAGCAAGGCCCGGCGGCAGTTCGAACGGCTGCAATCGGTGCGCTATGCCGATGGCGTCACCGGCACCGTGCCCAATGGCGCGGAGATTCGCCAAGGCTATAGCGTCGTGAATGCCTTCGCATCGATCTCGCGCGACGCGACCGAGATACGGCTTTATGCCAATAATCTGCTCGATGCCCGCCCGCTGCTCGATACCGATTTCAGCATCGGCGGCGATCGGTCGACGACGCTCCGGCCGCGCACCGTAGGTGTCGAATTGCGGCAGCGCTTCTAGGGGCAGAGGGGAAACGACATGATCTCGCATTGTCTCGTCATGGCGCGCCGGGCGCGCGGCATATTGCCGGCAATGGCCGCTTTGCTCTTGCTGAGCGGGTGCTGGACGCGAACGGCCGAGGGTGGAAATGCCGCCTGGGCGCGTGAAACCGCCTATTATTATCCGACGTCGCGGATCGACGCGTCGAACGCGCTCAAATTGGGCGTCGCCTGGGAGTTCAGCGATTTCGTGGTGCGTGGCCGCACGCATCGCGGTGTCGAGGCGACGCCGGTGGTGGTCGATGGCGTGATGTACACCAGCGGCCCGTGGAGCGTGGTCTATGCGCTCGATGCGAAGACGGGCAAGCTGCTCTGGCAATATGATCCCGAGGTCGATGGCCAGTTCGCGCGGCGCACCTGTTGCGATGTCGTCAATCGCGGCGTCGCGGTGGCCGAGGGTGTGGTCTATGTCGCGACGCTCGACGGTTATCTGGCGGCGGTCGATGCGAAGACCGGCAAGGAGCTGTGGAAGGTCGATACGATCACCGACCGCAGCCGCAGCTATGCGATCACCGGAGCCCCCCGCGTCGCGGGCAATACCGTCGTCATCGGAAACGGCGGCGGTGAGATGGGCGTGCGCGGCTATGCCAGCGGCTTCGACAGGAAGACCGGCAAGTTGGCCTGGCGCTTCTTCATCGTGCCGGGCGATCCCGCCAAGGGGCCTGACGAACATCCCGAAGTGACCGAGGCGCGCAAGACCTGGGATCCCAAGTCGCGCTGGGACCTGGGCGGCGGCGGCACCGCCTGGGATTCGATCGTCTACGACCCTGATACCAACATCGTCTATATCGGCACCGGCAACGGCATGCCGCATCCCCTGTGGTCGCGCAGCCCGGCGGGTGGCGACAATCTGTATCTGTCGTCGATCGTCGCGCTCGACGCCGATACCGGCCGCAAGAAATGGCATTACCAGACCACGCCGCAGGATAGCTGGGATTATACTGCCACGCAGAACATGATCCTGGCGGACATCAGGATCGGCGACCGCGTCCGCAAGGTGATCATGCAGGCGCCGAAGAACGGTTTCTTCTACGTGCTCGATCGCGTGACCGGCGAATTGCTGTCGGCGGAGAAGTTCACCACCGTCACCTGGGCGGACCGCGTCGACCTGAAGACCGGGCGTCCGGTGATCACCGCGCAATCGGACTATAGCAAGGAGACCAAGCTGGTCTGGCCGAGCGAGGCGGGCGGGCATAACTGGCCGCCCATGGCGTATAATGAGCAGACGGGGCTGGTTTACATCCCCGTTCTCGAAGCGCCGATGACCTTCCAGATGAATGACGAGCCCTATCGTCCCTATAGCCCGATGCAGGGATCGATCGCCGCCTTCCCCGCCTTTTCCGGATTCGGCGAGGGCGATCGACCGGCGACGTTCGCCGGGCAGCCCAAGCCGAAATTCGAACAGGTACTCAAGGCCTGGGATCCGGTGACGCAGAAGCTGGTCTGGAGTTCGAAGGTGATGCCCTTCTGGAGCGGCGGCGCGATGACGACGAGCGGCGGGCTGGTGATGCAGGGTTCGGCCGACGGCTATCTCACGATTTACGACGCGAAGACTGGCAAGGTGTTGCACCGTATCGATATCGGCACCGGCATCATGGCTGCGCCGATGGCCTATGAGATCGACGGCGAACAATATGTCGCGGTGGCTGCGGGCTTCGGCGGCGCGCTCAACGTCGCCTACACACCGGGCGCCGTCGCCCTGAAGCGCGAGAATGCCGAACGGCTGATCGTGTTCAAGCTGGGCGGATCGCAGCCTAGGCTACCGCCGCTGCGCACCGCGATGCCGTTCGTGCCCGCGCCCGCCCAGTATCGCGGCACAGATGCACAGGCGACGCGCGGCGCGAAGCTGTACGAGGCCAATTGCGGGCGCTGCCATGGCGGGCCGGACACGCTTGGCGGCTATCCCAATCTCTGGAAGATGCCGGCGGAGGTTCATGCCGCTTTCCAGCAGATCGTGCGCGAAGGCATGTTCGCCGAAGCCGGCATGGCTTCGTTCGCCGACGTGCTCAGCGAACAGGACGCCAGGGATATCCACGCCTTTGTCGCGCGGCCGATCCCGAAGCAGGCGCCGGCGGCGCCCAAGAAGATGCACTGATGACGATTCGGGAGACCATGATGATACTTGCCGATCCGCGCGGACGGCGGTTTGCCGCCCTGGCATTGTTGTCCCTCGGCGTGGGCAGCGCCGGCGCCGAAACCGGGACGCGGGCAGATGCCGCGTTCCGGCTCGACGAGGCGCGGCGGATCGCCGGCACGCTGGTCGATCTGGCGGTCGAAAAGGGGCGCAGCGTCTCGGTGGTGGTCGTCAATCGCGAAGGCCGCATCATCCTGTCGCAGCGCATGGACGATGCCTCGTTCGTGAGCCTGCAACTCGCCGAAGGCAAGGCGATGACCGCCGCCGCTATCGGCGTGCCGACAAAGCTGCTCGAACAGCAGGTGGATGGCGGCAAGGCCTCTGTCCTGTCCGCGCCGGGCGTGATCGCGATCGCCGGTGGCGTGCCGGTGACGCGGAACGGCAAGGTGGTCGCCGCGATCGGCGTCAGCGGGGCGGCGTCGGACGAGGACGACATGATGGCGACCGCCGCGCGCGATGCCGTGATGAAATAGGCCGGCGGTTGCCGCCGCCGGCCCATGTTTCGTCGATTACGCCCAGGGCAGCAGGCCGCCCCGGATACCGACCATCACGGAGAGCGCCAGGAACAGCAGCACGACCGCGACATGGCGCACCAGCGTGAAGCTGCCCGGCCTGGGGCCATTGCGCAAGCCGAGGCCCAGCAGCAGCACGGAAGCGATCGTGGCCATGGTGGCGACAAGGGCCGCGGTCGATGCCACGACAAGCGGCGTCGGCGGCCAGTAGTGGAGCGACGGACCATTGGCCATGACCGATGGCAGCCACATCGCGATCGCGATTACGCCCACCAGCCACAAGGCACCTGCGCCCAGCAATCCATAATGCGACAGGCGCAGCGTCGATCCCTGATAGGTCGTGCCGCGCCGCGCCAGGAATGCCGCCCACAGGCCGAAGGCGGTGAGCGCCGCCAGCCCGGCAACCCAGCCGAGCAGGCCGAGATCGAACAGGCCGGATGCGCGCTCGAATGCGTTGGCGCCCGACGGTGTGTAGATGCGGATCGCCTTGCCGTTTTCGTCGAGCACGAAGTTCAGATAGCCTTCGCCGTCCATCGCGCGGAACTGGGTCGGCGAATCTCCGGGCGCCCAGCTCTGGCTGCCGAGCGCGCCCGACGTCACCAGATAGCCGTCGGGTGAACTCGATACCTTCGCGGTACCGCCCAGCACGCCCAGGAACTTCTCCAGCCCCGAATAGGACCGGCGCGTCGCGACATAGGTGCCTTCGTAATTGCCGGCGGATTTCAGGAAGGCGGGATTGCCGGCACGCTGGATTGGTGGCGTCTGCGCATAGAAGCGCTCGATGATCGCGCCTGGCAGCTTGCTCGACAATGCGCTGCCGCCAACCGTGTTAGTGCTGATGAACACGCCAAGGTCGAGCTCAGGGATCACCATCATCTGGGTGAGGAAGGCGCTGGTGCCGCCGCCATGGCCATAGCCGGTGAAGCCGCCGGGCTGGGTGGAAATGCCGAAGCCGTGCGCCCAACCGTTGACGCCCGCGGGCACCTTCATGATCGGTGTCCGGAACGCCTTGGCCGCGACGGGGCCGTAGACGGTGGTGCCGTCGATCGAACCATCGCGCAGCAGCAGCCGCATGTAGCGGGCCATATCCTCGGCGGTGGTCGCGATCGATCCGGCGGAGGCGACGCTGCCGATAAAGTCCGGTCCCATCGACTTGAAGCGATTGCCGCCCCAGCGGAAGCCGTCCGACACATCGCCGGCGAGCGCCGCCGGCATCGGAGCGGCAAAGCCGGCGCGCGGCTTCATCGGCTCACGGAAGGTGCTACGGGACATGCCTGCGGGGGCGAACACGTCGCGATCGGCGAGCGTCTCGAAATCCACCTTGTTGAGCCGCGCGAGGATCTGGCCGGCCACCGCCACGCCATAGTTGGAATAGGTGGAAAGCGTGCCCGCCTCGCGAACGCGGTTGGGCCGGTGCAGGCGGATATAGTCGGCCGGCGGGGTCAGTCGCTCCGCCTTGTCGAGGATGAGATGGCCAAGTGCGCTATCCTCCATGCCCGGTGCGTGCGCCATCAGGTCGACGATGCGGATCGGATTCTTGAAGCCCTGATCGGGGATCTGCGATTTGGGCGGCAGATACTTGTTGACCGGATCGGTCAGCTTGATCGTGCCTTTCTCCACCTCCCGCATGATCAGGATCCAGGTCATCGTCTTGGAGACCGAACCGATGCGGAACAGGGTCTTACGCGGATCGACGGTGCGCATGGGATTGATGCCGGAGATGCCATAGCCCTTGAGCAATACGGGCTTGTCGTTCTGGACGATCGAAACGGTGACGCCGGCGATATGCAGATCGTTCATGCCCTGGCGGACGACGCCGTCGACCAGCGCCTCGAGTTCGGCCACCGGAATCGGCTGGCCCGGCGCCAGCTTGGGCGTTGGCCGCAGCGCGTCGACGGCGGCTGTCTGCGTGGCTGGCGCGGCGCTGGCCGGCGTGGTGGCCGGGATCGGACCGGTCTGGCTGAGCAGCGCCTGGCTTCCGCCGAGCGCGGCCAGGCCGGCCAGCGCGACAAGCATCGATGATCTGAATTTCACGTGCATCCCCCTCGCAAGGACGGGGCATCCGGCCCCGATTCGGCGCGATTTCCCGCATCATCGGTCGCCGGGAACTGGCATCGGCGCGCGGTTTTCCGCTCTTTGCGCCAGAACAACCCCAATGGGATCAGGATTGTCCTGATCGGAAAATAAGTCAATCCGCGATTTGACGACCTGTGGAGCTCCCCCTCAGGGCTTCAGCTTCGCTTCCAGGAAACGCACCGTCGCGCTGTCCGACTTGCGCCAGCTATCATAGCGCTGGAAGTCATGAAGCTCGTTGGGCAGCACCAGTTCCTCATAGGGAATATCTTCGGCGTCGAGCCGGCGGGCAAGGTCGATCGTCTGGTCGAACGGCACGTTGCGGTCGTCGTCGCCATGGATCAGCAGCACGGGCGAACGCCATGTCTTCATGGCGGCGACCGGCGAGCTTTCGAACGCGATCTTCGCCATGTCCGGCCATTCACCCTTTTCATAGCCCTGGGGCTCGGCGAAGCGCGTCGAGCGGCGAGACCAATCATGCACGCCGTGCAGGTCCACGCCGGCCTTGAACATGTCGCTGTTGCGCGCGAGGCCCAGGGCAGTCAGCAGGCCGCCATAGGATCCGCCCCACAGCCCCAGCCGATCGCCATCGACTTCGGGCTGCGCCTGGAGGAAACGCCCGGCCGCGACGATATCCTGATATTCGGACGAGCCGGCGAGGCCGCCGCGCGCGGCGTTCTGGAACGCGCGTCCATAGCCGATGCCGAGCCGGTAATTGACCGCGAGCACGACAAACCCGCGCGAGGCCAGATACTGGTTCATCGCGTAGGAATGCGAATAATAGCCCGAATAATTCCAACCGAGCAGCATCTGCCGCGAAGGACCGCCATGGATATAGATCATCGCGGGCTTCTTCGTTGCGCCGCCGCGTCCGGCGAACAACTGACCGTGGATCACCGTCCCGTCCGCCGCCTTGAAGGTGACGTGGCGCGGCACGACGAGCTGCGCCGACGGGAAATCGGGATTGCCGGCGTCGAGCGCGCGGCCGAGGCCGCCATTGCCCGCGCCCGCAAGGTGGACGCGCGGCGGTGTCGCCGTGGTCGCCGCGATCATCGCGATGCCATTGGCCCCCGCCGATACCGGCGTCCATTCCAGGCCCGTGCCGGCGGTGATCGCGACAGGCGCGGCGCGGTCGACGGGTACGCGATAGACATGGCGGCGCTCGTCATCGTCCGCCGATGCGCCGGTATTGGCGCTGTAGAGCAGCGACTTGCCGTCGCGGCTCAGCGCGACATGCTCGACCATGAAACTGCCCGGGGTCAGATGCGTCGCTTCGCCGCCCGACGCGGGCACCGAATAGAGATGGGCCCAGCCATGGAGTTCGGCGCGGAAGGTCAGGCGATCGCCCGCCGCCCAATTCAGGAACAGCCCGTCGGGGACGCGGCCGGGATAGGATCCCTCCAGCGTCTTGGCGCTGCGCCAGGCCACCTGGCCCTCCCCGGTCGTGGTATCGGCGACCCAGAGCGACCAGGGCTGCGGTGATTCCTTGAGGAATGGACGCGGCGCGCCGCCATTGTTCGTGCGCCGGCTGAAGGCGATGCGCTTGCCGTCGGGCGACCAGACCGGGTTCTCGTCCCATGCGGTGGATGGAGCCATCCAGCGGATCGGCTTGTCCGGCCCCTCATAAATGCCGATGAAACTGTGATCGCCGTCGCGGCGCGAGACGAAGGCCAGGCGCGTGCCGTCGGGCGACCATGTCAGGTCGGTCACACGGCCGCGATCGAAGAACAATTTCTCCGGCTTGCCCTTGCCCGTCGGATCCGCGCTCCAGGCCTGGTCGTCCTTGATATAGGCGAGCTTGCCGGCCGCCGAGAGCGCGGGCGCATCACCCTCCGCGATCTTGACGGGCGCGCCGCCGGCGGTGGCGGCGGACCAGACCCACATATGCTGCTGTTCGGTCGATGAGGCCGGGTTGGGCTGCAGGTTGCCGGCCGCGCGGTAATTGCCGTGATGCTCGCCGCCGCGCGTCCACGCCAGACGCGTGCCGTCGCCGGAAAGGACCAGGCCGGTCAGTTGCTGGCCGTCATCCTCGGTGGCGCTGGTCACCTTGCGCGCCTTGAAATCGGGGCCGGATGCCAGCCAGATATTGCGCACACCCTTCGCGGTCTCGATCCAGGCGATGCGATCGGCATCGCCTGCTGCGGTGAGATCGCTGGGGAAGCTGTAGCCGATGAAGGATTCGAGCCCTGGCGGGATGTTCGCGGGCGGCTGCGACGATGCTTCCACAGCAAAAGCCGACATCAGCATCGCCAGCCCGATCATCGTACGTCGCATATCGCCCCCTATTTCGGAAACGGCCCGACGCAGCGTTCGGCGATCGGCGTCTCAATCCCGATCAGGACAGTGTTTTCTGCTTAGGTGCATGTCAAGCGGCCTTGCGGTGGCCGTCAGCGAATGAGCTTTCCGCCCTTCATCACATGATCGAGCTTTTCGAGCACGGCGATGTCGGCGATCGGATCGGCCCTGACCGCGACCATGTCGGCATAACGGCCCGGTGCGATCGTGCCGACATCCTTCGTCCAGCGCAGCGCATCGGCGGCGACGATCGTCGCGGACTGGATCGCCTGCATCGGCGTCATGCCGTAGCGGACCATATATCTGAACTGGCGGGCGTTCTGGCCGTGCGGATAGACGCCGGCATCGGTGCCGAAGGTAATCTTCGCGCCCGCGCGCACCGCCTTGCGGAATCCTTCGCGCTGGGCGTCGGTGGTCTCACGATTCTTGCGCAGATAGCCTTCGGGCCAGCCCTCCTTGGTGCCGACCTCCTCTATGTAATCGCCATTATAGATGTCCATGTCGAGGAAGACGCCCTTGGCCTTTGCCAGCGCGATACCCTCGTCGTCGATCAGCGAGGCGTGTTCGATCGCGCGCACGCCGGCATTGATCGCCGCCTTGATGCCCGCCGCGCCATGCGCGTGCGCGGTCACCCAGCCGCCGCGCGCCGCTGCCGCGTCGACCGCCGCGCGCATTTCTTCGGGACTCAGTTCGAGCTGTCCGGGCTCGGTGCCTTCGGCGAGCACGGCGCCGGTCGCGATCAGCTTGATCGAATCGACGCCGCGCTGGAACAGGCTGTTCACCTTCAGTCGCACGTCGTTGGCGTCGGTGACGACGCCGGCGCGCATGTCCGCTGGCACCGTCACGTCGGGCGCGAAGCCCGTCACCTCGCCACCGCCGCCGGGCACGGTGATATAGGCCCCGACCACGCTCATCCGGGGGCCGTCGATATCGCCGCGGTTGATCGCATTGCGCAGTTCGACATCGCTGAACGCGCGGAAGCAGCCGACGTCATGGACGGCGGTGAAGCCCGCATTCAGCGTTGCGCGCGCGTTGCGCAGGCCGACAAACGCCATTTCCTGCGGGCTGTGCATTAGTGGTTCGGCGATATTGTTGGTCTGGCCCCAGTCGGCGAGATGCGTGTGCATGTCGATCAGGCCCGGCAGCACCGTGAAGGCCGACCAATCGGTGACGGCAGCCCCTTCGGGCGGCGGCGCATAGGGCGTGACGGACACGATCCGGCCGTCTTCGATACGGATCAGCCGGTCGGTGAGGACAATGCCCTTTTCCGTGTCGATCAGCCGCCCGGCGCGGACATAGCTGGTATCGGCATGCGCCGGAACGGCCATGCTCAGGGCAAGCGCGATCAGGCCCGCGCGTGTCGCGATGGTGAAGATGCTGTCGGCCATGGGAACCCTCCCTCGGCAGACATCCTGCGTGACTATTTTACAATCGTCAAACAAGAACGATTGGCAGGATCAACTGGCCCTTGGCGCCGGCTTCTGTTCAGGCGCTGGCGCCGCGACCGCCGGCACATCGGTCGGCGGCAGCGCATCATCGGGCCGGTCGAGGATCGCGGCGGTCTCGATGATGTCGAGCGCGCGCCGCGCCTCGATATAGCGGCGCGCATTCGCCATCCAGTTCGCGGCCTTGTCGCGGCCTGGCATACGTGCGACCTCGGCCAACGCGGCATCGACCTGCCCACCTTCCAGCCGGCGCTTGGCGCGCTGCAGGCGTTCGGTGGGGAGCGGCGACGGCGTGCCGGTGCGGCGGACGACGATCAGGCCGGACATTTCGCGCTTCAACCCATCCCACCAGCCCGGCGTCGATCCGGCGCTGGCGAGCTGCGGGCCCAGATCGTTGAGTGCGATCTGCAATTCCTCGAGCGTCACGGGCTGCCGTGCGGCGGCGATCACCATGGCGACGGCGCGCGGCTGCGCCTCGCCGAAGCGCGCGCGCAACTGCGCCTCGATATAGCCGAGCGCGACGCCGCGATCGAGTGCGCGGCGCGCGGCGAAGGCGACGAGCAATCCCTCGGCGCGCGATGCGTTGCCCGATGCGGCACGCGCGCTGACGCTGATCTGCGCCAGCCGCTGTTCCAGATCGCGGACGCGCATGGTCAGATCGTCAAGCGTCGCCGGGCTGGCGGGGAGCGGCTGGACCTGCTGGCCGAGCGCGGGCACCGGCGCCATCGGCCCCAGCGCCGCCCGCTCGTCCGCCACGGCGGATTCGCGGCCGAAATAGCCCATGCCTCCGCCCCATTTGCGGATGATGACGCCCATGGCGATCAGCCCGAGCAGGAAAGCGGCGAGCGCGACGATCAACAGCGTCCGCAGCGGCTTTGCCGCCCGTGGCGCCGTCTCGATCGGCTCATATTCGCTCGCCATGCCCAACCAATCCCTCGATGCTCTGGCTATCTCTCGCACAAGCGCGCGGCGAGCGCCAGCAACGCCGCATCGTCGGGCGTCGCCGCCGCTTCGGTCCGCGCCCAGCCCGGCCCTGCCGCGGCGACCGCCGCTGGGCTGATGGCGGCAACGGGGATGGCGGCCCGCGACCGGCCCAGCGCATCGACCAGCGCTGCGAAACGCTCCGCCGCGCGCGGTGAATGAAGCAGTGCGAGCGGCGCCTGTTCCAGCGCGTCGTCCAGCCCCTCCGGTCGGTCGATCGTCGCGGATTCGTAAACGGTGGTGCGTTCGATCATCAGCCCCGGCGCCGCCGATTCACGCCGATGCGCGCCACAGAAATGAAGCACGCGCAGCACGCCGTCGCCCTCGAGCATGGCGGTCAGCCCGGCGGCGTCGCCCGGTCCCTCCCGGACATGCGAGAAGCCGGATTGGCGCGCGGCCTCCGCCGTGGCGGTGCCGACGGCATAGACGGGCAGGGCGCCATAGCGAGCAAGGCCATTGCCGGCCGCGCGCACGGCATTGGCGCTGGTGAACATCACCGCGTCGAAGCGCACCGGATCGGGCGGGAACCAATGCAGTGGCTCGACCGCGAACAACGGCACCGCCATGGCATCGAGCCGGAGCGTGGCGGCGGCGCGCACGGTGCGGCTCGCGCCCGGCTCGGGCCGCAGGATCAGCAGTGGCCGGCTCATCCCGCGAACAAGGCGCGCAGCGGCGGGGCAGCGCGATCGAGCAGGGTTTCGGCCAGCGCTTTCACCGGTGCATGATCGCCCGGCGCGATCCGGATCTCGCCGGCTTCGTTCAGGCTGCCGTCCATCGCGATGATCTCCGCGCGCAGGTGGATATCGGCGCCATCGAACTGCGCGAGCGCCGCGACCGGCGCGCGGCAATCAGCGCCCAGCCGTTCCAGCAGCGCGCGCTCGGCGCGAACGCACTGGCTGGTCGGTGCATGATCGATCGCCGCGATCAGCGCATGGATATCGTCGCGTTCGGCCAGGCATTCGATCCCGACCGCGCCCTGCGACGGCGCCGGCAGCATCGTCTCGACCGGAATGGGCGTGCCGACATCGGGCCGGTTCAGCCGTTCGAGTCCCGCCGCCGCCAGCAGCGTCGCCTCTGCTTCGCCGCGCGCGAGCTTGCCGAGCCGGGTATCGACATTGCCGCGGAACAGCACGATTTCCAGGTCCGACCGCGCTCGCAGCAATTGCGCGCCGCGCCGGGGTGAACTGGTGCCGATGCGGGCGCCCTGGGGCAGCGCCGCGACGCTGTCCGCTCCGATCAGCCGGTCGCGGACATCGGCGCGCGGCAGCATCGCGGCGATCGCGATCGCTTCGGGCCGCACCGTCTCCACATCCTTCATCGAATGGACCGCGAAGTCGATGGACCGTTCGTCCAGCGCGCGATCGAGCTCCTTGGTCCACAGCGCCTTGCCGCCCAGTTCGGACAGCGCGCGATCCTGAACCAGATCTCCGGTGGTCTTGACTGTGACGATCTCGATCGCGCCATCGTCCCAGCCATGCGCAGCCATCAGCGCGGCGCGAACCATATTGGCCTGGACGAGCGCGAGCGGCGATCCACGGGTGCCGAGCTTGAAGGGCGAAGCGGGGATGGGCATGGCGGCGCTTGTGCTAGCCGCGACGCCGACTAGATGGAAGAGTAATGACGATCATTCTCGGCATCGAATCGAGCTGCGACGAAACGGCGGCGGCGCTGGTCACGGATGACCGGCGCATCCTGTCGCACAGGCTGGCCGGTCAGGAAGCCGCGCATCGCCCGTTCGGCGGCGTCGTTCCGGAGATAGCCGCGCGCGCGCATGTCGAGGCGCTGGAGCCGCTGATCGCCGCCGCGCTCGACGAGGCCGGGCTTGGGCTGGCTGATATCGATGCGGTCGCCGCCACTGCCGGACCGGGGCTGATCGGCGGGGTGATGGTGGGGTTGGTCACCGCCAAGGCGCTGGCGATGGCGGCGGAAAAGCCGTTGGTGGCGGTCAATCATCTGGAGGGCCATGCGTTGTCGCCGCGCCTCGCCGATCCTGATCTTCGTTTCCCTTATCTGTTGCTGCTCGTCTCAGGCGGCCATTGCCAGCTTCTGCTTGTCGAGGGCGTCGGCCGCTATCGCCGTTTCGCGACCACCATCGACGATGCGGCGGGGGAGGCGTTCGACAAGACCGCGAAGCTGCTCGGCCTGGGCTTTCCCGGCGGGCCGGCGGTCGAGCGCGCCGCTGCATCAGGCGATCCCAGGGCGGTGCCACTGCCCCGGCCGCTTGTCGGCAGCGCGGAACCGCATTTCTCCTTCGCTGGTCTCAAGAGCGCGGTGTTGCGTGCACGTGACGCCGGCATCCATGCGCCTGAGGATATCGCGGCGAGCTTTCAGCAGGCGGTGGTCGATTGCCTGGTCGATCGTACGCGGCGCGCCATCGCCCGCGCGCCCGATGCGACCGCTTTGGTCGTGGCCGGCGGCGTCGCCGCCAATCGCGCCATCCGCGAGGCGCTTCAGACGCTCGCGGCCACCAATGGCTTGCCCTTCTCCGCGCCGCCGCTCTGGCTGTGCACCGACAATGCCGCGATGATTGCCTGGGCGGGCGCGGAACGATTCGCCATGAACTTGACCGATCCGCTCGATATCGCCGCGCGGCCACGCTGGCCGCTTGATCCCGATGCGGAAAAGGTGCGCGGCGCGGGCGTGAAGGCATGAGGGGTACGGCATGAAGATCGGGGTTATCGGCGGTGGAGCCTGGGGAACCGCCCTGGCGCAGGTCGCGGCGGCGGGCGGGGATCCGGTGCTGCTATGGGCGCTCGAACCCGATGTCGTTGAAGCGATGAACACCGCGCGCGAAAATCCCGTCTATCTCGCGGGCGTGCCGCTGTCGCCGGCGATCCGGGCGACAACGCGCCTCGCCGAGCTGGAGGGATGCGAGGCGTTGCTGGTGGTGACGCCGGCACAGCATGTCCGCAAGATCCTGAGCGGAATCGACGCGTCCGGGGTGCCACTGGTGCTGTGCGCAAAGGGGATCGAGGCGGGCAGCCGCAAGCTCGTATCCGAAGTGGCGGAAGAGGTGCAGCCCGATGCCTCGATCGCGGTGATTTCAGGCCCCACCTTCGCGCATGAGGTGGCGAAGGGGCTGCCCACGGCGGTGACGCTCGCCTGCGCCGATGAAGCGCTGGGCGCGTCGCTCGCCGCGCGGCTCGCCCGCCCCAATTTCAGGCCTTATGCATCGACCGACGTCATCGGTTCGGAGATCGGCGGCGCTGTGAAGAATGTCCTCGCCATCGCCTGCGGCGTGGTCGAGGGCCGTGGCCTTGGCCTCAACGCGCGTTCGGCGTTGATCGCGCGCGGCTTCGCGGAGATGACGCGCTTCGGTCTCGCCAAGGGCGCCCGCGTCGAAACGCTGTCAGGCCTTTCGGGGCTGGGCGATCTGGTGCTCACCTGCTCCTCCACCCAGTCGCGTAATTTCTCGCTTGGCAAGGGGCTCGGCGAAGGGCGCGGCGCTGCCGAATTGATGGCCGATCGCCGTACGATCGCGGAGGGAGCCTTCACCGCGCCGGTGTTGCAGGAAGCGGCACGCGCGATCGGCGTGGACATGCCGGTGGTCGATGCGGTGTGCGCCTTGCTCGATGGCAGTGCTTCGGCCGACACGATCGTGTCGGCGCTGCTGGCGCGTCCGCTCAGGCCAGAGGGACGCTAAGCGCGGCTTATTTCGGGCCGACCGTCGCGGCCTTGGGCTTTTTCGCGTCCTCGATCGCCCGAAGCACCGCGCTGCCGCGCGCGTCGCGCTTGGCATAGTCGCGCGCCGACATGCCCGCGAGCGTATCGGCCTTGTCGGCATTGGCGCCGGCATCGAGCAGCAGGCGGACCATGCGGATGTCGCGCAACTGCACCGCGCGGATCAGCGGCGTCTCACCCTGGTTATTGGCTTCGTCGACGCGCGCGCGGCGCTGGATCAATGCGGCGGCACCTTCGGCGAAGCCGAGCTGCGCAGCGATCATCAGCGGGGTATTGCCCTGCTTGTCCTTCACGTCGACGCGCGGGTTGCGCGCAAGCATGAAGCCCAGCCAACTCAGGTCACGGCGCGCCACGACGATATGCAGCGCGGCCTGGCCCGTCGAAAGGTCGCGGCTGTCGATCACGGTATTGCCGGGTTCGTTGAGCATCTCGGTCGCCTTGGCGCCGTCGGCGTCGCGAACCGCCTTCAGGAACTGATAGGCGGGCGACTGGAACTGCGCCGTGGCCACGCCCGGCAGCAGCATCGCCGCCGCCGCCATCGCGGCCAGTCCGGCGTGTGCCGTCCGCTTGATGAAATCGCTCATTCGACCTTCCCTGACGTCTTGCGCTTGACGCCTTAGCAAAGCATGGCTGGCACCGCCATGAACGAAATCGCGCGCTTCGCCCTCACCCTGCTGCCTGTCGCAGCCTTTCTTTCGCTGACCGGCTGCGATCGCCAGGCGTCGGGGGCCGTCGAGCCGCCCCTGGCCGGCGCCGCGATCGGCGCCAGCTTCGCGTTAACCGATCAGGACGGCAAGGTGGTGAAGGACAGCGATCTCAAGGGCAAATATCGGCTGATCTATTTCGGCTATACCTTCTGCCCCGATGTCTGCCCGGTGAGCACGCAGCGGCTGATGCAGGGCTATCGCCTGCTCGAAAAGGCGGATCCCGCGGCGGCCGGAAAGATCCAGCCGATCTTCATCTCGGTCGATCCGGAGCGTGACACGCCCGCCGTGCTCAAGCAGTTCGTCGGCAATTTCCATCCCAGGCTGATCGGCCTGACGGGTACGCCCGATCAGATCGCGGCCGTCGCCAAGGGCTATGGCGTCTATTACCGCAAGGCGGGCGAACCGGGCGCCAAGGACTATCTGATGGATCATTCGGATGTCTCGTATCTGATGGGGCCGGATGGTGCGCCGATTGCGCTGGTGCCGCAGAACGGAACGCCGGAAGCGATCGAGGCCGTGCTTGCGCAATGGGTGAAATAGTCGACCGTTTCTGGGAGACCACGCCGCTCGCGTCGATGAGCCGCGATCAGTGGGAAAGCCTGTGCGACGGATGCGGCAAATGCTGCATCCACAAGCTGGAGGACGAGGAGACCGGCGAGCTTCATCCGACCAATGTCGCGTGCAAGCTGCTCGATCGCCGCAGCGGACGCTGTACCGATTATCGCCATCGCCGCATCCATGTGCCCGAATGCGTGCGGCTGACGCCGCGCCTGCTGCGCGAGATCGACTGGTTGCCCGAAACCTGCGCCTATCGCCTGATCGACGAAGGCAAGCCGCTGGCCGACTGGCATCCGCTGGTGAGCGGCGATCCCGAATCGGTCCATGCCGCTGGCATTTCGGTGCGCGGCTGGACGGTTTCGGAAACCGAGGTGGGCGATCTGGAGCATCATATTGTCGATCGCACTCTCTGAAGCGGTATTCGGCCCGCCCGGACAGGAGCTGGCGCTGATCGTCCGCCGCAGTCGCCAGGCGCGGCGGATGCGGCTGAGCGTCGATCCGCGCAACGGTGCCGTCACGCTGTCGCTGCCATGGCGCGCGAGCTTGAAGCCCGCGCTGAGCTGGGCCGACGCGCAATGGTCCTGGGTCGAGCAGGCGCTGGCGAAACTGCCGCAGCCCAGCCCGATCGTGCCGGGCGGAGTCTTTCCGTTCGAGGGCGAGGATCTGCTGGTCGACTGGTCCGTCGATCGCCCCCGCACCGTACGTCACGAACCCGGCCGGCTGGTGTTCGGCGGGCCGCTTGACGCCGTGACGTCACGTGTCGTCGCCTGGGCGAAGCGCCGCGCGCGCGAGACGCTGGAGCGCGAGACGCTGGAGATCGCGGCGGTCGCGGGCGTCAGCATCGGGCGCATCGGCGTCGGTGATCCGCGCGCGCGCTGGGGAAGCTGCGCCGTCAACGGCGATATCCGCTATAGCTGGCGGCTGATCATGGCGCCGGTGTTCGTGCGCCGATCGACCGTGGCGCACGAGGTCGCGCATCGTATCCATATGGATCACAGCCCGGCCTTCCATGCGCTGGCGGCGAAACTCTACGGCGGCGATCCCAACGAAGCCCGCGCATGGCTGCGCGCGCATGGCAGCGCGCTGCACTGGGTCGGGCGGGAATAGAGGCGCGGGGCTGCGCGCTCTTCAGGACGAACGGCGGTTGGCGGGCACCGGAGCCGGCGTGCGTGCATCTTCGGGGCGGCGTGGCCGCTGGGGCTGCGGACGCCCCAGGACATTGTCGAGCCATTGCTGGTCGAGCGTCGGTGGCGCCTCGACATCGCGGCCTTCCGTGCCCGGATCGGCCGGCGGCGCGTCGGGCGCGTAGACCGGGTTGCCATTGTCATCGACATACATGGTCGTGCCATTGTCGGGCTCGCCATAATAGGCGTCTTCGTCGGGCTCGAGCTGCTCCTCGGGCAGGGTGACGTCGGTCTCGAACTTCTCGATCGGCCGGTTCGCCACCGCCTTGGTCATGAAGGCGGCGAAGGCGCGCGCCGGGGCGGTGCCGCCCTGCAGCCCGCCGACGCGCTTGGCATCGTCACGCCCCATCCACACACCGGTGGTCAGTCCACTCGAAAAGCCCATGAACCAGCCGTCCTTGTTCGAGCTGGTCGTGCCGGTCTTGCCGGCGACCGGGCGACCGATCTGCGCGGCGCGGCCGGTGCCCGCGCTGACCGCGGTCTGCAACAGGTCGGTCATCTGCGCCGCGACCCAGGGCGCCACCAGCACGCGCGATTCGTCGCTGCGGTGCTGATAGAGGATCTCGCCATTCTCGGTCGTCACCTTGGTGATGCCATAGGGCGTGACCGCGATGCCGCCATGCGCGACCGCCGCATAGGCGCGCGTCATGTCGAGCAGCCGGACGTCGGCGGTGCCGAGCACCATCGAGGGATGGGTGTTGAGCGGGGTGGTGATGCCGAAGCGGCGTGCCATGTCCGCCACCGTCGAGAAACCCACTTCCTGGCCGATCTTCGCCGCGACGGTGTTGATCGAATAGGTGAAGGCGGTGCGCAGCGAGATCTCGCCCGAATTCCGGCCCGAACTGTTGCGCGGGCTCCAGCCGTTGATCGAGATCGGTTCGTCCGTGACCATCGTCTCCGGGGTGTAGCCGTTCTCCAGCGCCGCCAGATAGACGAACAGCTTGAACGCTGATCCGGGCTGGCGCGTCGCCTGCGTCGCGCGGTTGTAGATCGAGGAGACATAATCCTTGCCACCGACCATCGCGCGCACGGCGCCGTCGCGATCGAGCGAAACCAGCGCGCCCTGTGTGCCGGCGGGCGCATTGGCGACGATGGCGGCGGTGGCGGCGCGCTGCATGCCCGGATCGATCGTCGTCCACACGTCGATCGGCCGTTCGGTCTCGTCGATCAGCATTTCGAGCTGGGGCAGTGCCCAGTCGGTGAAATAACGGACGCTGTCCTGCTGCGGTTCGCGCGCCAGCTTGATCGCCTTGGTATCGACCGCGGCGGCCTGGGCGGCGGTGATCGTGCCGGCATCCTGCATCACTTCGAGCACGACGGTGGCGCGGTCGATCGCGGCCTGCGCGTCGGCGGTCGGCGAATAGCGCGACGGCGCCTTCACAAGGCCTGCGATCACGGCGGCTTCGCCGAGCGACAGACGTTTCGCGTCATGGCCGAAGAAGCGGCGGCTCGCGGCGTCGATGCCATAGGCGCCGCCGCCGAAATAGACCTTGTTCAAATAGAGCTCGAGGATCTGATCCTTGCTGAACTTGCGCTCCATCGCGAGCGCCAGGATCATCTCGCGCGCCTTCCGGCCGAAGGTGCGCGCATTGGTCAGGAAGATGTTGCGCGCAAGCTGCTGCGTGATCGTCGATCCGCCCTGCACCCAGCGGCCGCGCTGGATGCGGACATAGGCCGATCGCGCCAGGCCGATCGGATCGACGCCGGGATGCGCGCGGAAGCGCCGGTCCTCGACCGAGACCATCGCGTCGACCATGGTCCTGGGGATCTCGTCATAGCGCAGCCATTCGCCATAGCTCGGGCCGAGCGATGCGATGATCGATCCGTCGGCGGCGCGCACCTGGATCATCTGGCCGTTGGGATCGCGCTGCAATTCGCCGAAGCTCGGGATGCTCGACATGGCGATGCCCACGGCGACCGCCAGCGCGATCAATCCGGCGAGCCCGGCCAGCAGCAGGATCTTGAAAATCCTGATGACCGTGCTGCGCCAGGTGCGCGGCGTCTTGCGGGGGGATTTGCGGGATGCGGCCATCGATCGTCAGCGATTTACGCGGAGTTGGGCGCGGTGCCAAGCGACTGCATCGTTCCTGCACCGAAAAAGCGCGCGGGCGCCACACACGAACCGCGCCGTCGCCCGGTTCAGCGCTTTTCGCGCCCTTCGAAACTGAGCGCGGCGCTGTTCATGCAATATCGCAGCCCGTTCTCGGCCGGGCCGTCGGGAAAGACATGGCCCAGATGGCCATCGCACTTGGCGCAGCGCACCTCGACGCGGCGCATGCCATGGCTGATATCGGTATGTTCGACGACCGCGTCGGTGCTTGCCGGGGCGATGAAGCTCGGCCAGCCCGATCCCGAATCATATTTTTCGTCGGATCGGAACAGCTCAGCGCCACAGCCGGCGCAGCGATAGGTGCCGGGCGCCTTGTTGTCGTTGTAGATGCCGGTAAAGGCCCGCTCCGTCCCCGCTTCGCGGAGCACATGATATTGCTCGGGCGTCAGGCGCTTGCGCCATTCGCTCTCGGGAAGGTCCAGCTTTTCCATGCCCATCATCTGGTGCCGTCCGCGCGCGCGGTCAAGGGTGTGGCGGCGATCCGCGTCACGCGTGCGAGCAGGCCGGCCAGGCCCGGCATGGCGGTGATGGCTCCGGGACCGGTTCGGCGACCGATTCGGGTGTCGGCGGCGGCGGCGACCAGCCCGGCGATGCGCACCGGTCGTGCCGTCCTTGCGGCCAGATCCGCCTGGAAATCCGCAGCGCTCGCAGCGCCCGCGCCCAGCCAGTGCGACGCCGCCATCATGCCGCTGGCGAGCGCGATGCCAATTCCCTCCCCGGCAAGCGAAGGGATGACGGCAGCCTGGTCGCCCAGCCGGAAGATGCCTGGTTCGGTTTCACGCGCGCGCCAGCCATAGGGCACCGATCCGATCGCATCGCAAGCGGCGGGGCCGTCGGCATAGGCCAGACGATCCGCAAGGGCTGGTGATTCGGCGGCCAGTGACGTCAACAATTTCTCCGGATCGCCGCCGGCGTCGGCAAGTCGAGACTTGCGCACCGCCATGCAGAGATTGGCGCTGCCATCCTCCTGCAGCAGCAGGCCGGCATAGCCACCCCGGAACAGGTGAAGCTCGATCGCATCGCCCACCAACCGCCCGAGCCCCAGCGAAGGCGCGATCCTGCGGCGAAGCCCGAGCGCGGGGTCGCCCTGCGGCTTGGGTCGCGCAAGGCCACGGCAGTCATGCTTGCCGGTCGCCAGGAACAGCGCCTCGCACGCGATCGTTGCGCCGTCCGCGAGTTCGACCGACCCCGGCGCAGCCGATCGGATGGCGATACCGCGTTCGACCGCGCTGCCCATTGCTTCGGCGCGCGCCAGCAGCATGCCGTCGAGCCGTCGGCGCGATACTCCGATCGCTTCGCCAGGCAATCGCGCTTCGCCCATTCGCCCATTCGCGAAGATGCGGACGCGGGCGATCGCATGGCCGCCGAGCGCGGCGCGGTCGATGCCCAGCCGATCCAGCGCGTCCCGCGTGCGCCAGCTCAGGAAACCGCCGCACAATGCGTCGCCGGTCTCGCGATGGCGCTCGATCAGCAGTGCCGGATGGCCGGCATGCGCCATTGCGATAGCGGTTGCGGCGCCCGCCGGGCCGCCGCCCGCGATCAGCGCAGCCGTTCGACGCATAGCCGGAAGGGGAAGGCGCGGTGGATCCGTGTCGCGCCGTTCCCGATCCCCGCTTCGGCCAAGATCGGTGGCCATTCGGCGGGGCGATAGGATCGCGCGATCGAAAGCGTGCCGTCGTGGCGGACGATCGGATGCCAGAGCATGATCCCGGCGAGCAGCGGGAAACCGGCATAGGCGAAGCGATGGCGGTGCAGGTCGTTGACGAACCATCCGATCCGCGCCTCGCTCTCCATGAAACGCAGAAAGGCGACGAGCTGGGCGTGCGTCATGTGATGCGCGACAAGACTCGAGATCACGAGGTCGAAGCCCTCGCCGGCGAACGCCGCATAGTCGCCCGTGCGCCAGTCGATCGTCAGATCGGGCGGGGTGTGC
This sequence comes from Sphingomonas sp. FG14, assembly GCF_057809675.1. NCBI lineage: Bacteria > Pseudomonadati > Pseudomonadota > Alphaproteobacteria > Sphingomonadales > Sphingomonadaceae > Sphingomonas > Sphingomonas sp. FG14. The sequence continues at coordinate 32,310 of NZ_JBMDKK010000022.1, read as the reverse complement.
GCCCGTGCGGCTGGCGCGCTGCTGGGGTTGAGATCGACACCGACCAGATCGGCGGTGATTCCGCGCCGGTTCGCCCAGCCGGCGATCGCGCGCAGCATGTCGCCATCGCCGAAACCGACATCCAGCAGGCGGAATTTGCGCCGCCCGCAAAGTGCGCGATCGAGGAAGCTCAGCGTGGGGCGGCGCGCCATGGTCACGCGATTGACGCGCGCCAGATCGCGCATCACCGCTTCATAGGTTTCCGGGGCAAGCGCCGGATCGTCCATCCGCTCCTCTTCCAGGGCGCGGACGGACAGGTCTCTCATGCCACGCGTCCGAAGGCGAACCCCTCGGCGGCGAGTCCGGGGCCGAACGCGAGCGCGACGCCCAGACCGGAGACGCCGCGCCGCAAGATGCGGGCAAGCACGAACATCAGCGTCGCCGACGACATGTTGCCATATGCGTGGAGCACGTCACGCGAATCGGACAGCGCCATGTCGTCGAGCGCCAGGCCGTGCGCGACGGCGTCGAGGATCGATCGGCCGCCGGCATGGACCGCCCAATGCGCGATCTCCTCCGGCTTGCCGCCGCCGGCCAAGCGCATGCGCGTCGTTTCGTCGGCAAGCGCGATCGCGATCCGCCCAGGCACTTCGCCCGACAGCGTCATCGCGAAGCCCTGGTCGCCGATCGTCCAGGTTATCAGCGATTCGGCTTCCGCCAGCGTCGTCGAAAAACCCGATCCCAGCGTCAGGCCCTTCGGTTCGGCGCTGACGATCGCCGCTGCCGCGCCATCGCCGAACAGCAGGCCCGCGAGAAGCGGTTCGATCTCGTCCATCGGTCTCAGATGGAGCGAGCAGAGCTCGACCGTGACGACGAGCACACGGGCGTCGGGTTCGGAACGAACGATGTGCCGCGCCGCGCGTAGGGCGGTGACGGCGGCATAACAGCCCATGAAGCCGATCAGCAGCCGTTCGATATTCGGTGACAGACCGAGCCGCGTTGCCAGTATCTGGTCGACGCCTGGTGCGGTGAAGCCGGTGCAGCTCGCTACCACGAGGTGTGTGATCCTGTCGGCCACGAAAGCGTCGCCCAGCGCCGCGACCGCTCTTTCCGCCAGCGCGGGCGCAGCCTCCGCATAAAGTGCCATGCGTGCGGAGGTCGGCGGCAGTGGGTCCCCGGCATAGAAACCGCCCGGCTCGACCGGCGACCCGCCGCCGGGCGCCTGTGGCAGCACCGACCAGCGGTGCGCGATGCCGGCTCGTCCGGCCATGCGACTAAACAGGGCGCGCTCGCGTCGCGGCAATCGTGCTTCGGCCCAGCCGATAAAGGCGGCATGGATATCATGATCGGGAACGGCGGTGCCGATGGCGTTGAGATAAGCGGTCAAGCAGGCAGCCTTCTTCCTAGAGACCGCGCTCTTTCCCCATGGGCGCATTCAATCGGTTTCATAGCGCAACGCGCCATGGGCCGAAAGCGTTTCGGCCCATGCGGGGTGTTTGAGATTTCAGGTGATGGTGCGGTCGAGAAGACTCGAACTTCCACGGGCTTTCGCCCACAACGACCTCAACGTTGCGCGTCTACCAATTCCGCCACGACCGCACAGTCCTGCCCACCGGATGAACCCCGAAGGGGTGGCCGGCGCTGGTAAGGCGCGGCCTCTAGCAAAGCCGATCGTGCTTGGGAAGAGGCTGCGAAGCTTTATTTCGCACCGCTTCCCGCGAAGCTCACCGTCAGCTTCTGCGCGCTCTTGGGCACGTCCATTTCCGCGCTGTCGAACTCCGCCGTGCCCTTGGGTGGCAGGCGCCGGACAGGGGGGACGATGCGCCAGCCATAGACGACCCGCCCGGATGCGTCGCGCAATTCCGCCAGGATATCGGGCACCATCTGCGGCGTATCGGTCGGGTTCACGATGCGGCCCGAAACCGTGAAGAGCTCGTTGCCGCTCGGCTGTTCGCGCCGTTCTGGCTTGGTCGGGAACTCCAGCAGCAGCGGCACGTCCGCCTCGGCAGTGCCGAAGCCGAGCCAGGCGGCGATGCCGGGCGTGCCGAAATACTGGATCGCGCCGATCCCGCCGATCATCAGCACCGCCGCCGCGGCGGCGGCGAGCGTCCATCGGCGCAGCGGATTGCGACGCGGGCGGAACGGAGGCTCGTGCGCGAAGGCATCGTAATCGACCGCTTCGGTCTCCGTCGCGGCGGGAATCGTATCCGCGGCGGTCGGCGCGGTGCGCTCGATCTCCGGCAGCGGCGGCGCCTGGGGTAGCGTCGCCGCGGGGATCGGTTCGGGCTCTCGCGGCGCCGGCTCGGCGGCCGGTATCGCCGGCGGCGCGGGACTTTCGAGATCGAGCGGCGCGGGTTGCTGGAACCAGCTATGCTTGCACGATGCGCAGCGCACCGTTCGGCCGACCGGTCCGATCGCGCTGTCCGGGACCAGATATCTCGTCCTGCACTCTGGGCATGTCAGGATCATGCGATGTGGCTGTGTCCGTCTAGATCTTGATAAGGCACGCAATAAGCCTGCCAGTGTAAACACGCTGTGCGACGATGTTGCAAGCATCTTGGGCCGTTGCGGGGTCAACATCTCCTTTACGCGGGCGATGCGGCTGTGCGATGGCGGGTTTCGGGGACGAACGGCAGGGTTTGAGGGAGCGTTTCGGGTCGCGATGGCGAGCATCGTGCAGTTCGAGAATGTCGGTCTGCGCTACGGCACGGGCGCGGAGACGCTGTCCGATGTCAGCTTCACGCTCAATACCGGCAGCTTCTATTTTCTCACTGGCCCGTCGGGCGCCGGCAAGACCTCGCTGCTCAAGCTGCTTTATCTCTCGCAGCGACCCAGCCGTGGCCTGATCCGGCTGTTCGGTGAGGATGCTGTCACCATGCCGCGCGCGCGGCTGCCCGCGCTGCGTCGGCGGATCGGCGTCGTCTTTCAGGATTTCCGGCTCGTCCCGCATCTTTCCGCATACGACAATGTCGCCCTGCCGCTGCGGATCGGCGGCTATGAGGAGCGCGAGATCGAGACCCCGGTCAACGAGATGCTCGCCTGGGTCGGGTTGAAGGATCGCGCAAGCGCGCGTCCGGCGACATTGTCGGGCGGAGAGCAGCAGCGCGTCGCGATCGCGCGCGCGGTGATCGGCCGGCCCGAGATCCTCGTCGCGGACGAGCCCACCGGCAACGTCGATCCCGACATGGCGGCGCGGCTCCTGCACCTGTTCGACGGGCTCAACAAGCTCGGCACCACCATCGTCGTCGCCACCCACGACATCCATCTGCTCAGTCGCATTCCGCATGCGAACATGATGCGGATCGATCGCGGGCGTCTGTCCGATCCCACCGGCGCGCTTCGCTATCCGCCGCGCCGCAGCGAGATGGGCGGATCCGAATGAGCTTCGGCTGGACGCCCTCGGCGGCGGATCGGCGGCTGCTGCCCGAAGGGCGGCTGGCGGGGCCGATGCCCTGGGTGATCGCGATCATGATGTTCCTGACCGTGCTGGCCGCCGCCGCCGGGCTCGGGCTCGGTGCGGCGGCGCGTGCGTTGGGCGACGATCTGGCGGGCAAGCTGACCGTGCAGATCGTCGAGGCCGATCCGGTGGTCCGCGATCGTCAGGCAGTCGCCGTCGCGTCCGCGCTCGAGCGGCTTTCGGTGGTCCGCACGGTTGACAGGCTTAGCCAGGCCGAGATGGCGGCGCTGCTCGAACCCTATCTGGGCGCAGGCGGACTTGCCGGCGACGAACTGCCGGTGCCGGCGCTGATCGACGTCGTGCTCTCCGACGGCGGCGCGCGCGCGATGGAGGATGTCGCGGCCGCCGTGCGCGCCGCCGCGCCCAAGGCGCGGATCGATCGCCATGCCCGCTGGCTGGCGCCGCTGACCGGCTTGATCGACTCGCTGCGCTGGCTGGCGATCGCACTGGTTCTCCTGATGGCGGCGGCGACGGCGGCGGCGGTGGTGCTCGCCGCGCGCGCCGCGCTCAACACGCATCGCTTCACCATCGACGTGCTTCACCTGATGGGATCGACCGACACGCAGATCGCCTGGCTGTTCCAGCGCCGGATCGCGCTCGATGCGCTGTTCGGCGGCCTTGTCGGGCTGACATCGGCGGTCGCGGTGCTGATGCTGCTCGGTGCGAGGGTGAGCGAGATCGGCTCCGATCTGCTGGGCGCCGTGACGCTGGGCTTGCGGGCCTGGGCATTGATTCTCGCGCTTCCGCTTGTCGGCGCGATCCTCGCGATGCTGGCGGCGCGGATCACCGTGCTGCGTACCTTGCGGCGCATGCTGTGATCCGGCGCATCTTCTCGATCGTGCCGTTGCTCTGGGCATTGGGCTTCGCGATGTTCGTCGTCACCCTGCCGCAGCCGGCTCCTGACGGCGCGACCGATGCGATCGTCGTGCTGACCGGTGCGCCAGGCCGTATCGAGCGTGGACTGGCGCTGCTCCAGGCCGGCCGGGCGCGTCGCATGTTGATATCGGGCGTCAATCGCGACGTGCGGCCGCATGAACTGGCGCTGGCGCAGAAGGTGCCGGCTTCGCTGTTCGATTGCTGCGTCGACCTTGGCCGGGAAGCGGTCGATACGCGTTCGAACGCGCTGGAGACGGCGCGCTGGATCGATGCGCGTCGCTATCGCACCGTCCGGTTCGTCACCACCGATTGGCATATGCGGCGCGCGCGCTATGAGCTTGAACGCGCGCTGGGGCCGGACGTGGAAATCATCAGTGACGCGGTGAAGAGCCGCGCGGGATTCTCGATGCTGTTCAAGGAATATCACAAATATCTGCTGAGCCGGCTCGGCGCGCTGGTCGGGCTCTGACGATGCTGTTCATGCGCTCGATGCTGTTCGCGTTCGTCTTCTATATCGGCAGCGTCTATTATGTGCTGCGTGCGGCGGTCTTCAGCCGCTCGGAGGCGGGCGCGCGCCGCGCGGCCTGGCTCTGGGCGCGTTTCCATCGTCGCTGCGCCGAACGGATCCTGGGCATTCATACGCGGGTGGAGGGCGTGATCCCCGACCGGCCCGTGCTCTACGCGATCAAGCATGAATCGATGTACGAGACGCTGGAGGTCCTGCTGCTGATCGGCGAGCCGGCGGTGTTGATGAAGAAGGAATTGATCGACATTCCCTTCTGGGGCGGCGTCGCGACGCGCCACGGCGCCATCGCCATCGATCGCGCGGGCGGCGCCAAGGCGTTGCGCTCGCTCGTCACGGCATCGCGCGCGGCGGCCGCGCGGGGCCGCTCGCTCATCCTGTTTCCCGAAGGGACGCGGGTGCCGCATGGCGAGCGGGCGCCGCTGCGCGCCGGTTTTGCAGGGCTCTATCGCCATATCGGTTTGCCGGTGGTGCCGGTGGCGCTCGACAGCGGCCGGCTGTGGCCGCGCCGCAGCTTCCTGAAACGGCCGGGGATCATCACCTTCCGCTTCGGTGACGTCATCGAGCCGGGGCTGGACCGCGACGCCGCCGAGGCGCTGGTCCATGCGGAGATCAACGCGCTGAACCCCTGACCGGCAAAGGCGTGTTATTCGTGGCTGCGCCCGAAATCGGGGCGTTCGTCGTCCTGGCCCTGCTCGATGATCGAGCGGCGGATCGCGCGGGTGCGGGCAAAAAGATCGAACAAAGTGTCGCCATCGCCCCAGCGGATCGCGCGCTGCAGCGCAGTGACATCCTCGGTCAGGCGCTGGAGGATCTCGAGCACCGCTTCGCGATTGTTGAGGAAGACATCGCGCCACATCGTCGGGTCGGACGCTGCGATACGCGTGAAGTCGCGGAAACCGCCCGCCGAATATTTGATGACCTCGCCCTGGGTGACGTTCTCGAGGTCGGAGGCGGTGCCGACGATCGAATAGGCGATCAGGTGCGGCACATGGCTCGTCACCGCCAGCACCAGATCGTGATGCTTCGGGTTCATGATCTCGACATTGGAGCCGAGCTTCTCCCAGAAGGCGCGAACGCGTTCCGTCGCGCCTTCGGGCGTGTCGTCCTCGGGCGTCAGGATGCACCAGCGTCCGTGGAACAGCGTGGCGAAGCCCGCCTCCGGCCCGCTATGCTCGGTGCCGGCGACGGGGTGGCCGGGCACGATCGTCGCGCCGGGCAGTGCCGCGCGCAGCGCCTCGGCGACGCTCGCCTTGGATCCGCCGACATCCGTGACGATCGCGTCTGCCGGCAGGTCGGCCGCGAAGGATTCCGCCGCTGCGCCGATCGCGCCCACCGGTACGCACAGGATCACCAGATCGGCATCGATCACGGCGGCGCCCGGCGTGTCGGTGACGTCGTCGCACAGGTCGAGGCGGCGCACGGTCTCGCGCACCGCCGGATCGGCATCATGGCCGGTCAACCGCACCGTCGGCATATGGCTGCGCACCGCGCGCAGGATCGACGAGCCGATCAGCCCCAGCCCGATGACGGTGACGCGGGCGAAGGGCAGCATCAGCCGGCGGCCTCCGCCAGCGCACGCAGGGCGTCGACCACGCCGCGCGTCTCTTCCTCGCTGCCGATGGTGATGCGCAGCCCGTGCGGCAGGCCCTGGCCCGGCAGCCAGCGGACGATGAAGCCGCGCTCCATCAGCCCTTCATAGGCCCGTTCGGCGGTCAGTTGCCCTTCGAACAGCACCAGCACGAAATTGGCGCGCGACGGCACGGCGCGCAGCCCGGCATTGCCGAGTGCGGCGATCTGCGCGTTGAACCAGGCCAGCCATTCGGCATTGTGCGCGCGGCTGTGCGCGACGAAATCGGTGTCGGCCAGTGCCGCGATCGCTGCTTGCTGGCTCGCGGTGGTGATGTTGAACGGTGCGCGGATGCGGTTCATCGCGTCGATGACTTCGGCGGCGCCATATCCCCAGCCGATCCGCCCGGCCGCCAGGCCGTAGATCTTTGAGAAGGTGCGCGTGACCAGCACATTGGGCGCGGTCCGCGCCAGTTCGAAGGCGCCGTCGCGTTCGTCGTCGGCGAGATATTCGGCATAGGCCTGGTCGATCACCAGCAGCACATCGCCCGGCAGGCCCGCGTGCAGCCGCGCGATCTCGTCGCGCGGGGTATAGGTGCCCGTCGGATTGTTGGGATTGGCGACGAACACGACGCGCGTCCGCTCGGTCACCGCTGCCAGCAGCGCGTCGACATCGGTCGCATAGTCGCGGTCGGGTGCCACCACCGGTACCGCGCCGACGCGTCGCGCCGCGATATCGTAGACCGAGAAGCCGTAGCGGACGTAGAGCACCTCGTCGCCCACGCCCGCATAGGCGCCGGCGGCCAGGTGCAGGATCTCGTCGGATCCGGTGCCGTGGATCACGCGTGCCGGATCGATGCCGTGATGCGCGGCGATCGCGTCGCGCAGCGCGGTCGCGTCCGCATCGGGGTAGCGCGACAGGCTGCTCTGCTCCGCTTCGAACGCTGCGATCGCGCTGGCGCTGGTGCCGAGCGGATTTTCGTTCGAGGAGAGTTTGACCAGCTTGCGTCCGTCGTCGCTCGTCGAGCGGCCGGGCACATAGGGGGCGATCCCGAGGATCCAGGGCTTGGGTTGCGGTGCGATCATGCGCGAGCGCATGGCGCAATCGCGCGCGCCGCGCAACCATGCTAAGGCCGTCTCGTCCGAAGGGGGAGAGCGGGAATGCGCGGTTCGGGACCATTGTGGCGGCTGCTGGGCGAAGCGCGCCGCGCCAATCTGGAAGATATGGGCGCACCCGCGCCGACCCGTACGCCTGAAGGCATCACGCGAAGGCGCGCGCTCGCGGCGCTTGCTGCGGCGAGCGCCGTGCCGCTGATCGGCTGGCCGCAGCCGGTACGCGCGCGCGAAGCGATGCGTGTCGTCGTCATCGGCGGGGGCCTTGCCGGGCTTTGCGCGCTCGACAAGCTTGTCGCCAACGGCATCGACGCAAAGCTTTATGAAGCGCGGGGGCGTTTGGGCGGCCGCGTGTTCACCGCCAACAACGCGCCGGAACCCGGCCTGGATATCGAGGACGGCGCCAACCTGATCAACACCGATCACGACGATATGCTGAAGCTGGCCGAACGCTTCGGCATCGCGCTGATCGATCGCAAGCCGATGCATGCGCACAGCCGCTACGTCGTCGACGGAAAGATGATCGACGATGCCGTGCTGGTGCGCGATCTGCGCGCGATCGCCGGCCAGATCTCGAAGGACGCCGCCGCGTTGGACGGCAATTATGACGTCATGGCGCCGGTCTTCGACAAGCTCTCGGTCTCGCAGTATCTCGACGGTCATCGCGACATGCTGACTCCGCATGTCCGCGCCTTGATCGAGGCGACGATCCGCACCGAATTCGGTGCGGAACCGCAACAGGCCTCGGCGATCGAACTGCTGTTCAACCTACCCGTCGTCGATGGTGCGCAGGCGGAACTGATCTCGACGAGCGACGAGCGCTATATCCTGAGGGGCGGTTCATCGAGCGTCGTTCGCGCCTTGTCGGATCCACTGCTGCCACGGATCGCGACGGGCCATGCGCTGACCGCCGTCGAGCGTGTCGGCGGGCGCGTCAGATTGCGCTTCGCCAACGGCGTCACCGACGAGGCCGACCGGGTCGTCATCACGGTGCCCGCGCCGCTGATGCGCACGATCGATTATGGCGACCTGTTGCCGGAGAGCTGGCGATCGCTGGTCGCCGAGATCGATTGTGGCCGCAACGAGAAGATCAACGCCGGCTACGCCAGACGAAGCTGGGAAGCGCAGACCGGTCCGGCGGGTGCGGCCTGGGCGGTCGATACCAAGGGACCGGGAGTGTTCTCCGAATTCTGGGATGCAAGTTCGGGCCAGCCGGGCGAGGCTGGCGTGCTCACCTGGTTCTTCGGCGGCGATCAGGTCGATGCGCTGCTGGCGGGCGAGGTCGACGAGGTGTTGCGCCGCGCCGAAGCGGCGATCGCGCCGGCGGTGCCAGGGCTTGCCGCGCGCACGATGCGGCGCACGGCCTGGGCGAAGGATCCCTTCGCGCGCGGCGGCTATTCCAGCTTCGCGCCGGGCCAGTTGAAGCGCTTCGCCGGTCATTTCTGGCTGGAGGAGGAAGGCGTGGTGACGCCGCCCGCGCCCGCCGGTCCGATCGTCTTCGCGGGCGAGCATCTGTCCGATGCCTTCCCCGGCTATATGAACGGCGGTGCGCAGACCGGGCGGCTGGCGGCGGAAGCCGTGCTGACGAGCCTGGCGGTGAAGGCGTGACGTTCTCCTCAGATCCTTCCTGAAGAGGAGGGGGACCGTCCGAAGGACGGTGGTGGGGTTGGGCGACGCAGTCGCCGCTCTGCGGCTTACCCCTCCACCATGCCTGACGGCATGGTCCCCCGAGGAATTAGGAGGGCGCCAGGCCCTTGCGCAGGATCTCGTTCGCGGTCGCCGCGACCTCTTCGGGGCTGACATCCTCGTCCCAGACGCCGTAGCGCAGGCCGAGGAACACGTTCATGCCCATCACCGCCCAGGCATGGACCTCGCCGACATCTGCGCGAACCTCGCCGCGTTCGGCGCCCGCCTGCAGGCGTCTGGCGATGCGCTCGACCGAACTCGCATAATGCTGGCGATAGCTGTCGGGATCGACGAATTCCGATTCGTCGATGATCCGGTAGATCTCCTTGTGCTCGCGCACGAAGGTCAGGAAGGATTCGAGGCCGATCCGTTCGGCGTCGATCTCGTCGGTCGCCGCCTGGACGCGCGGACCGACATGGTCGCGCACCTGCGCGCTCATGTCACGCACCAGCGCGCGGAACACTTCATCCTTCGAATCGAAATAGGTGTAGAAGCTGCCCAGCGCGACGCCGGCGCGGCTGGTGATGCCGCTGATCGAGCCTTCGTGAAACCCCTTTTCGCCGAACTCGGTGGCCGCCGCGTCCAGGATCGCGCGCAGCGTCCTGCGCCCGCGCTCGGTGCGCGGCGTCTTCGCTTCGCTGGTCGGCGAAGTCCCGACTGTGTCTTCCGCGCTACGCTCGCCCGACATTTTATTCCTCCCGTCTTCAACCCAAGTTGAAACTTGGTTCAGGTTTCAGTATAGGCTCGTTTCGAACCGGCACAACCCACCAGAGGTCGAGCCAATTGTCATGGGGAGGAGTGAAAGCCATGTCCCGAATCAACCTGTCCGCCCGCACCCTGTTCAGCCTGGGTGTCGCCATCGCAGCACTTTCGGCGCAGCCTGCATTCTCGCAAGAAGCCTCCGCCCCTGAAGCCACGGCCGAGGACGATAGCGGCGATATCGTCGTCACCGCGCGCCGCCGCGAGGAAAGCCTGCTCGACGTGCCGATCGCGGTTACCGCCTTTTCGGGGGCGCAACTCGAACGCGCGGGCGCGATCGACATCACCGAAATCTCGAACGTCACCCCCAACACCACGCTCGAAAATTCGCGCGGCACCAATTCGACGCTCACCGCCTTCATCCGCGGTGTCGGCCAGCAGGATCCGGTTCCCGGTTTCGAGGCGGGCATCGGCGTCTATCTGGACGATGTCTATCTCAACCGTCCCCAGGCCGCCGTGCTCGATATCTATGATGTCGAGCGGATCGAGGTGCTGCGTGGTCCCCAGGGCACGCTCTACGGCCGCAACACCATCGGCGGCGCGGTCAAATATGTGACGCGCGCGCTGCCCGACGAAACCCAGCTCAAGATCCGCGCCACCTATGGCACCTATAACCAGGCCGATCTGGTCGTCACGGCCAGCACGCCGATCAGCGACATGATCCGCATCGGCGGTTCGGTCGCGCGGCTGTCGCGCGGTGGTTTCGGCGACAATCTCAACATTCCGGGGCTCGAGAATTACAACAAGGACGTGTGGGCCGGGCGCGGCACCGTCGAGTTCGGCGGCAACGGCGCGCCGGTGCTCATCCGTATCTCGGGCGATTATACCCGTGACAAGTCCGATCCGCGCAACGGCCACCGGTTGATCCCGGGCCTCGTCTCGGGGGCGCCGGTGCTCGACAATGTCTATGACACCCGCGCCGGGCTCAACAAGCCGAAGCAGGATATCGAGGCCTATGGTCTCGCGATGAACATCACCGCCGAGCTGAGCGACGCCTTCACGCTGCGTTCGATCAGCGCCTGGCGCAAGGATCGCAGCTTCACGCCGATCGATTTCGACGCGCTGCCTTCGGTCGATGTCGATGTGCCCGCCGTCTATCGCAACGAACAGATCAGCCAGGAATTCCAGGTGCTGTACGAGAGCGAGCGGCTGAATGGTCTGGTCGGCTTCTATTATCTCGATGCCCGCGCCTCGACCTCGTTCGACGTGCTGCTCGGCCTGACCGGTGCACCGCTCGGCCTGCCCGGCCTCAACGGCTACACCGCCGGCGACGTGCGGACCGACACCTGGTCGGTCTTCGGCGATTTCACCTTCGATTTCACCGACCAGCTCAGCCTGTCGGTCGGCGGGCGCTTCACCAACGACAAGCGCAACGCCTTTGTCTACAAGGCGAACCGGATCACGGGGCTCTCCCCCGAATTCGGCGGCACGCTCGCACCCGTCGCGATCGCGGTGGCGACCGACTTCCGTGGCGAGCGCACCTTCAAGGAATTCACGCCGCGCGCGTCCTTGAGCTTCAAGCCCGACGACGACAACATGGTCTATGCTTCCTATTCGAAGGGCTTCAAGGGCGGTGGCTTCGATCCGCGCGGTTCGGGCACCTCGGCGCCGATCAGCAACCCCGCAGCGGGCCGGACTTACCAGGACATCTACAATTTCCTCTCCTTCGATCCGGAGAAGGTCGACACCTATGAAGTGGGCTATAAGGGCTCGCTGTTCGATCGCCGCCTGACACTGAGCCTCGCGGGCTTCTATTCGAACTATAAGGATGTGCAGATCCCCGGTTCGGTCGGCTGTCTCGTCGGCGGCCTGCCCGGCTTCTGCGGCATCACCACCAACGCCGCCAAGGCGACGATCAAGGGCCTCGAACTCGAAGCGAACGCCGTGCTCGCACGCGATTTCGCCGGTGCCGGATCGCGTTTCTCCTTCAACGGCGCGCTCGGCTATATCGATGCGCAGTATAAGCGCTTCATCGGCCCCACGGGCGTCGACGTCGCCAAGCAGCGGACCTTCCAGAACACGCCGAAATGGACGGCGTCGGGCACGCTCGCGGCCGGCATTCCCGCGATGGGCGGCATGGTCAACGCTTCGACCACCCTGTCCTATCGCAGCCTGACCCATCAGTTCGAGGTGCCGATCCCGGCGCTCGACCAGCCCGGCTACGCGCTGTGGGATGCCAGCCTCGTCTGGACGTCGGACGACGATCGCTATTCGATCGGCGTCCACGGCAAGAACCTGACGGACAAGCGCTACATCACCTCGGGCTACAACTATATGAACGGCAATGTCTCGACACTGGGCAAGGAAGGCGTGCTCACCGCTTTCTATGGCAATCCGCGTCAGGTGTTCGCCACGCTCGGCCTGAAGTTCTAAGATCCGGAAGATGATCAGGTCAGCCTCTCCCCCTGCCGGCGGGGAGAGTCGGGGAAGGGAAAGCGTGACGTGACCGACAAGGACTCCAGCGCTTCCTCTCCCGCCCCCATGCCGGCCTCCCTGCCCTCTTCCCCGCAAGGGGGAGAGGGCGTTTCGCGCTATCGCTTCGCCGTGCTGGCGATGCTGCTGCTCGTCTACACCTTCAATTTCGTCGACCGGCAGATCCTGGGCATCCTCGCCGGGCCGATCAAGGCGGAGCTTGGCCTCAGCGACACGCAGCTCGGGCTGCTCGGCGGCATCGCCTTCGCCGCGCTTTATTCGACACTGGCGGTGCCGCTCGCCCTGCTGGCCGATCGCACCAGCCGCACCTGGGTGATCACCGGATCGCTCGCGCTATGGAGCGGCTTCACCGCGCTATGCGGCATGGCCACCAGCTTCTGGCAGCTCTTCCTGGCCCGGCTCGGCGTCGGCGTGGGCGAGGCGGGCGGGGTCGCGCCGTCCTACGCCTTGATCGCCGACTATTTCCCGCCGCGCGAGCGCGCTCGCGCGCTTGCCGTCTATTCACTGGGCATCCCGCTCGGCGCCGCGCTCGGCGTCATGTTCGGCGGTTATATCGCCGCCAGAGTAGACTGGCGCGCGGCCTTTATCGCCGTGGGATTGGCGGGCGTGTTCATCGCACCCTTGTTCCGGCTGATCGTCCGAGAGCCCGCCCGCGCGCCAAAGTCGTCCCAGACGACTCCGCTCAAGGCGGTCTTCCCGATGCTCGCGCGCAAGCGCAGTTTCTGGCTGCTCGCGCTCGGCGCCGCGTCCAGCTCGATGCTGGGCTACGGCTTCGCCTTCTGGTTTCCCCAATTGCTCCAGCGCAGCTTCGGGCTCGATCTCGTCCAGACCTCGCAATTCTATGGCGGCGTGCTGCTGCTCGGCGGCATCGCCGGCGTGCTCGGCGGCGGCATGATCGGGGACCGCCTGGGCGCGCGCGATCGCGGGCGCTTCGCCAGCATTCCTGCGCTCGCCTTCCTGCTTGCGGTCCCGCTCTTCGCTGCCGGCATTCTCTCCAGTTCGGTGGCGCTCGCCTTCGCGCTGTTCCTCATTCCCCAGGCGCTGGCCTATGTCTGGCTGGGGCCCGTGATCACCGCGGTCCAGCATCTGGTGCCGGCGGAGATGCGTGCGACCGCATCGGCCAGCTTCCTGCTGATCAACAATCTGGTGGGCATCGGTGGCGGCACTTTCGCGCTCGGCGCACTCTCCGATGCGCTTGCCGACGGCTATGGGGCCGATGCGTTGCGCGTCGCCATGCTGATCGGGCTGATCTGCTATCTGCTCGCGGCGCTGCTCATGGCGCTGGCGGCCAAGCCGCTGCGTGCGGACTGGGTGGATTAGAAATCCTCCCCACGCTTCGCGTGGAGAGGATTGAAGATCAACGCTCCTTGGTCGTGCTGAACCGGATCTCCGGATTCCGCTCCTGCACATAGCCGACTTCCCAGGCGCTCTTGGCCATGAACACCAGCGCGCCATCGCGATCGCGCGCGAGTTGCGAGGAGTTGATCGATGCGAATGCCTTGATCGCCGCATCGTCGCCCGAAATCCACCGGGCCGTATCCCAGGGCGAGGGCTCCAGCCGCGCCGCCACCTTATATTCGGCCTCCAGCCGGCTCAGCAGCACTTCGAGCTGGAGCTGGCCGACGACGCCGACCACCCAGTTCGATCCGATCTCGGGATAGAAGACCTGGATCACGCCTTCCTCGGAAAGATCGTCCAGCGCCTTGCGCAGCTGCTTCGTCTTGGTGGGATCGACCAGCGCGACGCGGCGCAGGATCTCCGGCGCGAAATTGGGCAGGCCGGTGAAGCGGATCGTCTCGCCCTCGGTCAGCGTGTCGCCGACGCGCAAGGTGCCGTGATTGGGAATGCCGATGATGTCGCCCGGCCAGGCTTCCTCGGCAAGCTCGCGGTCCTGCGCGAAGAACATGATCGGGCTGTGCACCGCGATCGGCTTGCCCGATCCCGACGGGGTCAGCTTCATGCCCCGGCGAAACTTGCCCGAGCAGAGCCGCATGAAGGCGATGCGGTCGCGATGTTGCGGATCCATGTTCGCCTGCACCTTGAACACGAAGCCGGTGACGCCCGAATGATCGGGTGAAACCGGGGCCGGTTCGGCGGGCTGCGGCCGGGGCGGCGGCGCGAAGCGCGCCAGCGCGTCGATCAGTTCGCCGACGCCGAATTCCTTCAGCGCCGATCCGAAATAGACCGGGGTCAGGTCGCCATGGCGATAGGCTTCGGGATCGAATTCGCCATAACCGCCCATCGCCAGCTCGGCTTCCTCGCGCAGTCGTTCGAGCCCCTGCGCGGACAAGCTATCGGCAAGCTTCGGATCGTCGAGCCCGGAAAAGCTCGCGGCCTTGCCTTCGAAAGCCTTGCTGTCGCCGCTCGGCTGCATCAGCCGGTTGGCATTGAGGTCGTAAATCCCTTCGAACAGGCCGCCCATGCCGACCGGCCAGCTCATCGGCGTCACGTCGAGCGCGAGCATGTCGGCGATCTCGTCGAGCAGCGCGAACGGATCGCGGCCCTCGCGGTCGACCTTGTTGACGAAGGTGATGATCGGCACCGAACGCAGCCGGCACACTTCGAACAGCTTGCGCGTCTGCGCTTCGATGCCCTTGGCCGCGTCGATCACCATCACCGCCGAATCGACCGCGGTCAGCGTGCGATAGGTGTCCTCGGAGAAATCCTCGTGGCCTGGCGTGTCGAGCAGGTTGAAGGTGATGCCCTCGCGCTCGAAGGTCATGACGGAGGATGTGACGGAGATGCCGCGCTGCTGCTCGATCTTCATCCAGTCCGACCGCGCACGCCGGTTCGCGCCGCGCGCCTTCACCTCGCCGGCCAGATGGATGGCACCGCCGAACAGCAGCAGCTTTTCGGTCAGCGTGGTCTTGCCCGCATCGGGGTGCGAAATGATCGCGAAGGTGCGGCGGTCGGGTCGGTTCATCGGTGGGATCAGCCTTCGCGGTGGACGGCGAAGCCCGCGAAGCTCTGGTTCACGGGCATCAGTTCGATCGTGTTGATATTCAGGTGCGGCGGCAGTTCCGCCACCCAAAGCAATGTTTCGGCGATATCGCCGCCGGTCATCGGTCCAGCACCCGAATAGAGCGTGTCGGACGCCTGCTGACTGCCGGTGCGGATCAGCGTGAATTCGGTTTCCGCCATGCCCGGCTCGATCGAGGTGACGCGCACGCCGGTGCCCGCCAGGTCCGAACGCAGGTTCAGGCTGAACTGGCGGACAAACGCCTTGGTGCCGCCATAGACGTTGCCGCCGGCATAGGGGTAGCTGGCTGCCACCGACGAGATGTTGATGATCGCGCCGCGCCGGGCGATCAGGCTGGGCAGCATCCGGTGGGTGATCGACGCCAGCGCGGTCACATTGGTATCGATCATCGTCTTCCAGTTGGTGAGCGAGGCCGCCTGGGCGGGCTCGGTGCCCAGCGCCAGCCCGGCATTGTTCACCAGCAGGTCGATCTCGCCGAACCCTTCGGGCAGCGCGTCGAGTGCCGCGTCGCGCGCGGCTTCGTCGCGAACGTCGAAGACCGCGCCGTGGAAATTGCTGCCCAGTTCGGCCGCCAGTTGCTCCAGCCGGTCCGCGCGCCGGCCGGTGCCGACGACGCGCCAGCCCGCCTTCACGAAGGCGCGCGCCGCCGCTTCGCCGAAACCCGATGTCGCCCCAGTGATGAACGCCGTACGCATAGTTTTTTCCTCTACCCTCTGAGCACCGCGCCCTGCTTGGCGGCAGCCGCGACGACACGGTCCGCGATCGCCTTCAGTTCTTCGTCGGTGAAGCTCTTCTCGCCGGGCTGGAGTACCACCTCGACCGCGAGCGACTTATAGCCGGTTTCGACGCCTTGGCCGCTGAACACGTCGAACAGCCGCGCGGCGACGATCGCCTGCTTGTCCGCGCCCTTCACCGCGCGGACCAGCGAGTCCGCCGGCATGTCGGCGGGCACCAGGAAGGCGAAGTCGCGCGTCACCGGCTGCAAGGCCGGCGGCGCGAAGGACGACCGCATATGGCCGGAGGCGCGCCTGGCCGGGATCGCGTCGAGTAAGATCTCCCCGGCGACGACGGTCCCGTTCAGGTCGAACGCCTTCGCGGTCAGCGGATGCAGCGTGCCATAGGCGGCAAGCACCGTCTTGGGGCCGAGCCTGAGCGTCGCCGACTGGCCGGGATGATAATGATCGCCGGCTTCGCCGAAGCTCTGGAGATTGTCGACCGGGGCGCCCGCCGCGGCGAGCAGCGCCAGCGCTTCGGCCTTGGCATCGAACGCGTCGAAGCCGGCGGCCTTGCCCGCCTGCCAGTTGCGTGGCGCCTTGTCGCCGGCCAGCACGAAGCCCAGGGTCAGCCGTTCGCCATCGGCGAAATAGCGCCGGCCGATCTCGAACAGCCGGATCGACTCCGCGCCGCGCGCCTGGTTGCGCGCGGCGGCGGCGAGCAGGCCGGGCAGCAGCGAGGGGCGCATCACCTTCATGTCTTCGGAGATCGGGTTGGCAAGCGTCCAGGCGCCGCCGCCGAACGCCGCCGCGTCCTTCTCCGACAGGAAGCTCCACGTCACCGCTTCGTTCAGCCCGCGCGCCGCCGCAGTGCGCCGCGCACGACGCTCGACGAGCTGTTCGGCGGTCGCCGTCGGCTTCGCCACGCCGGGCGCGCGCGGCAGCGGGGTGGAGGGCACATGATCGAGCCCGACGATGCGGACCACCTCTTCGACGAGATCGGCGGCGCCGATGACGTCACGACGCCAGGTCGGCGCCGTCACCCGCCAGGGCGTGCCTTTGACGACGGTGAAGCCCAGGCTTTCGAGGATCGTTGCCTGCCTGTCGGCATCGACCGTGACGCCGGCGAGCGTGCCCGTCATCGCCGGATCATAGTCGTGCGTCGCCATCGCGGTGGGCGCCGTGCCGGCGCGGGTGACGGTGCTTGGCCGGCCGCCGCACAGCTCGGTCACCAGCCGGGTCGCGATGGCGATGCCGTCTTCCAGGAACGCCGGATCGACGCCGCGTTCGAAACGGCTGCGCGCGTCGCTGGTCAGGCCCAGCCTTTGCCCGGTCATCGCGATCCGCTCGGGCGTGAAATAGGCGCATTCGATCAGCACGTCGGTGGTCTCGGGCTGCACGCCCGAATCCTCGCCGCCCATGATGCCGCCGATATCGTGGACATGCGCGTCGTCGGCGATCACCGTCATCGACGGATCGAGCGTATAGGTGCGGCCGTTCAGCGCCAGCACGCTCTCCCCATCCTTTGCCCGGCGCGCGACCAGCGCGCCGCTCAGCTTGGCGCGGTCGTAAACGTGCAGCGGCCGGCCGAGATCGATCATCACATAATTGGTGATGTCGACCAAAGCCGAGATCGGCTTCTGGCCGATCGCCTTCAGCCGCTTCGCCATCCAGTCCGGGCTTGCGCCGTTGGTGACGCCGGAGACCGACTGGCCGAAAAAGGCCGGGCAGCCCTCGGGATCGTCGGTGCGCACGTCGGGGCCGGCGCCTTCGCCCGAAACCGGCTCGGCGTTCAGCGGCTTCAGCGAGCCGAGGCCCGCCGCCGCCAGATCGCGCGCGATGCCGCGCACGCCCATGCAATCCTGCCGGTTGGGCGTGATCGAGACATCGATCACCGGATCGTCGAGCGCGGCCCAGGCGGCATAGTTCGCACCCACCGGCGCGTCGGCCGGCAGTTCGATGATGCCGTCATGCTCGTCGCCGAGCTGGAGCTCGCGCACCGAGCACATCATGCCGTTCGATTCGACGCCGCGGATCGCCGCCACCTTCAAGGTGATATCGCTGCCGGGCACATAGGCGCCGGGCGCCCCGAACACGCCGATCAGGCCCGCACGTGCATTGGGCGCGCCGCAGACGACCTGGAGCGGGCCGTTGCCGGCGTCGACCGAAAGCACCTGCAGCTTGTCCGCCTGCGGATGGGGTTCGGCGGTCAGCACCCGGGCGATGGTGAAGGGCGCCAGCTTCTCGGCCGGATTCTCGACGCCTTCGACTTCGATGCCGATCGCGTTGAGCGTGTCCAGGATCGCATCGAGCGACGCCTGGGTGTCGAGATGCGCCTTAAGCCAGGACAGGGTGAACTTCATGCGCCGACTCCGCCGCTGAGTGTGGGTACGTCGAGCGCGGAGAAGCCGTAATGGCGCAGCCAGCGCAGGTCGCCGTCGAAAAAGGCGCGCAGATCGTCCATGCCGTATTTGAGCATCGCCAGCCGATCGATGCCGGTGCCGAAGGCGAAGCCCTGCCATTCATCGGGATCGAGCCCGCAGGCCGCGATCACGCGCGGATGGACCATGCCGCTGCCCAGCACCTCCATCCAGCCTGCCGATCCGCCGAGCACGCGGCGGCCCTTCTCGATCGTGTAGCCGACATCGACCTCCACCGAGGGTTCGGTGAAGGGGAAATAGCTGGGGCGCAGGCGGAGCACGATGTCGTCGCGCTCGAAAAACGCCTTGAGGAAAGTCTCCAGCGTCCATTTCAGGTGACCCAGATGGATGCCGCGATCGATCACCAGCCCCTCGATCTGGTGGAACATCGGCGTGTGGGTGGCGTCGCTGTCCGAACGATAGACGCGGCCCGGCGCGATGATGCGGATCGGCGGTTCCTGCGACAGCATCGTGCGGATCTGGACCGGCGAAGTGTGGGTACGCAACAGCATGTCCCGCCCCTCCCGCTTGTCCGGGAAATAGAATGTGTCGTGCATCGCGCGCGCTGGATGCGTCTCCGGAATGTTGAGCGCGGTGAAATTGTGCCAGTCGTCCTCGATCTCCGGACCGGTCGCGACCGAGAAGCCGAGATCGGCGAAAATCTCCGCCAGCTCGTCCATTACCTGGCTGACCGGGTGGACGCTGCCCTGCGCCGCGGCGGTGGGCGGCAACGTCATGTCCAGCGTCTCGGCGGCCAGCTTCGCATCGAGCGCGGCGCGCTCGAGTCCGGCCTTGCGATCGCCCAGCGCCTGGGTGACGGTTTCGCGCAGCGCGTGGATCTTCGGCCCTTCGCTCTGGCGCTCGTCGGGGCTCATCGCGCCCAGCGACTTGAGCAGCGCGGTCACCGCGCCCTGCTTGCCGAGCGCCTTGACGCGCACGTCCTCGATCGCATCGGGCGTCGCGGCGGCCGCGATCGCGGCGAGCAGTTCGGTCTGGAGTGTGTTGAGATCGGTCACGAAGATTCCCGCTCTGAAATGTCCGCCGCGCCTTACGAAGCCCGGCCCCAAAAGCAAAGGGCGCGGATGGCATTGCCACCCGCGCCCTTGTATTCGTCTCGCGCCAGGCCGGGTCAGGCGGCCTGGGGAAGCGCCGCCTTTGCCTGAGCGATCACGACGCTAAACGCCGCGGCTTCGTTCATGGCGAGATCGGCCATCACCTTGCGATCGAGTTCGATGCCGGCCAGCTTCACGCCGTTCATGAACTGCGAATAGGTCAGGCCTTCGGCGCGGACCGCAGCGTTGATGCGCTGGATCCAGAGCGCGCGGAAGTTGCGCTTGTTAACCTTGCGGTCGCGATAGGCGTACTGGCCGGCCTTTTCGACGGCCTGGCGAGCGATGCGGATCGTGTTCTTGCGACGGCCGTAAAAGCCCTTCGCCTGATCCAGAATCCTCTTATGCTTGGCTTTGGTGGTCGTACCACGTTTGACGCGTGCCATTTATCCGTCCTCCTTATTTCAGGCCGTAGGGCGCCCAGAGCTTCACGTGACCCCAATCGGAGTCCGAAAGCACGTCGGTGCCGCGGTTCTGGCGGATATATTTGGCATTGTGGCTGGAAAGGCGGTGGCGCTTGCCGGCCACGCCGCACTTCACCTTGCCGGTGGCGGTGATCTTGAAACGCTTCTTGACCCCGCTCTTGGTCTTCAGTTTGGGCATTTTCGTCTCCTTGTACTTCGACGACTACGAACGGCCTCGGCAGCCCTATTGGCCGGACAGTTCCTCTGAATCGCGGAAAGCGGGCGCATTAGCGAAGAGTCCGCACTCTGGCAAGACCGGGCGTAATGGCATGGCGCATCCGCACCTTGGAACGCTCAAGCGCCGCGCGGGCTTGATACCGAGGCACACGTGCCTCGGCATGAATCGGAACCGCAGCGCAACGGCAGGGGTTTTATCGGGAATGGACAGTGCGGTAACCCTCGATCGCGTGACCGACACCGATATCCCCGTCAAGGCCGGCGGCCCGGCCGATTCGCCCCCGGCCCCGCCGAAACCGCCGCGCCACCCCAGCAGCGCCGCTGCGGCCGCTACGCTCTCGGTGCTTGCCACCATCATCGGCCTGATCCTGCTCGCCTGGCTGATCCTGTTCGTCACCAAGGGCCGTTTCCTAAAGGGTACGTTCGAACGCACCGTCAGCGCGGCGACGCAGCGCGAGGTGAAGATCGCCGGCGATTTCCAGCTCTATCTCAATCCCTTCAACGTCAAGTTCCTGGCCGAAGGGATGACGATCTCGAACCCGGAATGGGCGAGCCGGCCCAATTTCTTCGAAGCGAAGCTGATCGACACGCGGATCGCGACCTGGACCTTGATCTTCGGCGACAAACGCCGGATCAACTGGCTGCAGCTGCTGGATGGCAATATCGATCTTGAATGGGATGCGCGCTCGCGCCGCAACACCTGGACCTTCGGCGATCCAGACAAGCCGGCCAAGCCGCTCGACCTGCCGCTGATCCGCGCCGCGATCGTACAGGGCACGGCGGTGCGCTATCGCGATCCGCTACTCCAGCTCGGCGCCGATATCAGGATCGACACCGTCCAGGCGCGCGATACGCGCTTCGCCAATGCGATTCGTTTCTCGGGCACCGGCACGATGCGCGATCGGCCCTTCACGCTTTCGGGCAGCCTGTTGTCGCCCAACGAGACCGTGATCGGCGGGCGCAACCAGTTGCAGTTCGCGGCGGCGGCGGGCGAAACGCGGCTTGCGGTCTCGGGCACGCTGCCCGGCGCGACCGAGATCGAGGGCGCCGATCTGCGCATGGGCGTGCGCGGCCCCAATATCAGCCTGCTGTTCGATTTCCTGGGCGTGGCGGTGCCCGACACCCGCGCCTATCGGATCGATTCAGATCTGACCAAGGCGGGCGGCGAATGGCGCTTCACCCGGCTGCGCGGCATGTTCGGCGACAGCGACATCGCGGGGCGGCTGACGATTTCGATACCGCGCGACCGGCTGAAACTGGATGCGGACCTGGCGACGCGCACGCTCGACATCGTCGATATCGGCCCGTTCATTGGCTATAATCCGCAAAAGCTGGAGGCGCAGGGCCGATCGGGCGCGATCGAACAGGTCGGCGGCACGCCGCGGCTGCTGCCCGATGCGCCGCTTCGGGTGGAGGCGATCAGGCGTTTTGACGCGCATCTGAATTACAAGGTCGCGGCCGTCCGGGCGGAGAGTTTCCCGGTTTCGAACATCGAAATGACGCTCGATCTCGATCGCAGCCTGCTCAAGCTCTCGCCGCTCACCTTCGACGTGGCGCAGGGGCATCTGTCTTCGGACATTGCGATTAACGCGCGCCGCAGCCCGGTCTTCACCGAATATGATATCCGCCTGTCGCCGACGCCGATGGGCTTGCTGCTGGCGCGCTTCGGCGCCGAACAGGCGGGCACCACCGGCACGATCAAGGCGCGCGTGCAGATGAGCGGATCGGGCGATTCGATCCGCCAGTCGCTGGCGACGTCGAACGGCCGCATCGCGGTGATCCTGCCAAAGGGCAGTTTCTGGACGCGCAATATCCAGCTTTCGGAACTCGATATCGGCACCTTCATCACCAAGATGTTCGAAGGCAAGCTGAAGGAACCGGTGCAGATCAATTGCGGGCTGATCGCCTTCAGCGTGCGCGACGGCATCGCAGCGGCGGATCCGATCCTGATCGACACGCGTAAGAATGTGATGCTCGGCCGCGGCGGCTTCAGCTTCCGCAACGAATCTCTCGATCTCGCCTTCCGCGCCGATTCGAAGAAATTCAGCCTGTTCGCCGGCCAGTCGCCGGTCGGCATCCAGGGCTATTTCGCGAAGCCCGGCATCGACGCGATCAGCCCCCAACTCGTCGGCCGCGCCGGCGCGGGGCTCGGCCTGGGCATCGTAGCGAGCCCGCTGGCATCAGTGCTGGCCTTCGTCGATATCGGCGACGCCAAGGCGACGGCCTGTGGCCCGGTGCTCGCGGGCGCCACCGCGGCGGCGCAACGCACCACCAAGGGCGAACCACGCGACGATGTTGGCCGTGGCACCACGGCCAAGTCAGAAGACGGCAAGCGCAGTCCGCAGGCCGAGAAGAAGCAGCGGAAGAAGTTTCTGGGGATATTTGAGTTTTGAGACCACCGGCGTGGCCGAATGACCCCACAGGGCGCGGGTCTCGATCGCAGCGAACGGGAAATGGTGCCAGAAGAGCTTGACCTCAGTCCAGCTAAGTGATTGATCTGACAGTAAAAATCATCGACTTTTTGATCGCCGTAGCCACCTTTACTCTGCATTCGTGGAAAAGGGCTGGACCTACTTGGACGCTAAGTTCGAGTCCCGACTCCGTTACGGCGGCTTAGGCGCGATAACCTGACCCTGCCGTCGGCATGCTCCTCGTCATGGGCACCGCAGCCACCGGGCCGGTTGGCGCATTTGCCGGGTTAAAACGCCGCTCAGATTGGATTAGGCGCCGAATAGCGACGGACGACGGTCTTGAGGTCGTTCGGCGGCATTCCCGACAGTGTTCCGCAGGCGAAAGTGACAACAGAGTTACGCCGGACGGTATTCGGACAGCGCCCTTTCTGCGAGAAGATCAGCATAAGCTACAACCGGGCGACTGCCTGGTGCTGGTGGTTCGGCAGCGGCCTGCATTTCTAGCCAAGGCATGTTCATACGCCGACGAAGTGCGTTGCGGTTCCGAAAGGGCCGATCGTCCAGGGCGCTTCTCTTGCCGCACTTGTACATCGATGAGCCAGATGCGCTCTCCGATAAAGCCCTGCGATGGGACCCGGGCATCGGCTGGGCGTTTGAACCATAGTCCGAGCCGGGTCTGTATTTCGATGCTCATTCACGTCGCGCATTGCCGAGCCGCCGTGCATTGCCGGCTGCGGCGCGATGAATGGGTGCAAGGGCTGCCTTGTATAGATGGGCGGTGGCGGTGACTGCGCCCAGCGCATAGCCGGTACTCTGGCTTGCCAAGGTAGCTGCCTCGGCGATGGTTGGCGTCCTCCCTGAAAACATAATCAGACCAACCCGTTGCATTTGGGCGATCCAGGCGGTCTGCATCTCCACGGCGCTCCGCATCACTGCGCCGCCGCTCCGTCCGAACGCCTCGACCTTCTCGGGAACCATTCGCGCATATTCGGAGAGATCGATCTGCGCCGGCGTGTCCGCGCCATTGCACATCAATGCGCTTCGCGCGCTGATCACGGCGCTGGACGCCTGGAGTGTCTCGACGCCCCGCCACCAGGTCGATTGCATCTCGAAGCCGGCCGCGGCGACACGCGACCAGGCGGTGAAGGGATCAACCACTGTAATTTCCCATGGCGGCGATCATGCGAGGGTACGCAGCGAAGGCTCCCGCGCGTAGAAGCGCTGGGCGGCAGCCTTGATGAAAGCGCCGCCAAGGTCTGTCACGCCTTCGTCCGGCACGACGCCGGCCTTGTCGAGGAGCGACTTGGCGGCCGCGCTGGCGCCGATCGCCTTGAGGTGCCCGAACGCGTTCATCACGAACTCGACCGCGGCTGCTTCCTTCAGCAACGCTGCGCAGCCCGACTCGGACAGGACCACCGCAACCGCGTCGAAAATCTGGCTCGGCGATCCGGCGAGCTGACCATCAGCCACTTGCTGCGATCCATTGGACAGTTTCGCGCCGCCGACCTTGGGTGCGACAATCACGGGCTTTCCCTTGGCCTTGTCCACCGCCGCCACCAACGCAGCCAGTTCCGCAGCGTCGGTTCCATCCGCGATCAGGATGCCGACTGCGCGGCCCTGGAGCGTCGTCTTCATGTTCTTGTGGATCGACAGCGCGTCCGAAGGCGCCATGTCGACCGGTTCCCGGGCGGCCGGCGCCCTTTTAGGCAGCGCGATACCAAGGCCGTCGGCGACTCGCCTCGCCAGATCCTCGTCGACATTTCGCAGGTTCGCCACCATCCGGGGCGGCACCTGATCGAGCAGGCCGACCTTTGAGAGCTCGAACACGAACGACGAAGCGATATGCGCCTGTTCGCTCTCGGTTTGAGATTGGTAGAAGAGTCGGGCGTGGCTGTAGTGATCGGCGAACGTGTCCGCGCGAACACGGAGCTTCTCCCCCTGCTCGTCCGGGCCCGACCTCGCGTCGGTCGTGGTGAACCCGGCGATGGGGCTCTCGCGCGGGCCGCCCTCCTCGCCATGGTCGGCCAGACTGTTGGGCTCGTAGTTCGCGCGGCCCTTCGGGACCATCGTCTGCATCATCCCGTCGCGCTGGAAATTGCCGAATGGGCAACGCGGCGTGTTGATCGGGATCTGGTGGAAATTGGTTGTGCCGAGGCGCGACTTCTGCGTGTCGAGATAGCTGAACAGCCGTCCTTGGAGCAGCGGATCGTTCGAGAAATCGATGCCGGGCACGATGTTGCTGGGGAGGAAGGCGACCTGTTCTGTCTCCGCGAAGAAATTGTCGACGTTACGGTTGAGAGTCAGCGTGCCGATCAAGCGGACGGGAACATCGTCTTCGGGGATGAGCTTGGTGGCGTCGAGCACGTCATAGGGCTGCGCGTCGGCGAAGGCCTGGTCGAACACCTGAATGCCGAGATCCCATTGCGGAAAGGCGCCGGTGTCGATCGCCTCGAACAGGTCGCGCCGATGATAGTCATTGTCGGCGGCCTGAAGCTTCAGCGCTTCGTCCCAGATCGTTGACTGAAGCCCAAGGCGCGGCTTCCAGTGGAACTTGACGAAACTCGCCTTGCCCTTGGCATTGACCAGTTTGAAGGTGTGAACGCCGAAGCCTTCCATCATTCGCAGCGACCGCGGCAAGGTGCGATCCGACATCGCCCACATCAGCATATGGGTGGTCTCGGGCATGAGGCTCGCCCAATCCCAGAAAGTGTCGTGCGCGCTGCCAGCCTGTGGATAGCCACGATCGGCCTCCATCTTCACGGCATGGACGAGGTCAGGGAACTTGATGGCGTCCTGGATGAAGAAGACTGGGATGTTGTTGCCGACCAGGTCCCAATTGCCATCGCGCGTGTAGAATTTTACCGCGAAGCCGCGCACGTCGCGCGGCGTATCCACGGAGCCAGCACCGCCCGCGACGGTCGAGAACCGGACGAAGACCTCAGTCTTTTCGCCCTTTTTGAATACCGCCGCCATCGACAGATCGGAAATGTCGTCTGTCGCCTCGAAAACGCCATGGGCACCCGAGCCGCGCGCATGCACGATCCGCTCCGGGATGCGCTCATGGTCGAAATGGAAGATTTTCTCGCGAAGGACGAAATCCTCAAGCAGGGTCGGGCCGCGCGTGCCGGCTTTCAGGCTGTTCTGGTTGTCGCTGATCGGAACGCCGTGGTTCGTGGTCAGGACGGGCGCATCGCCTTCGGCGCGCTGATGGGTTTCGCCGCCATTGCCGGCGCTGCGCGTGTCCTTGATTGCCAATGAGAATTCCCTTGTCGCCGATGATCCGGCCAGTCGGGATAGGAACGCACTGGCGGCAAGGAAGGTCCAGCCGTCCCAGAAGATATTGCAAATTGGTGGGTGCCACGTTCGCAGCACTCGTAATATACGCGCGGCACCCCATATGATGCACATCGCTCCACTTTGCCACGAGCATGGATGCGACTGAGAGATGTTCCGTGCTCCCGCTCTGCGTGGAGCCGTGTATGCACCAGATTTCACCCCCACCTTTCATCCGTTCGCCCGAACCCGACCCGAGGGTCATCCGACCGAAGCTCACGCTCTTTTCGCGGGATGCCGGTCCGACATCCAGCTCCGGCAAATCATCGTGACGCGCGCCGTCAATGTCGACGCGGCGGTCGATCACGTCATCGCCACTTCAGCCAAGCTCAAGGCGGTAATCAGCGCGATCGAGCCGCTTGTCCCCAGCGGGACGCGGGTGGTCTTCGTAAATGCAGACGATGCGGCGGCAGTGGCCCGGGCCTATGGCTCGAAGATCCTTACCGGTGCGGTTACGCGCACTCATTGGGCCCAGCGGCGTGTCGACTGATCTTCTTCACTCGACCCCCGGCCGCAACAAGGGATTTCCCATGAATCCGACAACTGCCTGTGTCCTCGAGCAGGACCACAGCGACACCGAAGAATTGATGGCAGCCCACGGCATCGCGTGCGTGCCCGTGGCGTACTTTCACTGGAACGGCTATCGCTACACTACGCTCAAGGACGCGATCGCGGCCGCGAAGCGGGCGACGGCCGATGGACACGCCGCCGGTCCTTGACCTCCTCCATCGACTGTTCGGAACCCATCTCTCCGATCCGGCGCGCAGCCATTGGGACCGCGGTCACTTCACGAATACCTGCAAGCCGAGGGCAGGACATGGTGCGCCGGCCGCGCCGAGCAGCCGCACCGACAATCGACGACTTTCGTCGCGAAAGGATAATATCATGAAACCCACCGCTATCATGTGCCGCGCACAGCAGGCGCACCAGCTCATCCTTGCCGCAAATGCGGTCCTGCCCAATGCGCGAGATATTGCGGCGACCGCTGCCGCGGCCTGGGGCAAGGAAGCGCTGGTCGCAGACAAGCGCGACAAGCGGATGGCGCTCCGGCAGCAGGGCGCGAAGAAGGCCGCGATGGCGCTCGATCTGACCAGCAACAGGGATCGCGGCTTCAGCGAGAATCCCGATCGCGGCTTCGCCGATACGGGGAGATTTCGATCCTAGCTTGAATATTGCGCGTGGGACCCCATATTTTGGGGCGATCGTCGCCTGCGACGGAAATCGACGCTTCCGGGCCGTCCCGTTCCTTATCTCGCTTCGTGCGCAGCTGCGCACGGACAATGCCTTGTTCGCGAAAGGAACATCCCATGCCCATTGGCACCGTGAAATTCTTCAATATCGACAAGGGCTATGGTTTCATCTCGCCAGAATGCGGCGGCAATGACAGCTTCGTCCATATCAGCACCGTCGAGCGCGCCGGCATGGTGGCGCTGAATGCGAACCAGCGCCTGTCGTACGAGATCGAGAACGACCAGCGCGGCAAGTCGTCCGCCGTAAATCTCCAGACAGCCTGATCAAGTCTCCTGAATGAAAGGGACGGGGCCGGCGTGCGCTGGATCCGCCTTTCGGCATCCGCTGCAGAAAGTCCAAGATGACAGCCTATCGAGCACCCGACTTCAACGAGCGCGCCGTGCTTTCCCGCACCGCCAAGCAGAAGGCGCTGGAACAGCTCCGTGCAAAGCCCGCACACAGCGAGGCCTGGCTGGCCGAGCGCAAGGCCGCCGCGCTCAAGCGTGAGGCCGTGCAAGCCAGCCGGTGTGCGGAGCGCGCAATCGAAAGGCAGGCGTTGTCGGATGCGCGCGCGCAAGCAGCCGAGAGCACTGCTCGCTCTGCGACGAAGATCGCACCGACGAAAAGCGATGCCGAGCGAAAAGCACAGCGCGATGCGCGCTATGCTGCCCGCAAGGCGCGCAAGTAACCCGATATGTGGCGGCGATCTCGTCGGCTTCGGCACAATACGCCTCGCGAAAACGTCTTCGCTGCGGTCTGTGCGTTGAACGCGTCCTCAAACCAGCTCGGCTAAGACAAGCTGGTCGGCACGGTGACGCGGAATATGCCTTGCTGCCCCTTGGGCAGGAGATAGAAGCAATGGGCACAAATGCTTCCAAGGTTTTTTCGTGGCCGGCCGATCAGAAGCCGGCTGGTGCCATCTCCTGGGTCGCTGGTGAGCTTTCCGAGGTCCCGACAATCGCCACTTCGGTGGTGAGCAATAATCCGGCGACCGAGGCGGCGTCCTGCAATGCGGATCGGACGACAAGCGTCGGATCGATGATCCCCGCCGCCACCATATCCTCGTAGCCGCCGTTCTCGGCGTTGAAGCCGACATCGCGGTTGTTGCCGTCGGTCAGTCGACCGGCGATCACACCGCCGTCGTGACCGGCATTCTCTACGATCTGGCGGAGCGGTGCTGTCAGAGCCCTGCGGACAATGTCGATGCCACGCGTCTGGTCGTCATTTGCGCCTTTCATGCCGTCAAGGGTCAGCGACGCATATAGGAGGGCCACACCGCCGCCGGGCAATATGCCTTCCTCTACTGCCGCGCGCGTTGCGTGAAGCGCGTCGTCAAGCCGATCCTTGCGCTCGCGCATCTCGACTTCGGTCAAGGCGCCGACCCGAATGATCGCGACGCCGCCGCCCAGCTTCGCCATCCGTTCCTGGAGCTTTCCCTCGTCATATTCGCTCGTGCCGATCTCGATCTGCTGCTTGAGTGCGGCGATGCGGCCGGCGATCACCGCGGGATAGCCCGCCCCGCCGATGATCGTGGTATCGTTCCGGTCCATCGTCACCCGCCGGGCGGTGCCGAGCATCTCCAGCGCAACGCCGCTTAGCTTCATGCCGAGATCCGGTGCGATCAGCGTGCCGCCGGTCAGGATTGCGATATCCTCGAGCATCGCCTTGCGATGATCGCCGAAACCGGGTGCCTTGACCGCGGCGACTTGCAGACTACCGCGCATCTTGTTGGCCACCAACGTAGCGAGCGCCTGGCTCTCCACGTCCTCCGCGATGATGACGAGTGGACGGCCCGACTGCGCGACCGCCTCCAGCACAGGAAGCAGCGCATGCAGGTCCGACAGCTTCTGCTCATGGAGCAGGATGTACGGCTCGTGCAGATCGACAGTCATCTTGCCCGCATCGGTGATGAAATAGGGGCTGAGATAGCCGCGGTCGAACTCCATTCCTTCGACGATTTCGAGCTCGAACTCGGTGCCGCGCGCATCCTCGATCGAGATCACGCCTTCCTTGCCCACCTTGTCCATCGCCGCGGCGATCATGTTGCCAATCTCGGCATCGCCATTGGCGGAGACGGTGCCGACCTGGGCGATTTCGCCATTGTTCGAGACGGGGCGGGAACGGGCCTTCAACTCCTCGATCACGCGCGCGACGGCGATATCGATGCCGCGTTTGAGGTCGATCGAGCTGACGTTGGCCGATATCGACTTCATCCCCTCGCGCACGATCGCCTGGGCGAGCACCGTCGCGGTGGTGGTGCCATCGCCGGCATGGTCCTGCGTGCGCGTGGCGACAGCGCGAAGCATCTGCGCCCCCAGGTTCGCGAAACGGTCCTTGAGATCTATTTCCTTGGCGACGGTGACGCCGTCCTTGGTGATCCGCGGTGCGCCATAGCCCTTGTCGATCAACACGTTGCGCCCCTTCGGCCCCAGCGTGACGCGAACCGTATCGGCGATCAGGTTGACGCCGCGCGCGATGCTTTCCCGCGCATCGCGCGAAAATCGTATATCCTTGGCTGCCATGGATAGGGGCCGATCAGGTTGCTGGGCCGCGACGGCATGTCGCTCTCACAACCGGAAGCCAGCGCCGCCGCAATGCGAACAGGCTCGCTACGATCGCGCGCCCATGACTGCAGATGTGGGCCTTGCCGTGCCCTCTGGCAAGTGGCCCTCCGGAACTACCGGCCATCGGCGGCAAGCGCAGCGGCGAGATCGTCGGCGTCGACGGTGCAGACGCGCATGCCCGACGCGGTAGGGACATAGAAGAGCGTGGCGACTCGCCGGAAGACGGTGCGCGCGTTCCCCTCCACGACTTCCTCGTCGGTCTCGACCTGGTAGGTGCCGGGGGGAAGGGTTTCGTTGACGCCTTTCAGCCGGAAAGGGGCCGCGAAGGTGGCTGTGCCGGATGTGGTGCGGATCGACACGAGGTTGCTCCTTGCGAGCCCCGGCTCGACAGCTTTGTAGCATGGTCAGACACCCCGCGCTCTGCTATATGTGCAACATCGTCGCAGATTCTTTCACAAGCACGCGACGCCAGAGAGAAACGGATTGCTCCCGCTTGTTCGATGGGAGAAATCACGTGCCTGACAGCATGGCATTTAGCGAATTCGAACCGCCGCGCCGCGGTGCCGAGAAACTGCCCCTGGATATCACCCCGGCCTTGTTCCGCATCGGCCATTCGCAGGGCGCCGCACACGCTGGCGAAGGACGGCTTCGCCCTCAGCCTGTCAGCGAGCCCTATTTCGAGATTTACCGTGCCGAACGCGTCAGCCTCACTTCGATCCTGTTCTCCGGGGGTGACTGGCGGTGGCGGTTCTGTTCGGCATCCGGACAGCCGATCGCCGTCAGCAGCGGCTATGCCAGTGAGCGTGCTTGCGCGTCGGCGGTCGCGGCGTTGCGCGGCGGTGCCGGCGCGGCAACGGTGCGTGGGTGTACTGACTGACCGAGCGATTATGGTGGCGCCTGCGCTCGCCACCGCCTAGGACGAGACCGCTGCTCCAATCCGGGTCAGAGCGTTGGCCGCCAGGCTCGAACGCCAAGAAGGAGCGAGCCGATGGCCAAGGGACAGCGCAAGAGCAATCGGGAAATCCGTAAGCCCAAGAAAGCGGGAGCGCCCAAGTCGAACGCTTCCGCACCGTCGCTGAAGGGAG
The DNA here is from genome assembly GCF_057809675.1 of Sphingomonas sp. FG14. Lineage (NCBI taxonomy): Bacteria > Pseudomonadati > Pseudomonadota > Alphaproteobacteria > Sphingomonadales > Sphingomonadaceae > Sphingomonas > Sphingomonas sp. FG14. Next base: position 1,429 of record NZ_JBMDKK010000022.1, on the reverse strand, counting down.
GCCTGGCTCCTCTGCCGACGAAGCGCGGCTGACAAGGAAAGGGCGGGCGGCCATTGCCGGTCACGTGCTTCCTCCCCATATTCGGGAGGCTATCGTCGTTTGCGACGGAGTTGAGGTCTTCAAGGACCGACATCTCCCTTTCATGCTGCTTGGCTCCGTACGCATGTCGCGCGCGGAACGGACGGGTTGCCCGGGAGGCACCGAAGGCGATGCAGCTCACTATCTGTCATGAGACGATCTACCGCTATGCGCGGGCAGTGACGCTGCTCCCGCACCGGGTGATGCTGAGCCCGAGGGGCAGCCATGATCTCAAGCCGATCAGGACGTTGCTCAGCTGCTCGCCCCCTGCCGATGTCGAATGGACACAGGATGTGTTCGGCAACCTGATCGCGACCGCCAGATTCTCCGAAATGGCCGACATGCTGACCGTCACCGGCCAGGTGGTGGTCGAGCAGGACGCGGCCGCCTGGCCGGTGTTCCCGATCGCTCCGCACGCGCACCATTATCCCTTCGCCTATTCTCATGACGAGCGCGTGGATCTGGGCGGATTGCTGGTGCCCGAGCATCCCGATCCCGAGGGACGCTTGCTGGCATGGGCGCGCGCAATCGTCGCCGCGGAGCGGACCGACACGCTCGCCCTGCTCCAGGATCTGAACAGCGCGGCTCGCGCCGGGATTGCCTATGGCGAGCGGCGGGAGGAAGGCACACAATCACCCTTGGAGACGCTCGACCGTGCATCCGGCGCTTGCCGTGACCTCGCGACGCTGTTCATCGAAGCGGCGCGCCATCTTGGCTTCGGCGCGAGAGCGGTGTCCGGCTATCTCTACGATCCCCCCGCGCCGGGCGACGGGCAAGCGCTGCAGCATGGCGCGACGCACGCCTGGGCGGAGGTTTACCTCCCTTGCGCGGGCTGGATCGCCTTCGATCCTACCAATGCCCGAATGGGCGAGGCGAACCTGGTGCCGGTCGCGGTGGCGCGGAACATTGCGCAGATTCCACCGCTTGAGGGCCGCTACACCGGAGCTCTGGAGGATCTGATCGATATGACGGTGAAGGTAACCGTAAGATCTGGCAACGGACTGATCGCCCAGCCGGGCCAGGAGGTGCACGCGCCCGCCTAAGGCGGGAATGGCGTAGTTCACACTAGCGAGCCACAAATGCGGGGCGGAGGAGATATGAAATGGAGCCGGGACTGGTGGTCGCTCACATCGTGATGCTGCTCATGGCGCCGCTCCTTGCCGCGTTCGTGGGCTATTGCATCTGCCATGGGCGCGAGCGCCAATATGCGCGCCGAATCCGCCGCGAAGCGCCTGCCTATGCGCCGGGCGCTGCCCAAACAGGCTCTGTCGCACCAATGAGCTGGTAGCGATGAAGCTAGGTGTTCAGTCCCGGCATTTGGTGGATCGGATTGACGATGAAGCGGTCTGGC
>NZ_JBMDKK010000021.1:0-60346 GCF_057809675.1 Sphingomonas sp. FG14 | reverse complement strand
CGACGTCACCAATGCCGATCAGAGCAAGAGCGACAAGGCGGACAAGGCCGGCGATATCATCAACTATCACATCACCGTCGCCAATACCGGCAACATCACGCTGACCGGCGTGACTGTCACCGACCCGGCGGCGGACGCGAACAGCATCCAGCGGATCATTCCCGTCCAGCCCTCGGCGCTCGACGACGGTGACAATCTGCTCGAGGTCGATGAGATCTGGACCTATTCGGCGACGCACACGGTCACCCAGGCCGAACTCGACGCCAAGGGCAATGGTGACGGCGTTTTCGTCAACACCGCGACCGCCGACAGCACCGAAAGCCCGCCTGACAGCGACGATGCAGAGACGCCTTTGGTCTATGATCCGAAGGTCGATCTGGAAAAATATGTCTCGGTCGATGGCGGTGTCACCTTCACCGACGAGGATAATCCGACCGGCCCGACCACCAGCCTGAACGCGCCGGTGATCTTCCGCATCACCGTCGCGAACACCGGCAATGTCACGCTGACGAGCATCGCGCTCGCCGATACCAAATATGATCTGGCGGGCGCGCCGCTCTATCTGGATGCGGACAAGGACAGCGTGCTTGACGCGGACGAAACCACCGTCGTCACATCGCTCGCGCCGGGCGAGCAGGGCATCCTGTTCTATACATTGCCCTATGAGACCGGCCAGCATGTCAATGTCGCGTCGGTGACCACCGGGCAGGGTGCGACCGATTCGGATGCCGCGCATTATTTCGGGCTGGTCAATGACGGCCCCGGCGTGCGGACACCGGGTTTCTGGTCCAATCTCGGCTTCGGCTTCTGGGACGGCAAGGCGGGGCTGCCCAAACAGGCCGGCCAGCCGGGCTTCGCCGATCACGAACTGCTCTACGCGGTCGATTCGAACCGTAACGGATCGATCGGCGCTGGAGACCAGGCCGGGCTGCTGCTGGGCGATTTCGACATGAACGGGCTCACCAACGGCGGCGAGGACACGATCTTCATCCCGCTCGCGCTGGCCCAGCAACTGATCGACGCATCGCAGAAGGATCAGCAGGACGGCCGCTGGATGCTCGGGCGCGACGCCGTTGCGACGTGGCTCAACTATCTGGCCGGCAACAATATCGGCGAGGCGAACGACCCGAACAGCCCCAAGGCGCTGCTTCAGGACGCGGTTGACTGGTTCCAGGCCTATGCGGATGCCAATCACGACAATATATTGGATCTGGCGAAGGCGAACGCGATCAAGACCAACGACGCGCGCTGGAACATGCCGGGGGATGGTGGCTATGGCGCCTATGTTTCGGCGGCATCGATGCACAGCCAGCTCGATGCCTATAACAACACCGGCAGCACCTCGCCGGGGCATGACTATGCCGGCGACGCCGACAGCGCGACGTTCCTCTTCGCGTTGGCCAATATCGTCTAGCATCGCCATGGCATTGCTGGCGACCTGCGCGAGCGGTTTCGCGCAGGTCGCCGAGCGGCCCGCCGATGCCTGGGCGGAGCTCAACGCGCAGGTGCAGCAGGCCTATCGCGACGCGCAATATCAGCGGGGGGCCGAACTCGGCGCGGAAGCGCTCGCGCTCGCCGAGCAGCGCTTCGGCTCGCAGGATACGCGCACGATCATGTCGGTGAACAACCTGGCGCTCAACTATGACGCGTTGGGGCGGCTCGATGCGGCGGAGCCGTTGTTCAGGCGCGCGCTGGACTCGCACGAGCGCGTGTACGGCCCCGATCATCCGTTGACGTTGGTATCGCTCACCAATCTCGCCGGGCTCTATCAGCTTCGCGGGCGCTTCGACGAGGCGGAGACGATGCTGCGGCATGTCGTCGATGCCCGTCTGCGCCAGTTCGGCGAGGGGGCGGCCGATACCGTGCGGGCGCGCCACAATCTGGACTCGCTGCTGCGGGCGCGAGACGCATCCGCCGCGCGGCGCCAGGCGGTGGTTGCCCCGGCGGCGATGGCTGGCCCGGATCCGTCGTTCCTGGCGCTGGCTGGCATCGATCTGTCCGCCCCCGCCTTTGCCGGGATGGACGCAGGCGACGCGTCCGTGCTCCGCGTCCGTGGCATGACTGCGTTCCTGCCGATCATGCCGCGCGCGACAGTATCGGGCGGTGAGGGCGGCGTGCGGATCGCGAGGTTTCGGCCGAGATCGCCGGTGGCCGTCGGGGGCGGCGACGGTCCTCGGGACGAACCGGCCGCGCCCGCGCCCGAAGCCGCGATCCCTCTTCTGATGGTTGATGTCGCGGCGTTCGGCTTCGGGGAGGTGGATGAAGCGCCCGCGCCTTCGAACCCGCAGGATCCGCCGAGCCGCGCCTAGCGTGTTCCGCTCGGTTGCCGCTCCGCCGGCCAGGGGCTAACACCGCGCGGGTGAGAGGCTTGGCGCGACCGGCATGGATTCACTGATCACCGCGGCGGCGCGTGCGCTGGCGGCGGGCGATGCGATCGGCGCGCTGAACCGCGTCGCGCTGCGCGACGATGCGCCCGCATTGGCGTTGCGTGGCATCGCCATGGCGCAGCTTGGCGAATATGCGCGCGCCACGGCGCTGTTGCGGAGTGCCGAACGCGGCTTCGGTTCGAAGCAGGCGGTGGCGCGGGCGCGCTGCGTGGTCGCGGAGGCGGAGATCGCGCTGGTCTCGCGCGATCTGAACTGGCCGGTGAAGCGTCTCGACGCGGCGCGGCTGGCGCTTGTGGCGCGTGGCGATCCGGTCAACGCCGCGCATGCGGGCCATCTCCAGATTCAGCGCCTTCTGCTTATCGGCCGGATCGAGGCGGCCGAGCATCTGCTTGCCGGATTCGATCCCGCGCCCTTGCCACCCGCTTCATTGGCCGCGCATGCGCTGGTCGTCGCCGGGATCGCGCTCCGCCGTCTCCAGACCGGACGCGCGCGCGACGCATTGGCGCGGGCAAGGCGCGCGGCGGATGCGGCCGATATTCCGGCGCTGACCGCCGAGGTCGAGAGCGCGGCGCACAGCCTCGACCGGCCGGCGGCGCGGCTGATCGCCGGTGGCGAGGCGCGCGTGATGCGGCTGGATGAGGTGGAGGCGCTGTTCGCTTCGGATCTGCTTGTCATCGATGCGTGCCGCCATGCGCTGCGCGATCCACGGGGCATCGTCACGCTGGCGACGCGGCCGATCCTGTTCGCGCTTGCCCGCCTGTTGGGGGAAGCATGGCCGAACGACGTGTCGCGCGAAGCGCTGCTCAGGGGCGCATTCGGCGCGCGTCACGTCGATGAATCGCATCGCGCGCGGCTGCGCGTCGAGATCGGCCGGTTGCGTGCGGCGCTGTCGGCGCTGGCCGGGATCAGCGCGACCGGGCGCGGGTTCGCGTTGCGGCCGCACGGTACGCGCCGGGTGGTCGTGCTGGCGCCGCCGATCGATGACGACCACCGCGCGGTGCTGGCGCTGCTGGCGGATGGAGAGGCCTGGTCGAGTTCCGCGCTCGCGCTCGCATTGGGGGCGAGTCAGCGCACGGTGCAGCGCGCGCTCGATGCGCTGGCGGCGGCGGGCAAGGCGCGGCCGGTCGGCCGTGGCCGCGCGCGGCGCTGGATGACGCCGCCCGCCATCGGCTTCACGACAAGCTTGTTACTCCCGGGGCCGCTGCCGGTCGGTTAGGACCGATCATCAGTTTGGAGGATGGCGAGACATGAAACGATCAGAGGCCGAGATCATCCGCGAATATGGCCCGTTCCCCGATGTGGAGGCGGTGCATGGCGTCACCTATGACGGCGAACGCGTGTGGTTCGGGGCGGGGGAGCGGCTGCAGGCGCTGGATCCCGAGAGCGGCGAACTGCCGCGCGCGATCCAGGTCCCCGCGCATGCCGGAACCGCGTTCGACGGACGGCATCTGTTCCAGATCGCGGAGGATCGCATCCAGAAGATCGATCCCGGTTCGGGAGCGGTCGTCGCGACGATCCCGGCCCCCGGCGGCGGCGGCGATTCGGGGCTCGCCTGGGCGGAAGGATCCTTGTGGGTGGGCGAGTATCGCGCGCGCAGGATCCATCGCATCGATCCCGAAACGGGCGCGATCCTGCGCACGATCGAATCCAACCGCATGGTGACGGGCGTCACCTGGGTGGATGGCGAGCTGTGGCATGGCTGCTGGGAGGGGGAGGAAAGCGCGCTGCGGCGGATCGATCCGGACAGCGGCGCCCCGATCGAACAGATCGATATGCCGGCGGGCATGGGGGTTTCGGGGCTCGAATCCGATGGCGGTGATCGCTTCTTCTGCGGCGGCGGTGATAGCGGCCGGTTGCGCGCCGTGCGGCGGCTCCGCTGAAGCGGAACGCCGCCGTCACGATTTTGGCTGCCGCGCGGCCGATCTTGCCATAATGTCCCTGTCATCGCCGACGCGGATCGCGGCGGGCAATGGCGGAGGGCAGGGCATGGATATTCCAGACGACATCTTTACCGAACCCGAGGATGTCGATCCGGAAACGCTCGCCAATCTGGGGCCGCTGCGCCGCCTGGCCGGCATATGGGAAGGGCAGCGCGGCGTCGACATCAACCCCAAGGCCGACGGGCCGGAGCAGCGCGATTATTATGAACGCATCGAAATGCAGCCGATCGATCCGCAGGCGAACGGGCCGCAGCTTTTCTACGGCCTGCGCTATCATGTGCATATCAACACGCGCGAAGAGGCGATCACCTTTCACGATCAGGTCGGCTATTGGCTGTGGGAGCCGGCGACCGGGCTGATCCTGCAGACGCTGGCGATCCCGCGCGGGCAGATCGCGATCGCGGCGGGCCACGCCGCGCCCGATGCGAAGCAACTCGTGCTGAAGGCGGAGCGCGGGCAGACCGACTATGGCATCTGTTCGACCAGCTTCCTCGAAGCCGCCTTTCGCACCGATTCCTACACCATCCAGGTCGATTTCCACGATGACGGATCGTGGAGCTACATCTCCGACACGATGTTGCAGGTGCATGGTCAGGATGCGCCCTTCCTGCACCGGGACCGCAACATGCTGACGAAAGTGGGCGAGCCCGACCTCAATCCCTGGGCGCGGATAGAGCGAAATGCGCCGGGTGGTTGAAAGGTTTAGATCAAGAATCGGCGATTGGTGCCGCATGGCAAGGGCAGTCAACGATCACCATGTTCGAATAATCAATCCTGAAGGTTGAGCATAGCTGTCGATTTCCTGAACACCGGATAACCGGAGCGATCATGCTCGGTTCACCTGCGTTACGATAAGTGCGCGGCGCTTTCGATGGAAATGGAGATAAGAACATGCGCATTTTGACAGCGCTGCTTGCTGGCGCGATGATGATGATATCCGGCGGTCTGGCTCAGGCCGCGACCGACCATGGCCCACAGGCGAAGCTTGCCAAGGCGCTTGACGGCCGCGTCGCCGGCAAGCCCGTCACGTGCCTGAATCTGCGCGACATCCGCTCGACGCGGATCATCGACAATACCGCCATCCTGTACGAGACGGGCGGCGGGAAGATCTATGTCAACACGCCGCGCTCGGGCGCCTCGTCGTTGCGCGACGGCCGCGTGATGGTCACCGATACGCGTTCGTCGCAGCTTTGCAGCATCGATACCGTCCGGCTCTACGACAATGGGTCGCGGATGGAGATGGGCTGGGTCGGGCTCGGCGATTTCGTGCCCTATGCGAAGCCTGCCAAGCCCCGGGCAATCTGAAACGGACGCCGCGCCGACGGGTTCGATCTTCGCGTTGGATGCCCTTCCGAATCGCCTGCCGGCCATGATATCATGCCGGCGAGCGCGGGGGTGTTCGAAGGAGGAACCATGATCCTCGACAATGAACGCGGCTATCTGGGCTGGCGTGCGCGGATGGAGCGCATCCGCGCCGAACGCGCGCCCGATCCGGCGGGATATCGCGCCCATATCGAACTGGCGCGCAGCTATGAGCGCCGCCTGTCCGGCCTGACCATCGGCGACATCAGGAAACCGTCGCTGCGGAAAGCCTGATATCAGCCCGCGCGGCGCTTGAGCGGCTCAAGGTGCGGATGCGCCGGCATCCTGCACCTTGACATCAAGCCTCAGGCGTCGGCCCAGCGGCGCAGCAGATTGTGGTAGACGCCGGTGAGCTGGATGATCGCGCGATCGTCCTGTCCGCGATCCTGCGCGATGGTCTGGATCGCGGTGTCGAGCTCGAACATCGTCCGCCGCGCATCGGTGTCGCGGATCATCGACTGGATCCAGAAGAAGCTGGCGATGCGGCGACCGCGCGTGACGGGCTCGACACGGTGCAGGCTGGATGCCGGATAAAGCAGCATATGGCCGGCGGGCAGCTTCACCGCCTGCGCGCCGAACTGGTCCTCCACGATCAGTTCGCCGCCGTCATAGGCGTCGGGATCTTCCAGGAAGAGCGTGGCGGACAGGTCGCTGCGGATGCGGAAATCGCTGCCGCGCCGGATGCGGATCGCATTGTCGACATGCAGGTCGAACGCCTGGCCGCCCGAATAGGCGTTGAACAGCGGCGGAAAGATCTTGAGCGGCAGCGCCGCCGCGATGAACAGCGGCGACCGGCCGAGCGCGTCGAGGATGAGCGCGCCCGCCTGTTTCGCGGCGGCGCTGTCCTCGGGCAGTTGCATATTGCGCTTGGCCAGCGCCGATTGATGGCCGGACGTGGCGTTGCCGTCGATCCAGTCCGCGGCGTCGATCAGGCCGCGCACCTCGGCGAGGGCGGCTGCATCGAGAATCTCGGGGATCGCGATCATCATGACACCATCGCGCTATTGCCATGGCGCGTCGCCGTCAATGCTATTGCGATGCGTTCTTATCTTGGTTCGTGACCATCCCGGGGCGTTCGAACATGTCGGTCTGCGTGTCGTTCAGCCGGACCTCGCCGATCCGGCGATAGCCGCGCGTGGTTGCCAGCCGGATCGATGGAGTGTTGGCCGGATCGATCAGGCAGGTGGTGCAGCGGGCGGGCAGGTGCGCGTCGGCCCAGTCGAGCACCGCCGTCAGCGCCTCTCCCGCGAACCCGCGTCCCTGCGCGCCCGAGGCGAGCATCCAGCCGGTCTCCGGCTGCTCGCCCGACATCGGCACGCCCACGCGCTGTTGATAGGCGAGCGCGATCTCTCCAACGAAGCCGCCGGTTTCCGTCTCTCGCAGCATCCAGTAGCCGAAGCCGAACAGCGACCAGTGGCCGGCATATTTGAGCAGCCGTGCCCAACCCTCCTCGCGCGTGCATGGCTTGCCGATGAAGCGCAGCAGCTCGGCATCGGACCAGAGCGTGAGGATATCCGCGAAATCGGCCGCGACCGGACGGCTGAGCGTCAGGCGCGGCGACGACAGCGTATCGGGTACGGGGCCGAGGATCACGGCGCCGGTTTGAGCGTGATCACGCGTTCGGCCGCCTGGTCGACCGCCGCGCGGCTGAACGAAAGCGGCGCATAGCGCCCCTCCTTCCAGGCCGGCAGCAGATCGCGGTAGTGCGGATCGCCCGGGTCGCCCGACTGGCCGGGCATGTTGAGGAACATCGACTTGTCCCAGTCGCCCACATCCATCACCAGCCGGACCGAGGGGCCGTGGACGGCGGCGAAGCTGCTGCCGCGATAAGCGGTCATCGCCGGCGTGGAGGACGAGCCGCCCACCGGCACCGGCCCGACCGTCATCGACTGCTGGAGCGCCGGATCGGCGAGCACCGCGACGGCGGGCTTCAGCGTGAGCGTGTGAAGCCGGCCCCATTGCCATGTCGTCATGTCCGGCCCCAGCTTCTGCCGGAGATCGGCGAGCGTCGCCTCCAGGCTGTCGAGCAGCATCGATTTCGCCGCCGCCGCCGGATCGGCGCCCAGCAACGCGTCGCGCGTTTCCAGCAGGGAGAGCAGCGCGTCGGGCGATCCGCGCTCGAGGATCGGGCGCGCGGGCGCGGGGGCGATCCGATCGACCATCACGCGGCCGAGATGCTGGGTCAGCCAGGTTTCGTAGATCGCCGCCGGCACGCTCTCTGCGGCGACATTGCCGTCCCATGTCTTGATCAGCGCCAGCGCCTGGCGCGCATCCGGTGTATTGCCGTCGAGCGGGGCGGCCAGCGCGATCATGCGCTGCACCATGCCGCTGCCCGTGTCCATCTGCAGCGCCATCGCGTCGGCGACCGACAGGCGCGGCTTGGCGGCCATCACCTGCGAGATGCGATCGATGCGGCTGCGATCGCTCCATTCGAAGCTGATCGGCGCGCTGGGCGTGAAGCCCTTGGGGAAGTTCATCTCGTTGGCGCTGGCGAACCAGCCCTTTTCGGGATTCTTGATCTGGGGGAGATCGGCGGGCCGGCGGACGCCTTGCCATTCGTAGCGGCCATCGCCGGGCACCGGCATCAGCCCGTCCCAATTGGGGCGGATCGGCGCGAAGCCCGCGGCGGACCAGCCCGTCGTACCGCTCAGGTCGGCCCAGATCAGGTTGAGCGGCGGCGTGCCCCAATGATCGGCGGCCTTGCGGAAATCGTTCCAGTTCGCGGCGTTCGCCAGCCAGGACGCGGCGGCATAGCCCGACGCCCCCGGCTCGGACCATGTCGTCCTGATGGCAAAGGCGCGATCCTGTTTCGCGTCCTGGCGCAGCACCGGCCCGTGGCGCGTGTAGCGAAGCTCGACCGCGACCGGCGCGCCGCCCTTCACGGGGATGGTTTCGCGCACCCGCTTCATCTTCTCCCAACGGCCGCGATAGCGATAGGAATCGGGATCGCCGGCCTTGGTCTCGTAGACGTAGAGATCCTCCTGGTCGGTGCCGAAGATGGTCAGGCCGAACGCCGCCTTGCCGTTATGGCCGAGCGAGACGCCGGGAACGGCGGGCTCGCCCGCGCCGATCAGCGAAACCCCCGGCGCGTCGAGATGGACGACATAGCGCAGGCTGGGCACGCCGAAGGCGCGATGCGGATCATTGGCGAGGATCGGCCGGCCCGTCGCCGAATGCGAGGGTGCGATCACCCAGTTGTTCGATCCGTCGACGGTGTTCGGGTCGGACGCATCCGCAAGCCGCGCGGGGGCGGAGGAGGGCGCGGGCGGAAATGCCACATCGGCGGTGGCGAGCAGATAATCGTCCATCACCTCGGGCGTGATCGCGCAGGGGGCCAGCCCCTCCGGCTTCACGGGAACATGATCGGGTGACAGCTTCGCGCGCAGCCGGTCGATATCGAGGCCGGCCGCGCAGGCGACGCGGGCGCGCGTCACTTCCTGCTTGGCGTTGGAAACCAGCGCATGGCTGCGGATGCGGACGATCTCCTCCGCGCTCCAGCGTTCGGGCCGGCTTTGCGTCAGCACAAATTCGGGCGGCAGCGGCCTTGTTCCGGCCAGCACCTGATCGACATAGGCGTTCACCCCGGCGGCGAACGCGACATAGCGATCGCGGCTGCCGGGCGCGTAGCGCGCCCATTCCGCCGCCATGTCCCCGCGATAGAGGAACAGCCGTGCGGCGCGGTCCTGCTTCACATAAGCCGGGCCGAAATTGGCGGAGAGCCGGCCGAGCCCGCGCTTGCGCCACAGGTCGATCTGCCACAGCCGGTCGCGCGCGGCGTTGTAGCCCTGGAGGAAATAGGCGTCGCGCTCGGTCTTCGCATAGATGTGCGCCAGGCCCCAGCGGTCGACGACGATCTCGGCAGGCTGGGTAAGGCCCGGTACGTCCCATGCCTCGCGCTTCACCTCCGATGCGGTGGCGATGGAGGGGAGGGCAATTGCGGCCAGCGCGACCGATCCGATCCGGGGCAAGGCAAACATCATCCGGGCACTCTCCTCTCGACCAGTTCATGGATGATCGGGCGCAGCAGCAGCGCGGCGGTCAGGCCCGTCAGGGCGATGCCGGCATGCAGCAGCCAGAATTCAGGCGCCCCCATCCTTTCGTAGAAGCGACCAAGCCAGCCGACGGTGAAATTGGCAAGTGCGATCGACATGATCGCGAGGCTCATCATGATCGTCGCCTTGGCGGGCGGCGCGTGGCGCGATACGAAGGCCTTGAGCGGCGGTTCCCCCCAGATGAAGCTGAAATCGAGCAACAGGAAGAAGGCGAGCACCCAGGCGAGCGGCACCGGCCCGGTCGCGGTCGCCGCTCCAAGCGCGAGGATCGCGAAGGCCGTGCCCGCCATGGTGCAGCCGATCGCGATCTTGCCGATATCGTCCGGCTCGCGGCCGCGCGCGTCCAGCGCCCGCCACAGCCGGACGCCGACAAGGATGCCGGCCATGGTGGCGATGCCGTCGAAGGTGAAGATCCAGGTGACCGGGATGGTCAGGCCCCAGGCCTGGCGGTCGACATGGTCGGTCGCCCACACCGGAAACAGCGTATAGGCCTGATAGACCGCGCTGAACATCAGCACGAAGGGGACGAACGCCAGCAGCAGCCCCAGGATCGCGCGCCAGTCGTCGCGGGTGAGCGGCGCCTGCGCGACGCTCAGGCGGACCACGGGCGGTTCGGGCGGCAAATGGCGACGGCCCGCCAGATAGATGATCAACGCCGCGACCATCGCGATCGCGGCGACGCCGAAACCGTAATGCCAGCCCAGCGTCTCGCCCAGCGTGCCGCAGACGAGCGGCGCGGACAGCGCGCCGATATTGCGGACGAGCATGTAGATGCCGAACCCGCGCGAGCGGCGCGGATCGTCGGCGCCATAGAGGCGGCCGATCTGGACGGCCATGTTGCCCTTGATGAAACCGGCGCCGAGCACGAGCAGGAGCAGGGCGAGGAGGAACAGCCGCTCCGACGTCATGCACAAATGGCCGAGCGTCATCAGCACTGCGCCCAGCACGATCGTGCGCGTCTGCCCGAGCACGCGATCGCCCAGCCAGCCGCCGAGCAGCGGCGTCGTGTTGACCAGCCCGACATAGAGGCCGAAAATCTGCGATGCGAGCGCGATGGTGGTCATCGGCCCGCCGATCGATTCCAGCCCGCCGCGCAGATGATCGAGCCCGCCGACATTTTCGAAATGCCCCGGCCGCAGCAACTGGCCGACCATGTAGAGCATCAGCAGCGCCTGCATGCCGTAGTAGGAGAAGCCCTCCCACACCTCGGTGAAGGCGAGATAGGCCAGGCCCTTCGGATGGCCGAAAAAGGCAGTATCCCCGCTGCGTTCCATGCTTTCCCCAAAGCGCCCTGTCGTTCGATGCGACGAATATCTATTGACTGTGTACCTCAAAAATACAATGTGTATACAGATTTTTGAATGCACGCGCCTCAGCGTCGGAACAGGGGTTTCATGTCGTTATCAAGCACCGGCGGGGGTGCCGCACAATGCCGTCGGTAATCATCGATCCCAGGGCCGACACGCAGGCGGAGCCAGAGATCGCTCGCGAGGCGATCGATATCCTCGGCCGGCTGGTCTCGTTCGACACGACATCGTCCGAATCGAATCTGGCGCTGATCGCCTATGTCGAGGCGTATCTTGCCGAACATGGCGTGACGTCGCGCCGCATCGCCAATGCCGACGGGTCCAAGGCCAATCTGCTCGCCACGATCGGCGATGGGATGGCGGGCGGCATCGTCCTGTCGGGCCATACCGACGTGGTGCCGGTGAAGGACCAGCCCTGGACCTCCGATCCGTTCGTGCTCACCCGGCGGGGCGACAGGCTCTATGGGCGCGGCACCAGCGACATGAAGAGCTTCCTCGCGCTCGCCCTCGCCGCGGTGCCGCTGCTCGCGCGGACACCGCTCGCGCGGCCCGTGCACCTCGCTTTCTCCTATGACGAGGAGATCGGCTGCCTCGGCGCGCCCGACCTGATCCGCAACATCGTTGACGACGGCTATAGCCCGATGGCCGCGATCATCGGCGAGCCGACGGGCATGACGATCGTCAACAGCCACAAGAGCATCCATCTGTACGAAGTGGTGGTGATCGGCCGCGAGGCGCATTCGAGCCTGGTGCATGAAGGTGTGTCGGCGAACATGGTCGCGATCGAATTGCTCGCCACGCTGGTCGAGGTCGCCGAGGCCGAACAGCGTGACCATCGCGATCCGCGTTTCGAGCCGCAATGGTCGACGCTGACGGTGGGCACGATCCAGGGCGGCACCGCGCCCAACATCCTGGCGCGCGAATGCCGCTTCACCTTCGATCTGCGCTGCATTCCCGATCGCGAGGCGGAAACGGTGCTCGAACCCTTCTGGCGCGCGGTGGAGCGGGCGCAGGCGCGGCTCGCGGCGGAAGGCGACGGCACCGGTGTCGTCATCAACCGGCTGGCGCAGGTGCCTGCGCTGCGCCGCGAACAGAGCGGGGCGGCCGAGCAATTGTCGGCGATGCTGAGCGGCGCGAACGAGCCGGGGACCGCGGTTTCCTATGGCGCGGAGGCGGGGCAGTTCCAGGCCGCCGGTCTTTCCACTGTCATCTGCGGCCCGGGATCGATATCTCAGGCGCACCGGCCGGACGAATTCGTCGAACTGAGCCAGATCGAAGCGGGCGCCCGCTTCATCGCCCGGCTCGTCGCGTTCGTCCGCATGGGTTGAGGGAAAGGCAGGCAGCATGGGTAGCAAGACGACCGCCAAGGCCGTGAACGTTCCGGATGAGAGCGGGCCGGACGAGAGCGGATCCGACGATGGCGTGCGTCAGTCTTCGGGGCAGAAAGTCTATACGCTGCTGCGCGAACAGATACTGAGCCTGCAACTCGCGCCCAATACCGAGCTGGACGAGGTCCAGTTCAGCCGTGAACTCGGTTTTTCGCGCACGCCGATCCGCGAGGCGCTGATCCGCCTGGCCTCGGACAGCCTCGTCGTCCTCGCGCCCAATCGCGGCGCGCGCGTGGCGCCGCTCGATCTCGATCAGGTGCCGCAGGTGCTCGAAGCGCTCGAACTCTATGAACGCGCGACGACGCGCTGGGCGGCGCTGCGCCGCCAGCCGGTGCATCTCGCGCTGCTGGAACAGCGCAACCGCGAGTTCGCCACCGCCTGTGAAACCGAGGATCCGCGCGTCATCGTCGAGGCGAACTGGGCGTTCCACGACGCGATCAACCAGGCCTGCGGCAACAAATATCTGGCGGCCGACTGCTCGAAGATGCTGCGCGGCGTGATGCGCCTGTCGCTGCTCGCCTTCCGGCAGAGCGATGCGCAGCTTTCCAGCTACGACGTGATCGAGCAGCATCGCGAGATGATCGAGGCGATCCGCAGCGGCAATGCCGATCTGGCGGAAGAACTGGTCTATCAGCATTCGGACGAGTTCCGGGACCGGATGAAAACCTTCGTCGCGGGCACGTCGACGGCGGATTTCTCGCTGGTCGGGCGCAGGGGGTAAGAGCACCTATCCGTCATCCCGCACGCCTTGAAGGGGACCGGTAAAAGGGAATGCCTGGCGCGAGGGGGCGTCAGGATACTTGTATCCCGTTCACCGTTCGGGCTGAGCCTGTCGAAGCCCTGTCCTTCTACTTCAGTGTCAAGGAAAGGCAGGGCTTCGACAGGCTCAGCCCGAACGGGCCTATTGGTGGCCGCGATGCAAGACGGCAGACTCCGGCCTCAATCCTCCAGATCGCCCGGCACCGCGCCGGCCGCGCTGAACATCAGGATCGCGGTCGGCACGGTCAGCGCCATCACGATCAGCAATGCGTAGCGTAGGCCGGTGGGCCCCACCGACGCGCTGAACATGTCGCTGAGCGCGCCCGTCACCACCGGCCCCAGGCCGAAGCCCAGCAGGTTTCCGAAGAACAGCAGCAGCGCGATCGCGGTCGCGCGGCGCGCGCTGCCGCAAACGGCATGGACCGCCGCGAAGGCCGCGGGCAGCGACGCGTAGAGCAGGATGCCGCCGAGCGTGCTGACCACCAGGAACCAGCCGAGATCGTCGATCAGGAACATCAGCGTGTTGGGCAGCGCTGCGAGGCCGAAGCCCAGCGCCGGGAACCAGGCGATCCACCTCTTGTCGCGCCGCACCAGCATGTCGCACGCCATGCCGCCCGCGAGACTGCCGATCAGCACGGCGACGCCCGAGGACAGGCCGTAATAAAGCCCGGCATCGGCGATGGGGCTGCCGACGACGCGGATCAGATAGGACGGCACAAAGACCAGCGAGCCATAGGCCGCGAAATTATAGAAGGTGAAGCCGATCAGCAGCCGCACGAAGGATCGTTTGGCGGCGAGGCGGCGGATCGAGGCGCCGAAGGCTTCGGTCGCCCCACGCGTCGCCGAGGGCGCGACCGACCGGCGGGGCTCGTCGAGCAGGAAATAGACGATCGCCGCGATCAGCAGGCCGGGCAGCCCGAACGCCATCAGCGTCGCGCGCCAGCCATAGGCGGTGACGATCTGCGATCCGATCGAAAGGCCGATCAGATAGCCCGCCGTGCCGGATGTCGCGAAGATGCCGATCGCGCGTGCGCGCGAGGATGGCGGGAAATAATCGACGATCAGCGCCTGGGCGGGCGGCGTCGCGCCCGCTTCCCCCACGCCCACGCCGATCCGCGCGAGCAGCAATTGCCAGAAACTGCCGGCGACCGCGCACAGCATCGTCATCGCGCTCCAGATGCTGATCGCGACGGTGATCAGCAGCGTGCGATCGCCGCGATCCGCCCAGCGCGCGATCGGCAGGCCCAACATCGAATAAAGCAGCGCGAAGGAGAGGCCGCTGAGCAGCCCCAATTGCGTGTCGGAGACCCCGAATTCCTGCTTGATCGGTTCGAGCAGGACCGAGATCACCACACGGTCGATCGAACTCGACGTGCCGACCAGGAACAGGATCGCCAGGAAGAACCAGCGCCGCGCCGGCGAATAGAGATGCGACGATCCGGTCGTCGCGGCCTGGTCCGGAACGGCGCTACCCGGCGTCACGGGCGCGGCCCGATGTTGCGCCCCTCCCAGGTGCGGAACCAGCGCAGCACGCGGATGCCCTGGTCGATCTGCGCCTCGAAGCGGGCGGCGGCGTGGCCTTCCTCGGGATAGAGCACCAGTTCGCTCGGCACGCCGTTCAATATCAGCGCATGGTGATACTGCACCGCCTGGCTCGATGGCGTCGTCTTGTCCTGCTCGCCCGCGATCAGCATTGTCGGCGTCACCACCGTGTTCGCACGCGCCAATGGGCTGCGTTGGTCGAACACGCCGCCGACATCATAGGGATCGCCGCCTGAATAGAGCGACAGGAATTCGGGGTGGTGCGCGGTGAAGAACTGGCTGCGCATGTCGGTGAGTGGCGCGATCGCGCAGGCGGCCTTGAACCGGTCGGTCTGGCCGACCAGCCAGCAGGTCATGAAGCCGCCATAGCTGCCGCCGGTGACGAACAGCCGGGTCGGATCGACATCGTGATTGGCGATGACATGGTCCAGTCCCGCGAGGATGTCGTGGGCGTCCTCGCCGGCCATGTCGTCGATCACGCGCGACGCGAAATCGAGCCCACGCCCCGAACTGCCACGCGGATTGGGGAAAAGCACCGCATAGCCCGAACTGACGAGCAGGGCCGCGAGCGGATTGTCGAAACTCCAGGAATCGCGGAACAGGTGCGACGGCCCGCCATGGATGAAGACGACCAGCGGCGGCCGTTCGACGCCAGCGGGCAGGGCGAGATAGCCCATGATTTCCAGCCCGTCGCGCCCTTGCCAGCGGATCGCCTGGGCGGGCCGCATCGCATCCAGGATCGCGCGTGCGCCGTCATGCGCCAGATCGAGCACCACCCGTTCCCCGCCATCGTTATCGACGCGGAAGATATGGGCGTAACGGTCGAATGCATGGCCCGGCACGATCGCGCCGGTGCGGCCGCTGGGTGTCGCGGCGGGAACCTTGCGGCCGCCGGTGCCCGGCGATCGCCACTCGATCGCGGTTTCGCCGGTGGTGAGATGGTGCGTGCCCGCGACGCTTCCGGGCGCCGCGAAACCCGCGAAGAACAGGCGCGCGCTGTCCCGCCATGCCAGCGCCGAGACCTCGGCGCCGATCGCGGGCTGGCGCCGCTCGCCCGTCTCGCGATCGTAGAGCGTCAGCGTGCCGAGCGCGACGGTGCGGTGGAAGCGCCCCTCGACGATGGCGATCGTGCGCCCGTCAGGCGACCCGCAGACCTTGGCGAGCTCGACATCGGGTCGCGCGAAACGCGCGAACGCGCCGCCGCTTGCCGGGGCTATGCCGATTTCGGTCTGGTACCAACCGCCCTCGGTGGGGCTGGAGGAGAGGATCGCGACGATTTCGTCGCTGCCGCACCAATCGGCTTCCCAGACGGCCTGGCCGGCGGTGCCGATCGCGGTCAGCCGGTTCGAGGCGATGTCCCAGACCCGGGCGCGCCGCCAGAGATTGTCGTGCGATCCGGTTTCGACCGTCGGCATCCAGGATGGGCGCGCGACATCCGCGCTGCCGATGCGCGCGGTGCTCGCCGATCCGGCGGCGTCCGCGCCGGCATCGGCGCTCTGGATCAGGATGCGCCGGCCATTGGCGGACCAGGCGAAGCTCTCGACCGCTTCTCCGTCCAGCACGGGGCCGGCGATCTGAACCTCAGGCGTGTCGGCGTCTGCCAGGAAAAGCTGGAAGTTGCCGCCGCCGCGACCGCGATCGGAGAGAAAGGCGAGCTGGGTGCCGTCGGGCGACCATTTGGGATCGGTATCGTTGGTGCCTTCACTACCCAGCAGAGATACGGTGCCGTCGGTGCCGAGCAGCGCCAGCCGCGTGACCGGAAAGCCGCCACTGGCTTCATAGACCGGTCCGGAAAAGGCGATCACGCCGGTCACTGGATTTTCGACGGCGTGGACGATCGCATGGAATTGCCCGGTGCCGGGCCGATAGAGTTTTTCGAAATAGTCGGCGACGCGCGTCTGGATCGCGGCGAGTTCATCGTTTTCAATCATGCCGGTCCAGGTCTTTCGATCGTTCTTATACGCGATCTCGAAGATGCTGAAGCATCCTCGATCGGTTCGCTCAAGCGCCGCGCGGGCTGATACCAGATCTCCATGCGTCGAACTCATCGAGATCTGGTATTACGCACACACGTCCATATCGCATCGAGCGGCGGACCGGCAGGCCCGCCGCTCGACAGGATCAAAGATGGAATTCGAACTGGAGGCCGACGGTGCGCGGCCGGGTCCGGAATTCCAGGCTGACATCGCTGGGCGGCTGCAGGCGGCCGTTCCAGTTGGTGATATTCTCCACGAACAATGTCGCGGTCCAGTTGTCGGGCGATTTCAGCGCGAAGCCGGCACGTGCGGTGAGGGGTGCGTCGCTGATGAACAGCCGTGACACGCCGCCCGAAAGCAGGCGGCCGGGGATCTTGGACCGATAGTTCACCGATCCCGTGAACTGCCCTTCCAGGCCCGCACCGCCGATCGGGAATTCATATTCGGCGAAGGCGCTGGCGGTATATTCGGGCGAAAAGGCCAGCCGCTCGCCCTTCTGGAACAGCACCACCGGGCCGGCGGCCGTCTGGGTGATGATCGCCGCGTCTAGGTTCAGCCCGTTCCAGCTAAAGGTGCCGCCGAAATCGAGCCCCCTGACCGGACGGACCGTCGCGCTCAGGTCGACGCCGAAGCCGCTGGCCGACGAACCGTTGACGCTCGCCGCGATCGGCGCGCCCATGAAGTTCAGGTTCACATTCTGCTGAATGTCCTTCCAGTCGATATAATAAAGCGCGGCGTCGAAGCTCAGCGCGCCGTCCAGCAGGCTGCCCTTGGCGCCGATCTCATAGTTCGAAAGCTTGTCCGCGCGGACGGGCGGCAGCGTCGGCGCCGTGCGGATCACCGTCGGGCTCTGGTTGAAGCCGCTGCGGAAACCCTGCGAATAGGATGCATAGGCCGTGAAGCTGCGCGAGGGCAGCCAGGTCAGCACCACGCGCGGCGTGACCGCGTCGAACGTCTCGGTGCGGTGCGCGAGCGGCTGGGCGGGGTTGCCCGTCGTCGGCGTCCGTTCGATCTGCGAAACGCGGTCGTTGAAATAGCGCAGACCGCCGGTCAGCTCGAGCGTATCGTCGAGGAAGGTCTTGGTGAGCTGGCCGAACACCGCATATGAGCGCGACTTGTCGTTGGTGTTGATCGGCGCGGGCAGCACGAACAGCGTCTGGTACAAAAGGTCGGTCGCGTCGCGATAGAAGGCGCCGGCGGACCAGCGCCAGCTTCCCTCGCTCTTCGAATTGAGCAGCAGTTCCTCGGTGAAGACCTCGGACTCGATGTTCGAATAGAGCGTCTGCCTGGGGCCGAGCGTGTTGTAGTCCCGCAGGCCGCGATTGACGAATTTCAGATAGCTGGTCGCGCTGGTGATGGCGACGCCGGGCAGGTCATAGCCGATCTTCGCGCTGAATGCGTCATAGTTCAGCTTTTGCGGGATCGGCACCGGCGCGAGCTGGATGCCGGCGGCATTGGCATAGCTGGGCGCGTCCTGATCGATCCGCGAGATCCAGGCCGACAGGCCGATGCTGAGTTCTTCGGTCGGCTGCGCATTGATCTTCAGCCGGACGTTGCGCGATTGCGTGTCGTTGGCGTTCTTGATGCCCTGCGCCGGCTGCTCGATCCAGCCGCCGGCATTCTCGAAGCCCGCGACCAGGCGCACCGCCAGCTTGCCTTCGACCAGCGGGATGTTGACCGCGATATCGCCGCGATAGCTTTCGTCGCCGTCCTGCGTCGAGGAGATGCCCGCGCGCGTCTTCAGTTCGAACTTGTCGAGATTGGCGTCGTTGGTCAGCAGGCGGACAACGCCGTTCAGCGCGTTGGCGCCATAGAGCGTGCCCTGCGGCCCGCGCAGCACCTCGATCCGCTGCATGTCGAAACCATTGGTGTCGGGCAGGATCGCCGACTTCACCAGGCCGAAGGGCACCGAGTCGATATAATAGGCGGCGGTGCTCGATCCGGAGAGCGTCGCGCCATTGGCGGCGACGCCGCGAATGGTGAGCTGGGTGGCGCCGCCCTGCGCGGTGCTGGTGATCGAAACGCCCGCGACGTTGCGCAGCGCATCGGTGACGCCGCCCGTGGTCTGGCCGTCGAGCTGCGCGCCGCCGAGTACGGCGACCGAGATCGGCACGTCCTGCAGCCGTTCCTCGCGCTTCTGTGCGGTCACGACGATCTCGTCGGTCGTGTCCTCCGCCGCGTCGGCGGTCTGCGCGCCGGCGGGCGCCGCCCAGGCCAGCGGCAGCAGCGCCAATGCCACACCACACCGCAATCCCGTCGACAGCTTCTTCCGCATCATATCCCCCTGCACCTTTTCGGTTCGTCAGTGTTGAATTTCTCGTGAACACAATTTGTATAATCTGTGTAGACAAGTCAAGCGCGTCGCTCTAACCCAGCGTTTATCGGCGGTTTAGAGAGGGATTTGAGGGCATGGCTGGGCCGGAAGGCGTGGTGGAAACCGCGTCAGGAGACGGGATCGAGACGTTTCGGGGCGTCGTATTCCCCTGGCATTGCGACTCGATGGGGCACATGTCGGTGCAGCATCAGATGCCGCTGCTCGACAATGCGGCCTATCATCTGCTTGGCACGCTGGCGCCGACGACCGCGATGGAGGACGGGCATCGCCTCGGCTGGGCCGATGTGTCGCACGAGATCCGCTATCTGCACGAACTGGTCGCGGGTGACCTTCTGATCCTGCGTTCGGGCATCCTGTCGATCGGCCGCTCTTCTCTTCGTCATCGCACGATCATGATGCGGCGGTCCGACGACCGTATCTGCACCGTGCTCGAGGGCGTCACCGTGCGCTTCGACCTCGATGCGCGGCGGTCGATCCCCTTGTCCGATCCGGTGCGCGCCATCGCCGGGACGCTGCTGATCACCGCCGCATCCGATCAATCTTCATTGGGAGCATAAATCATGGAACGAGTCCTCGTGACCGGGGCGGGCGACAGTGTCGGCCGCGCCATCGCCGAACGGTTCCTCGGCAAGGGATACAAGGTTCACATCTGCGACATCCGCGCCGATGCGGTGCAGGCGACGCTCGATGCCAATCCGGGCATGAGTGGCAGCGCCGTCGATGTCGGCGTCCGCGCCGATGTCGACCGGCTGTTCGACGATGTCCGTGCCTCGGTCGGCGACCTGTCGATCCTCGTCAATGTCGTCGGCATGGCGGGGCCGCGCGCCGCGATCGAGGAGATCGACGAGGACGAGTGGGACAAGACCATCGCCGTCAACCTGTCCGGCATGTTCTATTGCATGAAGCGCGCGGTGCCGATGCTGAAGGCGAATGGCGGCGGGTCGATCGTCAATTTCTCGACTTGCTCGACACGCACCGGCATCCCCCATCGCGCGCCCTATATCGCGTCCAAGGCGGGGGTGGAGGGGCTGACCAAGAACAGCGCCCGCGAACTCGGGCCGTTCGGCATCCGCTGCAACGCGATCCTGCCCGGCATCATCAACAATGATCGGTTCCGCTTCATCGTCCAGCGCAATGTCGATGCGACGGGGCGCAGCTTCGAGGACATCGAGAACGACTATCTCAAATATGTCTCGCTGCGCACCAAGGTCGAGCTGAGCGAGTTCGCCGACATGGTCGAGTTCATCACATCGGACGCGGGCCGGAAGATCACCGGCGAGACGATCGCCGTCAGCGGCAACATGGAATGGGAAGAATAAGCATGAGCGGCAACAAGACGATCCTCACCTGCGCGGTCACCGGTGGCGCGCCCTTCAACCCCAGGCATCCTTCGATGCCGATCACGCCGAAGCAGATCGCCGATGCGTGCATCGAGGCGGCCTCCGCCGGGGCCAGCATCGTCCATATCCATGTCCGCGATCCGGAAACCGGCCAGGGCAATCGCGATCGTGCGCATTTCCGCGAGGTCGTGGATCGCGTGCGCCAGACCGGCACCGATATCGTGCTCAACCTGACCTGCGGCATGGGCGCCTATTTCCTGCCCGATCCGGAGCGGGAAGGGCATATGCTGCCGGGCAGCGACGTGGTCGGCGTCGATGAACGCGTCGCGCATGTCGAGGAACTGCTGCCCGAGATCGCGACGCTCGATATCGTCACCAACAACCAGGTCGAGGGGCCGACCGACTATATCTATTTCAGCCCCACCCACACGCTGCGCGCGATGGCGAAGCGTTTCCAGGCGGCGGGCGTGAAACCCGAACTGGAAGTCTTCGGCGCGGGCGATATCCTGTTCGGCAACAAGCTGGTCGAGGAGGGGCTGATCGACGGGCCGCCGATGATGCAGATGGTGCTGGGCGTGCAATGGGCGGCACCGCATGGCGTGGACACCATCCTGTACCAGCGCGGCCTGATGACGCCGGGCACGCATTGGGGCGCGTTCGGCATCGGCCGCGAACAGATGCCGATGCTGGCGCAGACATTGCTGCTGGGCGGCAATATCCGCGTCGGGCTGGAGGACAATCTCTATATGTCGCGCGGCGTGTGGGCGACGAACGGCCAGTTGGTCGAGCGCGCCTATTCGATCGTCAACGCGATCGGCGGCTATAGCGTGGCGACGCCCGCCGAAACGCGCGAGATCCTGCAATTGCGGCAACCTGGCTGATGGAGCTGGAGGCGATCGACCGCGCCCTGCTTGCCGGCGATCACGGCGCGGCGGCGGCGCGCGCGATGGCGATGCTGGTCCGCTATGGCGAAGCGGGTGGAGCGGAGCGCTTCGTGTCGGTCGAATCCGCGCATATCGACGGCTGCCTGTATCATGGTCCGTCGAGCATCGATTTCGCGCGCCGCTTCGTCGATCTCGGCGGGCGGGTGCGCGTGCCGACGACGCTGAACGTCGCCGCGGTCGATGTCGTCCACCCCGGCTGGCATTGCGGCCCGCCCGAACTGCTCGACGCGCAACGGGAACTGACCGAACTGCACGAACGGCTCGGCTGCGTGGCGACGCTGACCTGCGCGCCCTATCAGCGCATGGTCCGTCCCCGGCCGGGCGAACATGTCGCCTGGGCGGAATCCAACGCGATCGTCTTCGTGAACTCGGTGCTCGGCGCACGGACCGATCGCTATGGCGACTTCACCGATCTGTGCGCCGCGCTGACCGGAAGGGTGCCGCTCGCCGGACTTCATCGCGACGAGAACCGCCGGCCGCAACGAATCGTCAGGCTTCCGGAGCTGGAGGCGGCCGGGCTGCCGCGCGACCTGTATTTCGCGGCGATCGGCTATGTGATCGGCCAGCGGGCGCCCGGCCTGGTGCCGTTCGTGACCGGCGTTCCGCGCGATGCTTCGGAGGACGAGCTGAAGGCGTTGGGCGCGGCGGGCGCCTCGTCCGGCTCACTCGCGCTGTTCCATGCCGAAGGGGTGACGCCCGAGGCCGGATGGGCGGCCGGACATGCCGTGGGGTTGCCCGCGATCGAGGTCGCTGCCGCCGAGCTGCACGAGGCCGTTTCCCGGCTGTGCCCGGTGGCGGAGGGGGACGCGGTTGCGGCGGTCTGCCTGGGCACGCCGCATTATTCGCTCGACGAATTCCGGATCCTGAACGCCGCGCTCGACGGACGTGGCCCGGCCGGGGGCGTCGCGCTTTACGTCTCCACCTCGCGCGAGATCGCGGCGGTGGTGGAGAAGGATCCGGCCTTCGCGCCGTTGCGCCGTTTCGATGCCCGCATCGTCGTCGATACCTGCACCTATCTGGCGCCGGTCGTCCGAAACACCCAGGGCGCGATCCTGACGACATCCGCCAAATATGCGCATTACGGCCCCGGTAATTTGCAGCGACGGGTGGGCCTGATGACGCTCGAACGCTGCATCCGTTCGGCCGAACTCGGCCGGGTCGCGCCGCCATGCTGATCGCAGGACAGGCGCTGACGCCGGGCCGCGCCGCCGGGCCGCTGTTGCTGCTGAGCGAGCCGCTCAGCCTGTGGGGCGGGCTCGACCTGCGAACGGGTGCGATCATCGACCGGACGCACCCGCAATGCGGGGTGGTGATCGCGGGCCGCATCGTCGCGATGCGCAGTGCGCGGGGATCCTCGTCCTCGTCGAGCGCGCTGGTCGAGGCCGCGCGCGCCGGCGTCGCGCCCGCCGCGCTGATCCTGGGGCTGCACGATCCGATCCTGACGATCGGCGCGCTCGTCGCGGCGGATCTTTATGGCATCGAGATTCCGTTGATCGTGGTCGAGGAGGGGGCCTGGCCCGCGCTCGTGAACGAGGTCAAGCTGGTGATCGAGACGGAAGGCAATCAGGCCCGGATCACGATCGATCCAGTCTAGCCGTCCACACCCCCGTTCGGGCTGAGCTTGTCGAAGCCCTGTCCTTCCACTTCGATACCAAGGAAAGGCAGGGCTTCGACAGGCTCAGCCCGAACGGTGAAGGGGATAGCGTGCTATCCTGACGCTACAGCCGCCGCAGCGCCTGCGCCGGGCGCACCGACATCAGCGGCAGCGATCCGAGCAGGCCGATGCCGAGCGTCAGCACCGCGCCCGCGCCAAGCGTGCCGAGCACGACCCACCAGTCCGGCGCCCAGCCGAATTCGAACACGCGCACGATCACATACCAGGCGGCGGCGATGCCCAGCCCGAGCGAGACCGAGGCGAGCAGCGCCGCGAGCAGGCCATATTCCATCGCCTGCGCCGCCAGGATCTGCCCGCGCGTCGCGCCCAGCGTCTTCAGGATGACGCTGTCATAGCTGCGCGCCTGGCGCGAGGCGGCGATCGCGCCGACCAGCACCGCGATCCCCGCCAGGATCGCGACCGAGGCCGAAAGCAGGATCGCGGTCGCCATCTGGTCCAGGATGGTGCGGACCTGCCCGATCACCTCGCTCACCGCGATGATCGAGGCGGAGGGGAAGGCGGCGAGCAGCGCGCGCGAGACCGGGCCGTCATGGCTTTTGTCCATGCTGATCGTCGCGGTCAGGCTGTGCGGCGCGCCGGCGAGCGCGCTGGGCGAGAAGACGAGGATATAGTTGAAGCCCATCGTGTCCCAATGGACTTCGCGCAGCGAGGCGATCCGCGCCTCGATCTCGCGGCCGAGCACGCTCACGATCAAGGTGTCGCCGACGCCAACCTTCATGATGGCGGCGGCCTCGCGGTCGAGCGAGACGAGCGGTGGCCCGGCATAACCCTTCGGCCACCAGCGGCCCTCGACCAGCTCGCTGCCCTGCGGCAGGCTGTCGCTATAGGTCACGCCGCGTTCGCCGCGCAGGAACCACGCGCCCTCGGGCAGTTCGGCGAGATCGGCGACGCGCTGGCCGCCATAGGCGACGATCGTGCCGCGCATCGACGGCACGATGTTCATCTCGGCCTCCGGCGCCTCGCGCTTGATCACCCCCTCGAAGCGCGCGCGCTCGCCCGACGGGATATCGAGCACGAACTGGTTGGGCGCCTTTTCCGGCACGGTGCGGGTGATCTCGGCATTCAGGCTGGTCTCGATGCCGGCGAGCGTGACGAACAAGGTGAGCGCCAGGCCGAGCGCGATGACCAGGGCGACGGTCTGCGCGCCGGGGCGATGGAGATTGGCGAGCGCCAGCCGCAGCAGCGGCCGTTTCGGGCGCGGCAGGCGTTGAGACACGCGGCGGATCGCCCAGCCGATGCCGAGCAGCAGCACCAGCACCGCGCCGACCGAGGCGAGCACGACCGCCGCGAACAGCGGCTCGCGCGCGGTGCCCGTGGCCAGCGCGACGACGAGCGCGGCGAGCAGGGCGACCCAGCCCAGGGTGCGGCGATCGATCCCGGCGGCATCGTCCACGGCGGCGCGGAACAGGGCGGCGGCGGGCAATGTCCGCGCGCGGGCGAGCGGCGGCAGTGCGAAGGCGAGCGCGATCAGCGCGCCATAGGCGGCGCTGGTCGCGAGCGGCAGCGGATAGACCGCGATACCGGGCCGGACGGGCAGCAGATCCTGCGCGAGCGTGACGATCGCGATCGGCAGGACCGCGCCGAGCACGAGGCCGCAGCCGATCGCGAGCAGCGCCACCGCGCCGATCTGCATCAGATAGATGCGCGCGATATCCGCCGATGTCGCGCCCAGGATCTTGAGCGTGGCGATGCCGCCGCGCTTGAGCGTCAGATAGGATGCGACGCCATTGCTGACGCCTATCCCCGCGATGACGAGCGCGGCGAGGCCGATGAGCGACAGGAACTGGCCCATCCGTTCGAAGAAGCGGCTCGCGCCCGGCGCGGCGCGGTCGCGATCCTTATACTCCCATCCGGCGGAGGGATGGCGCGCCTGCAACGCCTCGACCGTCTCGGCCGGGTCGCGACCGGCGGACAGGCGCAGCCGGTATTTGCTTTCGAACAGGCTGCCGGGCTGGAGCAATTGGGTGCGGCGAAGCCCCTCCAGCGAGACGATGGCGACGGGGCCGAGCGTGAACCCCTCGCCGACCCGATCGGGCTCCTCGGCGATCAGCCCGCGAATGCGGAAATCGGCCTCGCCATAGCGCAACGTGCCGCCGGGGCGGACGAGCAGCCGATCGGCAAGCGCCTGGTCGATCAGGATCTCGTCGGGCGCGAGCGGCCTGTAGGCCGTGCCGCCCGCCAGCCGCAGCGTGCCGTAGAGCGGATAGGTGGTATCGACGCCCTTGAGCTCGGTGAGGACCGCCGGGGGTGCCCCGCCCGTGCCGGGGCCGCGCGCCATCGCGCGCGTGCGGATGGTGTCGCTGAGCCGGCCCAATTTGCCCAACTCCGCCTTTTCCGCCGCGCTCGCCTCGCGCTGGGTCATCGCGATCTCGATGTCGCCGCCCAGGATGACGCGACCGCGCGCGGCGAGTTCGGCGGTGATCGACGCGGTCAGGCTGCCGATCGCCGCCAGGGTGGTGACGCCGAGCAGCAGGCAGACGAACAGCAGCCGGAGCCCGCGAAAGCCGGCATGGAGATCGCGACGTGCGATCCGCCAACAGGCGGCCCAGCCGAGCGGCGTCATGCCGTGCGGTCCGCGACGATCAGCCCGTCGCGCATCTCGAGCACGCGATCGCAGCGCGTGGCGAGCGCGGGATCATGCGTGATGATCACCAATGTCGCGCCCGCCGCCGCCTGCCGCGCGAACAGCAGGTCGACGATCGCGTCGCTCGTATGCCCGTCGAGATTGCCGGTGGGTTCGTCGGCGAAGATGATCGTCGGCTTGGGGGCGACGGCGCGCGCGATCGCCACGCGCTGCTGCTCGCCGCCCGAAAGCTGGGCCGGATAATGGCCGATCCGGTGGCCGAGGCCGACCGCTTCGAGCTCTGCCGCCGCACGCGCGAAGGCGTCGTCGGCACCGGCGAGTTCCAGCGGCACCGCGACATTCTCGAGCGCCGTCATCGTCGGCAGCAGGTGGAAGGATTGCAGGACGATGCCGACGCGCCCGCGCCGCGCCCGCGCCAGCGCATCCTCGTCCAGCGCGCGATAGCCGATCCCCGCCACGGTGACTTCGCCGTCGCTGGCCCGCTCCAGCCCGGAAAGGATCGCCATCAGCGAGGATTTGCCCGATCCCGATGGCCCCAGGATCGCGACGCTCTGCCCGCGCGCGATATCCAGGTCGATCCCCTTGAGGATTTCGACGGGGGTTTCCTTCGATCCCAGCGTCAGCGTGACATTGCGCGCGCGGATTGCGATATCGGTATCATTGGTCATTGCCGGAGCGCGCGCCCTTGTCGTTGAAGTTTCCCCACTATGCGGTCGCAGCTTTGCTCGTCCACTCGCTCGTGGCCTGCACATCCGAACCGCCGGCAGGCAATTTGGTGACTGCCGACGCCAATGCAACGGCACCGGCGTCGAATGCGGCGGAAGACAGCGGCAAGCTGGTCGTCGCCTTTGGCGACAGCCTCTATGCCGGTTATGGCGTGCTGCCGCAGGAAAGCTTTCCCGCCGACCTGCAAAAGGCGCTGGCGGCCGACGGAATCGCGGCGACCGTCCACAATGCCGGCGTCTCGGGCGATACCAGCGCGGCCGGGCTCGCCCGGCTGGCCTTCACGCTCGACGGGCTGCCGCGCAAGCCCGATCTGGTGATCGTGGGGCTCGGCGGCAACGACATGCTGCGCGGCATCGATCCCGAGCAGACGCGCGCGAACCTGACCGCGATCTGCGAGGAACTGAAGAAACGCGGCATCCCGATCATGCTCACCGGCATGCTCGCCGCGCCCAATATGGGGGCGGACTATGCCGGGCGTTTCAACCCGATCTACGCCGATCTCGCCAAGCGCTATGGCGCGACGCTCTATCCCTTCTTCCTCGACGGGGTGGTCGGCACGCCCGCGCTGATGCTGCCCGATCATATCCACCCCAATCCCCAGGGCATCGATCGCATCGTCGGGAAAGTGGCGCCGGTCGTCGCGGGTGCGCTGGGGGACTGAGCCGGCGCGGTTTTGTTCGTGGGCATGCCATGCTACGCTACCCGCGTCGAAAAAGGCAGGCCGGTGTGGTTAGCCCGGCCCGCGTTCCAGAGTGGTTCCGAGGCAGGTGGCAACACCTGCCGGCTCGGGAACCACGACAAGCTGGAACGGGTCTGTCCGTCGCCGACGCGACGAGTCCCGCGGCCTTGAACGCCAGCGCATGGTGCGCAGGCGAGAAAAGGAGCGTGGACGATGCAACAGCAGATTTCCGTCATCACCCTGGGCATTGCCGATCTCGCGCGATCGCGCCGTTTCTATGTCGACGGCTTCGGCTGGAGCCCGGTGTTCGAGAATGAGGAGATCATCTTCTACCAGATGAACGGCCTGATGCTCGGCACCTGGCCACAGGGCGCGCTGGAAACGGATATGCGGCGGAGCGGCCTTGCCTGCCCCGGCGCCTTCGCGCTGGCGCACAATGTCGCGGCGGCGGGGGACGTGCAGTCCCTGATCGATCGGCTGGCGGATGCGGGCGGCACGATCCTGCGCGACGGCGACGCGCCGCCGCATGGCGGCTTTCGCGGCTATGTCTCCGATCCCGACGATCATTGCTGGGAAATCGCCTGGAATCCGTCCTGGACGATCGATGCGGAGGGCAGGGTGACGTTCGGCCTTTGACCGGCCCCAAGGCTGAAAGATCTGCGGGGGGCGGCGTGCTCCCCGCAAACCGATCCTCAATGCTCCTTCGACAGTTCCACGACGATCACCTCGATCGGCTCGGGCCCGACATTCACGTCCTGATGCTGGGTGCCGGGCGTGTTGGCGGGCAGCCAATAGGCCTTGCCCGACTGCCATTCATGGATCTCGCTGGTGCCGTCCTGCTCCAGGATCTTCATCGTGCCGCCCTTGAGCGCGATGAGCGCGCGGGGGTGCTCATGCCGGTGGAAGGGCAGCGGCGTGTTGGGGGTGATCACCGATTTCCACACCCGTGCCTGCGGATTCTGGAACAGGGGCTCGCGGCCTGTTTGCGGCGCCGCCGCGACGCCAGCGGCATAGCCTGCGCCCGCCGACACGGCCGATACCGCCATCGCCAGCATCGCCACTGTCAGTCCCGTCTTTCGGTTCATCGTCCATCCCCCGGAAAAGTTGCGCGGCCAAGCTATCACGGTCGCCGTGCGGGGAAAGGTGAAATCCCATGGAAATCGACGGCGGCGACGCGTTGCGCGCCCGCCATGCCGTGATAGGGTCGGGCGCGGGCGAGGCGGGGGCGATGGATGCGGTTCTGGTCGGGTTGCAAGGTCATGATGCTCGGTGCCGCCGCGCTGGCGTTGACGGGCGCCGCGCCCGCGCCGCCATTCGATGTGGTCGAGGCGTCGATCGCCGATATCGATGCGGCGCTGGCGTCGGGCAGGGTGACATCGCGGCAGCTTGTCGAGGCCTATCTGGCGCGGATCGCCGCCTATGATCAGGCGGGGCCGGCGCTCAACGCGATCGTCACGCTGAACCAGGCCGCGCTGGCGCAGGCCGACGCGCTCGACGCGGAGCGAAAGGCGAAGGGGCCACGCGGACCGCTCCACGGCGTGCCCATCCTGATCAAGGACAATTTCGACACGGCGGACATGCCGACGAGCGGCGGCACGCTGGCGCTCGCGACGTTGCGGCCCTCGGCCGACGCCGTGCAGATCGCGAAGCTGCGCGCGGCGGGGGCGATCATCCTCGGCAAGACGACGCTGCACGAACTCGCGTCCGGGGTGACGACGGTGTCGTCCTATACCGGCTATAGCCGCAATCCCTATGATCCCGCGCGTTCGCCCGGCGGGTCGAGCGGGGGCACCGCCGCCGCGGTCGCCGCCAGCTTCGCGGCGGCGGGCATGGGCAGCGACACCTGCGGATCGATCCGCGTACCTTCGGCCTATCAGAATCTGTTCGGCCTGCGCGGCACGGCGGGCCTGTCGAGCGGCAAGGGCATCATGCCGCTGTCCTCCACCCAGGATATCGGCGGGCCGCTCGCGCGCTCGGTCGGCGACCTCGCCATCATGCTGGAGGCGACCGTCGAGCCCGACGCGGACGGCACGCCGCGATCCTACCGCCCGATGCTGCGCGCCGACGGGCTGAAGGGCGCCCGGATCGGCGTGATCCGCGGCATGTTCGGCACCGCGCCCGAGGACAAGGAAGGGCAGGACGTCGCCGACGCCGCGATGGCCCGGATGCGTGCGGCGGGAGCGGTGCTGGCCGACGTGACCCTGCCCGGCGTGGAGGAGCTGCTCAAGGACAGCAGCATCACCCCGCATGAATTCAAATATGATTTCGCCGCCTATCTCGCCGCGCATCCGGGCGCGCCGGTGACATCGCTGTCGCGGATCATCGCGCTCGGCCTCGATCACGACGCGCTCGACGCGCGGTTCCGGCTCCGCGATGCGGGGGCGTCTCGCGACGAGGCTGCCTATGCGGCGGTGCTGGCCAAGCGCCGCGCGCTCAATGCGCTGGTGCTGCGGGTGATGGCCGAACAGAAGCTCGACGCGCTGCTCTATCCCACCTCGCTGCGCCGTCCGCCGCTGATCGGGGCGGACGATGCGATGGTCGCGCCGACCTGCCAGTTCAGCGCGACCGCGGGCCTGCCGGCGATCGCCATTCCCGCCGGCTTCACCGATCGGGGCTTTCCGATCGGGCTGGAACTGCTCGGCACGACCTTTGCCGAACCGACGCTGATCCGGCTCGCTTATGGCTGGGAACAGACGGCGCGGCCGCGCCGGGCGCCCTTCAGCACCCCCCCGCTGATCGGGGGCAAGGCCCCCGCGCCGATCACCTTCGCCACCACGATGCGCGCGGCCGGGGGCGCCGCCGCGAAGGTCGATTTCCGCTACGATCCGACGACGGCGGCGCTCGACATCCGCGCCAGGGTGACGGGCATCGCCGTGGACCAGATGATCGCGCTGACGCTCCAGCGCGCGCGGGACGGCGGCCCCGGCCCGATCCTGGCGCCGCTGATCCTGCATGGCGGGCTGAGCGGCGCCACGCGATTGATGCTGTCCGCCCCGGATCGCGCCGCGCTGCTCTCCGGCGGATTCTACACCGCGCTCTACACGCGCGCCGCGCCATTGGGGGCGGCGAAGGCGGCGGTCCGGGTGCCGGCGGGCAAGTAACCGGGGCTGCCGCGTTCAGCGCACCGGCCAGAAGGCCAGGATCAGCGGCACGCCGACGATCAGCACGATCAGGCTGAGCGGCGCGCCCAGCCGGGCATAGTCGCCGAACCGATAGCCGCCCGGCCCCATCACCAGCGTGTTGCACTGGTGGCCGATCGGCGTGAGGAAGTCGCAGCCCGCGCCGACAGCGACCGCCATCAGGAAGGCGTCCGGGCGCATGTGCAGGTCCTGCGCGAAGCTGGCGGCGATCGGCGCCATCACCAGCACGGTCGCGGCGTTGTTGAGGAAGGGCGTCACCGCCATCGCCGCGACCAGGATCAGCGCCACCGCGCCCCAGGGCGGCAATGTCGCGGCGGTTGCGGACAGCCAGTTGGCGATCAGGTCGGTCCCGCCCGTCGTCTGCAGGGCGCCGCTCACCGGAATCAG
The DNA here is from genome assembly GCF_057809675.1 of Sphingomonas sp. FG14. NCBI lineage: Bacteria > Pseudomonadati > Pseudomonadota > Alphaproteobacteria > Sphingomonadales > Sphingomonadaceae > Sphingomonas > Sphingomonas sp. FG14. The sequence goes on along the minus strand of NZ_JBMDKK010000021.1, from coordinate 29,823 downwards.
CGCGCCCAGCATGATCAGGATCGGCCATTCGACATGGGCATAGGCCTCGCGCACCGGCAGCGCCCCGGTCAGCATGACGAGCGCGGCGGCGGCGAAAAAGGCGACCGCCACCGGCACCAGCCCGAGCGCGGTCGCCGCCATCGCCGCGCCGAGGATGGCGACGGGCAGGATGCGCTGCTGCGGGCTGCCCAGCCGCAGCGGCCGTTCGGCGAGCGGCAGGCAGCCGAGCGCGCGAAGCTGTTCGGGCAATGTGTCGAGCGTCCCCTGCAGCACGATGACGTCGCCCGCGCGCAGCGTCGTATTGCCGAGGCCGCGCAACAGCCGGTCCCCGGATCGCGAGATGGCGAGCAGGTTGACGCCATAGCGATCGTGCAGCGCCACCTTTTCGGCGGCGCGCCCGATCAGCACCGAATCGGCGCCGATCACCGCTTCGATCACGCCGACATTCTCGGCGGCGGTTTCGGTCACCAGCGCGCGATCCTGTCCGGCGAGCGCCAGGCCGTTCTCCGCGATCGCGCGTTCCAGTGCATCGGGTTCGCCCTTCATCACCAGCGTGTCGTCCGCCTTCAGCACCATCCGTCCGGACGGTTTCCGCCGCTTGCCGTCGCCGCGTTGCAGGCCCGTCAGTTCGACCTCGCCCAGTTTTTGCCGGAAGGCGGCGATCGTCTGGCCCACGATCGGGGCGCTTTCGGGGATCTCCGCCTCGGTCGTGTAGTCCTGGATGTCGAGCGCTTCGCCCATCGTCGGCGCGGCGCGGCGGTCGCGCGGCAACAGGCGATAGCCGAAGCGCAGGAAGACGATGCCGACCAGCGAAAGGCCGAGCCCGACCGGCGCATAATCGAACATCGCGAAGGGCTCGCCCGTCATCTGTTCGCGCACGCGCGACACGATGATGTTGGGTGAGGTGCCGACCAATGTGATGAGGCCGCCGAGCAGTGATCCGAACGCCATCGGCATCAGGAAGACCGATGGCGAGGCGTCCGATCGCTTCGCCATGCGGAAGGCGGCGGGCATCAGGATCGCGAGCGCACCGATATTCTTGACCAGCGCGGAGAGGAAGGTGACCGACGAGACCAGGATGGTGAGTTGCCAGCGCACGCGCGACATGCCGGCGGTCAGCCGGTCGAGCGCCCGTTCCACCAGGCCGGATCGCGCGACCGCGGCGCTGACGACCAGCGCGCTGCCGACGATGATGACGATATCGTCGCTGAAACCCGAAAATGCCTGTTTCGCGGGCACCGTGCCCGCCGCGACCGATGCGAGCAGCGCGAGGATGGCGACGAGGTCGTAGCGCAGCCGTCCCCAGATGAAGAGCAGCATCATGCCCGCAAGAATTGCGAATGCGAGCATCTGGGGTTGGGTCATCGCGGCTCCGGACGGGCAAGCGCGACCGGACGGCCCCGCCCGAAGCTAAACGCCCCGGACGGGAAATTGGTCCTTAATCCAGAATGAGTTCCGCCATGGCATCGACGATCGCATCGGCGTCGAGGCGATAGGTGCGGTACAGGTCCGGCAGGTCGCCGGTCTGGCCGAAGCGGTCGAGGCCGAGCGGGCTGACCCGGTGGCCGCGCACGCCGCCCAGCCAGGCGAGCGAGGTCGGGCTGCCGTCGATCACCGTCACCAGCGACGCGTTGCGCGCCAGCCGACCGAGCAGCGCATCGGCATGCGACGCGCCGGCCTCTCCCTTCGTCCAGCGATTGGCGCGCTGGGCGGACCAGCCGCGTTGCAGCAGGTCGGGCGAGGTGACGTTGAGCAGGCCGATGCCCGGCAGATCCTCGCTGAGCTGTTCCCAGGCGGCCAGCGCCTCGGGCATGATCGCGCCCGTCGCGACGATCGCGTGCGCCGCGCCCTCGCCGGGTTCCTTCAGCCAGTATCCGCCCTTGAGCGCGTCGTCGCGCCATGCGGTGCCGGCGCGTTCCACCTGATCGAGCGTGCGGGTGGTGAGGCGCAGATAGACCGAACCGCCGCCATCGGCCTGCATATGGTCGAACGCCCATTCCATCATCGCGGCGAGCTCGTCGGCATAGGCGGGCTCGAAATAGGTGAGGCCGGGCTGGCCGATGCCGATCAGCGGCGTGTTGATCGACTGGTGCGCGCCGCCCTCCGGCCCGAGCGTCAGGCCCGACGGGGTGGCGACGAGCAGGAAGCGCGCATCCTGGTAGCAGCCATAGTTGAGCACATCGAGGCCGCGCGAGATGAACGGATCATAGACCGTGCCGATCGGCAGCAGCCGCGTGCCGAACAGCGGCGCGGCCAGGCCGAGCGCGGCCAGCGTCAGGAACAGATTCTGTTCGGCGATGCCCAGTTCGACGTGCTGGCCCGCGCCATGGCCGATCCATTTCTGCGCGGAGGGGATGCGCGCGAGCTGGAAGACGTCCTTCAGTTCCTGCCGGCGGAACAGGCCGCGCTGGTTCACCCAGGCGCCCAGATTGGTGGAAACGGTGACGTCGGGCGAGGTCGTGACGATATGGTCGGCGATCGGATGGCCCGATTTGGACAGGTCGAGCAGGATGCGCCCGAACGCCGCCTGCGTCGATTGCTCGGCGCCCTCGGGAACCGGGATCGCCGGCACGGCAACCGCCGGCGCCGCGGTCTCGCGATTGCCCGCACCCAGCGGAGAGGCGTCGACGAACGCCTTCAGCTCGGCGGCGGCATTGTCGCCAAGCCCGGCATAGGGTGCCCATTCGTCACCCTCGGCGATGCCCAGCCCCTGGCGCAGCGCCTCCACCTGATTCGGGTTCATCAGCCCGGCATGATTGTCCTTGTGGCCGGCGAAGGGCAGGCCATAGCCCTTGACGGTATAGGCGATGAACACCGTCGGCCGGTCGTCCTGCGCGGCGTCGAACGCCTCCGCCAGCGATTCGGCGCAATGGCCGCCCAGATTGGTCATGAGCTGCGACAGCGCCGCATCGTCATAGCTCGCGATCAGCGTGGCCACGCGTTTGTCGGCGCCGATGTCGCGCATCAGCCGCTCGCGCCACGCAGCGCCACCCTGATAGGTGAGCGCGGCATATTCGGCATTGGGGCAGGTATCGATCCATTGCTCGATCGCCTTGCCGCCGGGCCGCGCGAACGCCGCCTGCTGCAGCTTGCCGTATTTCAGCGTGACGACGCGCCAGCCGCAGGTTTCGAAGATGTCGTCGAAGCGGCGGAACATGCGGTCCGCCGTCGTCGCGTCGAGCGACTGGCGGTTATAGTCGATGATCCACCAGCAATTGCGGATGTCGTGCTTATACCCTTCGATCAGGCATTCGTAGATATTGCCCTCGTCGAGTTCGGCATCGCCCATCAGCGCGATCATGCGGCCCGCCTTTTCGGGGGCGAGGCGGCCATGCGCGATCAGATAATCCTGCACCAGGCTGGCGAAGGCGGTGATGCCGACGCCCAGGCCCACCGAGCCGGTCGAGAAATCGACGGGGATCCGGTCCTTGGTGCGGCTGGGATAGCTTTGCGCGCCGCCAAGCCCGCGAAAGCGCTGGAGCTGGTCCAGGCTCTGGTTGCCCAGCATATAATGGATCGCGTGGAGCAGCGGCCCGGCATGGGGCTTCACCGCGACCTTGTCGTTGGGGCCGAGCGCATGGAAATACAGCGTCGACATGATCGTCGACATCGATGCGCAGCTCGCCTGATGCCCGCCGACCTTCAGCCCGTCGCGGCTGTCGCGCAGATGATTGGCGTTGTGGATGGTCCAGGCCGATAGCCAGCGCAGCCGCGCGTCGATCCATTCGAGATAGGTGACCCGCCGCTTGCGCTCTGCGCGCGCCGCGATGCTGTCGATACGGGTCTTCGAAGGGGCCATGATCGGGTTCCGTGAAAAGGACGCTAAACCTGTCCTAATCCGTGGAACTCGAAGGCAGCAACTTGAATCGTCATTTCGGTGGTGTGGAATGCGCGGACGCCTGTTCTCTGGCGCCTGGCGTCAGGCTGACGCGCCGGCCTTCACGCCGTTCGGGCTGAGCCTGCCGAAGCCCTGTCCTTCTGTTTCGATGCCAAGGAAAGACGGGGCTTCGACAGGCTCAGCCCGAACGGGATGTCGGGATCTGGCGCGTTGCGGCTGGCGCCGGAAAGGCGTGGCGGCTCAATCGAGCGCTTCCGCCATCTCCGCCAGTTCGAGCCAGCGCAGTTCGGCCGCGTCGCGCTCCGCGCGCGCATCGTCGATCGCCCTGGTGAGCGCGGCGAAGCGCCCAGGATCGCGCGTATAGAGGTCCGGATCCGCGAGCGCCGCCTCGTCGCGCGCGATCGCGGCCTCGATTTCCTCGATCCGGCCGGGCAGCAGGTCCAGGTCGCGCTGGTCCTTGTAGCTGAGCTTGGTCCGCGCCTTAGCGGGCGGCGGGGGTGGCGGTGGCGCCGCCTTCGCGGTGGCGCGCGCGGGTTGCAGGCGCGCCTTGCGCTGGCGTTCCCAATCCTCATAGCCGCCCGCCACGATATCGACATGGCCCGATCCGTCGAGGCCGAGCGTGACCGTTACCGTCCGGTCGAGAAAGTCGCGGTCGTGGCTGACGATCAGCACCGTGCCTTCATAATCGGCGATCACTTCCTGGAGCAGGTCGAGCGTTTCCAGGTCGAGATCGTTGGTCGGCTCGTCGAGCACCAGCAGGTTGCTGCGCCGCGCGAATTCGCGCGCGAGCAGCAGGCGCGAGCGCTCGCCGCCGGAAAGCGAGCCCACCTTGGCATCGGCCAGGCCGGGTTCGAACAGGAATTCCTTCAGATAGCCGATGATGTGCTTCTTCGCGCCGAGCACCTCGATCCAGTCGCCGCCATCGGCCAGCACGTCGCGCACCGTCTTTTCCGGCGCCATCAGGCTGCGCTGCTGGTCGATGATCACGCCGTCGAGCGTCTTGGCCAGTTTGATGCTGCCTTCGTCGGGTTCGATCTCGCCGGTCAGCAGCTTCAGCAAGGTCGTCTTGCCCGCGCCGTTGCTGCCGACGATGCCGATCCGGTCGCCGCGCTGGATGCGGAAGCTGAAGTCCTTGATCACCGCGCGTTCGCCGAAGCGCTTGGTGACGCCGACCGCGTCGATCACCGTCTTGGTGCGGACATCGTCGGTGCCGATCGAAAGCGCGGCGGTGCCCGCCGGGCCGAGCATCGCGGCGCGGGTGGCGCGCATTTCCTTCAGTTTCGCCAGCCGGCCCTGGTTGCGCCGCCGCCGGCCGGTGACGCCGCGCTGGAGCCAGTGCTCCTCGATCTTCAGCTTCGCGTCCAGCCGCTGGGCGTTGCGTTCTTCCTCCTCATAGACCTTTTCGGTCCAGGCATCGAAACCGCCGAAACCGATCTCGTGGCGGCGCAGCGTGCCGCGATCGAGCCACAGGCTCTGGCGCGTCAGCCGCGTCAGGAAGGTGCGATCGTGCGAGATCGCGATGAAGGCGCCGCGATAGCGGCCCAGCCAGTCCTCCAGCCAGTCGATCGCGCCGATGTCGAGATGGTTGGTCGGCTCGTCCAGCAGCAGCACGTCCGGATCGAGCGCCAGCGCGCGCGCGATGGCGGCGCGGCGCCTTTCGCCGCCCGAGGCGGTGGCCGCCGGCCGGTCCATGTCGATGCCGAGCTGATCGGCGATCGCGGCGACCTCATGGGCTTCCGGCGCATCGCTGCCCGACAGCGCATACTCCATCAGCGTCGCATGGCCCGCCATCGCGGGTTCCTGTTCGAGCAGGATGACCTTGGTGCCGGGCACGATCGTGCGCCGCCCCTCGTCGCAATCGATCGCACCGGCGATCAGCTTGAGCAGGGTCGTCTTGCCCGCGCCGTTGCGGCCGATCAGCGCCAGCCGGTCGCGCGGGCCGACGAACAGGTCGAGGTGGCGGAACAGCCATCCCGAACCCTGGATCAGGCCGAGATCTTCATAGGCAAGGACGGGGGCTGACATGGAACGCTCTGATTGTCCTGAACTTGGGGGCGCCGGATCGCGGTTCGATGAACCGGCTATTCATGGCCTATTCAACGCTTTCCCCCTATGCCACAAGCCCATGAACGCAATGACTCGTCTTCTTGTATCCCTCGGACTCGCGCTTTCGGCCGCGCTTCCGCCCGTCGCGGCAGAGGCACAATCCCGCCGCGACGAACAGGATTCGGCCTATGACGCGAGCCGCAAGGGCCATGTGATGCCGCTGCACCGGATCGAGGCGATGGTGGTGCCGCGCTATGAGGCGAGCGGTGCGTCCTATCTGCGCGCGAGCCCGGAATATGACGAGGAACGCGCCATCTATCGCCTCAAGTTCCAGCGCGACTACAAGGTGTTCTGGGTTGAGGTGGATGCACGCAACGGCCGCGAGGTCGGCCGTTCGGGGCGCTAGCTTCTAGACCTTCGACAAGTCCCGCGTCCCCGGTGTAGGGTTGCGGCGAATACCCGTTTCAAAAAGGGGAAGAGATGCGCGTTTTGATCGTTGAGGACGAGCCGAGCCTCGGCCAGCAGCTCCGCAGCACCTTGGAGGGCGCGGGCTATGCGGTGGATCTCGCCACCGATGGCGAGGACGGCCATTTCCTGGGATCGACCGAAAGCTACGACGCGGTCGTGCTCGACCTCGGCCTGCCCGAGATCGACGGGCTGACGGTGCTCGATCGCTGGCGCCGCGAGGGCAAGGCGATGCCCGTGCTGGTGCTGACGGCGCGCGATAGCTGGTCCGACAAGGTGGCCGGGCTCGACGCGGGCGCCGACGATTATCTGGCCAAGCCCTTCCAGTCGGAGGAACTGATCGCCCGCCTGCGCGCGCTGATTCGTCGCGCATCGGGCAATGCCTCGTCCGAACTGGTGGCGGGCGACGTCCGGCTGGATACGCGATCGGGCAAGGTCACGCTCGCGGGATCGCCGGTGAAGCTGACCGCGCAGGAATACAAGCTGCTGAGCTATCTGCTCCATCACAAGGGCAAGGTGGTCAGCCGCACCGAGCTGATCGAACATATCTACGATCAGGATTTCGACCGCGATTCGAACACGATCGAAGTGTTCGTCACGCGGATCCGCAAGAAGCTGGGGCCGGACGTGATCACCACCATCCGTGGCCTGGGTTACAGCCTGGAGGATCCGGAGGCGTGATCGCGCCTTCGTGCTGAAGACGATGCGGGGCCACGCCGACGCCGATGACTGAACCCGCGCCCGCCGCTCTCAAGCTGCCGAAGCAGCGCAACACCGGATCGCTCAGCCGGCGCATGATCGGCGTTGCGGCCCTGTGGATCCTGGTGCTGCTGGTCGGCGGCGGGCTCGCGCTCGATCGCGTGCTGACCACCGCGATCACGCGCAATTTCGATGCGGGCATGGAATATGTGCTCAATTCGATGATCGCGTCGGCGGAGATCGGGCCGGTGGGCGAGGTGCGTTTCAGCCGGCCGCTTGCCGACCAGCGTTTCCTGGAACCCAATTCGGGCCTGTACTGGCAGGTGACCGGGAAGGGCGTGGAGCCTTTCCCGTCGCGATCCTTGTGGGACCGGCGGCTGCGCACGGGCGCCGCGCATCGCGATTCGGCGATCCACACCTATGACAGCAGCGAATTCCAGGATCAGAAGCTGCGCGTGATGGAGCGCGACATCCAGCTCCCCGATTCGCCGACGATCTGGCGCTTCCAGATCGCGCAGAGCCGCGACGGGCTGGACGATCAGATCCAGACATTGCGCCGCACATTGGTGCGCAGCTTCGCCTTGCTTGGCCTTGGCCTGATCGTGATGGCCGCGCTCCAGACCTTTTATGGGCTCTGGCCGCTCAAGAAGCTGCGCGAGGCGATCGGCGCGATGCGCGCGGGGCGGACGAATCGGGTGGAGGAAGCGATGCCCGACGAGGTCCAGCCGCTGATCCAGGAACTGAACGCGCTGCTCGCGCATAACGAGAAACAGGCGGAGGAGGCGCGCGAACATGCGGGCAATCTCGCGCATGCGCTGAAGACGCCGCTCACCGTGATCATGAACGCCGCGACCGCGCATGCGGCCGACCTGCCCGAAACCGTGATCCGCGAAGCCGCGACGATGCGGCGGCAGGTCGACCATCATCTGGCGCGCGCGCGCGCGGTCGGCCGGCGCGGCCATGCCCATAGCCGCGCCGTCGTGTGGCAGAGCCTGGAGGCGGTGGAGCGCGCCGTGGGCCGGCTCTACGCCCATGTCCGTTTCGACATGGACGGCCCGCGCGACCTGGCCGTGCACACCGAACGCCAGGATCTGGACGAGATGCTGGGCAATCTGATCGAGAATGCCGCGAAATATGGCGGCGGCAGCGTGTTCGTCACCGTCCAGCAAAGCGGCGGTTTCGTCGAATGCCTGGTCGAGGATGATGGCCCCGGCATTCCGGAGGAGGAGCGGCAGCGCATCTTCGATCGCGGCGTCCGGCTCGACACCGGCAAGCCCGGCACGGGCCTTGGCCTCGCCATCGTCCGCGACGTCGCCGAAATCTATGGCGGCACGGTCACGCTGGAGGAAAGCGAGGATCTGGGCGGGCTGATGGTGCGGCTGAGGCTGCCCGCCGCGGCGTGATCACTCCCGCGAAAGATCCTGTCGCGAAAACAGGATGATCGCGGCCGAGAGCAGCGCGAGGGCCCAGCAGGCCAGCATCGCCGCGCCCGCCAGCGCATCGCCGCCCGATCCGCCCTGCGCCCAGCCGCGCGCCATGTCTCCGGCATGGACGGGCAGCAGGATCGCGCGGTTGATGCCGGCGGGCGGCTGCGCGAAGGCGAGCAGCAGCGACTGGCCGAGCGCGAACAGGAAAGCGGGCATCGCGCCGCCGAGCAGTGACCGCGTCGCGACCGCCCCTGCCATGGCGAGCGCCCCCAGCGCCGCGAGTTCGGCGAGCGACGCCGCCCAGGCCATTGCCAAAGCAGCCCAGCCCGGCCCGCCATCCACGGTCCAGGCGACCGGCGCGCCCTTCGCCAGCCCGGCGACCAGCGCCGAGAAGAACTCGACACCGACGATCGCGGCGAGGCTCAGGGCGGCAAAGGCCAGATAGACCATGAATTTGGCGATGATCAGGTTGAGCCGCCGGTTGCGCGGGCCGATCAGCCGCCAGCTTTCCCAGCGATATTCGTTGGCGACCAGCGCGGCGCCGCCGATCGCGTAGAAAAGCTGCGCGATCGGGTTGCCGCCGGCGCCGAGCGAACGGATCGCGAGGCGGAGCGGCTCGATCGTCGGCGGCACCATCTTCGAATCGAATTTGACCGCAAGCTCGATGCCCAGCCCGAAGATCAGGATGAACAGCGGCACCAGCGCATAGGCCCAGAACAGCGCGCGCGGATTGCGCAGCGCGCGATAGGCTTCGCCCGAGATCGCCTGAGCCAGCATCATCGGCCGGTTCCGGTCATTGGCCAGTTCCCATCATTGGCCCGTCCTTTCGAAGAACAGCCTTTCCAGGTCGCCGCGCACCCAGCGCGCCTCGCTGACGGCGATGCCCGCGCCGACCAGTGCGGCGATCAGGGCGGGGGCTTCGGCTCGTGCGATCGGCACCAGCATCGCATCCTCGCGATCGGCGCGTGCATCCGCGCCCGCGATCCCGATCGCCCGCGCGATCGGGGTGGCGGTGATCCGCAGGCGGTCGCCCGATCCCAGCAGGTCCGCGATCGGGCCGCTCGTCACCAGCCGGCCATGATCGAGGATGGCGACATGGTCGCAGATGCGCTGGACCTCGTCGAGCAGATGGCTGGAGAGCAGCACCGTCGCGCCGTCGCGATCGGCGATGTCGCGGACGAGCCGGCGGATATCCTGGATGCCGGCGGGGTCCATGCCGTTGGTCGGTTCGTCGAGGATCACCAGTTCCGGCGCGCCGATCAGCGCGCAGGCGATGCCCAGCCGCTGCTTCATGCCCAGCGAGAAGCCGTCGACCCGCCGATTCGCCGCCTCGCTCAGCCCGACCCGATCGAGCAGGCCCTCCGCGTCGGCATCGGCGATGCCGGCGGTCAGCGCCACGCTTCGCAGCGTCTGCATGGCGGTCAGATAGGGATGGAAGCGCGGCGCCTCTATGAAACCGCCGACCCGGCGCAGGACGCGGGCATCGACCGGCGCGCCGAACAGCAGTACCTCGCCCGAACTCGGCCGCACCAGATCGAGCACGATCCGCAAAAAGGTCGATTTGCCGGCGCCATTGGGACCGAGCAGCCCGAACACGCCACCTTGGGGCACGGCCAGGTCGAGCCCCGCGAGCGCCGCCACCGCGCCATAGCGCTTGGCGACCGAGCGTGCCTCGATGACCGCGCCGGTCATGCGCCCGTCAGCCGGCCTGCATGCCCTGATGGTGGCGGATCACCTCATCGATGATGAAGCGCAGGAATTTCTCGGTGAAGTCCGGATCGAGATTCGCCTGTTGCGCCAGCGCGCGCAGGCGCGTGATCTGGCGCTCCTCGCGCCCCGGATCGGCGGGGGGCAGGCCGGTTTCGGCCTTGTGCTGGCCAACCGCCTGGGTGATCTTGAAACGCTCCGCCAGCATGAACACCAGCGCCGCGTCGATATTGTCGATGCTCTCGCGATAGCGCGTCAGCCGGTCGTCGGTCATGGAGCCTCCCTGTCGCCGTGGCTTTTCGGGGGAGCGGCGCGCGAAAGCAAGGCCATATTGCTTGCATATCGCCGCCGTCCGGGCCAAGGCGCCGCCATGTCAGCGACCATCCACCGCCTCGCGCCCGCAGGGCGCGTTCCTTCGCTCGAACCGATGATGGCGCTGGTCGCCGGCGATCTCAATCAGGTCAACAGCGTGATCCTGGCGCGGATGCAGTCGGATATTCCGCTGATCCCCGAACTGGCCGGCCATCTGATCGCGGGCGGCGGCAAGCGCATGCGCCCGATGCTGACGCTCGCCTGCGCGCGGCTGCTCGATTATGCGGGCACGCGCCAGCACAAGCTGGCCGCCTGTGTCGAATTCATCCACACCGCGACGCTGCTGCACGACGATGTCGTCGACGGATCGGATCTGCGCCGGGGCCGGCGCACCGCCAACATGATCTGGGGCAATCCGGCGAGCGTGCTGGTCGGCGATTTCCTGTTCAGCCGTTCGTTCGAGCTGATGGTGGAGGATGGCAGCCTGAAGGTGCTGCGCATCCTGTCCAACGCATCGGCGGTGATCGCCGAGGGCGAGGTGAACCAGTTGACCGCGCAGCGCCAGGTGGAGACGGGCGAGGATCGCTATCTCGAGATTATCGGCGCCAAGACCGCCGCGCTGTTCGCCGCCGCCTGCCGGATCGCGGCGGTGGTGGGCGAACGCAGCGAGGCGGAGGAACTGGCGCTCGACGCCTATGGCCGCAATCTCGGCATCGCCTTCCAGCTTGTCGACGACGCGATCGACTATTCCTCGGACGAGGAGACGATGGGCAAGGGCGTCGGCGACGATTTCCGCGACGGCAAGGTGACGCTGCCCGTCATCCTCGCCCATGCGCGCGGCAGCGACGAGGATCGCAAATTCTGGCGCGACGCCATGCATGGTCACCGCATCAGCGATGCCGACCTGGCGCATGCCACCGCCCTTTTGAACAGCACCGGCGCGATCGCCGACACGCTGCAGCGCGCACGCCATTACGGCCAGCGCGCGATCGACGCGCTCGGCCTCTTCCCCGCGAGCCAGGCCAAGGCGGCGCTGGTCGAAGCGGTCGAATTCGCGATCGCGCGCGCCTATTGAGGGCGGGCGGGTGATGCGTGGCATGGCGCCGGCGGCAAGCCCCGATGCCTATGTCGCAACACTCACCGGCTGGCAGCGCGAACGCGTCGAGATGCTGCGCGCGGCGATCCAGGCGGGCGCGCCCTTCGACGAGATCATCAAATGGGGCAATCTCGTCTTCCTCTCCAACGGCCTGTGCATGCTGATCCGGGCGGAGGCGCATCGCGTGCTGCTCGGCTTCTGGCGGGGCAAGCGGCTGACCGCATATGATCCCCGCATCAAGCCGAGCGGCAAATATGAGCTCGCCAATCTCGTCATGGCCGAGGAGACCCCGGTCGATCCCACCCTGGTTTCCCGGCTCGCCGCCGCGGCCGCCGCGCTCAATGCCGAGCTTGGCGATCCGACACGGATGACGAAGGGCGATTGAGTACGGCCATGGCCGATTTGCCGATCCACGCCGTCCTGCCCGCGCTGCTCGCCGCCTTGCGCGAGGCTCCAAACGCCGTGCTCGTGGCGCCGCCGGGCGCGGGCAAGACCACGGCGGTCGCGCCCGCGCTGCTGGGCGAAGCCTGGTGCACCGGCCAGATCCTGCTGCTCTCGCCACGCCGCCTCGCCGCGCGCGCCGCCGCCGAGCGGATGGCGCAGCTTGCCGGCGAGCCCGTCGGCGGCACGATCGGCTATGCGACGCGCATGGACAGCCGCCAGTCCGCGGCGACACGCGTGCTGGTGCTGACCGAAGGGATTTTTCGCAACCGCATCCAGGCCGATCCCGAATTGCCGGGTGTGTCCGCCGTGCTGTTCGACGAGGTGCATGAACGCAGCCTCGACAGCGATTTCGGGCTTGCGCTCGCGCTCGATGCGCAGGGCGGGCTGCGGCCCGATCTGCGGCTGGTCGCGATGTCCGCCACGCTCGACGGTGGGCGCTTCGCCGCGCTGATGGGTGGCGCGCCGGTGGTGGAGAGCGAGGGGCGGAGTTATCCGCTGACCTTGCGCCATATCGGCCGCCGCGCGGAGGCGCGGATCGAGGACGAGATGGCCGCGGCGATCCGCCGCGCGCTGGCGGAGGAGGCGGGCGGGGTGCTCGCCTTCCTGCCCGGCGTCGCGGAGATCGAGCGTACCGCCGAGCGGCTGACCGGCCTGCCCGCCGATGTCGATCTCCACCGGCTGCACGGCACGCTCGATCCCGGCGCGCAGCGCGCGGCGATCGCGGCCGGGCCGGCGGGGCGGCGCAAGCTGGTGCTGGCCACCAGCATCGCGGAGACCAGCCTGACGCTCGACGGCGTGCGCGTGGTCGTCGATTCGGGGCTGGCGCGGCGCCCGCGCTATGATCGCGCGGCGGGGATGACGCGCCTCGTCACCGAACGCGCCAGCCAGGCGTCGGTGACGCAACGCGCGGGCCGCGCGGCGCGGCAGGGGCCGGGGGTCGCGATCCGGCTGTGGGAGGAAGCGGCGACGGCCGGGCTGCCGCGTTTCGATCCGCCCGAGATTCTCGAAGCCGATCTGTCGCCGCTGATGCTCGATTGCGCACTTTGGGGGGTGAGCGATCCACGCAGCCTCGCCTGGCTCGATCCGCCGCCCGACGCCGCCATTTCCGAAGCGCGCAGGCGGTTGGTGACATTGGGTGCGATCGACGGCGATAGCCGCCCGACCCGCCATGGCGCCCAACTGGCGAAGCTGCCCATGCCGCCGCGCCTCGCCCATATGCTGGTGGAGGCGAGCGGACGCGGCTGGGGGCGGCTGGCCGCGCAGGTCGCGGTGCTATTGTCCGAGCGCGGGCTTGGCGGACAGGATGCCGATCTCGAACTGCGGCTGCGGCGCTGGCGGGGCGAACGCGGGCAACGCGCCGAATCGGGGCGGCGGCTCGCCGAACGCTGGGCGAAGCTGGTCGGCGGTGGCGCGGGCGATATGGGCGGCGATGCGGAGATCGGCGCCTGCGTGGCGCTCGCCTTTCCCGATCGCCTGTCGCGGCGGCGCGGCAATGATGGCGCGGACTGGATTTCGGTCGGCGGGCGCGGCTTCCGGCTCGATCCGACGTCGCCCCTCGCGCGCGCGGACTGGCTGGCGGTTGCGGAGATCCAGGGCGTGGCGCAGGGCGCGCGTATCCTCTCCGCCGCCGCGATCGACTTCGCGACGGTGGAGGCGCTGTTCGGCGACCGGATCGAAAGCGGCGCGCATGTGAGTTTCGATCCGGCGACGCGCGGCGTGCGGGCGATGCAGGGGCGCTGGCTGGGCGCGATCCAGCTCGCCAAGGGGCAGGATGCGAAGGCCGATCCGCAGGCGATCGCCGCCGCGCTGGTCGAGGGCGTCCGGCTCCACGGCGTCGATCTGCTGCCATGGAGCGAGAATGCCCGGTCGCTGCGCCGTCGCGCCGGCTTTGCTCGCCTGTCCGCCCCGGAACTGCCCGATCTGTCAGACGAGGCGCTGGCGGCGACGCTCGATCAGTGGTTGCCGCCGCTGGTGGCGGGCAAGCGCCGGCTGTCGGACGTGGAGGGCGCCGCGCTTTCGGGCACGCTCGACGCGCTGCTCGGCTGGGAGGGCCGCAAGCGGGTCGATTCGCTGGCGCCCGCCGATTTCGCGAGCCCCGCCGGCAGCCATCACGCGATCGATTACGAGGCTGATGCGGGGCCGACCGTCACGGTACGCGTCCAGGCGCTGTTCGGGCTGGCGACGCATCCGATGGTCGCCGGTGTGCCGCTGGTGCTGAGCCTGACATCGCCGGCCGGCCGGCCGATCCAGACGACGCGCGACCTGCCGGGTTTCTGGGCGGGGAGCTGGCACGCGGTCGCCAAGGAAATGCGCGGCCGCTATCCCCGCCACCCCTGGCCCGACGATCCGGCCGCCGCCAATGCGACGCTTCGGACGAAGAAGGCGGACGCGCGGCGTTGAAGCCGCGCGATGCCGCGTGTATGGGGCTCGGCAAGGACAAGAGGGCAGACAGATGGCCGCACGAATCTACCAGACCCCCAAGAACGCGATGCAGTCGGGCAAGGCGCGCACGCACCGCTGGGTGCTCGAATTCGAGCCCGCCGAGCGCAAGCGCCCCGATCCGCTGATGGGCTGGGCCGGCTCGGGCGACACGCGCGAGCAGGTGAAGCTGAGCTTCCCGAGCGCGGAGGCCGCCAAGGCCTATGCCGATCGCGAGGGCATCGCCTGCCATATCGTGGCCGCGCCGGAACGGACGCTGAAGATCCAGGCTTACGCGGATAATTTCCGGTAATCGGTTCGGTTTGATGATGTGCCTGACCGGTTTGTCGCCGATCGGGCAAGAAAAGGCAGGATCTTCCCCGATCGTCGCTCCAGCGGAAGCTGGAGCCCATACAGTCCGTCCACCGCGCCGATGCGAGACATCGCATGGACCCCGGCTTTCGCCGGGGTGACATCAGGGAAAGGGAAAATCGCGCCGTTCCGGATTGCACGGCGTGATCAGCGCCCCAGCAGCTCCGGCCCGAGCAATGTCAGCAGCTTCACGTCCATCACCCTGCCGCCCCGCCGTTTTTCGGCGATGAAGTCCGCGATGTCCGCCAGCTTCACGCGGTGGACCGTGATGTTCTCGCCTTCGACGCCGCCGCCCTCGCTCACCTTTTCCAAACCGTGCGCGCGCACCAGCGTGAAGGTTTCGGAGACCATGCCGGGCGAGGAGGCGAAGCGGCCGATCGTCTCGATGCGGGCGGCGCGATAGCCGGTCTCCTCCTCCAGCTCGCGGCCGGCGGCGAGCTCGATCGCCTCGCCTTCATCCTCGTCGCCGACAAGGCCAGCCGGCAGTTCCAGGCAATGCGCACCCAGCGGCACGCGATATTGCTCGACGAGCAGCACATGGTCGCCGTCCGCACCCGAATCGATGGCCAGGATCACCGCTGCTTCGATCCCGCGCGTGCGTGAGACATATTCCCATTTGCCGCGCGTCTTCGCGGTGATGAAGCGGCCCTGCCAGACCGTGTGTTCGATATCGCCGCTCACAATTCGATCAGCCGATCGGGAATTTCATTGGGATCTGCGGAATCCTTGGGGAAATGCGCGGCGAGGATCGCGCCGACCCGGCGCACGGCCGCCGCCATGCCTTCGCCGGGGCGCCCGGCGCGGACCTCGTCGATCAGCGCGGCCATCGCATCGCCCCAGCTTTCGGACGGGACGGCGCGATGCACCGCCTCGTCGGCGACGATCTCCGCCATATGCTCGCCCATCGAGAGGTAGATGAGCACGCCTGTCTTCTTCACGGTGCGGCTTTCGGCGCCGACCTTGAAATACTGGATCGCGCGTGCGTGGACGCGGCGCACCTTGGTCGCGCGCGGGGTCAGCGCCAGCCGCAGCGGCATCCAGGCGAGGATATAGCGCACCGCCAGGAACTTGGCGGCAAGCAGGACGAAAAGGATCGGCAGCACTTCGCCCAGCGAAAATTCATGCTCCCAGCCATTTGCCGCCCAACTGAGGATGGCGATGATCTTTTGCGGGAACACCGCGAACAGCGCGAGCGCCAGGAACATGATGCCGATCGCCCAATGCAGGCCGGCATCGTGATATTTGTCGGACAGGTCGGTGACGATCGTCACGATCTCCCCATCGGTGCCGCGTTCGGCCTCCGCCACGGCGTCGCTCACCAGCTTGTGGTCGGCCTCGCTCAGCCGGTTCACCTTCGCCATCACCAGCTCCCCGATGCGCCGCCGCCGCCGAACGATCCGCCGCCGCCCGAAAAACCGCCGCCTCCGCCGCCCCAGGACGATCCGCCGCTACTGCTGCTGCCCCAGGAATCGCTGCTGGAGGACGAACTCCATCCGCCGGAGGACGGGCCCCAGATCACCACCGGCCCCCGTCCGCCACGATAGCGGTTGCCGCGCAGGCCGTTGAACAGGGCCGGCAGCACGATCATCGCGACCACGATCATCCAGAACAGCAGGATCAGCGGCGATCCGCCGCCGTCGCGCCGCGCTTCCTTGTCCGCCGCCAGCAATTGCTGCTGCCGCGTCGCGGCCTGATCCGCCGGCAGGCCGATCTGCTCCATGATCGCATAGGCGCCGGCGACGATGCCGCCGGGCATGTCGCCCGCCTTGAAATGCGGCACGATCTGCTGGTTGATGATCAGGCTCGACAGCGCGTCGGTCAGGATCGGTTCCAGCCCATAGCCGACCTCGATCGCGACCCTGCGTTCATTGGGCGCGACCAGCAGGATAACGCCGTCATTCTCCTTGGTGCCGATCCCCCAGTGGCGGCCGAGCTGATAGCCGTAGTCGCGGATTTCCTGACCCTTGAGATCGGGAATGGTCGCGACGACGAATTGCCGCCCGCTGGCCTTTTCAAGGGCATCGGATTGCACCGTGATCTGCTGTTCCTGCTCCGGCGTCAGCAGCTCGGCCTGGTCGACGACACGCCCTGTCAGCGGTGGAAAGGCGCTCGCCGGAACGATCTGGGCCTGTGCCGCCGGTATGAACGAAGCGAGCAGTAACGCGAACAGCACGGACAGGCGCATCATATGATGCGCCATCGCCGGCGATGCGATGCGCGGATGGCTCATCGCGTTTCGATCAACCCTTGCTGAAATCGACGGTGGGAGCCTGATCCGCGCCGGGCTTGGCCTCGAAGGGGACCATCGGCTTCGCGCCATGGATGATCTTGGCGCCGATCATGTCCGGAAAGGTGCGGATGGTGGTGTTATAGCTCTGCACTGCGGCATTATAATCGCGGATGGTAATGTTGATGCGGTTCTCCGTGCCTTCGATCTGGCTCATGAAGGTCGTGAAATTGGCCTGGCTCTTGAGCTCGGGATAGGCCTCGACATTGGCGAGCAACCGGCTGAGTGTGCCGCCGAGTTGGGCCTGTGCCTGCTGGAACTGCGCGACCTTGGCGGGATCGGTCAGATCATTCGCACTCACCTGGATCGAGGTCGCCTTGGCGCGCGCCTCGATCACGTCGGTCAGGATCGTCTTTTCCGATTCGGCGGCGCCCTTCACCACGGCCTGGAGATTGGGAATCAGGTCCGCGCGGCGCTGATAGGCGGCCTGCACGTCTGCCCATTTGGCCTTGGCGTTCTCTTCGGCCGTGGGCACGCTGTTGATGCCGCAGGCCGAAAGCGTCAGCACGGCGGCCGGGGCGAGCAAGGCGAAACGAAGGCGGTCGCTGGTCATGTATCTCTCCGGACTGTCCTGCACATGCAATACAGCCCCGCCGAACGCACCGCAATCGTCTTGCGTTCACCGGCAGAGTGGGCGAATCTGTCCGCAGGCAGACAGGGAGTGACAGATGTTCCAGGAATTCAGGGCGTTCATCGCGCGCGGCAACGTGCTCGACCTCGCGGTCGCGGTGATCATCGGCGCGGCGTTCGGCAAGATCGTCACCTCCTTGACCGAAGACCTGATCATGCCGGTGATCGGCGCGATCTTCGGCAATATCGATTTTTCGTCGCTGTTCGTGATCCTGGGCGACGTGCCGGCCACCTATACCGGATCGCTGACCGATTATGCGGCGCTGAAGGCGGCGGGCGTGCCGCTGTTCGGCTATGGCGCCTTCCTGACGCAGGTGATCAATTTCGTGATCATCGCCTTCGCCATCTTCATGCTGGTCAAGGCGGCCAACCGTTTCCACAAAAAGGCGGAGGACGCGCCGGCGGGGCCGACCGAGGTGGAACTGCTCACCGAGATCAGGGACGCGCTGCGCAGCAAATAAGCGCGGGCGATCGGGCAATGAAATGGGGCGGGGTGTCGCGACGGCGGCATCCCGCCCTTTCAATTTGGTGCGCCCCTCCCTATATCGATCGCGCCGGACTTGTCCGGAGATGGCGATGAATGATGTCGTGGAATAGATGCAGCGGACCCGGGGGCAGTACCCGGCGGCTCCACCAAAAACCCGTTTCGGCGGGCTTCTGACGGGGCCGAACCAGGATCGACGTGTGTTCAAAGACGATGTTTTCGCCCGGCCTGAATGCGCCGTAAAACCGTTCAAAACCACAAGTGCCAATGACAACGAGGCGCTCGCGATTGCCGCGTAATCACGGCCTAACGGCTTAGATTACAAGGCTTGAACGCGGTTCGGGCCGAACCGGGCAACAGAATCGGATTCCGGCGGCACGGGGAGCGCCGAGCAACAGAAGCTCCCCACCTGCCTTTTTCTTTTGCATCGGTTCGTCGCAAATCTCGGAACCCTTGGGGTGTCCCGCGATTTGTGCCTGTTCCGCCGCGCACGTTCGCGCGGCCCCATTTGTGCAGGGGTAGGAAATGAAGACAGTTTTCAAATCGATCGCTCTGGCGAGCCTGGTGGCGCTGGCCGCGTGCGGCGGCAAGGGCGACGATGCATTGGCCGACAATGTCGAGGCGAATGCCGACAACGTGGCCGACGCGCTCGACGCGCAGGCGGACAACGCCGTCAACGAGGCGACCGAGGACATGCTGGAGAACCAGGCTGATTCGGTGCGCGAGAATGGCGAGGCGGCCGCCGACGCGATCGACGATGCGGACGTCAATGCGCAGCAGTTGAAGACAAGCTAGGCGAAGCGGTCTCCCGTTTCGGCTTCCAGGGGCCGGTGTCATTCGTGGCGCCGGCCCCTTCCCGTTTCAGGTCCATTCAGCCGGGCATGGCCAGCAGGGCGCGGGTGCGTTCCTCGCGGACCAGCGTGAAGGATCCGCCCAGTTGCCGGGCGAGCATCTGGGCGATGCGCAGGCCCAGGCTCTGGCTGTCCTCCAGTCGAAAACCCTCGGGCGGGCCGGTCCCATTGTCGCTGACCTCCAGCAACAGCCCCGACGACGTCCGGTTGAGCCGAACACCGATGCTGCCGGCCGAACCGTCGGCGAAGCCGTGTTCGATCGCGTTGGCGATCGATTCGGCGACGATCAGCGCGATCGGGATCTTGGCGTCCGGCCCGATCTCGATGTCATCGTCCACCGATAGTTCCAGCGCCACGTCGTCGCGGCCGCTGGCGGACAGCACGTCGCCGCACAGCGTATGGAGGAAGGGGCCGACGGGTACATGGCCACCCGTGGTATCGTGAAGCTGGCGCGATATCTTGCCGATCAGCGTCAGCCGGCGCGCGGCTTCATCCAGCGCGTCGCGCGCGCGCGTATCGGTCACGCCGCGCTTCTGCAGCGTGAGCAGGCCGGCCACGACCTGGAGATTGTTCGAAACGCGGTGCTGGAGCTCGCGGAACAGCAGTTCGCGATTCTCCGCGAGCATGCGGCTCGTCTCACGTTCGCGCGCGGCGCGGGCGACGAAGGTCTGCAGTGCGTGGATCAGCCCGATCTCCGCGCCGACAACCAGCGCGAAAAAGCTCAGCGCGACCGCGATGCCGGCGTCGAACGCGAAGATCGTGGTCGGCGTGATGAAGAAATACCAGGCCAGCGCGCCGCTTGCGACGGCGCAGAGCGTGCCGGGTTTCCATCCGAACAGCAGCGTGGTGGCGACCACCATCGGAAAGAAGGTGAGGAAGGGATAGCCTGGCGGCATCCAGGGCGCGGATAACAGCCGCAGCCCCAGGCCGATTCCCGCCGCGACCAGCGCCGCCAGCATGGCGAGCGGCTGCCGATCCGCCAGCAGCGGCAAACGCTCGACAAAGGCCTGTACCCGTCCCGACATGCGCCCCCCGGCGGCTGCGACGGTGCACCGTATCACGCGCCCCCGGGCTTGTCAGCGGATTCCTGTGCTAAGTTATTGGAGATAAAGAAAAGGGGGCGCGAAGCCCCCTTTCCCTTTGTCAGTGTCGCGATGCGATCAATCGTCGTCACGCTTCAGGAAAGCGGGCGCGAACTCGGGCTCGGGGCCGTCGTCATTGCCGCCTTCGCTGCGTTCACGGCGGGGACCGCGATCGCCGCGATCACCCCGGTCGCCGCGCGGGCCACGGTCACGGTCACGGCCGCCGCGTCCGCGGTCGCCGTCACGACGGGGGCCGCGATCGCCACGGTCGCCGCGCGGACCGCGATCTTCGCGGGGCTCGCGGGGCGGGCGGGTGTCTTCCAGCTCGGCGCCGGTTTCCTGATCGACGACGCGCATCGACAGGCGAACCTTGCCGCGCTGGTCAATCTCGAGCACCTTCACCTTCACTTCCTGCCCTTCGGACAGGACGTCGGCGACCTTCTCGACACGCTCGTTCTTGATCTCGGAAACGTGGACGAGGCCGTCCTTGCCGCCCATGAAGTTCACGAACGCGCCGAAATCGACGAGATTGACGACCTTGCCGTTGTAGATCTTGCCGACCTCGGCTTCCTCGACGATGCCGAGGATCCATTTCTTGGCGGCTTCGATCTGCGACAGGTCGGACGAGCTGATCTTGATCAGGCCCTCGTCGTCGATGTCGACCTTGGCGCCGGTCTCGGCGACGATCTCGCGGATCACCTTGCCGCCGGTGCCGATGACTTCGCGGATCTTCGACTTGTCGATCTGCAGCGTCTCGATGCGCGGGGCGTGCGCCGAAAGCTCCGTGCGGGTTTCGCCGAGTGCCTTGGCCATTTCGCCCAGGATGTGCGCGCGGCCTTCATTCGCCTGCGCGAGCGCCTGCTTCATGATCTCTTCGGTGATGCCCGCGATCTTGATGTCCATCTGCAGCGAGGTGATGCCCTCGCTGGTGCCGGCCACCTTGAAATCCATGTCGCCGAGGTGATCCTCGTCGCCCAGGATGTCGCTGATCACCGCGAAGTCCTTGCCTTCCAGGATCAGGCCCATGGCGATGCCCGAAACCGGGCGCTTCAGCGGCACGCCGGCGTCCATCATCGACAGCGAACCGCCGCACACCGTCGCCATCGACGACGAGCCGTTGGACTCGGTGATGTCGGAGAGGACGCGGATCGTGTAGGGGAACTCGTCCTTGGTGGGCAGCACGGGATGCAGCGCCCGCCATGCCAGCTTGCCGTGCCCGACCTCGCGGCGGCCCGGCGCGCCGAAGCGGCCGACTTCACCGACCGAATAGGGCGGGAAGTTGTAGTGCAGCATGAAATGCTCGTAGCGCAGGCCGTTCAGGCCATCGATCATCTGCTCGGCGTCCTTGGTGCCCAGCGTGGTGGTGCAGATCGACTGCGTCTCGCCGCGCGTGAACAGCGCCGAACCATGCGTGCGCGGCAGGAAGCCGACCATCGCCTCGATCGGGCGGATCTGCGTGGTGGTGCGGCCGTCGATGCGCTTGCCGTCCTTCAGGATGGCCTGGCGGACGATCTCCGCCTCCAGCTTCTTGACGAGCTTCAGGCTGGCGATCTTCTCGCCGGCTTCCGCGTCGGCGAACAGCTCACGCGCCTTGGCGCGGGCTTCGTTCACCGCGTTCTGGCGGGCCTGCTTGTCGGTCAGCTTGTAAGCGGCGGTCAGGTCCTTGCCGATCGCGCTCTTCAGCTTCTTCTTGGTCTCGCTGCGGTCGATCTCCGCCGACATCTCCCAGGGATCCTTGGCGGCCTGCTCGGCCAGCTTGATGATCGCCTGGATCACCGGCTGGAAGCCACGGTGGGCGAACATCACGGCGTTCAGCATGACCTCTTCCGAAAGCTCCTTGGCTTCGGATTCGACCATCATCACCGCGTCATGCGTACCGGCGACGACCAGATCGAGCTCGCCCGCAGCGACCTGCTCGTCGGTCGGGTTCAGGATGTACTCGCCATCGACATAGCCGACGCGCGCGGCGCCGATCGGGCCCATGAAGGGCACGCCCGAGATGGTGAGCGCGGCCGACGCGGCGACCATCGCCAGCATGTCGGGCTCGTTTTCGCCATCATAGCTCAGCACCTGAGCGATGACGTTGATCTCGTTGAAGAAATTCTCCGGGAACAGCGGGCGGATCGGGCGGTCGATCAGGCGGGAAACCAGCGTTTCCTTTTCGGTGGCGCCGCGTTCGCGCTTGAAGAAGCCGCCCGGAATGCGTCCGGCGGCCGAGTATTTTTCCTGATAATGGACGGTGAGCGGGAAGAAGTCCTGCCCGTCCTTCACCGAACGCGCGGCCGTCACGGCGCAAAGCACGACGGTTTCACCCAACGTCGCGAGCACCGCGCCGTCGGCCTGGCGGGCGACGCGGCCCGTTTCGAGCTTGAGGGTTTGTCCGCCCCACTCGATTTCGACTGTTTTCATGTTGAACATTGATTTTCCTTACGTCCGGATCGCCAGATGCGATCCGGTGCATCATGTGTACGCGCCGGATTTGGCGCGCTTGTGACGGGACCGGTATTCTGCCCGCCTGTTCCCGCCAGGGCGCCGGATTGCGCCAGGCCGGATGTGCGAACGGCCCCGTCTCCGGGGCCGTTCGGATTATTTGCGAAGGCCGAGCTTCGCGATGATTTCGCTGTAGCGCCCGCTATCCTTCTTCTTCAGATAGTCGAGAAGGCTGCGGCGCTTGTTGACCAGCATCAGCAGGCCGCGGCGCGAGTGGTTGTCCTTGGCGTGCGTCTTGAAATGCTCGGTCAGGTTGGTGATGCGCTCGGTGAGGATCGCGACCTGGACCTCTGGGCTGCCGGTGTCGCCGGCTTCACGGCCATGTTCCTTGATCAGCGCATCCTTGCGCTCTGCGGTAATCGTCATGTCATTTCTTCCTTCGACATCTCTTCACAGATTGAAGCCGCGCACCACCCGGAGCTCATGTCCGGAAAGCTCGACCAGCGCGACCGGCGTTTCCGCTTGGGTTGCGAGGTGGAGGCCCTGCTGGGCGGCGATCCCGATCAAGACCTGCCCCTGGCGGAGCAGCCTTGCCTGATCGGGGGTGACGGATAGAGCCGGGATGTCGTCCAGCCCCGCCGTCAGCGGCAAGGTTATGTCTTCAAGTCGGCGGGCCTTAGCGGCTTCGGCCAGATTGTCCAGCGAAATCGCGTGATCGAGCGTGAACGGGCCGGCCTTTGTGCGGCGCAGCATGGCGACATGGCCGACGGTGCCCAGCGCCAGCGCGATGTCTCGCGCCAGGCTGCGGATATAGGTGCCCTTCGAGACATGGGCGGTAAGGGTGACGGCGGCGACCGGCCCGTCCGCCGGTGTTTCGCCGGCCAGCGCGAGGCTGTGGATGGTCACGTTCCGTGAGGCCAGCACAACCTCCTCGCCGGCGCGGGCCAGATCATAGGCGCGCTTGCCATCGACCTTGAGCGCGGAATAGGCGGGCGGCATCTGCTCGATCGCGCCGGTGAAGGCGGGCAGGATCGCGTCCACCGCCGCGCGCGTCGGCGTCACGTCGCTTTCGGCGACGGCCTTGCCCTCGGCATCGAGCGTATCGGTCTGGATGCCGAAGCGGATCGTGAAGTCATAGATCTTGGAAGCGTCGAGCATGCGGCCGGCAAGCTTGGTCGCCTCTCCGATCGCCACGGGCAGGACGCCCGATGCGAGCGGATCGAGCGTGCCGCCATGGCCGACCTTCATCTTGGGATAGCCGCCCTCGCGCAGCGCGCGCTTCACCGCGGAGACGCCCTGCGTCGATCCCAGTTCCAGGGGTTTGTCGAGAATGATCCAGCCGTGCATCGGCCGCGATTAGATCGGAAGCACGGAAAAGTCAGCTATCGCGCTTCGCCTTTTTGGGCGGCGCCTCCGAACGGGTCAGGCTGTCGAGCTGACAACGCCAGCCCTGGGCGACGAGCGCGCCGGTGCGATCGAGCTTCCCGCCCGGCGCGGTCGCGAAACCGATGGCGTTGGCGGACTGCAACCGGGCGCATTTGCCCATGGTGCGGGCATAATACCAT
The DNA here is from genome assembly GCF_057809675.1 of Sphingomonas sp. FG14. Taxonomy (NCBI): domain Bacteria; kingdom Pseudomonadati; phylum Pseudomonadota; class Alphaproteobacteria; order Sphingomonadales; family Sphingomonadaceae; genus Sphingomonas; species Sphingomonas sp. FG14. The sequence goes on along the minus strand of NZ_JBMDKK010000021.1, from coordinate 5,670 downwards.
TCGCCGGTGATGCTGCGGATATAGAGGCCGCGATCGGCATCCGCCTTGTAATCCTGGATGCCGTCACGGTCGGCGAAGGGGATGGAGGCCTCCTCGCCGACGCGCGGGGGCGCGTCTTCGGCCAGGGCGGGAACGGCGGCGAGCATCAGCGGCGCGATCAGCAGGGCTTTCATCTCAGCTTTCCTTCCTCTTCTTGCGATCCGCCTTTTTGGGCGGCGGGTTGGATGTGACGAAGGTCTCGATCTGGCAGGTGCGGCCTTCCACGACGATCTGGCCGAATTTGTCGAGCGCGCTCGTCCCCTTGGTGACGAAGCCGATGCCGATCGCATAGGGCAGGCCGAAACAGGGGCCGAACAGCGTGGCATGATACCAGTTGCGGCCCTGGTCCTGGATCCACAGCGCGTTGTCGCCATCGGCCTGGAAGTCGCGGATGCCGCGATGATCGGCAAAGGGGATCTGGGTTTCCACGCCGATCGGGCGCGGTTTCGGCGGTGCGGCCAGCGCGCCGCCGGCCACGGAGGCTGCGGCAAGAGCTGCCAGAGCGAGTTGCAATGTCTTCATCGGCCTATCCTGCCTTTCCGACGCTGAACGCATGCTGAGCGGAAGCGTTCAGCCGTCTTTATGCCACTCATCGGCAAGGACGGAGAAGAGCGCGGTATCCCGCACATGCCCGGTCCAGGTGATGCGTTCCTGGCGCAGCACGCCCTCCTTCACGCCGCCGATCTTCTCGACGGCCGCCATCGACCGCGCGTTGCGCACATCGACGCGGAACTCGACGCGCCGGAAGCCGCAGGCAAAGGCGTGATCGAGCATCAGCCGCTTGAACCGATGGTTGACGCCGGTGCCGCGCGCGCCGGGCACGATATAGGAATTGCCGATCTCGACCACGGCGCGCGGGCCCTCGATCGCCAGATAGGCACTCATCCCCACCAGCACGCCGCCATGCATGATCGCGAAACCCAGCTTGGCGCCGCCGGCCGCCAATATCTCGAAATTGGCGTCGAAATGATCGGGATCATAGGACAGGCCGTAGATCGGCCAGATCGCCAGATCCTCCGCGCAGGCGGCCTTGAGCGCCGCGCGGTGGCGTTCGGCCAGCGGTTCGAGCACCAGATCGCCATCGGCGAGGACGGTCGACAGGGCGGCGGCATCGGCGGTCATCGGGTCTTCTCCATGAAATGGCGGCGGCACAGCGCGACATAACGGTCGTTTCCGCCGATCTCGGTCTGCGCGCCTTCGCGCACCGCATGGCCGGTCGCGTCGACGCGCAGGTTCATCGTCGCCTTGCGGCCGCATTCGCAGACCGCCTTCAGCTCGACCAGCGTGTCGGCGATCGCCAGCAGATGCGCGGCGCCCTCGAACAGATTGGCCTTGAAATCGGTGCGCAGGCCGTAGGCGAGCACCGGGATATTCATCTCGTCGCACACGCCAGCAAGCTGGAACACCTGGTCACGCGTCAGGAACTGCGCTTCGTCGACGAGCACGCAGGAAAGCGTCCGCCGGCCATGCTCGGCTTCGACGGCGGCGCGCAGATCGGTCGCGCGATCGAACAGCTCGGCCTGCGCCGCCAGGCCGATGCGCGACGTGATCATGCCGCGCGCATAGCGATCGTCGACCGAGGCGGTGAACAGCATCGTCTCCATGCCGCGCTCGCGATAATTGAAGCTCGCCTGCAGCAAGGTCGTCGATTTGCCCGCGTTCATCGACGCATAGTAGAAATAGAGCTTGGCCATCGGATCAGCCGATCGGCGGCGCGATCTGGATCAGCCAGCGGACGAGCAGGTCGGCCAGTGCCACGCGGTGGTCGGAAAAGCTGTGATCGGTCGGCCAGACCTGGATCTGGGTGCGGCGCGCGACCGACTGGGCGTCTCCGCCCACCCGGCGCGCCGTGGCGGCGCCGCCGCGTTCGGCGCCGACGATCGTCAGCGGACGGTCGCCATAGGCGATCAGCCTTTGCGCCAGATCGAAGCGCTCGCGATTGTCCGTCATCTCCTTCGCCAGCGCGTCGGCGCTGGTGCCGGAAAGCGGGGGCAGATTGCCCGCCGCGCCGCGATTCCACCCCGCCAGCCCCTGGGGCGAGGCGATCGCCGTCGCGGTTTCCGCGATGTCCCAGGGATCGATCAGGAACAGGCCCTGCACGGCGGCATCGTCGGCGGCGGCGTCGGCGGCCATGAAGCCGCCCATGCTGTGTCCGGCGACCGCGATCAGCTTGGGATCGATCCGGTATTTGGCGACCGCCTCCGCCGAGCGGAGAAAGGCGAGCGCGACATGCGCGTCCTCGGCGGAGCGGGCGAAGGAGAAATGACCGGGGCTGCCCCAGGATCCGCGATAATGCAGGGTCAGCACGTTCCAGCCGGCGCGGCGCGCGGCCTGCGCCAGATCCAGATTCTGCTCATTGCCCGGAAAGCCGTGCAGCAGCAGCAGCGTGGGGTGGGGCGCCTTGCCCGACGCGGTGTACATCACCGCGTTCATCGCGCCGTCGCCCGACGGGATCACGAAGGCCGACATGCCGGCGGGTGCGGCGGCATCGGCCACCGGATCGGCGATCACCGCGCGATGGATCTCGTCCTTCGCCAGCACCGGAACCGCCGGCAACAGCGCCGCAAGCGCGAAGATCAGGCACCGCATATTCGAAACTCCCGCCAAAGCGCGGTTTCATAGAGCGCCGCGCGAAGAGGTGGAAGCCGGCTCTTCGTATCAGCGGTGCGACAATGAAGATATTTGCGCCGCGCGAAGAGGTGGAAGCCGGCTCTTCGTATCAGCGGCGCGACAGCGAAGATATTTGCGCCGCGCGAAGAGGTGGAAGCCGGCTCTTCTCGAAAATGGACGGGGAGGGCCGTCATGGCCCAATCCGGTCAGTCGTCGGCTTCCAGGTCGCGCGCCACTTTCGGATCGCGCAGCAGCCGATCGATATGCGTGCCTTCGTCGAAGCTTTCGTCCGCCAGGAACTTCAGCCTGGCGGCATATTTCATCTTCACGCGACGGGCGACCTCTCGCTGGAAATAAGCGGTGTTGGTACGCAGCGCCTTGATCACGGCTTCCTCGTCGCGGCCCAGCAGCGGCTTCACGAACACCGTCGCGTGGCGCAGGTCGGGCGACATGCGCACCTCGGTCACCGAAACCGGATGGCTGGCGAGCACATCGTCATGCACCTCGCCGCGCGTCAGGATCTCGCTCAGCACATGGCGCACCTGTTCGCCCACGCGCAGGACGCGGACGGAGCGGGTTTCGGGCGTTTCGTTTCGCATCTTCAGTTCACCAATCGGCCGCCGCCCGGATTATCTCCGAAGCGACGGCCCATGTTCGCAGGTTCGCGTCACAGCGTCCGATCGCGCATCTCGACCTCGAAGGTTTCGAGATAATCGCCCGAACGGATGTCGGTGAAGTTCTGCGTGAAGGTGACGCCGCACTCCAGGCCGGCGCGGACTTCGGCCACATCGTCCTTGAAGCGCCGCAGCGACGCGATCTCGCCATTGTAGATGATGACGTCGTCGCGCGTGATGCGGGCCTTGAGCGCCTTGCGGATCGCGCCTTCGGTGACGAGCAGACCGGCCGCCTTGCCGTGCTTGCCCGCCGAGAAGACTTCGCGGATCTCGGCGCGGCCGACCACGGTCTCGATCGCTTCCGGACCGAGCTCGCCCGCCATTTCCGAACGGATGTCGTCGGTCAGGTGGTAGATCACGTCGAAATATTTGAAACGGATCTTGTCACGTGCGCCGATTTCACGGGCCTTGGCGTTGGGGCGAACATTGAAGCCGATGATCGGCGCGTTTGATGCTCTGGCCAGCGTCACGTCCGATTCGGTGATGGCGCCGACGCCCGAATGGAGCACGCGCACCTTGATCTCGTCGGTCGAGATCTTGTGGAGCGCGGCGACGATCGCTTCGGTCGAACCCTGCACGTCGGCCTTCACGACCACCGGATACTCCAGCGCCTTGTTGGCCTGCAACGACGAGAACATCGTGTCGAGCGAGGCAGGCGCGGTCGCGGTGCGCTTCTGCGTGGCGAGCTGTTCGCGATAGGCGGCGACTTCGCGCGCCCGCGCTTCGTTCTCGACCACCGAGAGCGGATCACCGGCGCCCGGCGTGCCCGACAGGCCAAGCACTTCGACGGGCATGGAGGGGCCGGCTTCCTTGATCTGCTGGCCCTTGTCGTTGACCATCGCGCGCACCTTGCCGCTCTGCTGGCCGACGACGAAGACGTCGCCGACGCGTAGCGTGCCGCGGCCGACCAGAACGGTGGCGACGGGGCCACGGCCCTTGTCCAGCTTGGCCTCGATCACCGTGCCTTCGGCGGCGCGATCGGGATTGGCCTTCAATTCGAGCAGTTCGGCCTGGAGCAGGATCTTGTCGATCAGCCCGTCCAGGTTGAGCTTCTTGAGCGCTGAAACCTCGACGTCCTGGACGTCGCCGCCCATGTCCTCGACCACGATCTCATGCTCAAGCAGGCGCTCGCGCACGCGCTGGGGATTGGCGTTTTCCTTGTCGATCTTGTTGATCGCCACGATCATCGGCACGCCGGCCGCCTTGGTGTGGTTGATCGCCTCGATCGTCTGCGGCATCAGCCCGTCATCGGCCGCGACCACGAGCACGACGATGTCGGTCACGTTGGCGCCGCGCGCGCGCATGTCGGTAAAGGCCTCGTGGCCCGGCGTGTCGAGGAAGGTGATCTTGTCGCCCGACTTCAGCTGCACCTGATAGGCGCCGATATGCTGGGTGATGCCACCGGCTTCGCCCGTGACGACATCGGTGCCGCGCAGCGCGTCGAGCAGCGAGGTCTTGCCGTGATCGACATGGCCCATGATCGTCACGACGGGCGGACGCGGCTTCAGCGTCTCCTGCGCGTCGATATCGGCCGCGGTGTCGATCTCGATGTCGGAATCGGACACGCGCTTGATGTTGTGACCGAATTCGGTGACGAGCAGTTCCGCGGTGTCCTGGTCGATCGTCTGGGTGACGGTGACCGGCACGCCCATCTTGAACAGCGCCTTCACCAGATCGGCGCCCTTTTCAGCCATGCGGTTCGCCAGTTCCTGGACGGTGATCCCTTCCGGCACCACGACGTCGCGGACCTGTTTCGCCTGCGGCTGGCCACCGCCGGTATAGTGCGCGCGGCGTTCCTTCTCGCGAGCGCGCTTGAGCGCCGCGAGGCTGCGGGCACGTGCGCCCTCGCTATCGTCCAGCGCCTTGGTGACGGTCAGCTTGCCCGACTGGCGACGATCGTCGCCGCCGCGCGGACGCGCCGCCGGACGCGCCGGCGGTTCGGGGCGCTTGGGGCTCGGCACAGGCGTGAACTTGCGCGGGGCCGGGCGATTGTCCTCCGGCTTCGCGGCGGTCGCCGGCGCGGCGGGGGCCGCGGCCGGGGCCTCGGTCGCCGCCGCCGCCGGTGCAGCCGCTGCGGCGGTCACGGGGGCGGGTGTCGCGACCGGCTCGGGTTCGGGTGCCGGCGGCGGAGCGTTGGCCGCCTCTTCCTCGGCCTTGCGATTCTGCTCGGCGCGACGCTTCTCTTCCTCGATCGCGGCCTGCTTCTGCTGTTCTTCGCGGCGGCGTGCGTCCTCCAGCGCGGACATGCGCGCTTCCTCGGCCTCGCGCAGCAGCTTGGCCTGCAATTCCTGTCGCGAGAGCAGGCTGTCCTGCTGGCGCGGCGCGACCGGCGGGGGCGGCGGCGGGC